>NZ_LMQA01000003.1:0-421069 GCF_001424455.1 Geodermatophilus sp. Leaf369 | reverse complement strand
GTGTCCTACGGGCCCTCGGGTGCGGTGACATGGCATGCCGGGACGTGGAACAACCCGGGTGCGGTGGCCCAGCTGCTCGACGACGGATCGCTGGCAGTCATCAGTTCTGCGGGCCGTGAGCTCTGGTCGTCGCCTGCTGCGGCGTAACCGGCAGGTGCAGCCGGGTTTCGATGATCAGCCGGTCACGTCGTCGGTGATGGTGCAGAGAACCGCGCCACTGGTGACCGTGGCCCCCACCTCGGCCGACAGCCCGGACACCGTCCCGGCCTTGTGCGCAGTGATCGGCTGCTCCATCTTCATCGCCTCGAGGACCATGACCAGGTCCCCGGCCGCCACGGTCGCACCGTCCTCGACCGCGACCTTCACGATCGTGCCCTGCATCGGCGAGGTGAGGCTGTCCCCGGACGCACCGGAGCCGCCCGCGCCGCCCCCGCGCTTGCGGGGCTTGGCAGCAGTGCCGGCGGGTGCGCCACCCCCGGCAGCCAGCCCGGCGGGCAGCGAGACCTCGAGCCGCCGGCCGCCGACCTCGACGACGACGGTCTGCCGCTCCTCGGGCTCGTCGCCCTCGGCGGCGGCACCGAACGGCTCGACCTGGTTGTCCCACTCGGTCTCGATCCAGCGGGTGTGCACGCTGAAGGGCTCGGAGGTGAAGGCCTCGTCCCGGACGACGGCCCGGTGGAACGGGATGACCGTGGCCATGCCGTCGACCTGGAGCTCGTCCAGCGCCCGGCGGGCCCGGTCGAGGGCCTCGGACCGGGTGGCGCCGGTGACGATGAGCTTGGCGAGCATGGAGTCGAACGCGCCGGCGACCTCGCCGCCGAGCACGACGCCGGAGTCCCACCGCACGCCGGGGCCCTGCGGCACGGTGAGCCCGGTGACCGGGCCGGGGGCGGGGAGGAAACCCCGGCCGGCGTCCTCGGCGTTGATCCGGAACTCGATGCTGTGCCCACGCGGGACCGGGTCCTCGGTGATCTCCAACGGCAGGCCGTCGGCGATCCGGAACTGCTGGCGGACCAGGTCGATGCCGCTGGTCTCCTCGCTCACGGGGTGTTCGACCTGCAGGCGGGTGTTCACCTCGAGGAACGAGATGTCGCCGTCCACACCCACCAGGTACTCGACCGTGCCGGCACCCACGTAGTCGGCCCCGCGGACGATGTCCTTGGCGCTGGAGTGGATGCGCTCGCGCTGCTCGTCGGTCAGGAAGGGCGCGGGCGCCTCCTCGACCAGCTTCTGGTTGCGGCGCTGGAGCGAGCAGTCCCGGGTGCCGACGACGACGACGTTGCCGTGGGTGTCGGCCAGTACCTGCGCCTCGACGTGGCGGGGGTGGTCCAGGAACTTCTCCACGAAGCACTCACCGCGGCCGAAGGCCGACACGGCCTCGCGGACGGCGGAGTCGAAGAGCTCGGGGATCTCCTCCATGGTGCGGGCGACCTTGAGCCCACGGCCGCCACCGCCGAAGGCGGCCTTGATCGCCACCGGCAGGCCGTGCTCCTCAGCGAAGGCCACGACCTCGTCGCCGCCGTCGACCGGGTCGGTCGTGCCCGGCACCAGGGGCGCGCCGACGGATGTGGCGATGTGCCGGGCCTGCACCTTGTCGCCGAGGGCGATGATCGCCGCGGGGGAGGGCCCGATCCAGGTGAGCCCGGCGTCGAGGACGGCCTGGGCGAAGTCGGCGTTCTCGGAGAGGAAGCCGTAGCCGGGGTGCACGGCGTCGGCCCCGGACTGCTTCGCGACCTCGATGATCTTGTCGATCACCAGGTAGGACTCGCCCGGGGTGTTCCCGCCCAGCGCGAACGCCTCGTCGGCGACCCGCACGTGCAGGCCGTCCCGGTCGGGCTCGGCGTAGACGGCGACGCTGGTCAGGCCGGCGTCCTTGCACGCGCGGGCGACCCGGACGGCGATCTCGCCCCGGTTGGCGATCAGGACCTTCTGCACAGCGCAGCCTCCTCGATGAGAACCCGTCGGACTGTAGCCAGCCCGTCGCGAGGATCCTCGATCAGGGGCGCGCCGAGCGTCTCGGCCGCACCTGCAGGAACCGGAACTGTCTTGCCCCTACGTTGGTGAGATGGACTCCGACGACGGCAGGTCTGGCCCCCATCGAGAGCAGTCGCTGAACGCGTCCTTCGACGCAGACCCTCATGGGTATGACGAGATGCGGGCCTCGGGTCACATGGCACGACGGCGACTCGAGTTCTTCGACAACGTGGTGGCCCACTCAGAGGGAACCGTTGTCGAGATCGGTGCGGGGACGGGCGTTCTGCTCCGGCAGCTCGCCGAGCGACACCCCGATCGGTCGTTCGTCGGCGTAGAGCCGCTGCAGAACTACGTCGAGTTCGCCCGCCAACAGGCTGAGAGCGCCGGGTTGAGAAACACACGCTTCGAGGTCGGCACTGCCGAGGACCTGGGGTCGATCGTCGGAGGCGCTTCGGCGGGTCTGGTCATCAGCGTCGACATGTTGCACCACGTCGAGGACGTCGGTGACGTCGTTGCTCAGGTCCGCCAGGCAGTCCGTCCCGGGGGGCAGTGGCGGGCCATGGAACCCAACCGTGTTCATCCCTACGTCTTGGCCTACCACGTGCTAACCGAGGGAGAGCGGGTGTTCCCCGTGCGCGCCTTCCTCCGACTGGCGGACCAAGGGGGATGGCGCTTGCACGGCCGCCGGAACATGTACGTCTTCCCCAGCGGTGTGCAGAAAGTGCCGACATGGGCCAAGCACTTCGAACGCATCGCCGAGCGGCTCCGCCCGGTCGCGGGTGCGGTCGTACTGGATCTCAGGGGCGTCTGAAGACCACGTCACCAGAGGTCGGTGATCGCGACGCCCCCGCGATTGAGCTGTAGCCGGAGGGTATGGAGCGACAGGCCGACGACGGCCGACGGGTCGCCCTCGATGCGCCTGACGAAGGGGGCCCCGAGTCCGTCGAGGGTGAAGGCGCCGGCCACCTGGAGAGGCTCGCCGGAACCCACGTAGGCCTCGATCTCCGCCTCGGTGGGGGAGGCGAAGTGCACCGTGGTCGACACGACGGCCACGTCGCGCCGGGCGATCGAGCCGCGCTGCACGTCCAGCAGCGCCTGCCCGGTGTGCAGCGTGCCGCTGCGTCCGGCCATCCGCCGCCACCGCGCGCGGACGTCCGCGGCGTCGACCGGCTTGCCCAGGGGTTCCCCCCGGAACTCGAGCAACGAGTCGGCGCCGATGACCAGAGCGTCGTCGAGGTCCGTCGCGACTGTCTGCGCCTTCGCCGTCGCCAGCAGGGCGACCAGCTCGCCCACCCGGGGCGAGCGGACGGCCGACTCGTCGTAGCCGCTGACCACGACGTCGGGCGACAGGCCGGCCTGCCGCAACAGCTGCAGTCGGGCGGGGGACGCCGAGGCCAGGACCAGCCGGCGGCTCATGCGAACCGCCCCGCGGCGCGCCAGCCACCGGGGCCCGGCTGCAGGGGTGTCCGTACGACGTCCCCGCGGGACGCCCACGCCCCCACCGGCGTCGGCCGGCGACGGCTGCGGCGCTGGGACAGCGCCGCGACCACCACGGTCAGGGCGGCGAGCTCCTCGGCGGAGGGCTCGCCCCGGACGACGCGCAGCAGCGGACGGGCCGGCTCGGTCACAGCGGGATGTTCCCGTGCTTCTTCGGCGGCAGCGTCTGGCGCTTGTTCGCCAGCAGACGCAGCGCCCGGGTGACGTGGACCCGGGTGTGCGAGGGCGGGATGACCGCGTCGATGAACCCGCGGTCGGCGGCGATGTAGGGGTTGGCGAGGGTGTCCTCGTACTCGGTGATCAGCTCGGCGCGGCGGGCGTCCGGGTCGTCGGAGGCCGCGAGCTCCTTGCGGTAGAGGATCCCGACCGCGCCCTGGGCTCCGACGACGGCGATCTGCGCGGTCGGCCAGGCCAGGTTGACGTCGGCACCCAGGTGCTTGGAGCCCATGACGTCGTAGGCGCCGCCGTAGGCCTTGCGGGTGATGACGGTGACCAGCGGGACGGTGGCCTCGGCGTAGGCGTAGATGAGCTTGGCGCCGCGGCGGATGATGCCGTCCCACTCCTGGGAGGTGCCGGGCAGGAAGCCGGGCACGTCGACCAGGGTCAGCACCGGGATGTTGAAGGCGTCGCAGGTGCGGACGAAGCGGGCGGCCTTCTCGCTGGCGTCGATGTCCAGGGTGCCGGCGAACTGGGTGGGCTGGTTGGCCACGATGCCCACCGGACGCCCCTCGACCCGACCGAAGCCGATCAGGATGTTCGGGGCGAACAGCGGCTGCACCTCGAGGAACTCGCCGTCGTCGAGCACGTGCTCGATGACGGTGTGCATGTCGTAGGGGCTGTTCGCGGAGTCCGGGATGAAGGTGTCCAGCTCGGCGTCCAGGTCGCTGACCGACTCCGGCAGGGAGACCTCGACCGGGGCGACCTCGAGGGTCGGCAGCGGGTCCAGGTTGTTGCTGGGCAGGTAGGACAGCAGCGCCTTGACGTAGTCGAGGGCGTCCTCCTCGTCGCTGGCCAGGTAGTGCGCGACGCCGGACTTGGTGTTGTGCGTGCGGGCGCCGCCGAGCTCCTCCAGCGTCACGTCCTCGCCGGTCACGGTCTTCACGACGTCGGGGCCGGTGATGAACATCTGGCTGGTCTCGTCGACCATGACGATGAAGTCGGTGAGGGCGGGGGAGTAGACGTGCCCCCCGGCCGCGGCACCCATGACCAGCGAGATCTGCGGGATGACGCCCGAGGCGTGCACGTTGCGCCGGAAGATCTCGCCGTACAGACCCAGGGAGACCACGCCCTCCTGGATCCGGGCGCCACCGCCCTCGTTGATCCCGATGATCGGGCAGCCGTTGCGGACGGCGAGGTCGAGCACCTTGACGATCTTCTCGCCGTAGACCTCACCGAGGCTGCCGCCGAACACCGTGACGTCCTGGGAGAAGACGCAGACCGGACGGCCGTCGACGGTGCCGTACCCGGTGACGACGCCATCCCCGAACGGGCGCTTGGCGTCCATCCCGAAGTTCGTGGACCGGTGCCGCGCGAACTCGTCGAGCTCGGTGAACGACCCCGGGTCCAGCAGCGCCTCGATGCGTTCGCGGGCGGTCATCTTCCCGGCGGCGTGCTGCTTCTCCACCGCACGGTCCGAGCCCGCGTGCGCGGCCTCGTCCAGGCGTCGTTCGAAGTCCGCCAGCCGGCCCGCGGTCGTGTGCATGTCGATGTCCGCCGGGACGTCCTCGCCGGCATTGCCGAGTTCAGCCGTGGTCACAGCGCCGTAGCGTAGGTGACGTGGCCGACACACCCGCAGGACGCTGGTCCGACCTGGACCGTCCCGCCCTCGACGCGACCGCGCTCTCCGCGGTGCTGGCGCGCGACGGCTCGATGTGGCGCACGGTCGAGGTGGTGTCGCAGGTGGGCTCGACGAACGCCGAGCTCACCGCCCGGGCCGCGGCCGACGAGGCCGAGGGCGTCGTGCTGGTCGCCGAGCACCAGGCCGCCGGGAGGGGCCGACTGGACCGGGTCTGGACGTCGCCGCCCCGGGCGGGGGTGACGGTGTCGGTGCTGCTGCGTCCCGACGTCCCCGCCGCCCGTCGCGGCTGGCTGTCCCTGTTGACCGGGGTGGCCCTGGCCGAGTCGCTGACCGAGGTCGGGCGCACCTCCTTGAAGTGGCCGAACGACCTGCTCGCACCCGACGGCCGCAAGCTCGCCGGCATCCTCGCCGAGGCGTCCGGGACGGCCGTCGTCGTCGGCGTCGGGCTCAACGTCTCCACCCGCGAGGACGAGCTGCCCGACACCGGGACGTCGCTGCAGCTCCTCGCCGGTCGACCCGTCGACCGGGCACCCGTGCTGCTGGCCTACCTGCGTGCGTTCGAACGCCGGTACCGCACCTGGGTGGAGCACGCCGGCGACCCGGTGTCCTCCGGCCTGGCCCGGGACTACCTGGCCTGGTGTTCCACGGTCGGTCTGGAGGTGACCGTCACCCTGCCCGACGGTCGGACCGTGGACGGCATCGCCGAGGCCGTCGACTGGGACGGCCGGCTCGTCGTCCGGACCGACCAGGGGCGGCTGGAGCTGGCCAGCGGCGACGTGCGACACGTGCGGCCCCGCGCCGCCGGGTGATGACGGCGGGGTCGGGGTCGGTCATCCTGGCGGCGTGGCCTACCCCGACAAGCTGCTCGGCGACGACGAAGAGGTCGTGCGGCACCTGCACCCGCACTGGCTGACCGTCTTCTGGCCGGTCGTCTTCTTCCTGGCCCTCGTCGGCCTGGGGTCCTTCGGTGCGGCCCTGATCCCGTCGGGGTCCAACCAGGGGGTCTACCGCCTGGTGATCGTGGTGGTCGCGCTGCTGCTGGCCGTCGTCTTCGTGGTGGTGCCGCTGCTGAGGTGGCGGACGACGCACTACGTGATCACCACGCACCGGCTGCTGCACCGGGTGGGGATCCTCTCCCGCACCGGCCGGGACATCGGCCTGTCCCGGATCACCGACGTGACCTACAGCCAGACCCTGTGGGACCGGATCATCAACTCCGGGACGCTGACCATCGAGACGGCCGGGGACGGCGGGTCCACGGTGTTCTCCGCCATCCCGGACTCCGAGGGCGTGCAGCAGCTCCTGAACCACGTGGTCGAGGAGGACGCCGACCGTCGGGCGCAGGAGAGCGCGGGCTACATCGGCCAGTACTACCGCGGTGACACCGGGCCGGTCCCGCCCCAGCGCTGAACCCCGTCTGCCCCAGGGGCCCCGGACCGGTCCGTCACGGCGAGCCCGGAGCGGTTTTGTCGGAGGGTCCACCTAGCGTCGCGACCATGCGGTTGATGCACACCTCGGACTGGCACGTGGGCCGGTCCCTGCACGGCACCGAGCTCCTGGCCGAGCAGGAGGCCGTGCTGTCCGGGCTGGCCCGGGTGGTGCGCGAGGAGTCCGTCGACGTGGTGCTCGTCGCCGGCGACGTGTACGACCGGGCCGTCCCCTCCGCAGACGCCACGGGCGTCCTCGACCGGGTGCTGTCCCGACTGCAGGCCGCGGGCGCGAAGGTGGTGCTGACCCCCGGCAACCACGACTCCGCCCGTCGGCTGGGTTTCGCCTCCGGGCTGCTGACCGCCTCGGGGGTCCACGTGCGCGCGTCCACCGGCTCGCTCGACGAACCGGTCCTGCTGGCCGACGAGCACGGTGAGGTCGCCGTCTACGGGTTGCCCTTCCTGGAGCCCGAGGTCGCCCGGCACGAGCTCGGTGCCGACGTCGCCCGCTCGCACCAGGCCGTGCTGTCGGCCGCCATGGACAAGGTGCGGGCAGACCTGTACTTCCGCCCCGGTGCCCGTTCGGTCGTGCTGGCCCACGCGTTCGTGGGCGGCGGCCTCCCCAGCGAGAGCGAGCGGGACATCGCGGTCGGCGGGGTCGACCTCGTGAGCCCCGCCGTCTTCGAGGGCGTCGACTACGTGGCACTGGGTCACCTGCACCGGCCACAGACCCTCAGCCCGCGGCTGCGCTACAGCGGTTCGCCGATGGCCTACTCCTTCGGCGAGGCCGGCCAGCGCAAGCAGGTCTGGCTGGTCGACCTGGACGCAACCGGTCTGGCCGAGGTGCGGGCCGTCGTGCTGCCTACCCCCCGGGAGCTGACCGTGCTGGACGGCGACCTGGCCGACCTCCTCGCCGACCCGGCCCACGAGGCGGTCACCGACCACTTCGTCTCCGCCCGGCTCACCGACGCGGTCCGACCCGCCGACCCGATGCGTCAGCTGCAGACGCGGTTCCCGCACTGCGTGCACCTGGAGTGGTCCGGGGCCGGCACCAGGGACGACGGGCGCAGCTACACCGACCGGCTGCGTGGCCGGGACGACCTGGCGGTCGCCGGGGAGTTCGTCACCCACGTCCGGGGCGTCGGGGCCTCGGCGGCCGAGCGCGAGCTGCTCGGCCGAGCGCTCGCGGTGGCCGATCGGGAGGAGGTCGCGCGATGAGGGTCCACCAGCTGTCGGTACGGGCCTTCGGTCCCTTCGCCGGCGAGGTGTCGGTCGACCTCGACGAGAAGGGCGCCGACGGTCTCTTCCTGCTGTGGGGTCCGACCGGCGCGGGCAAGACCTCGCTGCTCGACGCGATCGTCTTCGCGCTCTACGGCACCGTGCCGGGGGTCCGTGGTCACGAGAAGCGGTTGCGGAGCGACCACGCCGGGGTCGACGTACGCACCGAGGTCCGGTGCGAGGTCACGCTCGGTGGGGAGCGGCTGCGCATCACCCGCCGGCCCGAGCAGCAACGGCCGAAGAAGCGGGGCACGGGGTCGACCACCGAGCAGGCGACCCTGACGGTCCAGCGGCTCACCGACGGCGGGTGGGAGCCGGTCAGCACCAGGATCGACGAGGGATCGGAGCACCTGCGCACCCGCCTCGGGCTGTCGGCCGAGCAGTTCTGCCAGGTCGTCCTCCTGCCCCAGGGCGACTTCGCCCGCTTCCTGCGGGCCGAGCCCGACGACCGGGGCCGCCTGCTGCGCACGCTCTTCGACGTCGGTCGGTTCGCCCGGGCAGAGGACTGGTTGGCCGAGGAACGGCGTCAGGCCGACGAGCTCACCCGAGCCGCTCGTACGGCCGTGGGCACCGTGCTGGCCCGGGTCGCCCAGGTCGCCGATGTCGACGTGCCCGAGGACCTGGCCCCCGACCTGGTGGGAGCCGCCGGGGCCGGGGTCGACCGCTGGGTCGCCGAGGTGCTCGCCGACGCGCGGGAGGACTCGGTCGAGTCGGCTGCCGCAGCCGATGCCGCCCGCGCACAGCTGGACCTGCGTGAGACGGAGGCCGCGGCGGCCCGGTCGCTGGCCGAGCGGCACACCCGCCGTGACCGGGCCCGCCGGGACCTGGACGGGTTGACGGCCGGGGCCGCCGATCTCGAGTCGGCCCGGGAGACTGTGGAGGCCGCCCGTCGGGCCGAGCCCCTCCGGGACGTCCTGGAGGACGTCGAGCACGCCGGTCGGGCCGCTGAGCGTGCTGCGGCCGACCTCGACGTCGCCCAGGCCGCGTGGACCGCCGTGGCGGACGGCGCCCCTGCCGACACCCTGACGGCTCGTGCGCTGCGGGACGAGGCAGCTGCAGCCCGCGCCCTCGAGCCGGAGGTCGCCCGCGCTGCGGGTCTGCGCCGCTCCGCCGACGCGTTGGACCGCGAGGTGGACGTGCTCGCCTCCCGGGTCCTCCAGGCCGAGGAACGCTGCGCGGCTCGGCCGGCGGAGCAGGCTGCAGCCGAGGCCGCACTCGCCCGGGCGACCGATGCGCAGTCCCGGCGGCCGGGGCTGGCGGCCGCCCTGGCCCGGCTCACCGACGTCGCCGCCGCGAGCGTCGCGGCCGACCGGGCCGGTCGAGAGCTCGCGTCCGCGGAGGCCGCCGTGCTCGCCGCCCGCGAGGGCCTCGTCGGCGCCCGGGAGCGGGCCGCGGACCTGCGTGCGGCCCGCCTCGAGGGCATGGCCGCCGAGCTCGCCGCCACTCTCGCGGCCGGTGACGACTGCCCGGTCTGCGGGTCCCTCGAGCACCCCCGACCCGCCGAGCACGTCGGCGCCGTGGTCACCGCGGCCGAGGAGGACGACGCCCGCGCCGCGGTGGAGCGCTCCGAGCACGACCTGCACGGGGCGCTGGAGACCCAGGGCCGGTGGACCACGGAGGTGGCCGCGGCGGTCGCGATCTCCGACGGCGTGGGAACCGACACGGCAGCCGCAGCCCGGGAGGAGGCCCGCGTGGCCCTGGCCGAGGTGGATGCGGCGGCAGCCGGTCTCGGGCGGGCACAGCGCGGGCTCGAGGCGTTCCGTGAGCGGGCCGAGGACGAGGACCGCCGGGTGGTGCTGGACCGGGCAGCTCTGGCGTCCCGGACTGCTGAGCGGGACGCGACCCGGGCAGCACTCGCCGAGCTGACTGAGGTGCTCACCCGAGCGACCGGCGACGACCACGACCTGGCCAGCCGGGTGCGGCGGCTGGGACGGCAGGCCGACCGCTGCGACGCGGTGGTCGACGCGGTGGCGAGGGACCTCCGGGCCCGCGGCGACCTCGCTGCCGCCGAGGGACGTGCCTCGTCCCGTGCCGCGGAGGCCGGCTTCGCCGACGTGGCCGAGGCCGCCGCCGCACTGCTGGAGCGCGGGGAGCTGAGACGTCTGGACGGTCTGCTGCGCGACCACGACCGGGCCCTGGAGGCTGCCCGGTCAGCCCTCGCGGCGCCCGACCTCGTGGACCTGGGTGCTGCTCCCGACGAGGCAGCGACCGGCGAGGCCCTCCGCTCCGCCACCGCCACCCGGGAAGCCGCCGTCGCCGCCACGGTCGCCACGTCCCGCCGTCTCGTGGACCTGGAGTCGCTGGTCGGGGCACTGACGACCGCGCGGATCCGGTTGGACGAGCGTCGCGCCCACGCCGACCACGTGGGTTCTCTCGCCGACCTGGTGACCGGCCGCGGCGCCAACACCCGGAAGATGCGCCTGCAGTCCTTCGTGCTCGCGGCGCGGCTGGAGCAGGTCGCCGAGGTCGCCAGCAGTCGGCTGCAGGAGATGTCCGGTGGCCGCTACACGTTCCTGCACAGCGACGCCGTCGGCCGCCACGGAGCTCGGGGTGGGCTGGGCCTCGACGTGCTCGACGAGTACACCGGGATCCGTCGGCCCACCAAGACGCTGTCCGGCGGGGAGAGCTTCATGGCCTCCCTGGCCCTCGCCCTGGGCCTGGCGGACGTGGTGACCGCCGAGAGCGGCGGGGTGCAGATCGACACGCTCTTCGTCGACGAGGGGTTCGGCAGCCTCGACCCCCGGGCCCTCGACGCGGTGATGACGGTGCTCGACGACCTGCGTCGAGGCGGCCGGGTCGTCGGGGTGGTCAGCCACGTGGAGGAGCTGCGCACCCGCATCCCCAGCCGGATCGAGGTCCTCGCCGGCCGCGACGGGTCACGCCTGGCGGGGTGAGCCTCAGTCGGGGAGCTGCTCGCGGCGCCGGAACCAGCCCCGGCCCCGCATCCTCAGGACAGGCACGTCGTCCCGGCTGAGCACCCAGCGCAGGCTCACCGTGCCCAGCTCCGGAGAGCGGGACGAGGGCTGGGCGTCTTCGACGGTGAGTTCGAGGCTCAGGGTGTCGCCGCCGTAGACCGCGGCCAGCCAGCGCAACTCGTCCATCCCCGGGGACGTGTCCGCGGCGGCGCGGTCCAACAGGTTCTCCGCGTAGAGCTTCATGCACAGGCTGGCGGTGAAGAAGCCGCTGGCGATGACGTCGCCCCACGACGAGGCGGCTGCCCGTTCCGGGTCCACGTGGTACCACTGCGGGTCGTACCGGCGGGCGAAGTCGATCATCTCGGCGCGGTCCACGGTGATGGCGCCCAGGTCGAACACCCGGCCCACGGTGAGGTCCTCGAAGAAGACGGTCGGCTGACTCACACCGGCCACGGTGTCACACGGTCTCGGTGCTGCGGTCCGGTGTCGTGGGCTCAGCGGCCGGGAAGACCCACCGGCGGTAGCAGAGGTAGCGGATCACGGTGCCCAGGGCGATCGAGCCGATGTTCGCGATCTGGAGCACGAGCGCGCCGTCCTGCCCCAGCGGGTAGCGGACCAAGGCGACGATCGCCAGGCCCAGCAGAAGGGTGAATCCGTTGATGACGGCGAACAGCAGGTACTCCCGCCGCACCCCGGTGCGCGCCCGGTGGGAGAAGGACCAGTAGCGGTGGGCGAAGTAGGCCACCGTCATCGAGATCAGCGTGGAGACCAGCTTGGCCGTCACCGCTCCCCAGCCCAGGTGGGCGTAGAAGAGCTGGAAGAGCCCGATGTCGATGACGAAGCAGACCCCGCCGACGATCCCGAAGGCGCCGAGCTCCTTGATCAGGAGGCGCCAGCTGACGCCCGTCCGACGGCGCAGGGACTTGAGCAGCGGCACGACCGTGAACTGTACGGAGACCGACCCGGTCGACGCTCGTCCGACGGTCGATAACCTGACCCCACCATGGCCGATCCCCTGCACCCTGAGACCGGCACGCCCGTCGTCGCGATGGTGGGTGGTGGGCAGCTCTCCCGGATGACCCACCAGGCGGCCATCGCGCTGGGCCAGACGCTGCGGGTGCTGGCGACCGACCCGGCCGAGTCGGCGGCGCTCGTGGCCGGGGACGTCCGCATCGGCGACCACCGGTCCCTCGCCGACCTGGAGTCGTTCGCCGAGGGCGCCACCGTGGTCACCTTCGACCACGAGCACGTCCCCACCGACCTGCTGCACGCGCTCCAGGCCGCCGGGCACCGGGTCGCCCCCGGCCCGGATGCGCTGGTGCACGCCCAGGACAAGCTGGTCCTGCGCCGGGCGCTCGCCGAGGCCGGGGAGCCCCAGCCGGCGTGGGCCCAGGTCGACACCGCCGACGACGTCGCCGCCTTCGCGGGGGACCACGGGTGGCCGGTCGTGCTCAAGACCCCGCGCGGTGGCTACGACGGCAAGGGCGTCTTCGTCGTCGGTGACCGCGGCGAGGCGGCGACCCTCCTGGAGCGGCACGGCACCCTGCTGGCCGAGGAGCGGGTCGACATGGTCCGCGAGCTGGCTGCCCAGGTGGCCCGTTCGCCGTTCGGTCAGGTGGCGGTCTACCCGGTCGTCGAGACCGTGCAGCGGGACGGCGTCTGCAACGAGGCCCTCGTGCCTGCCCCCGGCCTGGACGACGAGCTGGCCACCGCCGCCCAGGAGATGGCGGTCCGCATCGCGGACCGGCTCGGGGTCGTCGGCATGCTCGCCGTCGAGCTGTTCCAGACCCCGCACGGCGTGCTGGTCAACGAGCTGGCCATGCGACCGCACAACTCCGGGCACTGGAGCATCGAGGGGGCCCGGACCAGCCAGTTCGAGCAGCACCTGCGCGCCGTCCTGGACTACCCGTTGGGGTCGACGGCGATGACCGCGCCCGTCGTCGTCATGGCCAACGTGCTCGGCGGGGACGCCGCGGACGAGGACTGGACCGGGCCCGCACTGGACGAGCGGATCCACCACTTCATGGCGCACTGGCCCGACGTCAAGCTGCACTGGTACGGCAAGGGCCAACGCCGCGGTCGCAAGCTCGGGCACGTGACGGCGTTGGGGGAGGACCTCGAGGAGGTCCGGGCCCGCGCCGTCTCGGCCGCCCGCTACCTGGCCGACGGCGTCGTCGACCCTGCGTTCGCCTTCCCCGACCACGACTGACCGACCCCAGGAGCCCGAGCATGAGCGACCCGATCGTCGGCATCGTGATGGGCAGTGACTCCGACTGGCCCACCATGGAGCCGGCTGCGCAGGCACTCGACGAGTTCGACGTGCCCTGGGAGGCGCACGTGCTCTCCGCCCACCGGACCCCGCACCGGATGCTCGAGTGGGCCGGGGCCGCCGCCGGCCGGGGCATCCGGGTCGTGGTCGCCGGGGCCGGGGGAGCGGCGCACCTGCCCGGCATGATCGCTGCGGCGACCCCGCTGCCGGTCATCGGCGTCCCACGGCCGCTGGACCTGCTCGACGGGCTGGACAGCCTGCTCTCGATCGTGCAGATGCCCGCCGGGGTCCCGGTCGCCACCGTCAGCATCGGGGGCGGCCGCAACGCGGGGCTCCTCGCCGTCCGCATCCTGGCCTCGGGTGATGCCGAGCTGCGTGCGCGGGTCGAGCGGTTCCAGGCCGAGCTGGCCGACTCGGTCGTGGCGCGTGACGAGACGCTGCAGCAGCGGTTGGCCTCTCGCCGCGTGTGAACCGCGGCTAACCTGGGGGCGTGGGTAGCAACGCCGGCGGGCTGTACGCACTGACTGAAGACCACGACGCGATCCGGGCCGCGGTCCGGGAGATCTCCGAGCGCGAGATCGCGCCCTGGGCGGCCGAGGTCGATGCCGACTCCCGGTACCCGGTCGAGGCGCAGAAGGCCCTCACCGCCGCGGGCTTCCACGCCACGCACATCGAGGAGCAGTACGGCGGCGAGGGCGCCGACGCGATCGCCACCTGCATCGTCATCGAGGAGGTCGCCCGGGTCGACGTCAGCGCCTCGCTGATCCCCGCGGTGAACAAGCTGGGGTCGGTGCCGGTGATCCTCTCGGCGTCGGAGGAGCTCAAGCAGAAGGTGCTGCCCTCCATCGCCTCCGGGGCGGCGATGATCAGCTACGGGCTGTCCGAGCGGGAGGCCGGCTCGGACGCTGCGGCGATGAAGACCCGCGCCCGCCTGGAGGGCGACTCCTGGGTGCTCAACGGCGGCAAGGCGTGGATCACCAACGCAAGCGTGAGCGAGTGGTTCACCGTGATGGCGGTGACCGACCCGGAGAAGGGCGCCAACGGCATCTCCGCGTTCGTCGTGCACAAGGACGATCCGGGCTTCGCGGTGGGCGCCAAGGAACGGAAGATGGGGATCAAGGGCTCACCCACCTGCGAGTTGATCTTCACCGACTGCACGATCCCGGCCGACCGGATCATCGGTGAGCCCGGCACCGGCTTCAAGACCGCGCTGAAGACCCTGGACTTCACCCGCCCGACCATCGGCGCGCAGGCCGTCGGCGTCGCGCAGGGGGCGCTGGACGCGGCGATCGCCTACACGAAGGACCGCAAGCAGTTCGGGAAGAGCACCTCGGACTTCCAGGGCGTGCAGTTCATGCTCGCCGACATGGCCATGAAGATCGAGGCCGCCCGGCACCTGGTCTACGTCGCCGCCGCCCGCGGGGAGACCGGCGGACCGGACCTCACCATGGTGTCGGCGTCGTCCAAGGCCTTCGCCTCCGACGTCGCCATGCAGGTGACCACCGACGCCGTCCAGCTGTTCGGCGGGGCCGGCTACACGCAGGACTTCCCGGTCGAGCGCATGATGCGCGACGCCAAGATCACCCAGATCTACGAGGGCACCAACCAGATCCAGCGGATGGTCATCGCGCGCAACATCCTGCGCTGAGTCCGGCGGCGGGACCCACAGCTGCACTCAGTCGCCACGCGGACGGGTCAGGCCCTTCTCACGTGGAGGGCCGTCTGGTGCACGGTCGGGGCTTAGGGGCTGAGAAGTCGACACCAAGAAGGCAGCGCTGACGATCAGAGCTGCACCTGAGCCCACGGTGAAGGCCAAGGAGGCCCGGAGCACGAGGTCTGGAAGAGCCCAGAACACCACTGAGCCAATCGACAGGCCTGCGGTCCACACGACGGCGACCCGGCGCTGTCGTCCCGCCGAGACCAGTACCTGGCTGAGGACCAGCAGCCCCAGGTGTAGCCCGGCACCCAGGGCCAGCAGCCCCGTCTCTGGGCGCGACAGCGCGTACTGAGCACCGAAGAGCACGGACACCACCCACGGGCCGACGGAAGCCCCCAGCGCCAGTGCCGCAGCGCCGGCCGCTGCCGTCGCCGCCAGGGTCCGGATCACCAGTCGACGGACGGCTGACGGCCCCCCGCGCTCTCGCGCGCCGATGATGACCGGCACCAAGGCACTCTGCAGAGGGACGGCGACGAAGAGCGGGAGCCGGACCAGGGTGAAGGTCGCCACGTAAGCGGCTGCGAGGGGCGCCTCAGCAGCGTCTGCGACGGAGGCGATGAGGACCGGGCTCGAGTTCAGCAGCACCTGAGCAGCGAGTGAACCGACCAGCAGGTGGGCCACCGCCGACGGGAAGGGGCGCTCATCGACCTCAGACCGGCCCGGCCCCGCCGAGACGTCCGAGCTGTCCTTCACGCCGGACCGCGCCTGAGGCCGTAGACGGGTCCAGGCCAGCAGGGGCAGGTGGGTCAGGGCCGCTGCCACGACGAGGGTCCACGCGAAGGCAGTCTGACCGGCCGAGGGGAACACCAGGCTCACGCCGACCGCAAGGGCAACGCGCAGCACCGAGTCGATGAGCAGCAGGGTCCCGTGGGTCTGCAACCTCCCCGTGCCCAGGAGGAGTCCGCGGAGCAAGAACTGCCCAGCGCTGACGAGGACCAAGAGACCCAGCGGTGCCAGAGTGCCCCTGTCTCCTGCGAACGCGGGCACCAACAGGGGTGCGGCCGCCCCGAGAGCGACCAGGCACCCGACGACCAGCAGGCAGATGGTCGTGGTGGTCAGTGCGGGTAGTCCCGCCGAGCGGCGGGCGCTGAGACGGCGCGCCAACTCGAGTTCGACAGGCAGGAAGGCGCCGAAGCCGACGATGAGGGACATCGACCAGAACGCCCCGAACCCGCCGTACTCCCCGCCGGACAGGTTGCGCGCGACGATCGCCAGGTATCCGTAGGTCAGCGCGCCTGAGCCCACGATGCACAGGGCGACCCATGACAGGGAGAGAGCGGACCGGCGAGACGTGGACGCCGTCAGCTCGCCCACGTCCCGTGGGCAGGATGGGCGGTTCTACGCAGCACGCGACCACGGTAGCCCGGGACTCCGAGCGTGAGCGGGGCCGACACCAGCGTGAGCCGGACAGCGCGGCGGGTCAGGCGGAGGGAGGGATGCCCATCTCGCGAACCCCCTCCGACACCGTTAGAGGCGCACCGGTGGCCGCCGCCACCTGCTCGACGCTGACGCCCGGCGCCGTCTCGCGC
This sequence comes from Geodermatophilus sp. Leaf369, assembly GCF_001424455.1. NCBI lineage: Bacteria > Bacillati > Actinomycetota > Actinomycetes > Geodermatophilales > Geodermatophilaceae > Geodermatophilus > Geodermatophilus sp. Leaf369. The sequence continues at coordinate 404,665 of NZ_LMQA01000003.1, read as the reverse complement.
AGCACGAACCCGGCCTCGGTCACGTCGATGACGGCCAGGTCGGTGATGATCCTGTCGACGCAGCCCTTGCCGGTGAGCGGAAGGGAGCACTCCTCGACCAGCTTCGGCGACCCGTCGCGGGCGACGTGCTCCATCATGATGATCACCTCGCGAGCGCCGTGGACGAGGTCCATGGCCCCGCCCATGCCGTTCACCATCTTCCCGGGGATCAGCCAGTTGGCCAGGTCGCCGCGGGGGTTGACCTGCATGGCGCCCAGGACGGCGACGTCGATGTGCTTCCCGCGGATCATCCCGAACGACAGCGCCGAGTCGAAGAAGCTCGCGCCGGCCTGCAGGGTGATCGTCTCCTTGCCGGCGTTGATCAGGTCGGGGTCTTCGTCGCCCTCGAAGGGGTAGGGGCCGACACCGAGGACGCCGTTCTCCGACTGGAGCACCACGTGCACGCCGTCGGGGATGAAGTTGGGCACCAGGGTGGGCATGCCGATGCCCAGGTTGACGTACTGGCCGTCCTGCAGGTCCAGGGCGACGCGGGCAGCGAGCTGGTCGCGGGTCAGAGCCATGGGTCAGGCCTCCTGGGGTGCGGCGGGGCGGGGGCGGGTGGTGCGCTTCTCGATGTCCTTGCCCTCGGCGCCGACCTCGACGACGCGTTGCACGAAGACCCCGGGCAGGTGGATCGACTCCGGGAGGATCTCGCCGGGCTCGACCAGCCGCTCGACCTCGGCGATGGTGATGGTGCCGGCCATCCCGCACAGCGGGTTGAAGTTGCGCGCGGACTCGTGGAACACCAGGTTGCCGTGTCGGTCACCGACCGCAGCTCGGACCAGCGCGAAGTCGGCGGTCAGCGCGGTCTCCAGCACGAAGTCCTGCCCACCGAAGTCCCGGGTCTCCTTGGGCTCGCTGACCAGCGTGACGTTCCCGTCGGCGTCGTAGCGCACCGGGATCCCGCCGTCGGCGACCATCGTGCCGACGCCGGTGGGGGTGAAGAAGGCGGGGATCCCGCAGCCGCCGGCGCGCAGCCGCTCGGCGAGCGTGCCCTGCGGGGTCAGCTCGACGTCGAGCTGGCCGGACAGGTACAGCCGGGCCAGCTCCTTGTTGCCGCCCACGAAGGAGGAGATCGTCTTGGCGATCCGTCCGGCGTAGAGCAGCACCCCGAGCGCGGCGTCGTCCACCCCGCAGTTGTTGCTGATCGTGGTCAACCCGTCCGCGCCCTGCTCCAGGAGCGCGTCGATCAGCTTGATCGGCACCCCGCAGAGCCCGAAACCGCCCACGGCCAACGAGGAACCGGCGCCGATGTCGGCGACCGCCTCGGCTGTGCTGGCGACGACCTTGTCCATGCAGCGACCACCGTCCATCGAAATCGCTGGGCGGGGCTCAGCTCTGAGCGGGGCGGCCCAGCTCGCGGATCCCGTCGAGCCTGAGCCCGAGGGTAGCGGTGACCCCCTCCGTCTCGGCCCGGTGCTGCAGCCCCCCGGGGAGCGGATGCCGGCTCAGCACGATTGAGGCACCAGCGGCGAGCGGGGCGAGCAACCACGCCACTGGACCGGCCTCGGTGGCGGCCTGCTCGTCGACCAGCACCCGGTCCCCGGCCACCATGCCCAACCGGCCGGCCAGCTCGGTCGCGGTGTCGACGAGCCCGCCGAGGGTGAGCTGTAGTCCAGCGAGCAGCAGCCCGGGGGAGTCCGGGGTGGGGGGCTGGTAGGGGGCGAAGTGGTCGCCATGCACCCGTACCTCCAGGGTGAAGTCCCGGGCGTCGCCGACGTAGCCGGTCATGCCCATCCCGAGCGGGTGCAGGGAGAGCCCGAGGAGCTCCTCGACGCCCTGGCCCTCGATGGCGGCGAGCCTCGACTGTTCGGCCAGCACGACGTCGACGTCGGTCAGCCGGTCCTCGTCCTCGGCGGCGGTGTCGACGACGGCGGCGCCGCACGACCAGACCGCGAGCAGTGCGGCGGCGGTCTGCCAGTGCACCGGGAGGGCCAGGGCGACGGTGCTCCCCGGGCCGACGTCGAACTCGTCCTGCAGCAGGTTCGCCGTCTTGGAGACCCAGTTCGCGAGCGTGGTGCCGGACAACTCCACCCGCTCTCCGGTCGCGTCGTCGTAGTGCGTGACGAGCGGGGCGGCAGCGTCCCGGCGGAGCACGGTCGCGATGAGGTCCGCGGGAGTGGCGGAGGCGATGGGATCAGTGAGCCGCATCTGACGAGCGTGACAGGAAGTCCGACGGACGCGGCGAGTGGCCGCCCCCAGCGTCCGGGCCTGGTTAGAGTCGACGATCGATGAGCACTGTCCCCGGTACTGCCGTCATGCGTGTGGACCTCCTCCTCCTCCGGAGCACGAGAGCACGGCTCGGTGGCACGCCAGCTGTCCCTGTGGCGCGTGGCCTGTCCCACTTCGGAGAGCACGGGTTGGGGTGGCTCGCGCTCGGTGGCGCGGGATGGGCGGTGGCGAGGAACCGGGGCGACTGGCCGCGCTCCTTGGCGGCGATCGTCGCAGCGCACGCCACCGGGGTGGTCGTCAAGCGGCTGGTCCGTAGGCCCCGGCCAGCACTCGACGACGTCCCCCCGTTGGTGAGGACGGCGGGCCGACTCTCCTTCCCCAGTGCGCACTGCTGCTCGACAGCCGCGGCTGCCGTCGCCTTCGCGCCTGTCTTCGGGCGGCCGCTCATGGCCGGTGCCCTCGTGGCCATGGGCGTGTCGCGGGTCTTGCTGGGGGTCCACTACCCGTCGGACGTCCTCGCTGGGTCGGCCATCGGAGGACTCGTGGCAGCCGGCTTCAACGCCGCTGGGCCACGTGCACCCCGGAAGGCGTTCTCGTGATCGACAGCTCCGCGGCATCCGGACCGGGGGCTGATGGACCGGCGTCCAAGCCGAGCCCGGCACGTGTTCCCCCCCCTGCGAGGACCCCCGGTCCCCGGGGCTCGCGTGCCTGGGGCTTCGTCCGCGCCCTGAGGCCGAGGCAGTGGGTCAAGAACGTCCTCGTGCTGGCTGCGCCTCTCGCTGCAGGCGCCGTCTTCGACCCGGATGTCCTCCGACCGACCATCGTGGCCTTCCTGCTCTTCTGCATCTCGGCATCTGGCGTCTACCTCGTCAACGACTCGATCGACGTGGAAGAGGACCGCCGGCACCCGAGGAAGCGGTTCCGTCCCATCGCGGCTGGACTGGTCCCGCGCACCGCGGCCGTCGCCATGGCTGTCGTCCTCTTCGCTGTCGCCCTCACCTGCGCGGTGCTCCTGACGCGACCGGCTCTGGCGGGTGTCCTGGGCAGTTACATCGTCATCCAGCTGGCCTACTGCGTGTTCCTCAAGAACCAACCGGTCATCGACCTCGCTGTCGTCGCCTCCGGGTTCTTGCTCCGGGGCATCGCGGGAGGAGTCGCGGCTGGGCTCTTCCTGTCCCAGTGGTTCCTGCTCGTCGCCGCGTTCGGATCGCTGTTCATGGTCGCGGGAAAGCGGTACTCCGAGTTCATCTTGGTCGGCGACGCGGCGGCAACGCGGCGCACGCTCCAGGAGTACTCCGCCAGCTACCTCCGTTTCGTCTGGAGCCTCTCGGCCGGAGTCACGGTCACCGCCTACAGCCTCTGGGCCTTCGAGATGGCCAGCACCCAGGAGGGACCTCCTTGGGCGACGATCTCGATCGCCCCCTTCGTCCTGGCCGTGCTCCGCTATGCCGTCGACGTCGACAAGGGCTCGGCGGGCGCCCCGGAGGAGATCGTCCTGAGGGACCGGGTGCTCCTCTTCCTGGGCCTGTTGTGGGCAGTACTGGTGGGCCTGGGGGTCTTCACGAGCTGATCGCCCCCAGAGTCCCTCTTCGGGACGACAGACCCTCCGCGGTGCACCGCCGCCGACCGGGCGTGGGCTGGGGCAGATCGGTGTGCAACCGGTTCGGCGCGGTCCTGTCCGGGGGGAACGCGACCATGGGACGGCGTGCCGCATCGGTGGATCCGTGGCCGTCGGGGGGGCGGGTGATCACTGTCCGCCCCCACCCATCAAGCCAGCCGGCGCTGGGGCCGCCCACGCAGACGAGACCGTGTCAGGCGGGGTTCTCGGCCTCGACGCGGTGGCACGCAGAGCGCCGAGCTGTCGCCGGTCGGCGCGCCGCGAGCCCCGGACTCAGTTGATGCAGGCCGTGTCGGCGGCAGTGCGGGGGTCCTCGCCCTCGACGGGAGCGGCCGCCGTCGTCTCGGGGGTGGACAGGGCCGCGCCCACCCCGTTGAAGTCCGATCCCAGTACGAGCTGGACGACGCCGGACTCGACGTCGTCGACCTGGGCGGTGGTGGCACCGGGGATGGAGGCGGCCAGCGTCGTGGCCAGGGCCTCGTCGCCGGCCGCGTACCGGATCTCCGTGGCGGTGTACTCGGTCGAGTCCGCGTTGCCGGTGGCCGCGACGGTGAACCCGGCCGCCTCCAGCTGGCTCGCCGCGGTTGCTGCCTCGCCGGCGATGCCCGATCCGTTGAAGACCGACACCGACACCTCGGACGGCTCCACCGTGGCCGGGGCCGCGGTCGGCTCGGCCGACGCCGGGGTCTCGGGCTCGGCAGAGAGGCTGGCGAAGAAGGCGTGCAGGGAGTCCTCGTCCTGCAGCTGGAGGATGTACCGGCCGGCGTCGTCGGTGCTGTCCCCAACGTAGGGGACGGTCTGGAAGTCGATGCTGCCAGCCGTGACCGCTTGCATCTGGCTGGCCAGGTCGAGCAGGTCCAGCGTCTGGTCGATGGTCAGGGACTGGGCCGCTGCCTCCACGAGCTCACGTTGCTTGCCCAGGTCGTAGAGCACGTTCTCCGAGAGCATCTTGCGGATCATCCCGGCGATGAACGTCTGTTGCCGGATGATGCGGTCGAAGTCGCCGCGGGGTAGTCCATGGCGTTGGCGCACGAACGACAGGGCCTGCTCGCCGCTGATCGTCTGCACGCCGGCGGGCAGGTCGACCCCTGAGAAGGAGTCCTGGACCGCGCTGCAGAGGTTCACCTCGACGCCACCGATGACGCTGGACAGGTTGAAGAAGCCGAGCAGGTCGACCTCGGCGTAGTGGTCGATGGACAGACCCGTCAACTGGCTGAGTGTCTGGATGAGCAGCTGTGCGCCCATTGCCTGCCTCTCGGCGTCCGTCGCTCCGTCCGGCGCGTCGGACATCCCGTACGCGTAGGCCGCGTTCAGCTTGTCGGAGCCGTGCCCCGGGATCTCGACGTAGGAGTCGCGAGGGAACGAGACGAAGGAAGCTGCGGACCCGTTGGCGGGCACGTGCACCAAGATCATGGTGTCGGTGTTGATCCCGTCATTGGCCTCGGTGTTGAGCTCCGCGAGCTCTTCCTCCGTGGCACTGGCGCGACTGTCGTTGCCCACGAGCAGCAAGTTCATCGCCGAGTTGGCGTCCTCGACGGCAGAGACCCCGTCGTTGCCGCTCGTAGGTATCGCGTCGGTCCGGTTCACGCTGGCCTCGACGACCTGGCCGAGGTACCAGCCCCATCCGCCCGTGGCGAGGAGGACCACGGAGAGCAGGCCCGCGACGACGCGAGCACCGACAGCCAGCCGGGTGATCCTCGTCCTCCCCGCACGTTCGGTCGGCAGCGTGGACCGCCCCCCGGTCGACCCGCGACGGGGTCTGCCGGCTCGGGGGTCGAGGCGAGGGGGGAGTGATCGGCTGACGCTCACGGGCTCGTCTGCTCGGTCCATCGGTCGGTCCTCCCTCGAGCTGGCGCCCTGGTCGCGCGGTCACGGCCCCGGTGGAGGCCCTGCGCACGATACGTACCGCGCCTGTGCCTGCCGGCCGCGGCGCGCCCGTCCCAGATCTGCAACGGGTCCATCGGCGCGTCGCGGGGTCGGCTGGTGCCAAGACCGGGTCAACACGTCAGCGTTGTGTGACGAAAGTGCGCACATCTCGCCGAGACCCCGTCCCCGGTCAGGAAAGTGCCCGTTCGGGGGCTCAAGGACCGGTGGCGGTGGGCCGATGACAGGTCAGACAGGCCCGAGTGCTCGTGGGCAGTTCGTCAGTCAACGGAGGAAGCACAAAGTGCGTCGGATACTCGGGGGCCTCACGGCCTCCATCGCCTTCACCGGGACCGTGTTGGTCCTCCCGGTGTACGCAGCCCCCAGCCCCTCGCCGCATCCGGTCGAGTCCTCCATCGACGAGATCGCCTTGGGATCCGTGGTGGAGCCGACGGCTGATGCCGTCGTGTCCACCGACGGTGTCGTCGCACCCGAGGGCGTCAGCGAGGCAGAAGCCACCGCGAGCGGGGCACCCAGCACGGCGGAATCGCAGCCGCCGAGTGAGAGTCCGGCCCCGCCGACGCCAGAGGCAGCACCCCCGTCGGCGGTTCCCGGTGAGGAGCCCGAGGGGGCATCGCCCTCCGCCACGCCCACGGACGAGCCGGTCCAGCCCGAGGCGCCGGACTCGACCACCGATGAGGACGTGGTGTCCTCCGGCGCGGAACTGACCGGCGTCCCGGCTCTGACCGTGTCGGACGATGAGCGCGACACGTTCGCCAGTGTCGGCGTCACGTGGCTCGAGACACCGTCTGTCGAGGACGTCGTCGTCCAGATCCGCGTCCAGCACCTGGATGGTGCCTGGGGGGAGTGGACGGCGCTGGAGCCCGACGACATTGAGCAGCAGGAGTCGGTGACGACGCCGTCCACCGAGGTCAGGGCAGGCACCGCCCCGTACTGGACCGGCGACGCCACGGGCGTGGAGGCCGTCGTCCAGGGCCGAGACGGCGCTGTGCCCGAGGACGTTCGCGTCACCCTCATCGACCCGGGCACCAGTGCGGCGGACGACCTCGCATCCACTGCGCCTCTGGACCAGGCGAACGCGGCCATGGCCATGCCCGCAGTGATCACCCGCGCCCAGTGGGGAGCTGACGAGCGGATCATGAACTGGGATCCGGAGTACGCCCCGACGATCAAGGCGGCCACGCTGCACCACACAGCGGACGGCAACAACTACGGGCCTGACGACGTGGCGCGGATGATGCGCTCGATCCAGGCCTTCCACAGCGTGTCTCGCGGTTGGGGCGACATCGGCTACAACGTCATCGTCGACAAGTTCGGGCGCATCTACGAGGGGCGCTACGGCGGCCTGAGTTCCACGGTCGTCGGCGCACACGCAGGTGGGTTCAACACCTCGACGTTCGGGGTCTCGATGTTGGGCAACTACGACACGGCCCAGCCGCCGCAGGCGATGGTCAATGCAGTCTCGGCGATCATCGCGTGGAAGTTCTCCTTGTACGGGGTCAACCCCAACGGCACGACGGTTCTCACCTCAGGTGGTGGCGGCACCTCTCGTTACGCAGCCGGGGCGAGGGTGACGCTGCCCACCATCTTCGGGCACCGGGATGTCGGGAGCACTGCCTGCCCGGGCCAGTACGGCTACGCCAGGCTCGGCGAGATCCGTGCAGCGGTGGCGGGCCGTGCGGGCAACGAGTCCTTCGTCCGCGCCCTCTACCAGGACATGATGGTCAGGACCCCGGACCCCAACGGGCTCGGCGACTGGACCTCCAAGCTGACCGGGGGCGGCTGGTCGACCCGAGGTGTCGCCTCGGCCTTCTCGAACTCGACCGAGTTCCGGATGCTGACCATCACTCAGGCCTACCAGCAGGTGTTCAACCGAGCCCCCGATCCCGGGGGGATGAACACCTGGCTCCAGTACCTCGCGAGCGGAGCCGTGCGCATCGACACGCTGCGTCCGACGCTCATGGCGAGCCAGGAGTTCTACCTGCGGGGTGGCAGCAGCGACAGCGCGTTCGTCAACAACATCTACCAAGCAGCTCTCAACCGTGGTGCTGACACGTGGGAGATCAACTACTGGGCCAACGTCCGGCGCACCAGCGGACCTGCCCCGGTCATCGCAGCGGTCTGGGGCTCAGCAGAAGCCGGCATGCGGCGGGTGGACCAGACGTACCAGTACTACCTCGGTCGTCCGGCGGCCCGTGGCGAGCAGGAGTTCTGGCTGCCCGTGCTCATGGGCTCCGGCGACGAGCAGCTGCGGCAGGACGTCATGAGCAGCATGGAGTACTTCCTGCGGGGAATGAGCCGGTTCCCCGGCTGACAGCCCTCATCAACCCCGGTCGGCCTCCAGGGGTGGAGGCCGACCGGGGCAGGCTCTGTGCGTGACGACCCCGGACCCGCCTCCGGATGCAGACGATCGTCGCTCAGGTGCCGGGGACAGCCGCGGTCGCGATGCTGTTCACGCCCACGAAGCCGATGCTGGTGCCAGTCCCGGGCACTTCGATCTGGGCGGCCTGGGACAGCTTCGCGAACGTCGGCCCGTCCCACGTTGCGAGGGCGCCGTGAATCGAGTACTGACCCTCTCCCAGCCGCAGGTCGGTCAACCGGACGTCGAAGTCACGTCGCCCCCTCAACGGCGGCATGCGTTCTCCGAGCAGCTGCGTGTTGGTCCCGAAGACGGCTTGCCCGGTCGGCGTGTCGATCCCGACCCCGAGGACCCAGTCACGTAGTTCGTTGTCGGACTCCACGGTGACACGCAGGACCAGGTCTGCCCCGGGCACGGCTGTCGTCACCGGCACCAGGTCGGGCCCCAAGGTCTTGACGGCCAGAACCCGGGACAACGCGCCTTGGCCACTCGCTTCCATCTCGTTGGTCGACTGCACGTCGAAGTCCGCGCGGAGCAGGCGTGTCGCGTCGCGCGGCGCCCCGTCGAGCATCACGTGGCCGTTCTCGAGTACGACGGCTCGCGTACAGATGTCGACGACCTGGTCCAAGGCGTGGGTGACCAGCACGATCGTGCGACCTTCGCGCTGGAACTGCTTGATGCGGTCCATGCACTTGCGCTGGAACGGTTCGTCGCCGACCGCGAGCACCTCGTCGACGAGGAGCACATCAGGGTCGACGTGCACGGCAACAGCGAAGGCCAGACGCACGTACATGCCCGACGAGTAGAACTTCACCTGGGTGTCGATGAACTTCTCGATCCCGGAGAACTCGACGATGTCGTCGAAGCACTTGTCCGTCTGACTCCGAGACAGGCCCAGGATGGCGGCGTTGAGGTACACGTTGTCTCGGCCGGTGAGGTCCGGGTGGAAACCCGCGCCGAGTTCTAGGAGCGCAGCGAGGCGTCCTCGCCGACGCACCGATCCCGAGGTCGGCTGGATGATCCCGCCGATCGCCTTCAGCAGCGTGCTCTTCCCCGAACCGTTGGGTCCGATGAGCCCGACGGTCGTGCCCGACTCGATGCTCAGGTCCACGTCGCGAAGAGCCCAGAAGTCCTCTCGGTGCTGGCGCGACAGAGTCGCGTTCACCAGCCGCTCCTTGATGGACTTGTCCTTGCGGATCACGAAGCGCTTGGACAGTCCCTCTACTTCGATGACGGTGGGGGACGCAGTGGACATGTCACAACTCCTGGGCGAAGTTGCCCTCGAGGCGGGCAAAGAGGCGTTGGGCGAGCCAGAGGAGCACCAGGCCCACGAGGAGCGCGACGCCCAATCGGCCGGCCAGACCGTCGGGGACCGGCTGGTCGGTCCCGGCCACCCACAAGGCGCGCTGCATGCCCAGGACCGCCAGCGTGATGGGGTTGTCGAGGTACAGGTTCTCGGCGGTGGCACCGAGCGCGTCCCTGACGAGAGCCCAGGAGTACACCACCGGCGATGCCCAGAACAGGATCGTCAGCGAGATCTCGACCAGGTACTGGACGTCGCGGAGGTAGACGTTCACTGCAGCGAGGGCCATGCCGATCGCGGTCGCGAAGACCACGATGACGGCCAAGGAGAGGGGGACGTACAGCAGTCGGGTTCCGGACGGGATGCTCCCGGCCAACAAGATCGCCGGGATCAGGATGACCAGTTGGGTCAGGAAGTTGAAGAGGGCCGACCCGACGGTCGCCAGCGGGAAGACCTCTCGGGGGAGGTAGATCTTCCGCACCAGCCCCGCGTTGCTGACGATGGAACCGGTGCTCGAACTCACGATCTCGGCGAAGAGCTGCCAGATCATCAAGCCGGTGAAGATGTAGATGGCGAACTCGGGGATCGAACGCTCGGCGCCCAGGAACTTCCCGATGGCCACGTAGTAGACGAGGAGGATCGAGAGCGGTCGCAGCAGACTCCACAGGAACCCCAGCGTGCTGTCCTTGTAGCGGGCCTTGAGCTCCCGCCGCACCAGGAGGCCCAGCAGTTCGCGTTGTCCGGCGATCTCGCGCAGGGACCGCCCGGTACCGGAGAAGAGCCCCCCGCCCGGCGCGCTGGACTGCCAGTCCGCATCGGCGAGGCGAGCGCTTCGGGTCTGTGATTCGAGCGTGCTCATCGGTCTCCGTACTCAGGTCTGTGCGCCGCTCGATCTGGCAGCGTTCACGAGGGTAGGTGACAGGTGAGGATCACCTGGTCACCCCGGACTGACCCGCTCAGGCGCCGGTGGGCCCGCTGCCCCGGACGGCCAAGGTCGACCACGCGGCCGCTGCATAGTCGTCCCACGTCCTGGACGGGCGGGCGAGAGCCTGGGCCACCAGGGAGCTGTGAAGTGCGTCGTCCTCGATGACGGCGCGGAGTCCGCGTGCGATGTCGGCATCGTCGCGTGGGTCGACGAGCACCGCTCCACCGGCCGCGCCGATCTCGGCCATGGAGCCGTACCGCGAGGTCACGATGGGCGTTCCGCAGGCCAGGGACTCCGCGATGGGGAGTCCGAACCCCTCGTTCAGCGAGGGGAACACCACGCATCTGGCCACCCGGTAGGCCGCCCACAGCACGTCGTCCGACATCGTCGTCACCACGTCGAGCGGGCGGTTACGGCCTCGAGCTGTCGCCACGGCGCTCTGGAACGCATCGTCGTTCCACGATCGACCTCCTACGAGCACGAGACTGAACTGGACGCCGTCCCTCCAGAGGAGTTCGGCGGCGTGCAGCAGGGCCACGTGGTTCTTGCGAGGCTCGTGGGTGCCGACGCACAGGACCATGGGCAGTCCTGGAACCGTGAGACTCGCACGCACTGCTGCGAGGTCCACGTCCGTCGTGGCGGGCGCCTCGGCCGGCAGCAGGTCAGGAGTTATCTCGGGCCCGCGCTGGCCGATGGAGGAGAGCATGCTGCGCCACCCCCGGTACTCCAGCGCGGCTGCCTGGGAGATCGCCGACACGTTGTCCATGTGTCGTACTGCAGCGAGGTTGGATGCGAATGCCTCGCTCACACCCAGTGCCGTGGTCTCAGCGGTGGTGATCGGGACGCAGTCGAAGCCGATGACACCGCTGCGGCCACGGGCGAACTGTGCGATGGCAGCGATGCGCTCGTTGCGCTCCCTCTCGGGCGACAGCTCGGGCAGCAGGTAGGTCGACCGCCACGGGACGATCACGGTCCCTCTCTCGTGCCCGTTGCTGCTCCTCGCAGGCGACCCGGTGAGGGCCCGCTCCTGCTCGTCCGGCCCCAAGAGGCGCAGGTGGCTGTGGTCGGGACTCCAGGCGACCAGGCGGACGTCGTGGTCACGCACCCACCGCTTCGAGGTCTCACGAGCGACCCGTTGGATGCCGGTCGCCACGTCGGCCCGGGCGGTGTGCTCCAGGTCGACCAACACGTCCCCCACCATGACCTCGACGTCCACGGTGTCGCGTGCGCTCCCCAGCCAGTCATCCACAGCTCTGCCGACGGGCGAGCCGAACGCGGCGGACACACCGTCGAGACGGATCGTGCGCACCGTACGGCGAACGTCGTCCGCGCGGGGGAGCCTCGCGTCGAGGACAGCGAGAGCCAGCCACACCGTCGAGGGGTCGGCCGTCCGCAACGCGATCTCGAACTGCGCCACCAGACCGTCGATGTCGGGAGCGACGGATTCGACCCCGAGAGCGGTCAGCACCGTGGTCATCCGCGAGGCGAGGGACCGGCGGACCGAGGGCCGGCTCACGGTGAGTCGGGTCCGCAGGGAGAGCGCGGTCTGGCTCTTCAGAGCGGAGGTGATCTTCATGGAGCACCCCCGTCGCTCACGGTGACCGTCGAGATGGCCCACAGATCACGGGCGTAGTCCGACCAGTCGCGTGGTGTGCGGCCCAGCGCATCTGCCCGGAGTCCCGCGACCAGGACGTCGTCGGTGAGCAGACGGTGCATCTGCGCTGCGATGGCCAGGTCGTCGAGCGGGTCCACGACGAGTGCGCCACCGCCCTCTGCGATCTCCCGCGTGCTGCCGTAGTCGGTGGTCAAGCACGGCGTTCCGACGGCGAGGGACTCGGCGACGGGCAAGCCGAAACCCTCGTGCAACGAGACGAACACCGAGAACCGGGCCGACCTCAGGGCGCTCCACAGGTCACGGTCGCTGACCGCGGTGAGACGGCGGATGCGGCGGCCATCGGCCTGCAGACGGTGCATCGTCGTGTCGAACTCCGTGGCCCAACCGCCGCCCCCGATGAACTGGAGCTCGAACTCCAGCCCTTGGCGCCACAGGTGCTCCGCTGCGTGCAGGACGGCCAACTGGTTCTTGCGTGGCTCGAAGCTCCCGATGCAGACGACGACGGGCACGTCTGTCGTCGCGCGGCCCCCACCGACCGGTGCTGCCACGGGCAGGACGCATTCCAGGACCTCAGGACCGCGGAGGCCCTGCGCGCCGAGCATGGCGATGAAGCCGCGGAACTCGGCCGCCACCGACCGGCTGATGCACGCCACCCGGGTGGCGTGCTTCACGACCTCGAGGTAGCGCATGAAGCGGTCGGGGAGGCCGTGGTGGATGAGCTCAGGGCTGATCGCGGGTATGCAGTCGTAGCCGATGAGCACGATCTCACTGCCGGAGAAGCGCGCAAGGCCGACGATCGCTCCGCAGCTCTCGGGCCTGGGGTTCTCCAGCAAGACCACCGTGGTGTGCCACGGGACGAGGAGCCTGGAGGCCGGTGGGTCCGGCATGCCTCGACGAGGCGTGTCCTGCGCGACGTCGTGCTCTTGGTGCCACCTGAGGACGCGTCCCTCCTCCCTGGGCTGGAGGGTCCGCAGTGCGCCGCCGGTGGCGGTCCAGCCGGCCAGTACGAGCTCGTGCTCACCCGCCCAGCGGGGGATCGTCTCGCGAACCACCCGTTGGATGCCGGTGTGCAGGTCGTTGCCGGCAGAGAAGTCGACGTCGACGACCACGCTGCTGACCACGTCCATCTCAGCTTCGGGAGAGCCCCACTCCCTCGCGGCCAGGTACCCGGCCTCGAGGAGCCAGGCAGCGAAGTCGGGCGCGCGCTGCAGTTCTCTCTCCCGACGTGCGGCCAGGAACAAGTCGGGCAGCGGGTAGGCGCCGGTGAGGGCGGTCAGGAGCAGCCACAGGTCGGCGTCGTCGCGACTGGCGTGCACCTGGTCCACGAGGGAACCGAACACGCGCGCGGTGGCAGATGCGGTGTCGTCCCCGGTCTGGGTCTCCGTCGCCGACCCGAGAGCTCGGGCCGCGGCCCGCAGGCGTTGCTGGAGCGCGTGCACCGCGTCCTTCCTGGGGGCTGATCGGACCCCGGCCGCCGGGCTCACCGGCGGCCTTCCAGACGACGCTTCTGCACCGTGCGGAGGGGTGCCGTGACCCGCCAGGAGACGGTCTCTCTGATCGCTTCGAGCTCCTCGCGCAGCCGGACGACTTCGTGCGTGGGTGCGCCGCTGGTCGAGGTGCCCCCGGAGGCGGCGGCCGCCCAGCGGCTGAGGACGGTGCCTCGCCACCGGATGAGGTCCTCGAGAGCTTCCCGTCGTTCGCGCTCGAGTCGTGTGATGCGGGCTTCCTGGTCCCGGAGTCGGGCCTCGACCACCACGGCGTCGTGCGTGACGAAGACGTCCAGCGGGTTGGCGGGAGAGACCAGGTGTGGTCGCATCTCGGCGGCGTGTTCGGCTGCGACGTAGAACCGCGACAGGCCGTCGAACAGGCAGAACTCGTAGCCGGCTCCGACGACGATGCTCTCCCACTCGGCGTGGGTCTGGGTCGTCGAGTTCGGGGCGGTGGCCTCGACGACCAGCACCCAGGGGCGCCAGCGGTCGAGGTCGACGGACTCGAGCACGGTGGCCTCGGATCCCTCCACGTCCACGACCATGAAGTGGATCGGATCCTGGACGGTCAGGTGTTCGTCGAGGACGTCGTCGAGCGTGCGCGCCGGCACGATCTCGTCGTTGGCCTCCCAGCCGTCGGCTCGGTGTCTCTCGATGATCGAGTCATCCAGTGTGGACAGCCCGGTTCCTGCGACGACGTGGACCACGACGCTGTCCACGTCGTCTGCCGTGATCGCCGCCTGGACGACCGTGTCGCCGGGACGCTCGGACCGGTAGGCCTCGACGAAGGCGGTGACGGGCTCGATCTCTATGCCGCGCCAGCCCCTGTCGTAGAACGCTCTGGTGATCGACGAGGTCGTGGGGTGGTTCGCGCCCACCTCGACGTACCGCCCCGCGGGCACCTGCCCCAACGCGCGCCAGAGGACGACGTCCTCGGCGTTCTGTGCATAGGAGATGAAGGGACCGTCGGCAGACACTCGGCGATCCTAAGACGTCCGGTCGGCCGCGAGTGCCCACTTCCCCGGGTCGGCGCTGCATCACGGCCTCGACCGAGCACCACGGGCGTCCCGGCTGCCCCGTCCGCGAGATCTGCAGAACCGCGGGTCCACCACGTCCTGCTGCGGGTCTGTGCCGACACGTCGTGTCGGCGTCCTCCCGACCCGTGTGCAGGTGCTCAGCGGCAGACGGGTGCGAGACGTGTCCAGCGGCACGGGAGTGTCTGACCGGCGCGTTGGGCAGACCGAGCGGACGCGGCATCTACCATCCAGGGGCTCGTCGGGAGCAGTCGTCGGGGCCGTGTGATCTCCGTCCGACCCAGGCCCGACGGGACCTCCCAGAAGACGATCTCGGCGTACACCTGTCGACCGAGCGAGGCCAGATCGAGCCCCATCTGAGCCCCAGAGAGAGGACCTGATGTCCCAGACGGTCGTCCTGGTGGGCCTCGCGTGGGGCCTGCTGACCATCGTCGGCGTCGTCCTGCTCGGCGTCCTCACTCCGGACGTGCGCCGGAAGCTCCTGCCTGCGGCCCCCCTGCTGGGTGCCTCGCTCCTGGTCGTGGTGCTGCACACCACGGGGATCTTCTTCTCCGTCCGCACGGGTCTGGTCGCGGTGGCTGCGCTCCTCGTGGTCCTCGGTGGGGTGGCCGTGAGACGCGGGGCTGTTCGAGGTCTCGCCGACCGGAGAGCTGTTGCCTGGTTGGTGGCCGGAGTCGTTGTCGCCATCCCGGTCACGGCGGTCGCTCTGATCCCCACGGCTGCGGTGCAGGACTCGCGGGTGGTGAGCCCGAACCAGAGCAACGACGGGGTCTGGTACGTGTCCGTGAGCAGCTGGTTGGAGGACAACTCCATCCTGGACGTGCCGGTCATCGGCGCAGGTCCCGAGGTGGGAGACGGAGTCCCGGCCGATGGACCTGCGGTCTCGGCACTCACCTTCCCCATGCGGGTGGGGCAGGAACTGGTCCAGGCTTCCTTGAACGTCGTCACCGGCACTTCGCCGATCGTCACGTTCACCCCGTGGATGACCCTGTGGGTGTTCCTCGTCCCCGGGGGATGCATCGCGGCCGCCTCCGTCCTGGGTCTCCGGCGGGGCGTCGGCCTCGCGGCCGGGATCGTCCTGGCGAGTTCGGCCCTCGTCGTCCAGCAGCTCTACAACCAGAACGCTGCGTCTTTGCTGGGGATCTCGTTGGTCCCGTTGGTCCTCGCCTGTGTCGCCAACGCCGTCGAACGGCGGGGGGTGCCCCTGGTCCTGGCAGGACTGATGCTGTCGACCCTGCTGGGGACGTACTCCGAGTACACACCGTTCATCGCCCCGGCCCTGGTGGCTGTCACGCTCCTCCGCCGTCGAGGGCTGCGAGAGGCCACGGTCAGGGCCTTCGGGGTGGTGGCCTGGGCCATCGTGCTGGCGCCGCTCGCGTGGCTCCGGGCCTACCAGACCCTCACCGGGGTCAGAGGTGGTGCCACCGAGTCGCTGCCCGGGGCGCTCCTCGACGCCCCCATCGGGGTCATCGTGAGCCGGCTGGTGGGGGTCGGCCCGCTGGGAGACGCCTTGGAGCCGAGTTCCGTTGCTCCGGTTCTGGCTGGCCTCGTCGTGCTCGGCGTCCTCCTCGCTGTGGTGCTCGGCCCTCATCGGGGTCTCTGGATCGGGTTCGTCGCGGCGGCTGTGCCGTTCATCGCCTACCTGTCGGTGACCGGGGTGGGCTACACCCAGCGTCGGGCATTGGAGATCGCGGTGCCGGTCCTGCTGTTCGCGGCCGTCGCCGGCTGGGGGGCGGCCGGTACTCGTCTGTGGGCCCGGCTGAACGGGTCTGGTCGCCCCACCCCCTCGGAGCCGCGCGTCGCTCGCGATTCCGTGGGACAGCGGACGCCGGTCGTCGAGACCGACACAGGGGGTGGGAGTCGGCTGCCGCGAAGGATCGGGGCAGCTGCGCTGATCGCCCTGGCTGCCGTGCCCGTCGCGGTGTGGGCGGGTGTCAACACGAGGTCGTCTGCGGCTGCACTGCTGACACCCGCCGAGATGCAGGCGCGGCACGTGGACACCGACTTCTCGGATGCGGTGGGTTGGGTGCAGGACGTCGGTGGCTCGGCTGGTGAGGACGTGTCCGTCGTCGTGCCCAGCTTCTTCGAGCAGCAGTGGCTGGCCCTGTCCCTCGAACCCCTTCCGGATGTGGAGTACCCCTCGGTCAGGTCGGACTACTTCCGCACGCAGTCCTTCTGGGACGGCAGGGTCGACCGTTACTGGCTGGTCGGGGGCGGCGTACAGGTCGACGCCGACCCCGGTGTCGTCGTGTACGCGAACGACCGCTTCCGGCTCTTGGACCTGAGCCGAGGAGACGCGGTGATGGCCGCGCCCTTCGGCCTGGACACGTGGAACACGGGGGTTCGTCCGGATGGGGGGTTCACCACGCTCGGAGACGCCCAGGTCCTCCTGGTGCGTTCTCCTGACTCGACAGACGGGGTTGCACTCACCGTGCGTGCCGAGTCCGCGGCGGCTCTCTCAGTGGGGCTCACGGCGCCAGACAACCCCGGGCAAGACCTCCCGGCCCTGACTGCCGTGCCGGAAGCAGTCGAGTTCGCCCTGGCGCCCAGGGAGCAGACCCTCGTCGTGTCCGTGACTGCCACCGTGCCTGCGGGCTCGGATGCCCTGAACTGGATCGAGATGACAGGTGTCGAACGTGTCCCGTGAGTCTGTGAGAGACATCGACCTCGTGATGGGTCTGACCTACTACGCCCCGTACGTGAGTGGGTTGACCGAGGCCGCCCGGGTCGTGGCCGAGGGCCTGGTGGCTCGGGGACAGCGCGTCGTCGTGATCACGACCAGGCACGACCCGAGCTTGCCGTCCAGGGAGGTGGTCAACGGTGTCGAGGTCCACCGGACCCCGGTCCTGGCTCGGGTGGGCAAGGGAGTCGTCAGTCCGTCCTTCCCGGTCGCCGTCGCGCGCGCGGCACGGCGGTCCAAGGTCCTGAACCTGCACATGCCCCTCCTGGAGGCAGGCGCGGTGGCGCTCCTCGTTCGCGACACCCCCATGGTCCTGACCTACCAGTGCGACGTGTCCATGACCGCGACGGCGGTGGACCGGCTCCAGCAGACGATCATGGACAGGTCGTCCGCTCTGGCCATGCGCCGGAGCGTGACCGTCGTCCCCTCGAGTCAGGACTACGCGGACCACTCCCGGCTGGGACCTGAGATGGCTGGCAAGACCGAGCCCATCGCCCCCGCCTGTCTGGATCGTTCCGGAGGGGCACCCACGTACCGGGACGGGCCGGGCATGCACGTGGGTTTCGTCGGCCGCATCGTCGAGGAGAAGGGCCTGGAGTACCTCGTCGAGGGCTTCAGGCAGCTGGCCGATCCGGCTGCGCGACTGCTCATCGCCGGCGACCACACGAAGGTCGCCGGGGGGAGTGTCGTGGACCGCGTCCGCAAGGCGGTGGGGGAGGACGATCGCGTGCGACTGCTCGGCTTCCTGCCCGATGCCGAACTCGCTGACCTGTACGCCTCGTTGGACGTCTTCGCGCTCCCGTCGGTCAACTCCTTCGAGGCTTTCGGCATCGTCCAGGTGGAGGCGATGATGACCGGCGTGCCGGCGTTGGCCAGCGACATCCCGGGAGTGCGCATCCCCGTCCAGGCCACCGGTTTCGGGCGGGTCGTCGCGCCCCGCGACCCCGGAGCCGTCGCGCGTGCTCTCCAGGAACTGCAGGAGACGCCGCCCGACCGGGTGTCCGGGGCGGCGGCCACGCGAGCTGTCTACGGTGCCGAGCGCACGATCGACGCCTACAGCTCCCTCTTCGAGCACGTGAGCCAGCGGGATCAGCCCACCCCCACCGGGTGACTTCGGCCGCCCCCGGTCAAGGCGCACAGGGGCGATGTCGACGGAGCAGGTGGGCCGTTCCTGACGCTGTGTGCGTCGGATCGGCTTCGACCCTCGTCGCGAGGCGGGGTCTGCCGCTCTCGACACTCAGGGGTGCCCCCAACGATGTCTGTAGTACTGCGCCTCCGGCTCGCCGCCCTGCTGCGGGTCCTCGCCTTCGGGCTGGTCGCCGTGTCGGTGATCGCCACCGGCGTGCAGCCCGCGGCCGCGGCTCCGGGCGACATCACGATCACCGGGCACGGGTACGGGCACGGACGGGGGATGAGCCAGTGGGGTGCCTACGGCTACGCCGTTGATCGCGGCGCCGGGTACCAGACCATCCTCGATCTGTACTACGGAGGGACGAGGCAGGCAGCTGACGCGGGGAACCCCGTCGTCAGCGTGGAACTCCTGGGTACGAGGAACCGGGAGACCGTCCTGACTGGGCCGGGCCTGGCCGTCAACGGCGTTCCGGTGAACGCGGGTGTGGTGCGCCTCCGTGGCGTGGCCACCAACACCTTCGAGGTGACCGTCGGGGACACTTGCGCCGGACCGTGGCGAGCTTGGGCCGCTGCCAGCACTGTGGGTAGCGGCGCCACGGTCACCGGGGAGATCCGTTCGTGCGAGGGCAGCCAAGTTCGCGCCTACCGCGGTTCCATGACCGTCGTCGACGGCGGCGGCTTCCAGACCACCGTGAACAACGTGCCGGTGGACGACTACCTTCGCGGCGTGGTCCCCAGGGAGATGCCCGCGGGTTGGGGATCTGCCGGCGCGGGCCGGGGCATGGAGGCCCTCAAGGTGCAGGCGGTGGCAGCACGGAGTTATGCACTCTCTTCCCAGTGGACCTCGTACGCCAAGACCTGTGACACGACCAGCTGCCAGGTCTACGGCGGGGCCTACACGCAGCCGAGTGGGGGCGCGGTGGCCTGGTTGGAGGACAGCCGCACGGACTCCGCCATCAACGCCACGACCGGCCAGGTGCGACGGTCCGGTAACGGGGCGATCGTCCGAACCGAGTTCAGTTCCTCGACCGGGGGATGGACGGCCGGAGGTGTCTTCCCCGCCGTGGAAGACCTCGGCGATGCGACCAGCGGCAACCCGAACCACAACTGGACGGTGACCATGTCGCGCGCCGACGTGTCGGCCCGTCTGAGTCTGGCCGGCGTCAGCGGGTTGCAGGTCACGCAGGCGAACGGACTGGGTGCAGACGGTGGCCGAGCCCTGCAGGTCACGGTCACGTGGGCCAACGGGCAGAGGACCTACACCGGCAACCAGATCCGGTCGGCTCTCGGCCTCAAGTCCGACTGGTTCTCCTTTCCGTCGTCCCAGAACCGTTCCGTCGCCACGGCTCTCTACGCCGACGTGCTCGGGCGTGCGGGTGACACCGGCGGGGTGAACTACTGGACGGCTCAGCTCGATGCTGGCGTCGACCCCCTGACCGTCGCTCGCGGCTTCGCGGCCTCCGACGACCGGTTCCGGCAGATGATCCGCACCACCTACGCACTCGGGCTCCGACGGGCACCGGACCCGGGTGGAGCCGAGTACTGGCTGGCGTTCCTGCGCAACGGCGGCAACCCCAACGACTTCACTGCTGCTGTGTGGTCGGTGCCCGAATCGGTCATGTCGCAGGGGGGTGGCCTCGCTTGGGTGGACGGCCTGTACGGCTCCCTCTTGGGCCGGAGTGCCAACGCCGACGAGCGTGGCTACTGGAACCAGCGGGTGACAGACCTGGGTCGCACCGCGGTGGTGTTGGCAGTCTCCACCTCGGCTGAGGCACGCGAGATGCGCCTGAACCAGTACTACGTGGCCCTCTTGGGACGGGGCGTGGACCCCGTCGGCCGGGCGATCTTCTCCGAGTCGTTGTCCGGCCGGGGGGACATCGACGTGGTCGCCCTCATCGCTTCCAGCCCGGAGTACGTGCAGCGGGCTGTGCGCCGCTACTAGCAACCAGGCCCGCGCTGGCGTCAGGACCGGTGGGCTCGGACCGCGGTCACGTAGGCGTTCACGTGGTCGGCGGCTGACGCCGACCACGTGAAGGTGCTCGCTCTCTCCCTCCGAGAGGTGGCAGTACCGGGCGACAGCTCGGGGTGGAGGAGCGCATGCGCCCAGGCGTCCGTGTCATGGGCGTCGATGCGCAGGAACTGGTCGCCTCCGACCTCACGGTGCGCGGGGATGTCGCTCGCGATGACCGGCACACCGGTGGCCATGGCTTCGACGACGGGGAGTCCGAATCCCTCGTAGGTCGACGGCATGCACAGGGCGGTGGCACCAGCCACCACGGCCTGCAGGTCGGCCTCGGCGAGGTACCCCGGCAACAGGACGTCCCGGGCATCGGGCGGGTCTCCCTGCCATCGATCCCCCCACCCGGCAGGGCCGATGAGCACGAGCGGCGGGACGGACGAGGACTGGCAGCGGGCTGCGTGGTGGGCCCTCACGAGCACTCCCAGGTTCTTCCGTGGCTCCAAGTTCCCCGCGAAGACCAGGTAGCGGTCCGGGAGGCCGAGCCGGTCTCGCAGGTGGACGTCCGGTGCACGAGCGGACCCCCACGAGGGATCGACACCGTGGTGCGCCACCGAGACGCGTTCCGGCGAGAGGCGGTAGGTGTCCGTGATCTCGTCAGCCATGGCCTGGGTCACGGCGATGACGTGCACACCGCGGTCGAGGGCCCGCGGGACCAGCGACCGGTAGTGCACGGCATCTCCGGTCACCGTGTCGGGGAACCTCAGGTAGGCGAGGTCGTGGACGGTCAACACGCCAGCCGCCCGCTGCGTCGGCGGCACCATGAAGTTCGTCCCGTGGAAGACGTCCACTCGGCCGGTGAGCATCTCTGCCGGTGGCCACGACGAACGGGCCCAGGCCTGGCGGAGCAGGCGGGCTGGGAGTCGTCGAGGTGCGGGGTGGATCTGCTCCGTCGGAGGGAGTGGGACCTGGCCGCGCAGGCTGAACAGGGTCAACAGCGTCTCGGGGCCGTCCGGCATCCCAGCGAGCCCGTCGACCAGACCGTCGACGTAACGCCCCACCCCACTTCGTTGCCCGAGGAGCGGGGTTGCGTCCAAGCCGATGCGCACGGGACCTCCGGGAGCAGCCGTCGAGATGTCGGGGTCGTGCGTGATGACCCGGTTACGCTAGCCCGCGATCTGGACGCCGACGGACGAAGGACACATGAAGCGCGCACTCATCACCGGCATCACCGGCCAGGACGGCCTGTACCTCTCGGAGCTCCTGCTCTCGAAGGGCTACGAGGTCTACGGCCTGATCCGGGGCCAGAACAACCCCAAGGTCGACCTGGTCCGCCGGACGGTGCCGGACGTCAAGCTCCTCACCGGCGACATCACCGACCTCGCGAGCCTGTTGCGTGCGTTCGGTGAGGCCCAGCCCGACGAGGTCTACAACCTGGGGGCCATCTCCTTCGTGGCCTACTCGTGGGAGAACGCGAAGCTGACCTCCGACGTCACCGGCCTCGGCGTCCTGAACGTCCTGGAGGCCACTCGGCTGCACTCGGGCAACGACATGTCCAAGGTGCGCTTCTACCAGGCCTCGAGCTCGGAGATGTTCGGGAAGGTCCAGGACGTCCCGCAGCGGGAGAGCACGCTGCTGTGGCCGCGTTCGCCCTACGGCGTCGCCAAGGTCTACGGGCACTACATGACGATCAACTACCGGGAGTCCTACGGGATGCACGCCTCCTCGGGCATCCTCTTCAACCACGAGTCCCCCCGGCGCGGCCCCGAGTTCGTCACCCGGAAGGTCACCCAGGCCGTCGCGCGCATCTCCCTGGGTCTGCAGGACACGATCGCCCTGGGCAACCTGGACGCCAAGCGCGACTGGGGCTTCGCCGGCGACTACGTCGATGCGATGTGGCGGATGCTGCAGCAGGACGAGGCCGACGACTACGTCGTTGCGACCGGGGAGACCCACTCCATCCGCGAGCTCCTGGACGTCGCCTTCAAGCGGGTCGGGATCGAGGAGTGGGAGGACAAGGTCTTCCAGGACCCGCGCTTCTTCCGCCCGGCCGAGGTCGACCTGCTGATCGGGGACCCGGCCAAGGCCCGCGAACAGCTCGGCTGGACGCCCAAGGTCGGCTTCGAGGAGCTCGTCACCATGATGGTGGACTCCGACGTCGCCGAGCAGAAGAAGCTCGCCGGCCGGTGACCCGCACGCGGGTCCTGCTCACGGGGGCCACCGGCCAGGACGGGAGCTACCTCGTCGAGCAGCTGCTCGCCGAGGGCGCCGAGGTGCACGCGCTCGTCCGGGAGGGTGAGGCAGCTGCCTCTGCCCTCCCGGACGGCGTCCACGCTCACGTGGGGGACCTCACCCGTGGCCAGGACCTCGAGCAGCTGATTGCGAACGTCGAGCCCACAGAGGTCTACAACCTCGGTGGGCTGAGTTCGGTCGCCCTGTCCTGGGCCGAGCCCTCGCTCACGGCTCAGGTCACCGGCGTCGCCGTCGGGCACCTCCTCAAGGGCGCGCTGGACCTGCAGGAGCGCTCGGGCCACTCGGTCCGCTTCGTGCAGGCGTCCAGCGCGGAGGTCTTCGGCTGGGCCGACGAGCTGCCGCAGACCGAGGGCACCCCGATCCGCCCGGTGACTCCGTACGGTGCCGCCAAGGCCTACGCCCACCACCTGGTCGGGGTCTACCGCCTCCGCGGACTGCACGCCACCAGCTGCATCCTCTACAACCACGAGTCGCCGCGGCGGCCCGAGGCGTTCGTGACCCGGAAGATCACTGCCGGCGTGGCCCGCATCGCGGTGGGGCGGCAGACCGAGCTGTCCATGGGGAACCTGGATGCGCGGCGGGACTGGGGATGGGCACCGGACTACGTCGACGCCATGGTGCGTGCTGCACGGCACGAGAGCCCGGGCGACTACGTCGTCGCCACCGGCGTGGCGCACAGCGTGCGCGACTTCGTCGCGGCGGCCTTCGAGGCTGCCGGGATCGAGGACTGGGAGCCCCTGGTCACCCTGGACCCCCGTTTCGCCCGACCGTCGGACGCTCCTGAGCAGCTCGGTGATGCCTCCCGGGCGAGGCTCGAGCTGGGTTGGTCGCCGACCGTCGACTTCGCCGAGGTGGTGTCGCGGATGGTCGCCCACGACATGGAGCTCGTGCGCGCGACGTGATGCTGGGGGCCGGTCGTCCGTCAGCGGCGGCCGGCTGCCCCGTCCAGCACGGCGAGGGTCTCTCGGGCAGCCCGTGTCCAGTCCAGCTGCGCAGCACGAACACGTGACCGCGCCGTGAGAACTGCGTGACTGCCCGGGTCCAGGGCGTCCAGCAGGCCGCGGGCGATGTCGTCCTCGTCCTCGGCGTCCACCAGGACGGCCGCGCCCGCGGCCACCTCCTCCATCGCGGTCCCCCGTGAGGTGACGACAGCCGTCCCGTGGGCCATGGCCTCCGAGACGGGCATGCCGAAGCCCTCTCTCAGCGAGGGGTAGCAGAAGACCCGGGCGCCGGCGTAAGCCGCCGCCAGGTCCTCGGCCGTGACCCGTCCCAGGACGTGCACCCGGTCCTCGGCGGTGCCGTTGAGCCGGTCGCGCTCCTTCCCCCAACCGTCCGGACCGACCAGCACGAGGTCGACGTCCGCCCCCTGCCGCACGGCCGCACCGAAGGCCGCCACCAGTCGTGGGAGGTTCTTGCGGGGCTCGCGGGTGCCCGCCCACATGACGTAGGGCCGTTCCAGTCCGTGGCGCGCGCGGAAGGCCTCGACGGCAGCCGGGCTCGGGGCCACGGCTCGCACACCGTGCAGGACGACGTGCAGACGGGCCCTCTCGATGCCGGCCGCCTCGCAGTCGAGGGCGGTCGCCTCGGAGGGGACCACGACGGCCGTGGCCTCGTCCCGGGTGATCGCGAGGCCTCGTTCGAAGAACGCCACGCCGTGGGGTGTGAAGTGGTCGGGATCATGTCGGAAGGCCAGGTCGTGCACGGTGACCACCAGCGGTGCCCGGTGACCCGGGACGGCCCAGGTGGTGGCATGGACGACGTCTCGACGACGGCCCACCTCGGGTCGTCGGAGCAGCTGCCAGCCCCGGTACAGCGCCTGACGGGGCAGCGGAATCCGGGTCACGGGAACACCGAGGGGACCGTCCGACGGGCCCTGGCGGTGCCAAGCAGCGACGCCTCGGACGTCGACGTCACCCGAGGCGGCGTAGGCGCGCAGGAGCTCCCGGATGTAGGTCCCGGACCCTCCCGGAGCAGGCTGCCAGCACTGTTCCACGGTCATGGCGACCCGCAGGTCGGGAGCATCGGGCATGCCTCGAACCTAGCCGGGGCGAGCCGGTGCCGGTCCCGGTCCGGGCACGCCCGGGCCCTAGGGTGGTCCGGGTGGTGAGCCCTCCGTGACCGTGCGGGTCCTCGTCGACGCGACCGCGGTGCCGGTGGACCGAGGCGGCGTGGGTCGCTACCTCGACGCCCTGCTGCCCGAGCTCGGGACGCTCGACGTCGACCTCGTCCTGGTGACCCAGCAGCACGACCGGGAGAGCTTCGCGGCCGCGGTCCCCCAGGCGCGGGTGGTGTGCGCACCGGGCTGGGCCTCCCGACCGGCTGTGCGACTGGTGTGGGAACAGCTGGGGATGCCGCTGCTCGCCCGTCGTGTGCGCGCCGACGTCGTGCACAGCCCCCATTACACGATGCCCCTGGTCGCGACGGTGCCCGTCGTCGTGACGCTCCACGACGCCACCTTCTTCTCCGATCCCGGCCTCCACTCGCCGGTCA
The DNA here is from genome assembly GCF_001424455.1 of Geodermatophilus sp. Leaf369. Classification (NCBI taxonomy): domain Bacteria; kingdom Bacillati; phylum Actinomycetota; class Actinomycetes; order Geodermatophilales; family Geodermatophilaceae; genus Geodermatophilus; species Geodermatophilus sp. Leaf369. Next base: position 379,718 of record NZ_LMQA01000003.1, on the reverse strand, counting down.
AGGCCCGCTTCTTCCGCGTGGCCACCCGGGTGGCCGGCCGGCTGGCGGCCAGGATCGTGGTGCCCTCCGAGGCGACCCGGGCAGAGGTGGTGCGGTTGGCAGGGGTGGACGCAAATAAGACGGCGGTCGCTCTGCACGGCGTGGACACCACCGTCTTCCACGCACCGTCGGCCGAGGTCGTGGCACGCGTGGCAGCACGTCTGGGTCTCGTCGGGCGGCGATGGGTGGCCTTCCTCGGCACCATCGAGCCGCGCAAGAACGTCCCGGCGCTGGTGGGGTCCTGGGCCCGGGCGGTGGCTGACGATCCGGATCCACCGGCTCTGGTCCTCGCCGGGGGCGCGGGGTGGGACACCGGCGTGGACGACGCGGTGGCCGCGGTCCCCGACCGGCTGACGGTGGTCCGCCCGGGTTACCTCCCCCTGTCCGATCTGCCCGGTCTCCTCGGAGGAGCCGAGGTCGTGGCCTACCCCAGCCTGGGGGAGGGGTTCGGCCTCCCGGTCCTCGAGGCCATGGCGTGCGGTGCTGCTGTGCTGACCACCCGGAGGCTCGCCCTCCCCGAGGTGGGGGGTGACGCCGTCGCCTACTGCGACGTCGACCAGGACTCGATCGCCGGTGGACTCACCCGGCTCCTCGGTGACCGGGCCGAGCGGGAGCGCCTGGCGGAGGCGGCGGAGTCGCGTGCGGCGGAGTTCACCTGGGCGCGCGCCGCGGACAGCCACCTGTCCGCTTACCGCGCTGTCGCAGGGCGTGGCCCCTGGTGGCGTCGGGCGAGGGGGAAGCGATGACCGGCAGCCTGCGGGTCGTGGCGGTGACCTACTCCCCGGGTGACTCCTTGGACGCCTTCCTCGACAGCCTCGGCGCCGCCACCGCGTCACCGGTGGACGTCGTGCTGGCCGACAACGGCTCGCACGACGGAGCGCCCGAGGCAGCGGCTGCATCGCGCCGCGACGTCCGTCTCCTCCAGGTGGGAGGCAACGTCGGGTACGGGGCCGCTGCCAACGCCGGGCTCGCCGACGTGCGCCGTGGGTGGGCGCTGGTCGCGAATCCCGACATCGTCTTCGAGCCGGGGGCTGTCGACGAGCTCTTGGCAGTCGCTGCTCGCTGGCCGCGTGCGGCCACGGTCGGACCTGCGATCCGGACCCCGGACGGGGCGCTGTACCCGTCGGCCCGTGATCTGCCGGCTCTCGGGACGGGGATCGGGCACGCGGTCTTCGGCTGGGTGTGGCCGGCCAACCCCTGGACGGCCCGGTACCGCCGGGAACGGGAGGCCCCCCGTGAGCGCCAGGCGGGATGGTTGTCGGGGTCCTGTTTCCTGGTGGACCTCGAGGCGTTCCACGCGGTGGGCGGGTTCGACCCCGGTTACTTCATGTACTTCGAGGACGTCGACCTGGCCGAGCGGCTGGGCCGTGCCGGCGGACTGCACGTCTACGCCCCGTCCGCGGTGGTCGTCCACGAGGGGGGCCATGCCACCCGGCGCGAACCTCACCGCATGCAGCGCGTGCACCACACCAGTGCGTTGCGGTACCTGTCAGGGCAGTACCCCCGGCGTCGACACGCTCCGTTGCGCTGGCTCCTGCGGGGCGGTCTCGGGGCCCGGATGCTCGTGTCCTACGTGAGCAGCCGGGTGGGCGCCGGCGCGCAGCCCCAGCAGCACCTCGACCCACCACCCCCCACCCCCTGAGGAGAGGCACCCCGTGAGGCACGCAGTCATCATGGCCGGCGGGTCCGGGACCCGGCTCTGGCCGTTGTCCCGGGCCGCCCGCCCCAAGCAGCTCCTGGACGTCGTCGCCGAGGACGACGGCGGCGCGCACAGCCTGCTCGCCGAGGCCTTCACCCGGCTGCAGGCCGTGCTGCCCACCGAGCAGATCTGGGTGTGCACCGCCGCCCGCTACGGCGACATGGTCCGGGCGGCGCTGCCCGAGCTCGGCGCGGACCGGCTGATCCTGGAGCCGGTGGCCCGGGACACCGCGAACGCGGTCGGGCTCGCGGCGGCCCTGGTCGCCGATGTCGATCCCGACGCCGAGCTGGCGGTGGTCTCCGCCGACCACGTCATCCGACCGGTCGAGCGGTTCGCCGATGCCCTCCGCACGGCCTACGACTGCCTCGCGGTCCGGCCCCGGGCGCTGGTCACGCTGGGCATCACCCCGACGTCCCCGGCCACCGGCTTCGGCTACGTGCAGAAGGGTGCGCCGACCGAGGTCGCGGGTGCCGCCGAAGCCGCGTCCTTCCGGGAGAAGCCGGACCGGGAGACGGCGGAGCAGTACCTCGCGTCGGGGGAGTACGTGTGGAACTCCGGCATGTTCGTCTGGCGCGCCCAGACGGTGCTGGACGCCCTCGCCGAGCACCTGCCCGAGTCCGCCGAGGGGCTGCGGCGGATCGTGGCGTCCACCGACCGGGCGGCGACCCTGGCCGAGGTCTTCCCGACCCTGCCGAAGATCAGCGTGGACTACGCGGTCCTGGAGCCGGCGGCGGCCGAGCTCGGCCGGGTGCTGGTCGTCGACCTGGACGTCGACTGGCTCGACGTCGGCTCCTGGCCGGCGTTGGCCGGCACCCTGGACACCGACGACGCCGGCAACGCGACCCGCGGTCTCGTGGTGGCCCTGGACAGCAGCGGGAACGTCGTCCTGTCCGACGACCCGGACCACCTCGTCGCCCTCGTCGGGGTCCGGGACAGCGTCGTCGTGCACACCGCGGACGTCACCATGGTCTGCCCGGTCGGGGACGCCGAACGGGTCAAGCAGCTGCTCGCCGCGGCCGAGGAGCGCTTCCCCGGTCGCTACAGCTGACGTGAACGCTCGCTAACCTGCCGGTCATGAAGAACCTCGACGTGGCAGCAGTCGTGACCGGCGGGGCCTCCGGCCTCGGGGAGGCCACGACCCGGGCCCTGACGGCCGAGGGCGTGGCCGTGACGATCATGGACCTGCAGGAGGACCGCGGGCAGGCCCTGGCCGCGGAGCTCGGCGGGCACACCACGTTCGTCCGCACCGACGTGACCGACGAGGCGTCGGTCCAGGCTGCGATCGCCGACGCCACCGGCAAGGACCGTCCGCTGCGGATCGCGGTCAACTGCGCCGGCATCGCCTGGGCGCAGCGCACCGTCGGCCGCGACGGCACCGCGCACCCGTTGGACGTGTTCAGCAAGACCGTGATGGTCAACCTGGTCGGCACGTTCAACGTGCTCCGGCTGGCCGCGGCGGCGATGGCGACCACCGAGCCCGACGAGGACGGCGAGCGCGGCGTGATCGTCAACACCGCCTCGATCGCGGCCTACGACGGCCAGATCGGCCAGATCGCCTACGCCGCGTCCAAGGGCGGTGTCGTCGGCATGACCCTGCCGGCTGCCCGCGACCTGTCCGGCGTCGGCATCCGGGTGTGCACCATCGCCCCCGGGCTGGTGGACACCCCGATGGTCGCCGGGCTGTCGGAGGAGGCGCGGGCCAGCCTGTCCGCGGGCATACCCTTCCCCAAGCGGCTGGCCCGTCCGTCGGACTACGCCGAGCTGGCGCTGGACGTCGTGCGGCACGGCTACCTCAACGGCGAGGTCATCCGGATGGACGGCGCCCTGCGGATGGCGCCGCGCTGACCCGAGGGAGCTGACCTGACCACGACGGTCCAGACACCGCGCGAGGCGACCTGGCGGCCGGACTGGCCCCTGGACGTCCGTCGCGCGCTGTCCCCGCACCGGCGCGGTCACGGCGACCCCACGCTGCAGTACACGGCCGACGGGGCCGCCTGGCGGACGACGTCGACCCCGGTGGGACCGGCCACCGTGCGCATCACGGTGCACGCCGGTCTGGTCAGCGCCCAGGCGTGGGGCCCGGGTGCGGAGTGGGCGGTCGACGTCGTCCCCCGCTGGCTGGGGGCCGACGACCGGCCCGAGGGGTTCGCCGCTCACCTGCACCCGCTGGTCGACCGGCTGCACCGGAGCTCACCGTGGCTGCGGATCGGCAGCACGGGGCGGGTCTGGGACGCCCTGCTGCCCGGGGTGCTGGAGCAGAAGGTCACCGGCATCGAGGCGCACCGCACCTGGAAGCAGCTCCTGCAGCTCGCGGGGGAGCCCGCCCCCGGGCCGGCCCCGGCGGGGATGCGGGTCGTGCCCCCGGCCGAGCGGGTGCGGGCGGTCACCGACTGGGAGTGGCACCGCTGCGGTCTGGACGGCGCCCGGCGTCGCGCCCTCCTGGCGGTGGCGGGCGTCGCGTCCCGGTTGGAGTGCGACGACCACACCGACTGCGAGGACCTGCGGCGCCGGCTGCGGTCGGTCCCCGGCATCGGTGTGTGGACGGCGGCCGAGGTGGCCCAGCGGGCCATCGGCTGCCCCGACCAGGTGAGCACCGGCGACTACCACCTGAAGAACCTGGTGGGCTGGTCGCTGGCGGGCCGGAAGACCGACGACGCCGGCATGCTCGAGCTGCTGGAGCCCTGGCGGGGCCATCGCCAGCGGGTCGTGAGGCTGCTCGGGGTCGGCGGGACGATGCCCCCCAAGCGCGGCCCGCGGATGGCCCCGACGGACTACCGGCGGTTCTGAGCGCGCAGTTCCTCGTAGCGCGCGGTGCACTGCTCCATCGTGGGCAGCAGACCCTGCTCGCGGGCCTCGGCCAACGTGGGTGCGGCGGTGTCCTTGGCCGACAGCTCGAACTCGACGTCGGTGGGCCAGGGCAGGGCCAGGTCGGGGTCCATGGGGTCGATGCCGAACTCCCGGCCGGGGGAGTAGCCGCTGGAGACCAGGTAGGTCACCGAGGTGTTGTCCGCCAGCGACACGAACGCGTGCCCCAGGCCCTCGGAGAGGTAGACGGCCTTCGGGTTCTCGCTGTCGAGCTCGACGGCGTCCACGGTGCCGAAGGTGGGGGAGTCCACCCGGATGTCCACGATGACGTCGAGGATCTTCCCGCTGGGGCAGTAGACGTACTTCGCCTGACCGGGCGGGACCAGCGCGAAGTGCACGCCGCGCAGCACGCCACGGGCGGACACGGAGTGGTTGGCCTGGGCGAGGGTCAGCCCGAAACCGGTGGCCTCGGCGAGCACGTCGGCTCGGTACCACTCGGTGAACCGACCCCGGCTGTCGCCGTGCGGGGTCAGGTCCAGCACGTAGCTGTCGGGCACCTTCAGCTCACGGATGTTCACGGGGCGAGCAGCCCGAGGAGGTAGTCGCCGTAACCGCTCTTGCCCAGGGGTCCTGCGGCCGATCGGAGCCCGTCGTCGTCCAGCCAGCCGTTGCGCCAGGCCACCTCCTCGATGCAACCGATCTTCAGACCCTGGCGCTCCTCGACGACGGAGACGAACTCCGTCGCCTGGCGGAGCGAGGCGAACGTCCCGGTGTCCAACCAGGCCGTTCCCCGGTCGAGTGCGGTGACGGTGAGTCGCCCCTGCCGGAGGTAGTGCTCGTTGACCGCGGTGATCTCGAGTTCTCCCCGAGCGCTGGGAGCGATCGACCTGGCGATCTCGACCACCTCGTTGTCGTAGAAGTAGAGGCCCGGGACGGCGTAGGAACTCCTGGGGTGGGCGGGCTTCTCCTCGATCGAGAGCACCCGACCGGCCGCGTCGAACTCCACGACGCCGTACTCGCTCGGGTTCGCGACGTGGTAGGCGAAGACGTGACCGCCATCAGGCTCGGGGAGCCGGGACAGTGCGGTGCCCAGCCCAGCGCCGTAGAAGATGTTGTCGCCGAGAACGAGGGCGACGGACTGGTCGCCGATGAAGTCCGACCCGATCACGAATGCCTGGGCGAGTCCTTCAGGGGCGGGCTGGACGGCGTACTCGATCGTCATGCCCAGTCGCGACCCGTCGCCGAGCAGGTGCTCGAAGGCGGCGCTGTCGCTCGGGGTGGTGATGACGAGCACGTCCCGGATCCCGGCCATCATCAAGGTGGAGAGGGGGTAGTAGACCATCGGTTTGTCGTAGACGGGCATCAGCTGCTTGCTGACCGCCTGGGTGATCGGGAACAGACGGCTGCCGGTGCCACCGGCCAGGATGATCCCGCGCATGGTCCGACCCTACGGTCGGCCGGCAGCTGCTGACACGGTCGAGCCGGTGCGCCCTCAACCCTCAGAGTGACGTTCGTTGCTCTGAGAGTCACCGTCCGCCCTGCCCACTACCTTCTCCCCATGCGCGTCCTCGTCACCGGCGGAGCCGGTTTCATCGGCTCCCACTACGTCCGGACCATGCTCTCCGGCGGTTACCCGGGCTACGAGGACGCCGAGGTGACGGTCTTCGACAAGCTCACCTACGCCGGCAACCTCGCGAACCTCGCCCCGGTCGCCGACAACCCGCGCTACCGCTTCGTGCAGGGCGACATCTGCGTCCCGGCCGACCTCGACGCCGCTCTCCCCGGGCACGACGTCCTGGTGAACTTCGCTGCCGAGTCCCACGTGGACCGCTCGATCACCGGTGCGGCGGAGTTCGTCCTGACCAACGTGCTCGGCGCCCAGCAGGTGTTCGAGGCCTCGCTCCGGCACGGCATCGGCCGGGTCGTGCACGTGTCCACCGACGAGGTCTACGGCTCCATCGACGAGGGCTCCTGGGTCGAGGACCACGTCCTCGAGCCCAACTCGCCCTACTCGGCGGCCAAGGCCGGCAGCGACCTGATCGCCCGGGCCTACGCCAAGACCTACGGGCTGAACATCTCGATCACCCGGTGCAGCAACAACTACGGGCCCTACCACTTCCCGGAGAAGGTGATCCCGCTCTTCGTGACCAACCTGCTCGACGGTCACACGGTGCCGCTCTACGGCGAGGGTGCGAACGTCCGCGACTGGCTCTTCGTCGACGACCACTGCCGGGGCATCCAGCTCGTCGTCGAGAAGGGCGCGCCGGGCGAGTACTACAACATCGGCGGCGGGCGGGAGCTGTCGAACCGCGAGCTCACCGAGAAGCTGCTGGAGGCGACTGGCCGCGACTGGTCCTCCGTCCAGGAGATCGTCGACCCCCGCGGCGGCGGGCACGACCTCCGCTACTCGGTCGACTACTCGAAGACCGGCGCCCTGGGCTACGCCCCGCGGATGTCCTTCGAGGACGGTCTGGCGCTGACGGTGCAGTGGTACCGGGACAACCGGGCCTGGTGGGAGCCGCTGAAGAACGCAGCCGCCACCGCCCGCTCGTGAGCAACGCCTGGCTCGTCGTCGGCGCCCGTGGACAGCTCGGTCGCGACCTGGTGGCGACACTGCAGATGCGCGGTGAGTCGGTCACGGCCGTCGGTCGGGCCGAGATGGACCTCACCGTCGAAGGGTCCGTCCGAGGCGGCGTGCGGTCCTGGCTCGACGACGTCCGGCACGACCGGGCGGTGGTGGTCAACGCGGCTGCGTACACCGCCGTGGACGCGGCGGAGACCGACGAGGCGACCGCGCTCCTCGTCAACGGGTACGCACCCGGCTGGATCGCCGAGGAGATCGCCGGTCGGGGACGGTTGCTGCACGTCTCCACGGACTACGTCTTCGACGGCGAGGCCACCGAGCCGTATCCGGTGGACGCGCCTGTAGCGCCGCGTTCGGCGTACGGACGGACCAAGGCAGCGGGCGAGAAGGCCGTCGCCGCGGTGGGGGGCGACGCGTCGGTCGTCCGGACCGCGTGGGTGTACGGACGCCATGGAGGCAACTTCGTCGCGACGATGTCCCGACTGGAGACCGAGCGGGACACGGTCTCCGTGGTCGCGGACCAGGTGGGTTGCCCCACCTGGTCCGCAGACCTCGCCGAGGGGCTCATCGCGCTCGGTGTCGCCGGCGAGGCACCGCCCGTCCTGCACTGGACGAACACCGGCCAGGTCAGCTGGCACGGTCTCGCGCAGGCCGTCTTCCAGGAGCTGGGAGCTGATCCCTCGCGGGTCCTCGCGACCACGTCGGCCGAGTTCCTCCGGCCTGCGCCGCGTCCGGCCTGGTCGGTCCTCGACGGGTCTGCCTGGGAGGCAGCCGGTCTGCCGTCGCGACGGGGCTGGCGGGAGGCCCTGGGCGCCGCGATGGAGCAGGGTTTCCGCAGCTGACTCAGGCCGGCGACCCCAGCCGCACCCGACCGACCAGCGACGACCCGCCGGGCGTCCCCACCGGCTCCCAGCGGGTGGCCCACCCCTCGGCGTGCAGCTGCACCAGGGCCGCCCCGACCAGCGCGCCCAGGTTGACCGCCGTCGTGGTGGACACCGCGTCGGTCAGGTGCACGTCGACGACGCCGTCGTCCGCACCGCCGTAGGAGAAGACCACGGGGAACTCGGGCAGCGCTGCCGTGGCGACCCGGAACGCCGCTGCGACGGCCTCGACCCCGCCCGGGCGGGGGGCCTGGTCCGCGACCGGCCGGCGGGCGCCGACCAGGTCCCGGGTGCCGTACGCGAAGAGGTCGCCGGGCCCGAGGCGGACGAGCGGCCGGGTGCCGACGTCCTCCGGCGGTGCGGCGAAGGGCACCCCGCGGACCACCGCCACCGGCACGCCGGCGAGCTTGCCCTTGACCAGGTCGGCGGCACCGGCGAGCTCGTCGACGAGGGCCACCTGGGTGGTCTCCAGCCGGTTGCCGTGTGCGTCGACGTCCCCCCGGTGGTCCAGGAGGGCCGGGATGCCGGCCGACCCGACGGCCACGTCGGTCAGGCCCTCGCGCCAGGTGCGGCCGAAGGTGTCGCTGACGACGACGGCCACGGTGACGCCCAGCAGGTCGAGGAGCGCGGAGCGCAGTGACCGGGCCGAGGCGTCGGCGTCGCGGGGGAGCAGGACGAGCTGGCCGGCGGCCACGTTGGAGGCGTCGATGCCGGCTGCGGCGACCACCCAGCCGTGCCGGGTCTCCACGATCTTCAGCGGGCCCCGGCGGGCCACCACCCGCACGGTCTCGTCGTCGATCGCACGCTGCCGCGCGACCTCACGGTCCTCGTCGGCACCGACGTGCACCAGGGCGCCCTCGGTCTTCGAGACGACCTTCGAGGTGACCACGACGACGTCCCCGTCGGCCAGCCACGGCGCCGCGCCGGCGATCGCACCGGCGAGGTCGTCCCCCGGGGCGAACTCGGGCAGCCCGCCGACGGGCAGGACCTGCAGGCCGACCGGCTCAGACACCCGCGGCGTCCAGCGCGGCCCGGGCCATCGCCTGCGTCGCGTCGGGATCGGTCATCAGCAACGGCACGCCGCGGACGTCGACCCCGGGCACGTCGGCGCTGTCGCTCTCGTGCACCAGCCACGCGTCGAGCAGCCCGCCGTCCGAGCGTGCCCCGTAGTGCCGGCCCACGCCCTCGGCGCTCACCTCGATGCCCAGGGCGGGCAGGCACCGGTCGGCCATCCCGCGGACGACGGAGCCGCCCACGATCGGGGACAGCCCGACGACCCGCCCGGGGGTGGCGAGCAGGGCCTCCCGCATCCCCGGCACCCCGAGGACCGTGCCGACCGACACGACGGGGTTCGAGGGCGCCAGGAGCACCGCGTCGGCGGTGGCGAACGCCTCGACCACGCCGGGGGCCGGCCGGGCGTCCTCGACACCGACCTGGACGAAGGCCGTGGGGTCCAGGGACGCCCGGTGCTTGATCCACCACTCCTGGAAGTGGATCGCCTGCTGCCGGCCGGTCTCCGGGTCGGCCACCACGACGTGCGTCTCCACCCGTTCGTCGCTCATCGGCAGCAGGGTCACCCCGGGCTGCCAGCGTTCGGCCAACGCGGTGGTCACCTGCGAGAGCGGGTAGCCCGCATCGAGCATCCTGGTTCGGACGAGATGGGTCGCCAGGTCCCGGTCGCCCAGACCGAACCAGGTCGGTTCGGCGCCGTACGCGGCCAGTTCGTCCTTGACGGTCCAGGTCTCACCACGCCGTCCCCAGCCGCGCTCGGGGTCGATGCCGTCACCCAGCGTGTACATGACCGTGTCCAGGTCCGGGCAGATCCGCAGCCCGTGCAGGGTGACGTCGTCCCCGGTGTTCACCACGGCCGTGATCGTGACTCCTGGGGCTGCTGTGACGAGCCCGGCCAGGAAGCGGGCACCGCCGACTCCGCCGGCGACGACCACGATCTCCATGCACACCATGGTGCCCGATGGCAAGTCCCGTTCGGGACGGCGGGAGTCCCTCGGATTGATCTGCATGAAACGAGGGGGGTCCGTGGGCAGATGTCGTGCATCGGCGCGGCGTGTCGGCGGGTTCTGTGACCCTGTCGAGACCCGCCGTGACAGCTGTGACTCGTGGTACTCGGTGTTACACCTGGCCGACTTGACCCGAGCACAACGACACGCGTGTAATTCCCCGGGTGTCACCAGGTGCACGACCCCCGGGAACAGCCCGGAGGTCACGCACCGTGACGAAGGCGAGAGGGGACGCATCGTCATGGCAGAGGTGTCGTGGTTGAGCGATTACAAGCAGCAGGCTCCGGCGGGCAACTCCGCCTACGGTCCGAGTGTCTCGGCGCTGGGGGGCGCCGACTGGAACGCCGGTCTCGAGGACGACAAGAGCTGGCAGGAGCGCGCCCTGTGCGCCGAGACCGACCCGGAGGCGTTCTTCCCGGAGAAGGGCGGCTCCACCCGGGAGGCCAAGAAGATCTGCACCGGGTGCGAGGTCAAGATGGAGTGCCTGGAGTACGCGCTGGGCAAGGACGAGCGCTTCGGGATCTGGGGCGGGCTGTCCGAGCGTGAGCGTCGTCGGCTGCGTCGTCGCGCCGTCTGATCGAGGACCTGCCCTCCCCCCGCCCGAGCTCTGCCCGGGCCGGGAGCCCGGGGGCGGGCCGTTCCACCCGGTCCTGTGATCGACTGGGTCGATGACGACCCGGGTCACCGCCGGACGTGCCGGCCTGGTGCGTGAGATCCGCGCCACCGCACCGCTCACCGTCCGAGGACCCGTCACCGCTCGTGGTCCGTGGCTGACCACCGCCGCCCAGGCGTCGTCGGCCCGTCTGCACGGCGTCCTCGTCGAGTCCCACCAGCAGGGCCGTCCCCGCGGGGCGGCCCTGCTGTCGTCCCGGCGGCGCGGGCCCGTCACGACCGTCCGCCTGCTCGGGGACGGCGACCTGCCCGACCCGGCGGGGGCGCCGCCCCGCCGGCTCCCGGTCGTCGACCACGGAGCCGCCGAGGAGCTGGCCGACGGGGTCGTCGGCCTGCTCGAGTCCCTGCCGGGCCGGTGGTCCCTGCGGCTGACCGGCCTGCCGCTCGGCGACCCGGCGTTGTCCGCCCTGGCCCGCCGGCTCGGCACCGGCGCCCACTTCCGGACCGAGCGCGCCCGCACGCTGGTGGACCGACTGGACGACCTGGGCGCCGTGCACCGCTCCCAGGACCCGGTCGACCTCGAGCGGTGGCTCCCGGCGTTCCTGGACCGGCGTCCACCGGGGGTGGGGCTCGGGCCGGTCCGTGCCGCGGCGCGGGTGCACGCGGGACTGGGCGGTCTGGAACACGCCGTCGTCGTCCGTGGCGGCCGCGCGGTGGCCGGGCTGCTCACCCTGGTCGGTGACGGACCACGTCGCCCCTGGTGGGGGTGGACCGAGACCGGAGGGCTGGACAGCGGCCCCGGCCAGCCGTCGGTGTCGTTGACCGCGGCGTCCTGGTCGGTCAGTCGGGGACGCGGACGAGGTTGACGTCGGTGTCGGTCCGGGTCCCGGTGGTGGCTCCGCCGAGGCCCAGCTCGCCGGTCGCCCGTGCCTCCTCGCCGCGAGCCTCGCCCGCAGGTCCGCCGGTGACCGTGACGGCGTAGGTGCGGCCCGTGTACGCCGGCGGTGAGCCGTTCGGGCGGGTGTACGTGGGGAAGTCCCCGGTCAGCTCGAAGTCCCCGCCGGCCGCGTCGACCCGCAGGGTCGGTGTGCCCAGGTCCGCGTACTCGGTAGGTCCGGGCGTGCACCCGGCCGCAGCCGGGTCGGCCGGGGCCGTCGCCGAGAGGCAGTTCCAGGTGGGCAGCTCGAGGTGGGCGACACCCGACCGGCCGTCGGTGCTGAGGGCCAGGCCCGGTCGGGTCACGGTGGAACCCACCGCGCGCGGCTCCAGGACGATGCCCTCGAAGACCAGGTCGGCCTCCAGTCCGTCGCGGCCGGGGGACACCACGACGCCGGCCAGGTCCCCGGCCGCGGCGGCGGTGATCGGGGCCGGGGCCGGGGCCGAGGTCGGGGTCGACGGGGCCGTCGTCGTGGGCGTGGCGGTGGGGCTCGCCGATCCGTCCCGGTCGACCCGCCCGGCGCCGTCCCCGCCCCGCGGGGTCTCGTCCCGGGTGAGCGCGGCGGCGACGGCGGCCCCGACCACAACGACCAGGACTGCCGCTGTCGCACCCACGGCGATGCGGCGCACGGTCGTCCGGTGGGCCTCGTCAGCAGCCGCCGGCACGGCCTGCGAGGGCCGGTGGTCCGCGGCCGGGGCCGAGGGGGCCGGTGCCGGGGGCGTCGCCGGGGCGGGGGTCGTCGCCGGGGCGGGAGCCTCCCCGGGTCCGTCGGCCGGTTCGACGGCGTCGGTCGTGCCCGGTGGGGCCTCGAAGAACGCCTGCAGGTCGTCGACCTCCCGCACCGGCGCAGCGGACGCGGCCGGCGGGCTGGTCGGTGCGGTGGCCGCCGGCGCGGGCTCAGCGGCCGGTCCACGCCCCGCCCAGGCAGCAGCGCCGCCGCCGAGGAGGAGGGCCGCTGCCAGGGCGGCGAGCACCCAGGCGCCGGCAGCCGGGGACGCGGTGAAGGCGCCGGCCACGGCCAGCACGGCTAGGACCGCCCCGCCCACGACGAGCCCGGTCCACCGCCCCCGGTGCCCGGTCGCGCCCGTTCCCTCGTCGACCCGGTCCACGGCAGGCAGCATGACACGGCCCGCCGGGCGGCCCGGGGGTCAACCGGTGGGGTCGATCTCCTCCGGGTCGCGGCCCAGCAGGACGGCCACCTGGTCGACCACGACGTCCCGCACGAGGTCGGCCAGGTCGTCCCGGTCGTGGGCCCGGATCTCCAGGGGGCGCCGGTAGACGATGATCCGCGGGGGGTGCTCGGTGCCGCCCTCGCGGTGGCCGGGCAGGACCCGGGCCAGCGGCACGCTGCCGTCGTCGAGCACGTCGGCGTCCAGCACCACCTCGTCGGGGCTGCTGTGGTCGACCCACGGCACGTCCTCGACGGCGAACTCGACCCCGGCGAGCTCCTTCTCCCAGCGTCGCTCCAGGGCCTCGACGGCGTCGAGGACCAGGTCGTCGAACTGCTCGGCGCGGCTGCGGGACAGCGGCACACCGGGCGGGACGAGGCGACCGCGCAGGCCACGGCCGTGCCGGTCGCGGCGGGCGCGTGCGGGGGGACGGTCCATGGCGCGGCGAGCCTACGACGGACACGGCCGCCCGTGCCCACCGCTGGGAGGACGGCACGGTGTGCCTCGTGACGGATGTCGGTGGGCGCGGTTAGTGTGCGAGACGTGAGGAACCGGTGGTGAGGCAGTCGCGACGCTGCTCGCGCAGCGGGTGCGCCCAGCCGGCGGCATCCACCCTGACCTACGTCTACGCGGAGTCCACGGCCGTCGTCGGCCCGTTGGCGACCTACTCCGAGCCGCACAGCTACGACCTGTGCGAGTTCCACGCCGAGCGCCTGACGGTGCCCCGCGGCTGGGAGGTGGTGCGGCACGAGGTCGACACCGACGACGCCGGTCCGACCGGGGACGACCTGCTGGCCCTCGCCGACGCCGTCCGCGAGGCGGCCCGGCCGGAGCCGGAGTTCGAGCAGGTGGACGCTCCCGAGGGCGAGTCCACCCCGCGTCGGCGTGGTCACCTGCGGGTGCTGCCGAACCTCCCCTGACGCGTCGTCGCGGGAGTCTCGGACCCCGTCGTTAGGGTCTGGACGTCGGTCCTGCCGGGCCGGCACTCCCGATCTGAGGCGGACTGCGGTGCCGGACCTGTCGACCATCATCAAGGCCTACGACGTACGCGGGGTCGTGCCCGACCAGTGGGACGAGTCCGTGGCCAGGGCCATCGGGTCTGCCTTCGCAGAGTTCGTGTTCCTCGAGACCGGCGCGTCGTCCGTGGTGACGGCGCACGACATGCGGGACTCGTCGGTGCCGCTGTCGCGGGCCTTCGCTGAGGGCGTGCTGAGCCGGGGTCTGGACGTGGTGGAGGCCGGTCTCGGCTCCACGGACATGCTGTACTTCGCGGCCGGCAGCCTGGACGTGCCCGGTGCGATGTTCACCGCCAGCCACAACCCGGCGCAGTACAACGGCATCAAGATGTGCCGGGCGGGTGCCGCCCCCATCGGGCAGGACTCCGGACTCGCCGAGATCCGTTCCTGGTCCGAGGCCCTGCTCGAGGGCGGGGACCCGTTCGACCGTGAGCCGACGGGTCTCGGGTCGGTGACCTCGCGCGACGTGCTCGCCGAGTACTCCGCCTACCTCAACGGCCTGGTCGACCTGTCCGGGATCCGCCCGCTGAAGGTCGTCGTGGACGCCGGCAACGGCATGGGCGGGCACACCGTCCCGGTCGTGCTGTCCGGGCTCCCGCTCGAGATCGTGCCGATGTACTTCGAGCTCGACGGCTCCTTCCCCAACCACGAGGCCAACCCGCTCGACCCGGCCAACCTCGTCGACCTGCAGGCCGCCGTGGTCGAGCACGGGGGCGACATCGGGCTGGCCTTCGACGGTGACGCCGACCGGGTGTTCGTGGTCGACGAGCGCGGCGAGCCGGTCAGCCCGTCCGCGGTGACGGCACTGGTCGCCGTCCGGGAACTCGCGCGCGGCGTGGGGACGACGATCATCCACAACCTGATCACCTCGGCCGCGGTGCCCGAGATCGTCCGGGAGCACGGCGGGGAGCCGGTGCGCACCCGGGTCGGGCACAGCTTCATCAAGGCCGAGATGGCCCGCACCGACGCCGTCTTCGGCGGCGAGCACTCCGCCCACTACTACTTCCGCGACTTCTGGCGGGCCGACACCGGCATGCTGGCCGCCCTGCACGTGCTGGCCGCGCTGGGCGAGCAGACCCGCACGTTGTCCGAGCTCACCGCCGAGTACAGCCGCTACGCGGCGTCGGGTGAGATCAACTCCACCGTCGCCGACGCGGCCGGGAGGGTGGCGGCGGTGCGGGAGGCCTACGGTGCCGACGAGGACGTCCGGTTCGACGAGCTCGACGGCCTCACCGTGCAGCTGCCCGACGGCGCGTGGTTCAACCTGCGCGCCAGCAACACCGAACCCCTGCTCCGACTCAACGTCGAGGCCCCCGACCAGGCGCGGATGACCCAGGTCCGCGACCACGTCCTGGAGATGGTGCGCGCATGACCGGTACCGCAGACACCCTCGGCATCGACCCGGCGCTGCTGGCGATCCTGGCCTGCCCGGACACCCACCACAGCCCCCTGACGCTCGACGTCGGGGCGGCCGAGCTGCTGTGCACGACCTGCGACCGCGCCTTCCCCGTCCGCGACGGCATCCCGGTGCTGCTGCTCGACGAGGCACGGCACCGCACGTCGTGACGGCATGACCGCTCCCGAGCTGGCCGAGGAGCTCTTCGACGCCCCCGACCTGCTGCGGGCCCGTGACCCGCAGGGCCTGCTCCCCGCCGTCGCCGGCGCCGGGGCCCAGGTCCGCGAGACCGCGCGGCTGACCGAGGAGGCCGGGCTGGCCCGGGTCACCGACGCCGGCCGCCCCCGGGGACTGGTGGTCGTCGCCCGCCGTGAGGGCGCCGTCGCCGCCGCGGTGCTCCGGGCCCTGCTCGGCGCCTCGAGCCCGGTGACCGTGGACGTCGTCCCGGGGCCCGACCTCCCCGTCTGGCTCGGCCCCTCCGACATCGCGGTGGTGGCCACCCGGACCGGGGCGGGCCGGTACGCCGTCCTCCCGGCCTACGAGGCGACCCGCCGGGGCGTGGCACTGGTCGGCATCGGCGCCGAGGGTGCGCCGCTGCACGCCGCGTGCGCCGCCGGCCGGGCGCCGCACGTCGCGCTGCCGGCCTCCCGGGTCCGTCAGGCCACGCTGTGGTCGTTGCTCACCCCGATGCTCCAGCTGGTCACCGACCTCGGCCTGCTCCCCGCGGGGGCCGCCGACCCCGATGCCGTCGCCCTCGCCCTGGACGAGGTGGCCGGCGACTGCGGACCTGCCCGGGAGACCTTCCTCAACCCGGCCAAGACCCTGGCGCTCGAGCTGCTCGACGCGCTCCCCGTGATCGCCGCGGAGGGTCCGCTCGCCGGTGCCGCCGCCGTCCGGGTGGCCGACCAGCTGGCGACCCTGACCGGACTCCCGGCCCCGGCGTTCCGGCTGCCCGACCAACGGGTGGCGGCGTGCGCGGTGCTCGGCGGGCCGCTCGCCCCCACCGGGGGCGACGACTTCTTCCGCGACCGCACCGACGACGAGGGGCGCCGCCTGCGGCTGCTCACCGTCCGGGACGCCGCGGGCGGTGACCGTGACGGCCGCAGCGCAGGCGAGGACCACTCCGCCGAGGAGGCCATGGCGCAGGTGTTGCGCACCGCCGCCGACCGCAACGTGCCCGTCAGCGCGCTGGCCGCCGCCGGTGACGGCCCCGAGGAGTCGCGCCTGGCCCGGGTGGCCCGGCAGATCGCCCTCGCCGACTTCAGCGCCGTCTACCTCGCGCTGGCCCTGGACGCCGAACGGAGCGCACGCTCGTGAGCGAGACCCCCACGACCGCCCCGGCCCCCGCAGCCGGCGGTGAGGCGCACGGCGGTGGGACGACGGCGATCCTCGCGGCGCTGGCAGCCAACATCGGCATCGCGATCGCGAAGTTCGTAGCCTTTCTGGTCACCGGGGCCTCCTCGATGCTGGCCGAGGCGATCCACTCCGTCGCCGACTCCGGCAACCAGGTGCTGCTGCTCATCGGCGGCCGCACCTCGAAGCGGCAGGCCACGCCCCAGCACCCGTTCGGCTTCGGCCGGGACCGCTACGTCTACGGCTTCCTGGTCGCCGTCGTGCTCTTCAGCGTCGGCGGGGTCTTCGCCGTCTACGAGGGCGTGCACAAGCTGCTCGAGCCCGAGGAGCTGACGAGCCCGGTCTGGGCCTTCGGCGTGCTGGGCGTGGCGATCGTGCTGGAGTCGTTCTCGCTGCGCACGGCGGTGCGCGAGAGCAACGCGGTGCGCACGCCGGGGGAGAGCTGGTGGGGGTTCATCCGGCACGCCCGGGCCCCCGAGCTGCCGGTGGTCCTGCTCGAGGACTCCGCCGCACTGACCGGCCTCGTCTTCGCCCTGCTGGGGGTCGGGCTGACGGTGGCGACCGGCAACGGGCTCTACGACGGGCTGGGGACCGTCGCCATCGGCCTGCTCTTGATCGCGGTGGCCGCGATCCTGGCGGTCGAGACGAAGAGCCTGCTCGTGGGTGAGGCCGCGACCCCGGAGATGGAGCGGCAGATCCGGGACGCCCTCGAGGGCGGGGAGCGGGTGCTCTCGGTCATCCACATGAAGACCCAGCACCTGGGGCCCGAGGAGCTGCTCGTGGGCGCGAAGATCGCCGTCGAGCACGACGACACGGCCGCCGCGGTGGCCCGGGCCATCGACGAGGCCGAGGCGCGCATCCGGGCCGCGGTGCCGATCGCCCGCGTCATCTACCTGGAACCGGACATCCGGCGCCGTGATGATCCCCACTCAAGCGCCGACACGAGGGTGCCGACAGCAGGAGGGTGACCCGTGCCCCGGTAGCGTCCCGGACGATGTGGCAGCTGACGAACACCATCCGGCACTACCCGTGGGGCAGTCACACCGTGATCCCCGAGCTGCTGGGGGAGGCCACCCCGGCCTCACAGCCGCACGCCGAGCTGTGGATGGGTGCGCACCCGGACGCCCCCAGCGTGCTCGCCGACGGCCGGACGCTGGACGTGGCCATCGCGCAGGAGCCCGACCGGTTGCTGAGCAGCGCCGTCCGGCACCACTTCGGTGACCGTCTGCCGTTCTTGATGAAGGTGCTTGCCGCTGACGCCCCGCTGTCGCTGCAGGCGCACCCGACGACCGCGCAGGCCGAGATCGGTTTCGCCGCCGAGGAGGCCGCAGGCGTCGCCAAGGACGACCCCACGAGGACGTTCAAGGACCCGTTCCACAAGCCGGAGATCCTCCTCGCCATCACCCCGGTCGAGGCGCTGTGCGGGTTCCGGCCGGTCGAGGAGTCCCTGCACTGCCTGGCCAAGCTGCAGCTCCCCGAGCTGAAGCCCACCATCGCCGCCCTGGCCCGCGGCGGCCTGCAGGTGGCGATCCCGCAGCTGCTGGCCCTGTCCGCCAAGCGCAGGCAGTCCCTGGTCACGGCGGTGGCAGAGAGGGCGGCGACGTTCGTCGCCGCCCACGACCCGGAGTTCATCAACACCTACCGGTGGGCCGCCGACCTCGCGAAGAGCTACCCCGGCGACCCCGGCGTCGTCATCTCGCTGCTGTGCAACCACCTGACCCTGGCTCCCGGCGAGGCCGTCTTCCTGCCCGCCGGCAACCTGCACGCCTACCTCTCCGGCGCGGGCGTCGAGGTCATGGCGAGCTCGGACAACGTGCTGCGCGGTGGCCTGACCGGCAAGCACGTGGACCTGGCAGCGCTCATCGAGGTGCTGGACTTCACCGACGGCCGGGTGCCGGTGATCCGCCCCGTCCTCGGCCCCGGTGGGCTGCGCTACCCGGTGCCGGTGGAGGACTTCGACCTCACCCGCGCCGAGCTCGGTGTCGACGCGGGCAGCCTGCGGACCCCGGGCCCCCAGGTGCTGCTGTGCACCGAGGGGACCGCGGTTCTAGGCACCGACGACGGGGAGCTCGTGCTGCAGAAGGGCCAGTCGGCCTTCCTCCCCGCCGGGATCCCGGTCAGCGCCCAGGGCCCCGCCGTGCTGTACCGGGCCACCACGGGACTGCGCGCGGTCTGACAACGGCGCCGCACAACCGGTAGCCTGGGCGACGGCACGAGCCCCGCCGAAGCCTCGGCATGCTCGCTCACGAACAGAACCGACGCAGCCGCAGCCCCTCTGGCGCGGCCGGGACACTCTGGAGCGACATGACCGCCTCTACTGGCGCACGCGTACTGACCACCGACGACTTCAAGGTCGCCGACCTCTCCCTCGCCGGCTTCGGCCGCAAGGAGATCTCCCTCGCCGAGCACGAGATGCCGGGCCTCATGGCCCTGCGCGAGGAGTTCGGCGAGGAGAAGCCCCTCGCCGGCGCCCGCATCGCCGGCTCGCTGCACATGACCGTGCAGACCGCCGTCCTCATCGAGACCCTGACCGCGCTGGGCGCCGACGTCCGCTGGGTCTCCTGCAACATCTTCTCCACCCAGGACCACGCCGCCGCGGCCATCGCCGTGGGCCCCGAGGGCACCGCCGACGCGCCGTCGGGCACCCCCGTCTTCGCCTGGAAGGGCGAGTCGCTGGAGGAGTACTGGTGGTGCACGCAGCGCCTGTTCGAGTTCCGTGACGAGTCCGGCACCGTCATCGGCCCGAACATGATCCTCGACGACGGCGGCGACGCCACGATGCTCGTCCACCTCGGCACCCGGTTCGCCGCCGACGGCGCCGTGCCCGACACCACCGAGTCCGACAGCGACGAGTTCTCCGTCGTCCTGCAGGTCCTGCGCGACACGCTCGCCCAGGACCAGCAGTACTGGACCCGCATCGGCGAGGCCGTCAAGGGCGTCACCGAGGAGACCACCACCGGCGTCCTGCGGCTCTACGAGCTCGCCCGCGACGGCCGCCTGCTCTTCCCGGCGATCAACGTCAACGACTCGGTCACCAAGAGCAAGTTCGACAACCTCTACGGCTGCCGGCACTCCCTCATCGACGGCATCAACCGCGCCACCGACGTCATGATCGGCGGCAAGGTCGCCGTCGTCTGCGGCTTCGGCGACGTCGGCAAGGGCAGCGCCGAGGCCCTCCGCGGCCAGGGCGCCCGGGTCATCGTCACCGAGATC
The DNA here is from genome assembly GCF_001424455.1 of Geodermatophilus sp. Leaf369. Lineage (NCBI taxonomy): Bacteria > Bacillati > Actinomycetota > Actinomycetes > Geodermatophilales > Geodermatophilaceae > Geodermatophilus > Geodermatophilus sp. Leaf369. Next base: position 359,996 of record NZ_LMQA01000003.1, on the reverse strand, counting down.
GACCCCATCTGTGCCCTGCAGGCCGCCATGGAGGGCTACCAGGTCACCACGCTGGACGACGTGATCGGCACCGCCGACATCATCATCACGACGACCGGCAACAAGGACATCATCTCCGCCGAGCAGCTGGCCGCCACCAAGCACCAGGCGATCATCGGCAACATCGGGCACTTCGACAACGAGATCGACATGGCCGGTCTGTCCAAGACCCCCGGCGTGGTGAAGACGAACATCAAGCCGCAGGTCGACGAGTGGAAGTTCGAGGACGGCCACACGATCATCGTGCTGTCCGAGGGTCGGCTGCTGAACCTGGGCAACGCCACCGGGCACCCCAGCTTCGTGATGAGCAACTCCTTCACCAACCAGGTGCTCGCCCAGATCGAGCTGTGGGGCAACCGCGCGGCCTACGAGGGCAAGACCCCCGGCGTCACCGTGCTCCCCAAGCACCTCGACGAGAAGGTCGCCCGCCTCCACCTCGACGCCCTCGGCGTCAAGCTCACCGAGCTGTCCAAGGTGCAGGCCGACTACCTCGGCGTCCCGGTCGAGGGCCCGTACAAGAGCGACCACTACCGCTACTGAAAGGACCCCCTCGCCCCCGCGACGCGCTCCGCACGCCGCGGGACCCTGCGAGGGAGCCGTTCCAGCACGTCGCCTTCCGCACCCTCCCGGATCTCATCCGGGAGGGTGCGGTGCGTCCGGGGGTGCTCACGCACAATGGGGGGCGTGTCACCCGCTGCGTCACCCCCCGGTCCCTCCCGTGGGCGAGTGCTGGTCGTCGACGACGACGCCGCGCTGGCCGAGATGCTCGGCATCGTGTTGCGCCGGGAGGGCTACGAACCGGCGTTCGTCGCCGACGGCGCGCGGGCGGTCGCCACGTTCCAGCAGGTCCGGCCCGACCTGGTGCTGCTGGACCTGATGCTCCCCGGGCGCAACGGGCTGCAGATCTGCGCCGACATCCGCACCCAGTCCAGCGTCCCGATCATCATGCTGACCGCCAAGGGCGACACCATCGACGTCGTCCAGGGCCTCGAGGCCGGTGCCGACGACTACGTCACCAAGCCGTTCAAGCCCGTCGAGCTCGTCGCCCGGGTGCGCTCCCAGCTGCGCCGCGGGGAGACCGGGCAGGCCGAGAACCTGGTCATCGGCGACGTCGCGATCGACGTCCCGGCCCACCAGGTCACCCGCGGGGGGGAGGCCATCGCACTCACCCCGCTGGAGTTCGACCTGCTCGTGGCGCTGGCCCGCAAGCCCCGCCAGGTCTTCACCCGTGAGCTGCTGCTCGAGCAGGTGTGGGGCTACCGGCACGCCGCGGACACCCGCCTGGTGAACGTGCACGTCCAGCGGTTGCGCGCCAAGGTCGAGCGCGACCCCGAGCGGCCCGAGGTGGTGCTCACCGTGCGCGGCGTCGGCTACAAGGCCGGTCCGCCGTGACCTGCCGGTGAACCCGAGGGCCACGGCCCAGCGGTGGGCCCGGGCCCTGTGGCGCGCCTGGCGGTCGCAGCTGCAGTTCCGGATCGGGGCGATCACCATGCTGGTCGCCGGCATCGTCGTCGTCATCGTGAGCTTCGTGCTGTTCCGGCAGATCAGCGACCAGCTGCTGCAGGTCAAGCGGAACGCCGCCATCGACCAGATGCAGGCCGGGGTGTCCTACGCCCAGTCGCAGGTCTCCGGGATCGTCACCGGCGACGGCGCGAGCGTCCGGTCCACCCTGGACCGCACCGTGCGGGAGCTGCAGAGCCGCAACGGCGAGGCCGGCAACTTCGACGTCGTCATGGTCTACCGGACCGGCGACACCGCCCGCCCCGCGGCCAGCCGGCAGTTCCTCTACCCCGCGCTGCCGCCGGCCCTGGTCAGCGCCGTGGACGCCGGGTCGCAGAACTACCAGTACGCCGAGATGCCCGACGCCGGTCAGCAACCGGCACCGACGCTGCTGGTCGGCGCCCCGGTGCCCATCGACGGCCAGGGCGGGGAGCAGGTCGACCTCTACTACGCGTTCCCGCTGGACCAGGAGCAGGAGTCCCTCTCCCTCATCCGCAGCACGGTGGTGATCAGCGGGATCGCGCTGACCCTCTTCGTCGTCGGCATCGGGGTGCTGGTCACCCGACTGGTCGTCGACCCGGTGCGCCGTGCCGCGCGGGGGGCGCAGAAGCTCGCCGAGGGGCAGCTGGAGGAACGGCTGGCGGTGAGCGGGGAGGACGACCTGGCCCGGCTGGCCAGCAGCTTCAACGCCATGGCCGACAGCCTGCAGAAGCAGATCACCCAGCTCGAGGGCCTGTCCCGGCTGCAGCAGCGGTTCACCTCCGATGTCTCGCACGAGCTGCGCACCCCGCTGACCACCGTGCAGATGGCCGCCGAGGTGCTCTACGAGTCGCGCACCGACTTCGACCCGGCCGTCGCCCGCTCCGCCGAGCTGCTCTACGCCGAGGTCAACCGGTTCGAGCTCCTGCTGTCAGACCTGCTGGAGATGGGCCGCTACGACGCCGGGGTCGCGGTGCTCGAGCCCGAACCCACCGACCTCGCCCCGCTGCTGCACCGGGTCGTCTCCGGGATGGAGACCCTCGCGGAGCGGCACGGCTGCCGGCTCGACGTCCGCACTCCCGACCGCGCCGTGATCGCCGACGTCGACGCCCGCCGGGTGCAGCGGGTGCTGCGCAACCTGGTCGGCAACGCCATCGAGCACGGGGCCGGACGGCCGGTGGAGCTGACGCTGGCCGCGAACCGCACCGCCGCGGCCATCACCGTGCGCGACCACGGCGTGGGGCTGTCCTCCGAGGACGCCCAGCACGTGTTCGACCGGTTCTGGCGGGCCGACCCGGCGCGGGTGCGCACCGTCGGCGGCTCGGGGCTGGGTCTCTCCATCAGCCTGGAGGACGCCCGGCTGCACGGTGGCTGGCTGCAGGTCTGGGGCCAGCCCGACCAGGGTGCCCAGTTCCGGTTGACCCTCCCGCTGTCCCCGGACACAGAGCTCACCGGTTCGCCCCTCCCGCTGCGCCCGGCCGTCGTCCGTCGTCCGGGGGTGGCCCGGTGAGGGCCCGGGCCGGCTGCGTCGCCGTGCTGCTCGCACTGCTGACCGGCTGCACCACGGTGCCGACCAGCTCCCCGACAGTGCAGATCACCCAGGTCGCCGACCCGCCGTCCGACGTCGGGATCGAGGCGCTGCCCCCCGAGGCCGGCGCCAGCCCCGAGGAGGTCGTCCGCGGCTTCGTCGAGGCGATGGCCAGCACCACCCGCAACCACCCGGTGGCCCGCCAGTACCTGACCACCGAGGCGGCCGACACGTGGTCGGACACCGGCAGCGTCACGGTGATCAGCAGCGACTACGCCCCGGTCGCCACCGACGGGAGCACGGTGGAGATCACCGCCCAGCTGGTCGGCACCGTCGACGGACAGGGCGTCTTCACCGTCGGCGCCGAGCAGGTCTTCACGCGCACCTCGACCCTGGTGCAGGAGGACGGCGAGTGGCGGATCGCCGACCCGGTCGACGGGCTGGTGCTCCTGGAACCGGACTTCTCGCGCACCTACGACCAGGTCTCCGCCTACTTCCTCGACCCGACCGGCACCCGGGTCGTGCCCGACCCCCGGTTCTTCGTCGGCGGGGGCAACCAGCCGACGTCGCTGGTGGACCGGCTCATCGCCGGCCCCTCCACCGCCATCGCGGCCGGGGTGGCCAACCCGCTGCTGGGCTACGAGCTGCGCAGCAACGTCGTGGTCGAGCGACAGGTCGCCACCGTCGACCTCACCCGCACCGAGCCCGGTGGGGACGACGACGCCAGCGCCCTGTCCGCCCAGCTCGTGTGGTCCCTGGACCCGCTGGTGCGCGCGGTGCGGATCCGCATCGACGGCGAGCCGGTGGACGTCCCGGGGGTGCCCGACGAGCAGTCCGTCGACGACTGGGCCGGCCTGGACCCGGACTCGGTGCCGGTCTCCTCGGTCGGCCACTACCTCTCGTCCGGTGCTCTCCGGGTGGCCACCGACGGCTCCGCGGCCCCGGGACCGGCCGGCACCGGGGTGTACGGCCTCACCTCGGCCGCGATCACCGCCGACGGGCGCAGCGACGCCCTCGGTCAGCTGGCGGCGGTCTCCGGGAACGGGGGACAGGCCACCCTGCTGTACGGGCCGTACGGCGGGGACCTGGCGCCGCTGCTCAGCGCCACCACCCTCACCCCGCCGACCTCGGCGGCCACCCGGCCCGAGGTCTGGACCGTGCGGGACGGCGTCGAGGTCATCCGGGTCCCTGCCTCCGGCGCCCCGCAGACCGTCGCCGCCACCACCCTCGCCGGCCAGGGGCCGACCACGCAGTTCCGACTCAGCCCCGACGGGGTCCGGGCCGCGGTCGTGGTCAGCGGCGCCGACGGCGGCGAGCTCCTGGTGGGCACCGTGGTGCGCAGCGACGACCAGGTCGCCCTGCGGGACCTGCGCTCGGTGGCCCCCGCGCTCTCCCAGGTGGTCGACGTGGCCTGGCGCAACGCCGGCAGCCTGGTCGTGCTCGCCGGGGACGCCGCCGAGGACAGCACCGTGCCCTACTCCGTCAGCGTCGACGGCTGGGGGCTGTCGACGGTCACGCTGTCTGGGCTGCCGAGCCAGCCCACCGCGGTGGCCGCCGCGCCCAGTCGGGCCCCGCTGGTCTCGGCCGGCGGGACGCTCTGGCAGCTGGTGGGCGGGACCTGGTCGACGCTGGTCCGGGGGGCCGGCCCGCTCCCCGGGGAGGCGCCCCTCTACCCGCTCTGAGGACGGCGCGGACGCCGTCCTCCACACCGGTGGGGTCCGTCCACAGCTCGTCGGCGGGGCGTCCGCGGTGGACGACGGCCCACCAGGGTGGGGCCGTGGATGGACGCCGGGTGCTGCGCAGCGTGGTCGAGGACCTCCTCGCACCGCTCGCCGACCTCGTGCTGCCGCGGGTGTGTGCCGGGTGCGGGGGCCCGGGGGAGGTGGTCTGCCCGCGCTGCGCCCGGTGGTTGACCCACCCGCACCTGGCCCGGCCGCGGCGGCATACCGAGGGGTTCCCACCCACGGTCGCCGCCGGGCCCTACGCCGGACCGGTCAAGCCGGTGGTGCTGGCGTTCAAGGAGCACGGCCGGGCCGAGCTCGCCGGCCCGCTCGGCGCGGCCCTGGCCCTCGCCGTGGTCGGGGTCTGCCAGGCGGCACGGGACGGCCCCGGGCCGCTCCTGCTCGTGCCGGTGCCCAGCAGCCGGGCCGCGCTGCGCGAGCGCGGCCGGGACCACGTGGGGGAGCTGACCGTCGCCGCCGTGCGCGAGCTCCGGGGCTCCGGGCTGGACGCACGACGTGCCCGGCTGCTCGCCCGACGAGGGCGCGTGGCGGACTCCGCCGGGCTCACCGCGGCCGACCGCCGGGCCAACCTGGCCGGCACCTTCGTGCCCCGGCGGGGCCCGGGGGTGCCACCGGACGCGCTGGTCGTCCTCGTCGACGACGTGGTGACCAGCGGGGCGACGCTGTGCGAGGCGGCGGCCGCGCTGCCCGTCGCGCCGGCGACCGGCACCGTGCTGGCTGCCGTGGTCGCGGCGACCCCGGCCGGTGCTCGACCCCCGGTGACCGCTGGGCCAGGAGTGATCACGGTGCGTCACGGGCGGTGGGGGTGAGACGCCGTCGTTCACGTTGTGGTGCTGCCCCGCGCGGGGCTAGCGTCGGATCGATCACACCCGAGTTCGGGAGGTCACATGGAGATCGTCGTCCGAGGTCGCAACGTCGAGGTGCCCGAGCACTTCCGACAGCACGTCGAGGACAAGGTCGGCCAGCTGGAGCGCTTCGACGCCAAGATCGAGCGCTTCGACGTGGAACTGCTCCACGAGAAGAACCCACGCCAGTCCGCCAACTGCCAGCGCGTGGAGATCACCCTGCGGGGCAAGGGCCCGGTCGTCCGGGCCGAGGCCTGTGCGGCGGACTTCCAGTCCGCCCTGGACGCCGCGGTCACCAAGCTGGAGAACCGGCTGCGCCGTGCTGCCGACCGGCGACGGGTGCACCACGGCCGCCGCACCCCGGCCAGCGTCCGCCTGGACGGCGCGGCGTTCGCCGACGCCACCCCCGCGGTCGACCGTGAGCCGGCCCCCGTCGGGGCCGACCCGCTCGAGCCCGAGGAACACCTCCCCGGCCGCGTGGTCCGGGAGAAGCAGCACCCCGCGACCCCGATGACGGTGGACCAGGCCCTGCACGAGATGGAGCTCGTCGGGCACGACTTCTTCCTCTTCGCCTGCGCGGAGACCGGCATCCCGACGGTCGTCTACCGCCGGCACGCCTACGACTACGGCCTCATCCGGCTCACCGGTGACTCCGCCGGTGGCGACGCCGATGCCATCGCGGCCGACGTCGCGCGGGAGACCGCCGGCGTCTAGGGAGCGACACCCGCGCGCCCGCCACGAGTCCCCGGCCCCGTCCGGGGGCTCGTGGCGGGCGTGCGCGTCCCGAGGGGTCCTACTGGTTGCCCAGGACCCGGTCGACGGCGATCTCCAGGACGACCCGGGCCGGGTTCTCCCGCGGCTGGCGGTAGCGCGCGGTGTACCGCGTCACCGCGTCGGCCACCGACGCCGCGTCGTCCCGCAGGGTGGCCACGCCCTCCAGCGTGGTCCAGCGCCGCCCGTCCACCTGGCAGACCGCCACCCGTGCCGTCCCGGCGCCGTCCCGCACGTGCCGGGCCTTCACCGAGCTGCCCGAGGTGATCACCCGGGCGGTGCGGGTCTCGAGGTCGAACGTCACCCCGACCGGGACCACGTGCGGTGTGCCGTTGGCCCGCAGCGTCGTCAGGGTCGCCAGGTGCCGTTCGGTGAAGAAGGTGCGCAGGTCGTCGGAGAGCTCGTCGCGGGCCACCGGCGCAGGGTACGGCGAGGCCCACGGTGTGCCGTACGCCTGCGGAAGCGCGGTTGGCGCACGTGCGGCGGGGGCAGGACCGACCCGTGGAACTCCAGGGAGCGCGCGTGTTGGTGGCCGGGGCGACGGGCGTGCTGGGCGGTGCCCTGGCCCGGGGTCTGGCCGGCGCCGGCGCCCGGCTGGCGGTGACCGGCCGCGACCCCGACCGCGTGCAGGCACTGGCCACCGACCTCGGCGGGGTGCCCTCCTGGACCGTGGACGCCGTCGACGTCGACGCCGTGCGGGCCACCGTGGCCGCTGCCGCCGACGCCCTGGGCGGGCTGGACGCGGTCGTGGTCGCGACCGGGGTGGTGGCGTTCGGGCCGGCGGCCGACGCCGACGACGCCGTCACCGAGGAGCTGTTCGCGGTGAACACGCTGGCCCCGATGAGCCTGGTCCGGGCCGCGCTGCCCCGGTTGACCGACGGCGGCGCGGTCGTCCTGCTCTCCGCGATCGTGGCCGACGCGCCGACCCTGCAGATGGCCGAGTACTCCGCCTCCAAGGCCGCGCTGTCGGCGTGGGCGTCGGTGCTGCGGCGGGAGGTGCGAGCCCGCTCGCTGACCGTCCTGGACGTCAAGCCCCCGCACGTGGACACCGGCCTGGTCGACCGCGCGCTGGCCGGCTCGCCGCCGAAGCTGCCCGCCGGGTTCGACCAGCAGGCCGTGGTGGACACGGTGCTCGAGGGGATGCGGCAGGGCAGTCGCGAGGTCGTGCTGGACCCGAAGGAGAAGCGGCTCGTCCTGCGCTGAGCCGGGACGGTGGCAGGGCCGCACTACATTGGGCTCCGTGGTGTTCTCGAAGATCCTGCGCGCTGGTGAAGGCAAGCTCGTCCGGCGGTTGTCCAAGATCGCCGACGCGGTCGAGTCCCTCGAGGACGACGTCGTCGACCTCACCGACGCCGAGCTGCGGGGCAAGACCGACGAGTTCAAGGAGCGCTACGCCGACGGCGAGTCGCTGGACTCGATGCTCCCCGAGGCGTTCGCCGTGGTCCGCGAGGGCGCCGGGCGCACGTTGGGCCAGCGGCACTACCGCGTCCAGCTCATGGGCGGTGCCGCCCTGCACCTGGGCAACATCGCCGAGATGCGCACCGGTGAGGGCAAGACACTGACCGGTGTCCTGCCGGCCTACCTGAACGCCCTGACCGGCGACGGCGTGCACGTGGTCACCACCAACGACTACCTGGCCCGGCGCGACGCGGAGTGGATGGGCCGGGTGCACCGCTTCCTCGGCCTCTCGGTCGGCACGATCCTCTCCGGGGAGAAGCCGGCCCAGCGGCGTGAGCAGTACGCCCACGACATCACCCACGGCACGAACAACGAGTTCGGCTTCGACTACCTGCGCGACAACATGGCCTGGACCAAGGGCGACCTGGTCCAGCGCGGCCACCACTTCGCGATCGTCGACGAGGTCGACTCGATCCTCATCGACGAGGCCCGCACGCCGCTGATCATCAGCGGCCCGGCCGAGCAGTCCGCCAAGTGGTACGGCGAGTTCGCCCGCATGGTCCCGCTGATGAAGAAGGACCGGCACTACGAGGTCGAGGAGTCCAAGCGGACCGTCGCCGTCACCGAGGAGGGCGTCGAGTTCGTCGAGGACCAGCTCGGCATCGACAACCTCTACGAGGCCGTCAACACCCCGCTCATCGGCTACCTCAACAACGCGTTGAAGGCCAAGGAGCTCTTCCACAAGGACCACGAGTACATCGTCACCAACGGCGAGGTGCTCATCGTCGACGAGTTCACCGGCCGTGTGCTCGCCGGGCGGCGCTACAACGAGGGCATGCACCAGGCCATCGAGGCCAAGGAGAAGGTGGCGATCAAGGACGAGAACCAGACCCTCGCCACGATCACGCTGCAGAACTACTTCCGGCTCTACGAGAAGCTCTCCGGGATGACCGGTACGGCCCAGACCGAGGCCGCCGAGCTCAACCAGACCTACGGCGTCGGCGTCGTGCCCATCCCGACGAACCGCCCGATGGTCCGCGAGGACCGCTCCGACGTCATCTACAAGACCGAGAAGGCCAAGTTCGACGCCGTGGTCGACGACATCGCCGAGCGCGTGGAGGCCGGCCAGCCCGTGCTGGTGGGCACCGCGAGCGTGGAGAAGTCCGAGATGGTCTCCAAGGTGCTCCTCAAGCGGGGCATCCCGCACGAGGTGCTCAACGCCAAGAACCACGCCCGGGAGGCCTCGATCGTGGCCCAGGCGGGGCGGCTGGCCTCGGTCACCGTCGCCACCAACATGGCCGGCCGTGGCACCGACATCCAGCTCGGCGGCAACGCCGAGGTGATCGCCGACGACGCCCTCCGCGCCCGCGGCCTGCACCCCACGGACACCCCGGAGGAGTACGAGGCCGCCTGGGACGACGCGCTCGCCGAGGCCAAGGCCCAGGTCGCCAAGGAGCACGAGGACGTCGTCGACGCCGGTGGTCTGTACGTGCTGGGCACCGAGCGGCACGAGAGCCGGCGCATCGACAACCAGCTGCGCGGCCGCTCGGGTCGCCAGGGCGACCCGGGGGAGTCGCGGTTCTACCTGTCCCTGGGCGACGACCTGATGCGCCGGTTCAACGGCCCGATGCTCGAGTCGATGATGAACACCCTGCGGGTGCCCGAGGACCAGCCGATCGAGTCCAAGATGGTCAGCCGGGCGATCCGGTCGGCCCAGACCCAGGTGGAGCAGCAGAACTACGAGACCCGCAAGGACGTCCTCAAGTACGACGAGGTCCTCAACCGCCAGCGCACCGTCATCTACGACGAGCGGCGCAAGGTGCTCGACGGCGAGGACCTGCACGAGCAGATCGAGTCCATGCTCGACGACGTCGTGAGCGCCTACGTCGACGGCGCCACCGAGGCCGGGTACGCCGAGGACTGGGACCTCGACCAGCTGTGGACCGGCCTCAAGGCGCTGTACCCGGTGGGCCTGGACCAGCAGGACCTGCTCGACGAGCACGCCGACGGTGACCAGTCCGCGCTCACCGCGGACGTGCTCAAGCGCGAGCTGCTCGCCGACGTGCAGGCCCAGTACGAGGAGCGCGAGGCGACGCTGGGAGCCGAGGTGACCCGCGAGCTCGAGCGCCGCGTGCTGCTCAGCGTGCTGGACCGCAAGTGGCGCGAGCACCTCTACGAGATGGACTACCTGCGTGCGGGCATCCACCTGCGGGCGATGGCCAACCGCGACCCGGTCGTGGAGTACCAGCGCGAGGGCTACGACATGTTCAACGCGATGCTCGACGGGATCAAGGAGGAGTCCGTCGGCTTCCTGTTCAACCTCGAGGTGAAGACCAAGGAGCAGCAGGAGGCGGAGGCCAAGGCCAAGCAGGACACCGCCGAGGCCGAGGCGCTCGCCCGGGCCCAGGCCGGCAACGAGCGGGTCCTCGCCCGTCAGGCGGCTGCGGCCGCCGCCGCGCCGGCTGCGACCCCCGCAGCGGCTGCGGTGACCGACGGTGCGGCCCCGACGCCGACGGCCCGGCGCACCCCGAAGGCCCAGGCCCCGGCTCCTGCCGCCGAGCCCGCACCGGTGGAGACCGGCACCGGCCCGGCGCTGTCGGTCAAGGGCCTCGAGGAGCCCCGGGCCGACCAGCGGCTGAGCTACTCCGCACCGAGCCTGGACAGCTCCACCACCGAGTCCGGGCGGGCCAAGGCCGCGAAGTCCGCGACGGTCACTGGCACGAAGACCCCGGCCCGCAACGCCCCGTGCCCCTGCGGGTCGGGCAAGAAGTACAAGCAGTGCCACGGAGTGGCCGCCACCTGAGGGAACGGCCCCCTCGCAGGGGCCCGGGCCGCGCGGAGCGTGGGCCGGGGGGCGAGGGGGTCCTTCGTCAGCCGACCTGCAGGGCGGTGCACCGCCAGGCGCCGTCGATGCCCTCGAGCCGGGCGGCCACGGCGTGGGCGCGTCCGTTGCGGCGGGCCACCGCACTGACCTCGGCGACCCCGTCCACCGGCTCGGACACGCGCACCGAAGTGACCAGCAGCGGCCCGGTCCCCTCGGCGCACCAGCGGGGGCGCCGACCCCGGCTGACGGCGGTGAACACCGGCAGGGTGAACGAGGACCGGAGCTGGGTGAACGGCCGCCGGCCGGTGAAGGCCTCCAGGGTCAGGGTCACCAGTCGCCGTCCGGCGGTCGTGGGGTCGGGCAGGTCCAGGCGACGCGTGGGACTGGGGCCGAAGTCGCCGTCCTCGTCGACCACGTCCACCCGGGGGCGGGGGCCCGGGGTCCACACCGGGCGGGGTGGGCGGACGCCGAGCTGCACCAGCGACGTGACCGGGTGCGGGTCGATCGCCGGGCCGGGCGTGCGCACCAGGCGCAGGTGCACCCCGTGCGGGCGCGGGCGGCCGAACACGTCCCGGCCGGTCAGCCCGGGATCGGTCACCCCGGGGTCGGACAGCGCGGGGTCGGGTGCGGTCGTGGGTGCGACGGTCATCGTCGGTCCTCTCGGGTGGGCAACGGGTCAGGGGGCGGGCGGTGCGGTGAGCACCTGACCCGGGAGCAGCACGTCGGGATCGGGGCCGATCACGTCGGCGTTGGCCTGGTGCCACGCCGCCACCGCCGCAGCCACGGAGCCGGTCGTCGGTGGGGTGCCTCCGGACCGGGCGGTCAGCCAGGCCTCCGCCACGTCCCAGAGGCAGTCGCCCCGCAGCACCACGTGGTCCTCCGCCGACGGGGCGGTGGGCCAGTCGGGCACCGGGGCGGGTGGATCGGCCGTCGACCAGTCGGGGACGGCGTCGGCGATGGCCGTCGCGACCGGGGTCGCCGATGCGACCCCCGCCGGTAGGAGCACGGCACCGGTCGCCAGCGAGAGGCCGACGGCGACGGCCGCCGCCCGCCGGGCACCGGCGGGGAGCAGCACCAGCAGCGCGACGGCGGCCACCCGGCCGGCGACCCCGGGCACCGCGGTGAGACCGGTGAGGACCAGGCCGAGCAGACCCCAGGCCCAGCACGCCGCGGCGAGCACCCAGGCGAGGACGACGACGAGGACGTCGGACCCCCGGGTGTCGACCAGCTGCTGGGGACCGGCCAGCACGGCGTCCACCAGCGCTCGGTCGGGGGCCAGCAGGGCGAGCAGCACCCCCGTGCCGGCCATGGCCAGCGTCGTCGTCGCCCAGCGTCGCACCGTCACGTCGTCCTCCTCGGTCGTCGACACTGAACACGCTCAACGACAGCAAACGCAACCAAATGCATGAACCTGTGGACAGCTACCCTCGCCGGTGTGCGGTGGGAGCAGCTGTTCGCGGACCTGCAGGCGCAGTTCGACGCCGAGGAGTCCGCCGCGGAGCGGGCCGAGGACGCCTCACGCGCCCGGGCCGCGGTGGGGCGGCTCCGGTGGCTCGACCGGTTCGGTGGCGCCCGCGGGCACGAGGTCGGACTGACCTGTACCGGCGCCGGGGAGGTGTCGGGTCGGGTGGCCGACCTCGGACCGGACTGGGTGCTGCTGGTCGACGAGCGCAGCCGCGAGCACCTGGTGGCGACCGCCGGCGTCTGCGCCCTGGTCGGGCTGGGAGCGGCGACCGCCGCCCCGGCGGACGACGGTCCCGTGGCCCGGGCCTGGGACCTGCGCCGGGCGGTGCGCGCACTGGCCCGGGACCGGGCGCCGCTGCAGTGCGTGCTGGTCGACGGCAGCGTGCTCACCGGGACCGTCGACCGGGTCGGCGCGGACTACTTCGAGCTCGCCGAGCACCCCGCCGACGAGCCGCGACGTCGGGCCGCCGTCCGTCAGGTGCGGACGGTCGTGCTCACCGCTCTGGCCGTCGTGTCACCGGCGGTGTCGTCCCGGGGCTGAGCGCCCCGTCCGTCACGAGGTGCGGGCGTCCTCGTCGTCCGCCGACACCGGGGGAGGAGTGCTCCCGCGGGCCTCGGCGTACTTCTGGGCGATGAACCGCTCGAGCTCCTCGTTCTCCACCCGCCACTGGCCCCGGCCGCCGATCTGGATGGCGATGAGGTCCTTGCGGCGGACCAACGCGTAGGCCTGCGACCACGACACGTTGAGGATCTCCGCGACGTCGTCGAGGGTCAGGAAGCGCTGGGTGGCCACGGTGTCGGTCGTCTCCCTCGTGAGGTGGCCCCAGTCTGGCACCCCGGGCGGTGACCCCGTCGGGGCAGTCCACACCCGCAGCTGTGGACAAGCAGAGCGCTCGTCCGGTCTCCTACGTCATCATCTGCGTCCGACCGGGCCCAGTGGGGCGCGTGGGACGACGGGGAGCGGCATGGCCACGGGGACAGGCACGAGCAGGGACGGCGTGTCCGCGGCCGCGCCACCGGACGGCCCCGTCCCACGCCGGGTGCGGCCACCCCGCTGGCTGGACCTGCGGCTGGTCCTGGGCGTGCTGCTCGTGCTGGGTTCTGTCGTGGTCGGTGCCCGGGTGGTCACCGCCGCCGACGCCACGGTGCCGGTCTGGGCCGCCTCGGGTGACCTGGCGGCGGGGACCGTCCTGACCGAGGAGGACCTGGTGGCCACCTCCGTCCGGCTCGACGACGCTGCCGCGGCCTACCTCTCGACCACGACGCGCCCCTCCGGTCAGGTGCTCGGCCGGGCGGTCTCGGCGGGGGAGCTGCTCCCGCGGGCCGCCCTGGAACCCGGCTCGGACCTCGTGCAGCTCGCCCTCCCCGTCCAGGCCGGCTACGTGCCGCCCAGCCTGGCCCGCGGGCAGCTGGTCGACGTCTACGCCGTCGCCGACCCCGCTGCCGGGGCGGGCGTCGTCAGCGGCGACGTCGACCTCGTGGTCGGCGGCGCGCCCGTGCAGGCGGTGTCCGGTCGGGGGGAGGGCGTGCTGTCCACCGCGACCACGACGGTCCAGGTGGTCGTCGCGGTCCGGGCCGACGACGCCCAGGACGTGCTGTCCGCCATCGGCGGCCGGGCGCTGGTCGTCGTGGTCCGCGAGTCCGCCGAGGGCCCGGTGACCGCGACCCCGGGGTCGACGGCCCCGACCACGGCACCGGCCACGGCCGGGCCGACCGGCTGATGGCGCTGCAGGTCTTCACCGCGGTCACCGGCGCGGCCTGGGAGTCCGAGCTGGTCGGTGAGCTCGACCGGGCCGACCACGGGGTCACGGTCGTCCGGCGGTGCGTCGACATCGGTGACCTGCTCGCGGCCGCCGCCACCGGGACCGGGCAGGCCGCGCTGCTGTCGGCCGAACTCCGTCGCCTCGACGGCGACGCGGTGGCCCGGCTGCTCGCCGCCGGGGTCGCGGTGGTCGGGCTGGTCGAACCCGGTGACCGCACCGGGGCCGACCGGCTCCGCCAGCTCGGCGTCTCCCGGGTGCTCCCTGCCGACGCCGACGCCGCCCAGATCGCCCGCGCCCTGCGCGAGGCGGTCAGCGGGGTGCCTGCCACCGGCCACGACGTCGGTGACCCGCGCGCCGCGCTGCCCGTCCTGGGCCTGCCGGAGGACCCGGCGGACCGGCCCACCGGGCGCGGGCGGGTCGTCGCGGTGTGGGGGCCGACCGGGGCGCCGGGCCGGACGACGGTCGCGGTGAGCGTGGCCGACGAGACCGCCCGGCTCGGGGTGTCCACCCTGCTGGTGGACGCCGACGTCTACGGCGGGGTGGTCGCGCAGGTGCTCGGGCTGCTCGACGAGTCCCCCGGCATCGCCGCGGCGGCCCGGCTGGCCTCGGCCGGCACCCTCGACGTCCCCGGGCTGGCCCGGACGGCGTGGGCGGTGGCGCCGCAGCTGCGGGTGCTGACGGGGTTGTCCCGGGCCGACCGCTGGCCCGAGGTCCGGCCGCAGTCGGTGGAGACGCTCCTCGAGCAGGCCCGGCGGCTGTCGGCGCTGACCGTCGTCGACTGCGCGTTCTGCGTGGAGGAGGACGAGGAGCTGTCCTTCGACACGGCCGCCCCGCGCCGCAACGGCGCGACGGTGGCGGTCCTGGAGCGGGCCGACACCGTGCTGTGCGTGAGCGGTGCCGACCCGGTCGCGCTGCAGCGCACCGTCCGCGCCCTGGGGCAGCTGCGCGAGGTGCTGCCCGACGTCACCCCGGTGGTCGTCGTCAACCAGGTCCGCCGGGGGCCGGTGCCCGGAGACCCCGAGCAGGAGATCGCCACCGCGCTCAGCCGGTTCGCCGGCATCCGCGTGGGGGCCTTCCTGCCCGCCGACAGGCGGGCGGCCGACGCGGCCCTCGCCGCCGGCCGCACCCTCGCCGAGGTCGCCGAGCGCTCCCCGCTGCGGGTTGCCCTGCGCACCCTGGCCGCCGAGCTGGCCGAGGTGCCCGCGCCGACCCGTCGGGGACTGCGGCGACGTCGCTGAACCCGGTGGTCCCCGGTCGGGTGTCCCCCTCGCGCCCGCGGCCGTAGCGTGGGCCACCTCACCGGGAGGAGCACCGTGGTCGATCGCCTCACCTCGCTTGACGCGTCGTTCCTGTACCTCGAGGAACCCGACACGCCCATGCACGTCGCGGGCGTCCTGGTGCTCGAGTCCCCCCGCGGTGGGCTCGACCACGAGGACCTCGTGGACCTGGTGCGTTCCCGCCTGCCGCTGGTGCCCCGGTTCCGGCAGCGGGTCGTCGAGGTGCCCGGGCACCTGGCCAACCCGGCCTGGGTGGACGACCCGGACTTCGACGTGACCTACCACGTGCGCCGCTCCGCACTGCCCCGCCCGGGCTCGGAGGAGCAGCTCCTGGACCTCGTCGCCCGGCTCACCGCCCGACCGCTGGACCACAGCCGGCCGCTGTGGGAGATGTACCTGGTCGAGGGGCTGGCCGACGACCGGATCGCGGTGGTCACCAAGACCCACCCCGCCCTGGTCGACGGCCTGGGCGCCATCGACATCGGGCAGGTGATCCTGGACGACGTCCCGGTGCTCGCCGACCGGCCGGCCCCGGTCGACGACTGGCGCCCGCGGCGCCCCCCGGGGTCGGTGGAGCTGGTGTGGGAGGCCGTCGAGGAGTACGTGCAGCGCCCCACCGCGGTCCTGGACACCCTCCGGACGGCCACCGGTGACGTGCGGACCACGGCCGGTCGGCTGCTCGGCACGGCCGGCTCGGTGCTGTCGGCCCTGGCCCGCACCACGGTGCGCCCGGCCCCCACCAGCCCGCTCAACGGCGCGGTGGGTCGCCAGCGGCGCGTTGCCGTCGCCCGGGCCGATCTCGACGACCTCAAGACCGTCCGCAAGGCCCTCGGCGGCACGGTCAACGACGTGCTCCTGGCCACGATCACCGGCGCGCTGCGCGAGTGGCTGCTGTCCCGGGGAGAGCCGGTCATCGGCTCCACCTCCATCCGGGCGCTGGTGCCTGTGTCGGTGCGCCCGGAGTCCGGGGACGGGGAGTTCGAGGCCGGCACCCGCGTGTCCTCCTTCCTCCTGGACCTCCCGGTGGGGGAGCCCAACCCCCGTGTCCGGCTGGCCCGGATCGGCTACGCCATGCGCGGTGCCTCCCAGCAGGGCCAGTCGGTGGGCGCCTCTGCGCTGGTCGCGCTGTCGGGCTTCGCGCCCCCGACGCTGCACGCCCTGGGCGCCCGGGCGGCCAGCGGGCTGTCCCGGCGGCTGTTCAACCTGCTCATCACGAACGTGCCCGGTCCTCAGGTGCCGCTCTACGCCGCCGGCGCCCGGATGCTGGAGGTCTTCCCGGTCGTCCCGCTGGCGCGCGGACAGGGTCTGTCGATCGGGCTGACCAGCTACGACGGCACCGTCTACGTCGGGCTCAACGCCGACCGGGACGGCGTGAGCGACGTCGACGTGCTCGCCGACCTGATCGAGCAGGAGGTCGCCGCCCTCGTCGAGGCGGTCCGCTGAGGTCGCGTCTCCCGGGTGCGGGAGACTGGGCCCATGCGCGTCTACCTGCCGGCGACCACGAACCTCCTGCGCCAGCTGCTCGACGAGGGCCGGCTGGCCGGGCCGCACACCGTCTTCGCGGTCACTCCCGAGCTGCGCGGCTTCTACGACCTGGACGCCGACGACGAGGAGCTGGAGTACGCCGCCCTGCTCGGCGCGGCACGGGCCAGCCTCCGCCTGGTCGACGTCGACCCGGGGTCGCACCGGCGCCGCGTGGTGCTGGCCGCCGACGTGCCCGACGCAGCGGTTACGCCCCTGGACGACCCCGACACCGACCGGGGTGCCGCTCGGGCCGAGGTCGAGCTCACCCTCGCCGAGATCGCCAGCGCGCACATCGACGTGGCCGAGGCCGAGGACGACGTCCGGCGGGCCGTGGGCGTGGTGCTGGAGGCCGACCTGGGCAGCGAGGACGCGCAGTTCGTGGTCGACCAGGCCGAGGGCCACGAGCTCGCCTGGTACGCCACCCAGGAGATCGGGCCGGTGCTCGACCTGCTCTGACCCGTCACGGGGCACGGTGCCGGCCCTCGGGTCCCGGGGGCTCGGGGGGCTCGGAGGGCGTGGTCTGCCGGGCGACCTGCACCCGCACGGGCCCCCCTCCCAGCACGGCCCACCCCGAGCCGGGCCGCGGTGGCAGGGGCGCCCGGGGCAGGCGCAGGCCCAGCAGCTCGGCGTCCCCGCGGGCCGGGCGCAGCAGCAGGACCGTCCGCGAGCGGCGCAGGGCCACGGCGGGCCCCCGGAAGGCCGTGGCCAGGTCCGCGGTGCCCCCGGACACCACGGGCAGCACCGACCCGCCGGGTCGGCCGAGCGTCCCCAGCAGGTCGGCGGTGGCGTCCGGGAGCACCGGCAGGTCGTCGACCACGACCACCCCCGGGCGTCCACCGAGTCCGTCCGCCCAGTCCCGCAGGCAGTCCACGTCGTCGGGCCGGAGCCCGGTGCAGCCCCCGGGGGTCCGGCCGCCACGCGGGGAACACCACGCGACGTCGCTCCCCGCGCCGGCCAGCCGGGTGGCGAGCGCGAGCAGCGTCGTCGTCCGGCCGCTGCCCGGTGGCCCGGCGACCAGGAGTCCGCCCGTGGCCGCGAGGTCGAGGACCACTGGGTCGCCCTCGTCGCCTCCGGGGCCCAGCGCCACCGCCGTGGCCGGACGTCGTCCCCGCTGCAGGGTCAGCACGGGGTCGGCGGGCAGCTCCACGACCCGGACGGGTGCCCGGCCCCGGTCGGTGACCGGCGGCGGCCAGGAGGTGGGCAGCGGGCGGGGCGCGGCCAGCTGCACCTCGGTGGCGTCCTCGCCCAGCAGCGCCCGCCCCGGGGGCCGGTGCCCGGGGACCAGACGGACCGGGACACCCACCGCCGCGTAGTCGGACCGGTCGCCCAGGGGCAGCACCAGCCGGGCCCCGACCGCACCGGCCCACCTGCTGCCGGGCACGACCCGGTCGGTGGTCAGCACGCAGGTCAGCCCGACGGCCGCGCCGTCCCGGACCAGCCGCAGGAGCAGGGTGCCCCCGCTGCCTGGCTCGACCTCCTCCAGCGCCGCCACGACGGAGTCCAGGCCGTCCACCAGCAGCAGGACCGCGGGGGGCTCGCCGGCCGTCGTACGCCGGCGGTCGACCTCCTCCTGCAGGCGGGTGACCAGGCGGAGCAGCCGGTGCCCGTGCTCTCGACCCAGTGCCGTCCCGGTGTGCGGCACGGACCCGGCCAGAGCCGTCAGGGCCCCGCCGCCGTGGTCGACCACGTGCACGTGCAGCTGGTCCGGCCCCAGGGAGGTCACGGCCTCGCCCAGCAGGGTGCGCAGCGCGGTGGTGCGGCCGCTGCCCGGGCCCCCGACGACCAGCCAGCCGCCGCCCGCCAGGTCCACGGTCAACGGCTCCTGGCGCTGCAGGTCGGGCCGGTCGACGAGCCCCCAGGCCACGTGGCGGGGCCCGGCGGCGGTGAGGTCGGCGGCCGCCACCCGGTCGGGCAGCGGTGGCAGCCAGGGCCGGTCCGGGCGCGTGACCCCGGCCGCCTCGGCCCGGGCGACGAGCTCGGCGACGCACCGGGCGAGGTCGGTCTCCCCGCCCTCGTCGCGCGCGGTCGGGTCGGGCCGGGGACCGGGGGGCCACGACCACGGGGTGACCCGCACGCGGTCTCCGAGGTCCGCCGCGGGGGTCGCCACCCGGGCCACCTGCACGGGCACGACGTCCTCCGAGCCCGTCCGCAGCAGGGCGCGCCCCGGTCGGTCGACCGGGAGCAGTGCGGCGTCCGGCACGCCGAGCACGTCCCGGGAGCCGGCCTCGTCGGTGGTGCGCAGGCACAGCCGCAGCGTGCAGTTGGCCCGGATCTCCGGGCTGACCACCCCGGCCGGCCGCTGGGTGGCCAGCACCAGGTGCAGTCCGAGCGAGCGGCCGCGTTGGGCGATGCCGACCAGGCCCGTGACGAAGCCGGGCAGGTCCTCGGTGAGGGTGGCGAACTCGTCGACGACGATGACGAGACGGGCCAGCGCGACGCCGGGGGGCAGCTGGGCCAGGTCGCGGACCCCGTGCTCGGCGAGCACCCGTTCGCGCCGGGTGAGCTCGGCCCCCAGTGAGCGCAGGGCGCGGGCGGTGGACGGGCCGTCGAGGTCGGTGAGCACGCCCACGGTGTGCGGCAGCAGGGCGGCCTCGGCGAAGGCGGCCCCGCCCTTGTAGTCCACGAGCAGGAAGCTGCACCGGTCCGGCGGGTGGGCGGTGGCCAGACCCAGCACCAGGGTGCGCAGCAGCTCGGACTTCCCCGACCCGGTGGTGCCGGCCACCAGGGCGTGCGGGCCCTGGGCGCACAGGTCCACGGTCACCGGTCCGTCCACCCCGGTGCCCAGGGTGGCGGTCAGGGAGGTCCGGTCGCCCGACCACGGTGCGCCGGCGTCGGTGAGGTCGCGCCACCGGACGTCGGCGGGGAGGCCTCCTGACTCCGGTGGGCAGTCCAGCGGCGCCAGGTCGCGGGCCAGGGCCGCCGCGACGTCCGCCGAGGTCGCGTCCAGCAGCAGGGGCTGGTCGGGGGCGGCAGGACGGGTCAGGCGGCCACCGCTGCCGGTCTCCCCGGTCACCTGCAGCAGGGCGGTGCCGTCACCGTCCAGGGGTGTGGGACCTGCCGCGAGGACCAGGCAGCTGACCCCGGCGGCCCGGGCGGCGCGCACCCGGGCGGTGAGGGCCTCGTCGAGCGGGGCGTCCACGACGAGCAGCTGCCGGTGGCCGACGGTCCCGCTCGTGGGACCCACGAGGTGCGGCAGCCACCGGGTCCAGCGCCAGTCGTGGGCCCGGTCGGGGGAGGTGACCAGCGCCAGCGTCACGGTGCGGGGCGGGTGCAGGGCGACCACCTGACCTACCACCGACCGGGCCACGCCCAGCACCGGGTCCCGGGGCCCGCGCACGGTGAGTCCGCCGGTCCGCAGGTCGACGGTGACCGGCAGGGCCTCGGCGGTCACCGGCACGCCCGGAGAGCCGGCGGGCTGCCGGAGCACCCGGGTGGGCCCCGGCCCCACCCCGAGCCGGACGACGAGCAGACACGGGTCGGTGGCCGAGCGGCTCCACAACGGCGCGCACCGGCGGCGGGCGGCGGTCGTCGCGGTGGCCGGGTCGGGGACGGTCGCCTCCCGGGCCGTGACCTCGAGCTCCACCGCCGCCGCGAGCGCACGCTCGACCTCGACCAGGGCGACGGCGTGCTCGGCGACCGCCCGCCGGTGACCCCGGCGACCGGACACCCGGTCGGACAGCCAGCTGCCGAGCGCGACGACCGGGCTGAGGAGCGCGAAGAAGAGGAAGTGTGGCGCCGAGAGGGCCCAGGCCATCACCACCCCACCGACCGCGGGCAACGCGATGGCCACCCAGGCCAGTGCCCGGCGGGAGCGCTCGGGCGGCTCGGCGGGTTCGGCGACGGTCACCTCACCGGGGAGCGGGGGTGGCACCCGGCCGGCCGGGTGCACCGCCCACCGTCCACCCGGCGCGGGCCGGAGGTCGACGGGAGAGCCGGTCGCGGCACTCAGGCACAGCGTGCTGGAGCCGATCCGCAGCCGGGCGCCCAGTGGCCACGGGGTGTCGCCGTCGACCGTGGTGCTGCCGGCGGCCAGCGCGGTGCCGTTCGCCGAGCCGAGGTCGCCGACCAGCACAGCCGTCGTCCCGGCGCTGACGCGGACGTGGGCGCGGGAGACGTCGGGGTCGGCCAGGGCCAGTCCGCAGGACCGGCTGCGACCCACGGTCACGGGTTCTCGGCCCAGGGGCAGGGTGCGGCCGGCGTCCGGACCGCCCACCACGTGCAGCTCCACCGCGGAGCCGCCGGCCGCGGGCCGGGGACCGGGGCGGCCCAGGCCCAACCGGGCCCCGTGGTGGAGTGCCGGGTCGGTCAGCGGGGTGGCCGGGTCCAACCGGTCCGACCCCGACCACAACCCGTCCGCGCCCGCGCCGGGCAACCCGGCGGGCACCGCGGCCGGGAGGGCGTGGAGGACCTCGGCCACCGTGGCCGTCCCCGGCGCGCGGACCTCGACGTCGACCTGCACGCCCCCTGCGCCGTGCAGGGTCCAGCTCCGGTGCGCCGGGCGGTCCGGCGGCACCGGCGCGGGATCGGCAGGGGTCGGTGACACGGGGGCACTGTCACCCGGGACGGGGTCGCGTGGGGGCGCCGACGGACATCTGTGGACAGCGCCCCGGCCTGTGGACGGCCGGGCCCGCCGGGTCGTCGTCCGACCTAGCGTCCTGGACCGACCGGGAGGTGCCCGGACCAGGAGGAGGAACCGTGAAGGTCGACATCACCACCCTGCAGGCCATGTCCGCGCAGTGCCGGGGGGAGGCCGCCGACCAGTCGTCCCGGCTGGGCACGCTCTCGGCGAGCATCAACTCCGGCGTCACCGACGGGTGGAGCGACAGCCAGGCCGCGCAGCAGTTCAGCGCGCTCTACGAGCAGTGGCGGGCCTCCAGCCAGAGCGTCAGCGACTCGCTGACCGGCATGGGCACCCTGCTGTCCGACGTCGCGACCGCCTACCAGCAGCACGAGGCCGACATGGCCGCCCGGATCGGGGCGATGATCTGACCCCCGTACCGGCGGGGGCGGTCAGCCGGTGCGGTCCGGTGGTCCGGTGACACCGTCCCCGTCGGCGGCACCGGCGGGGGCGGGTGTCCGCCGGGCCGCCAGCCCGGCGCGGGCGCCACGCAGTCGCTCCCACGGCAGGATCGACAGGATCGCGATGCAGTGCGGCAGGAAGATGATGCCGACGCCGGCGTAGACCATCACGTGGAAGCCGAGCAGGAACAGCACGAGCGCGGCCCGGGCACGGTCCGAGCGCACCAGCAGCATCAACGGCGAGGCGAACTCGAAGGCAAGCATCAGCCACTGCGCGGTGGGCAGCAGCCAGGCCACGTCCAGGGTCCACAGTGAGAGGTCGGTGCCGCGGCGGAGCACGGCCCGGGTCAGCGTGGAGCCGGTGGCCCAGTCCCAGCCGCCGAAGCGCATCTTCGCCCAGGCAGCGAGGAAGTAGGTGAGCATCACGGTGACCAGGACGGCGGCCGCCCCGAACCCCGCGGCCTCCGAGGAGCGTCGGTCCTTCCACCGGGCGCGGCCGATGGTGGGCAGCACGGCGAGGGCGACGAGGAAGGCGATCCGGTCGTGGTCGACCTTGCCGTAGCTCATCGCGATGACCATCCACTCCGCGTAGAGCAGGAAGACCGCCCAGCCCAGGAGCCGGGGTGCCTTCCCGCTCGCGGCGGCGAGAGCGGCGAGCACGAGCGCCCACTGCACGACCAGGACGACGGTGTGCGTGGGGGTGGGCAGGTGCAGCAGCCGACCGATGACCAGCGGTTGGTAGAACTCGGTCGGCACGTCGGCGTGCGCGCGCACCCAGGCGGTGGTGAGGAAGACGTCGACCGGGATGAACAAGTAGGCGATCACCCGGAAGACCGCGATCCGGGCCAGCGGCACCGGGCGGAACCACCAGCGGGGGGTCAGCGGGACGGCGGCGGCGGTCTCGGGCCGGTCGGTCACGGCGGTGCCGGCGCTGCGGGTCACGCGGCACCGTCCAGGTCGAAGGAGACCAGCACGTCGTCGGTGAAGGCGCCGGTGCGGGCGCCGTCCACGAGCTCGAAGCGACGCTGCACGACCTCGACCGACACCAGGTCCGGCCCGCCGGGGTTCGCGGTCTCGTAGGACTCGGCGACCAGACCGAGCAGGGACGGGTCGTCGACGAGGCGGGGGAGCTGGCCCTCGAACTCCGCGCGGCGCAGGCCCACCTCGCCACCGGAGAGCCGGACCTCCTCGCCCTCGGCGGTCAGCCCGACGACCCGGGTGGACACCACGGGGGCGTCGGGTGCGGCCCGGGTGGAGTACATCCGGAACGGGCCGAAGGGGAACTCGGAGTCGTCGCCCCAGACGCTGCCGGCCAGCAGCAGTGCCAGGACCAGGGCGGCGGCGGCCAGCCGACCACGGCGGCCGGCGGCCGAGAGCCGCTCGACCTCCGGCGGGGCCGTCACCTCGGGCGCGGACTGGAGGGTCACCGGCCCATCGTAGGATCGCCGCCACGTCCGACCCGGTCCGTGACCGGTGCGGCGCCCCTCCAACCTGCGTCAACGACGACACCGGGAGCAGATCCGTGCAGTTCGGCCGGTACTACGAGGAGTTCGAGGTCGGTGCGGTCTACAAGCACTGGCCCGGGAAGACGGTCACCGAGTACGACGACCATCTGTTCTGCCTGATCACGATGAACCACCACCCGCTGCACCTGGACAGCCACTTCGCGGGCGAGACCACCGACTTCGGGAAGAACGTGGTGGTCGGCAACTACGTCTACTCGTTGCTGCTCGGGATGAGCGTCCCCGACGTCAGCGGCAAGGCCATCGCCAACCTGGAGGTCGAGTCGCTCAAGCACGTGGCGCCGACCTTCCACGGGGACACGGTCTACGGCGAGACGACCGTGCTGGACAAGAAGGAGTCGACGTCCAAGGACGACCGGGGTGTCGTGCACGTGGAGACGATCGGCTACAAGCAGGACGGCACCGTGGTCTGCGTGTTCCGGCGCAAGGTCATGATCCCCAAGCGCTCCTACGGTGAGGCGCGCGGCGGCGAGCAGCCCGGTCGTCCGGAGCCGGTGCGCCGCTAGCAGCGGGGGAGCAGGCCCCACCCGTCCAGGGTGGCGACCAGCCCGGGCGTGCAGCGCAGGGAACCCAGGGTGGCCCGGTCGACGAACGCGGCGTCCGTCGCGTCGTCACCGGCCACCGGGTGGGCGTCGGGGTCGGTCGGGGTGCAGACGAGGTCGACGACCTCGTAGACCGGCGCGTGCGCCGGGACGAGCACCCGGCCGGCCTCGGGCCCGGCGACCACGGTCAGCCCGGTCTCCTCGGCGACCTCCCGGACGACGGCGGCGGCCAGGTCCTCCCCGGCCTCGACCCGCCCCCCGGGCACCGACCAGGCCCCGGCGTCGGGGTCGTTGGCCCGCCGCACGACCAGCAACCGGCCGCGCCGGTCGAACACGATCCCCCCGACACACGCCACCAACCCCGTCACGACGGCGACGCTAACGGTGACCGGATGGAACGGCCCCGCCGCCGGGCCCCGCCGCGAGCCTGCGAGTGGTGGGGGGCGACGGGGTCCTTCTCTTGACGAGGTGGCCCCGGGGTTGGACGGTTGCCCGGATGAGCGCGAGCCCGGTGTGTCCGCGGTGTGGTGAGGTCCTCGTCGTCCGGCCCGGGTCGGACCAGGCGTGGTGCCACCTGCACGCCGCGGTGACCCCGCTGCACCACACGCCGGTGCTCGACCACGCGACGATCTCGGCGGTGACGGTGGACGCCCGGGTCCCGGCCTGGGTCCCGGACCCGATGCCGGAGGGCTGGGCGGTGACCGGGCTGGCCTGGGGCGGCGAGCCCGGTGCGCGGGGGATCGTCGTGGACTGCGCCGGCCCCGCCCCGCTCGGTGGCCAGGCGGAGGTCGTGCTGGTCGCGGAGGAGCCGGGCACCGGGTTGGGTGCCGGGTACGCCGGGCTGCCCTGGCTGGACCCCGGGGAGCTGGTCGCCGGGCCGTCGTCGGCCGCGGTGCAGGCGGCCGGTCAGCGGGCGGCCCTGTGGGAGGTGCCGACCAGCGACGACCGGGCGGTGTTCGTGGGGGAGGCGTTCGGCGTCTGGTTGTGGCTGGTGACCTGGCCGGCGTCGGCGGCCTGGCTGCTGGCCGAGGACCTGGTGCTGGTCGACCTGCGCGACCGGGTGCTGCCGACGCTGCCGCTGGGTCCGCCGTCCGACCACCTCCTGCCCGGGTCGTGACGACGCGCCGCACGGCGTGGCGCCCGCGTGACGCGTGCGTCGCGTGTTACTCATGTGGCGCGGTCCTTCCCCGACCGTGCCGACGCCCCGGCGTCTGCCCACCCCCTCTGACGGAGGTGACGGTGTGAACCTCAAGAAGGTCCTCACCTGGCTCGTCGTCGCCTTCGTGCTGTTCTACGTGATCCAGCAGCCGGAGAACTCGGCGGACATCGTGCGCAACGCCGGCACCGCCCTCGGGGACGCCGCGTCCTCGCTGGCGTCCTTCGTCGGCTCGCTGGTCTGACCGCGGGGTCGGCCCCGTGACGGGCACCGAGCGCCGCACCCGCGCGAGCAAGGACGCCGACAAGTACCTGCTGCCCGACGAGCACGCCGTCGTCGCGGCCAGGCGGCACTGGGCCGTCCTGGTCCGCCCGGCCGTGCGCGGCGTCCCTGCGCTGCTGGCCGGGCTGTGGGTGCTGCAGGTCGACCCGGACAACCGCTTCACCGCCACGGTGGGGCTGGTCGTCACCGTGGTCGCGCTGGTCTACCTGGCCGTGTACGTGGTCGAGTGGCGGGTCCGGCAGTTCCTGGTGACCGACCGCCGGGTGCTGATGACCAGCGGGGTGCTGGTGCGCACCGTGGCGATGATGCCGCTGCGCCGGGTCACCGACCTGACCTACCAGGAGACCCCGGTGGGGCAGGTGCTCGGCTACGGCACGTTCCGCTTCGAGTCGGCCGGGCAGGACCAGGCGCTCTCCCGGATCACCTACCTGCCCGACGCCACCGACCTCTACGACCGGATCACCGGGCTGCTGTTCCCGGCCGGCGGTCGGCGTGGGGACGACGAGGAGGGCGGTGGCCCGACGGGCGGTCCGCCGCCCCGGGCCGAGACGTCCGATCCGTACCACCGGGTCGACACCGCCCCGATCCCCGGGTACCGCAACCCCAAGCGCTGAGCGGCGGCGGCGCCGCGGGTGTCGGACCCGTGCGGCAGGCTGACCGGTGATGCGCATCGACCTGCACACCCACTCGGCGGTCTCCGACGGCACCGACACCCCCACCGGCGTCGTGCAGGCGGCCGCGGCGGCCGGTCTGGACGTCGTCGCCCTCACCGACCACGACACCACCGACGGCTGGGCCGAGGCGATCGCGGCCGCGCCGTCCGGGCTGACCGTCGTCCCCGGCACCGAGCTGTCCTGCCGCTGGTTCCCGGCCGACGAGCCGCCGATCAGCGTGCACCTGCTGGCCTACCTGTTCGACCCCGACGCCCCCGAGCTGGCGGCCGAGCGGCAGCGGCTGCGCGAGGAGCGGCTCAGCCGCGGCGAACGGATCGTCACCGCGCTGGCGGCCGACGGGCACCCGATCAGCTGGGCGCGGCTCGTCGAGCGCAGCGCCGGGGGCGTGGTGGGCCGCCCGCACGTCGCCCGGGCCCTGGTCGACGCCGGGGTGGTCGGCTCGGTGGACGAGGCCTTCGCCGGCCTCCTGCACCACACCAGCCCGTACTACGTGGCCAAGGCCGACACCGACGTCCTCGAGGGGATCGCCCTGGTGCGCGCCGCCGGTGGCGTGCCGGTGTTCGCACACGGGCTGGCCCGCTCCCGCGGCCGGATCGTCGGCGACGAGGCGATCGCCGCGATGGCCGGGGCCGGGCTCCTGGGTCTGGAGGTCGACCACCCCGACCACGTGCCGGCCGA
This sequence comes from Geodermatophilus sp. Leaf369, assembly GCF_001424455.1. Classification (NCBI taxonomy): domain Bacteria; kingdom Bacillati; phylum Actinomycetota; class Actinomycetes; order Geodermatophilales; family Geodermatophilaceae; genus Geodermatophilus; species Geodermatophilus sp. Leaf369. The sequence continues at coordinate 333,468 of NZ_LMQA01000003.1, read as the reverse complement.
CCGTGACCTGCTGCGGGGCCTTGCCGCCGACCTGGACCTGCTGACCACCGGGTCCAGCGACTACCACGGCAGCAACAAGAGGACCCCGATCGCGGCCTGCACCACCGACCCCGAGCAGTACGCCCGGCTGGTGTCCCTGGGCACCGGCAGCGCCCCGGCGACCGCGTGAGCCAGCTGGCCTTCGAGCTGCCCGAGCCGCTGTTCACCGCCACCCCCAGCAAGCTGGCCGCCCACGACACCTGCCCCCGGCGCTACCGGTTCGGCTACGTCGACCGCCCCACCCCACCGCAGTCGATGCCGCGGGTGAACGCGTCGGTCGGGGCCGCGGTGCACGCCGCGCTGCGGTCCTGGTGGGAGCTGCCGGTGGCCGAGCGCACCCCGGCGTCGGCCCGGCGGCTGCTGGACCGGCACTGGACGACGGTCACCGCCGTGGAGGCCCCCGACGCCGAGGAGTGGCGCACCCGGGCCGCCGGGTGGGTCGAGGAGCACGTCGCCGGGCTGGACCCGGCCGATCCTCCGCTGGCCACCGAGCGCCAGGTCACGGTGACGACGGGGACGCTGAGCGTCTCGGGCCGGGTGGACCGCATCGACGAGCGCGGCGCGGAGCTGGTCGTCGTGGACTACAAGACCGGTCGCCGGCCGAGCACCGAGGCCGAGGCGGCGGACTCCCAGGCGCTGGCGCTGTACGTCCTCGGCGTCCGGCGCACGTTCCGTCGTCCCTGCACCCGGGTGGAGCTGCACCACCTGCCCACCGCGACCGTGGCGGCCTTCGAGCACACCCCGGAGACCCTCGCCGGGCACGTGGAGCGGGCCGAGGCCACCGCCCGGGCGGCCACCGCGGCGACGGCCGCCGTCGAGGCCGGGGCGGACCCTGACACCGCGTTCCCGGTCGTCACCGGGCAGCACTGCGCGGGGTGCCCGTTCCGTCGGTCCTGCCCCGAGGGGCGGGCCGCGCTGCGCGGGTGAGTCAGGCGACCACGGGTGTGCCGACGGCGACGCGTTCGCGGGCGGCGCGCAGCGTCGGGTTCTCCCGGACCCGGGTCGGCAGCGCCAGGGTGGTGCGCCGGAAGGCCCGCGCCGCGGCGGTGGTGGCCGGCTCGGTGAGGGCGAGGGCCGGCAGGCCGTACATCGACCGGGCCCACCGGGGCAGCGTGGCCACGCCCAGGGAGGCCAGCCCGGCCCACGCCGGGCGGGCGGGGGTCAGCACCTGCACCCAGCCGGGCATCGGGGGCACCAGGATGAAGCGCAGGGCGTCCTTGGCGGGGTCGGTGAGCGCGAGCTCGGGCCGGACCCGCTCGAAGTAGGCGGCGAGCTCGGCCACCGAGGAGGGCACCGTGCCGGGGGTGCAGCCGATCAGCTCGCCGGCCACCACCTGCTCGGCCACGTAGGCGTCGCAGTCGGCGTCGGTGAGCGGCACGCCGGAGCGGCGGGCCACCGAGAGCAGCGAGTCGACCTCGCAGGCGTGCACCCACAGCAGCAGGTCCGGGTCGTCGACGTTGTAGGCGCGACCGGTGGTCGGTTCGACGTCGGACTTGCCGCGGTGCACCCCGCGGACGGCCCGGACGGCGCGCAGGGCCTCCCGGCGGGTGCCGAAGGTCAGCGTGGCCACGTACTCGGCGGTGCGGGTGAGCCGGGCCCACGGCTCGGTCTGGAAGCCGACCGAGAACCGGGAGACCCCGCCCATCGCGACCGGGTGCAGCGCCTGCAGCAGCAGGGCACGCAGGCCACCGACGGAGTAGCTGGGGTCGGCGTGGATCCGCCAGGTGATCGAGTCCGGGCCGAAGAAGCCGGCCAGGTCCTGCGCGGGGGTGACGTCCCTGATCGAGGTCACGCGTCGGCCTCCTGGTGGGTGCGGGCCGGGACGGCGGCCCAGAAGTCGTCCAGCACCCGCACCGTCTGCGCGGGCACCTCGATCGCCGGGGAGTGCACGGAGCCGGTGAGCACCTCGTGCCGGGCACCGAGCCGGCGGGCCATGTCGGTCTGCGCGGCCGGGGTCCAGGCGTCGTCGGCGTCGCCGTGCGCGACCAGCACCGGGACGCCGGTGGCGGCCAGCTCGGCCACCCGGTCGGGCTCCTCGGTCATGGCCGCGGCCATCCCGGTGAGGCCGGCCTCGGTGTTGGCCAGGAACCGGGTGGCCAGGAACTCCCGGACGGCGACCGGGACGTCCTGCGACCGGGGGTCGGTGAGGGCCAGCTGCTCCAGCGTCTCGTGCACCAGCCGCACCCCGCCGGCCGCCAGGAGCGGCGCGAGGTGCTCGAGCAGCTCGGCGCGCGGGCCGGTGAGACCGGCCGGACCACTGGCCAGCAGGGTGAGGGAGTCGACGAGCCCGGGGTCGGCGACCACCGCGGCACGGGCCACGATGCCGCCGAAGCTGTGGCCGAGCAGGTGCAGCGGGGCGTCGGGGCCCTCCTCGCGGAGCACCCGGGCCACGCCGAGGAGGTCCGCGGCCAGCAGGTCGACGGTGTAGGCCTCCGGGTCGTCCGGCCCGGGGGACTCGTACTGCCCACGCTGGTCGAGGACCACGACCCGCCAGCCGGCCGCCGACAGGGGGGCCAGCAGCGGGGCGAAGTCCTCCTTCGTGCCGGTGAACCCGGCGATCATGAGGACCGTGCCGCGGGCGCCGGCACCGGTGTCCAGCGCGGCAAGCGGACCGGCGCCCCCGGGGAAGGACACCGGCGCGGCGTCGTAACGGGTCAGCTGGCGCAGGTCGTCGGGCGCTGTCTCTTCGGAGCCGCCGGGGAGCATGCGTCGATTGTGCGCCCGCGTCAGCGGTAGGCGGTGACCTGCTCCGCCGTGGCCAGGACGACGGTCGAGCCCACCACGGCAGCGCGGCCACCGACCGGGGCGCCGGTGGGCGCCGTGGAGCGGGACACCTCGTCCCCGGTGGCGAGCTGGCGGCGGACGAACGCGCCGTCCTCGGGGACCAGCACGGCACCGTCCGGGGTCTTGCCGCCCTCGTCCACCGCCGGCAGGCCCACCGCCGGCAGGGACCAGCGCAGCGCGCCGGTGGTCGCGTCCAGCACCAGGACGGTGCTGCGGGCCCACACGAGCACCGCGTCGTCAGTCCCGGCCTGCTGGAGCGGTCCGTCGCCTCCGGCGGCCGGCAGCGGGACGTCCTGCAGCGTCGTCCCGTCGGCGGGGGAGAGGGCCTGCAGGGCGTCGCCGGCGACGACCCCGACCAGCCGGTCGGCACCGGTGAGCCGGGCCTCGGGGACGCCGAGGTCGCGGCTCCACAGCTGGGTGCCGTCGATCCCGTCGAACAGGACCGCGCTGCTGGCGTCCTCCCCGCAGCGCTGGAGCACGGCCACCCCGGAGCTGCCCACGACGGCGTCGGTGAGCCGACACCCCTCGGGCACCTCGTAGCGCCAGCGGGTGCCGTTGCCGATCGGGTCGACGGTGGCCACGCCCCCGGCGCTGCGGGCCAGCACGATCCCCTGGGTGCTCGACAGCGTCGCGTCGGCGGCGAACCCGGCGGAGCGGTACCAGGTGCGCACGCCGGTCCCCGCGTCGAAGGCGACCATCTCGTTGCACCGGCCGCCGGTGGAGAACAGCGCGACGACCCGGTCGGAGACCGTGGTGACGCCGCAGAGCCGGGCGTTGCTGCGGGTGTAGCGCCACGCCTCGTCCCCGGTGGCCGGGTCGAGCACCCGGAAGCCGTCGTCCTGGGCCAGCACCGCCCGGCCGGACTCGACGGCCCGGTCGGGTGCCGGTCCGGTCGGGGTGGTCGTCCAGGCGACGGCCAGCTCGGCAGCCGGACTGCCGCTGGCGACCGCGGGCTCGCCCGCGGTGGTGCTGGTGGTGGCCGCGGCGTCCGAGCCGCGCCAGAGCAGGCCGGCGACGACGACCACCGCGAGGGCGGCCGCCGTCCAGACCCAGACCCGCAGCGGCGGGCGCCGCAGCCGGCTCACGCCGGTGCGACGAGGAGCCGACCTGCCATCAGGCTGCGGACTCCGAGCCGCCACCGCCGCGGTTGGCCCCGCCCCGGCGGCGGCGACGCCGCGGCTTGGTGGTGCCGTCCCCGGAGGGGGCCTCGCTGGAGGAGCCGGCGGCCGAGCCCTCGACGGCAGGACCGTCGCTGGCGGCGGCCGCACCGGCTGCTGCCTCGCCGTTGCCCCGGGTGCGTCGGCGCGGACGGCTCTTGGCCGGGCCCACCGACGGGGCCTCGTCCTCGCCCACGGTCTCCCGGCCCGGGCCCGAACGACCGCCGGCCTGCGAGCGGCCGCCACGGTCACCACCACGGTCCCGGTCGCCGGCCTTCTGCCGCTTGCCGGTCTCGCCGAGGTCCTCGAGGGTCTCGCCGCCCAGGCCCTCGCGGGTGCGCTGGGCGCGGGGGAGGCGGCCGGTCGCCGTCGTCGGCACGTCGAGGTCGGTGTAGACCCACGGCGAGGTGGAGTACGTCTCCGGCGGGTCGGTGAAGTCCAGGCCCAGGGCCTTGTTGATCAGCTGCCAGCGGGGGATGTCGTCCCAGTCGACCAGGGTGACGGCGACGCCGGTGCTGCCGGCCCGGCCGGTGCGCCCGATCCGGTGCACGTAGGTCTTCTCGTCCTCGGGGCACTGGTAGTTCACGACGTGGCTGACGCCGGTGACGTCGATGCCGCGGGCGGCGACGTCGGTGGCGACCAGGACGTCGACCTTGCCGGCCCGGAAGGCCCGCAGCGCCTGCTCGCGGGCGCCCTGCCCCAGGTCGCCGTGCACCGCGGCGGCGGCGAAGCCGCGCTCGACGAGGTCGTCGGAGACCTTCTGGGCGGTGCGCTTGGTGCGGCAGAACACCATCACCAGACCGCGGTCGCGGGACTGCAGCACCCGGGACAGCAGCTCGGGCTTGTCCAGGTTGTGCGCCCGGTAGATGTACTGCGTGGTCTGGGGGACCGTCGAGCCCTCGTCGTTGCCGTGCGCCCGGATGTGCGTGGGCTGGGACATGAACGACCGGGACAGCGTGACGATCGGGCCGGGCATGGTGGCCGAGAAGAGCATCGTCTGCCGCTTGTCCGGGACCATCGCCAGGATCCGCTCGATGTCGGGGAGGAACCCGAGGTCGAGCATCTCGTCGGCCTCGTCGAGGACGAGCACCTTGACCTTGCCCAGGATCAGGTGGCCCTGCTGGGCGAGGTCGAGCAGCCGGCCGGGGGTGCCCACGACGATCTCGACGCCGGCCTGCAGCGCCGAGACCTGGGGCTCGAAGGCCCGGCCGCCGTAGATGGCCTGCACCCGGATGCCGCGCTTGGCACCGGCGGCACCGAGGTCACGGGAGACCTGCACGCACAGCTCACGGGTGGGGACGACGACCAGCGCCTGCGGCACCCCGTCGCCGCCCTCGGCCGGCGGGGAGACCCGCTGGAGCATGGGGACGCCGAACCCCAGCGTCTTGCCGGTGCCGGTGCGGGCCTGCCCGATGAGGTCGTTGCCGGCCAGGGCGAGCGGGAGGGTCAGCTCCTGGATGGCGAAGGTGCGGGTGATGCCGTTCTCGGCCAGTGCCGCGACGACGTCGGGGTGCACGTCGAAGTCGCTGAACAGCGGCGCGTCGGGCGGGACGGGGGCGCCGCCCAGCTCGTCGATCTGGGCCTCGAGCTGCTCGGGGGCGGGGGCGCCGGTCTCGGCGTGCTCCAGCTCCGGGGCGCTCACGGCGGTCTGGTCGGTGTCTTGTCGGCTGGAGGTCAGTGGTCTCGCCTCGGTCTGGTGGGGGACCGGCGCATCGGCGGCGCCGACGCTGCACGGTCCCGGTCGGTTCCGGGATCTGGGTCCAGCGCCGACGCGGCCAGCAGACCCGGACGTCGTGGTGGACGGCCCGAGGAGACCGACCTCGGTGCCCTGGGGAGGGCCCCGGCGGTCGTCGTCCGGCGGTCGTCAGCGCACACGGAGAGCGAGCCGTGCGGCCCGCCGGACGCCATCCTAGCGCGGGATACGGTGCGCACCGGTCCTGAGCGTCGCCCGCGGGGCGCCGTCCCCCGTCCGGGGGAGGACCCGTCGACCACCAGGAGGGCCCCACCCGTGAGCAGCCCCGTCGAGCCCGACGACCACGTGCGGCCGGTCGTGGACCTGCTCGGGGTTTTGTCCTACGCCGAGCTGACCGCCTTCGACCGGCTGGCCGAGGACGCCCGGCTGGCACCCACGCTGGAGGGCCGCTCGGCGCTGGCCCGGATGGCCGCGGCCGAGATCGCGCACCACGAGCGGCTCTCGGCCCGGCTGGTCGAGCTGGGGGTCTCCCCGGCCGCGGCCATGGCGCCCTTCGTCGCCCCGCTGGACGCCTTCCACGACTCCACCCGGGCCGGCACCTGGCTCGAGGGCCTGGTCAAGGCGCACGTGGGGGACGGGCTGGCGACGGACTTCTACCGCGAGGTGGCCGCGTTCCTGCCCACCGCCGACCGGGACCTGGTGCTGGAGGTGCTCGCCGACACCGGGCACGCCGACTTCGCCGTCCGCGAGGTGCGCGCCGCGATCGCCGCCGACCGCACCGTCGCCGGCCGGCTGGCGCTCTGGGCCCGGCGGCTGGTGGGCGAGGCCCTCACCCAGTCGCAGGTGGTCATCGCCGAGCGCGACGGTCTCGCCGAGCTGATCATCGCGGGCACGGGCTCGCTGGCCGGCGTGGGTGAGCTGCTCCAGCGGATCATGGCCGCGCACACCGAGCGGATGCAGGCCCTCGGCCTGAACACCTGAGGGCGGCCCCGGACGGGACCGCCCCCAGGGAGGACTCGCGGCCCTGTGGGCCGCGCCGCTCAGTTGCCGGCGATGAAGCCGACGCGACGGCTGTCGGCCTCGGCGATCTCGACGTAGGCGATCTTGTTCGTGGGGACGACGACCCGGCGGCCGCGCTCGTCGACCAGCGTCAGCAGGCCGTCGTCACTGGAGGACATGGCCGCCGACACCTCCGCCGCGATCTCGTCCGGGGTCTTCGGGCTGTCGATGACCAGCTCGCGGGGGGAGTGTTGGACACCGATCTTGACTTCCACGCTGGAGATGCCTCCTCTGGTCGGGCGGCCTCGTCTGGCTGCTGCCCGCGACGCTAGTCGAGCGCGGGGGCCGCAGCCGCCTGGTGGGGTGCGCCCAGAGCGAACGGGCTCAGCGGGTGGGGGTGGGGTGGTCGTCGTCCCCGATGCGCGGGAAGCCGGAGATGCCCCGCCAGGCCAGCGAGCTCATCAGCGCGACGGCCTCGTCGCGGGACACCGTGCCCTTGCGGGGGAGCCACCAGCGCGCGCTGGTCTCCAGCAGCCCGGTCATGCCCGAGGCGAGCAGCTGGGCGCGCTCGGTGTCCACCCCGGTGTCGGCGGCGATGACCTCGGCGATGGCCTCGACGCAGGCCCGGGCGCCCTGGTCGACGAGGCGGCGCACCTCGTCGTCGTTGCGCAGGTCGGACTCGAAGACCAGCCGGAAGGCCTCGCCGTCGGCGTCGATGAAGTCGAAGTAGGCACCGACCGCGCCGTCGACCCGGGTGCGGTTGTCGTCGGTGCCGCTCATCGCCTGCCGGACCTGCGCGGCCAGCTCGCCGACCTGCTGCTCCAGCAGGGCCAGGTACAGCTCCCGCTTGCCGGGGAAGTGCTGGTAGAGCACCGGCTTGCTGACCCCGGCCCGGTCGGCGATGTCGTCCATGGCCGCGGCGTGGAACCCCTGCGCCACGAAGACCTCCTGCGCGGCGCGCAGGAGCTGCAGGCGGCGCGCACCCCGCGGCAGGCGGGAGGTGCGGCGGGCCGCGACAGCGGGGCCGGCGGGCGGGGAGCTCGGGCGCGAGGGGTGCATGGCCCGGCAGATGTTACCGGCGGGTTCGGTACCCGGTGGTCCGAGTGCGGAGGTGGTCTACCGTCGCCGCCGTGCCCGACGCCCGGCCGGCCCCGGAGGCCACCCGTGCCCCCGCGAGTGCCCCGTCGACGGGGGAGCCCCGCCCCGCCGTGCTCTCGACCACCCGGATGCGCCGGTTGCGGCCCTTCGTCCCCGCCTGGCCCGGCGAGCAGGTGCCGGCCGACGGCGGCACCGTCTTCCTGCGCCACACCCCGTGGACCGGCCCGGTCGACGGGGCCGCCGACGGTGCCCCGCACGAGCGGGCGCTCTACGTGCACGGCCTCGGTGGTGCGTCGACGAACTGGACGGACCTGGCAGCCCTGCTGGCGGTGCGGCTGGAGGGCTTCTCGGTGGACCTGCCCGGTTTCGGGCAGTCCGAGCCGCCCCGCGGCGGGTACGCCATCGCCCGGCACGTGCGCGCCGTCGTCGCCGTCCTCGAGCACGTGCGCGACCTGCCCGGGCCGGGGCGGGGCGAGCCGGTGCACCTGCTGGGCAACTCCCTGGGCGGGTTGGTGAGCCTGCTGGTCGCCGTCCGGCGCCCGGACCTGATCGCCACGCTCACCCTGGTCTCCCCGGCGATGCCGGTCTACCGGGTGCCGCCGGCCTTCGACCGGGCCATCGCCCTGCTGCTGCTGCCCGGCATCCCCACGCTGGCCGAGCGGCGGGTGTCGGTGGGCACCCCCGAGCAGCGGGTCCGCGGGATCCTGGCGATGTGCTTCGGCGACCCGGCGCGGGTGCCGAAGGCGCGGTACGACGAGGCGGTGGAGGAGATGCGGCTGCGGGACTCCCAGCCGTGGGCCGACCGCGCGTTGACCCGCAGCATGCGCGGGCTGATGACCTCCTACCTGCGGGTCGGCCGGGCCAACGCCTGGCGGGCCGCCCGTGCCGTCGCCGTCCCGACGGTGGTGGTGTGGGGGGCGGAGGACAAGCTGGTCGACCCCCGGATGGCCCCGAGGCTGGCGGCGGCGTTGCCCGACGCGCGCCTGCAGGTGCAGCCCGGGGTCGGGCACGTGGCGATGACCGAGGCACCCGAGGACACCGCCCGCGCCGTGCTCGGGCTGATCGAGGAGACCGCCGAGCGGGGTCGCTGAGGCGGGTGGGACGGGACGGTCCGACACGACCGGGGCCGACCGTGCGCTCGACCGGGTGGCCCGGTGGCCGTGAGAGCCTCACCGCCGTGACCCGTCCGGACCACGACCCCCAGCGGCCTGCCGGCCCCGGGGCGGGCTCCGGACGCGACCGCCCGCTCGTGGGCCCCCGGCCCAGCCCGCCCCGCGGTGCCCGGCGCTCCCGCCCGTCGCAGCCGGTGCCTCGCCCCGGCCCCCTGGTGGCCCGGCGCGACCCGCTCGTCACCCGCCGCGGCACCGGAGGCGGTAGGCCCGCGACCGGGTGGTTCGCCCGGTTCGCCGCGCGCTGGGGCTGGCGGGCCTACGCCGTGCCGCTGTTGGCGGTGCTGACCGTGCTGGCGCTCGTCGACGTCGCCGTCACCGGCACCGGGCAGGCCGACTCCGACCCGGGGACGACGGCGGCCGGCTCGGCGGCGCCGGTCTCCTCTCGTGCCGCCCCCGCCACGACCGCGCCGGAGGTCACCGCCGAGCCCGCGCCCGCCGAGGGCGACGCCGGTCCCACCGACCTCCCCGCCACCACCGGCCCGGCCAGCTACGTCGAGCAGGGCACCGGCACGGTGACGGTCGTCGACGGCAGCTCGGCGGTGTACGGCAGCGGACCGCTGGAGCGCTTCGTCGTCGAGGTCGAGGACGGCATCCAGGTCGACGGCCCGGGCTTCGCCGCCGCGGTCGAGGCCACGCTCGGCGACCCCCGGTCCTGGGGCTCCGGTGGGGCCATGAGCTTCCAGCGGGTGGGCGCCGCGGAGGCCGCCGCGGGGGAGTACGACTTCCGGGTCAGCCTGGTCAGCCCGGGCAGCATGGAGACCTACTGCCCCGGTGTGGGCACCGGGGGCTACACGTCCTGCCGGTACGGCGAGCGTGCGGTGATCAACCTCGCCCGCTGGGAGACCGCCGTCCCCGACTACGGCGGTGACATCGCCACCTACCGGCAGTACGTGGTCAACCACGAGGTCGGGCACGCCCTGGGCAACGGCCACCAGCCCTGCCCCGGCGCCGGGCAGCTCGCCCCGGTCATGCAGCAGCAGACCCTGGGCCTGGAGGGCTGCCAGAAGAACGCCTGGCCGTTCCCCTAGCTGGAGGGCCCGGTGAGCTCGATCGCGATGCCGTCGGGGTCGAAGAAGGCCAGGTGGGACGCGCCCATCGCGGTGCGCACCGGTCCGTGCGGCACCCCCACCTCGTCGAAGAAGGCTGCCGCCTGCTCGAGCTCGGCGTGGGTGTCCACGGCCAGGCTGAGGTGGTCCAGGCCCACCCGGAAGGGGTCGAAGCGGTCGCCGGCCCGCTCGGCGTCCACCGGCCGCAGCCCGATCCGGACCCCCCGGCCGGCCATCACGACCCCGCCCTGCAGGGCCTCGGCGACCGTCCCGTCGTCGTCCTCGGGCGGCCCGCCGACGGCGGTCTCGAAGCCGCAGACGTCGGTCCAGAACGCCTGCGCGCGGGGGACGTCGGTGACGGTCAGGCGGATGTGGGTGGGCGCGCCCGGGCGCAGCGGGGAGGGGCTGGTCACGGCGCCCATGGTGCGGCGCCGGAGGGGTCTGCGCTGGGTGGGAAGAGGGGCACCTGCCAGGCTGTTGCCCGCAGCAGGAACCCCGGCCACCGGCCGGAGACGCCCCCCAGTCACGAGGAGAACGACGTGTCGTTGCCACCCCTGGTGGAGCCCGCCGCCGACCTGTCCGTCGACGAGGTCCGCCGCTACAGCCGCCACCTGATCATCCCCGACGTCGGGATGGACGGGCAGAAGCGGCTCAAGAACGCGAAGGTGCTCGCCGTCGGTGCCGGTGGTCTCGGCTCGCCGGTGCTGATGTACCTGGCGGCGGCCGGGGTCGGCACGCTGGGCATCGTCGAGTTCGACACCGTCGACGAGTCCAACCTGCAGCGCCAGATCATCCACGGGCAGTCCGACGTGGGCCGGTCCAAGGCCGAGAGCGCGCGGGACTCGATCAAGGAGATCAACCCGCTCGTCGACGTCCGGCTGCACCAGACCCGGTTGGACTCCGAGAACGTCGAGGAGATCTTCGCCGACTACGACCTCATCGTCGACGGCACCGACAACTTCGCGACCCGCTACTTGGTCAACGACGCCTGCGTGCTGCTGGGCAAGCCCTACGTGTGGGGCTCGATCTACCGCTTCGACGGCCAGGTGTCGGTGTTCTGGGCCGAGCACGGCCCGAACTACCGCGACCTCTACCCGGTGCCGCCGCCGCCCGGGATGGTCCCCTCGTGCGCCGAGGGCGGCGTGCTGGGCGTGCTCTGCGCGACCATCGGCGCCATCCAGGCGACCGAGGCGGTCAAGCTGATCACCGGCATCGGCGACACGCTGCTGGGCCGGCTGATGGTCTACGACGCCCTCGAGATGACCTTCCGCACCATCAAGATCCGCAAGGACCCCGAGGGCGAGCCGATCACCGGTCTCATCGACTACGAGGCGTTCTGCGGTGTGGTGTCCGAGGAGGCCCAGGAGGCCGCCGCCGGCTCGACGATCACCGTCGACGAGCTCAAGGACATGATGGACGCGGGCAAGGACTTCGCCCTGATCGACGTCCGCGAGCCCAACGAGTACGAGATCGTCTCGATCCCGGGCGCGACGCTGATCCCCAAGGACGAGATCCTCTCCGGCCGCGCGCTGTCCTCGCTGCCGCAGGACAAGCCGATCGTGCTGCACTGCAAGACCGGGGTCCGCTCGGCCGAGGCGCTGGCCGCGGTCAAGGCCGCGGGCTTCAAGGACGCCGTGCACGTGCAGGGCGGCGTGACCGCCTGGGCGACCCGCATCGACAAGGCGCTGCCCACCTACTGATCGCGCCCTACCGGGCCCGACCTCCGCGCGAGGTCGGGCCCGGTTGCGTTTGACTGGTCGCATGGCACCGGACCACGTGGCACTCCTCGAGCTCTTCCAGCGGGCGCAGGCCCGGTTCACCGACCGGGTGGACGCCGTCGAGCCCGGGCAGTGGGACGACGAGTGCCTCCCCGGGTGGACCGTGGCCGACCTGGTGGCACACCTCGTGGCCGAGCAGCGGTGGGCCCCGGCGCTGCTGGCCGGGGAGTCGGTGGCCGAGGCCGGCACGCGGGTGCCCACCGGCACGGAGGCGCTCCTGGACGGCGACCCGCTGGGGACGTGGGAGGCCGCTGCCGACGCCGCGCTCACCGCCTGGGCCGACCCGGACGCGATGTCCTCGACCGTGGACCTCTCGGCCGGGCCGACGGCCGGCACCGACTACCTGGCCGAGATGACGGTGGACCTGACCGTGCACGCGTGGGACCTCGCCCGGGCGACCGGCGGGGACACCGTCCTGGACGACGAGCTCGTGCAGGCCGGGTTGGTCTACGCCGAGCACCGGCTCGGTCCCGACGGCGTCCCCGGGCTGGTCGACCCCGCCGTCCCGGTGCCGGCCGGCGCCGACGCACAGACCCGGCTGCTGGCCCGCTTCGGTCGCCGCAGCTGACCCGAACGGGGCGCGCGGGTCGTTGTGCCGTGCAGCGGACCGGCCACCGGGGACCTACGATCCGCACCGGACGAGTCCGCATCGCAGGAGGTCAGCACCCATGTCGCAGCCGCCCCAGGGCAACAACCCCTACGGACCTCCGCCCGGTGGACGTCTCCCGTTCCCGGGTCAGCCCGGTGGTGACCAGCCCACCGAGGTCTTCGGCCAGACCCCGGGCCAGGCGCCCGGTCAGGACCCGGGCCAGTCCGGTGGGTGGGGCCAGCAGCCGACCCAGCAGGGCGGCTTCGGGCAGCCGGGGCAGCAGGGACAGCCCGGTGGCTTCGGCCAGCAGCCCACCCAGCAGTTCGGCCAGCCCGCCGGTGGCTACGGCCAGCCGGGCCAGGCCGGCCCGCCCCCGGGCGGACCCGGTGGCCCCGGCTTCGGCGGCCCGGGCGGTCCCGGGGGTCCTGGGGGTCCCGGCGGCCCGTACGGCGGTGGTCCGCAGGGCCCGCAGGGCGGGGGCAACAAGAAGACCGGCCTGATCATCGGGGCGGTCGCCGCGGTGGTGATCATCGCCGTCGTCGCCGTGCTGCTGGTGGTCAACCTGGGCGGCGGGGACGACGAGCCGATCGCCAGCAGCTCCTCGGCCACCAGCTCCAGCTCGGCCTCCTCGACGTCCTCGAGCCCGTCGTCGTCCAGCTCGGAGTCCACCGAGACCTCCGAGCCGACCTCGACCGGCGGCAGCGCCGAGGACCTCGTGTCGGTGCTCCCGAGCGACTTCACCGACTGCGAGGAGGCGTCGTTGGCCGGCGACGGTGACACGGCGGCCGCGCAGTGCGGTGCGGCGCTCACCCAGCCCGGGCCGGCGCAGGCGCGGTTCTACCAGTACCCCGACACCACGACGATGGACGACGTCTTCCTCACCGACGTCACCGGCGGCGGGCTCAGCGAGCTGCCGACCGGGCAGGACTGCTCCACGACCGTGGGTTACTACCCGTGGGCGACCGACGACCGGTCGCAGACCGGCCAGGTCGGCTGCGCGATCCTCACCGACGGCACGGTGCTGCTGGTGTGGACCGACGACCAGTTCCTCATCGAGGGCTACGTGACCAGCCCGGGCACCACCCAGGCCGACGTCTCCGCCCTGTACGAGTGGTGGCGGGTCAACAGCAACTACGTGGGCTGACCCTGTCCGAGCCGGGGTCGACCGGAGCTCCGGTCGACGTGGACGAGGCGGTCTTCGACGTCGTCGAGGCCATCCCGGCCGGGCGGGTGAGCACGTACGGCGCCATCGGGCGGCTCGTCGGGGTGGGACCCCGGCGGGTCGCCCGCGCGCTGTCCACGGGCGGGGGAGCGGTGCCCTGGTTCCGGGTGGTCCGCGCCGACGGCACCGCAGCCGAGCAGGTGCGGGTGCGCCAGCTCGAGCTGCTGGCCGCCGACGGGGTGCCTCTGCGGGGCGGCCGGGTGGACCTCGCCGAGGTGGGTTGGCCGGACCGACGTCGCCGCGCCTGAGACTGTCGGTGCCCCGTGGTCTGATCGACCCGTGGCCGTGGGGGGAACGCAGCAGGCGCCGGAGGCGCACGTCGGTGGTGTCGACCCGGAGGTGCCCGGGCCGGTCGCCGCACCCCGCTACCGGTTGGTGCGACCGACCGCGCCGCCGGCCGTGCGACCGGTGCTCGACCCCACCCAGCAGGCGGTGGTCGACCACCCCGGCGGTCCGTTGCTGGTGCTCGCCGGCCCGGGGACGGGCAAGACGACGACGATCGTCGAGGCCGTCGCCCGGCGGATCGAGTCCGGTCTGGACCCCGAGCGGGTGCTGGTCCTCACCTTCAGCCGCAAGGCCGCAGCCGAGCTGCGCACCCGCATCACCGCCCGGGTCGGGCGCACCATCCGGGAGCCCGTCGCCCGCACCTTCCACTCCTACGCCTTCGGCGTGCTGCACCGGGCGGCGGTGCGCCGCGGAGACCCCCCGCCGCGGCTGCTGGCCTCGGCCGAGCAGGACCTCACCGTCCGCCGACTGCTGAGCGGGGACGTCGAGGACGACGTGCTCCGGTGGCCGAGCGACCTGGGGCCGGCCCTGGAGACCGCCGGGTTCCGCCGGGAGCTCCGCGAACTCGTCCTGCGGGCCACCGAACGGGGGGTCGACCCCGCGCGGTTGGCGGCGCTGGGCCGGTCGCTGGACCGGCCGCACTGGGTGGCCGCCGCCCGGTTCGCCCAGCAGTACCAGGACGTCACCTGGCTGGAGACGTCCTTCGGTGGTTCGGGCAGCGGGTACGACCCGGCGGAGCTGGTGCGCGAGGCCATCGCCGAGCTGCAGGCCGACCCCGAGCTGTTGCGGGTCGAACAGGTCCGCACGCGCTGGCTGTTCGTCGACGAGTACCAGGACACCGACCCCGCCCAGGTGGAGCTGTTGCACCTGCTCTCCGGCGGCGGGCGGGACCTCGTCGCGGTCGGTGACCCCGACCAGGCGATCTACGCGTTCCGCGGCTCCGAGCCCCGGGGCATCACCGAGTTCACCGAGCGGTTCCGGCACGCCGACGGCCGGCCGGCCCAGCGCCTGTCGCTGGGGGTGTGCCGGCGGTCGGGGGCCGAGCTGCTGGCGGTGAGCCGCCGGGTGGCCGAGGGGCTGCCCGGCCCGTGGGAGCACCGTCGGTTGCAGCCCGGGGAGCACACCGCCGCCGGGACGGCCGAGGTGCACGTGTTCGACACCCCCGCGGGGGAGGCCGCGCACGTGGCCGACACGCTGCGCCGGGCCCACCTGGTCGACGGGGTGCCCTGGTCGGAGATGGCCGTGGTGGTGCGCACGTCGTCGGCCCTGGCGCCGGTCCGCCGGGCGCTCGGCCAGTCCGGGGTGCCGGTCGCGGTCTCCGCCGACGACCTGGCGCTGGCCCAGCAGCCGGCCGTCGAGCCGTTGCTGGCCGGGCTCCGCGCCCTGCTCCCCCCGCCGCCCGCGGACGGCGCCGGAGCCGGACCGGAGCAGGACGGCGAGGTCTGGGTGACCGAGTCCGGTGCCGAGGCCCTGCTGGCCTCCCCGCTCGGCGGGGCCACCGTGCTCGACCTGCGCCGGCTCCGGCGGGCCGCTCGCCGGGTGCTCGTCGACCGGGGGATCGACCCGGCCGAGCGCGGCACCCCGCTGGCCGACGTGCTCGCCGATGCCACCCTGCTGGAGGCGCTGCCCGACCACGTCGCGCGTCCGGCCGACCGGGTCGCCGACGTGCTGGGCGCCGGGCGGCTCGCGCTCACCCGCGGCGGCAGCGCGGAGGACGTGCTCTGGGCCATGTGGCAGGCCAGCGGTCTGGGGCCGCGGTGGGCGCGCGCCAGTGCCGGCGGCGGTCCGGCCGGCGCGGTGGCCGACCGCGACCTCGACTCGGTGGTCGCGCTGTTCGACGCGGTCGCCGCGTTCGTCGACCGGCTGCCGTACGCCACGGTCGCCCAGTTCGTCGATCACGTGGGGGCCCAGGAGCTGCCCGGGGACGGCGGGGCCGCCCGCGCCCCGGCGGGGGAGACGGTCCGGTTGCTCACCGCGCACGCCGCCAAGGGCCTGGAGTGGGACCTGGTGTGCGTCGTGGGGGTGCAGGAGGGCGTCTGGCCCGACCTCCGGGTGCGGGCCAGCCTGCTGGGCTCCGAGGACCTGGTCGACGCGGCCGCCGGGACCGACACCGCGACGCTGGACCGTCGTTCGCTCGCCCTGGCCGAGGAGCGTCGGCTGTTCTACGTCGCGGTCACCCGGGCCCGACGCCGGTTGGTGGTCACCGCCGTCGACGGGGGCCTGGAGGGGGCCGACGCCGGGGCCAACGCCAGCCGGTTCCTCGACCTGGTGGCCGAACCGCCCGCCGAGGGCGA
Source organism: Geodermatophilus sp. Leaf369 (assembly GCF_001424455.1). Lineage (NCBI taxonomy): Bacteria > Bacillati > Actinomycetota > Actinomycetes > Geodermatophilales > Geodermatophilaceae > Geodermatophilus > Geodermatophilus sp. Leaf369. The sequence continues at coordinate 317,312 of NZ_LMQA01000003.1, read as the reverse complement.
CGGCACCCGCCCGCACACCCCGCTACCCCGGGCGCTGACCCTGCCGGCGCTGGTGGCCGACCTGCGTCGGGCCCTCACCGACCCGCACACCCCGACGGCCCGACGGGCCAGCGCCGCCGCCCTGCTGCGCCGCCTGGCCGAGGAGCGCGTACCCGGTGCCGACCCGTCGAGCTGGTGGGGCCTGGCGCCGCTGTCCGACGAGTCCCCGCTGGTCGACCCGGCCGAGGCGGTACGGGTCCGGCCCTCGGCGGTGGACACCTTCCAGCGCTGCCCGCTGCGCTGGGTGCTCGGCGCGGTGGGTGCCGAGGCGTCCCCCGAGACCACCCGGACGGTCGGGTCAGCGGTGCACGACGTCGCCCAGCAGGTCGCCGAGGGTCTCCCGCCGGCCGAGGCCGCCGCGGTGCTCGACGGCGAGCTCGACCGGCTCGACCTGGGGCCCGGTTGGTTCGACCAGCGCCAGCGGGACCGTGCCCAGGAGATGCTGACCAAGTTCCTGGGGTGGCACGTCCGGGGTGACCGCGAGCTGGTCGCCGCCGAGGAGGACTTCGACGTGACCGTGGGCCGGGCGCGGCTGCGCGGGCAGGTCGACCGGCTCGAACGCGACGACGCCGGCCGGCTGGTCGTCGTGGACCTGAAGACCGGCAAGACCGCACCCCGCACCGTCGCCGAGCACGGCCAGCTGGCCGCCTACCAGGTGGCGGTGGCCGAGGGCGCGTTCGCCCGGCACGGCGCGGTGCCCGGCGGGGCGTCCCTGCTGCAGGTCGGCGGGGCGCAGAAGGCGGCCAAGGAGCACGTGCAGGCCCCGCTGCCCGAGGACGTGCCCCCGCGGGAGACCTGGGCGGGGGAGCTCGTCGCCGAGGTGGGCGAGGGCATGGGGGCGGCCACCTTCGCCGCCCGCACCGACACCGACTGCGACCGCTGCTCCTTCAAGCGCAGCTGCCCGGTGCAGGAGTCCGGTCGGCAGGTGACCCGGTGACCCCCCGCCGCGGTGAGCAGCCCGAGGAGCAGCTCGTTTTCGACCTCCCCGGCATGGTCGCCCCGGCGGCCGTCCCGCTGCCGCAGCTGCTGGACCCCGCGGAGGTGGCCCGGCGCTGTGGGCTCTCCTACGCCCCCTCGCCGGAGCAGGCCGCGGTGGTGTCGGCCCCGGTCGACCGGCCGATGGTGGTGGTCGCCGGGGCCGGGTCGGGCAAGACCGAGACGATGGCCGCCCGGGTCGCGTGGCTGGTGGCCAACGAGCTCGTGGCCCCGGAGGCCGTCCTCGGCCTCACCTTCACCCGCAAGGCCGCCAGCGAACTCGGTGCCCGCGTCCGGCTCCGGTTGACCGCGCTGGCCCGGCACCCCGACACCGCTCCGGCACTGGCCGAGCGGCTCGCCGTGGCCGCGCCCACGGTGGCGACCTACCACGGCTACGCCGCCGGGATCGTCGCCGAGCACGGGCTGCGGATCGGCGTCGAGCCCGGGGCCGGGGTGCTGGGGCCGGCCATGTGCTGGGGTCAGGCGGCGACCGCGGTGGCCGCGCACACCGGCGACATGAGCGACGTCTCGCTCGGGCTGGTCACCACCACCGAGGACGTCCTGCAGCTGGCCTCCGAGCTGGGCGAGCACGACGTGAGCCCCGACCAGCTGCGGGCCTGGACCACGCGCTTCGAGGACCAGGTCCGGGCCTACCCGGTGACCGGCCGCACCAAGGGGCCCTACGCCGACGTGCTCAAGGTGCTCGCCCGGCAGCGCTCCCGGGTGGCCCTGCTTCCGATGGTCGAGGCCTACGAGGCGCGCAAGCGGGCCGCGGGCGCCATCGACTACGCCGACCAGGTGGCCTACGCCGCCCGGGTCGCCACCGCCTCGCCCGAGGTGGGCCGCCGGGAGCGGGCCCGGTGGCGGGTGGTGCTGCTCGACGAGTACCAGGACACCTCGGTCGGTCAGCTGCGGATGCTGGAGGCCCTGTACGGCGGGGACAGCGAGCACCCGGTGCTGGCCGTCGGGGACCCCCGGCAGTCCATCTACGGCTGGCGCGGCGCCTCCTCGGGCACCATCGAGCGCTTTCCGCGCACCTTCCCGGGTGCTGCCGACCGGCCTTCGCAGCGGCTCACCCTGTCGACCAGCTGGCGCAACGACCGGGCGGTGCTGGCGATCGCCAACACCGTCGCCGGGCGGCTGCCCCAGCCCGAGGACGCGTCCCCGCTGCCCGACCTGACCGCGGCGCCGACGGCCGGCCCGGGCGAGGTGCACGTCGGGCTCTACGACACGATCGCCGAGGAGACCGAGGCGCTGGCCGACCGGCTGGCGGCGCAGTGGCACGGGCCCGCCGAGCCCGACCCGGCCCGGGAGCGGCCCACCATCGCGGTGCTCGCCCGCCGCCGGGCCCAGCTCCCGGGCATCGCCGCGGCGCTGCGGGCCCGCGGGCTGCCGGTCGAGGTGGTCGGCCTGGGCGGTCTGCTCGACGTGCCCGAGGTGTCCGACGTGGTGGCCACGCTGACCGTGCTGGTCGACCCCACCGCCGGGGACGCGCTGGGTCGGCTGGTCACCGGCGCCCGCTGGCGGATCGGTCCCCGAGACCTCGCCGCCCTGGAGGCCCGGGCCCGCCAGCTGGTGCGCGACCGCCGTCCCCGCGCGGACGAGGCCGGCGCGGCGCCGGTCGTCGAGCTGGCCCCCGAGCGCGGCAGCATCGTCGAGGCGCTGGACGACCTCGGCCGCCCCGACGCCTACTCCGTCGAGGGACACCGGCGGCTGCGGCGGCTGGGTGCCGAGCTCGGTGGCCTGCGGGGTCGGCTCGGTGAGCCGCTGCCCGACCTGGTCGACGAGGTCGTGCGCACCCTGGGCCTGGAGACCGAGCTGGCCAGCCACCCCGACGCCACCCCGGGTGCCGCGCGCACCCACCTGGACGCGCTGCACACCGTGGCGGCCCAGTTCGCCGACCTCGCCGAGCTGCCCTCGCTGCCGGCGTTCCTGGGCTACCTGTCCGACGCCGAGGTCCGCGAGCGCGGCCTGGAACCCGGGGAGATCGCGGTCAACCCCGACGCGGTCCAGCTGCTCACCGGGCACTCGGCCAAGGGCCTGGAGTGGGACGTCGTCGGCGTGCCCGGGATGACCGTCGGGCAGTTCCCGAGCAAGCCCGACACCTCCGACTCCTGGATCAGCGACCCGGGTGCCGTCCCGGTCGAGCTGCGCGCGACCGACCGGGAGGACCTGCCCCGGCTGCGCCTGCCCGTCCCGGGCTCCGGTGACCAGTCCGTGGTCCGGGACGCGCTGGGCACCTACGTCGAGGAGTGGAAGGCCTTCGGGCTGGCCGAGGAGGTCCGGCTGGGCTACGTGGCGGTCACCCGGGCCAAGCGGCTGCTGCTCTGCTCGGGCAGCTGGTGGCGCGACGGGGTCAAGCCCAACGGGCCCTCGACCCTGCTGCAGGCCGTCCGGGAGGCCTGCGAGGCCGGCAACGGGGTGGTGGACCACTGGGCCGAGGCCCCCGACGAGGACGCCACCAACCCGGCGCTGGCCGAGTGGCCGGTGGGGGTGTGGCCGACGGACCCGCTGTCGGCCACCCGTCGACGGGCGCTCACCGCGGCCGCCGAGCTGGTCGGGGCCACCCGGGCGCACCCGCTGGGGGAGCCCGGCCTGGGCGCCGCCGACGACGACGTGGTCACCGACTGGGTCCGCGACGCCGACCTGCTGCTCCGCGAGCGGGGCGAGTCCGGCCGCGGGGCGACCGAGGTGTCCCTGCCCGCCCACCTGTCCGTCTCGGCCCTGGTCGCGCTCCGCCGCGACCCCGCCGAGCTGGCCCGCCGGCTGCGCCGGCCGATGCCCGCGGCGCCTGCCCCGCTCGCCCGCCGTGGGACCGCCTTCCACCTCTGGCTGGAGCAGCGGTTCGGGGCGTCCCGGCTCATCGACATCGACGAGCTGCCCGGCTCGGGCGACGCCGCGGCCGCGCCGGACGACACCCTGACCGCCCTGCAGGAGCGGTTCCTGGCCGGGGAGTGGGCCGACCGGCAGCCCGTCGACGTCGAGGCGCCGTTCGAGACGCCGCTGGGCCCGCTCACCCTGCGCGGTCGGATCGACGCCGTCTTCGTGACCCCCGACGGCGGCTACGAGGTGATCGACTGGAAGACCGGCCCGGTGCCCGGCCCCGCGGAGCTGGCCGCGGCCGGGGTGCAGCTGGCTGCCTACCGGCTGGGCTGGTCACGGCTCACCGGGGTGCCGGTGGAGCAGGTCAGTGCCGGGTTCCACCACGTGGCCGCCGGGGTGACGCTGCGCCCGGTCGACCTGCTCGACGAGGCCGGCCTCCTGGCCCTGGTCTCCGGGGAGGACCGGTGAGCTCAGACCGAGGCGACCCGGTCCAGCACCGCGCGGGCCAGTGCCTCCGGGGCGTGCTCGGGCACCCAGTGCGAGACCCCGGGCAGCTCGACGAAGCGGTAGTCCCCGGTCACCTGGTCCGCGCAGGCCTGCGCCGCGGTGCGGCCGACGGCCACGTCGGCGTCGCTCCACACGTAGGTGGTGGGCACCCCGACCGGGTCCACCGGGGTGTCCCCGCTCATCTGCCGGTACCAGTTCAGCGCCGCGGTGAGCGCACCCGGCGCCTGCAGGTGGGCCACGTAGTCGGCCACGGCCTCCGGGTCCACCCCGTCCAGCAGCCGGCGCAACCGACGGGCGTCGTCCTCGAGCAGGACCCGCTCGGCCTTGTCGACCTGCCAGAAGAGCTTGATGTAGGCCGAGCGCTCCTTCTGCTCCGGGTCGGCCCGGTAGGCCAGCGTGTACGCGGTGGGGTGCGGCACCGACACCGCGGTGAGCGTGCGCACCCGGTCGGGGTGCCAGGCGGCCAGCGCCCAGGCCACGTTGGCGCCCCAGTCGTGGCCCACGACATCGGCGACCGGCACGTCCAGGGCCGTCATGAGGTCGGCGGTGACCTGGGCCAGGGCGGGCAGTGCGTAGGCCTCGGGCTCGTCGGGCCGGGCGCCGGGGGAGTAGCCGAGCTGGTCGGGGGCGTAGGTGCGCAGCCCGGCCTGGGCGAGCAGCGGGCTGACCGCGGCCCACGAGGAGGAGTTCTGCGGGAACCCGTGCAGGAGCAGCACCGGGCGGCCGTCCTCGGGACCGTCGGTCCGCACGTCGAAGGTCAGGTCGCCGACGTCCACCTGCAGCTGTCCGGGGGGCATGGCGCCGAACGTATCCCGGGTGCCCCGGCGGGGCGCGTTACCGTCGCGCGGTGAGCAGCAACGCCGAACGCGACTTCGTGACCGCCCACCTGGACGACCTGCACGCCGACCTGGACGCCTGGCTGCGGATCCCGTCGGTGTCCGCCGACCCGGCCCGGGCCGGCGACGTGGCCGCCAGCGCGCAGTGGCTGGCTCAGGCGCTGCGCCGCACGGGCTTCCCCGTGGTCGAGGTGTGGCCGACCGCCGGCGCCCCCGCCGTCTACGCCGAGTGGCCCTCGGCCGACGCGGGCGCACCGGTCGCGCTGGTCTACGGCCACCACGACGTGCAGCCGGTGGACCCGGAGGAGGCGTGGACGTACCCGCCCTTCGAGCCCACCCGGGTGGAGACCCCGGCCGGCCCCGAGCTGCACGCCCGCGGCGCCATCGACGACAAGGGCAACGTCGCCTTCCACCTGCTGGGCATGCGTGCGCACCTGGCCGCCACCGGCCGCGACACCCCCGCGGTGACGGTGAAGCTGCTGGTCGAGGGCGAGGAGGAGTCCGGCTCCCCGCACTTCGTCGAGCTGCTGCACGAGCGGCGCGACCGGCTGGACTGCGACGTCGTCGTGGTCAGCGACACCGGCATGGCCGCCGCCGACGTGCCCAGCGCGGTGACCGCGATGCGCGGGCTGGCCGATGCCGAGATCACCCTGCGCGGCCCGGGCGTCGACCTGCACTCCGGGTCCTTCGGCGGCGCGGTGCCCAACCCGCTGCACGCGATGGCGTCGCTGCTGGCCGGCCTGCACGACGAGTCCGGCCGGGTCACCCTGCCGGGCTTCTACGACAAGGTGCGTCCGCTGACCGAGCGCGAGCGTGCGCTGATGGGCCGGGTGCCCTTCGACGAGGCGGCCTGGCTGGCCGGCCCGGCGGCGTCCCGCGCGGCCACCGGCGAGGCCGGTTTCAGCACCCTGGAGCGGGTCGGCGCCCGGCCCACCGCCGAGGTCAACGGCATGTGGGGCGGCTACACCGGGCCCGGGCACAAGACGATCGTGCCGTCGGAGGCACACGCCAAGGTGACCTTCCGGCTGGTGGCCGACCAGGTGCCGTCCGACCTGGCGGAGCAGGTGCGGGCCTGGGTCGAGCAGCACACCCCCGCGGGCATCGAGGCCGACGTGCACGTGCCGGCCGGCGGGGTGAGCCCGTGCGCCAGCGACCTGGACCACCCGGCGATGGACGCGCTGCTGCGCTCCATCGGGCAGGCCTTCGACGTCCCGGGCGAGGACGTGCTGTTCACCCGCGAGGGCGGCAGCGGCCCGGAGGCCGACCTGGTGGAGGTGCTCGGCGCCCCGCTGCTCTTCCTCGGCGCGGGCCTGCCCACCGACCGCATCCACGCACCGGACGAGCGGGTGCTGCTGCCGATGCTCCACCGCGGCGCCGAGGCCACCGCCCACCTGTGGCGCGAGCTCGCCACGGTCCCCTTCGCCGGACGCTGAGGTGGAGGAGGGCGCGCAGTTCGGTCCCTACCGGGTGCTCGGGGTGCTCGGGCGCGGTGGCATGGGCGAGGTGCTGCGGGCCCACGACGCCGAGCACGAGCGGGACGTCGCCCTGAAGGTGCTGCACCCGCAGTGGGCCACCGACGACTCCTACCGGGAGCGGTTCCGCCGGGAGGCCCGGGTGGCCGCCCGGCTGCGCGAACCGCACGTCGTCCCCATCCACCGGTACGGCGAGATCGAGGGCCGGCTGTTCCTGGACATGCGGTTGGTCGAGGGCGAGGACCTCGCCGCTCTCCTGCGGCGCACCGGCCCGCTCGACCCGGCCCGTGCCGTCGACGTCGTCGGTCAGGTGGCCCGGGCGCTGGACGCCGCGCACGCCGACGGCCTGGTGCACCGCGACGTCAAGCCCTCCAACGTGCTGCTCGTCGGCCGGGCCGACGGCGGCGACCTGGCCGACTCGGCGCCGGGGGAGGACTTCGTCTACCTCGTCGACTTCGGCATCGCGCGCACCGTGGACAGCAGCACCGGCCCGCCGCTGACCGGCACCGGGCTCACCGTCGGCAGCACCGAGTACATGGCGCCCGAGCGGTTCCTGGGCGGCGAGCTGGGTGCGGCGGCCGACGTCTACTCCCTGGCCTGCGTGCTGTTCGAGGCCCTCACCGGTCAGCGGCCCTTCACCGCCGCGGACGCCGCGAGCCAGATGTACGCCCACGTCAACACCCCGCCACCGGCACCGAGCTCGATCACCCCCGGGGTGCCGGCGCTGCTGGACGCCATCGTGGCGCGGGGGCTGGCCAAGGACCCCGCGGAGCGGTGGACCTCGGCCGGTGGCATGGCCGCTGCCGCCCGTGCGGCGCTGAGCGTCAGCGGCGTCGAGGTGCCCCGCCCCGCCGAGCTCCCGCCGACCGAGGGCACCGCGCCCACCACGATCGGCCTGGCCGCCGGTGACGGCGGCCGGCCGGAGACGGCCGAGCGGCCCCGCCCGGCACCGACGTCGGTCCAGGCCCAGCCCCCGCGTGCTCCGGCCCCGTTCCCCGGACCCCCGCCGTGGGCGCCGGACCGGGCGGCGCCCGCCGGGCGGGCTCCCGGCCGGGTGCTGCCGGTGACCGTCGTCGTCCTGGCGCTGGTCGCGGCTGCCCTCGGGATCGGGCTCGTGCTCGCCCTCGGCCGGGCGTCGGACGCCCAGGACGACGCGATCGATGCCCGACAGGACCTGCTCGCCGTCGGGCTGCCCGCCGACGTCGACCCGTCCTCCTGCACGGTCACCGACCCCACGGACGCCGTGCTCACCGGTCTGGACTGCGGGGCCAGCGGCACCGAGGACGGCCCGGCCACCCAGCGCTACGACCTCTACGACTCCCCGGCGGAGGCAGCCGCGGCCTTCGAGGCCGTCGTCGCCGCCGGCGGACTGCCCCAGCTCGAGGGGGACGACGACTTCGCGTGCTCCGGGTCCGAGGGCGAGCAGGGGTGGGTGCGGTTGGCGGACTTCGACGAGCAGCCCGTCGGCCGGCTGGCCTGCTCGGTGGACGGTGACGGCGACCCGGTGCTCACCTGGACCTGGGACGACCGCCCGGGCCTGGCCACGGTGTCCGCCCGGGGTGGCGGCGTCGACGGCCTCCCGCCCCTGCTGTCCTGGTGGCGGGACACCGCCGACCGGGACGACCTGTGACCCGCCGGCCCGGACACCGGGCCCCCTAGGCTCGCCGGCATGAGCGGACCAGGGCAGTCCGGGAGCGGGACGCAGGTGGCGGCACCGGGGTGGTACCCCGACCCCGACGGCGGCCCGGGCCTGGTGCGCTGGTGGAACGGGGTGACCTGGTCCGACGTCACCACACCGGCCGGCCCCGGGGTCGACGTCGGGTCCGCGTTCGAGCCGGTCCCGCAGCGCCCGGCCGCGCCGTGGACCGCCGCACCGCCCCGGCGCAGCAGCACCGCGCCGCTGCTGGTGGGCGGCGGGGTGCTCGTCGCCGTCGTGGTGGTCGTCCTCGTGGCGGTGCTCCTGGGCCGGTCGGGCAGCAGCACCCCGGTCGCCACGTCGGCCGCGGTCACCGCCCCGGCCGGGCCGACCTTCGACCCGGGCACGGTGCGGATCGTCGACGAGGAGGCCGGCATCTCCTACCCGTTCCTCGGCGACGGCTGGTACGAGTACGCCTCCGGTGTCCCGTTCGAGACGACGTCGGTGGCCGGCCAGTTCTTCGTCACCCAGGAGGGCGTGCCCAGCGGCGGCCAGTTCATCGCCCAGGTCACGTCCGGCCCGGTCGCCGAGGGCTACGGCTGGGCCGGGCCGGGCAGCGAGCAGGCCACCGCGCTGGCCGTCGCCGACAGCGCGCGGGGCAACTACTACCCCGCACCCAACGAGCGTGCGGTGCTGCGCGACGAGGCGATGACCGTCGACGGCGCGCCCGCCTGGCTGTACGAGTTCACCCTCAGCTGGGACGTCGAGGGCTACGAGGCCACCGGGGAGCGCGCCGCGATGCTCGTCGTCGACGTCGGTCGCCCGGCACCGGCTCTGCTCTACATCTCCATCCCCAACACCCACGCCGAGCTCTACGGCGTCGTCGACCGGGTGCTGGAGGCGGTGGAGGTGTTGTGACCGGTACCCGCGGATAGGGTCGGACGGTGACTGCGACCGCTGCCGATCTGACCCTCCGGCACCCGGTGGAGCGGTTCACCCTCGACAACGGGTTGCGCGTCGTGCTGGCCCCGGACCGCAGCGTCCCGGTCGTCGCCGTCAGCGTCTTCTACGACGTCGGCATGCGCTCGGAGCCGCAGGGCCGCACCGGGTTCGCCCACCTCTTCGAGCACGTCATGTTCCAGGGCTCGGCGCACGTGCCGAAGATGGAGCACGCCCGGCTCGTCCAGGCCGCCGGCGGCACCTTCAACGGCTCCACCCACCAGGACTACACGAACTACTTCGAGGCGCTGCCGGCCGAGGCGCTGGAGCGGGCGCTGTTCCTGGAGGCCGACCGGATGGCGTCCCCGGCCATCACCGAGGAGAACCTCCGCAACCAGATCGACGTGGTGAAGGAGGAGATCCGGGTCAACGTGCTCAACCGGCCCTACGGCGCCTTCCCCTGGCTGCAGCTGCCCGAGGTCGCGTTCGAGTCCTTCGCCAACACCCACGACGGGTACGGCTCCTTCGTCGACCTCGAGTCCTCCACCGTGGACGACGCGCAGGACTTCTTCGACCGCTACTACGCCCCGGCCAACGCGGTGCTCTGCCTGGGCGGTGACCTCGACGTCGCCGAGACCGAGGCGCTGGTGCGCCGGTGGTTCGACGCCGTCCCGCACCGGGCGGCCCCGCCCACGCCCTACACGGGGGAGGCCTCCCCTACCGGCCCCCGGCACGCCGTGGTGGTCGACGACCTGGCACCGGCACCGGCCGTGGCCATCGGTTGGCGGGTGCCCGACCCGGTGGGTGACCTGGAGACCTACCTCGGGACCGTGCTGCTCTCGGAGCTGCTCAGCGAGGGCGACGCCTCCCGGTTGGAGCTGCGGCTGGTGCACCGGGACCACCTCGCGGTCGCGCAGGCCTCCTACGTGGGCCTGTTCGGCGACCCGTTCGACGTCCGGGACGCCACCCTGCTCACCACCCAGGTGCACCACCCGGCCGACGTCACCCCCGAGCGGGTGCTGGCCGCGGTGCACGAGGAGGTCGAGAAGGTCGCCCAGGACGGCGTGCCCGCCGACGAGCTCACCCGGGTGCAGGCCCGCACCAGCGCGCAGCTGCTGCGCGGCGCCGACTCGGTGCTGGGGCGCACGCTGGGCTTCGCCTCCGCCGAGCTGGTGCACGGCCGCGCCGAGCTGTCCGGCGAACTGGCCGCGCGGTTGGCCGCCGTCACCCCCGAGGCCGTGCAGCAGGCCGCCCGCGGGCTCACCCGCGACAGCGCCGCCGTCCTCGAGCTGCGCACCCGATCGTGACCACCCCCCACCGTCTGAGAGGCCCCTCGTGAGCGCCCCCGTCCTCGACCTCTCCCTGGTCCCGCCGCTGGGTGACCCCCGCCCGCAGCCGGTGCCCGAGGTGCACCTGAGCACGCTGCCCTCGGGGCTGCGGCTGGCCGTCGTGCCCCGGCCCGGGGTCCCGCTGGTCGAGCTGCGGCTGCGGATCCCGTTCGCGGCCCCCTCCGCCCGCGCGGCCGCCGTGCACGTGGCCCGCACCTCGGTCCTGACCGGGGCGGTGCTGCTGGGCACGAAGTCCCACGACCAGGTCCAGGTCGCCCAGCTGCTGCAGGCCGAGGGCGCCGAGCTGTCGGTGTCGGCCGACCCCGACCGCCTCCTGCTGGGGACGACGATGCTCCCGGCCGGGCTGCCCGCCGTGCTGGGTGTGCTCGCCGAGCTGCTCGTCCGTCCCACGTACCCCACCGACCAGGTCGCCGCCGAGCGCGCCCGGGTCACCGAGCGGATCGGCATCGCCCGCTCCCAGCCCGGCGTGGTCGCCCGCACCGCCCTGGCCACCCGCCGCTACGGCCAGCACCCCTACGCCGTGCAGATGCCCGAGCCCGGCCTCGTCGAGCAGGTCACCCCGGCCGCGCTGCGCACCCTCCACCGCCAGCGAGTGCTCCCCGCGGGCAGCACGCTGGTCCTCGTCGGCGACCTGGACCCCGCGGCCGCCGCCGACGCGGTGGCCGCCGCCCTGGGCGACTGGGTGGGCGAGGGCACCGGCGTCGAGGCCGGGCCGCTGCCGACCGTCGGCCCCCGGCCGCAGCAGCTGGTCGACCGGCCCGGCGCCGTGCAATCCAACATCCGGCTCGGCGGTCCTGCGCCCGGCCGGCTGGACCCCGAGCTGCCGGCCGTCCGGCTGGCGAACATGGTCTACGGCGGCTACTTCTCCTCCCGCCTGGTGGAGAACATCCGGGAACGCCGCGGCTACACGTACAGCCCGCGCAGCGCGGTCGACCACCTGGGCGCCGGCTCCTCGTTCCTGGTCGACGCCGACGTCGCCACCGGGGTCACCGGGCCCGCCCTGCTGGAGACCACCTACGAGCTGGGCCGGATCGCCCTGCTGCCGGTCACCGACGCCGAGCTCGAGGGCGCCCGCCGGTACGTGCTGGGCACGATGGCCCTGGCCACGGCCACCCACGCCGGGCTGGCCAGCACGCTGTCCGCGCTGATCGGCCACGGCCTGCCCCCCGAGTGGCTGGCCGAGCACCAGGCCGCCCTGGCCACCGTCACCCTCGACGAGGTGTCCGCGGCCGCGCGCCGCTGGCTGCACCCCGCCGGTCTCACCACGGTCGTGGTCGGTGACGCCACGCAGGTCGAGGACCAGCTGCGTGCCCTCGGCCCGGTCGAGACCGTGCCCTCCACGACCCCCGGGAGCCCCGCGTGACCGTCCCCCCCGGCGGCAGCACCGCCGCCGACAACCCCGAGCCCCCGACCGGTGGCCACCCGCCGCTGGAGACCCCCGTCGAGGACGGCGTGTGGGTCACCTCCACCGCCTCCTCCGGGGACTACGTGCCCGTGCTGTCCCGGGTGGGCCACGACCGCGGCCACCTGGACCGGCTGCTCGAGGACCCCGCACAGGGCCGCCCGGTGCAGGTGCTGACCATCGACGAGAAGCGCCAGGTGCCGGTGCACGAGGGGGCGGCCGGTCCCGAGCTCGTCTGGGACACCCAGCCGGGGTTCCCCACCGGTGGCATCTACCTCGGCCACGCCGACGGCGTGCCGTACGCGGTGGTCCGGGGGGAGCGTGCGCTGACCGTCAACGGCCGGCCGGTGGACGGCTGGACCGGCCTGCGCGAGGTCGGCGGGGAGCTCGGCGACCGGGACGCCGGCCTGCTGGCCCAGGCGGTGGGCATCGTGGAGTGGCACGAGCGCAACCGCTTCAGCCCCTACACGGGCACGGCGACCACCATCGAGAAGGCCGGCTGGACCCAGCGCGACCCCAGCACGGGCCAGGAGGTCTTCCCGCGGACCGACCCCGCGGTGATCATGCTGGTGCACGACGGCGGTGACCGGTGCGTGCTGGGTCGGCAGGCCGTGTGGCCGGCCGGGAGGTTCTCCATCCTGGCCGGGTTCGTCGAGCCGGGGGAGTCCGCCGAGGCCGCGGTGGCCCGCGAGGTGGCCGAGGAGGTCGGTCTCGAGGTCACCGACGTGCAGTACGTGTCCAGCCAGCCCTGGCCCTTCCCGCAGTCGCTGATGCTGGGCTACACGGCGCGTGCGGTGGACACCGAGCTGCGGGTCGATCACGACGAGATCGAGGAGGCCCGATGGTTCAGCCGGGCCGAGCTGCTGGCCGGTGACGGACCGGCCGCGCTGCCGCCGCCGGTCTCCATCGCCCGCTACATCCTCGACCGCTGGTTGGCTCAGGAGCTGTAGCGGCCCTGCAGCACCAGCGCCGGCCGGTCGGCGTGGTCGGCGAGCACGACCACGTCCGCCAGCGCCACCGGGTCGACCTCCTCGTCGTACCGGTCGAAGGCCGGCAGCTCCCAGGCCTGCGCCGCCGGGGTGCGGCGGGCCCGGGCAGCCGGGCCCACCCGCAGGTGCACCACCACGTCGAAGGCCAGCCCGACGCCCTGCAGCAGCGCCCCGGGCACCAGCACGACCCCGGCTGCGGGCACCCGCACGGCCCGGGTCGCCCGGTCCCGGACGGCGTCCCACAGCTCGGGCAGCACGTCACCGGGCCCGCCGGGGCCGACCCGGTCGAGCACCTCCCGGGCGAGGGCACGGACGTCGAGCCAGTCGGTGTACCGCGCGTCGGGGTCGGTGCGGCCGTGCTCCAGGCGCACCGAGGCCGGACGCAGGAACCCGGCCGCCGGGACGACGGTCACCGGGCGGCCGAGCGCGGGGAGCCGTTCGGCGACCGCCCGGGCCAGCGCCTCGGGGTCGGCGGTGTCCGGCCCGTCGAGGGCCACCCGCAGCGCGGCGGCGCCGGCCTCGGCCGGGGTGTCGGCCAGCAGGGCCGCGAGACGGTCGGCCAGCGCGACGGGGGTGAGCGGGAGCGGAGAGCTCAGGGTCAGCCCTGGACCGGACCGGGGGCGGCCCCGTGCCGGGCACGGGTGCGCTCGACCCGACGCGCACTGCCCCGCGCGGACTGGTCGCCCGGCGGGGGAGTGGCCGGTGCCGGGACGGTCGGGGCCGAGGTGAGTCCGTCGATGACCTCGCGGGCCAGGTCGTGCACCGACCGTCCGGCGGACCGGGCCTGCTTGCGCAGCCCCTCGAAGGCCTCCCGGGGGCTGCAGCCCGAACGTGCGGCGAGCACCCCGATGGCCCGCTCGGTGGAGACCCGGGTGGCCAGTGCGTGCTCCAGCTGGGCGACGGTCCGCTCCAGGCCGGCGATCCGGGCGTCGCGGGGGTCGGTCTCGTCGGCGGCGTCGACCGCACCCCGGGCGGCCCGGCGGGCGTCGCGACCGGGTTCGGGCGAGGCGCCCAGGTCCTCGGCGATCAGGTCGGCCAGGCTCATGGCCTCGACGAGGTCGGGGGCGTCCTCGGCTCCAGCGGGGGTCAGCACCGCCCAGCCCCGGGTGGTGCGGGTGACCACGAACGCCGGCGCCCCCGCCGCGGTGCGCACGACGTCGTCACCGGGGGCCAGGTGGGGCTCGGCGGGGTGCTCGGCGGGGGTGGCGGCGGGACCGACCGGTGTGCTCACGACCACGTCCTCCCTGCCTCGGGGCGACCCGGACGGTCGCGGCGGTGCGGGCCGTCCACGGCCCGCACCAGGGTGATCATCACCCGGGGAGGGCCGTGGAGCCGGGATCACGCGCCGGGGAGCTGTGCGAGCTGGTTCTTGACCTGCTCGATGCTGGGGTTCGTCAGGGCGCTGCCGTCGGCGAAGACCAGCGTGGGCACGGTGCGGTTGCCGCCGTTGGCCTTCATCACCAGGTCGGCCGCACCGTCGTCGGTCTCGATGTTGACCTCGGCCCACTCGATGCCCTCACGCTGCATGAGCTTCTTCAGCCGGACGCAGTAGCCGCACCAGCTGGTGGTGTACATGGTCACGGGGGCAGTCGGTGCGCTCACGGAGCGATCCTCCATCGGTGGTGCGGACGCCGGCCACTCGGGTCGACGGCATGCGGTCGCACGCACCCGGGACAACGACGACCCCCTGGGGATGCTTCCCCCGGCTGTCGGACCCGGCTGCCAGACTCGGGCCGTGGTCGTCGGTGAGCTCGGGTCGGGTCGTGCGGGGTCGACGGAGAGCCCCCCGCCCGACAGCGCGGCGGCGGTGCTGGCCGGCCTGGACGAGCAGCAGCGCACCGCGGCGGCGGCGGTGACCGGCCCGGTCTGCATCCTGGCCGGCGCGGGGACCGGCAAGACCCGCACGATCACCCACCGGATCGCCTACGGCGTGCACACCGGCGTCTACACCCCCGAGCAGGTGCTGGCCGTGACGTTCACCGCCCGGGCCGCGGGGGAGCTGCGGGGCCGGCTGTCCGCGCTGGGCGTGGGCGGTGTCCAGGCCCGCACCTTCCACGCCGCCGCGATGCGTCAGCTGCGGTACTTCGCCCCCCGGGTGCTCGGTGGCCCCATGCCCGAGCTGGTGGAGAACAAGCTGCGGGTCGTCGCCGGTGCCGCCACCCGCAACCGGTTGACCACCGACCGGGCCAGCCTGCGCGACCTGGCGAGTGAGATCGAGTGGGCCAAGACCACCCTGGCCACCCCGGAGGACTACCCGGCCCGGGCGAAGGCCGCGGCCCGGGAGACCCCGTTCGAGCCGGCCGCCGTCGCCGCGGTGTACGCCAGCTACGAGCAGGCCAAGTCCCGCGACGGGTCGCTGGACTTCGAGGACCTGCTGCTGGTCACCGCCTACGCCCTGGAGGAGCACCGCGACGTCGCCCGGGAGGTGCGCGGGCAGTACCGGCACTTCGTCGTCGACGAGTACCAGGACGTCAACCCGCTGCAGCAGCGGCTGCTCGACGCCTGGCTGGGTGGCCGGGCCGAGCTGTGCGTGGTCGGTGACCCCAACCAGACGATCTACTCCTTCACCGGCGCCGACCCCGACCACCTGCTCGGGTTCGCCGACCGCTACCCCGACGCCGAGGTGGTGAAGCTGGAGCGCGACTACCGCTCCACGCCGGAGGTCGTCGGCCTGGCCAACCGGATCATCGGGATGGCGCCCCGGCGTCGCGGCCTGCCGGGGCTGCGCCTGCTCGGCCAGCGAGCCGGCGGCCCCGAACCGCGCTTCCTGGAACACCCCGACGAGCCCACGGAGGCCGCCGCGGTCGCCGCGGCCTGCCGCGCGCTGGTGGACGGCGGGTTGCCTGCCGCGGAGATCGCGGTGCTCTTCCGGATCAACGCCCAGTCCCAGGTCTACGAGTCCGCGCTCGCCGACGCCGGGGTGCCCTACGTGCTCAAGGGCGGGGAGCGGTTCTTCGAGCGCCCCGAGGTGCGGGAGGCGGTGCTGCTGTTGCGCGGTGCGGCCGCCGGCCGGGACGACGGCGCCCTGGTGCCCACCGTGCGCGACGTGCTGGCGTCGGTCGGCTGGGTCGAGCACCGCCCCCCACCCGGCGGGGCGGCCCGGGACCGCTGGCAGTCGCTGTCGGCGCTGGTCGACCTCGCCGTCGACCTGGTCGCCGAGCAGCCCACGCTCGACCTGGCCGGTTTCGTCACCCACCTGGCCGAGCGGGCCAACGCCCAGCACGCCCCCACCGTCCAGGGCGTCACGCTGGCCTCGATGCACGCGGCCAAGGGCCTGGAGTGGGACGCCGTGTTCGTCGTCGGCCTGGTCGACGGGGTGCTGCCGATCGCGCAGTCGCTGAACCGCCCGGACGCCGTGGAGGAGGAGCGCCGGCTCCTGTACGTCGCGGTCACCCGCGCCCGGGAGCAGCTGACGCTGTCCTGGTCGCTGTCCCGCCAGCCCGGGGGTCGCCGCTCCCGCCCCCGCAGCCGCTTCCTCACCGGCATCGCCCCGGAGTCCACAGCCGCCCGGAGGACCCCCGCCGCGCGCGCGGCGGTGGTCCTCGACGGCGCCGCCGGACAGCTGTTCGAGGCCCTGCGCAGCTGGCGGACCGAGGCCGCCACGGCGGCCTCCGTGCCGGCCTACGTCGTCCTCGGCGACGCCACCCTGCAGGCCATCGCCGAGACCCGGCCGCGCACCCTCACCGAGCTCGCCGCCCTGCCCGGGATCGGCGCCCGCAAGCTGGCGGCCTACGGCGAGGACGTGCTGGCCACGGTGGCCGCGGACACCTGATCGGGTCGGCCTCGTTTAATGCGTTGACCGCTGTCCGGGAGGTCCCCTAGCCTGCTGAGCACGCCCTCCGGTGACGGAGGGCACGACCTGACCGCCACCCCGAGCCCGGCCCACCGGCCGCGCTCCGAGCCCCGAGAGGAGGGGTCCAGATGGGCACGAACACCTACGAGACCCCGATCCACGTCGGGGTCTCCGTCGCGTGTGGCGGCAGCCTCACCAGCCCGCAGGCCGACCGGTTCCAGGGGACCGCTCTGCCTGCCGCCGTCCGGCTGCGCGTCCCGATGACCGGTCTGCCGGTCGGCGCCACCACCGGCGAGAAGAGCACCACCCCGGGCACACCGCCCTCGAGGACCTCTCCGAGCTAGCAGCTCGCACGGACCTCCTCGAGGCCGCGGGACCCGGTGACACACCCGGGATCCGCGGCCTCCGTCACGTCCGCCGCCGATCCCACCGACCTCCCGGTCGGCGGGACCTCCGTCGACCGGTCACGGCACGAGGAGAAGGAGAGCGGCCGTGCAGCACACGATCGAACACCCGGCACCGGACCGGCACGCCGAGCTCGGGTCCGTCCTGCCCTGCCGGGTGCAGGACCCCGACCTGTGGTTCGCCGAGACCCCGGCCCGGCTGGAGGAGGCCAAGGCGCACTGCGTCGACTGCCCCCTGCGGACCGACTGTCTGGCCGGCGCGCTGGACCGGGGCGAGCCCTGGGGCGTCTGGGGCGGGGAGATCTTCGACCACGGCGTGGTCATCGCCCGCAAGCGGCCCCGGGGCCGGCCCCGCAAGGTCGCCGCGTGAGCGGGCCCGGCACCGACCACCACCAGACCCGGAGAGGAGGGGACATGGACCTCACCAGCAACCACTACGACGGCGTCCTGCTCGTGGCGCGCACGCACCAGGAGCACCTGGTGGCCGATGCCGACGCGGCCGCCCGGGCCCGCCGCGTCGTCGCCGCACGACGGTGGGCGCGCCGCGCCGAGCGGGCGACCCGTCGGGCCGCCCGCGCCAGCGCCGCGGTGCGCTGACCGTGCCGCCCGTCCCGCCACCCACCCCGCCGAGCGCACCACCGACGGCCCCACCCGCGCACCCCGACCGGGGAGCAGGTGGGGCCTTCGTCGTCCTGCGGCGGGCATCATCGGGGGATGGAGACACCGACCGCCTGCGGGGTCTGCGGCCACCGGGCGCCCGTGCCGGTGCCGCTGGACTGGGCCCGGGAGACCACCCGGGGCGGGGTCGAGCGGGTGCTGTGCCCGGGCTGCGTCCGGCGGCACGTCCGGGAGATCGAGGCCCGGCTGGACCCCTGAGGGACGGCCCTCAGGCGGAGAAGCCGGGCAGCCACTCCTCGCAGACCGCGCGGAAGTCCCCGGCCGCACCGAGCTGGCAGAGCACCCCGATCGACCCCATCGTCACCCGGTGGATCAGCAGGTAGGCCGGGGGCAGGTTGAGCTGGCGGCCCAGGCGGCTCGCCTCGCTGCGCGGGTCGCCCACCCGGGTGGCCTGCTCCTGCATCCAGGCCCGGGTGAAGTGGAAGTGATCGGTGGCGACCGGCTCCAGCAGCGGGCGCAGGTAGTCCAGCACCCCGCGGGCGTCGACCGCCACGTTGGCCCGGACGAAGCCCTCGGTGCGCAGGTCGGCCAGCACGTGCTCGGGCTCGTCGGCCAGCGCCAGCCGCACCAGCCGGCCGATGGGCTCGGGGTGCCCGCCGGGGAGGCGGGCGATGGCGCCGAAGTCGATGACCCCGAGCCGGCCGTCGGGGAGCAACCGGAAGTTGCCCGGGTGCGGGTCGGCGTGCAGCAGGCCGGCCTTCTGCGGGCCGGAGAAGTGCAGCACCGTCAGCAGGATCCCGGCGCGGTCGCGCTGCTCCTGGGTGCCGTCGGTGATGATCTTGGCGAGCGGGGTGCCCTCCATCCACTCCGACACGATCACCTTGGGAGCGCTGGCCACCACCCGGGGCACGCTGATCTGCGGGTCGTCGACGAAGGCGGCGGAGAAGGCGCGCTGGGAGTCGGCCTCCTGGCCGTAGTCCAGCTCCTCGGCGACCCGGGCCTTGAGCTCGGTGATCAGCGGCTTGACGTCCATCCCGGGGAACAGGACGGCGAACATCCGCGCGAAGCGGGACAGCTGGTTCAGGTCGGCCATCAGCGCGGCACCGGCACCGGGGTACTGGATCTTGACCGCCACGTCCCGGCCGTCGCGCCAGGTCGCCCGGTGCACCTGCCCGATGCTCGCCGCGGCCGCCGGGGTGTCGTCGAAGTCGGCGAACCGGGTCCGCCACGTGCCACCGAGCTGCTGGGCCAGCACCGCGTGCACGGTGCGCACCGGCATCGGGGGCGCCTCCTCCTGCAGCTTGACCAGGGCCTCGCGGTAGGGCGCGGCGAGCTCCTCGGGGACGGCGGCCTCGAACACCGAGAGCTGCTGCCCCAGCTTCATGGCCCCGCCCTTGAGCTGGCCGAGCACGGCGAAGAGCTGCTCGGCGGTGCGCTGCTGCAGCTCGGCCGAGACCTCCTCCGACGACTGGCCCGACAGCCGCTTGCCGATGCCCAGCGTCGCCCGGCCCGCCGCGCCCAGCGGGAGCGAGGCCAGCTTCGCCGTCCGCGACACCGAGGTGCGTGGGATTCCCCGTCCGGTGTCCGTCACCCCTCCAGTGTCCCTGTTCTGCAGCGAGGCGTCAGATCGGCGGCGGGCCCGCTGCCCCGGCCGTCCGGCAGGGGCACCCCGGGTGCGCCGGCCAGACCCGGCGGACGGGGACCAACCCCGGTGGACGGAGCTCCAGCGTCGCCCCCACCACGGTGGGCGCGGCGTCGCCGTCGAGGTGGGCGAGCACCTGGGCGGCGGCCGCCGCGGCCGTGGACAGGCAGGTCAGCGAGCTGCCGCTGGCCGGCCCGCCGCCGGGTGACCCGACGACGGGCTCCCGCAGACCGGCGACCACCTCGGCCCAGCCGGGGTCCTCGTCGCGCCGGGTCGCCTCCGCGCAGCGCAGGCAACTGGTCCGGCCGGGCACCACGAGCGGGCCGACCACACCGGTCTCGCCGCGGACAGTGGCCACCAGGTGCGGCACCCCGTCCCGGTGCAGGCCGCCCTGCAGCGGGTCGACGGCCGCCCACGGCCGGCAGAGGACCACCAGGTCAGGGGGGCGCCCCGGGGGCAGCGGCCGCAGGTCGACCTGGGGGGCCACCCGCCGCACGGCGTCGGCCGCGGCCAGCGCGCGGGGGCGTCCCTCGTCCAGGGCGGACAGCCCGCCCACCACGACGTCCTCGGCCCGGACGGGTCCGCGGTCGACCACGTGCACCCGGCCCACCCCGCCGGCGGCCAGCAGGGCCGCCAGGGGGACACCCACCCGGGTGGCCCCGTCCACCACGACGGCCGACGCCCGGCGCCCGCGCCACCGACCGGGGCCCGGCGCCACCGCCGCGGGGAGCTCGGTGCCGGCCCGCGCCCGCCCCGCCGGCCCGGGGTCGGTGGCCAGCAGGTCGGCGGGGGAGAGGTCGACGAGCTGGCCGGTGGAGCGCAGCCCGACCACCAGGTCGGCCAGCAGGTCGGCGGGGACGCCCGAGGCGACCGCCAGCGCGGGCAGCGACCGCTCCGGCCGGGACCCGTCGAGGGACCTCAGGACCGTGACGACGGCTCGACGGGCCCGCTCGCCCAGCGGACCCACCCGCAACCCCGTGCCGCCGTCGGCCCCGCCGATCTGCAGGGTGTCGGCGCCCAGCCGCAGCAGCGGGGTCCCCGGGGGCAGCAGCGGGTGGGTGCTCTCGGTCACCGGCCGAGCGTGTCACCGGACGGGGTCGGGACCGGCCCGGCGTCCACAACCCGGTCGGGCTCTGTCCACCTCCTGTGGACGGAGCTGTGGACGAGGTGGGGAGGGTGGCCCCGGCGCTGTGCACGGGCAGGGGAGGGACGGGTGCGGAACTGCCCGGTCGGGTGGCCGGGTCCGCGCGGGGCCGGGCCGGAGGGCCCCGGGGACCCTGTGGACGGCGCCCGGAGCGGCCGATCCCGGCCCGGATGTCCACCGAGCGTGTGCACTCGTCCCCGACCGGGTGTCCGCGGTCTGGATGAGCGGCCCTCCGGTGGTTACCGTGCGTGGGTGCAGTCACCGGACACCCCCGACACCACCTCGACCGACACCGCCTCCGCGGTGCCGGCCGCCCTCCGTGGGTCCGGGCGCGCCGGTGTCTCCACCGGCCGCGCCCACCGTGGGGCGGGCGAGGCACACGGGCCGGGCTCCCAGCGGACGGGGGCGATCGAGGTCCGCCGCAGTCCCCGGCGGCGGCGCACCGTCACCGCCTACCGCGAGGACGACCGCACCGTCGTGCTGATCCCGGCCTCCTTCAGCGCCGCCGAGGAGCGTCGCTGGGTGGCCCAGATGGTCGCCAAGCTCGAGACCCGGGAGGACCGTCGGCGCCGCACCCTGGGCGGTGACGACGAGCTGGCCGCCCGCGCCCGGGCGCTGTCCGAGGCCCACCTGGGCGGCGTGCTGCCCAGCAGCGTGCGCTGGGTGGACAACCAGAACCGCCGCTGGGGTTCGTGCACCCCCGCCGACCGGACGATCCGGCTGTCGAGCCGGCTGCGGGGGATGCCCGAGTACGTCGTGGACTACGTGCTGGTGCACGAGCTCGCTCACCTGCTCGAGCCCGCGCACGACGACGCCTTCTGGGCCCTGGTCGGCCGGTACCCGCGGGCCGAGCGGGCGCTGGGCTTCCTGGAGGGCGTGGAGTCCCGGGTCGGTGCCGCCCCGGTCGGGGACCAGGGCGGCACCGACTGAGGGGTCAGCTGGTGGCGGGCTTCCCGTCGGCAGCGCCGTCGCCGTCGCCGTCGCTGTCGCCGTCGTCCTCGGCGGTGGAGGGGTCCTGCAGGTCCAGCCCGGCGGTGAGCCGGTCGAACTCGTCCTGACCGTCGGCGTCGCGCTGGTCACCGGAGCCGGTGCCCTGCTTGCCCACGAAGTCCAGCGGCTCGTCGAGGTCGTCGGCGGTGGGCAGCAGGTCCGGGTGCGACCAGAGCCGGTCACGGGCGTCGCTGCCGTGCTGGGCGGTCATCGCGCCCCACACCGTGGCGGCGTCGCGCAGCCGGCGCGGGCGCAGCTGCAGCCCGACCAGGGTGGCGAAGGTCTGCTCGGCCGGTCCGCCGGAGGCGCGGCGGCGGCGCATGGTCTCGGCCAGCGCCCCGTGCCCGGGCAGCCGCTTGCCGGCGGCCTCGGCGACGACGACGTCGACCCAGCCCTCGACCAGGGCCAGCAGCGTCTCCAGCCGGCGCAGCGCCATCTGCTGCTCGGGGGTCTCGGCCGGCTCCAGGACGCCGCTGCCCAGCAGTTGCTGCAGCTTCTCCGGGTCCTGCGGGTCGAAGCCGCCCTCCATGCCGCCCATCGCGTCCTCCAGCCCCCGCTGGATCGCGTCGGCGTCGACGTGGATGCCCCGGGCGTAGGCGTGCACGGCGTCGGCCAGCTGCTGGCGCAGCCACGGCACGTGCGCGAAGAGCCGCTGGTGGGCCGCCTCGCGCAGGGCCAGGAAGAGGCGGACCTCCTCCTCGGGGCGGTCCAGGCCGGCGCGGAACGCGTCGACGTTCTGCGGCACCAGGGCGGCGGTGCCGGCCGGGGCGAGCGGCAGACCGACGTCGGTGCTCGTGACGACCTCGTCGGCGAGCTTGCCGAGGGCCTGGCCGACCTGGGCGCCGAACATCATGCCGCCCATCTGGCCCATCATCCCGGCCAGCGGACCGGCCATCGCCTGCGCCTCGGCCGGCAGCGCGGCGGTCATCGCGGCGACCACGCGCTCGGCCAGGGGGTCGATGAGCGCACCCCAGGCGGGCAGGGTCTGCTCGAGCCAGTCGACCCGCGACCACGCCACGGTCCGCTCGATCCCCGAGGGCATCTCCGTGGCCTGGTCCAGCCACAGGTCGGCCAGGCGCAGCGCCTCGGTTACCTCGCTCTGCTCGGCGGCGGACGTCGGCTGGTGGCCGGCCGCGAGCTGGCTGATCGCACCCTGACGGGCCAGGTCCCAGTTGACCGGTCCGCCGGACCAGCTCATCAGCTTCTGCAGCTCGGCGAACAGCGGCATCTTGCCCAGCAGGTCCTCCGGCGAGCCGCCACCGGCCCCGCCGAAGAGGGCGCCCAGCCCGAACGGGTCGTTCGGCTGACCCCCCTGGCCGGAGTCGCCACGGCGCTCCGGGTCGCGGTCGGGCAGGCCGAATCCGAAGGGCACGTCGCTCATGGCACCCACGGTAACCGCGCCGGGGGGCCGCTACCCGCTCCTGCCGTCCGCTCTGGGCGGACACCCAGCCCCCGCCCCGCGCCCGCTCAGCTGCAGGCCCGCGCCGCGTCGGTCACCTACTGTCGACGCCCGTGAGCCGTCGTGTGACCGTCCTCGTCGCCGGTGTCGTGCTGCTGCTGGCCTTCGGCCTGGTCGGCACGTTCCTGCCCGTGCCCTACGTGGCCCAGGTGCCCGGACCCACCTACAACACCCTGGGTGACGTCGACGGCAACCCGATCATCAGCATCGACGGCCGCGAGCGCAACGACACCACCGGCAACCTCAACCTGACCACGGTCGGGGTGCCGCAGCGGCCGCTCACCCTGGTCGGTGCGGTGCAGGGCTGGTTCGACAGCGAGGTCAGCGTCGTCCCCCGGGACACCGTCTACCCGCCCGAGCAGACGGTCGAGGAGACCCAGGAGCAGAACCGGCAGGCCTTCCTCACCTCCGAGCAGTCGGCCAACGCCGCCGCGCTGTCCGAGCTGGGGTACCCGGAGAAGGTCGTCGTCCAGACCGTGCCGGAGGACTCCCCGTCGGCCGGCCTGCTCGAGCCCGGTGACGCGATCGAGAGCATCGACGGCACCGCGACCCCCACCACCGAGGCCCTCGACGCCGCGCTGACCGCCGTCCCGGCCGGGGACGACGTCGAGGTCGCGTACACCCGGCTGGGCGAGGCGGGCACCACCACGGTCACCTCGACCTCCTCGGAGGACCGCGACGGCGCCCTGCTGGGCGTCTCGGTGCTGCAGACCCCGTCGGCGCCCTTCGACGTCTCGATCCGGGTGGACGACGTCGGTGGTCCCTCGGCCGGGCTGATGCTGACGCTGGGGATCATCGACCTGGTGGGGGACACCGACCTCACCGACGGCGCCGTCATCGCCGGCACCGGCACGATCGACGAGACCGGCGCGGTCGGTCCGATCGGCGGCATCCCGCTGAAGCTGGTCGCCGCCCGGGACATCGACGCCGAGCTCTTCCTGGTCCCGGCGGACAACTGCGCCGAGGCCCTCGCCTCGCCGCAGCCCGGGCTGACCATGGCCCGGGTGGCCACCCTGGACGACGCGCTCACCGCGCTCGAGGTCTTCCGCGACGGCGGCACCCCGCAGCCCTGCACCGCCGGCGGCTGACGCCCTCCCACCGGCACGCCGTCCCGACGTGGTGTCCTTGACGCCACGACCAGGGAACCAGCGGACGTCGGCGGCAGTTGAGCAGACGACCCCACCGTCGGTCACCCTCGGCCGCCCGGCTGTCGGGGGGCTGTCGGGGACCGGTCGAGGACCTGTGACCCCAGGGCCGTGAACACCCCGAACGGCACGACCCAGCACGTCACAGCAGCGATGTGTGTTCTCAGCAACTGAAGGAGCCTGCCCGTGGCCATGCGGCCCCCCGTGCCGGTGCCGACCCTGTCCCGGCGCGCCAAGCTGGTCATCGGCGTCATCGCCGTCCTGCTGGTGCTCTTCACCGTGATCGGCTCGCTCACCAACGTCTACGTCGACTACCTCTGGTTCGACGAGACCGGCTTCACCGAGGTGTTCTGGACCGAGATCCAGACCCGTCTGCTCCTGTTCGCCGTCGTCGGCATCGCCACCGGCGGGCTGGTCGCGCTGGCGGTCTACCTGGCCTACCGGTTCCGCCCGACGTTCCGGCCGATGAGCCTGGAGCAGCAGAACCTCGAGCGCTACCGCCAGTCGGTCGAGCCCCGCCGCAAGCAGGTGCTCATCGGCCTGGCCGTGGTCCTGGGCCTGTTCGCCGGGTTCACCGCGCAGGGCAGCTGGGAGACCTGGCTGACCTTCCGGAACTCGACGCCCTTCGGGACGGTCGACCCCCAGTTCGGGCTGGACAACTCCTTCTTCGTCTTCGACTACCCCTTCTACCGGCTGGCGCTGGGCTTCGGCTTCGCCATCGTGGTGCTGGCGCTGATCGGCTCGCTGGTCACCCACTACGTGTTCGGCGGGCTCCGGTTGCAGACCCCCGGCCAGAAGCTCTCCTCGGCCGCCCGGGTGCAGCTCTCGGTGCTGCTCGGGGTGTTCGTGGCCCTCAAGGCGGTGGCCTACTGGCTGGACCGCTACGGCCTCGTCTACTCCACCCGCGGTGACGTGTTCACCGGTGCCAGCTACACCGACGTGAACGCGCTGCTGCCGGCGAAGACGATCCTGGTCTTCGTCGCGGTCATCTGCGCGATCGCGTTCTTCGCCAACATCGTCGTCCGCAACTTCGCGCTGCCGGCCGCCGCGCTCGTGCTGCTCCTGCTGTCCTCGCTGGTCATCGGCGTGGCCTACCCGGCGATCGTGCAGCAGTTCGTCGTCCGGCCCTCGGCCGACCAGCGGGAGTCGGACTTCATCCAGCGGGCCATCCCCTCCACGCTGGAGGCCTACGGGCTCTCCGACGTCGAGTACGTGGACTACGCCACCGACACCGACGGCTCCGACGTCGACCCCGAGGCCGCGCTCGCGGCCCTGCGGGACGACCAGACGACGATCCCCAACGCCCGGCTGCTGGACCCCAACGTGCTCAGCGAGACGTTCACCGCGCGCCAGCAGATCCGCAACGTCTACGGGTTCCCGGAGCGGCTGGACATCGACCGCTACACGATCGACGGGGTCACCCAGGACTACGTGGTCGCCGTCCGCGAGCTCAACACCTCGGGGCTGACGGACAACCAGAGCACCTGGATCAACCGGCACACCGTCTACACCCACGGCAACGGCTTCGTGGCCGCGCCGGCCAACCAGGTCGTCGCCGGTCAGGAGGGCGGCGAGCCGAACTTCTCCGGTGCCGGCGACCTGCCGACCACCGGTGACATCCAGGTCGACCAGCCGCGCATCTACTACGGCGAGCTGCTCAACGACGGCGGCACCGACGTCTACTCCGTGGTCGGCGCCCCCGAGGGTCAGACCCCGCGTGAGTTCGACCAGCCCGAGGGCGGGTCGGACGAGGGCCAGATCAACCGCACGTACGACGGCACCGGCGGTGTCGAGATCGGCAGCTTCTTCCGGCAGCTGACCTTCGCCATCTACTACCGGGAGCGGAACTTCATCCTCTCCGGTGCGGTGAACGACGAGTCGCGGGTGCTCTACGTCCGTGACCCGCTGGACCGGGTGGAGAAGGCGGCGCCGTTCCTCACCGTGGACGGCGACCCGTACCCCGCGGTGGTCGACGGCAAGGTGCAGTGGATCCTCGACGGCTACACGACCTCGGACGCCTTCCCGTACGCCGAGCAGATGGAGCTGGGCACGGCCGCGGCCGACGCGTTGACCGGCACCGGGACGACCGCGCTGCCCGACGACCAGTTCAACTACATCCGGAACTCGGTCAAGGCCACCGTGGACGCCTACGACGGCACGGTGACCCTGTACGCCTGGGACGAGTCCGACCCGTTGCTGGCCACGTACATGAAGGCGTTCCCCGGGGTCATCCAGCCGCGGGAGAACATGAGCGACGAGCTCATCAGCCACGTCCGGTACCCGGAGGACCTGTTCAAGCTCCAGCGGGACGTGCTCACCCGGTACCACGTGACCGACCCGACGGACTTCTACAACCAGAACGACCGGTGGCAGGTCTCCACCGACCCGACCAACCAGGGTGCGGCCGATGGTCTCCAGCCGCCGTACTACATCCTGGCCCAGCGCCCGGGTGACGACGGTGCGACGTTCCAGCTGACCAGCGCGCTCAACGCCTTCCAGCGGGACAACCTGTCGGCGTTCGTGTCGGCCTCGTCCGACCCGGCCACCTACGGCGAGATCCAGGTGCTCCGATTGCCCGGCAACACCCCGTTCCGTGGGCCGGAGCAGGTGCAGAACTCCTTCCTGACCAACAACCAGGTCAGACCGGACCTGACGCTGTTCAACAGCGACACGTCCAACGCGGTGTTCGGCAACCTGCTGACCCTGCCGATCGGTGATGCGGGGCTGCTCTACATCGAGCCGCTCTACGTCGAGGGCTCGGGGGAGAACGCCTTCCCGCTGCTGCAGAAGGTGCTGGTCAACTACGGCGACCGGATCGGCTACGGCGACACCCTGTCCGAGGCGCTGGACCAGGTCTTCGGGGCCGGCGCGGGGACGGTGGCCTCGGACAACGAGGACGCCGCCACCCAGCCGGACGCCGGGGAGACCACGGCACCGACGACGACGGCACCCAGCGGGGCGGCGGCACCGACCACCTCGGCGCCCCCGGCCACCGGTGGCGGGGACGTGGACTCGGCGGTCGCGGCGATCCAGGCCGCGCTGGCGTCGCTGGCCGCTGCCCAGCAGTCCGGTGACTTCGCCGCGGTGGGTCAGGCGCAGGCCGACCTGCAGGCCGCGGCAGCCGCGTTCGAGGCGGCCCAGTCCGCAGCGGCGGCGAGTCCGACCGGCTGACGAAGCCGGGGTGGGGGTCGGTCGAGACCCCCACCCCGTCCCTGTTAAGGTTGGTCCACCGACGCGGGGTGGAGCAGCTCGGTAGCTCGCTGGGCTCATAACCCAGAGGTCGCAGGTTCAAATCCTGCCCCCGCTACAGACGCAGGACAGCAGGCCCCGGACCCCAGGTCCGGGGCCTGCTGCGTTCCCCGCTCCTGAAGAGGAGGGCGCTCCTCGTCGGGGTGGGGACCGTCACGCCGGGCGGGTTGGACGTCGCCGGTGGACGCGGGGTAACGTTCTCCTTGCGACGCGGGGTGGAGCAGCTCGGTAGCTCGCTGGGCTCATAACCCAGAGGTCACAGGTTCAAATCCTGTCCCCGCTACCACCACGGAAGGCCCGGACTCCTCGGAGTCCGGGCCTTCTGTGTTCCCCGGTCAGTCCCGCAGCAGGGACAGGTCGAAGGTCAGCGTGCGGAACGGGTTGACCAGCCCCACCTGGTCTGCGCGGGCGGCGTCGTCGACCTCGGGCACCTCGCGCACCAGCGACTCCTTGACCCCGAACACCGCGTCGGAGTCCAGGTAGGGGCTGTCGGCCACGAAGACGTGCGTGGTCACCGTCCGGTGCCCCGCCGCAGCGGCGATGAAGTGCAGGTGCGCCGGCCGGTAGGGGTGCCGACCGGTCGCGGCGAGCAGCCGGCCGACCGGGCCGTCGTCGGGGATCGGGTAGTAGCGGGGGACGACGGAGCGGAACCAGAACCGGCCCTCCTCGTCGGTGGTGAACAGCCCCCGGAGGTTCCCGGCCGGCTGCACGTCGGGCTGCTGGACGTCGTAGAAGCCGTCCTCGTTGGTCTGCCAGACGTCCACGGTCGCCCCGGCCAGCGGGTCCCCGTCCGGGCCGGTCACCTGACCGGAGACGAGACAGGGCACCCCCTTGCCGTCGAGGGCGATGTCGTCGCCGAGCTCGCGCACGGGGGAGTCGACCATGTGGAACGGGCCCAGCACGGTCGACTCCGTGGCCGTCCCTCCGGTGCGGTGGTTCACCGTCTCGACCAGCATCGACAGCCCCAGCACGTCGGACAGCAGGATGAACTCCTGCCGGGTCGGGGTGCACGCCTGGCCGGTCTCGGTGAGGAAGCCGATCGCGGCGCCCCACTCGTCCTCGGTGAGCTCGACGTCCTTCACGAAGTCGTGCAGGTGCCGGACCAGCGAGGTGAGCACCGTCTGCAGCCGCGGGTCGGTGGTGCCGGCGAAGGACGCCGCGACCACCTCGGACGAGCGCTCCTCGCTGAACAGCTCGCGGTCGGGGGTGGTGCTGGGGGAGGGCATGGGGGTTCTCCTCGACGACGGACGGGGTCGGCCGGAGTCAAGCCCGCGTGCCCGGGCCCGTCAACGTCGGGAAGCCGCCGCCGGCCGCCGGCGTTGCAGCGCCCATGACGACACCGGAGGACACCACCGTGCGGGACGACCCGGCGGACAGCCGGTCCGGGACCGCCTCGGGCGACCGGCGGTCGGGGTCCGCCGGCCACATCCGCGCCGAGGTCGGGACGGGGGAGCGGGCGTGAGCGGGCCCTTCGACGTCCGGCCCGAGGACCACGTCTACGGCTCGCCGGACGCCCCGGTCACCGTGCTCGAGTACGGCGACTACGAGTGTCCGTACTGCGGTGCCGCCGCCCCGGTGCTCAAGGCGCTGGTCGACGGCTCCGACGGCGGGGTGAAGCTGGTGTTCCGGCACTGGCCGCTGGCCGACGTGCACCCCTACGCGCTGACCGCGGCCCTGGCCGCGGAGGCCGCGGGTGCTCAGGGCGCCTACTGGGAGATGCACGAGCACCTGTTCGGCCACCAGGACCGGCTGGCCGACGCCGACCTCGCCGGCTACGCCGTCGAGCTGGGGCTGGACCCGTCGCGGGTCACCGGGGAGGCGGCACAGCCCTTCGGCGACAAGGTGGTGGCCGACTTCGAGACCGGGGTGGAGCTGGAGGTGCCGGGGACGCCCACCCTCTTCGTGGACGGTCAACTGTTCAGCGGCCGCCCGGACCTGGCCTCGCTGCGCCGGGCGATCGGCGCGGCCGGCCAGGGCTCAGACCCGGACGCCGGGCTCGATCCAGGGCCGCGGGGGAAGCGACGGTGGCTCGTCGGACGCCGGCGAGCAGAGCGGGAACCGCTCGCCCAGGGTGCGCAGGAGGACGGTGCCGATCACCGCTGCGGTCAGTGACCCCAGCAGGATCCCGATCTTGGCCTGCTCGCGCAGCAGCTCGTCGTCGAAGGCCAGGTCGGTGATGAACAGCGAGATGGTGAACCCGATCCCGGCCAGCGTGGCGCCGGCCATGAGGTGCGACCAGCGCACCCCGCCCGGGAGCACCCCCCAGCCGGTCTTCAGCGCCACGAAGGCGCCCAGGGTGATGCCGACGGCGTTGCCCAGCACCAGTGCGACCGCGATGCCCAGGGTGACCGTGGAGGTGGCCGCGGCCCGCAGCGTCTCCGCGTTCAGCACCACCCCGGCGTTGGCCAGCCCGAACACCGGCACGACGAGGTAGGCGGTGTACCGGTGCAGGGACTCCTGCAGCCGGGCGTTGGCGGGCACCGTGGAGGCGACCGCGAGCTTGGTGCTGCGGGCCTTGGACGCGTCGGGGTCCTCGCGCAGGGCGCGGCCGAACGCCGCCGTCCGGTCGATCTCCTTGCGGGACGGCGGCCGGGCGGGCAGCAGCAGGCCCACCAGGACACCGGCCAGCGTGGCGTGCACCCCGGACTCGTGGACGGCCAGCCACAGCGCGATGCCGGTCAGCACGTAGGGGGTCAGCTTCCACACGCCCAGCCACCGCAGCACCAGCAGGGCGACGACCAGCAGGCCGGCCACGCCCAGGGCGGGCAGCACGATCTCGTCGGAGTAGAAGAGCGCCATCACGCTGATCGCGCCGATGTCGTCGACGATCGCCAGGGTCAGCAGGAACAGCCGCAGCCGGTCGGGGCAGCGTGGGCCGAACAGCGCCAGCACGCCGAGCACGAAGGCGGTGTCGGTGCTCATCACGATGCCCCAGCCCGAGGCCGCCTCCCCGCTCGGGTTGAAGGCCAGGTACACCAGCGCGGGGACGGCAAGGCCGCCCAGTGCGCCTAGGGCGGGTGCGGCGACCGAGCGCCGGTCGCGGAGCTCGCCGGTGGCCACCTCGCGGGTGATCTCCAGCCCCACCACGAGGAAGAACAGCGCCATGGCGCCGTCGTTGACCCAGTGCCGCAGGTCCATCGACAGCTCCACGTCCCCGATGCCCAGCGAGGCGGGGGTGGACCAGAACGTGTCGTACCCGGCGGCCCACGGCGAGTTGGCCCAGGCCAGGGCCAGCAGGGTGCCGACGAGCAGCAGCGCCGAGCCGCCGGCCTCGGTGCCCATGTAGAGCCTGGAGGACGGGGACAGCGTGGGGACCGAGACGCGCAGTGCGGGTCCGGGGCGGGGGGCCTGGGTCATGCGGGTGCCTCCCGGTCGAGTGTCAGCGCCTGCGCAACCCCGTCATCACAGCACGTGTTCCCCGTACATCTCACCCAGTGGGTCGGCGATGAGCTCGATGCGGGCACCGTCGGGGTCGCGGAAGTAGACCGAGACGCCCGAGTGGACGACGTGCTCGACGCCGGCCTCGGTCAGCTTCGCGACCAGGGCCTCCCAGCGGGTGGGCTCGACGCTGATCGCCACGTGGTGCAGCCCGCCGAGCACCTCGGCGTAGGGGCCGACGTCCAGGCCGGGGAAGTCGAAGAACGCCAGCAGGTTCGAGTTGCCGATGTCGAAGAAGAAGTGCGAGCTGCCCGGGTAGTCCCGGTTGTCGATCAGCTCGGTCAGCGGGAAGCCCAGCACGCCCTGGTAGAAGGCGACGGTGGCCTCGACGTCGCTGCTGATCAGCGCGGTGTGGTGCAGGCCGCGGGCGGTGGAGGCCGGTCGCTCGCCGGCCGGGCGCAGGTGCTGCTCGCGGATCCGGGCGCGGGTCGCCTCGATGGCGGCCAGGTCGATGGTCATGCGTTCAACCATCTCACCGCAGACCCGCGCCGTCCAGGCGTCCTGTGGCCCTGCAGGGGCGCAGCACGCCTGGAGGGCGGGAGTCCGCGGGCGGATCAGGCGAGCATCTGCTCCAGGTCGGCGATGAGGTCCTCGGCGTCCTCGATGCCCACCGAGAGGCGCACCAGGTCGGCGGGGACCTCCAGGGCGCTGCCGGCCACCGAGGCGTGCGTCATCCGGTGCGGGTGCTCCACCAGGGACTCCACGCCGCCCAGGGACTCGGCCAGGGTGAACACCTGCGCCCGCTCGCAGACCGCCAGGGCGGCCTCCTCGCCGGCGGCCAGCCGGAACGACAGCATCCCGCCGAAGCCGGACATCTGGCGTGCGGCGATCTCGTGGCCGCGGTGCTCGGGCAGGCCGGGGTAGAGCACGGAGGACACGGCCGGGTGCGCGGTCAGGAAGTCGACCACCCGGGCGGCGTTGGCCTGGTGCCGGTCCATCCGCACCCCGAGGGTCTTGATCCCGCGCAGCACCAGCCAGGCGTCGAAGGGCCCGGCGACGGCACCCATCGCGTTCTGGTGGAAGGCCAGCCGCTCACCGAGCTCGGCGGAACCGGCGACCAGCGCGCCGCCGACGACGTCGGAGTGCCCGCCGAGGTACTTCGTCGTGGAGTGCACCACGACGTCGGCCCCCAGCGTCAGCGGCTGCTGGAGGTAGGGCGAGGCGAAGGTGTTGTCCACCGCGAGCAGCGCGCCGTGCTCGTGCGCGAGCTGGGCCAGCCCGGCGATGTCGGCGATGCCGAGCAGCGGGTTGGTCGGCGTCTCGCACCAGATGAGCTTGGTGTTCGGGCGCAGGGCGGCGCGGACGGCGTCCAGGTCGCCCAGGTCGACCGGGGTGTGGTCGACGCCCCAGCGGCCGAGCACCTTGCTGATCAGCCGGAAGGTGCCGCCGTAGGCGTCGATCGGGATCACCAGGTGGTCGCCCGGGTCGAGCACCGTGCGCAGCAGTGCGTCCTCGGCCGCCAGCCCGGAGGCGAAGGCCAGCCCGGTCGCGCCCTGCTCCAGCGAGGCCAGCGCCTCCTGCAGCGCGGTGCGGGTCGGGTTCGCGCTGCGGCTGTACTCGTAGCCCTCGCGCAACCCCCCGACGCCGTCCTGCTTGTAGGTGCTCGTCAGGTGCAGCGGGACGACGACGGCGCCGGTGGTCGGGTCGGGCTCCTGGCCAGCGTGGATCGCCCGGGTGGAGAAGCCCTGCGTGGGCTCGGAGGTCATGCCGTCACCGTAGGAGGCACCGCGGCGGGGATGCCGGCGAGATGGCCGAGCACGTCCTGTCGGGTGACGACACCGGCGGGCTTCCCGTCCTCGTGCACCAGCAGCGCGTCGGCGCCACCGAGGGCCGCGACCGCGGCGGACACCGGCTCGCCGGAGCCGATGATCGGCAGCGGCGAGCTCATGTGCTTCTCCAGGGTGTCCGACAGCGCGGCCGACCCGGAGAACAGCGCGTCCAGCAGCGCCTTCTCCTCGACCGACCCGACCACCTCGCCGGCGGTCACCGGCGGCTCGGCCCGGACGACCGGCATCTGCGAGACGCCGTACTCGCGGAGGATGTCGATCGCCTCGCGGACGGTCTCGGTGGGGTGGGTGTGCACCAGGGCCGGCAGTGCGTCGCCGTCGCCGGACTTGGCGCGCAGCAACTCGCCGACGGTCTCGCCGTCCGCGGCCTCGACGAAGCCGTAGTCGGCCATCCACTCGTCGTCGAAGATCTTCTTGAGGTACCCGCGGCCGCCGTCGGGCAGCAGCACGACCAGCACGTCGTCCGCGGTGAGCTTCTCGGCCACCCGCAGCGCGGCGACCACGGCCATCCCGCACGAGCCGCCGACCAGCAGGCCCTCCTCGCGGGCCAGGCGACGGGTCATGGCGAACGAGTCCCCGTCGGAGACCGCGACGATCTCGTCGGCGACGGTCTGGTCGTAGGTGGTGGGCCAGAAGTCCTCGCCCACGCCCTCGACCAGGTAGGGCCGACCGGTGCCGCCGGAGTAGACCGAGCCCTCGGGGTCGGCGCCGATGACCTGCACGCGCCCGTCGGAGGCCTCCTTGAGGTAGCGCCCGACGCCGGAGATGGTGCCGCCGGTGCCCGCACCGGTGACGAAGTGGGTGACCCGGCCGTCGGTCTGCGCCCAGATCTCCGGGCCGGTGGTCTCGTAGTGGCTCTGCGGGTTGGCCGGGTTGGAGTACTGGTCGGGCTTCCAGCCACCGGGGGTCTCCCGGGCCAGCCGGTCGGACACCGAGTAGTAGGACCGCGGGTCGGACGGGTCGACCGCGGTCGGGCAGACCACGACCTGCGCCCCGTAGGCCCGCAACGTGTTGATCTTGTCCGAGCTGACCTTGTCCGGGCAGATGAAGATGCACTTGTAGCCGCGCTGCTGCGCCACGATGGCCAGGCCCACGCCGGTGTTCCCGCTGGTCGGCTCCACGATGGTGCCGCCGGGCTGCAGGGCGCCCGAGGCCTCGGCCGCATCGATCATCCGGACGGCGATGCGGTCCTTGACCGAGCCGCCGGGGTTGACGTACTCGACCTTCGCCAGCACGAGGGGGGCGTCGGGGCCCAGGTGGTCGGTGACCTTGGTCAGTCGGACGAGCGGGGTGTTCCCGATCAGGTCGACGACGGACTCGGCGTACTGCACGGGAGGTCCTCCAGCGTGGGGGTGGGGCGGCCGGGGTCCCCGGTCCCTGCCGACGATCCCACGTGTCGGGCCACCCCTGGCAGGGCAGGGCCCGGGCATGACCGATCACACCCAGCCCACCGCCGCTCTCCCCGGGGGTGGCGCGATGCCGCTGCTCGGTTTCGGCACCTGGCAGATCACCGGGAGCGCCTGCACCGACGCCGTCCGGGCCGCCCTGGAGGCCGGCTACCGGCACCTGGACACCGCCACGATGTACCGCAACGAGGCCGAGGTCGGCCGCGCCCTGGCCGAGTCCGGCGTCGCCCGGGACGAGGTCTTCCTGACCACCAAGCTGCCGCCGGACCGGGCCGACGCCGCGCAGGCCACCCTGGACGCCTCGTTGGCCGCCCTCGGCGTCGAGGCCCTCGACCTGTGGCTCGTGCACTGGTCCACCGGCGGGGACGACGTCGCCGTGTGGCGGGAGTTCGTCGCCGCCCGGGACGCCGGTCGGACCCGCGACATCGGGGTCAGCAACTTCACCCTGGCGATGCTCGACGAGCTGGCCGAGGCCACCGGGGTGATGCCGGCCGTCAACCAGGTCCGCTGGGCGCCCTCGTTCTTCGACGCCGACGTGCTGGAGGGCCACCGGCAGCGCGGGGTGGTGCTGGAGGGCTACAGCCCGTTCAAGAGCACCGACCTGGCCGACCCGGTGCTCACCGGGATCGCCGACGCGCACGGGGTGAGCTCCGCCCAGGTGGTGCTGCGCTGGCACCTGGACCACGGCGTCGTCGTCATCCCCAAGTCGGTCACCCCGGCGCGGATCAGCGCCAACGCCGACGTCCTCGGGTTCGCCCTCACCGACGCCGAGCGGGACGCCGTGGACGAGCTGTCCCGTGGCTGACACCGACGGGCAGGCGCAGGATCGGGGCATGACCGCACCGATCGCACGACGCAGGCTGGGCGACCTCGAGGTCTCCGCGCAGGGGCTGGGCTGCATGGGGATGAGCCAGTCCTACGGGGCCGCCGACCGCGACGAGTCCCTCGCCGTCCTGGACCGCGCGCTGGACCTGGGCATCACCTTCTGGGACACCTCCGACGTCTACGGCGACGGGCACAACGAGGAGCTGCTCGCCGAGCGGCTGCGCACCCGCCGGGACGACGTCCAGCTCGCCACCAAGTTCACCCTGTCCCGCGACGCCTCCGGGGCGATGGTCACCGACGGCCGCCCGGAGAACGTGCACGCCCGCTGCACCGACAGCCTGCGCCGCCTCGGTGTGGACACCATCGACCTCTACTACCAGCACCGCGTCGACCCGCAGGTGCCGATCGAGGACACCGTCGGCGCGATGGCCGAGCTGGTGCAGCAGGGCAAGGTCCGGTACCTGGGCCTGTCCGAGGCGTCGGCCGAGTCGGTCCGCCGGGCCGCCGCAGTGCACCCGATCACCGCGCTGCAGAGCGAGTGGTCGTTGTGGACCCGGGACCTCGAGTCCTCGGGCGTGCTGGCCGAGGCGCGTGCGCACGGGATCGGCATCGTGCCGTTCTCCCCGCTGGGCCGGGGCTTCCTGACCGGTGCGATCACCAGCCCGGCCGACTTCGGGGACGACGACTTCCGCAAGGACATGCCGCGCTTCCAGGGCGAGGCGTTCCAGGCCAACCTGCGCCTGGTGGAGGCCGTGACGGCGATGGCGGGGGAGAAGGGCGCGACCGCCGGGCAGCTCGCGCTGGCCTGGGTTCTCGCCCAGGGCGACGACGTCGTCCCGATCCCGGGCACGAAGCGGCGCACCTACCTGGCGGAGAACGCCGGCGCGGACGCCGTCGAGCTGACCGACGCCGACCTGGCGCGGCTGGAGGAGATCGCCCCGCCCGGTGCCGCCGAGGGCGGTCGCTACGCCAACGCCGGTTACGCCTACGGCGACAGCCCGGCGCGATGAGCGACCCGACCTGCGGGGTGGCCCACGGGCACTCCGCCGGCGAGCCCGCGGCCGACCGCGTGCTGGTCGCGGTCTTCGCCTCCCCGGTCGCTGCGGCGCTGCTGCGGCTGGGTGCGGAGTGCGGGTACGCGCCGGTGCTGGTCGACCCGGCGGGGCGGGAGGTCGACGGGCTGCCGGAGGGCACCGTCGTGCTGACCGCGGTGCCCGACGAGCCGCACGCCGACGTGGTGGCCTGCGACCACCACCGCGAGGAGCTGGGCGAGGTCCTCCGCGACGCGCTGGCGGTGCGCAACCGGTGGATCGGGGTGATGGGCAACCCGCACCACGAGGGCCCGCACGTCGCCGCGCTCGCCGCCCTGGGGGTGGCGGACGCCGAGGTGGCCCGGGTGCACCGGC
Organism: Geodermatophilus sp. Leaf369; assembly: GCF_001424455.1. NCBI lineage: Bacteria > Bacillati > Actinomycetota > Actinomycetes > Geodermatophilales > Geodermatophilaceae > Geodermatophilus > Geodermatophilus sp. Leaf369. The sequence goes on along the minus strand of NZ_LMQA01000003.1, from coordinate 281,039 downwards.
CGATCGGGCTCAACATCGGCTCCCGGGCCCCGGCGGAGATCGCGGTGTCCACGCTGGCCGGGCTGCTCGCCGACCGCAACGGACGCCCCGGCGGGTTCGACTTCTGACCCGGGTGGCCGGTCGGGGCGGCTGCTGTCTCGACCTCCGCCCGAGGGTCATCCCGTCCACCGGGGGTGCGGGTGGGCAGGTGCGCCGCCCGGCGTCCACCCCCTGGCCGGTCGGCGGCCCCCGCGTCCACACCTGGGCCGACACGTACGACGGCCGCCGGGCCGCGGCCCGGCGGACCGACACGTGGGCGGAACGCCGCGACCCGCACCGACGTTGACGTCAGCGATCGGACCGACCGGGTCCCAGCACGAGGAGGATGTGCGCCATGCCGCTCATCGACAAGATCATGAAGTTCGCCAAGAGCCCGCAGGGTCAGCGGGCGATCCGGCAGGCCACCGACAAGGCCCAGCAGTTCGCCAAGGACCCGAAGAACCGCGCCAAGATCGACGACGTCCGGCGTCGTCTGCAGGGCGGCGGCTCGAAGGGGACCGGCACCCACTGAGGCCGGGCGGTGCTCGCCCTCAGCGGGGGGCGAGCGCCGTCAGCACCTCGCCGTGCAGGTGGCCGTTGGTGGCCACCGCGGACCCACCGGCCGGGCCCGGGGTGCCGTCCAGGTCGGTGAACGTCCCACCGGCCTCCCGCACGATGACGTCGATCGCCGCGATGTCCCACAGCGACACCTCGGGCTCGCAGGCCACGTCGACCGCGCCCTCGGCGAGCATCGTGTAGCTCCAGAAGTCCCCGTAGGCGCGGGTCCGCCACACCGAGCGGGTCAGGTCGAGGAAGCCGTCGAGCCGGTTGCGCTCCTCCCAGCCCGAGAGGCTGGAGTAGCTGAGGCTGGCGTCGGCGAGGCTGTCGACGCCCGAGACGCGGCAGCGGGTCGCGGACTCCAGCCGCCGCCCGGTGTAGGCGCCCACCCCGGCGGCGGCCCACCAGCGGCGGCCCAGCGCCGGTGCGCTGACCATGCCGACCACCGGGACGTCGCCGTCCAGCAGGGCGATCAGGGTGGCCCAGACCGGCACGCCGCGGACGAAGTTCTTCGTCCCGTCGATCGGGTCGACCACCCAGCGGCGGGCACCGTGCCCGGTGGTGCCGAACTCCTCGCCCTGCACGGCGTCCCGGGTGCGGGTCCGGCCCAGCGAGCTGCGCAGCTGCTGCTCCACCGCGCGGTCGGCATCGGTCACCGGGGTCAGGTCGGGCTTGGTGTCGATCACCAGGTCCTGGGCCTTGAACCGGTCGAGGCTGATCGCGTCGGCCTGGTCGGCCAGCACGTGGGCCAGCTGCATGTCCTCGGTGTAACCCCGCGAGCCCGTCATGGGGCGACCGTACTGGCGGCCTCGTTCTACCGTCGGGCGGTGAGTCCTGCCCCCGATGCCGCCAAGCTGGTCGGCCTGCTCGCCGACGACACCCGGCTGGCCGTCGTCGCGGCACTGGCCCCGGGTGCCACCGACATCGACTCGGTCGCGGAGGCCACCGGGCTGACCGGCACCCAGGTCGCGCTGGCCGCCCGCCGACTCGGCCGTGGCGGCCTGGTCCGCCGGGACGGCACCGGCCTGGAGCTGCGCCGCGAGCTCTTCGGTGCCGCGGCCCGCGGTGCCGCCGAGGCCACGCCGCCGCCGGAGCCGCTGTCGTCGGACCCGGCCGAGGACGCCGTGCTGCAGACCTTCATCACCGACGGCCGCCTCACGTCGATCCCGGTGCCCCGGGCCAAGCGCCGGATCGTGCTCGAGCACCTGGTCCGGGTCTTCGAGCCCGGCCTGCGCTACCCCGAGCGCGAGGTCAACGCCCTGCTCGCGGTCTGGCACCCGGACACCGCGGCGCTGCGCCGGTACCTCGTGGACGGCGACCTGCTGAGCCGGGACGCCGGCGTCTACTGGCGCAGCGGCGGCCCGGTCGACGTCTGAGCCCGTTCCCGGAGGAGCTCCCGCAGGCCGGCGACGGGGGAGGGCCGGTGGAACAGGAAGCCCTGGGCGTAGCGGCACCCCAGGGCGCGCAGGCGTTCGGCCTGTTCCGGGGTCTCGACCCCCTCGGCGATCACCTGCAGGTCCAGCGCCTCGGCCATGCCCACGATGCTGCGCATCAGCCGGGCCCGGCGGGTCGAGGTGGTCAGGGCGGCGGTGAACGAGTCGTCCAGCTTGAGGTAGTCCGCCGGCAGGGTGTCCAGCCGGGCCAGCGAGGAGAAGCCGGTGCCGAAGTCGTCGATCGCCACGGACACCCCCGTGTCCCGCAGGGCGGTCAGCGCGGCCACCGCCGCGGCGGAGTCGGCCTCGACCAGGCTCTCGGTGACCTCGAGGACCAGGGACGCGGCGGGCCAGCCGGCGGCGGTGAGGGCCGAGCGCACGTCGCCGGGGAAGTCGGGGTCGCACAGCTGGTGGCCGGAGACGTTCACCGTGAGCAGCAGCCGCTGGCCGGTCTGCCGGTGCAGCTCGGCGAGGTCGCGGCAGGCCTGGTCCAGCACCCGGCGACCCAGCACGTCGATCAGACCGTGGTCCTCGGCCAGCGGCACGAAGCGGGCCGGGCTCTGCGCCCCCAGGGTCGGGTGCTCCCACCGGGCCAGCGCCTCGACGCCGACGAGCTGCCCCGACCCGACGGCCACGATGCCCTGGTAGTGCACCTCCAGTCCGGACTCGCCGGGGCCGGCGGCCAGGGCGGCGGTGAGCTCGGCCACGAGCGGGTCGGGGCCCTGGTCGTCGAGCACGCTGCGGCCACGGCCGGTGTTCTTGGCCTGGTACAGCGCCCCGTCCGCGCGCCGCATCAGCTGGGCCACGGTCTCGCCCGGACGCCACTGGGTCACCCCGCAGGACAGCCCCACCCCCGGGACGGCGTACCGCAGCTGCTCCACCACGGCCAGGGCCACCGGTCCGGTCGCGTCGGGCAGCAGCAGGGCGAACTCGTCCCCGCCGTGCCGGGCGAGGACCGCACCGGCGGGCAGCGCGGGCCGCCACCGGGACGCCACCGACTGGAGGAGGTCGTCCCCGGCCGAGTGGCCGGAACGGTCGTTGACCGCCTTGAAGTGGTCCAGGTCCAGCAGCGCGGCCGACAGGGGCAGGCCCGAGCGTCGACAGCCCCGCACCAGGTCGGTGGCGGCCTCGTCGAAGCCCCGACGGTTGGCCAGGCCGGTGAGCGGGTCCCGGCCGGCGCTGGACGCCCGCTGGACGAGCCCGCCCACCACGACGGCGACGGCGAGCAGCACCAGGTCCACCACGACCACGGCGCTGACCGGGACCGTCGGGCGGGACGCGAGGGCGACCGTGAGGGTCGTGACCAGCCACCCGAGCTGCGCCACCGCCCCGGGCCAGCCGAAGAAGAAGAAGGCGTCCAGCGCGACGAACGCACCGATCGCCGCCCCGGCCACTGCGGTCGCCGGTCCGGGTGACGCGACCACCGTGACGGTGATGAGCGCGGTCCCGGCAGCGACCAGGCCGTGGTAGGCCCAGCGGGGCAGGCGCCGTCCCGACCAGCTCACCACGGCACCGGTGACCGCAGCCGTGGCCGCGACCGCGAGCAGCACGCCCGCGCCCGGCCGGGGCCAGGCGGCCGAGCCCAGCACCAGGACGGCCAGGGCGCCGGCGAGGTAGAGACCACCGGTCACCCGGGCCATCACGCGGGGGGTGGCCACCTCGGGGGCGGCTCGACGGTGAGCGGACACGCAGGACACATCGGCTGTTTCCGGATAGACCGGATCCGGAAACGGTAGTTACTCCCTCGTGCGGGCCACCCCGGCGGTGCCGCTACCAGTTCGGGGTCTGGCTGACCGCCGCGACCAGGCGGCGGAAGCTGCCCAGCCGCTCGGCCCGGGCGGGCGGGCCCTCGGCGGCCCACTCGTCCAGGGCGCAGTCGGGGACGTCGGCGGTGTGCGCGCACAGCGGCGGGCAGTCCCGGGCGACCTCGGCCAGGTCGTCGAAGGAGGCCAGCACGTCGGCGGGGTCGGTGTCGGCCAGGCCGAAGCTGCGGATGCCCGGGGTGTCGATGACCATCCCGCCGCCGGGCAGGTCCAGCAGCACCGCCGAGGAGGACGTGTGCCGGCCCTTGCCGACCTTGCTCACCCCGCCGGTGGCCCGGTAGGCGTCGGGCACCAGCCGGTTGACCAGGGTCGACTTGCCCACCCCGGACTGCCCGACGAACACGCTCATCCGCCCGTCCAGCCGCGGCTGCAGCTCGGCCAGGGTGGTGTCCTGGGAGACCGCGATCGCCTCCACCTCGAGCCCGGCGTAGCGGGCCAGCAGCTCGTCGGGGCTGCCCAGGTCGGCCTTGGTCAGGCAGAGCAGCGGGGTCAGCCCGCCGGAGAACGCGGCGACCAGGCAGCGGTCGAGGAAGCCGACGTGCGGCTCGGGGTCGGTGATCGCGGTGACCACCACCAGCTGGTCGGCGTTGGCCACGACGACCCGCTCGGTGGGGTCGGTGTCGTCGGCGGTGCGCCGCAGCGTGGTGGCGCGGGGCTCGATCACCACGATGCGGGCCAGGCTGTCGGTGCGGCCGCTGGTGTCCCCGACCAGGCGCACCCGGTCGCCGGTGACGACACCGTGCTTGCCCAGCTCGCGGGCCCGCATCGCGGTGACCTCGACGTCCCCGCCCTCGGGCCCGGTGACCCGCACGCTCATCCGACCGCGGTCGACCCCGACCACCAGGCCGGGGACGGCATCGTCGTGGCTGGGCCGGGTGCGGGTGCGCGGCCGGGAGCCGCGGCGGCCCGGGCGGACCCGGACGTCGTCCTCGTCGGAGCGGCTGTCGAACGTGCGGCCGGCCATCAGAGCGCCCGCCCGGTCAGGACGACACCGCGGCCGGGGCGTCGGCGTCGAGCAACCCGGCCCACCGGTCGGTGAAGTCGGGCAGCGTCTTGGTGACCGCTCCGGGGTCGCGCACCACCACGCCGTCGGCGACCAGGCCCAGCACCGCCGCGACCATCACCATCCGGTGGTCGGCGTAGGAGTCGAGCTCGGCGGCGTGCACCGGGCCGGGGGTGATCTCCAGGCCGTCGGGCAGCTGGACGACCCGGGCCCCCACGGCGGTCAGCACCTCGTCGAGGGCCTGCAGGCGGTCGGTCTCGTGGCCGCGCAGGTGGGCGATCCCGGTCAGCCGGGACGGGCCGTCGGCCAGGGCGCAGAGGGCGGCCAGCACCGGGGTCAGCTCGCCCACCTCGGAGAGGTCGGCGACCAGCGGGCGGACCGACGTGCCGCCGGTGACCTGCAGCCCGTCCGCGGTGCGCTGCACGTCGGCGCCCATCACGGTGAGCAGGTGCTCGAGCTGGGCCCCGGGCTGGGTGGTGCGCAGCGGCCAGTCCCGGACGGTCACCCGCCCACCGGTGACCAGCGCGGCGGCCAGGAACGGGGCGGCGTTGGACAGGTCGGGCTCGACCACCCGGTCCACGGCCGCGACCGGGCCGGGGTGCACCCGCCAGCCGGTGTCGGTGCGGTCGACCAGCACACCGTGCTCGGCCAGGGTCTCCACCGTCATCTGCACGTGCGGCATCGACGGCACGCCCCCGGTGAGGCGCAGGTCCAGGCCCTCGGTGAACCGGGCCGCGGCCAGCAGCAGGCCGCTGACCACCTGGCTGGACTCGCTGGCGTCCACGGTGACCGTGCCGCCGCGCACCGCGCCGGTGCCCTGCACGGTGAACGGGGCCCTGCCGCGGCCGCCGTCCTCCACGGTCACCCCGGCGCCGCGCAGCCCCTCGATGAGACCGGCGTTCGGCCGGTCCCGGAGCCGCTCGTCGCCGTCGAGGGTGACCGGGCCGTCGGCCAAGGCGGCCACCGGTGGCAGGAACCGGAGCACCGTGCCGGCCAGGCCGGCGTCGACGGTGGCCGGGCCGCGCAACGGACCGGGGGTGACCAGCCAGTCGTCGCCGTCGACCTCGATCCCGACCCCGAGGGCGCGCAGACCCTCGGCCATCAGGTCGGTGTCCCGGGCGCGCAGCGGGCGCACCAGCCGGGAGGGGCCCTCGCCGATCGCGGCGAGCACCAGGGCCCGGGCGGTGATCGACTTGGAGCCGGGCAGGGTGACGACGGCGTCGACCGGCGCGGGGTGGTGCGGCGTCGTCCAGCTGGTCATGCCGCCCATCCTGCCCGCCGCCGGGAGCCGCCGACGCCCTGCCCGCCGCTCACCTCGTCGCCGGCAGGGTGCGGACCAGGCGGCGGTTGGCGAACTCGAACATGCCGAGCTCGGAGAGCTCGCGGCCGTAGCCCGAGCGCTTCACCCCGCCGAAGGGCAGCTCGGGGGAGGAGCCCGAGGGCTGGTTGATCCAGACCATCCCGGACTCCAGCCGGTCGGCCACCCCGCGGGCGCGCTCGGCGTCCCCGCTGTAGACCACCGCGGACAGCCCGTAGGAGCTGTCGTTGGCCAGCGCCACGGCGGCGTCCTCGTCGGCGACCTTGTAGAGCACCGCGGCCGGACCGAACAGCTCCTCGGAGTACGCCCGCATCTCCGGGGTGACGTCGGCGAGCAGGGTGGCCTCGACGAAGGCGCCGGCGTGGTCGGGGCGGCCACCGCCGGCCAGCACGGTCGCGCCCTTGTCGACGGCGTCCTGGATCTGGGCGGCCAGCTCCGCCGCGGCCTTCTCGGTGGACAGCGGGCCCAGCGTGGTCGCCGGGTCGGCCGGGTCGCCGGGGGTGAAGGAGGAGAACGCCTGGGTCATGCCGGCGACGAAGTCGTCGTACACGTCCTCGAGCACGATGATCCGCTTCGCCGCGATGCAGGCCTGGCCGGTGTTGGCCATCCGGCCCATCGTCGCGGCCTTGACCGTGCGGCCCAGGTCGGGGGTGTCCAGCACGACGAACGGGTCGCTGCCACCGAGCTCGAGCACCGACTTCTTCAGGTGCTTGCCGGCCAGCGAGGCCACCGACGACCCGGCCTTCTCGCTGCCGGTGAGCGTCACGCCCTGCACCGCGGGGTGCGCGATGACGCTCTCCACGTCGGAGATGGCCAGGAAGACGTTGGTGTAGACGCCCTCGGGGGCACCGGCGTCCCGGAAGAGCTCCTCGAGCGCGAGGGCGCACTGCGGGTTGTTCTCGGCGTGCTTGAGCAGGATCGTGTTGCCCAGCGTCAGGTTCGGGCCGGCTACCCGGACCACCTGGTAGAGCGGGTAGTTCCACGGCTCGATGGCCAGCAGCACACCGGTCGGCTCGTTGACGACGACGGCCTCGCCCTTCATCACCTGGATCGTGCGCTCGGCGAGGAACTCCTCGGCGTGGTCGGCGTAGTAGCGCAGGATGCTGGCCGCCAGCTGCACCTCACCGGCCGCCTCCTGGATGCGCTTGCCCATCTCGCGGGTGATCAGCGCGGCCAGGGCGTCGGTGCGCTCGAGCATGAGGTCCGCGGCCCTCCCGACCACGGCGGCCCGCTCGGCGACGCTGCGCCGGCGCCACTCGAGGAAGGCGGTGTGCGCCTGTTCCACGACGGCGGGCACGTCGGCAGTGGCCAGGGCGGGGAACTCCCGCTCGGTCTCCCCGGTGAAGGGGTTGACCGTGGCGTAGGCGCGATCGGTGCTGGGGGAGTCCTGGGTCGTGCTGGTCACGGAGGTGCCTCTCGTCGAACGGGTGCGTCCGTCCAGTCCTACCCGTGGGGTCCGACAGCACGCACGGTCGGCGGGCGCACCTACAGTCGCTGTCGAGTCCGGCCAGCCCAGGAGGTCACCGTGTGCGGGCGTTACGCAGCCAGTCGTCGTCCCGAGGACCTGACGGTGGAGTTCGAGGCGGTGCCGGCCCCGGGGCAGCCGCCGCTGGCCGCCGACCACAACGTGGCCCCCACCAAGGACGTGTACGTCGTCCGGCAGGCGAAGGAGCGCGACGCCGAGGGCGCGCCCACCGGGGGCTCGCACCGTGAGCTGCGCGTCGTCCGGTGGGGGCTGGTGCCCTCCTGGGCCAAGGACGTCTCGGTCGGCAACCGGATGCTCAACGCCCGGGTCGAGTCGCTGACCAGCAAGCCCGCGTTCAGCAAGGCCGCGAGGGCCCGCCGCTGCCTCGTGCCGGCCGACGGCTGGTACGAGTGGTCACCGAAGCCGCACGCCCCGGGCAAGCAGCCCTGGTTCGTCACGCCCGAGGACGGGTCGGGCCTGGCCTTCGCCGGGCTCTGGGAGGTCTGGGGGCGCGGGGAGGACCGGCTGTACTCCTGCACCGTGGTCACCGCACCGGCCGTCGGAGCACTGGCCGAGATCCACGAGCGGATGCCCCTGGTGCTCCCGCCCGACCGCTGGGCCGACTGGCTGGACCCGGCCCGCGACGACGTCGAGGCCCTCGCCGCGCCCACCCCGCCGGAGTTCGTCGAGACCCTGGAGATCCGGCCGGTGGGTGCCGCGGTGGGCAACGTCGCCAACAACGGCCCGCAGCTGACCGCCCGCGTCGAGTCGGTCAGCGAGCCGGCCGACCAGCCGGCCCTGTTCTGACCCCTCGCACCCGAGCCACCCCGAGGTGACCCGCTGAGCACGACGCCCGACCCCGCCGTCGACGCACCACCCGCCACCCCGAGTCGGGCGCTGCCGGGCTGGGTGGCCGCGGTCGTGACCTTCCTGGCCTCCGGGGCGGTGCTGGTGCTCGAGATCGCCGGACTGCGGCTGATCGCGCCCTACGTGGGCATCACGCTGCAGACCAACACCGCGGTCATCGGGTTCGCGCTGGCCGCGATCGCCGTCGGTGCCTGGGCCGGGGGAGCCGTGGCCGACCGGCGGGACCCGCGTGGGCTGCTCGCCCCGCTGCTGGTGGCCGGGGGTGCGCTGCTGATCGCGGTCGTGCCGCTGGTCCGGTTCGCCGGTGCCCTGCTGACCGGTGCGGCCGCGGGCAACGTGCTGCTGCTGGCCGCGGTGGCCGTCGTGGTGCCCGCGGCCCTGCTGTCGGCGGTGCCGCCGATGATCGTCACCCTGCAGCTGGGCAGCCTGCGCGAGACCGGCTCGGTGGTCGGCAGGCTGTCGGGCATCGGCACCCTGGGGGGCATCGCGGCCACCTTCGGCACCGGGTTCGTGCTGGTCGCCGTGCTGCCCACCACCGTCATCCTGGTCGGCACCGGCCTGGTGGTGGTGGCCACCGGCATCGGGCTGTGGCTGTTCCTGCGGCGCCGGTCCACCGCCGCCGCCCGGCTCCCGGGCGCCCTGCTGGTGCTGACCCTGGCCGGCACCGGGATGGCCGTGATCGCGCCGGACCCGTGCGAGGAGGAGACGACCTACCACTGCGCCCGGGTGGTCGCCGACCCCGAGCGGGAGGGTGGACGGACCCTGGTGCTGGACACCCTGCGGCACTCCTACGTCGACCTCGACGACCCGACGTACCTGGAGTTCGAGTACGTGCAGGCGATCGCCTCGGTCACCGACGCGATGGCCCCGGCCGACGACCCGCTGTCCGCGCTGCACCTCGGCGGCGGTGGGTTGACCCTGCCCCGCTACCTCGCCGAGGTGCGCCCCGGGACGCAGAGCCGGGTGCTGGAGGTCGACGCCGGGGTGCTGGCGATCGACCGCGACCTGCTGGACCTGCAGACGTCGGCGGACCTGCGGGTCGACGTCGGGGACGCCCGGATCGGGCTCACCCGGGAACCCGCCGACGGCCGGGACCTGGTGGTCGGGGACGCGTTCGGTGGCCTGTCCGTGCCCTGGCAGCTGACCACGGTCGAGGCCCTGGACCTGGTCGACCGGGCCCTGACGTCGGACGGGGTCTACGCGGCGAACCTGATCGACAACCCGCCGCTGGACTTCGTGCGGGCCGAGCTGGCCACGATGGGCGCGGTGTTCGACCACGTCCTGCTGCTGGCCCGCGAGCCCGTGGTGGCGGGCACCGACGGGGGCAACGTGGTCGCGGTGGCCTCCCGGGAGCCCCTGCCGGCCGCAGCGATCGCCGCCGTGCTGGCCGAGCGGGGCCTGGACTGGCAGGTCGTCGAGGGCGAGGAGCTGGCCGCGTTCGTCGCCGACGCCCCGGTGCTCACCGACGACCTGGCCCCGGTCGACCAGCTGCTCACGCCCTACGGCTGAGTCGTCCTCAGCGGCCGATCGGCGCGGTCCGGGCCCGGGTGAGGGCGACCAGGTCGGCCGGTGCGAGCTCGATCTGCAGCCCCCGCCGGCCGCCGCTGACGCACACCGCGGCCAGCTGCAGCGCCGAGTCGTCCACCACCGTGGGCAGGGCCTTCCGCTGGCCCAGCGGGCTGATGCCCCCGCGCACGTAACCGCTGCTGCGCTCGGCGTCGGCGGGGTCGGCCATCACCGCCTTGCGCCCGCCGACCGCCGCGGCGAGCGCCTTGAGGTCCAGCTGCCCGGCCACCGGGACGACGGCCACGGTCAGTGCGCCGTCCACCCGGGCGACCAGGGTCTTGAACACCGCGGCCGGGTCCTGGCCCAGCGCCGCCACCGCGGCCTCCCCCCAGCCCTGGCCGTCGGCGTGCTCGTCGGGGTCGTACGTGCGCAGTCCGAAGGGGACCTGCGCCCTCTCCAGCACCCGCACCGCGGGGGTCGCCGCCGCCATGCCGACACCCTAGGTGTGGGAATGAGCAGCCGGGGTGGGGACCTTGTAGGAGGCGTGAGCAGCTCCTCCGCACCGACCCGGGCCCCGCGGTCCACGGCGTCCTCCGACGTCGTGATCGTCCGCCGTCCGCCCGGCCGTCCGGTGACCGCACGACTAGCATCGACCGACGTGGTGTCCCGTCTGCGGGCCCCGCAGAGAGGACGGTCGGTGCCCGACGAGACCACGGACGAGACCACAGCGACAACGGTCGCCGCGAGTGCGCCGGTGGTGACCGAGACCCCCGAGGCGCGGGCGGACGGCAGCCGCTCCGAGCAGGCCGAGACGCGCGCCCAGCGCGACGCCCGGTTCGAGCGCGACGCCCTGCCCTTCCTGGACCAGCTGTACCCGGCGGCGCTGCGGATGACCCGCAACCCCGCCGACGCCGAGGACCTCGTCCAGGAGACCTTCGTCAAGGCCTACTCCGCGTTCCACCAGTTCGCCGAGGGCACGAACCTCAAGGCCTGGCTGTACCGGATCCTGACGAACACCTACATCAACAACTACCGCAAGAAGCAGCGGCAGCCGCAGCAGTACCCCACCGACCAGGTGCAGGACTGGCAGCTGTTCGCCGCCGAGCAGCACAGCTCCACCGGCCTGCGGTCGGCCGAGATCGAGGCCCTGGACCACCTGCCGGACTCCGACATCAAGGACGCCCTGCAGCAGCTCCCGGAGGACTTCCGGCTGGCCGTGTACCTGGCCGACGTCGAGGGGTTCGCCTACAAGGAGATCGCCGAGATCATGGGGACGCCGATCGGCACCGTCATGTCCCGGCTGCACCGCGGGCGACGGGGTCTGCAGAAGCTGCTCGCCGACTACGCCCGGGACCGCGGGTTCGCCCGCGCCGGGGCACCCGAGAAGGGGACTGCGTCATGACCGCGGAGAGCCCGGTACCGGCCGAGGACGACCACGAGATCAACAGCTGCGACGACGTGTTGTCCCACGTCTTCGAGTTCCTGGACCAGGAGACCGGTGACGCCCGGCGGGCGGTCATCGCCGAGCACCTCGAGGACTGCTCGCCGTGCCTGCGGGAGTTCGGCATCGAGCAGGAGTTCAAGGCCCTGGTCCGTCGCCGCTGCGGCGGCGACCCCACGCCGCTGGGCCTCAAGGACCGGATCAAGATGCAGCTGACCACCGTCTCCTTCGAGGAGGACGGCACCTCGGTCAGCGTCGAGCGGGTCACGGTGGAGCAGACCACCGACCGCTGACCCACCCGCGCACGACAGAGGCCCGAGACGACGTCGTCGTCCCGGGCCTCTGCTGTGCACGGTTCAGGCGTTGGGGCGCTTGCCGTGGTTGGCGCCGCTCTTCTTGCGGGCGCGCCGCTTGCGTCCTCGCTTGGACATCGCTGCCCTCCTCTCACTCCTCCGACGGGGTGCTGCTGGGCCTTCCCGGGCGGACCCGGTGTCGCTGGGCCCGCCGGTGCCCGACCGGACCCCGCGGACCGGCCGAGCTGACGTTCCAGGGTCTCACGTCCGGCCCAGCGGGCGCCGACCCGACCGGTGCGGCAGCGTGGGGGACGTGGCGGACACCGGGAACACGGGGATCGACAGCGTGCTGGTGGCGGGCCGGGGGCCGATGGCCTGTGCGGTGGTGCGCAGCTGTGCCGCGCTGGGCGTGAAGACGGTGGCGGTCCACTCGGCGACCGAGCGGGAGGCCCGGCACGTGCGGCTGGCCGACGACGCCGTGTGGCTGGGCCCGGCGCCGGCAGCCGAGTCCTACCTGTCGGTGCCGCGCCTGGTCGAGGCCGCCCGGCGCAGCGGGGTGACGGCCGTGCTGCCGGTGCCCCCCGCCCTGGCCGGCAACAGCGAGCTGGCTGCGGCCGTGGTCGGTGCCGGGCTGACCTGGGTGGGTCCCGAGGCGGGCGTGCTGGAGCGGCTCGGGGGCGACGGCGTCGAGCCGGCCAGCGCGCGCGGGTTCCTCGCCGTCGTCACCGCGGACGGGCTGCGGCACGTCACCCCGGTGCGTCGGGACCGGGACGCCGGCACCGCCCGGGTGTCCTGGGTCCCCGGCGCCGGGGACGACGTCGCGCTGCCGGCAGCGGCCGGGCGGCTCCCGGAACTGGGCTGGCGGGGGCTGGTGACCGTGGGCATCGACCCCGACGGGGAGCTGGCCGAGGTGTCGGCCGGCTTCTCCCTGGACCTCGCGGTGCTGGAGCGCGCCCACGGGGTGGACGCCGTCGCCCTGGCGCTGCGCAGCGCCACCGGCCGGGTGCGGCCGGGCACCGACGGCGAGCCGCGGCCGGCGGTCGCGGTGCAGCTGCGGTCCACCCTGCCGCCGGGGGAGGCCGGTCGCGTCACCGGTCGGCTGCCCGACGTCTGGCCCAGCGAGCGGGACGCCGAGCTGGCCGCGGTGAGCGGTTACGACCCCGGTGACCGGCTGGACGGCTGGTACGACGCGCTGCTGGCCACGGTCAGCGCGACCGGGGCGGACACCGCGACCGCCGCCCGCCGGGCCGCCGACGTGCTCACCGGGCTGCCCGAGACGGGGGTGCCGCACGACGGTGACGCGGTCTGCGCGGTGCTGCACCGGCTCGCCGACGGCTGAACCTGCCCACCCCCCGCGTGGTGGTTGGATGACCGCGACGGGGCAGCAGCCCCGGCGCGGGCACGGCGAGCTGGAGGAGGACCCGTGGCGGTCGAGGAGATCCACGCCGAGATGGTCTCCAGCGTCTGGAAGGTCCTCGTGGCCCCGGGCGCCGAGGTGGCCGCGGGGGACACCCTGGTCATCCTCGAGTCGATGAAGATGGAGATCCCGGTGCTGACCGAGCGCGCCGGCACCGTCGCCGAGCTGCACGTGGTCGAGGGCGAGGTCCTCCAGGAGGGCGACCTCATCGCCACCGTCGAGGGCTGAGCGGCTCAGAGCCCCAGGCGGTAGACCAGCAGGTCGACCCCCGGCACCGGCGACCAGTCGCGGGCCGGCAGCCGGGTGAACCCGATCCGCTCGTACAGCCTGTGGGCGGCGTGCATCCGCGGGTCGGTCGAGAGCACCACCGCCGTCCTGCCCGCCGCGCGCGAGCGGTCCAGACAGGCGTGCACCAGGGCCTCCCCGACGCCCTGTCCCCGCGCGGACGGGTCCACCACCAGCATCCGGAAGGCCGCCTCGTCCGAGGACTCGGTGATCTCCCCGAAGGCGCCGTCCAGCACGAGCGCCACGCTGCCGACGAGGCGTGCGTCGAGCCGGGCGACCAGGAGCTCGGAGCGGGAGGCGCGGCCGGCGACGTCGGCGAGCTCCCGTGCGTAGTCGGGGGTGGCCCAGCCCTGCGACACGTAGGCCGAGACGGTGAGCTCGCCGATGGCCGGGAAGTCGGCCGGGTCGGCCGGGGAGATCTCGAGGGTCACCGGAGGAGCGTAGGCAGCCCTCGCCCTAGGCTCGCCCCACCATGACGAGCACCCCCAGCAGCCTCTCCGACCGGCTCGCCCGCGGCTCCTCGGTCAGCCCCTCCCAGGTCGACCACGCCCGCCGGCTGGTGGCCGACTGGCAGCTCCTGGCCGACCTGTCCTTCGCCGACCTGACGCTGTGGGTCCCGCTGGCCAGCGGCGCCTGGTGGTGCGTGGCGCAAGTGCGCCCCCTGACCGCCCCCACCAGCCAGCCCGAGGACCTCGTCGGGGTGGAGGTGGCCGGCGACGACGCCGCCGCGTTCGTGCAGACCCACCGCGAGGGCGTCCAGGTCACCGACGAGCTCGACGGGTCGGGCACCGCTCCCCGCCGCCGCGAGGTGATCCCGGTGCGCCACGAGGGCGCCGTCGTCGCCGTGCTGGCCCGGGACACCCGGCTGTCGGCCACCCGGTCGCCGTCCCCGCTGGAGCTCACCTACCTCGACATCGCCCGTGAGCTGTGCCTGATGGTCTCCGCCGGCACCTTCCCCCCGCGGATGCTCGAGGACGCCGAGATGAGCCCCCGGGTCGGTGACGGCCTGGTGCGGCTGGACGGCCGGGGCACCGCGGTCTACGCCAGCCCCAACGCGTTGTCGGCCTACCGGCGGATGGGCCTGGCCGGGGACGTCGTGGGCGGGCAGCTGTCCGAGCTGACCCGGTCGGCGGCCACCGACCGGGTGGCCGGCGAGGCGGTCGCGGCCAGCATCACCGCCGCGGTCGCCGGCCGGTTCCCCGACCCGATGGACGTCGAGGGCGAGGCCGCCACGATGCTCGTCCGGGCCCTCCCGCTGCAGGCCCCGGGCGGGGAGTCCGGGGCGTTGGTCCTCGTGCGCGACGTGACCGACGTGCGCCGTCGCGACCGCGCGCTCATGACCAAGGACGCGACCATCCGGGAGATCCACCACCGGGTGAAGAACAACCTGCAGACCGTCGCCGCCCTGCTGCGGCTGCAGGCGCGCCGGGTCAGCGAGCCGGCCGCCCGGGAGGCGCTGCTGGAGTCGGTGCGCCGGGTGGCGTCGATCGCCGTCGTGCACGACACCCTCGCCGGCAGCCGGGAGGACGTGGTGGACGTCGACGACGTGCTCGACCAGGTCCTGCCCATGCTGGGCGACGTCGCCTCGGTCGGGCCGGCCGCCAGGATCACCCGGATCGGCCGTTTCGGGGAGCTGCCGGCCGGTGCGGCGACCCCGCTGGTCATGGCGGTCACCGAGCTGCTGCACAACGCCGTCGAGCACGCCTTCCCCGAGGGGCAGCCGGGGACCATCGAGCTCACCGCCGAGCGGGACGGCCACGACCTGGTCGTCCGGATCTGCGACGACGGTCAGGGCCTGCCGCCGGGGTTCGACGTCGCCACCAGCAAGGGCCTGGGCCTGCAGATCGTCCGCACCCTGGTGACCAGCGAGCTGCACGGGCAGCTGGCCACCAGCACCCCCGAGGGCGGGCAGGGGACGGTCGCCGTCCTCACCCTGCCCGGGGCCGGTCGCGTCCGCCGCTGACCGGGGCCGCAGACGGCAGGAGCCGGACACCTCGTCGAGGTGTCCGGCTCCCGGGTGCCCGCTGGTGCGGGGACGTCGTCAGGCGGTGCGGACGCGCGTGCGAGCAGTGCGGCGCTTGAGGGCGCGGCGCTCGTCCTCGGAGAGCCCACCCCAGACGCCGGAGTCCTGACCGGAGGTCAGCGCCCACTCGAGGCACGACTGCACCACGGGGCAGCGCTGGCAGACGGCCTTGGCCTGCTCGATCTGCGTGACCGCAGGGCCCGTCGTCCCGATCGGGAAGAAGAGCTCAGGGTCTTCGTCCCGGCAGAGGGCGCGGTGGCGCCAGTCCATGTCGGTGTGCTCCTCGGTGTCGTCTACGGTGTGCCCTGTGCCCCGGAGGGCCCGACACCGTCTGTTCGATGTCGTCCGGCTCCCGCACGCTGGTGTTACCAGCAGGTTGCGTTCGGGTTCGATGCTTTCACGCGAGGACCGACTGTCAAGCAGTTCAGCCGCTCAGCCGTCCTCCGTATGAGCAACCTCACCACGGTCCTAGCAGGTCCGCCACCCCTGTTCCCGACCGGGTGCCCAGCACGGGTCACCCGGACGCGTGGTGGCCGCCCCGACGGTTCCCGCCCGTGGTCGCCTCAGACGACGACGTCGAGGGCCAGCGGCACCGCGCGGACCCGCAGGCCGGTGGCCTCGCCGAGGTGGTCGCCGTCCAGCTGCCAGCCCTGGGGGCGCTCCGAGGTCAGGGTCAGCTCGGGCAGGTCGTGCCAGCGGTGCACCCCCCGGCCCCGGGAGTCCGGTTCGCGCGCCATGCTCCGCCGGAGGTGGTTCACCATCGCCAGCGGCCCGACCCGGCCGAGGGAGAACACGTCCAGCCCGGTGTCGAAGGAGGCCTCCGGGCTGACGTTGATCGGGGTCTCGCCGAGGTAGGTCCACGGGCTGACGTTGGACACCAGGCAGAGGAAGAGGCCGGGGACGGGCTCCTCGCCCGGCACGTGCAGGGTCATCGGCGGACGCCGGCGGTCGGGCCCGAGCAGGAAGGACGCCGCGCCGGCCCGGAGGTAGAGCAGGCCGCTGGAGCGGCGGCCGCGGGCCCGCTGGGCCTCGACCCGGGCGATCACGTCGGCGTCGAACCCCAGGCCGGCGGAGAACACGAACCACCGCGGGCGGGTCCACCCGTCCGCGCCCGCCAGCCGGGCGCTGGCCGAACCGAGGCCGACCCGGCGGGTCCGGCCGGCCCGCAGCGACGACAGGATCTCCGCGACCGCCTCCACCGGGTCCTGCGAGCGGCCCAGGGCACGGGCGAAGACGTTGGTGGACCCACCGGGGACCACGGCCAGGGTGGGCACGTGCGGTCCGGGCCCGTCCTGCAGCAGCCCGTCCACCGTCTCGTTGACCGTGCCGTCGCCGCCCAGGGTGACCACGACGTCGACGCCGTCCGCGGCCGCCTGCACGGCCAGCTCGCGGGCGTGCCCGCGGTGGGTCGTCTCGGCCACCTCCAGGGACAGGTCGCTGGACAGCGCGCGGACCAGGACGTCGCGCACCTTCGCGGTGGTGGTCGTGGCTGCCGGGTTGGTCACGAGGAGCGCACGCACGCCGGCGAGGGTATCCAGCGCCCCCGCGTAGCCTCGCGGGCGTGCCAGCACCCCGGGACGCCGCCGCTGCCGATGCCGGGGATCCCCGGGACGACGGGACCCCGCGCCGCCGGGCAGAACGGCTGCTCGGTGGCGCCGCGCAGGAGTCCGCGCCCCGGCCGCCCCGCGACCCGGCTGCGGCGCCCCCCGCGCTGCGTCGGGCGGCGCTGCTGGTGGCGGTGGAGGCGGTCGCGGCCCTCGTCATCGCCGGCGTCGTGCTCGTCCTGACGCTGACCAGCACGGCCGACAGCACCGGGCGGGCGCTGGCCGAGGTCGCCTACGCCCTCACCGCCGCCGCGGCGCTGGGGTTCTGCGCCTGGGGGCTGGGCCGGGCCGGCCCGTGGGCGCGCGGCCCGGTCGTGGTCCTGCAGCTGCTGCTGGGCCTCACCGGCTACGTGACCGCGTTCGAGTCCGGGCTGCCCTACATAGGCGTCCCGGTGCTGCTGTGCGTGGCCGGCGTGCTGTGGTTCCTGGCCACCCCCGAGGCCCGGCTGGCGTACTCCGAGGTCTAGCGCCTCACACCAGGTCGATGACGTCGGCGATCGAGTCGAGCACCCGGCTGGGCCGGAACGGGAAGCGCGAGACGTCCGAGGCCCGGGTGGAGCCGGTGAGCACGAGCACCGTCTCCAGCCCGGCCTCGATGCCGGCGACGATGTCGGTGTCCATCCGGTCGCCGACCATCGTCGTGGACTCCGAGTGCCCGTCGATCCGGTTCAGCGCGCTGCGGAACATCATCGGGTTGGGCTTGCCGACGAAGTAGGGCTCGGCGCCGGTGGCCTTGGTGATCAGGGCCGCGACGGAGCCGGTCGCCGGCAGCGAGCCCTCGGGGGAGGGACCGGTGACGTCGGGGTTGGTGGCGATGAAGCGGGCACCGGCCTCGACCAGCCGGATGGCCCGGGTGATGGCCTCGAAGCTGTAGGTCCGGGTCTCCCCGAGCACGACGTAGTCCGGCTCCGTGTCGGTGATCGTGTACCCGGCCTCGTGCAGTGCGGTGGTCAGCCCGGCCTCGCCGACGACGTAGGCCGAGCCGCCGGGCAGCTGGGAGGCCAGGAAGTCCGCGGTGGCCAGCGCCGAGGTCCAGATCGCCTCCTCGGGCACCTCCAGCCCGGAGCGGTGCAGCCGGGCGGCGAGGTCGCGCGGGGTGAAGATCGAGTTGTTCGTGAGCACCAGGAAGCGGCGCTCCCGCTCGACCAGGCGGCGGAGGAAGTCCGCGGCGCCGGGCAGCGCCTGGCCCTCGTGCACCAGGACGCCGTCCATGTCGGTCAGCCAGCACTCGGAGTGCCTGCGCTCGGTCATGTCGTCCTCTCCTGGGCGAAGTCGTGCAGGGCCCGGTCGGTCAGCCGGAAGACCGACCAGCCGTCCTGGGGCCGGGCGCCGGCAGCGCGGTAGAACTCGATGGACGGGGTGTTCCAGTCCAGCACCGACCACTCCAGCCGCGCGTAGCCACGCTCGACGCAGACCGCGGCCAGCGTGCGCAGCAGCTCGCGGCCCAGGCCCGTGCCGCGGTGGGCGGGGGAGACGTAGAGGTCCTCCAGGTACACCCCGTGGGTGCCCCGCCAGGTGGAGAAGTTGAGGAACCAGAGCGCGAACCCGACGACGGTGCCGTCGTCGTCCTCGGCGACGTGTCCGAACAGCGCCGGGGAGTCGCCGAACAACGCCTCGTGCAGCTGCGCCGGGGTCATCCGGGCCTCGTCGAGGCTCTTCTCGTAGTCGGCCAGCTCGCGCACCAGACCCACGACGACGTCGACGTCGTCCGCGGTGACCGGCCGGACGCTCACGAGAGCAGCTCGCGCACCCGGGCCGGCACCAGCCGGCCCAGGGGGGACACCAGCGGGAACAGCAGCGGGGAGAACAGGTACAGGTAGGCGACCAGGCAGAAGGTGAACACCGGCACCGTCGCCAGCCCGACCACGACGAGCACCCCGGCCGTCACCAGCCCGAACGGGCGGCCGGACTTGGGGCTGACCAGCGACCGGAACGACCGCCAGCGGATGTTCGAGACCATCAGCAGCCCCGGCACGATCACGACCAGCAGGACCCACAGCCGGTCCCGGCCCTGCAGCACGTCGGAGAACGCGAACACGCTGGCCATCACCACGCCGGCCGCGCCGGGGCTGGGCAGCCCGACGAAGAAGCGCTTGTCCGCCGTCGGGTCGACCGTGGTGTTGAACCGGGCCAGCCGGATGGCCGCGCAGGCCAGCCAGACGAAGCAGGCGATCCACCCGAGGGGGTCGAAGCCGTCGCGGCCGTCGGAGAAGAGGGCGAAGGCCAGCAGCGAGGGGGCCAGGCCGAAGGAGACCAGGTCGGCCAGGGAGTCGAACTGCAGGCCGAAGGGGCTCACCGCGCCGACCAGCCGGGCCACCGCGCCGTCGGCGATGTCGAGCACCACCGAGGCGCCGATGAGCACGCACGCCAGGTCGTACTGGCCGCGGAAGGCGACCAGGATCGCGGCGAAGCCGCACAGCATGTTGCCCAGGGTGAACAGGCTGGGCAGCCAGAGGCGGGCCCGGCTCCGCCCGCCACGGGCCGAGCTGCGGACGAACTCCACCGTCTGGGTGCGCCGGGTGGGGGTCCGCCGGTCGGCTGTCACGGTCGGGACCCTGCTGCGTCCCAGCGCGCGATGACCGTCTCCCCGCCACGCACCCGCTTGCCCTTGGTCACCGTCAGGGTGGCCTCCTGGGGCAGGAACACGTCCATCCGGGAGCCGAACTTCATCAGCCCCATGCGCTCGCCGGTGGCCAGCTGCTGGCCCACCCCGGTGCGGGTGACGATACGCCGGGCGAGCACCCCGACAAGCTGCCGGAACACCACGGTCCGGTCGCCGTCGGCCAGCCAGATCTCGGTCTTCTCGTTCCGGTGCGCGCTCTCGGCCCGGTAGGCCGCGAGGAAGCTGCCCGGGGTGTAGCTGCTCTGGGTCACGGTGCCGCGGTAGGGCGATCGGTTGACGTGCACGTCGACGACGGAGAGGAAGACGCTGACCTGCTGCCAGCCGCCCTCGGGGGCGGGCTCGGGCCCGACGCCCTCCTGGGCGGGACCGGCGACCATGACGACGCCGTCGGCCGGGGAGAGCACGTCCTCGGCGGCGGCCGGCTGGTGGTCGCAGCGGCGCTGCGGGTCACGGAAGAACAGCGCCATGTAGGCGGCCAGGCCCAGCAGGGGCCAGCCCGACCGCCCGACGGCGCGCCGGCCGGTGAGCCGTCCGGCGGCGCCCAGGGCGAGGGCGGGGGCCAGCGGCACGGTGATGAAGGGCCAGCCGGCCGGGTCGATGCGCATCGAGGCCCGAGGCTACCGGGGCAGGCGGCGGTCGACCGGTCAGCGGGAGGCGTGCTCGTTGCTGGCACCGCTGCTGCTGTCCCGCGGACGGGGTTCCCCGCCGTACCAGTCCAGGCACACCACGGTGGCGTCGTCGCCGAGGTGGCCCTCGGTCGCCCGGACGACGGCGGCGCCCAGGGCGTGCACCACCTGGCGCGGGTGCAGCCCGCGGGAGGCGGCCAGTGTGGCGGCCACGTCCATCACCTCGGCCCCGCGCTCCTGCATGCCGTCGGTGAGCAGGACCAGCCGGTCCCCGGGCCGCAGGTCGAACTCCTGCAGCCGGTACTCGGTGCCCGCCTCGACGCCGAAGGGCAGGTCGACCTCGAGCTCGACCTCCTCGACCAGGCCGTCGCGCAGGCGCAGCGGCAGCGGGTGCCCGGCGTTCACCACCACTGCCCGACCGGAGGTGAGGTCGACCCGGAGCACCTGCCCGGTGACGAACTGCCCCGGCGGCAGGTGGGCGGCCACCGCGTCGTTGGCCACCCGGGTCTGGGTGGCGAGGTCGGTGCCGCGCCGGCGTTCGTTGCGCAGGCTGCCCACCAGCAGCGTGGCCAGCAGGGCGGCGGCGACGTCGTGCCCGACGGCATCGGTGATGGAGACCTGCAGCGTGTGCCGGTCCAGCGACCAGTCGAAGGTGTCCCCGCCGACGGTCGCCGCGGGTTCCAGCCACCCGGACACGGTGAACTGCCCGGCCTCGCAGGTGAAGCTCGCCGGGAGCAGCCGGCGCTGGATCTCCGCGGCCAGCGAGAACGGCGTCGTCCGCTGGCCCCACTCGAAGAGGTCGGTGTGCCGGCGGTTGGCGATCAGCACGTAGGCCAGCGCGTGCCCGGCCGACGACAGCTCCGCGAGCCCCTCGTCGTCCGGGGCCGTGGGGAGGGTCAGCTCGAGCACCCCGAGGGCGTCGCCGCGGTCGGTGACCGGCACCAGCACCAGGGCGCCGTCGGGGTGGGGGAGGACCCGGGTCTGCTGGGTGCGCAGCACCTCGCCGTGGGGGGAGTCCTCCAGCGGGACGGTGTGCGCGCTCTCCACGCCGGAGCTGCGGGTCGTCGCCGTGGACGGCAGCACGGTGCCCAGCCGCACCAGGGCGTGACCGCTGAAGTCGGCGATCAGGAAGGAGACCGCCCGGGCGCCGACGACGTCGGACAGCTCGGCAGCGACCACGGTGACGGCGTCGACCGGGGCGGCTGCCTCCACCCTCTCCAGGAGGCGGCGCAGGTCCAGCCGAGGGCGGTCGTCCATGGGGTCACCTGGTTCGTCGTGGGGTGGAGACGACGGTGCCGGGCCGCCCACGAGGGACGACCCGGCACCGTGCGTCAGGAGGTTCAGGCCGCGGCCTTGGTCTCCCAGAAGATCGTGTCGATCTCGGCGATGTAGTCCAGGAGCTTCTGCCCCTCGGCCGGGTCGACCGACTGCTTGGCACCGGAGGCACCGGCCTGCTTGGTGGCCTTGTTGAACAGCTCGTGCAGCTGCGGGTACTTCTCGAAGTGCGGCGGCTTGAAGTAGTCGGTCCACAGCACCCACAGGTGGTGCTTGACCAGGTCAGCGCGCTGCTCCTTGATGATCAGCGCCCGGGTCTTGAAGACCTCGTCGTCGCTGCCCTGGTACTTCTCCTGCAGGGCCTTGACGGACTCGGCCTCGATGCGGGCCTGGGCGGGGTCGTACACGCCGCAGGGGAGGTCGCAGTGAGCGGTGGCCTCCACGGCGGTGAACAGGGTGAACAGACGCATGGTCGTCCCTCCGGAGCTCGTGGGGATGGGTCGTGCGGGACACTACTCGCGGTGATCAGAGCCGACACGTCGAGAAGTGGGCCCCCCGGTGACGTCCCGGGGCTGCCCTCGCCCTGGGTGCTCGCCCGGGTGACCGGGCCCTCGATGAGCCCCACCGTGCGGCACGGCGACCGGCTGCTGGTCCGCCGGGGTGACACCGCCGCACCCGGCGACGTGGTGCTCGCCCGCTTCCCGGCCCGCCCGGACCTGCTGGTGGTCAAGCGGGTGGTCCGCGCCGTCCCCGGGGGGCACTGGGTGCAGGGCGACAACCCGTTCGTCACCGACGACAGCCGCTCCTTCGGGACCGCCGTCGTCGTCGGCCGCGTGGTGGGACGCGTCACACCCCGGCCCGGCCGTCTGCCCGCGCCCCCCTGACCGCCGTAGGGCTGCTCTACGCTCCCGGTCCCATGGGCTCAGTGCAGAGTGGCACCGACACGTCAGACCGGTTCAGCGACGACCCCGCGTTCGCGGTGCACGAGGGCGGCAAGCTCACCGTGCAGCCGACGAGCGCCATCACCTCGATCGCCGACCTCGCCCTCACCTACACCCCGGGTGTAGCCCGTGTCTCCAGCGCGATCGCCGCTGAGCCCGAGCTCGCCCGGCGCTTCACCTGGGCCCCGCGGGTGGTCGCGGTGGTCTCCGACGGCACCGCCGTCCTCGGCCTGGGTGACATCGGGCCGACCGCCTCGTTGCCCGTCATGGAGGGCAAGGCCTGCCTGTTCCGGGAGTTCGGCGGACTGGACTCGGTGCCGATCGTGCTCGCGACCACCGACGTCGACGAGATCGTGGCGACCGTGCTGGCCATCGCGCCGTCCTTCGGCGGGATCAACCTCGAGGACATCAGCGCGCCGCGCTGCTTCGAGATCGAGTCCCGGCTGCGCGAGCAGCTGCCGATCCCGGTCATGCACGACGACCAGCACGGGACGGCGATCGTCGTCCTGGCCGCGCTGCGGAACGCCGCGAAGGTGGTCGGCCGCCCGCTCGCCGACCTGCGGGTGGTGGTGTCCGGGGCCGGGGCCGCCGGCGTGGCCTGCACCAAGATCCTGCTCGAGGCCGGCATCGGCGAGATCGCCGTCGCCGACTCGAAGGGCCTGCTGCACGCCGGCCGCGAGGACCTCACCGAGACCAAGCAGTGGCTGGTGGCGCACACCAACCCCACCGGCCGCAGCGGGTCGATGGTCGACGCCCTGGCCGGCGCCGACGTCTACCTGGGGCTGTCCGGCGGCTCGGTGCCCGAGGAGGCCATCGCGGCCATGGCCCCGGGGTGCATCGTGTTCTCCCTGGCCAACCCGACCCCCGAGGTCGACCCGGTGATGGCCGCGAAGTACGCCGCGGTGGTGGCCACCGGGCGCAGCGACCTGGCCAACCAGATCAACAACGTGCTGGCCTTCCCGGGCGTCTTCCGGGGCGCGATCGACGCCGGGGCCACCCGGATCACCGAGGGGATGAAGCTGGCCGCGGCCACCGCCATCGCCGACGTGGTCGGGGACGACGTCCGGGCCGACTTCATCGTGCCCTCGCCGCTGGACCGCCGGGTCGCCGAGGCCGTCGCGGCCGCGGTCGGCGCGGCTGCCCGCGCCGAGGGCGTGACGCGCGACTGATCTCACCCGGCGGCGGTCAGTCCTCCCAGGACGGCCGCCGCCGGCGTGTTCAGCCACAGCAGCACGAGCGTGGCCACGACGAACAGCGGCACCAGCACCACCTTCTCGGTGAACCCGCCGGTCTCCATCGGGGAGAACGCGACCGTGGCGCGCGGGCGGGCCAGCCAGACCAACGGCACGGGCACCCCGCCGCAGGTCAGGAAGTCCCCGGCCACGTGCACCAGCACCCCCAGCGCGACCGCCCAGGGCAACCACGTCGGGCTCGGGCTGTGCGCCAGCAGCAGCCAGGCCCCGCCCCAGGACAGCACCAGGTTGCCGACGACCGTGGTCTCGAACCTCCCGGGGACCACGACGTGCAGCGCCCGCAGCGCCAGCCCGATCGCCAGCGCCAGCAGGAGCAGCGAGGCCCAGGTCGCCCGGGAGGCAGCAGCCGCCAGCAGCCCGAACGCCACCGGGGCGAGCAGTGCGTCGTGGGTGCCCTTGCGGTGCCCACCGGACAGCCGGCCGACGATCCCGGACGGGACCTCCGACAGCGGCCCCCACATGCGCGAGATCGTCGACCCGCGCTGGTCCAGGTCGGGCAGCATCGCCATCCCGCCGACCGCGGCCACCCAGCCGAGCTGTGCGACCGTCCCGGTCAGCGGGGCGACCGGCAGGGTGGCGGCGCCGACGGCGAGCCCGGACAGGGCGTGGGAGTGACCGAGCACCCACCCATGGTCACCGCCGGACCGCCCTCTCCCCGGGAGGCGCCCCCGCCCCCCGACGAGAAGGGCGCTTGTCGTCAGGTGCGGGTGGGGCGGTAGACGCGGTCGAGGACGCCGGCCAGGAGGCGTTCGGCCAGCGGGCGGGGCAGGGCGGCCACCAGGGCGTGCACCGGGGCCATCCGGGTCGGCAGCGGACCGCCGTCCAGGCCGGCGAGGGCGAGCAGGCCGTCGACGTCGGCCACGGTGAGGGTCGCCGGGTCGAGGTCGGCCGCGGCGGCCACCAGCGTGGGGTCGGGGACGGGCGGGTCCAGGGCCCGCGCTGCGCGGGCGGCGTCGGCGAGGTCGGTGAGCAGGGCCGGCACCCGGTCGGTGGTCGCCGCGGTGACGGTCAGGTGCAGCGTGGCCGGGAGGACGCTGCCGTCGGGCTGGGTGAACGGCGGCTGGGGCTGCAGCAGCCAGCCCCGGGCGGTGGCCTCGTCGGCCAGGTGCAGCACGTCGAGCCCGTCGGTGCCGGCGAGCGCCACCAGGGTGGTCACCGGGGTGCCCACCACCCGCACGCCCGGGACGTCGGCCAGCCCGGCGACCAGCGCCGTGGTCGCCTCCCGGGCCGCCAGCGCCAGGCGCCGGTAGCCCTCGGTGCCCAGCCAGCGGTGCACCGCCCACGCGGCGGCCATCGGGCCGGCGGGGCGGGTGCCGGCCAGCGTCGGGTTGACCACCGGGTACCCGGGCCAGTCCGCGGTGGCGAACCAGTGGCCGTGCCGGAACTCCGGGTCGGCGGTCAGCAGCACCGAGACGCCCTTGGGGGCGTAGCCGTACTTGTGCAGGTCGACCGACAGGCTGGTCACCCCGGGGACCGAGAGGTCGAACGGCTTGGCGCCGGTGCTGTCGGCGAGGTGCGGCAGCAGCCAGCCGCCGATGCAGGCGTCCACGTGACAGGGCACCCCGGCCGCGGCGGTCAGCGCGGCCACCTCGGTGACCGGGTCGAGCACGCCGTGCGGGTAGGACGGGGCGCTCACCACGACCAGCGCGGTGCGGGTGGTCAGCAGCGCGGCGACCTCGGCCGGGCGCACCCGGCAGGTGTCGGGGTCCACGCCCAGGTCGACCACGGCCAGGTCGAACAGGTGCGCGGCCTTGCGGAAGGCGGCGTGCGCGGTGACCGGCAGCAGCAGCTGGGGACGGCGGTCGTCGTCGGGGTGCGCGGCCCGCCACCGGGTGCGGGCGGCGAGGACGGCGAGCAGGCAGCTCTCGGTGCCGCCGCTGGTGACCGTGCCGACGGTGTCCGGCCCGCCCCCCAGCAGTGCGGCCGCTGCGGCGACCAGGTCGTTCTCGATCCGGGCGACGCTGGGGAAGGCGGTGGGGTCCAGCGCGTTCGTCCACTGGTACGCCGCCTGGGCGCCGGCGGCCAGCGCGTCCACCTCGGTGAGCCCGGAGTCGTAGACGTAGGCCATGGTGGCTCCGCCGTGCGTGGGGACGTCCCCGTCGGCCAGCGCGGTGAGCTCCGCCAGGACGTCCTGCGGTGTCACGGGGTGGGCTCCAGTCGGTAGCGGGCGATGAACGGCAGCGAGGCGAGCACCAGCAGAGCCGGGAGCAGGCTGAACGACAGCAGCACGGTGGTGTCGGCCGCCGCGGTCTGCGCCACGACGGCGTCCCCGACCGACGAGCGGTACCCGGCGAGCCCCAGCAGCACGCCCAGCAGGCCCGGTCCGACCGCCAGCCCGAGCGTCTCGGCCGCCGTCCAGACGCCGGTGAACACCCCGGCCCGCCGCTCGCCGGAGGACGCCTCGTCGGCGGCGACCACGTCGGGGAGCATCGCCAGCGGGAACATCTGCATCCCGGCGTAGCCGATCCCGACCACCACGACGAGGGCGAGCACCAGCCCGGTGCGGCCCGGACCCCCCAGCGCGAGCGCGGCGGCGGCGATGGCGAACACCGTGGAGGACGCCAGCAGGCCGGTCCGCTTGCCCACCCGGCGGCTGACCCGCAGCCACAGCGGCATGACCAGGATCGCCGGGCCGACCAGGGCGACGAACAGCAGCGTCCCGGCGGCGGGGTCGCCCAGCACCTGCCGGGCGTAGTACGGGACGCCGGCCAGCATCACGCCGATCCCCAGCGCCTGGACGACGAACCCGACCAGCAGCAGCCGGAACGGCCGCACCCGGACGGCGACCCGCAGCGTGGCCAGCAGGCGCCCCTCGCTGCTGGTGCGCGTCAGCGTGGGTGCCCGCCGGGTGCCGACGACGGCGCCGAGCATCCCGCCGGCGAGCAGCAGCGCCACGAACGCGGCCATCGCCAGGTGCCCGGCCCGGCCGCCGCCGGCGAGCTCGACCACCGCGGGCGCGCCGGCGCCGGCGAGCAGGATGCCGAGCGCCAGGGCCGCGACCCGCCAGGACATCAGGGTGGCCCGCTCGCCGGGGTCCGTGGTGATCTCGGCGGGTTGGGCGACGTAGGGCACCTGGAAGCAGCCGTACGCGGTGGCCGCGAGCAGGAAGGTGACCGCGACCCAGCCGGCGGCCAGCGCCGGGGGAGCCCCGGGGCCGGCGAAGACCAGCACGAACAGCAGCGGCAGGGTCAGCCCGCCGGCCAGCATCCAGGGCCGGCGCGGGCCCCAGCGGCTGGTGGTGGCGTCCGAGCGGGCACCGATCCACGGGTTGAGCAGCACGTCCCACGCCTTGGGGGCGAACACCACCAGCCCGGCGAGACCGGCACCCACGCCGAGCACGTCGGTCAGGTAGAAGAGCAGCAGCAGCCCCGGGACGGTGCCGAACGCCGCCGTCCCGATGGAGCCCGCGGCGTAGCCGAGGTGGGTGCCCCGGGTCAGCGCGGGGGCGGTCACCGGGGCACCGTAGCCCTCGGTCGTCGAGAGCCCTCAGTCGTCGAGGTCGTCCTCGTCGTCGGTGCCGCCCCGCGCCAGCCACGTCGCCAGCCGTTCGACCGGCACCTCGAAGTCGGGGTGCTGGTCGACGAAGGCCTGCAGCTGGTCACCCAGCCAGGAGAGGGAGACCTCCTCCTGGCCCCGGCGGGTGACCAGCTCCTCGATGCCGCGGTCGGTGAAGTACACCGCGGCTACTGGGCCAGCGAGCGGGCGACGAGGTCCTTCTGCTCGGCCTCGTGCACCTTGGCCGAGCCGACGGCCGGGCTGGCCGAGGCCTTGCGGCTGACCACCGACAGCGTCTTCCCGGCGGGCAGCTCGGCGGGCAGGTTGACCGCCATGAACTGCCAGGCGCCCATGTTGGCCGGCTCCTCCTGCACCCAGACGACCTCGTCGGCGTTGGGGTAGCGGCGCAGCTGCTCGACCAGCTCGCTGGCCGGCAGCGGGTACAGCTGCTCGACCCGCAGCACGGCGACGTCGGCGACGCCCTCGGACTCCCGGCCGGCCAGCAGGTCGTAGGCGACCTTGCCGGTGCACAGCAGCACCCGGCGCACGGCGGCGTCGTCGAGCGGCTCCCCGCCGACGCCCGGGTCGGGCAGCACCGGCCGGAAGCTCTGCTCGGTGAAGTCCTCGACGGCGCTGACCGCGGCCTTGGCGCGCAGCAGCGACTTGGGCGTGAAGACCACCAGCGGGCGGTGGGTCTCCGACAGCGCCTGCCGACGCAGCAGGTGGAAGTAGTTCGCCGGGGTCGAGCAGTTGGCGACGGTCATGTTGTTCTCCGCGCACAGCTGCAGGAAACGCTCGGGCCGACCACTGGAGTGGTCGGGACCCTGGCCCTCCAGGCCGTGCGGCAGCAGCAGGACGATGCCCGACTGCTGGCCCCACTTGGCCTCACCGGAGGAGATGAACTCGTCGATGATCAGCTGCGCGCCGTCGACGAAGTCGCCGAACTGGGCCTCCCAGAGGACGAGGGCCTCGCGGTTGGCCACCGAGTAGCCGTACTCGAACCCGACCGCGGCGTACTCGCTGAGCAGCGAGTCGTAGACGAAGAACTTCGCCTGGTCCTCGGTGAGGTTGGCGATCGGGGTGTACTCCTTCGCGTCCTCCCGGTCGATGAGGACCGAGTGGCGCTGCACGAAGGTGCCGCGACGGGAGTCCTGACCGGCCAGCCGCACCGGCACGCCCTGCATGAGCAGCGAGCCGAAGGCCAGCAGCTCGCCCATCGCCCAGTCGACGCCGCCCTCGCTGACCATGGCCGCGCGCCGCTCGAGCATCTTCTGCAGCTTGGGGTGGACGGTGAAGTCCCCGGGCAGCGAGACGTGCGCGTCGCCGATGGTCTTGAGCACCTCGGTGGTGATCGCCGTCTTGGCCGACGCCGAGGGCCGCTGGTCCACGACCGGCTCGGGGGTGGAGGAGTCGCGGGCGTCGTGGGTCTCGGAGAAGGCCCGCTCGAGCTGCCCGCGGTAGTCCTTCAGGGCCTCCTCGGCCTCGGTCAGGGTGATGTCGCCCCGGCCGACCAGCGCCTCGGTGTAGAGCTTCCGGACCGAGCGCTTGCGGTCGATGATGTCGTACATCAGCGGCTGGGTCATCGAGGGGTCGTCGCCCTCGTTGTGCCCGCGCCGGCGGTAGCAGACCAGGTCGATGACGACGTCCTTGCGGAACGCCTGCCGGTAGTCCACGGCCAGCCGGGCGACCCGGACGCAGGCCTCGGGGTCGTCGCCGTTGACGTGGAAGACCGGCGCACCGATCATCCGCGCGACGTCGGTGGAGTACAGGCTCGAGCGCGCTGCGGCCGGGCTGGTGGTGAAGCCGACCTGGTTGTTGACCACGACGTGCACCGTGCCGCCGGTGCGGTAGCCGCGCAGCTGGGACAGGTTGAGGGTCTCGGCGACCACGCCCTGTCCCGCGAACGCGCTGTCGCCGTGCAGCAGCAGCGGCAGGACGGTGAAGCCGCCCTCGCCCTTGTCGATCATGTCCTGCTTGGCCCGCACGATGCCCTCGAGGACGGGGTTGACCGCCTCCAGGTGGCTGGGGTTCGACGTCAGGGTGACCGCGATCGAGGCGTCCCGGGCCGGGTGCTGGAACGTGCCCTCGGCGCCGAGGTGGTACTTCACGTCACCGGAGCCCTGCACGGTGCCCGGGTCGATGTTGCCCTCGAACTCCCCGAAGATCTTCGAGTAGGGCTTGTTGAGCACGTTGGCCAGCACGTTGAGCCGGCCGCGGTGCGGCATGCCGATCGCGACCTCCTCGAGGCCGTGCTCGGTCGAGGCGACGAGCACCTCGTCCATCAGCGGGATGACGGACTCACCGCCCTCGAGGGAGAACCGCTTCTGCCCGACGTACTTGGTCTGCAGGAAGGTCTCGAAGGCCTCGGCGGCGTTGAGCCGACCCAGCACGTGCTTCTGCTTGGCCCGGTCGGGGCTGTCGTGCTTGACCTCGATGCGCTTCTGGAGCCACTCGCGCTCCTCGGGGTCGGTGATGTGCATGTACTCCACGCCGACGGTGCGGCAGTAGGAGTTGCGCAGCACACCGAGCACGTCGCGTAGCGGCATGACCTTCTCCCCGGCGAACCCGCCGACCGGGAACTGCCGGTCGAGGTCCCACAGGGTCAGGCCGTGCTGGGTGATGTCCAGGTCGGGGTGGGTGCGGACCTTGAACTCGAGGGGGTCGGTGTCGGCCATCAGGTGGCCGTTGCGCCGGTAGGCCTCGATCAGCTCGACGACGCGGGCGCCCTTGTCGATCTGGCCCTCGTGGCGCACCGAGACGTCGGGGACCCAGCGGACCGGCTCGTAGGGGATCCGCAGCGAGGCGAAGACCTCGTCGTAGAACCCGTCCTGGCCCAGCAGCAGGCCGTGCAGCTTGCGCAGGAAGTCCCCGGACTGGGCGCCCTGGATGATGCGGTGGTCGTAGGTCGAGGTGAGCGTGATGGTCTTCGCGACCGCGAGGTCGGTCAGCGTCTCCGGGCTCATCCCCTGGAACTCGGCCGGGTAGTCCATCGCGCCGACGCCGACGATCGTGCCCTGGCCGGTGGTCAGCCGCGGCACGGAGTGGTTGGTGCCCACGGTGCCGGGGTTGGTCAGGCTGACCGTCGTCCCGGTGAAGTCGTCCATCGTGAGCTTGCCGCCGCGGGCCCGGCGGATGACGTCCTCGTAGGCGCCCCAGAAGGCGGCGAAGTCCATCTCCTCGGAGCGCTTGATGTTGGCGACCACCAGCGAGCGGGTGCCGTCGGGCTTGGGCAGGTCGATCGCCAGGCCGAAGTTCACGTGCTCGGGCTGCACCAGGTTCGGCTTGCCGTCGATCTCGGCGAACGCCGCGTTCATCTCGGGGAAGTCGTCCAGCGCCCGGACCAGCGCGTAGCCGATCAGGTGGGTGAAGGAGACCTTCCCGCCGCGCGAGCGGGCCAGGTGGTTGTTGATGACGATGCGGTTGTCGACCAGCATCTTCGCCGGGACGGCCCGCACGCTGGTGGCGGTCGGCACGGTCAGCGAGGCGTTCATGTTCTTCACGACGCTGGCGGCGGCACCGCGGAGCACCGACTGCTTGGGGCCACCGCTCTCGGCCTCGGCGCCGGCCGTGGGCTTGGCCGGGGCCTTCTTCTCGGCGGCGGGCTTCGGGGCGGCGGGCTTCGCGGCCGGCTGGGCGTCGGCCGCCTTCTCCGCGGGCCTGGCGACGACGGTGCCGGTGCTCTTCGGCTCCGGCGCGGTCGCCCGGCTGGGCGGCGTCGGGGTGCTCGGCGCGACGGCGGGGGAGCTGGGCCGGGTGGCCGAGCCCTCGGCGTCGGCGGGTGCGGGCGCGGCCTCGGCTGCCGCGTCGTCTCCGGTCGGGTCGTCCCCGGCGGCCGCGGGGGCCGGCCGGTCGGCGCCGTCGGACATCGGGCTGCCGGGCCGGTAGTCGTCGAAGAAGTCGTGCCACGCCTGGTCGACGCTGGCGGGGTCGGACAAGTACTGCTGGTACATCTCCTCGACCAGCCACTCGTTGGTGCCGAAACCCATCGCGGACGAGGATCGGGTGGGGGAGGGCTGGGATGAGCTCACGCTTGACACGGGGTCGAGTGCCTTCTTCGTCTGTGGACGTCGTTGGACCGGTCGCCGACTCTACCGGCCCCGGGGCGGGCTGCGCCCCCGCGAGGTGAGCCGCCACACGTGGCACGGCTCACCCGCGGGGTGGTGCGGTCAGTCGCGGGCGCGGTGCTCCTCGAGCAGCCGGACCAGCTCGTCGTGCGGGGTGGCGCCACCGGCGGAGCCGGGGCGCTCGCGCGCCGCGGCGATCTGGGCGATGTCCAGGGCGCTGGCGCCGTCGGCCGTGGTCGCGTCGACGTCGGCGCCGGCGGCCAGCAGCCGGGCGACGACGTCGGGTGCGTGCGGCCGGGCACCGGCGGCGACCGCGGCGTGCAGTGCGGTCCGCCCGGTGTCGGGGTCGCGGCGGTCGACCCGGGCGCCGGCACCGAGCAGCACGTCGACGACGTCGGGGTGCACACCACCGGCTGCGGCCTGCAGGGCGCCGCCGTCGGCGTCGGCGCCCCGGTCCAGGAGCAGCTGCACGGTCTCCATGCGGCCACCGAACGCCGCCCAGGTCAGCAGGTCCACCCCGCTGTGCGGGTCGGTGAGGGGGGCACCGCCGTCGAGGGCGGCGAGCAGGGTCTCCCGGTCACCGGTGAACGAGGCGGTGGCCGCGTCGACCGGGGCGCCGAGGGACTGCAGCACCGGTACGAGGTCGGGCGCGGACTCCAGGGCGACCTGCAACGGCGTGCGGCCGTGCTCGGTGCGCGCGTCGAGGTCCGCGCCGGCGGCGACCAGCACCTCGACGGTCGCCTGGGAGCCGGAGGCCACGGCCAGGTGCAGCGGGGTCCACCCGTCCTGGCCGTCCCGCTCCACCGCGATGCCGACCAGCCGGGGCTGTTCGGCGACGGCGGCCGAGACCGCGGCGGTGTCCCCGGCGTCGATCAGCCCGGCCAGGCGCTGGGCGGTCATCCGGAGGGCCCGCAGCTCCCCGGTGGAGGGCCCTGCGGGGGTGGTCGGCTGGGTCATGGGTCGTCCCCGTTCTCTCGTCGGACGGCCAGGTCGGAGCCCAGCACGGCAGCGGGTGCGACCGTATCGGAGCAGGCCGGGGGGCCGGGGACACACCGCACGGCTCGCGGCGGCGTGACCCCCGACACGCCCGGCCCGCCGGGGTCGGATAGGTTCCGCCCGTGTCTGCCTATCGGA
Source organism: Geodermatophilus sp. Leaf369 (assembly GCF_001424455.1). Classification (NCBI taxonomy): domain Bacteria; kingdom Bacillati; phylum Actinomycetota; class Actinomycetes; order Geodermatophilales; family Geodermatophilaceae; genus Geodermatophilus; species Geodermatophilus sp. Leaf369. The sequence continues at coordinate 248,574 of NZ_LMQA01000003.1, read as the reverse complement.
CGGTCGTCGTCGGCACGGACGGGTCGGAGTCCTCGTTGCGTGCGGTCGCGCGCGCCGGGGCGCTCGCCGGGGCCTGCGGCGCCACGCTGGTGATCGCCTGCGCCTACCTGCCCACCGAGCTCGACGACCGCGAGGTCCAGCGCACCGCCGACGTGCTCAAGGACGAGGCCTATCAGGTCATGGGGTCCTCCCCGGCCGAGGAGACCGTCCGTACCGCGCAGGAGCGGGCCACCGCGGCGGGCGCGGGCCAGGTGCGCACCGTCGCCGTCGTCGGCTCGCCGGTCGAGGCCCTGCTGGACGTCGTCCGCCGGGAGTCCGCCGACCTGCTCGTGGTCGGCAACCGGGGGCTCGCCGGGATCAAGGGCCGCCTGCTGGGCTCGGTGCCCGCCGACGCCACCCGCCGCTCGGACGTCGACGTGCTGATCGTGCACACCACGGACTGACCCGACGGACGAGAACGCACCGCCCCCGGAGGACCCGGCCGGCGCACTGGACCGGCTGCTGCTGGGCGGGCCCCGGCGGTGGACCCGGCTGCAGGTCGCCGAGCAGGCCGGCGTCCCCCCGGAGCGCACCCAGCGGCTGTGGCGGGCGCTGGGCTTCGCCGACGTCGGGGACGACGAACCGGCGTTCACCGACTCCGACGTCGCCGCCCTCGGCTCGCTGTCGGCGCTGATCGACTCGGGGTTCGTCGACCTGGAGAGCGAGGCCTCGATCGCCCGGGCCATGGGCCAGTCGCTGTCCCGGCTGGCCGACTGGCAGACCGACATGTTGGCCGCGCTGCTCACCGAGCGGTCCGAGGGGTCGGGCCCCTCGCTGGACACGGTCCGCTCGGCCGAGGTGCTGCTGCCGCTGCTGCGTGACGTGCAGGACCACGTGTGGCGCCGCCACCTGGCGGCCAACGCCGACCGGTTGTCGGCGGTCGGGTCCGGTGCCGCCGTGGACCGCCGGGAGCTCGCGGTGGGGTTCGCCGACCTGGTGGGCTACACCTCGCGCAGCCGCGGCATGGGCGGCCGCGAGCTGGGCGCGATGGTCGAGGACTTCGAGGGCCTGACCGCCGACCTGGTCGCCCGGCACCACGGGCGGGTGGTGAAGACCGTCGGCGACGGGGTGCTGTTCACCTGCACGTCGGCGGTGCAGGCGGTGGAGATCGGGCTGCGGCTGCCCGAGGAGTGGGCCGCCGACGACCGTCCGCCGCTGCGGGTCGGCGCCGCGTACGGCACCGTGCTCACCCGGCTCGGCGACGTCTACTCACCGGTGGTCAACCTGGCCAGCCGGCTCACCTCGCTGGGCCGGCCGGGCACCCTGCTCGTCGACCAGGAGCTGGCCCGCCGGCTGCGCGGACGGCGGGCCTACCGCGTCCGGCCGCTGCGCCGGGTGTCGGTGCGGGGCTACGACCACCTGCAGCCCTGGCTGGTGCGTCGCCGCCCGGGCGAGCCGGTGCCCGGGGAGGACGCCGGCCCGCTGGAGGACCTCCTCGACGAGATCGCCGACGACGTCCTCGGTTAGATGACCGGGTGACCGCCACCCTCCTCGCCCGCGGTCTGGCCGCCGGACACGGCGCCAAGGTGCTCTTCGCCGACCTGGACCTCGTCGTCGCCCCCGGGGACGTCGTCGGGCTGGTCGGGGTGAACGGCGCGGGCAAGTCGACCCTGCTGCGCACCCTGGCCGGTCTGCTGCCCGCCGAGGCCGGCGCGGTCTCGGTGTCCCCGCCCTCGGCCACGGTCGGGTACCTGCCCCAGGAGCACGAGCGTCGGGACGACGAGACCGTGCTCGAGGCCCTCGCCCGACGCACCGGGGTGGCCCGTGCCCAGGCGGTGATGGACGACGCGCTGACGGCGCTGACCGAGGGCGCCGCCGGGGCCGACGACGCCTACGCCGACGCGCTGGAGCGCTGGCTCTCCCTGGGTGGGGCCGACCTGGAGGACCGCGCGGAGGAGGTGGTGGCCACCGTCGCGCCGGGGGTCGCGTTGGACGCGCCCACGGCGGGTCTGTCCGGCGGGCAGGCCGCCCGGGTGGGGTTGGCCTCGTTGCTGCTCAGCCGCTACGACGTGCTGCTGCTCGACGAGCCGACCAACGACCTGGACCTGGCCGGGCTGACCCAGCTGGAGGACTTCGTCACCGGGCTGCGCACCGGGGTGGTCGTGGTCAGCCACGACCGGGAGTTCCTGTCCCGCACGGTGACCCGGGTGGTGGAGCTGGACCTGCCCCAGCAGCTCGTGCGGGTGCACGACGGCGGCTACGAGGCCTACCTGGCCGAGCGGGAGGTGGCCCGCCGGCACGCCCGCGAGGAGTACGACGAGTACGCCGACACCAAGGCCGGGCTCGAGGCGCGCGGGCGGATGCAGCGCAACTGGATGGCCAAGGGCGTCCGGGACTCGATCAAGAAGAGCAAGGACGGCGACAAGCACGTCAAGGCCGCTCAGCGGGCGTCCTCGGAGAAGCAGGCGGCCAAGGCCAAGCAGACCGACCGGCGGATCGAGCGGCTGGAGGTGGTCGAGGAACCGCGCAAGGAGTGGGAGCTGCGGATGGAGATCGCCGCCGCGCCCCGCGCCGGTGCCGTGGTGGCCACGCTGCGCGGCGCCGTCGTCCGGCGGGGCGACTTCACCCTGGGCCCGGTGGACCTGCAGGTCGACTGGGGCGACCGGGTGGCGATCACCGGGGCCAACGGGTCGGGCAAGTCCACCCTGCTGGCCGCGCTGCTGGGCCGGGTGGATCTCGACGAGGGCGCGGGGTCGCTCGGCTCGGGCGTGCGGCTGGGCGAGGTGGACCAGGTGCGCGGGGCGTTCCTGGGGGAGGAGACGCTCGCCGCGGCCTTCGGTGCCGAGGTGCCCGACCTGCCCGACGCCGAGGTGCGCACCCTGCTGGCCAAGTTCGGCCTGCGCGCGGACCACGTGCTGCGGGCGGCGGGCACGCTGTCGCCGGGGGAGCGGACCCGGGCCGCACTGGCGCTGTTGCAGGCCCGGGGGGTGAACGTGCTGGTGCTCGACGAGCCGACCAACCACCTCGACCTGCCGGCGATCGAGCAGCTGGAGCAGGCGCTGGCCGACTACACCGGCACCCTGCTGCTGGTCACCCACGACCGCCGGATGCTCGAGGCCGTGGCCACCACCCGGCGGCTGACGGTCAGCGCGGGACGGGTGTCCGAGGACTGACGGCCGGCGCGTGGGTGCGCGGCCGGCGGGGGTGGCTCAGCGGCCGGGGCGGGTCGGTCTCGAGCACCGCGGCGATGGCGTACTCGGCCAGTGCGGCCACCTCGGTGGCCGTTCCGCGGCGCGGGTCGATCGGGGCCAGCTGGTGCACCTCGACGACGAGGTCGACCGCGCCCAGCACCCGGGCGGCGCTGCGCCACCAGGACTCCCCGGGGAGCTGCGCGGTGGCGGTGGTGGGTCGGCCGGCGACCCGGGCCCGGACGGCGACCGGACACACCGGCACCCCGGCGTCCAGTGCAGGCTGCAGGGACGCCGGCCGGAAGCGCCCGAGCTCGGTGCCGCAGCTGGCGGACTCCTCGGGCCGGACGAGCACGCCGCGGCCCTCCCGGAGCTGGGCGGTGACGTCCTCGCCGCGGACGGTGGCCAACCCCGGCCAGACCGCGGCGTCCTCGTCGGGCAGCGCGGTGACCGCGGTGCGCAGCGCCAGGTCGTCCACCCAGGACACCCGGTTGGCGACCACCAGGCGCGGGCCGGCGGGCCAGGCGACGGGCGGGGGGAGCACCTGCACCCGGACGCCGGCGGCGGTGAGCAGCCGGGCGGCGGTGCAGGTCCCGTGGCGTCGTCCGTCCCCGGCCGGGGGGCGGGCGGTGGCCCGGGCCAGCGCCGCGGACAGTCGCAGGGACCGCTGTCGGCGCAACGCGGCCGGGGCGGTGGGGTGGACGTCGGCGGTGCAGGCGGTCGAGCAGGGACCGGTGCTCATGCCGACCACCGTGGACCCCGGGGGTGACCGGGAGGTGACGTGCCGGCCGCGACCCGACGACGATCAGACGGGGTCTGGGCGCCGGGTCGCGAGGGCGGTGACCGCTGCGAGTGCCGCCAGCACGAGCAGCAGCACCGGGTAGGGCGCCACCGCCGAGAGCGCGGCGAGCAGCACCGGGGCGGCGAACCCCAGGTAGGTGAGCGCGTAGAAGACCGCGGTCAGGCCGGCCAGCTCGTGCGGCGGCGCCAGCCGCTGGGTCTCCACCAGACCGGCGACCAGGCAGAGCCCGTAGCCCGCGCCCAGCACCACGGCGGCGGCCAGCACCGCCCACGGGGAGGTCGTCGCGGCGGCCAGCGCGGCCAGCAGCAGACCGGCGGTGACCGCGAGGGCGCCGACCCCAGCACCCCGGCGGGTGTCGGTGGCCGCCAGCCGACGGCCCAGGGGCTGCACGGCGAAGCCGGTGCCCAGCGTGACCCCGGCGACCAGGGCGTTGAAGGCGACCTCGTAGCCGGTGACCGAGGAGGCGACCAGGCCGGGCAGCACCGCGATCGACACGGTGGCGCCGCCGAACACCCACGGCGCGACCGGGGCGACCAGTCGCCGGAACCGGGGGAGCCGCACCGACGTCACGCGCATCCGGCGCAGCACCGACCCGCCCTCGTGGCCGGCGTCCACCGTCTCGGGCGTGCGCCACAGCGGCACCAGCACCGCGGCCATCACCAGCAGGTGCGGCACGTAGCAGAGCACCAGGGGGGCCGGGGCCCACTGCGCGACCAGGCCGGCGACGACCGGGCCCAGGCCGAAGCCCGCGGTGAGCGCCATCGCGGCCCGGCGGGCGCCGGTGCCGTCGGGGGAGGTGGTGTCGTAGGGCGGGCTGGACAGCTCCTTCACCCACGCCGACCCGGCGGCGAAGGCCGCACCGCTGGCCAGCCCGGCGAGGAACCGACCGGCGAACAGCGCCGGGAGCCCGCCGAGCATGAGCACCACGGTGGCCAGCAGGCTGACCACGGCGGCGACCTTGAGCACGGGGGACCGGCCGTAGCGGTCCGACACCGGGCCGAGCACCAGCAGCGCCGGGACCAGCCCGACGGCGTACACCCCGACCAGCCCGTCGACGGTGACGACGCCGAAGCCCGCGCTCTGCCGGTAGGCCACCAGCAGGCTGACGAACTGGTTGGCACCCCAGCCGATCCCGAACATGGTGACCGCGACGGGCACCCACGACCGGGGGCCGGTCACGCCTCGACCAGCTGCTTCAGCCGGGCCAGGCTGGTGGCCAGGTTCTCCCGCTGGAAGGCCGCGAAGCTGCTGCGGGTCAGCACCCGGTCGACGACCGCGGCCACCGGGTCCGGCCAGCGTCGCTCGTCGGTCCAGGTCTGGGTGACCCGGGTGCCGCCGTCGGAGGTGGCCTCCAGCCGGTGCTCCCAGCGGGCGATCCGGGCCCGCACCCGCGGCGTGCGCAGCCCGATCGCCCGCACCCGGAAGGCGAACCGCTCGCCGGGGTCGGCGGCGGTGACCACGCACTCGGTGGTCCAGCGGGCGCCGTGCCGCTCGTTGCGGCCGGTGAACACCGCCCCGACGGCCAGCGGACCGGCGCCGGGCGTGCGGGCACCCCGGTTCTCCGGGCTCCACTCCGCGGTGCGGGTGGGGTCGGCGACCAGGGCGTAGACGGTGGCCGGCTGGGCGGACACCAGCACGGTGTCCGAGACCGTCATCGGGCGCGGCACGGCTTCCTCCTGGGCAGACCCCCGACGCACGTCGGGCCGGGTCCTGGTGGACCCGGCCCGGTGCGTGTGGTGGTGCCCCCGGCAGGATTCGAACCTGCGCCCCTGCCTCCGGAGGGCAGTGCTCTATCCCCTGAGCTACGGGGGCTCGTGTGGTTGGGGAAGCGGTGCAGACGTTAGCAGCCGGGGACCGGTGTCCCGACCGGGGGGCTCAGGGTGCGGGCAGGGGCGAGGCGCCCCGCGCGGCCAGCATCTGGGCCATCGTCGTGGACTCCGCCGCCTGGGTCTCCGCGATCGACCGGGCCAGGCCGCGGACGACGCCGACGGAGGCGCGGTCGGCCCCCTCGGTCGCCATCTCGAGCCCGCCCTGGTGGTGCCGGATCATCAGCTGCAGGAACCGGACGTCGAAGGCGGTGCCGCTCAGCGACCGCAGTTCGGCGAGCTCGTCCTCGGTGGCCATGCCGGGCATCAGGTCGCCCTCGGCCATCGCGTGGTCGTGCGCACCCTCGCCCATCCAGGTCATCGTGTCCCGGTTGGTGATCGGGGCTCCCCACAGCGACAGCCAGCCCTGCATGCGGCCGGCCTGGTTGGTCTGGGTGGCCGAGATGTCGAAGGCCAGCTGACGGACCTCGGGGTCGGTGCTGCGGTCGGGGGCCAGGTTGGCCATCTCCACGGCCTGCAGGTGGTGGCGGGACATGTCCTGGGCGAACCCGACGTCGACCGAGCCGACCGTGGGGTCGTCGGTGCGCCCGATGCCCAGGGCCACCGCCAGCCCCACGCCGGCCAGCAGCGCCGCCACGGCGATCACCGCGACGAGCAACCCGCTGACCCACCGGACCGGCCCACGGGCGGGGGCGCCGTCGGTGTCGGGGGTGGTCTCCGGGTCGCTCGTCACGGTGCTCACGGAGCGGTCGTCGTCTCGCTGTCGGTGGGCACCTCGGCGGCACCGGACCGGCTGCTGTCCCCGACGACCAGGGGGGTCTCGGCGAACAGCGGGTTCTCGCAGCTGGCGCCCGGCTCGGGGTACAGCGGCTCGCCGTCCTCGTCCTGGCCGAACACGAAGAAGTCGACGAACTGCTCGACCCGGGGGTCGGTGGCGGAGTCCACGGCCAGCTGGTGGTTCCAGGACTGCAGGCTGATCGGGGAGGTCAGCCCGGCGTAGGGGCTCAGCATCATCCCCGAGTTGCCCTCGACCAGGTCGGTCAGCGTGGACAGGTCGTCGTCGCTGATCGTGTCCGGGTCGTAGGTGATCCACACGGCGCCGTGCTCGAGGCCGTGCACGGCGTTCTCGTGCCGGATGTCGACGTCGTAGACCGTGCCGGTGCAGTCGGCCCACTCGCCGTCGTGCGGCCCACCGACCGGCGGGGACTGCTCGTAGTCCACCGGGGTGGACACGTGCTGCTGGCCGGCGGCGTAGTCGAAGGTCTGCACACCCTGGATCTGGTCGGCCGCGGTGACCTGGTCGGCGTTGGCCCGGTTCACCGCGTAGACGGCGTAGCCGATCACCGCACCGGCGAAGACGACGACGGCGACCGCGGCGGCGATGAGGCCCCACGGCCTGGGCTTCGCGACGGCGGCCTGGGTGGCCGGCCGGGTGCGGCCCTTGCCGGTGCGGCTGGCCGACGCGCCCTTGCCGCCGCCCTTGCCGGCCGAGCCGCCCAGGCCCTTGCCGGCCGGGGTGGCCGCACGGCCACCGGCGCCCTTGCCGGGCGTCCGGTTCGCCGGGCGGGCCCCGGGCTTCGCGTTCTCGGGCTTCGGGTCCTCGGGCAAGGCCACTCCAGTTCCGGCTCGTCTGACTCGGGTGGTGCGCCCGCGCGGGGTGCACCCGGGGCGTTCGCGCGGTCGCGCACGCTCCCCAGGCGTCTCGGCGGGCGAGTGTAGGTGGCGGAGCTGTGCTCTCCGGGTGCTGTGACACCGCCCACGGGGGCCTGTGTGCCTCAACGGCGCGGGGAATGCGGTCGTTCCCCTCTTCTAGGATCACCGGGTGACACCCGAGCAGCTCAGCGCCCTCGTCCGCTCCGTCGTGGCCGGGGCCGTGGAGCGCGGCGCCCTGGCCGTGCCCGTCCCGGACGACGTCGTGGTGGAGCGCCCACGCAACCCCGAGCACGGCGACTACGCGACCACGGTGGCCCTCAAGCTGGCCAAGGCCGCCGGTCGTCCGCCGCGGGAGGTCGCCGAGCTGCTGGCCGCGGACCTGCGGGAGCAGCCGGGCGTGGCGCGGGTCGACGTGGCCGGCCCCGGGTTCCTCAACATCACCTTCACCCAGGGTGCGCTCGGGCAGATCGCGGTCGACGCCGTCGCCGCCGGTGCGGCCTACGGGCGCACCGACGCCTTCGCCGGGCTCAAGGTGAACCTGGAGTTCGTCTCGGCCAACCCGACGGGCCCGGTGCACATCGGCGGCACCCGGTGGGCCGCGGTCGGCGATGCGCTGGGTCGGCTGCTCACCGCCACCGGTGCCGACGTCAGCCGCGAGTACTACTTCAACGACGCCGGTTCCCAGATCGACCGGTTCGCCCGCAGCCTGATGGCCGCAGCGCACGGGCAGCCCGCCCCCGAGGACGGGTACGCCGGCAGCTACATCGGCGAGATCGCCGCGGCCGTGGTCGCGGCCGAGCCCGGGGTGGCCGAGCTCCCCGAGGCCGAGCAGCAGGAGCGCTTCCGGGTGCGCGGGGTCGAGCTGATGTTCGCCGAGATCAAGAGCTCGCTGGCCGACTTCGGCGTCGTCTTCGACACCTACTTCTCCGAGGCCACGCTGCACGAGAGCGGGGCGCTGCAGCGGGCGATCGACACCCTGCGTGCCCGCGGCCACGTCTACGAGGCCGACGGCGCCACCTGGCTCCGGACAACCGACTTCGGGGACGACAAGGACCGGCCGCTGGTCAAGAGCGACGGCGACTACACCTACTTCGCCGCCGACTGCGCCTACTACCAGGACAAGCGGGACCGGGGCTTCGACAAGGTCGTGATCATGCTCGGCGCCGACCACGCCGGGTACGTCGGCCGCTACAAGGCGCTGGTGTCCGCGCTGGGCGACGACCCGGCGCAGAACCTGGAGATCCTGCTGGGTCAGCTGGTGAACCTGGTCCGCGACGGCCAGCCGCTGAAGATGAGCAAGCGGGCCGGCACCGTGATCAACCTGGCCGACCTCACCGAGGCCGTCGGCGCCGACGCCGCCCGCTACGCGCTGGCCCGGGCCTCGGTCGACCAGCAGATCGACCTCGACCTGGACCTCTGGAGCCGGCAGTCCAGCGACAACCCGGTCTTCTACGTCCAGTACGCACACGCCCGGATCTCCTCGCTGCTGCGGGGTGCTGCCGACCTGGGCATCGCCCTGGGCACCGCGGACGACGTCGACGCCACCGCGCTGGCCCACCCCCGGGAGACCGACCTGCTGCGCGCGATCGCCGAGTTCCCCCGGGTGGTCACCGCCGCGGCCGAGCTGCGCGCCCCGCACCGGGTGGCCCGCTACCTGGAGGAGCTGGCCGGCACCTACCACCGGTTCTACGACTCGTGCCGGGTGCTCCCGCGCGGGGACGAGGAGTCCACCCCGACCACCGTCGCCCGCCTGTGGCTGTGCGCGGCGACCGCCACGGTGCTGCGCAACGGCCTGACCGTGCTCGGCGTGCACGCCCCGGAGCGGATGTGAGGGCGCACCCGGCAGGTCCGCTGCACGGCAACCTCACCCCGCCCTCGGCCGCCGGCGCACCGCCGGCCTCCCTCGGCGAGCTCGACGCGCAGGTCTGGCCGCGCGGGGCGACCCGGGTCGAGGGCGAGCTGCACCTGGCCGGCCGGTCGGTCACCGACCTGGCCCGGGAGCACGGCACCCCGCTGTTCGTCCTGGACGAGGCCGACTTCCGCGGCCGGGCCGCGGACTTCGCCGCCGCGTTCGAGGGCGCCGACGTGCACTACGCGTCCAAGGCGTTCCTCTGCGGGCAGGTGGCCCGGTGGGTCGCCGAGGACGGCCTGCACCTGGACGCCTGCAGCGGCAACGAGCTGTCGATCGCGCTGGCCGCGGGCTTCCCCGCGGGCCGGATCGCGCTGCACGGCAACAACAAGTCGGTGCTGGAGCTGGCGCTGGCCGTGGATGCTGGCATCGGCCACGTGGTGCTGGACTCCTTCGACGAGATCGACCGCCTGGTGCCGCTGGCCGCCGCCCGGGTCGCCGCCGGCGGCGCCCCGGTGCCGGTGCTCATCCGCTCGACGGTGGGCATCGAGGCGCACACCCACGAGTTCATCGCCACCGCCCACGAGGACCAGAAGTTCGGCTTCTCGCTGGCCACCGGCGACGCCCTCGCCGCCGCCGTGCGGGTGGTGGGGGAGCCCGCGCTCCAGCTGGCCGGGCTGCACAGCCACATCGGCTCGCAGATCTTCGACACCGCCGGCTTCGAGGCGGCCGCGCACCGGGTGGTCGGCCTGATGGGCGCCGTCCGCGACGCCACCGGGCTGGTGCTGCCCGAGCTCAACCTCGGTGGCGGGTTCGGCATCGCCTACCTGCCCGACGACGACCCGGTCGCCGCCGAGGACGTCGCGGTCAAGCTCCGCTCGATCGTCGCCGCGGAGTGCGCCGAGCTCGGCCTCGCCGTCCCGCGGCTGGCCGTCGAGCCCGGCCGCGCCATCGCCGGACCCGGCACGGTGACCCTCTACGAGATCGGCACCATCAAGCCGGTCCGGCTCGGTGCCTCGGGGTCCCCGGGGACGCCGATGGTGCGCAACTACGTCTCGGTGGACGGCGGGATGAGCGACAACATCCGCACCGCCCTGTACGACGCCAACTACACCTGCGTGCTGGCCAACCGCGTCTCGACCGCCCCGCCGGCGCTGTGCCGCGTCGTCGGCAAGCACTGCGAGAGCGGGGACGTGCTGGTCAGGGACCTGTGGCTGCCCTCGGACGTGGTCGCCGGTGACCTGCTCGCCGTCGCCGCCACCGGGGCCTACTGCTGGTCGATGGCCTCGAACTACAACTACCTGCTCAAGCCGCCGGTGGTCGCCGTGCGGGACGGGGTGTCGGCCGAGATCGTCCGACGGCAGACACTGTCGGACGTGTTCGCCCTCGACGCCGTCCTCGCCGACGTCCCCGCCCCTGCTGTCGCACCCTCGCAGCCCGCCGTCGGGAGCCCCTCGTGACCGCACCCTCGCCAGCCCCGAACGGCGCCCCGCTGCGGGTCGCCCTGCTCGGCTGCGGCACGGTCGGGTCCGCCGTGCTGCGGCTGCTCGCCGACCAGGCCGACGACATCACCGCCCGGGTGGGCCGGCCGGTGCAGGTGGCCGGGGTCGCCGTCCGCCGGCCCGACCGGCACCCCGAGGTGCCCGCCGGGCTGCTGACCACCGACGCGCACGCGCTGGTCACCTCACCCGACGTCGACCTCGTGGTCGAGGTGATCGGCGGGATCGAGCCGGCCCGCTCGCTCATGCTGGCCGCGTTCGACGCCGGCAAGTCGGTGGTGAGCGCGAACAAGGCGCTGCTGGCCGACGACGGCGTCGCGCTGCACGCCGCGGCCGCCGAGGCCGGGGTGGACCTCTACTACGAGGCCGCCGTCGCCGGGGCCATCCCGCTGCTGCGCCCGCTGCGCGAGTCCCTCGCCGGGGACCAGCTGACCCGGGTGGTCGGCATCGTCAACGGGACGACGAACTACATCCTGTCCCGGATGGCCGAGACCGGTGCCGGGTTCGCCGAGGCGCTGGCCGAGGCCACCGAGCTGGGTTACGCCGAGGCCGACCCGACCGCCGACGTGGACGGCTTCGACGCCGCCGCGAAGGCGGCGATCCTGGCGTCGCTGGCCTTCCACTCGCCGGTCACCGCCGCCGACGTCTACCGCGAGGGCATCTCCGCGGTGTCCTCCACCGACGTCGCCCGGGCCACCGAGATCGGCTGCACGGTGAAGCTGCTGGCGATCTGCGAGAAGGTCTCCGGCGCCGACGGCGACGCGATCGCGGTCCGCGTGCACCCGGCGATGATCCCCACCTCGCACCCGCTGGCCTCGGTCGGCGGTGCGTTCAACGCGGTCTTCGTCGAGGCCGAGGCCGCCGGACAGCTGATGTTCTACGGCCAGGGCGCCGGGGGAGAGCCCACGGCGTCGGCCGTGCTCGGTGACCTGGTCGCGGTGGCCCGCAACCGGGTCGCCGGCGTCGCCGGGCCGGGCACCACCGCCTACGCGGGCCTGCCGGTCGCGCCGATGGCCGACACCCCCACCCGGTACCACGTCAGCCTCGACGTGGCCGACAAGCCGGGTGTGCTGGCCACCGTCGCGCAGGAGTTCGCCGCGCAGGGCGTGAGCATCTCCACCGTCCGCCAGGACGGCGCCGGCGAGGCCGCCACCCTGGTGATCGTCACCCACCGCGCCCCGGACGCGGCGCTGTCTGCCACCATCTCCCGGCTGCGCGAGATGCCGGCCGTCCGGGCCGTGACCAGCGTGCTGCGCGTGGAGGGACTGTCATGACCGCGTCACCGTTCTGGCCCGGGCTCATCGAGGCCTACCGGGACCGCCTGCCGGTCACCGCCAGCACCCCGGTGGTGACGCTGCAGGAGGGCGCCACCCCGCTGGTGCCGGCCCCCGAGCTGTCCCGCCGCACCGGGTGCGACGTCTACCTCAAGGTCGAGGGCGCGAACCCCACCGGTTCGTTCAAGGACCGCGGCATGACGATGGCCATCACCAAGGCCGTCGAGGAGGGCGCGCAGGCCGTCATCTGCGCCTCCACCGGCAACACCTCGGCCAGTGCCGCGGCCTACGCCGCCCGCGCCGGTCTGGTCTGCGCCGTCCTCGTGCCGCAGGGGAAGATCGCCACCGGCAAGCTGGCCCAGGCCCTGGTGCACGGGGCCAAGCTGCTGCAGGTCACCGGCAACTTCGACGACTGCCTGGCGCTGGCCTCCAAGCTCGCGATCGACTACCCGGTCAGCCTGGTCAACAGCGTCAACCAGTACCGGATCGAGGGGCAGAAGACCGCCTCGTTCGAGATCGTCGACGTGCTCGGCGACGCCCCGGACATCCACTGCCTGCCCGTCGGCAACGCCGGCAACATCACCGCCTACTGGCAGGGCTACCGGGAGTACTGCGACGACGGCCCGGCCACGAAGCGGCCCCGGATGTGGGGCTTCCAGGCCGCCGGTTCCGCCCCCATCGTCAACGGCGCGGTCGTGGAGAACCCGAGCACGATCGCCACCGCGATCCGGATCGGCAACCCGGCCTCCTGGGCCAAGGCGCTCACCGCGCGTGACGACTCCGGCGGCCGCATCGACGCCGTCACCGACCGGGCGATCCTGGCCGCCTACCGGCTGCTGGCCCGCACCGAGGCCGTCTTCGTGGAGCCCGCCTCGGCCGCCTCGGTCGCCGGGCTGCTGCAGGTGGCGGCTGCCGGTGAGCTCGAGCCCGGCCAGCGGGTCGTCTGCACGGTGACCGGCAACGGGCTCAAGGACCCGGAGTGGGCCATCTCCGGGGCCCCGGCCCCGGTGACGATCCCGGTCGACGCGCAGGCCGCGGCCGCACAGCTGGGCCTGTGAGCGCCGCCGTGAACGGTGGGACGGTCCGCATCCGGGTCCCGGCCACCAGCGCCAACCTCGGTCCGGCCTTCGACAGCGCCGGCCTCGCCCTGGCCCTCTTCGACGAGCTGGAGGTCTCCGTCGCCGACGGCCTCGAGGTCGTCGTCGAGGGCGTCGGTGCCGGCGAGCTGCCCACCGACGAGTCCCACCTGGTCGTGCGGGCCTTCCGCGCGGCGTGCGTCGACCTGGGCTGGCTCCCGACCGGCTTGCGCCTGCACGCCCGCAACGGCATCCCGCAGGGCCGGGGGCTCGGCTCCTCCGCGGCTGCCGTCGTCGCCGGCATCCTGGCGGCCTGGGCGTTGTGCCCGGCCGTCACCGGCGTCGACGACGACCGCGTGCTCGCGCTCGCCGACGCGATCGAGGGCCACCCCGACAACGTGGCCGCCTGCCTGCTCGGGGGGCTGACGCTGTCCTGGTCCGGTGACGAGGGCCCGCGGGCGGTGTCGCTCCCGGTCCACGCCCAGGTCACCCCGCTGGTGTGCGTGCCGACGAGGACGCTGTCCACCCACGTGGCCCGCGGTCTGCTGCCGTCGGTGGTCCCGCACGAGGACGCCGCGTACAACGCCGGGCGGGCCGCGCTGCTGGTGCACGCCCTGACGGCTGCACCGCAGTTCCTGCTGGAGGCGACCGGGGACCGCCTGCACCAGGGTCCCCGCGCCTCGGCCATGCCCGACACCGCTGCGCTGGTCGCCGACCTGCGCGACGCCGGGCACGCGGCCGTGGTCTCCGGGGCCGGGCCGAGCGTGCTCGTGCTCGATGCCGGACCGGAGGACGCCGCCCTGGTCCGCACCGTCGTGCCGGCCGGCTGGGAGGTGCTGGACCTGGCGGTCGAGGCGTCCGGAGCGCGGGTCCGGTACGAAGACCGTGCTGTACCGTCATGACCGCCTGAGGAGGCATCGGGGACAGCCGATGTCGCGAGTTGCGTCGGCCGGTGTCTAGGCTCGTCGTGCAGCCGCCCTCGGGCGAGCCTGATCGCGAGACGTCGACGACGCGCGACTGCCGTCCTTCGTCTCGCTCCCCGAAGACCTGAACCCCTCCTCGGTCCCGCCACGACCACGTCGTGGCGAACCCGAGAGGACCACCGGTCACCCCCTGCGCCAGTAGGCGCAGGTCACCGCAGGGAAGGACCTGTACGTGAGCGAGACCACCTCCCTCGTCGCCGATGGCGCCGCCGACCCCACCGGGTCCGCCGGCTCCGGCGCCGAGGCCGCCGCCGGCAAGCGCCGCCGCGGCACCGGCCTGTCGGGCATGCTCCTGCCGGAGCTGCAGCGCCTGGCCGCTGAACTGGGCATCGCCGGCACCGGCCGGATGCGCAAGGGCGACCTGGTGAGCGCCATCGAGGCGCGCCAGGTCGGCAGCCCGGCCCCCGCCGCGGCTCCCGTCGCGGACGCCCCCGTCGCCGAGCCGGTCGCCGAGACCACCGTCGAGACGCCGGCCGAGGCGCCCGTGGCGACCCCGCCGCGCGCCGAGGCCGCCCCGCCGACCCGCCGCCGCCGGGGGGCCAGCCGCCCGGCCGGCGCTCCGGACGTCGAGGCGCCTGCGCCGGCCGACACCCACCCGGGTGCCGCCGTGCTCGGCGACCGTGCGCCCGTGGAGGCGCCCGTCCAGGCGTCCGACGAGGCCGCCGAGCCGGCCGCGGCGCAGCAGGACGCTGCTCCGGCCGAGGAGGGCCGCGGACGACGCAGCCGCACCCGCAGCCAGGTCCGGGACGAGCCCGCCCGCGAGGACGAGCGCCCCGAGCAGCCCCGCAGCGAGCAGCCCCGCACCGAGCAGCCCCGTGAGGACGAGCGTCCCCCGCGCAGCCGGGACCGCAGCCGCACCGAGCGCGCCCAGCAGGACCAGGACGGCGGCCCGTCGCAGGACGGCCGGTCCCAGGACGGTCGGGACGCCCAGGACGGCGACCGCCCCGAGCGCGGCGCCCGCAACCGGAACCGCGACCGCGGCGACCGGGAGCGCGACACCCAGGACGACCAGGGTGCCGACCGCGGCCAGCGGGGTCGCACCCCGCGCGACACCGCCCGCGACGACCGGGACGAGCGCCCGGCCCGTGAGGACCGGGGCGACCGGCAGGACCGGGGCGACCGGCAGGACCGGGGCGACCGGCAGGACCGGGGCGACCGGCAGGACCGCCAGGACCGCACCGACCGGCAGAACGGCAACGGCTCCGGGCCCGACGGCAACCGCGGTCGCACCGACCGGAACGACCGGCCCGCCGGTCGCACCGACCGGGACGCCGGCCCCGCGCAGGACGACGACGACGACGAGTTCGACGGCAACGGCCGTCGTCGGGGCCGTCGCTACCGCGACCGCAACCGGCGGGGCACCGCCACCACCGGCCAGGGTGGGCGTGAGCGCTACGAGCAGGGCGAGCCCGCGGTCGCCGAGGACGACGTCCTGCTGCCGGTGGCCGGCATCCTCGACGTGCTGGACAACTACGCGTTCGTCCGCACCTCGGGATACCTGACCGGGCCCAACGACGTCTACGTGTCGCTGTCCCAGGTCCGCCGCTACGGCCTGCGCCGCGGCGACGCGATCACCGGCGCCGTCCGCCAGCCCCGCGAGGGCGAGCGCAAGGACAAGTACAACGCCCTCGTGCGGCTGGACTCGGTCAACGGGCTGGACCCCGACCAGGCCAAGACCCGGCCGGAGTTCCAGAAGCTGGTGCCGCTCTACCCGCAGGAGCGCCTGCGGATGGAGACCGACTCCACGACCCTCACCACCCGGGTCATCGACCTGGTCATGCCCATCGGCAAGGGCCAGCGGGCGCTCATCGTGTCCCCGCCCAAGGCGGGCAAGACCATGGTGCTGCAGGCGATCGCCAACGCGATCACCACGAACAACCCCGAGTGCCACCTCATGGTCGTCCTCGTCGACGAGCGGCCCGAAGAGGTCACCGACATGCAGCGCTCGGTGAAGGGCGAGGTCATCGCCTCGACCTTCGACCGGCCGGCCACCGACCACACCACGGTCGCCGAGCTCTCCATCGAGCGGGCCAAGCGGCTGGTCGAGATGGGCCACGACGTCGTCGTGCTGCTCGACTCGATCACCCGGCTGGGCCGCGCCTACAACCTGGCGGCCCCCGCCAGCGGGCGCATC
The DNA here is from genome assembly GCF_001424455.1 of Geodermatophilus sp. Leaf369. Taxonomy (NCBI): domain Bacteria; kingdom Bacillati; phylum Actinomycetota; class Actinomycetes; order Geodermatophilales; family Geodermatophilaceae; genus Geodermatophilus; species Geodermatophilus sp. Leaf369. Next base: position 232,311 of record NZ_LMQA01000003.1, on the reverse strand, counting down.
CTCTCCGGTGGCGTGGACTCCACGGCGCTGTACCCGCCCAAGCGCTTCCTCGGCGCCGCCCGCAACATCGAGAACGGCGGCTCGCTCACCATCATCGCCTCGGCGCTGGTGGAGACCGGGTCCACGATGGACACGGTCATCTTCGAGGAGTTCAAGGGCACCGGGAACGCCGAGATCAAGCTCGACCGCCGGCTGGCCGACAAGCGGGTCTTCCCCGCCGTCGACGTCAACGCCTCCAGCACCCGCAAGGAGGAGCTGCTGATGAGCCCGGACGAGCTGGCCATCGTCATCAAGCTCCGCCGGGTGCTCGCGGCGCTGGAGCCGCAGCAGGCCCTCGAGCTGCTGCTGGGTCAGCTGAAGAAGACCCGCAACAACATCGAGTTCCTCATGCAGGTCCAGAAGACGACCCTGCGCGAGGACCAGCCCCAGGGCGGTCGCAACTCCTGACTGTGGGAGACTGACCGACCGAGCCCCGGCGCGCGTGGAACAACCCCGCCCGCTGACGACGTTCACCCCATGCACAGGCCGACTGACCTCGGCCCGCCAGACCACAGAGAGAGGGCCAGGGACATGAAGCCCGACATCCACCCCGACTACCACGAGACTGCTGTCACGTGCGGTTGCGGCAACACCTTCACCACCCGCAGCACCATCGCCGGCGGCACGCTGTCGGTCGAGATGTGCTCGGCCTGCCACCCCTTCTACACGGGCAAGCAGCGCGTGCTGGACACCGGTGGCCGCGTGGCCCGCTTCGAGAAGCGGTTCGGCAAGCGCGAGACCGCAGCCAGCAAGTAGCACCACCGACGGCGCCCGCACCGCCCCCCACGGGGGGAGGAGCGGGCGCCGTCGTCGTGTCCGGAGACCACCACCGATGAGGAGACGCACGTGAGCGGCACACCGGACGGCGGCCTCGCCGACCTGCTCGCCGAGCACGCCTCCCTCGAGCTGGAGCTGGCCGACCCCGCCGTGCACGCCGACCAGTCCCGCGCCCGCCGGCTGGCCCGCCGGTACGCCTCGCTGGCCCCGCTGGTGGAGACCTCCCGCGCCCTCGAGGCCGCCCGCGAGGACCTGACCGCCGCGCGCGAGCTGGCCGACGAGGACAGGGCCTTCGCCGCCGAGGCCGTGGAGCTCGAGGGACAGATCGGGGGCCTGGAGGCGCGGCTGCGCGAGCTGCTGCTGCCCAAGGACCCCGACGACGAGAAGGACGTCATCCTCGAGATCAAGGCCGGGGAGGGCGGCGCGGAGTCCGCGCTGTTCGTCGGGGACCTGCTGCGGATGTACCTGCGGTACGCCGAGCGGCGCGGCTGGGCCACCGAGGTCCTCGACGCCGTCGACGCCGAGCTCGGTGGGTACAAGGACGTCGCGGTCGCGGTGAAGTCGCGCACCGACGAGGGCATCTGGTCCCGGCTGAAGTTCGAGGCCGGCGTGCACCGGGTGCAGCGGGTGCCGGTGACCGAGAGCCAGGGCCGCATCCACACCTCCGCCGTGGGCGTGCTGGTGCTGCCCGAGGCCGAGGAGGTCGACGTCACCGTCGACCCGAACGACCTGCGGATCGACGTCTTCCGCTCGTCGGGCCCGGGCGGGCAGAGCGTGAACACCACCGACTCCGCCGTCCGGATCACCCACCTGCCCACCGGGACCGTGGTCAGCTCGCAGAACGAGAAGAGCCAGCTGCAGAACCGGGAGTCCGCGCTGCGGGTGCTGCGCTCCCGGCTGCTGGTCGCCGCCCGCGAGGAGGCCGCGGCGACCGCCAGCGACGCCCGGCGCAGCCAGGTGCGCACCGTGGACCGCAGCGAGCGGGTGCGCACCTACAACTACCCGGAGAACCGGATCTCCGACCACCGGGTGGGCTTCAAGGCGCACAACCTCGACGCCGTGCTCGACGGCGAGCTGGACCCCGTGCTCGACGCCCTGGTCACCGCGCACACCGCCGAGCTGCTCGAGGCCGGCAGCTGAGCCCGCGCGAGCTCCTCCGGCAGGCCACCGCACGACTGGCCGCCGCCGGGGTCGAGTCCCCGCGGGTGGACGCCGAGCTGCTGCTCGCCCACGCGCTCGGCGTCTCCCGGGCCCGGCTGATCACCGCCGACGACGTCGCCGACCCCGCCCGCTTCCTGGCCCTGGTCGACCAGCGCGCCGACCGGGTGCCGCTGCAGCACCTGACCGGGACCGCGGCCTTCCGGCACGTCGAGCTCGCCGTCGGCCCCGGGGTGTTCGTGCCCCGCCCGGAGACCGAGCAGATCGCCGGCTGGGTGCTGGAGCAGGTCGCCGGCGTCGAGGTGCCGGTCGTGGTCGACCTGGGCACCGGCTCCGGGGCGATCGCGTTGTCGGTGGCGCACGAGCACCCCGGCGCCCGGGTCACCGCGGTCGAGCGGGACCCCGACGCGATCGTCTGGACCCGGGCCAACGCCGCCACCCGCGCCGCCGCGGGGGACACCCCGGTCACCGTCACCGCGGGGGACATGACCGACCCCGGGCTGCTCACCGAGCTCGAGGGTGCTGTCGACGTCGTGGTCTCCAACCCGCCCTACGTGCCCGAGGGCGCCGGGCTGCCCCGCGAGGTGGCCGAGCACGACCCGCCGCTGGCCCTGTGGGGTGGCCCCAACGGGCTGGACGTCGTCCGGGGCCTGCTGCGCACCGCCGCCCGGCTGCTGCGCCCCGGCGGGCTGCTCGCGATCGAGCACGCCGACCTGCAGGGCGACTCCCTGCCGGCGCTGGTCCGGGCGCACGGCCCGTGGGCCGACGTCGTCGACCACCCCGACCTCGCGGGCCGGCCGCGGTACACGACGGCACGACTGGGTCGGGGCTAGTCGCAGAAGCGCGAGACGTGGTCCGGGGAGTCCGGGGTGCTGACGTCGAGGTCGCGCCGCTGGACGGCGATCTCCCCGCCCCGGGCCGCACACGCCGCGGCGAAGGCGTCGTCGGTGTACTCGACCTCGATGACGTCGGCGCCGTAGACGTCGGTGAAGGCGTCGCACTCGTCGAACTCCTGGCACTGCTCGGTGACGGCGAGGTCGAAGCCGAGGTCGGCGTCCAGCAGCTCGGCGGTGTTCTTCTGCGCGATGGTCAGCCCGGCGTCGTGGGCGCGGTCCACCAGGAGCTGGGCCATCGCCACCGCGTCGTCGGCGTCCAGCAGGCCCTCCGAGCGGGTCCAGCTGTCCAGGTTGTCCGGCTCGACGGCGTCGAAGCCGTCCGCGGCGCAGCCGTCGAACCACGGGCCGACGACGTCGAGCACCCGCTGCCGCTGCTCCGGGGTGCCGATGTCGAGCAGGAACTCACCCGGCCAGTCGGGGTCCTCGACGCGATCACCGGCCGCGTCGTGCAGCAGCACGTCCTCGGGGAAGGCCGACTCGCCCGGCTGGGTCTGGAAGGCGTTGACGTAGCAGGAGGACCACAGGCCGGGGGCGGGGGAGTCGGTGCGGTCGCGGACGACGCCGGTGACGTCGTCGGCCGGCTCGTACGCGCCGCCCAGCTGGTAGTCCACCCGGGTGCCCATCGACGGCCGGTCGGCCGCGGGGGAGCCGCAGGCGCCCAGCAGCAGCACCGCCACCAGCAGGAACCCGCGCACGGCCGGGACTCTAGGTGGGGGAGACTGGGCAACCGTGGCCGACGTCTACGACTGCACCGACGACGAGCAGCGCACCGCGGGCCTCACGGCCGCGGCCGGCGCGCTCTCCCGCGGTGACCTGGTGCTCCTGCCCACCGACACCGTCTACGGGGTGGCCGCCGACGCCTTCACCCCCGAGGCGGTGGGCAAGCTGCTCGCGGCCAAGAACCGGGGCCGGAACATGCCGGTGCCGGTGCTGATCGGGGAGGCCTCGACACTGGCCGGCCTGGTCACCGTCGTGCCCCCGATGGCGCACCGGCTGGCCGAGGCGTTCTGGCCCGGCGGGCTCACCCTGGTCCTGGAGCACACCCCGACGCTGTCCTGGGACCTCGGCGAGGCCGAGGGCACCGTCGCCGTCCGGCTGCCCGACGACGACCTGACCCGCGACCTGCTGCGCCGCACGGGCCCGCTCGCGGTCTCCAGTGCCAACCGCTCCGGCCGCCCGGCCGCGACCACGGCCGAGCAGGCGGAGTACCAGCTCGGCGAGCACGTGGCCGTGGTCCTCGACGGCGGCCCCCGCGACTCCTCGGCCGCCAGCACCATCGTCGACTGCACCGGCGACCACCCGCGCGTCCTCCGCGTCGGCGCCATCGACCCCGACCGCCTCCGCGAGGTCGTGCCCTCGGTCACCGACTGAAGGGCGATACCGTGGGGTGACCTCCGCGTGCCCGTCCCCGGGCACGCGGCGCCCCCTCCCTCTGGAGCGCAGCCGCGATGAGCACCCTCGCCGACACCCCCTACTGGGGTCCGGACTTCGACGCCCTGGCGTCCTTCGACCCCGACATCGCCGGCGTCGTCACCGACGAGCTCGACCGCCTCCGCAGCGGTCTGCAGCTGATCGCCAGTGAGAACTTCACCAGCCCCGCGGTGCTCGCCGCGCTGGGCAGCACGCTGAGCAACAAGTACGCCGAGGGCTACCCGGGCAAGCGGTACTACGGCGGCTGCGAGGTCGTGGACCGGGCCGAGTCCATCGGCATCGAGCGCGGCAAGGAGCTCTTCGGGGCCGAGCACGTCAACCTGCAGCCGCACTCCGGGGCCAGCGCCAACCTGGCCGCCTACGGCGCGTTCCTCAAGCCCGGCGACACGATGCTCGGCATGGCACTGCCGATGGGCGGGCACCTCACCCACGGCACCAAGGTGTCCTTCTCGGGCAAGTGGTTCAACGCCGTGCAGTACGGCGTGGACCCGACGACCGAGCACATCGACTACGACCAGGTCCGCGACCTGGCCCGCGAGCACCGGCCCAAGCTGATCATCGCTGGTGGCTCGGCCATCCCGCGGCTGATCGACTTCGCCGCGTTCCGGGAGATCGCCGACGAGGTGGGCGCGGTCTTCATGGTCGACGCCGCGCACTTCATCGGCCTGGTCGCCGGCAAGGCGATCCCTTCACCGGTGCCCCACGCCGACGTCGTCACCTTCACCACGCACAAGGTGCTGCGCGGGCCCCGCGGCGGCGCGATCGTCTGCAAGGCCGAGCACGCCAAGGCCATCGACAAGGCCGCGTTCCCGATGATGCAGGGCGGGCCGCTCATGCACGCCGTCGCCGCAAAGGCGGTGAACCTCAAGGAGTGCCTGACGCCCGAGTACCAGGCCTACACCCGCCAGGTCATCGCCAACGCCCAGGCGCTCGCCGAGGGCCTGACCGCCGAGGGCCTGCGCCCGGTCGCCGGGGGCACCGACACGCACCTGGCGCTGCTGGACCTGCAGTCCACCGGGGTCACCGGCGCCGAGGCCGAGGCGCGTTGCGACGCCGCCGGCATCGTGCTGAACAAGAACGCCATCCCCTTCGACCCCCAGCCGGCCTCGATCGCCTCCGGCATCCGGGTCGGCAGCCCCGCGGTGACCACCCAGGGCATGGCCGAGTCGGACATGAAGGAGATCGCCTCGCTGATCGGCGTCGCGATCCGCGACACCGACGGCTCGCGCACCGCCGAGGTCGCCGGCCGCGTCCACGAGCTCGTCACCGCGCACCCGGCCTACCCCGAGCCCGTCCGCTGACCCCGGCGTCCGGGCCGCCCCCCGCGGCCCGGACGTGACCGCCCACCCGACGTCCGACCGCGAGGAGCCCGAGCACCGGTGCGCGAGTACGTCGTCGTCTGCCTCGTGGCAGCGCTGGTCACCTTCCTGACCACGCCGGTCGTCCGCATGCTCGCGGTGCGGCTGAAGGTCGTGGCCGCCGTGCGCGACCGGGACGTGCACGTCATCCCCACCCCGCGCGGGGGAGGGGTGGCGATGTACCTCGGCGTCGCGGCCGCTGTGCTGGTCGCCAGCCGGCTGCCGGCCCTGCAGCGCACCTTCGAGGACTCCCAGACCTACGCGGTGCTCGTCGCCGGCGGGCTGATCTGCCTGCTGGGGGTGCTGGACGACCGGTTCGGCATCGACGCGCTCACCAAGCTGACCGGCCAGATCGCCTGCGCCGGGGTCATGGTGCTGCTCGGGGTGCAGTTCCTCTTCGTCTTCCTGCCCTTCGCCAACATCGGCACGCTGTCGCTGGGGGACGTCGGGGTGCCGCTGACCATCCTGGTCACGGTGCTGGTGGTCAACGCGCTGAACTTCATCGACGGCCTCGACGGCCTCGCCGCCGGGGTCTCGGCGATCTCGGCGCTGGCCCTGTTCGCCTACAGCTACAACCTGGGCCTCGTCGGCTACGACGACACCGCCTCGGCCCCCGCGCTGATCACCGCCGTGCTCGCCGGAGCCTGCCTGGGCTTCCTGCCGCACAACTTCTCCCCGGCCCGCATCTTCATGGGCGACTCCGGGTCGATGCTGGTCGGCCTGATGCTCTCGGCCGCCGCGGTGTCGGCGACCGGGCGGGTGGACACCCAGAGCTTCGACTCCGCGGCCAGCGTGCTCCCGCTGGCCCTGCCGCTGCTCGTCCCGCTCGCGGTGCTCTTCATCCCCTTCACCGACCTGGTGCTGGCCGTCGTCCGGCGCACCCGCAAGGGCCAGTCGCCGTTCAGCCCGGACAAGATGCACCTGCACCACCGGCTGCTCACCATCGGCCACTCGCACCGGCGAGCGGTGCTGATCATGTACTTCTGGGCCGCGCTGCTCAGCTTCGGCGTCATCGCGCTGTCCATCACCGGGGGCACCGTCGAGGTGCTCGTGGTCGTCTCCGCGCTGCTCGTGGTCGGGGTGGTCGTGGTGCTCAGCCCGCGGGCCCGCCGGGCCGATCGGACGGCGGCCTCGGTGGCCGCCTCGGAGAGCCGGGCCGCCCGCACCGCACGACGCCGGCCCTGGGGACGACGACGCCGACGCGAGACCGTGTCGGTGCGCCGGGGCGGCCTGCCCGCCGTCCCCGCCCCTGCTCCCGCCCGCACCCCCGACCCGACCGGAGCCCCCCGATGACCCAGCCCGCCGCCCGCCGACCCGGGGTGCCCTCGGGCCCGCGCAGCGCCGCCGGCCCTTGGGACCTGTCCTTCCTGCGGGTGGGCACGCTGGTCACGCTGGCCGCCACCGTCGTGGCCGTCCCGGTCGTGGGGCTGCTGGCCGGGTGGGCCGAGGCGCTGGGGGTGGTGCTGGGCGCGGCGATCGTCACGGCGTTCTTCTGCCTGTCCGGCTTCGCCATTGCCTGGGCCGGCAAGATCGACGACTCGTTCACGCTGCCCGCCGCGATGGGTGCCTTCTTCGTCAAGGTGATCGGCTTCTTCGCCCTGCTCCAGGCACTGCCCGCCGACGGGTGGCCGGACCGGGTCGCGGCCGCGTGGACGGTCATCGCCGGCGCACTGTTGTGGAGCGGCGTGCAGGCCCGTTGGGTGTGGACCCGGCAGCTCTACTACACGACCCCACCGGCGCCCCCGGCCCAGCAGGTCGGTGGGGTGCACACAGCCGGCGTTCAGCCACACGACGTAGAACACCCGGCCGAGCAGCGTCAGGACGGCTGATAGTGTCCGAACCGATGGACAGCGCCTCCACGCGTGACGGTGGCCGCCGACCTCGCACCGCTCGACCTGCCGACCAGGAACCGCGTCCCAGTGGCTCCGACCTCGGCTGGGGGATCACCGGGACGCTCCTGTCCGGGCTGATCGTGTGGGGTGCAGCCGGCTGGCTGGTCGACCGCTGGTTGGACACCCGCGTGTTCATCGTCGTCGGCGGGATCGTCGGCCTCGCGGTCGCGATCTACCTGGTGGCCGTCAAGTACGGCGGGGCCACCGACCAGCCGACCACGATCAGCTCGACCAGCTACAGCAAGATCAGCTCCTCGAGCTACAGCACGTACCGCAGGACCCCGGGCGGCCGTCGGAGCCGGCCCAGGACGCAGAAGGGACAACGGTGACCTCCAGCGCCCACGCGCTCTCCAGCGTGCTCGCGGTCGAGAGCGACCCCGGCGGCGGCTTCGTCGCCCCGAGCATCGCCGAGTTCTACCCGCCATCGCTGTTCGAGTTCTCGGTCTTCGGCCTCGACTTCTCCATCACCCGCATCACGGTGATCATGTGGATCGCCACCGCCGCGATCCTCGCCTTCATGGTGCTGGCCACCCGCAAGCCCACCATCGTCCCGCGCAAGGCGCAGTGGCTGATGGAGAGCGGCTACGGGCTGGTCCGCGACGGCATCGCCCGTGACGTGATCGGGCCCAAGGGCCGGACGTTCGCACCGTTCCTGGGCGCGCTGTTCTTCTTCATCCTGGCGAACAACGCGATGAGCATCATCCCGTTCTTCCAGATCTCGCCGATGAGCAAGTTCGCGATCCCGCTGGTGCTCGCGGTCCTCGTCTGGATCCTCTACAACGCCGTCGGGATCCGGGAGCAGGGCGTCGGCCCGTACTTCAAGGGCATCGCCGTCCCCCCGGGAGTGCCCGTCGGGGCGCTGATCCTGGTGACCCCGATCGAGCTGCTCTCTACGCTCGTCATCCGGCCCTTCACGCTCGCGGTGCGACTCTTCGCCAACCTCTTCGCCGGGCACATGCTGCTGGTCGTGTTCTCCCTGGGCACGGTCTACCTGCTCCAGGTCGGGAACTTCTCGATCATCTTCGCGCCGTTCTCGTTCCTCATGGCGCTGGCGATGACGTTCTTCGAGGTCCTGGTCATCGTGCTGCAGGCCTACGTCTTCACCGTCCTCACCGCCACCTACCTCAACGGGGCCGTCGAGCCGCACCACTGAGGTCCCCCGCGCCCGGCGCGGCCCAGAACGCACCACCGCACCACGTCCCACAGCACCACGCACCACCCCGCCAGCCACCCGGGACCCCGGGTGACCGACACAGGAGGAACACCCCGCAATGGACGTTCTCGCAGAGCTGACCGGCAGCATCGGTTCGGTCGGCTACGGTCTCGCCGCGATCGGCCCCGGCATCGGTGTCGGCATCGTCTGGGCGGCCTACATCCAGGCCACCGCCCGCCAGCCCGAGTCGGCCGGCCTCACCCGTACCTACGCCTTCCTGGGTGCCGCCCTCTCCGAGGCGCTCGCGCTCATCGGCCTGGTCGTCCCCTTCATCTTCGGCTCCTGATCCTGCCGACCAGCGAGACCCGTAGGAGGTGACGTCCGTGCTCATCCTGGCTGTTGAAGGGGAACCGAACCCGCTGCTGCCGCCGGTCGGCGAGATCATCGTCGGCCTGCTGACCTTCGCGATCCTCGCGTTCGTGGTGGTGAAGTTCGTCTTCCCCGTGATCGACAAGGCCTACAACGACCGCCGCAACGCGATCGAGGGCGGCATGGAGCGCGCCGAGGCCGCTCAGGCCGAGGCGAAGGCCGCGCTCGAGCAGTACCGCGCGCAGCTGGCCGAGGCCCGCACCGAGGCCGCGCAGATCCGTGACGCCGCCCGCGCCGAGGGGCAGCAGATCCTCGAGGAGCTGCGCACCCAGGCCCAGGAGGAGTCCGCCCGGATCACCGCCCGCGGCGAGGAGCAGCTCGCTGCCTCCCGCCAGCAGGTCGTGAACGAGCTGCGTGGGCAGATCGGCTCCATGGCCGTCTCGCTCGCCGGTCGCGTGGTGGGGGAGTCCCTCGAGGACGACGCCCGCCGCCGCGGCACCGTGGACCGCTTCCTCGACGAGCTGGACGGCATGTCCGCCAGCACGTCGTCGCAGGCACCCACCGGTGGCAGCACGGTCTACGCCCCCGAGGGCAACCGCTGATGCACGCCTCGAGCCGGGAGGCGCTGACGCACTCGCGTGAGCGCCTGGCCGAACGGGTCGGGACCGCCGACGGCCAGGGGCGACTGTCCCTGGCCGACGAGCTGTTCTCCGTCGCGCACCTGCTCGAGGGTCAGGTCTCGCTCCGGCGGGCCCTGGCCGACGCCTCGGTGCGGCCCGACGACCGGGCGGGGCTGGCCAACCGGCTGCTCTCCTCCCAGCTGTCGGCCGCCGCCGTCGACGTCGTCGAGACGGTGGCCCGGCAGCGCTGGTCGCGCCCGCTGGACCTGGTCGAGGCCGTCGAGACCCTCGCGACCGACACGGCGCTGGACGCCGCGGAGTCCCGTGGGGAGCTCGACACCGTCGAGGACGAGCTGTTCCGCTTCAGCCGGATCATCGACGGGGACGACGCCCTGGCCCGCGTGCTGGGTGACCGCAGCGCCTCCCGTGAGGGGAAGACGGCACTGCTGGACCGGCTGCTCACCGGCCGGGTCTCCCCGGTCACCGAGAAGCTGGTGCGGAACTCGCTCACCAGCTCGCACGTGCACAACGCAGCGAACGCCGTCGAGCGGATCTCGGTCGCGGCATCGGCGCGCCGGGGTCAGTCCGTCGCCCACGTGACCAGCGCGGTCGAGCTGACCGACGCCCAGCGTGAGCGACTGACGGGCATCCTGGAGCGGACCTACGGGCGCACCATCGGCCTGCAGGTGCAGGTCGACCCCGCCATCGTCGGGGGCCTGGTCATCCGGGTCGGCGACGAGGTCGTGGACGGCAGCATCAGCCACCGGCTGGAGGCGGCCGGCCGGCGTTTCGCCGGCTGACCACCGCGCCACCCGGCAAGCACCCGGCAAGCACCCGGCACGACCGATCACCGCGCCCGACGGCGCAGGCACCACCCCAGACAGCACCGGAGCAGGGAAGAGGACACCCAGGGCCATGGCAGAGCTCACGATCTCCGCGGACGAGATCCGCAGTGCCATCCAGAACTACGTCAGTGACTACGAGTCCGACGTCTCCCGCGAGGAGGTCGGCACGGTCACCGAGGCCGGCGACGGCATCGCGCGTGTCGAGGGCCTGCCCTCGGTCATGACCAACGAGCTCCTGGAGTTCGAGGGCGGCGTGCGTGGCCTGGCCCTGAACCTCGACGTGCGCGAGGTCGGCGTCGTGGTCATGGGTGACTTCGCCTCCATCGAGGAGGGCCAGACGGTCAAGCGCACCGGTCAGGTCCTCTCCGTGCCGGTGGGCGACGCCTTCCTCGGTCGCGTCGTCGACCCGCTGGGCGAGCCCATCGACGGCGGCGGCGAGATCGCCTCCACCGGTCGGCGCGCCCTGGAGCTGCAGGCCCCCTCGGTGGTCCAGCGGCAGTCGGTGCACGAGCCCATGCAGACCGGGATCAAGGCCATCGACGCCATGACCCCGATCGGCCGCGGCCAGCGTCAGCTGATCATCGGCGACCGCCAGACCGGCAAGACGGCGATCGCGATCGACACGATCATCAACCAGAAGGCCGCCTGGGCCACCGGTGACCCGGCCCAGCAGGTCCGCTGCATCTACGTCGCCGTCGGCCAGAAGGGCTCGACGATCGCCTCGATCAAGTCCTCCCTGGAGGAGGCCGGCGCGATGGAGTACACGACCATCGTCGCGGCTCCCGCCTCGGACTCGGCCGGCTTCAAGTACATCGCCCCCTACACCGGCTCGGCCATTGGTCAGCACTGGATGTACGAGGGCAAGCACACCCTGATCGTGTTCGACGACCTCTCCAAGCAGGCCGAGGCCTACCGCGCGGTCTCGCTGCTGCTGCGTCGTCCCCCGGGCCGTGAGGCCTACCCCGGCGACGTCTTCTACCTCCACTCCCGTCTGCTCGAGCGCTGCGCGAAGCTGTCCGACGAGCTCGGCGGCGGGTCGCAGACCGGTCTGCCGATCATCGAGACCAAGGGCAACGACGTCTCGGCGTACATCCCGACCAACGTCATCTCGATCACCGACGGCCAGATCTTCCTGGAGACCGGCCTCTTCAACTCCGGTGTGCGCCCGGCCATCAACGTGGGCATCTCGGTGTCCCGCGTCGGTGGTTCCGCCCAGATCAAGGCGATGAAGTCCGTCGCCGGCCGGCTGCGGCTGGACCTGGCCCAGTTCCGTGAGCTCGAGGCGTTCTCCTCGTTCTCCTCGGACCTGGACGCCACCTCCAAGGCCACCCTGAGCCGCGGTCAGCGCTTGGTCGAGCTGCTCAAGCAGGGCCAGTACCAGCCGTTCTCCGTCGAGCGCGAGGTCGTCTCGCTGTGGCTGGGCACGACCGGCAAGCTCGACGTCGTCCCGGTCGCCGACGTGCGTCGCTTCGAGTCCGAGTTCCTGGACTCCGTGTCCCGCGGTGACTCCGGTGCCCTGGACGCGATCCGGAACACCAAGAAGCTCGAGGACGACACGGTGCGCAACCTGGAGAACGCCGTCGAGGCCTTCTACGGCCAGTTCACCACCAGCGACGGCGAGTCGCTGCAGGTCAACGAGCCCGAGGTCGAGGCCATGGACGCGTCCGAGCGCGGCCAGGAGCGCGTCCAGGTCAAGAAGAAGGCCTGACCCGATGGCTGCTTCCCTCCGCGCGCTGCGGCGCCGCATCCGCTCCACCCGGTCGACGAAGAAGATCTTCTCGGCCCAGGAGCTGATCGCCGGTGCCCGCATCGTGCGCGCCCAGAACCGGGTCGAGGCCTCCAAGCCCTACGCCCGGGAGATCACCCGGGTGCTCTCGGCGCTGGCGTCCTCGGCGAGCCTGGACCACCCGCTCCTCACCGAGCGGGAGAAGCCGGGTCGGGTGGGGGTCCTCGTGATCACCTCCGACCGTGGCTTCGCGGGCTCGTACAACGTCAACGTGCTGCGTCGCACCGAGGAGCTCCTCGGTCTGCTGCGCAGCGAGGGCAAGAACCCGGTCCTCTACGTCGTCGGTCGCAAGGGCGAGACGTACTACCGCTTCCGTGACCGTCCGGTCGAGGAGACCTGGACCGGGTTCTCGGAGCAGCCGAACTACAGCGACGCCCAGGCCGTCGGCAGCACGCTGATCGAGGCCTTCACCGCGGGCCTGGACGACGACGAGGCCGGCGGCGGCGCCGACGGGATCGAGGGCGTGGACGAGCTCCACATCGTCTACACCGAGTTCCGCTCGCTGCTGGCGCAGGTGCCCGTCGCCAAGCGGATGGCACCGCTGGAGGTGGAGGAGGTCGACGAGTTCGAGCACGAGCGCGAGGAAGCCGCGGCCGGCCAGAAGGCCAGCGACGGTCCCACCTCGTCCTACGAGTTCGAGCCCTCGGCCGAGGCGCTGCTGGACGCGCTGCTGCCGAAGTACATCAGCACCCGGATCTACGCGGCGATGCTCGAGTCCGCCGCGTCGGAGTCGGCCTCGCGCCGCCGGGCGATGAAGTCGGCCTCGGACAACGCCGAGGAGCTGGCCAAGAACCTGTCCCGGCAGGCGAACGCCGCCCGCCAGGCCGGGATCACCCAGGAGATCAGCGAGATCGTCGGCGGTGCCGACGCCCTCGTCTCCACCGGGTCGGACGTCTGATGTCCGCCCGCACCACCACGCTGCACGCGAGCACGACCCACCGAGCCAGGAGAGCGACACGATGACCCTCACCGAGGACCGTCCGAGCACGAGCGAGACCACCGGCTCCGGCCGCGTCGTCCGGGTCACCGGCCCGGTCGTCGACGTCGAGTTCCCCCGCGACGCCATGCCCGAGCTGTTCAACGCCCTCAAGGTCGACGTCACCCTCGCCGACCTGGGCAAGACGCTGACCCTCGAGGTCGCCCAGCACCTGGGTGACAACGTGGTCCGCACCATCTCCATGGCCCCCACCGACGGCCTGGTCCGCGGTGCCGAGGTCCGCGACACCGGCTCGGCCATCTCGGTGCCCGTCGGCGACGCCGTCACCGGTCACGTGTGGAACGCCCTGGGCGAGTGCATGGACACCCCCGGCTACGGCGACGACGGCGAGCGTTGGACCATCCACCGGCACGCGCCCAAGTTCGACCAGCTCGAGGGTCGCACCGAGCTGCTCGAGACCGGCATCAAGGTCATCGACCTGCTCACGCCCTACATCAAGGGCGGGAAGATCGGCCTGTTCGGCGGGGCCGGCGTCGGCAAGACGGTCCTCATCCAGGAGATGATCCGTCGCGTCGCCCAGGAGTTCGGTGGCGTCTCGGTGTTCGCCGGTGTCGGCGAGCGCACCCGTGAGGGCAACGACCTCATCACCGAGATGACCGAGTCCGGCGTCATCAACTCCACCGCCCTGGTCTTCGGCCAGATGGACGAGCCGCCGGGCACGCGTCTGCGCGTGGCCCTGTCGGCGCTGACGATGGCGGAGTACTTCCGTGACGAGAAGGACCAGGACGTCCTGCTCTTCATCGACAACATCTTCCGGTTCACCCAGGCCGGCTCCGAGGTCTCCACGCTGCTGGGCCGCATGCCCTCCGCGGTGGGCTACCAGCCGACCCTGGCCGACGAGATGGGCGAGCTGCAGGAGCGGATCACCTCGACGCGAGGGCGTTCCATCACCTCGCTGCAGGCGATCTACGTGCCCGCCGACGACATCACCGACCCGGCGCCGCACACCACGTTCGCCCACCTGGACGCCACGACGAACCTGTCGCGGCCCATCTCGGAGAAGGGCATCTACCCGGCCGTGGACCCGCTGGACTCCACCAGCCGGATCCTCGACGCCCAGTACGTCGGGCAGGAGCACTACGACACGGCGTCGGAGGTCAAGCGGATCCTGCAGCGCTACCAGGAGCTGCAGGACATCATCGCCATCCTCGGCATCGACGAGCTCGGTGAGGAGGACAAGGTCACCGTGAACCGGGCCCGTCGCATCGAGCGCTTCCTGTCCCAGAACATGTTCGTGGCCGAGGCCTTCACCGGGCAGCCGGGCTCCTACGTGCCGCTGACTGAGACCCTGCAGGCGTTCAAGGCGCTGACCCAGGGCGAGTACGACCACGTGCCGGAGCAGGCCTTCTTCATGTGCGGTGGGCTCGAGGACCTCGAGCGCAACGCCGACAAGCTCAAGAAGGGCTGAGCCACCGGCTCAGGCACCACCCACCACGACGGCCGGGTCCCCGCACGGGGGCCCGGCCGTCGTGCGTGCCGGGGAGGGGTGACCCCCGCCTCGGGGCTAGGGTCGGCACGTACGGGAGCGCAGTGCAGCGGTCCGTCAGACCCCCGCGCGCCTGGTCCGTGTCACCCTTCCGGGTGGAGGATGCGGTACGCGTGCGTCTCGGGCGCCCGTGCGACCGAACATGACAGCAGGAGCCCGGGTGGACCGGGCACAGTGGTGAGGAACGACCGTGGGGAACGACAGCGAACCGGGTGCACCGGCGGCGACCATCAGCGCGTCCGCCGACGTCGACGACCCGATGGACTGGAGCTGGCCGCCCTACGCACCGCTCGAGCCCGCCGGTGGCCGCCGGTTCGACTGCGTGGAGTGGGCACCCAGCTCGATCGTCCGTCGTCCGCTCGTGCGGGTGGGTCGCTGGACGCTGCTCTACCGCCGCGGCCACTGACCATCGGCCACCGCTAGGCTGTGGGGGACCCGTCGCCGTCTGGTGACCAGCGCACCGGTTCGTCCGGTGGACCCCCGAGGAGTGTCGTGGCGACCCTGCAGGTCGAGCTCGTTGCCGTGGAGCGCAAGATCTGGTCCGGCGAGGCCAGCACCGTCGTCGCCCGCACCACCGAGGGCGAGCTCGGTGTGCTGCCCGGCCACGCCCCGCTGCTCGGTGAGCTGGCTCCCGGCGGCGTCGTGCGGATCAAGCCGGTCGACGGCGACGAGCTCGTCGTCGCCGCGCACGGCGGCTTCCTCTCGGTCACCGAGAAGGGCGTCTCCATCCTCGCCGAGACCGCGGAGATCTCCACCGAGATCGACGTGGAGCGGGCCCGCGAGGCGCTGCGCCGCGCGGAGGCCGCCGAGGACGACGAGGAGACCCTCGCCGCCGCGCGCCGGGCCCAGTCCCGGCTCCGCGCCGCCGGCCAGGACGCCTGAGCCCCTCCCGCCGAGCCTGGACCCCGCGACCGTGACCACGCTGCTGCTGGTCCTGGCCGGGGTCCTGCTCGTGGCCCTGGTGGCCACGTTCCTGCTCCGCCGGCACTTCCTGCTCTCCGGCCTCGGCGCGGTCACCATGTGGCTGCGTCCGGTCGGTTCACCCCGCTGGTCGGTGGGGGTGGCCTGGTACTCCGGTGAGCAGCTGCTCTGGTACCGGGCCCTGTCGTTGTCGGTGCGCCCCAACCAACGGCTGTGCCGCACCGAGTTCCACGTCGAGGGCCGTCGCCGCCCGACGCCGGAGGACGGAGCCGTGCCGCAGGACAGCCAGGTGCTGATCTGCCGCACCGGCGCCGGCCCCCAGGAGCTGGCGATGGACACCTCGACCGTGACCGGCTTCCTCTCCTGGATCGAGTCGGCGCCCCCGCTCGGGCGCTAGTCCGTCGGTCGCTCGGACATCGCGGCCCGCTGGGCGTGCACCCCGCTGTGCGCGCCGGGCTCCCACAGCACGTCCCCGCCCGGGTTGGCCTCCCGGGACAGGATGAACAGCAGGTCCGAGAGCCGGTTGAGGTACTTCGCCGTCTCCTCGTTGGTGCGCTCGGCGTCGGCCTCCAGCAGGGCCCACACGCTCCGCTCGGCCCGTCGGGTCACCGTGCGGGCCTGGTGCAGCAACGCGGCCAGCGCCGTGCCGCCGGGCAGGATGAACGAGTTCAGCTTGGGCAGCGCCTCGTTGTGCTCGTCGCAGGCCGCCTCCAGCCGCTCGGTGTAGGCCGCGGTGATCCGCAGCGGCGGGAACTCCGGCGACGGCGTGATCGGCGTGCACAGGTCGGCCCCGACGTCGAAGAGGTCGTTCTGCACGCTGCGCAGCAGCTCGGTGAGCTCGGGTGTCGGTGCCCCCACGGCCAGTGCGATGCCGATGACGGCGTTGGTCTCGTCGACGTCGGCGTAGGCGGCCAGCCGGACGTCGGTCTTGGCCACCCGGCTCATGTCCCCGAGGTGGGTCTGGCCGGCGTCGCCGGTCTTCGTGTAGATGCGGGTCAGCCGGACGGTCATGCCCCGACCCTAGTGACAGGACCCGCTGCCCCCCACTCCTCGCAGGCGCGCAGCGGGACCCTGCAGCGGGCCGACGTACCGTGCTCTGCGTGGAGTGCTTCCAGGTGACCGGCG
Source organism: Geodermatophilus sp. Leaf369 (assembly GCF_001424455.1). NCBI lineage: Bacteria > Bacillati > Actinomycetota > Actinomycetes > Geodermatophilales > Geodermatophilaceae > Geodermatophilus > Geodermatophilus sp. Leaf369. Next base: position 215,458 of record NZ_LMQA01000003.1, on the reverse strand, counting down.
GGACGGCGCTGCGCGGACGGGTCCGGGTGACCGGTGCCAAGAACAGCGCGCTGAAGCTGATGGCGGCGGCGCTGCTGGCCAGCGGACGGACGACGCTGGAGGAGGTCCCGGACATCCTCGACGTGGCGATCATGAGCGAGGTGCTGCGCCGGCTGGGCTGCGGCGTGACGTTCGAGCGGTACACCGACGGCCGCGGGGGCGGGGGCGGCCGGGTGGTCGTCGACGTCCCGGAGATGCCCTCCAGCGAGACCGATTACGACCTGGTCCGCCGGATGCGTGCCTCGATCAGCGTGCTGGGTCCCCTGGTCGCCCGCTGCGGGACGGCCAAGGTGGCGCTGCCCGGCGGTGACGCGATCGGCTCGCGCGGGCTGGACATGCACGTGGCCGGCCTCGAACGGCTGGGCGCCACGATCGTCAGCGAGCACGGCTACCTCATCGCCACCGCCCCGCGGCTGGTCGGCACCTCCATCTGGCTGGACTTCCCGTCGGTCGGGGCCACGGAGAACCTGGTGATGGCCGCGGTGCTGGCCGAGGGCACCACGGTGGTCGACAACGCCGCCCGCGAGCCCGAGATCGTCGACCTCTGCGCGATGCTCAGCGCGATGGGCGCACAGATCTCCGGTGCGGGGTCCTCGACGATCACCGTCGAGGGCGTCACCGAGCTGCACCCGGTCGAGTACACGACCGTGCCCGACCGGATCGTGGCCGGCACCTGGGCGATCGGGGCGGTGATGACCCGGGGCGACGTCGTCATCGAGCGCGCCGCCGTGGAGCACCTGCACGTGGCCCTGGACAAGCTGGTCACCGCGGGCGCGACCGTCGAGCAGGTCGAGGGCGGGGTCCGGGTCGCGATGGCCGACCGGCCGCGTTGCGTCGACGTCGTCACCCTGCCGTTCCCCGGCTTCCCGACCGACCTGCAGCCGATGGCGGTGGCGCTGGCGGCGGTCAGCACCGGGACGGCGCTGATCACCGAGAACGTCTTCGAGGGCCGGTTCATGTTCGTCAACGAGCTGGTGCGCCTGGGTGCCGACGTCCGCATCGACGGGCACCACGCCGTCGTCCGCGGCCGGGAGAAGCTCTCCAGCGCCCCGGTGCTGGCCACCGACATCCGGGCCGGGGCCGGCCTCGTGCTGGCCGGGTTGTGCTCGGACGGCGTCACCGAGGTCGCCGACGTGCACCACGTTGACCGCGGTTACCCCGACTTCGTCGAGCAGCTGCGCGGGCTGGGCGCCACCGTCGAGCGGACCACCCGCGACTAGTTGGTGAAGGAGCTCGCCAGCACGCGGGCCTGACCGGCGTCCTCGGGGAAGACCAGGACGTCGGCCCGGTGCGGGGCGGGGAAGCGGACCGTCGACCGGATCCCGGCGTCGGACAGCACGGCCCGCAGGGCCAGGGCGGACTCCCGCCTGCTCAGCGTGGCCACCCGGGTGAGCAGCCCGTCGTCGGCGGAGGGCGCCTTCGTGGCCTTGGGGGTGTTCGAGGCGAACGCCCAGCGCAGGAAGAACGACAGCACCAGCAGCATGACGCCGGCGATGGCCGGTCCCACGGCGTAGTGCAGGCTGCCGGCGTCGATCGGCACGGCGGTGCTCCCTCGGGCTCGTCGTCCACGGGGGAGTGGACCGATCCGAGTGTGCCACCGGTGCACGGGCCGGGGGAGAGCTGGGCGTGACGTGTGCAACAGGGTCGCTACCGGCCGGTAGCCCTAGGATCCGCGGACATGCCGTTCCCTTCAGCGCCGAAGGACCGCGACCGCCCCTGGGTCATGCGCACCTACGCCGGTCACTCCTCACCCGTCGAGTCCAACGCCCTCTACCGGCGGAACCTGGAGAAGGGCCAGACCGGTCTCTCGGTCGCCTTCGACCTGCCGACGCAGACCGGCTACGACCCCGACGACGAGCTCGCCGTGGGCGAGGTCGGCAAGGTCGGGGTGCCGGTGAGCCACATCGGCGACATGCGGGCGCTGTTCGACGGCATCCCGCTGGACCAGATGAACACCTCGATGACGATCAACGCCACGGCGATGTGGCTGCTGGCGCTGTATCAGGCCGTCGCCGAGGAGCACGGGCACGACGTCGCCGCCCTGACCGGGACGACGCAGAACGACATCGTGAAGGAGTACCTCTCCCGCGGGACCTACGTCTTCCCGCCGGCGCCGTCGATGCGGCTGATCACCGACATGGTCGCCTACACCGTCACCACGATGCCCAAGTGGAACCCGGTGAACATCTGCAGCTACCACCTGCAGGAGGCCGGGGCGACGCCGGTGCAGGAGATCGCCTACGCGATGAGCACCGCCATCGCGGTGCTGGACTCCGTCCGGGACTCCGGCCAGGTGCCCGAGGAACGCTTCGGCGAGGTGGTCGCCCGGATCTCCTTCTTCGTCAACGCGGGGGTCCGGTTCGTCGAGGAGATGTGCAAGATGCGCGCCTTCGGCCAGCTCTGGGACGAGCTGACGGCCGAGCGGTACGGGGTGACCGACGCCAAGCAGCGGCGCTTCCGCTACGGCGTGCAGGTCAACTCCCTGGGCCTCACCGAAGCCCAGCCGGAGAACAACGTGCAGCGGATCGTGCTGGAGATGCTCGCGGTCACGCTGTCCAAGGACGCCCGGGCCCGGGCGGTGCAGCTGCCGGCCTGGAACGAGGCGCTGGGGCTGCCCCGGCCCTGGGACCAGCAGTGGTCGCTGCGGCTGCAGCAGGTGCTGGCCTTCGAGACCGACCTGCTGGAGTACGAGGACCTGTTCACCGGCTCGGTCGTGGTCGAGGCCAAGGTCGCCGAGCTCGTCGAGGGCGCCCGCGCCGAGATCGCCCGGGTGCAGGAGATGGGCGGTGCCGTCGCCGCCGTCGAGACCGGCTACATGAAGGGCGAGCTGGTCGGCTCGCTCGCCGATCGTCGCCGCCGGATGGAGTCCGGGGACGACGTGGTGGTGGGGGTCAACCGGTTCACCTCCACCGAGCCCAACCCGCTGACCGCCGACCTGGACACCGCGATCCAGACCGTCGACCCGGCCGTGGAGGCCTCCGCCCAGCGGGCGCTCGAGCAGTGGAAGGCCGACCGGGACGACGACCGCGCCCGGGCCACCCTGCAGGCGCTGCGCGAGGCCGCGGGCACCGACACCAACCTGATGGCCGCGACGCTGGACTGCGCCCGCGCCGGGGTGACCACGGGGGAGTGGGCCGGGGTGCTGCGCGAGGTGTTCGGGGAGTACCGGGCACCCACCGGGGTGTCGGCGGCCAGCACCGGGGAGGCCGACGTGTCGCTGACCGACGTCCGCGAGCGGGTGCGGGCCACCGGCGAGGAGCTGGGCGGCCGGCTGCGCTTCCTGGTCGGCAAGCCCGGGTTGGACGGGCACTCCAACGGCGCCGAGCAGATCGCCGTCCGGGCCCGGGACGCCGGCTTCGAGGTCGTCTACCAGGGGATCCGGCTGACCCCGGCGCAGATCGTCTCGGCCGCGGTCGAGGAGGACGTGCACGTCGTCGGGTTGTCGGTGCTCTCCGGCTCGCACCTGCAGGTGGTCCCCGCCGTGCTGGCCGGGCTGCGCGAGGCCGGGCTGGACGACGTCCCGGTGGTGGTCGGCGGCATCGTGCCCGACGCCGACGCGCGGGTGCTGCGCGAGCAGGGCGTGGCCCGGGTCTTCACCCCCAAGGACTTCGGGATGACCGACATCATGGGCCAGATCGTCGACGTCGTCCGCGAGGCCAACGAACTCAGCGTGAGCTGAGCCAGCCGAACCGGACGTCGACGCCGGGGGAGAACAGCACGCTGTCCGGGGCGCCGGTGACCGGCACCCCGGCGGCGGCGGTCAGCGACTCGTCGAGCTCGACCAGCTCGGCGCGGTGCAGCGGCCACTCCGGGTGCTCGTTGGCCCAGTAGGCGGTGCGGCCGTAGAACGGCTCGTGCAGGCCCCACCGGGAGGTGAGGAACCGCTCGACGGGGCCGGGGTCGGTGATGGCCTCGCCGACCCGCACGGTGATCGCGCTGTGCGCCGTCACCGGGCCGGGCCAGCGGCGCAGCGAGGTGTAGCGCCGCAGGTCGCCGTCCCGGGTCACCCGCATCCGGGCGTAGACGTAGGGCAGCCGCGCGGCCCAGCGCGCGGCGGCCACCGGCAGCAGCCGGTCGGCCTCCAGCGAGGCGAAGACGACGCCGCGCCGGCCCCGCTCGTCCACCGAGTAGAGCCGCACGTTGGTCTCGGCGAAGGAGCCCAGGTACGGCAGCCCGGGCAGGCCGAAGAACCCGATGCGGCGCATCCGGAACGGGATGAGCCCGACGTAGGTGACGCCGTCCAGGGTGTCGGGCACGGTGCCGGCCGGCAGGTGCGGGGCGACGAGTGCCGGGTCGACCGCCCAGTGCAGGAACGCCAGGTCGCGCCAGCCCTGGGTGAACAGGGTGCGCTCGACCGGGCGGGGGGTCGTGGTGGTGACGGGTTCGGGCTGCACCTGTCGAGGATGCCCACGACGGCGGACTCGACACCGCCCCCGGGGCGTGGTGTGGTCGGTCACATGACCACCGAGGGTGCGCCGCGGGTCGAGCGGCACGAGGACGTCGTCACCATCACCATGGCCCGGCCGGCCCGGCGCAACGCGTTGTCCCGCGAGCACCTGACCCAGCTCCTGGCCGCGGTCACCGAGGTGGGCGGCTCCGACGCCACCGGCATCGTGCTCGCCGCCGAGGGGCCGGTGTTCAGCGCCGGCCACGACTTCGCCGACGTGGCCGACCAGCCGCTGGCCGACGTCCGCTCGCTGCTGGTGCTGTGCACCGAGCTCATGCAGACCCTGCACGAGGTGCCCCAGGTGGTGCTGGCCCGCGTGCACGCGCTGGCGACGGCAGCCGGGGCCCAGCTGGTCGCCTCCTGCGACCTGGCGGTGGCCGCGGAGTCCGCCGGCTTCGCCGCCCCGGGCGGGAAGGGCGGCTGGTTCTGCCACACCCCGATGGTCGCGATCGCCCGGAACGTGGGCCGCAAGCGGGCGATGGAGCTCGCGCTGACCGGGGACGTCATCGACGCCCGGACGGCGCTGGACTGGGGGCTGGTGAACCGCGTCGTCCCCGACGACGAGCTCGACGACGCCGTGGCCGACCTGATGGCCCGGGCCACCCGCGGCTCGCGGGCGTCCAAGGCGTGGGGCAAGCAGACGATGTACGCCCAGCTCGACCGGCCCGAGCGCGACGCCTACACCCAGGCCGTCGAGGTGATGGCCGCGGCGTCCCAGCTCGACGGCGCGCGCGAGGGCATGGCCGCCTTCCTGGGCAAGCGGCACGCGGTGTGGACCGACTGAGGGCGGGAAGACCTGAGCGCCCGCGTGGTTGGACTCCGTGTGCGTGACCTGTGGCTGACCAAGCGGAGGGTCGTCGACTTCGGTCGGGTGACCTCGGAGGGTTGACGACGGCGCAGCCCCGCCGTCCGTCCCCTCCCGAAAGGCCCCACCCGTGTTCTCTCGCCTCCGCCGCGTGCCCTTCGCGGCCCAGGTCGGCATCGCCCTCGTCCTCGGCGTGCTCCTCGGCCTGCTGGCCCGCTCGATCGGCACCGTGCCCGGCTCGTTCGTCGACGGCGAGCTGGTCCCCGGCACCGACCAGAACTGGCTGACCTCGACGCTGGACACCATCGGCTCGACGTTCGTCGGGCTGCTGCGGGTCATCGTGATCCCGCTGATCGTCACCGCGATCATCGTCAGCATCGCCAACCTCAAGCAGGTCGGGAACGCCGCCCGGCTGGCCGGGCAGACGCTGCTGTGGTTCGCGATCACCGCGCTGATCGCCGTGGGCATCGGCATCGCGCTGGGCCTGCTGACCCAGCCCGGCCGCAACAGCTCGGTCGCAGAGTCCGCCGCCGCCGAGCCCTCGAGCACCGGCTCGTGGTGGGACTTCCTCACCGGCCTGGTGCCCTCGAACATCCTGGGCCTGGAGGGCTCCGCCGACGGCTCGCTGTCGTTCAACGTGCTGCAGCTGATCGTCGTCTCGGTCGCCGTCGGCATCGCCGCGCTCAAGGTCGGTCAGGCCGCCGAGCCGTTCCTGTCCTTCACCCGCTCGGCCCTGGCGATCGTGCAGAAGGTCCTCTGGTGGGTCATCCTGCTGTCCCCGCTGGGCACCCTGGGCCTGATCGGCAACGCCGTGGCCAGCTACGGCTGGGAGTCCCTCGGCTCGCTGGGCGTCTTCGTCGGTGCCGTCTACGCCGGGCTCGCCATCGTGCTGCTGGTCGTCTACCCGGTGCTGCTCAAGCTGCACGGGCTCTCCCCGAAGCGGTTCTACGCCGGCGCCTGGCCGGCCATCCAGCTGGGCTTCGTCTCCCGCTCCTCGATCGGGACGCTGCCGGTGACCGAGCGGGTCACCGAGGCCAACCTGGGCGTCCCGCGCAGCTACGCCTCCTTCGCCGTCCCGCTGGGTGCGACGACGAAGATGGACGGTTGTGCGGCGATCTACCCGGCGCTGGCCGCGATCTTCGTGGCCCAGTTCTTCGGCGTGGACCTCGGGATCACCGACTACCTGCTCATCGCCCTGGTGTCGGTCGTCGGTTCCGCCGCCACCGCCGGGGTCACCGGCGCGGTCGTCATGCTGACGCTCACGCTGTCCACCCTGGGCCTGCCGCTGGCCGGGGTCGGCCTGCTGCTGGCCGTCGACCCGATCCTCGACATGGGCCGGACGGCGACCAACGTCGCCGGCCAGGCGCTGGTGCCCACGATCGTCGCCAAGCGCGAGGGCATCCTCGACCGGGCGGTCTTCGACTCGACCTCGACGGTCGACCCGATCCGCTCGCTGGGCGAGACCGACGCGGAGAAGCAGCCCGCCACGGTCTGAGTCACCGGTACGGAGCACGGGCGTCGGCGCGGTAGCGTCGGCGCCCGTGCGTCTGGTCATCGCGAAGTGCTCCGTGGACTACGTCGGTCGGCTCACCGCCCACCTGCCGCTGGCCACCCGTCTGCTCCTGGTGAAGGCCGACGGGTCGGTGTCGGTGCACGCCGACGACCGGGCCTACAAGCCGCTGAACTGGATGAGCCCCCCGTGCTCCCTGAGGGACGAGCTGGTCGACGGTGCGGGCACCTGGACGGTGACCAACAAGGCCGGTGAGCAGCTCATCGTCACCATCGAGTCGGTGGTGCACGACGTCAAGCACGAGCTGGGGCCCGACCCCGGCCTGCAGAAGGACGGCGTGGAGGCCGAGCTGCAGCGGCTGCTCGCCCTGCACGTGGAGACCTTCGGGGCCGGCTGGTCGCTGGTGCGCCGGGAGTACCCCACCGCGATCGGGCCGGTCGACCTGCTGTGCCGGGACGCCGGGGGCGCCGTGGTCGCGGTGGAGATCAAGCGGCGCGGGGAGATCGACGGCGTGGAGCAGCTGACCCGCTACCTGGAGCTGCTCAACCGCGACCCGCTGCTGGCCCCGGTCAAGGGCGTGTTCGCCGCCCAGGAGATCAAGCCCCAGGCCCGGGTGCTGGCCGCCGACCGGGGGATCGACTGCCTCACTGTCGACTACGCCGTCCTGAAGGGCACCGACGACCCGTCCGCCCGGCTGTTCTGACGGGTCGGGTGACCGTCACCGCCATGGTGGTTACCGGCCAGTAACCAGGTCTGGCAGACTCCGGCGGCACGGGCTGCGACGACGAGGTCGCGCCGTGACGAGGGAGTGGCACCGTGGCCAGAGAACTCAGCGAGGTCGGCGTCGTCGGACTGGGCACCATGGGTGCCGGGATCGTCGAGGTGCTGGCCCGGGCCGGGCTCCAGGTCACCGCTGTGGAGATCGACGCCTCTGCCCTCGAGCGCGGTCGGGCCCACGTGCAGCAGTCCACCGACAAGGCCGTGGAGCGGGGCAAGCTCGACATCGCCGACCAGGCCGCGATGCTGGACCGGGTCCGGTTCACCACCGCGCTGACCGACCTGGCCGACGCCGAGCTCGTCGTCGAGGCCGTGCCCGAGCGGATGGAGCTGAAGACCGCGCTCTTCGCCGAGCTCGACGGCATCTGCCCGCCGGACACCATCCTGGCCACGAACACCTCGAGCCTGTCGGTGACCGAGCTGTCGGTGGCCACCGGCCGGCCGAGCAAGGTCGTCGGGATGCACTTCTTCAACCCGGCCCCGGTCATGAAGCTGGTGGAGCTCGTCCGGACGGTGGTCACCGAGCCCTCGGTGGTCGAGGACGTCGAGGCGCTCGCCGCCCGGCTCGGCAAGACCGACGTGACCATCGGGGACAAGGCCGGCTTCATCGCCAACGCCCTGCTGTTCGGCTACCTCAACCACGCCGTCTCGATGCTGGAGAGCCGCTACGCCAGCCGCGAGGACGTCGACGCGGCCATGCGGCTGGGCTGCGGCCTGCCGATGGGTCCGCTGGCGCTGATGGACCTGATCGGGATCGACACCGCCTACGAGATCCTGGACACGATGTACCGGCAGTCCCGGGACCGGCTGCACGCCCCGGCACCGATGATCAAGCAGATGATGACCGCCGGTCTGCTGGGCCGGAAGTCCGGTCGCGGCTTCTACACCTACGCCGGCCGGGACTCCGCCGACGTGGTGCCCGACGCGGCCACCCCGACCGAGGGCGGTGCGGCCGAGGGAGCCCGCCCGGTGCGCCGGGTCGGCGTCGTCGGCTCCGGGACGATGGCCACCGGGATGATCGAGGTCTTCGCCAAGGGCGGCTTCGACACCCTGTTCGTCGCCCGCGCGCCGGAGAAGGTCGAGGCGGTGCAGAAGGCGCTGGCGAAGAGCCTGGACAAGCAGGTCGTGCGCGGCCGGCTCGACGAGGCCACCCGCGACGAGGTGCTCGGCCGGGTCACCGGCAGCACCGCGCTGGACGACCTGGCCGACGTCGACCTGGTGGTCGAGGCCGTGGTCGAGTCGCTGGCGGTCAAGCAGACGCTGTTCGCGGCGCTGGGCGAGATCTGCCGGCCCGGCGCGGTGCTCGCCACGACGACCTCCAGCCTGCCGGTCATCGAGTGCGCGAAGGCCAGCGAGCGCCCCGGCGACGTCGTCGGGCTGCACTTCTTCAACCCCGCCCCGGTGATGAAGCTGGTCGAGGTGGTCTCCACCATCGCCACCGACCCCGACGTCGCGGCCACCGCGCACGCCGTCTGCGCCCAGCTGGGCAAGCACGCGGTGTCCTGCACCGACCGGGCCGGGTTCATCGTCAACGCCCTGCTGTTCCCCTACCTCAACGACGCGGTCAAGATGCTGCAGGCGCACTACGCCAGCGCCGACGACATCGACGCGGCGATGAAGGTCGGCTGCGGGTACCCGATGGGGCCCTTCGAGCTGCTGGACGTCGTGGGGCTGGACGTGTCGCTGGCCATCGAGCGGGAGCTGTACACCGAGTTCCGTGAGCCGGGGTTCGCCCCGGCCCCGCTGCTGGAGCACCTGGTGACCGCGGGCTACCTGGGCCGCAAGACCGGCCGGGGCTTCCGCGACCACACCTCCCGCTGACCACACCTCGCGCTGACCACACGGCCCGCTGAGGCACGCGCCGGTACCGTCGTCCCCGACATGGGCAGGGGACGGCGGCGGCCGAACGCGACCGGCCGACCACCGCTCACCCGGCCCGAGCCGGTCGAGAGCGCGGGCGACGGCGACTGGGTGGTGCGCCCGGTCAGCGGGGCGGCCAGCACCCGCACCTACCGGTGCCCGGGGTGCGACCAGGAGATCCGGCCGGGGACGCCGCACGTGGTCACCTGGCCGGTCTACGCCCGGGACTCCGACCTCGACCCCTGGGACACCGAGTCCTCGGTGGACTGGCGCCGGCACTGGCACACCGTCTGCTGGCGTTCGCGGGACCGCCGGCACTAGACCTGGCGGGCGAAGACCACCACGTTGTCGGTGTAGCTGCGGCGGGAGCGGTCGAACTCCCCGCCGCAGGTGATGAGCCGCAGCTGGGCGTCGACGGTCGGCCCGTAGACCTCGGCGGTCGCGAACTCGGTCTTGGGGTACTCCGCGACCCGGGTGACCTCGAAGGTCACGGTGCTGCCGTCCGCACGTCCGACGAGCACCTGGGCGCCGACCTCGATCTCCTCGAGTCGGTAGAAGACCGCGGGTCCGCTGCGGGAGTCCACGTGGCCGGCGAGCACGGCCGGGCCGACCTGGCCCGGGGCCGGACCGGCGTCGAACCAGCCGGCCTGCTGGTAGTCCGCCGGGGGCACCAGGGCGCCGGCGTCGTCCACGCCGATGTCCACCAGGCTGCTGGCGAGTCCCACCGAGGGCACCGACACCGACACCGGCGTGGGCGCCGCACCGGTGGTCCCGGCGGCGGCCCGGATCTCCGGTGCGGGTGGCGAACCGGCCACGGTGGGGGAGGCCCCCGGCGCGGTGAGGGCGACGACCCCGGCGGTGACGGCGAGGACCGCCAGCGCCAGCCGCAGGGCGTTCAGCCCCGGGCGGCGACGGCGGTGCCGGTGGACGGCGTGCGTGGGCACGGCGCGGTCGCGCTGTCGGAGGGAGGGGTCAGGCCGCGTGCCGGGCGGCACCGGCGTGCCGGTGCGGCAGCCGACGGCCGGCGGTGGCCAGCAGCCCGACCAGGGCCACCGCGGCGACGGCCCCGAAGCCCACCGGGAGCAGGCTGCCGGCAGCGCCACCGCCGCCGGCCTCGACGCCGCCGGTCGGGACGACGCCCGGGGAGGCGGCGTCCAGCACGGTCTGCACCTCGACACCGGAACCGGTGTCCAGCAGCAGGACCGTGTAGGTGGAGCCGTCGGCGAGCTCGACGGGGAGGTCGGTCGCGGCGCTGGAGCCACCGCTCACCTGCAGGGTGGTCTGGCCGCCGGGGACCGTGACGTAGGAGCTCTGGTCGGGGAAGGCCAGCCCGGCCGCGACGTCGGCGCCGTCGGCCAGCGTGACGGTCGCCGGGCTGAGGGTCTGGGCGGCGTTGATGACCCGCGCCCGGGCGTCGCCGGCGGCGGGGAGCGTCAGGTCGTCGGAGATGACGGCCAGGCCGAGGTCGGCGAAGGTGCCGACGCCCGCGACGGTCCAGGCGGTGCCGGAGTCGACGGTGACGGTCGTGGACAGCACCGGGGCCGACGTCGCCGCGGCCCCGGCGGCCCGCATCGACACGGTGTAGGTGCCGGCCGGGACCGACTGGTAGCCCGAGACCGCGCCGTAGGAGACCCCGGCCAGCACGATGCCGGTGTCCGGCGTGCTCACCGAGTCGACGTAGACGTCGACGGAGGGGGTGTCGGGGGACAGGTGCGCCAGGCGGAGCATCCCGCCGTCGGCCGCGCTCGCCGCCGAGGTGCCACCGACCAGGGCGAGGAGCCCGGTGAGCAGCAGGACGGAGAGACCTCGGGTCAGCCGGGACGGCACAGTGCTCTCCTCGTGGTGCGGGGCGACGGGGGCGGACCGTGACCGGTCCGTCACCATGATGCCGGGCCCCGGGCGGGTGCGCTCACCCGGTGGCGCCGCTGACCACCCGGTCGGGGTCGGGCAGGTGGTCGTAGCCGATCAGCAGCCCACCGGGGACGGCTTCGACCCGGTCGGGGGCGTACGGCGCGAGCTGCGCGTCGAGCCACGCGCGGACCACGTCGGCCAGTGCGGGGTCGTCGGCGAGCCGCACGCCGCCGACGCTGTCCACCACGGCCTCGCGGATCGTGGGCGCCACCTCGCCGGGCACCGCGGGCAGGGCCGACAACCCGACGCCGTACCGGGCCGCGATCCCGGCGAGCAGGGTCAGCAGCCGGGGGTCGACGTCCCCGGAGAGCAGGACGCCGGTGGCCTGCCCGGCGTCGGCGGTGGTGGGGTTGGTCAGCAGGGCGGCCGAGAGCTGCCGTCGGGACTCGGCCTGCTCGGCGGTCGGCGGGACCGTCCGGGGGTCCACGACGACGAGTGTGGTGGCCGGATCCGAGCCGAACCGCGCGAGCACCTCGGCGTCGGTCGCGCCGCGGGTCACCACCAGCCCGCCGGGACCCACCGGGACGCCGTCCCGGGCCAGGTCGCGGGCCAGCAGGCCGGTGGCGGCCACCGGGGTGCCCGCCGGCACCTGCTCGGCCAGCCAGTCCACGAGGTCGGCCCGGTCGGCCGCGCCGAAGTCGTCGACCGGGGCGCGGGGGAGGGCCACCGCGGCCAGGACGAGTGCCGCGGCCAGGCCGACCACACCGAGTGCGGCAGCGGCCGGTCGCACCCGGGCCAGGCCGGGTCGCGCGGCCGACCACTGGACCAGAGCGCCGAGGAGCAGGGCACCGACGGGCAGGCAGACGACGAGGGCGGAGAACCGGCCGGGGGGCGCGACGGCGGCCAGCGTCGTGACGGCGAGGGCGGCTGCCGGGGGACGCCAGCGGGGGAGCACCCAGGCCGCCAGCGCCCCGGCGGCGAGCAGGGCGGCGGTGAGCAGGACCGACCGGGTCTCCCCGGCGGCCCACGGCGCGCTCACGTCGGGCTGGGGGTCCCAGCGGGGCAGCAGGAGCACCAGGCCCACGAAGACGGGGGCGAGCAGGCCGGCGATCACGAGCCGGGCGGTGCCCGACCAGCCGCGGGCGACCCGGTCCGCGGCCAGTGCGCCCGCCAGTCCGGCCACCACCAGCAGGGCGACGTCCGGCGCGAGCAGCACGGCGGGGACGACGGCGGGTGCGGCGGCCACCCGGGTCAGGACGTGCCGGGTCCGGGCGAGCAGCGCGGCCAGCAGCAGCCAGGGCACGGCCAGCGCGGCCGGGGTGCTGACCGCGTGCAGCACGACCAGCCCGGGCACCGCACCGAACGACAGCACGGCGACCGTGGCGGCGCCGTTGCCCAGTCCGGTCCGGCGGGCGACCCGCCACAGCAGCAGCGCCGAGACCACCAGGGTGGTCCACAGCAGCTCGCGGCCGGCAGCGGCGAGCCCGTCGTAGCGGTCGAACGCCCGGGTGACGGTGGCCCACGCGGCGGTGTGCAGGGTCCCCAGGCCCTCGGGGGTCAGGGGCGCGGGGGCCGGGCCCCCCTGCAGCCAGGACCAGGCCGGCGCGGTGAGCGCGCCGTCGTCGGCCAGCGGGGTGCTGCGGAGGTCACGGGCACCCACCAGGGCCGTGACCAGCACGGCAGACAGCGGGGCCAGCGCGTGCCACCGGGGCTCGGACACGGTCCCCCTCCACGGCGGGACCCGTCAGCACCAGCGAGACGGGTCGGTCTCCGTGTTGATCTTGCCACGCTGGGTGAGCAGAGGCCAGCCCGGGAACGCCGACCGCCCGCCTGCCGGAGGGGCGGACGGGCGGTGGTGGACCGTGCTGGTCGCCCCGTGCGGGGCCCTCGGGCAGGTCAGCGACGGGTCCCCTGCTGCACCGGCTGGCTGCCGGTGGCCGGGACGTCCCGGACGGCGGGCTGCACGGCGGTCGAGGGGCCGCCGTCGTCGTCCGTGGTGGTGGCCGGCGTGGCCGGCGGGGTCGCCGAGGCAGCCGTGGAGCCGGTCGACGCCGGCGCCGCCGGGGCGGACGGACGGCCGGCGCCGGCCTGCGCTGCGCCGGCGGGGGCCGGCTGGCCCTGCTGGGGCGTCGGGGCGGGCTGCTGCCGGGGCGACTCCGGGGCCTGCGGGTCGGGGCGGTCGCCCAGGTCCGGGAGCTTCCCGAGCAGGGTCCGCACCTCGTGCAACCGGGAGGTCAGCTCCTCCCGCACCCGGCGGATGGAGGCCGCCTGCGCCTCGGCGTCGGCGACGAGACCGGCCGCGTGCTCCTGGGCGGCGGCCACCCGCTGCTCGGCGGCCTGCTGCGAGCCGCGGTCCCGCTCCTCCTCCAGGCGCGCGGCCTCGGTGCGGCGCGACCGCTGGGCGATCTCGAAGTCCTCCTCGATCTTGGTCCGCCGGGCCTGGGACTCGGCGTCGAGGCGGGCGACCCGCTCCTGGGCTGCGGTCAGCTGCTCCTCGGCGGCGGTCCGGGCCTCGGTGGTGGCCTGCTCGGCCTGCTGGCGGGCCTCGCCGACCAGCCGCTGGACCTCGGCCTCGGCGGCGGCGTGCCGTTGGCGGGCGGTCTGGTCGTCGGCGGCGATGCGCTCGCGGACCCCTTCTGCCTCCTCCTGGGCGGACCGGCGGATCTCCGCGGCCTCCTCCTCGGCCAGCCGCAGCATGTGCGAGATGCGCTCGCCCATGTTCTCGAAGGTGGGCGCCCCGGCACTCGCGGCCTTGCGTCGCAGGCCCTCCATCTCCTGGTGCAGCGCCGAGAGCTGGGCGGCCAGGTCCGACGAGCGGGTCGCGGCGGCGTCCCGGTCGGCCATCGTGACGCGCAGGTCGGCGTCCAGGCGTTCGATGGCCTCGGCCACCTGGTCGCGGTCGTAGCCCTTGCGGACCACCTCGAAGGAGTAGGTGGCCTCGCGGAGCGGCAGCAGGTCGGGGCGGGGGTCGCTCATGACCTGATCCTCGCAGAAGACGAGCCCGATGGAACGGCCCCGTCGCCGGGTCCCGCCGCGTGCGGAGCACGTGGTGGGGGGCGACGGGGTCCTTCCTTCAGAGTCCGCGGAAGCGGTTGATCGCGTCCAGGTGCTGGGCCCGCTTGGCCTCGTCGCGCACGCCGAGCCCCTCCTCGGGGGCCAGGGTGAGCACGCCGACCTTGCCCTGGTGGGCGTTGCGGTGGACGTCGAGGGCGGCCTGGCCGACGTCGTCCATGCCGTAGACCTTGGACAGCGTGGGGTGGATCAGGCCCTTGTCGATGAGCCGGTTGGCCTCCCACGCCTCGCGGTAGTTCGCGAAGTGCGAGCCGATGATCCGCTTGAGGTTCATCCAGAGGTACCGGTTGTCGTACTCGTGCATGTAGCCGCTGGTCGAGGCGCAGGTGACGATCGTGCCGCCCTTCTTGGCCACGTAGACGCTGGCGCCGAAGGTCTCCCGGCCCGGGTGCTCGAAGACGATGTCGGGGTCGTCGCCGCCGGTGAGCTCCCGGATCTTCTTGCCCAGCCGCTGCCACTCCTTCTGGTCCTGGGTGGCCTCGTCCTTCCAGAAGGCGTAGCCCTCGGCCGAGCGGTCGATGACCAGGTCCGCGCCCATCCTCCGGACGATCTCGGCCTTCTCCGGGCTGGAGACCACGCAGACCGGGATGGCGCCGCCGTTGAGGGCCATCTGGGTGGCGTAGGAGCCCAGTCCGCCCGAGGCGCCCCAGATCAGGACGGTGTCGCCCTGCTTCATGTTCGCGCCGTTGTGGCTCACCAGCTGGCGGTAGGCGGTGGAGTTGACCAGCCCCGGGGCGGCCGCCTCCTCCCAGGTGAGGTGGTCGGGCTTGGGCATGAGCTGGTTGCTCTTGACCAGCGCGAGCTCGGCCAGACCGCCGAAGTTCGTCTCGAAGCCCCAGATCCGCTGCTGCGGGTCCATCATCGTGTCGTCGTGGCCGGCCGGGTCCTCCAGCTCCACGGACAGACAGTGCGCGACCACCTCGTCGCCGGCCTTCCACCGGTTCACCCCGGGGCCCACCTGCAGCACGACGCCGGCCAGGTCCGAGCCCACCACGTGGTAGGGCAGGTCGTGCTTCTTCGTGAGCTCGGAGAGCTTGCCGTAGCGGGCCAGGAACCCGAACGTGCTCACCGGCTCGAAGATCGACGTCCACACGGTGTTGTAGTTCACCGAGCTGGCCATCACGGCGACGATCGCCTCGCCGGGCCCGAGCTCGGGGGTGGCCACCTCCTCCACGTGGAGGGACTTCCGTGGGTCCTTCTCCTTGGTGGGCAGGCCCTCGAACATGTCCTGCTCGTCCTTGCGCACCAGCACCGCTCGGTAGGAGTCCGGCACGGCCAGCCCCCCGATGTCGCTGAGGTGGTCGGACAGGATCGCGTCCCTGATCTCGTTCACGTGTGTCTCCCGGGTCGTCGTTGGCTCGGAGGAGCGGGTGGTGCGCTGTCGGATGTTACTGGCGAGTAGTGATCAGTGGTGTGCGGCCGGCTCGACGAGCTCGACGAGCACGCCCCCGGCGTCCTTGGGGTGCACGAAGTTGACCCGGCTGTCCGAGGTGCCCCGTCGGGCCTGGTCGTAGAGAAGGCGCAGGCCACGCTCACGCAGCACGGCACTGACCGCGTCCAGGTCGGCGACCCGGAAGGCCAGCTGCTGCAGACCCGGCCCGGACCGCCCGATGAACTTCGCGATCGTGGACTCCGGCGTCAGGGGGGCCAGGAGCTGGATGCGGGTCTGGCCGTCGCCGACGGCGAGCATCGCCTCGCGGACGCCCTGCTCCTCGTTGGTCTCCTCGTGCACCGACCGGATGCCGAAGGCCCGGTCGTAGAAGGCGATCGCCTCGTCCAGGTCGGGGACGGCGATCCCCACGTGGTCGATCGTGGTGAACAGCTCGGTGGGCAGGCCGGTGGGGCTGGCGGCTTCGTCGACGCTCATGGGCGCATGCTGCCGCGCACCGGCGTCGCGGGCAGCCCCGGGAGGCGGTGACCCTGGACACAGCGGTGCCCGCCGCCCCGGGGGGACGACGGGCACCGGTGGGGGCTCTTACTCGGCCAGGAACTGGACGAGCGCGGTGTTGAACTCCTGCGGGTGGCTGGCGTTGATGCCGTGCGGGCCGCCCTCGATGACGACCAGCTCGGCGCCTTCGATCAGCTCCGCGGAGCGCTTGCCGGAGACCTCGAAGGGGACGACCCCGTCGCTGTCGCCGTGGATGACCAGGGTCGGCACGGTCATCTTCGCGACGTCGCCGCGGAAGTCGGTGCGGCCGAAGGCGGTGATGCAGTCCAGCGTGCCCTTGGGGGAGGCCACGTTGGCGATCTGCCGGGCGAAGGCCTTCTGCGCCGAGCTCACCAGGTCGCCCTTGTCGCCGGCGGCGAAGAAGTTCTCGGTGAAGTCCTCGAGGAAGGCGAACCGGTCACCGGTGACGCCGGCCTGGAAGGACTCGATGGTGGCGTCGTCCAGCCCGCCGTCGGGGTTGTCGTCGCTCTTGTAGAGGTACGGCGGGACGGCGGCGGCGAGCACGGCCGAGTGGATGCGGTCGGTGCCGTAGCGGGAGACGTAGCGGACCACCTCACCGCCACCCATCGAGAAGCCGACCAGGGTGACGTCGGTCAGGTCGAGGTGGGTGAGCAGCGCGTCGAGGTCGGCGGCAAAGGTGTCGTAGTCGTAGCCCTCGAACGGCTTGGACGACTCGCCGAAGCCGCGGCGGTCGTAGGTGACCACGCGGTGGCCGGCCTCGACCAGCGCGGGGACCTGGGCCTCCCACGACTTTCCCGACAGCGGCCAGCCGTGGATCAGCACGACCGGACGGCCGGAGCCGTGGTCCTCGTAGTAGAGGTCGATCGGTGCGCTGTTCTCGGTGCCGACGGTCAGCGTGGCCATGGTGTTCCTCCTGGGTCTCGGGACGAAGTCGGTTGTGCACTACCCGTCTGCCGGGCACGTACACCCGGCACCCGCGCCGCGGCCCGCCCTATCCTCGGAGACCGGACGAGGCTGCCAACGAGGGTGGCCTGACCGAGTGGAGGCCCGCATGACCCGACCCGCAGCCAAGAACCGTTCCGTCATCGTCGGAGGCGCCCGCACCCCGATGGGTCGACTGCTCGGCTCGCTCAAGGACTTCTCGGCAGCCGACCTGGGCGGCGTCGCCATCAAGGGCGCCCTGGAGAAGGCCGGCATCACCGGCGACCAGGTCGACTACGTGATCATGGGCCAGGTCATCGGGGCTGGCGCCGGCCAGAACCCGGCCCGTCCGGCCGCGGTCGCCGGCGGCATCCCGATGTCGGTGCCCTCCTTCACCCTGAACAAGGTCTGCCTGTCCGGGCTGGACGCGATCGCGCTGGCCGACCAGCTGATCCGCGCCGGTGAGTTCGACGTCGTCGTCGCCGGGGGCATGGAGTCGATGACCCAGGCCCCGCACCTGCTGGCGAACTCCCGCTCGGGCACGAAGTTCGGCGACACCGCGCTGGTGGACTCGATGAGCCACGACGGGCTCTCGGACACCTTCGACCAGGTCGCCATGGGCGTGCTCACCGAGCAGCACAACGCGCAGTACGCCCTCACCCGCGAGGAGCAGGACGCCTTCGGTGCGGCCAGCCACCAGCGTGCGGCGGCCGCGCACAAGAACGGCCTGTTCGACGACGAGATCGTCACCGTCTCCATCCCGCAGCGGAAGGGCGACCCGATCGAGTTCCGCGAGGACGAGGGCATCCGCGCCGACACCACGACGGAGTCCCTGGGTCGGCTCAAGCCGGCGTTCGCGAAGGACGGCACGATCACCGCCGGCACGGCCTCGCAGATCTCCGACGGTGCTGCCGCGGTCGTGGTGATGAGCGCGGCCAAGGCCGCCGAGCTCGGGCTCACCGTGCTGGCCGAGATCGGCGCGCACGGCGTCGTCGCCGGCCCGGACGCCTCGCTGCAGCAGCAGCCCTCCCGGGCGATCGCCGCGGCCTGCGCCCGCGAGGGCATCGACCCGACCGACCTGGACCTCGTCGAGATCAACGAGGCCTTCGCCGCGGTCGGCATCGTCTCCACCTGGGAGCTGGGCCTCGACCCGGAGCGCGTCAACGTCAACGGCGGGGCCATCGCGCTGGGCCACCCGGTGGGCATGAGCGGCGCCCGGATCGCCCTGCACCTCGCGCTGGAGCTCAAGCGCCGCGGCGGCGGCGTCGGTGCTGCCGCGCTGTGCGGCGGCGGCGGCCAGGGCGACGCCCTGGTCCTGCACGTGCCCGCCGCCTGAGCGTGGGACGCCGCTCCCCGGACGTCGGTGCGCTCGTCACCGGCGCCCGGGACGGCGACCCCCGGTCGGTGGCCCGGCTGATCTCGCTGGTCGAGCAGGAGAGCCCCCTGCTGCGCGAGGTCGCCGCCGCGCTGGCCCCGCACACCGGCAACGCCCAGGTGCTGGGGGTCACCGGCCCGCCCGGCGTGGGCAAGTCCACGTCGACGACGGCGCTGGTGACCGGTCTGCGGGCGGCCGGCAAGCGGGTCGGGGTGCTGGCCGTCGACCCGTCCTCGCCGTTCTCCGGTGGTGCCCTGCTCGGGGACCGGGTCCGGATGGGCGTCCACGCCGAGGACCCCGGGGTGTACGTCCGGTCGATGGCCTCCCGCGGCCACCTGGGCGGGCTGTCCTGGGCCACCCCGCAAGCGCTGCGGGTGCTCGACGCGGCGGGCTGCGACGTCGTCGTCGTGGAGACCGTGGGGGTGGGTCAGTCCGAGCTGGAGGTGGCCTCGCTGGCCGACACCACGCTGGTGCTGGTCGCGCCTGGGATGGGCGACGGGGTGCAGGCGGCCAAGGCCGGCATCCTGGAGGTCGCCGACGTGCTGGTGGTCAACAAGGCCGACCGGGACGGCGCCGACCGCACCGCCCGCGAGCTGCGCTCGATGCTGACGATGGCGCCCGCGTCGGGCTGGACGCCGCCGGTGCTGCGGACCGTGGCGGCCCGGGACGAGGGGATCGACGAGGTGCTGGCCGCGGTCGAGGACCACCGCGACTGGCTGGCCTCCTCGGGCGAGGGGGTGCGCCGGCGTCGGGTGCGGGCCGCCCGGGAGGTCGAGGCGATCGCCGTCGGCGAGCTGCGCCGTCGGATGGGCGACGTGGGCGGTGCGGCCGCCATCGACGCCCTCGCCGACCGGGTGGTGGCCGGCGAGCTGGACCCGTACGCGGCCGCCGACGAGCTCGTCGGGCGGCTCTGACGCGCAGCGGGGCAGACTGGCGTCCATGACCTCGAAGCCGGACGCCGTCGTCGTCGGAGCCGGCCCCAACGGACTGGCCGCGGCCCTGCGCCTGTCGGCCGCGGGCCTGCGGGTGCAGGTCGTCGAGCGGGGCGACCGGCCCGGCGGCGGGATGCGCACCGAGGAGGTCACCCTCCCCGGGTTCCAGCACGACATCTGCTCCGCGGTGCACCCGATGGGCGTGGCCTCGCCGTTCTTCCGCGAGTTCGACTGGGAGTCCCGCGGCGTGCGGATGCTGCACCCCGAGGTGGCCTACGCCCACCCCCTGGACGGGGGCCGCGCCGCGCTGGCGTACCGCTCGCTGGAGCAGACCGCCGCCGGGCTGGGCGCCGACGGCGACGCCTACCGGATGCTGTTCGGCGAGCTGGTCGAGCACGGCACCGACGTCATCGACTTCTTCCTGTCCTCGGCGTTCCGCCGGCTCCCCACCCGGAGCATCCCGGCGATCACCCGCTTCGCGCTCAACGCGTTGCCCAACGTCAGCTGGCTGGCCCGCAAGGCCTTCGACGGCGACCAGGCGCAGGCCCTGCTCGGCGGGGCGGCCGCCCACGGGATGCTCGACCTCACCCGGCCGCTCACCGCCGGCCTGGGGATGGTGCTGTCGATGCTGGCCCACCACCGCGGCTGGCCGCTGCCCGAGGGCGGCACCCAGAAGATGGCCGACGCCATGGTCACCGCCCTGGAGCAGCAGGGCGGCTCGGTCGAGCTCGGCCACGAGGTCACCGACCTGCGCGAGTTCGACGGCGTCCCCGCGGTGCTGCTGGACACCTCGCCCGGCGCCTTCGTGGCGATGGCCGGCGACCGGATGCACCCCGGCTACGCCCGTTGGGTGACCCGCTACAAGCACGGGCCCGGTGTCTTCAAGATCGACTGGGCACTGTCGGACCCGGTGCCGTGGACGCACCCCGACGTCCGCCGGGCCGGCACGCTGCACGTGGCCGGCACCCTCGCCGAGACGATCGCCGGCGAGGCTGCGCCCGCGGCCGGTCGGATCACCGACAAGCCCTACGTGCTGGCCGTGCAGCCCACCGTGGTCGACCCGACCCGGGCGCCGGAGGGCAAGCACGTGTTCTGGGCCTACGTGCACGTGCCGCACGGCTCGACGGTGGACATGACCGAGCAGATCGAGGCCCAGGTCGAGCGGTTCGCCCCGGGGTTCCGGGACACGATCCTGGCCCGGGCGACGATGACGGCGCCGCAGATGGAGCAGTGGAACCCCAACGACGTCGGCGGGGACATCTCCAACGGCGAGGCCTCGCTGCGCCAGATGCTCGCCCGCCCGGTGCCCCGCTGGAACACCTACCGGACGCCGATCGACAACGTCTTCCTCGCCTCGGCGGCCACCCCGCCCGGCCCGGCCGTGCACGGGATGTGCGGCGACAACGCCGCCCGGGTCGCCCTCAAGCGCGTCTTCGGCGTCCGCGACGTCCCCTGCCTGAAGCCCGCCGCAGGCCCCTCGATGTGACATCCAGCGGTGTCTGCGCGCCCGGACACCGCAACGAGTCACATCGTGCGGCGCAGCTCGCGGTCGATCCTGGCCACCAGCGCCCTCGGGTCGCGGAGGTCGGCGGCGGTGACGAAGACGACCCGCCACCCGGCTGCCGTGAGCCGGTTCAACCGGGCCCGGTCCCGGCGGAACTGGGTCGGGTCGCCGTGCCACAGCCCGTCGTACTCCACGGCGACCCGTTGCTCGGGCCACGCGAAGTCGACCCGGGCGACCTCCCGCCTGCCGTGCACCACGCGGAACTGGGCCACCGGCCGGGGGAGCCGGGATCGGTGCAGCAGCAGGCGTAGCAGGGTCTCCTGCGGGGACCCGGCCAGACCGTCGGCCAACCGGACCACGACCTCGGCCTGGCGGGCCCCCCGCGCCGCGTCGGCCGCGGCTGCCGCCAGCAGCTCGGACGCCGTCACGGGGACGCCGGCCAGGAAGCGGTCCACCAGCACTACGGCCTCGTCCCGAGGAGCGGCGACGGCCAGGTCGAGACCAGTGCGCAGGAGAGACGTCACCGGGACCCGGTGCCGCACGACCACGTCGGTCGGCGGCAGGCTCCTGCGTCGGACCTGTATGCCCTGGACCCGTCCGGAGGTGCAGCCGGGTGGCAGCGTCAGCTCGACGTCGTCGTCCGGGCCGGCCAGGTCGACGCCCCACAGGACGGCGGCGCTCCGCCCGGTCGCGACGGCACCGGGCAGCAGCAGCCGCGCGGCTGCCTCCGTGCGCAGCCGGTGTGTCCGGACGACGTCGGGCCCGGCGTGGACGTCGCGGAAGAGCCTGTGGAAGGCCCGGGACCGCAGCTGTGCCCGGGTCAGGTCACCGCGGGCGACGGCCTCCGACCCGCGGAAGACGGTGGCGCGCAGTCGGGGTGGACAGGCCGGGGTGGGGGGCACCGACGCATCGTCGAGTACCGGGGCCGCCGCCCGCTCCCGCCGTCCACAGCCCCGGCCCCTGCACCCGCGGGCCCCGGATGTGACAACGAGCGGTGACGAGAGGGCCCGACACCGCTCGATGTCACATCGGGCGGGGACCGGAGGGCAGGGGCCCGGGAGACGCGGGGCTAGGCGACGCGGCGGGCCGTGGTGTAGCCGGCCATGTCCACGCTGCTGACGGTCACGCCGGTGCTCGAGTTGAGCGCGTTCACGATCTGGCCGTTGCCGACGTAGACCCCGACGTGGCTGACCGGGGAGTAGTAGAAGACGAGGTCACCGGGGATCAGGTCGGCCCGGGACACGAAGTGGCCGACCTGCGCCTGGGCGCTGCTGGTGCGCGGCAGCGCCACACCGTGCGCGGCGAACGCAGCGGTGGTCAGGCCGGAGCAGTCGAAGGACGCGGGACCGTTGCCGCCGTAGGCGTAGCCCTTGCCCACCTCGGCCAGCGCGGTCTCGGCGGCGGCCTGGGCCACGGGGGAGGGGGTGGCGGCGACGGCGGCCGTCGCGGCCGCCGGTGCGGCGGTCTGGGCCGAGGCGACGCCGGGCAGCACGCCGACGGACAGGGCGGCCGCGGCGGCGCCGGTGACGACGACGCGGCTCAGGCGCCCGAGCAGCGGCCGGGGGGAGCAGGACTGGGTGGGGTGGGTGGTCGCCATCAGGCGGCACTCCCTTCCTCGCATCGACCGCCGGTCCTCACGGGCACGCCACGGACGGGCGGTGCGGGGGAGAGGAGCAGGGGCAGGGGCGCTCGGCGGCAGCCCCACGGGCCCTCCGGCTCGACCGGCGGTGCCGTCCCGGTGCGACCCGGTGCGGGTGGCGGTTGCCGGTGACGGCGAGCCACACCGTAGACAGACGAGGGGGGAGGACCGCAAACCCGCCGGGAGCCCTCCCGGTCGTGCTCCCGTGCAGGTCAGAGGCGCGCAACCGGGGGCTGGGGCGGTTCCGGGGTGACCGGTGTCACCAGGGTGGGCGGCCCTCGGCGTGGCCGACCCGGCGGTGGGATGATCGGGGGATGCAGCCGAACCGCCCTGCCCGCCCCGGTCCGTCCTCCGACCCGCGCGCCGCGGCGCAGCAGGCGCAGATGGCCGCCTCGCTGGCCGGTGCCGTCGACCTGGCCGCGGTGAAGGCCCGCTCGGACGCTGCCGCCCGCGCCGCGGCCGCCCCGCCGCCGAGCGCGACCGCCCCGGCCGGTGCCCCCGGCGGTGCCGTGGTCGACGTCGACGAGGCCACCTTCCAGACCGAGGTGATCGACCGCTCGTTCCAGGTCCCGGTCGTGCTGGACCTGTGGGCCGAGTGGTGCGGGCCCTGCAAGCAGCTCTCCCCGGTGCTGGAGAAGCTCGCCGTCGAGGGTGGCGGCGCGTGGGTGCTGGCCAAGGTCGACGTGGACGCCAACCCCAATCTGGCCCAGGGCCTCAAGGTGCAGGGCATCCCCGCGGTCAAGGCGGTCTGGCAGGGCCAGCTGGTCGCCGAGTTCACCGGCGCCATCCCCGAGGACCAGGCCCGCCAGTTCTTCACCGAGCTGGTCGGCGCCACCACCGGTGGCGGGCTGCCCGAGGGTGCCGAGGGCACTGAGCCCGAGGAGCCCGAGGACCCCCGCCTGGACGCCGCCGAGGCGGCGCTGGACCGTGGCGACCTGGCTGCTGCCGAGGCCGCCTACCAGCAGGTCCTCGACGCCGAGCCCGCGCACCCGGTCGCCTCGCTGGCGATCAAGCAGGTGCAGCTGTTCCGGCGGGCCGAGGAGGCCGGCCCGAACGCGCTGGCCGAGGCCGACGCCGCCCCCGACGACGTGGCCGCGCAGACCCGGGCCGCGGACTTCCTGCTGGGAACCGGGGACGTCGACGGGGCCTTCGCCCGGCTGCTGGACGTCGTCCGTCGCACCGCCGGTGAGGACCGGGACGCAGCCCGGGTGCACCTGGTCGAGCTGTTCAGCGTGGTCGGCGACGAGGACCCCCGGGTGGGGGCCGCTCGCCGCCAGTTGTCTGCCGCGCTCTTCTGAGCGGGCGGGGCCTCACAGCCCGCAGCTGGTGAGGCCCTGCAGGTAGCCGGTGCGGAAGACGTCGACGAGCTGGAACCCGCTGAGCCCGACGTCGGGGAACACCGTCCGGTCGGTGCCGTAGGTCAGCAGGAACTGCACGGCCTCGTCGAAGTCCCCGGGGGAGATGGTGATGCTGGGGACCTCGGCGTTCAGCACCGCACCGGAGAACGCGCCGGCTTGGCAGGCCGCCGACCGGATCGCGTCCTGGTCGTCGGTGGACAGCCCACGCTGCTCCCGGGCCGCCAGGCCGTAGGGGATGGCGACCGCGGTCAGCACGGCGTAGTCCCCGATGTCGCTGTAGGCCGGGTCGGCCAGGTCGACGGTGTCGTAGCCGACGGTGTCGTCGGCGGCGCAGTAGTAGACGTTCGCGTCGGGGGAGACGCCCTCGCACTCCGGGGCGGTGCCCTCGAACGCCTCGATGGTGGGCGCGCTGAAGTCGGCGCCGAGGTCCTCGGGGAAGGAGTCCTCGTAGTACTCCGGGAGCGCGGACTCGATCAGGCTGGTGACCTCCTCGGGCGAGGCGTTGCCGCCGGACTGGGCCTCCTCGTCGGTCTGGAACTCGCCCTGGGTGAACCGGCGGTCGTCCTCGAAGCCGTCGCGGCAGGAGGCGACCCCGCCGTCGAAGCCCTGCTGGATGGCCGACACCCGGTCGAAGTAGGAGCCGTGGGCGCCGTCCTCCTCGACGCCGGTGCCCACCGGGTCGCGGACGACGATGTACCCGCGGAGCAGGTCGTCGAGGTCGGGTGCCCGGATGGTCTCGTGCGCGGCGTTGCCCTCGGAGACCCAGCGGGTCCAGGCGCCGGCGAAGCAGTCGGCCTGGGTCTCGGTGTTGATCGAGGTGTCGTCGGCCGGGTAGCCCTCGCGGCCCTGGATGGCGTGGCCGAACTCGTGCGCCATGACCAGCGCGGGCAGGAACCGCCCGTAGGTGTCGTAGAGCTCCTGCATGAAGACCCGGTCGTAGGCGATCGCGTCGCCCCCGGGGGCCTCCGGCGGGCAGTAGAAGGCGTTCTGCTCCACGTCGGCCGGACCCGCGTCGCAGGGGAGCTCGGCGCCGTTCGGGTACTGCGAGGGGTCGAAGTCACCCGGGTCGACCGAGAAGTACCCGCCGGTGAGCTGGGGGAAGTCCTCGCCGTAGACCTCGGGGTAGACCTGCCCCCAGAAGGTGTTCAGGTCGGCGAAGGCGTTGCGGGCGGTGACGTCGGCCGGGCCGTCGCCGGCGCCGTAGATCTCGAACTCGGCCTGGGACACGTCCACGACCGCGGGCTCGGCGGAGGAGGCCTGACCGGGGACGATCGACGCGGCGCAGCCCGACAGGACGAGCGCCAGGGTCAGACCGCCGACAGCGGCGCCCACCGGGCGGGACGACGTGGACATGGTTCCCCGTTCTCGTCGGACCGGCAGGGGGCCGGGCGGCCCGCCCATCATGGCCGAGTCGCCCCCGGCCCGCATCGAGGCGCGGTGCCGGGACACCCGGGTGGGGGAACCCGGGACGTGCCACGGCCCGCCGTCCGGACGGGAGGGCGGGCCGTGGGCGCAGGTGCTCAGTCCTCGTGCAGGAACCAGACGGTGCCCAGCGGCGGCGCGGAGAGCGTCGCCGAGAAGGGCTGGCCGTGCCACGGCTCGGCGACGGCGTCCACACCGCCCAGGTTGCCGACCCCGGAACCGCCGTAGGCCTCGGCGTCGGTGTTCAGCACCTCACGCCAGCGCCCGCCCCGCGGCAGCCCGATGCGGTAGCCCTCGTGCGGCTGCCCGGCGAAGTTCGCCACGCACGCCAGTGCCTGCCCACCCTTGCCGTAGCGCAGGAAGCTCAGCACGTTGCCCGCCGCGTCGTTGGCGTCGATCCACTGGAAGCCGGCCGGGTCGACGTCCTGGCTCCAGAGCGCCTCGTTCTGGGTGTACCGGCCGTTCAGGTCCGACACCAACGACAGCACCCCCCGGTGCGCCGGGTCGTCGAGGTGCCACCAGTCCAGCGACCGGGACTCGGCCCACTCGCCGTCCTGGGCGAACTCCTGGCCCATGAAGAGCAGCTGCTTGCCCGGGTGGGCCCACATGTAGGCGAGGTAGGCGCGCAGGTTGGCCAGCTGCTGCCAGCGGTCCCCGGGCATCTTCCGCAGCAGGGAGCCCTTGCCGTACACGACCTCGTCGTGGCTGATCGGCAGCACGTAGTTCTCGCTGTAGGCGTAGACCAGGGAGAAGGTCAGCTGGTTGTGGTGGTAGACGCGGTGCACGGGCTGCTTCTCGACGTAGCCGAGCGAGTCGTGCATCCAGCCCATGTTCCACTTGAAGCCGAAGCCCAGGCCGCCCAGGTAGGTGGGCCGGGTGACGCCCGGCCACGCGGTCGACTCCTCGGCGATGGTCATGACCCCGGGGACCTCGCGGTAGACCGTCGCGTTCATCTCCTGCAGGAACGCCACGGCCTCGAGGTTCTCCCGGCCGCCGTGCACGTTCGGCGTCCACTGGCCCTCCTCGCGGGAGTAGTCCAGGTAGAGCATCGAGGCCACGGCGTCCACGCGCAGGCCGTCGACGTGGAACTCCTTGAGCCAGTAGAGGGCGTTGGCGACCAGGAAGTTGCGGACCTCGGACCGGCCGAAGTCGAAGACGTAGGTGCCCCAGTCCAGCTGCTCGCCGCGCTGGGGGTCGCCGTGCTCGTAGAGCGAGGTGCCGTCGAAGCGGCCCAGCGCCCACTCGTCCTTGGGGAAGTGCGCGGGCACCCAGTCGATGAGCACGCCGAGGCCGGCCTGGTGGGCCTTGTCGACCAGGTAGCGGAAGTCGTCGGGGACGCCGAAGCGGGCCGAGGGCGCGAAGTAGGAGGTGACCTGGTAGCCCCAGGAACCGCCGAAGGGGTGCTCGGCGACCGGCATGAACTCCAGGTGGGTGAAGCCGGCGTGCACCGCGTACTCGACGAGCTCGTCGGCGAGCTGGCGGTAGGACAGGCCCTGCTTCCACGACGCGACGTGCACCTCGTAGGCGCTGATCGGCCGCTCGTGCCAGTTGCCCTCGGCGCGGTCGGCGAGCCAGGCGTCGTCGGACCACTCGTACCGGGACTCGGTGACCACCGAGGCGTTCAGCGGCGGGACCTCGGTGGCGAAGGCCATCGGGTCGCTCTTCTCCCGCCAGACCCCGTCGGACCCCAGGACGTGGAAGCGGTAGCGCTGGCCGACCTCGACGCCGGGGACGAACAGCTCCCACACGCCGGAGGAGCCCAGCGAGCGCATCGGGAGCGCGCGGGCCTGCCACCAGTCGAAGTCGCCGGTCACCTTGACGCCGCGGGCGTTCGGGGCCCAGACGGCGAAGGAGGCACCGGTGACGGTGCCGCGGGCGGTGTCGTAGGAGCGCAGGTGCGCGCCCAGCACCTCCCAGAGCCGCTCGTGCCGGCCCTCGCGGATCAGGTGCTGGTCGACCTCGCCCAGGGTCGGCAGCCAGCGGTAGGGGTCGTCGGCGGTGACGGTGGTCGTGCCGCCGTCCCCGTCGCCGTAGACGACCTCCACGCGGTAGTCGCCCGGCTGGCGGGGGAGCGACGCCTCGTAGACGCCGCCGCCGTGCAGCTGGACGGCCTCGTACCGGCTGCCGTCCTCGTCGAGGACGGCGACGGACACCGCGTCCGGGCGCAGCGTGCGCACCGCCCAGCCGGTGCCGGCCTGGTGGGCGCCGAGCAGGCCGTGCGGGTCGTGCGACCAGCCCTCGACCACGGCCCGCAGGGCCTCGCCGTCGACCGAGGTGCCGGTGCCGGGCTGCGGGTCGCTGACCGGGGCCAGCTCGACCGGCGGGGCCTGCTCGGGGGTGTCGTAGACCGTCGCACCGCTGGCGGGAGCCGCCGGCGTGCCGATGACGGCGGCGTGCCGACCCGGCTCGTCCTCACCGACCGGCACCGGCGGGGTGCTGACCGGGGGCGGGGGGGTGCGGGTGCGTCCCGCGGACGCCAGCGAGGTGGGCTCGGCAGCCGGGGCGTCGTCCACGTCCGGGCTGGTGGAGGCCGGGCTGATCTCGGTGGTCTCGGCCGGGGAGTCACCGCCCGTGCCGGCCTGCCGGCCGTCCTCGCGGGGCTCGGGGTGCGAGACCTCGGCCGGGTCGCCGTCCGGGGCCTCGGGCTGGGGGGCCGAGGGTGCCGAGGGGTTGCCGGGCTCGGCGATCGGGGCCGGCGCGATGACCGGGACGGCGGTGATGCCCTGGCCCGGGTTGCTCGGCCGGTCGCGCTCGGCCTGCTCGAGCTCCTCCTGGAAGGCCTTGGTCTTCTCCTCGACCGCGCGCTGCAGGTCCTGGGGGTCGAGCGGGTCCTGCGGGTCGTCCTGGGTGGTCATCGTCGCTCCGTCCGTCGTGTGCAGGGTGGGGGGCCGTCCCCGGTGCGCCGAGACCTCATCCGTCGGTCGCCAGCCGGGCCAGCGAGCTGAGCGGGATCATGAGCCAGTGCGGCCGGTTGCGCGCCTCGTAGACGCACTCGTAGACCGCCTTGTCCGCCTCGAAGGCCCGCAGCAGCGCCGACGCGGCCGGGTCGGTGCCGCTGGCTGCGGCGTACCCGGCGCAGAAGGCGCTCCGGTTGCGCTCTGCCCACTCCTGCGCGCGGTACGCGCGCTGCGGGTCGTCGGACTGCTCCACGAGCATGTGCTTGGCCGCGTAGTCGAAGGAGCGGAGCATCCCGGCGACGTCGCGCAGCGGGGAGTCCGGCTCCCGGCGGCTGGCCAGCGAACGGGCCGGCTCGCCCTCGAAGTCCAGCACGATCCAGCCGGTGGTCGTGCGCAGCACCTGCCCCAGGTGCAGGTCGCCGTGCACCCGCTGGACGGTCACCGGCTCGGTGGCCGCGGCGACGTCGGCGTAGAGGGCGCGCAGCCCCTCGGCGTGCTCGGCGAGCTCGGGGACGATCGCGGTGGCAGCGTCCAGCCGGGCGGTCAGCTGGGCCGCCAGCTCGGCGTACCAGCCCGGGGCGGCGGGCGCGGACGGGAGCACCGCGGCCAGGTCGCGGTGCACGCTGGCGGTGGCCTCGCCCAGCCGCTCGGCCTCCCCGGCGAAGTCCCCGCCCACCTCGTCGGCGTGCAGGTCGGCCTCGGCGTAGAGGTCACGCACGCTGGAGGTGGCCAGCCGCCAGCCGTCGCTGGCGTTGGGCACGAAGAACTGCAGGAACGCCACCGTCGCAGGCTCCGTGCCGGCGACCGGGTCGTCGATCTCCACGTGGCCCAGCAGCGGGGCGATGTGCGGGTTCTCGGTGCGGCGCAGCGCCTCGTGCACCTCGACGTCGGGGTTCAGCCCCGGCTCGAGCCGACGGAAGAGCTTCATGATCGCCGTCTCGCCGAACACCAGGGAGGTGTTGGACTGCTCGGTGGAGATCACGTCACCGGGCAGGCCCTCGGGGATGTAGGCGACCCCGGCCGGGTGGAAGTGCATCGGCCCCACGGTGGAGGCGGCCACCAGGTGGGTCAGCCACGGGACGGTGGCCTCCCGGTCACGCATCGCGTCGTAGGCGTAGCTCTCCCCGCCGGCGCCGCCGATCGAGCCCACGAAGGCGTGCTCGAGGTCCTCGGCCGGGGTGTCCCGCCACGACAGCGGCACGAGGTAGAGCTCCTCGGCGCCGTCGGCGTAGGCCACCCGGACCCGGTGCACCG
Source organism: Geodermatophilus sp. Leaf369 (assembly GCF_001424455.1). Taxonomy (NCBI): domain Bacteria; kingdom Bacillati; phylum Actinomycetota; class Actinomycetes; order Geodermatophilales; family Geodermatophilaceae; genus Geodermatophilus; species Geodermatophilus sp. Leaf369. The sequence goes on along the minus strand of NZ_LMQA01000003.1, from coordinate 185,886 downwards.
AGAGCGCGGGGGTGCTCTCGTCGAGGAAGAAGCCGTCCTCGGTGACGCCGGCCCACTCGCGGCCCTTGCCGCTGAACCAGCGCTGGTGCGGCATCCACTCGGTCAGCAGGTCGGTCAGTGCGCTCATCGGGTCCCCTCCAGGCCGAGGCCGCCGCTGCCACCGGGGGCGTCGTCGACCGAGCCGACGATGCCGGCGTCGAGCAGGTTCTGGGCCACGCTGGAGCTGGTGGCGGTCTCCCAGGCCTCGTCGTCCTCCGCGGTGGCCGCGGCGGTGGGCTTGGACAGCTCGAACCAGTAGAAGCCGTGCCCGGCCAGGGTGAGCATGTAGGGCAGCACCCCGATCTCGGGGAACTCCACCCGCCCGGTCAGCTCGACCGGCACGTACCCCTCGAAGCGGCGCAGGTCGAGCTCCACCGGCTGCGGGAAGCGGGACAGGTTGTTCACGCAGAGCACGACGTCGTCGCCGAACTCGCGGACGAAGGACAGCACCGTCGGGTTGCGCGAGCCGATCTCGGTGAAGCTCCCGACGCCGAAGGTCGGGTGCTCCTTGCGCACCGAGATCAGCGTGCGGGTCCAGTGCAGCAGCGAGTTGGAGTTGCGCAGCTGGCCCTCGACGTTGGTGACCTGGTAGCCGTACACCGGGTCGGCGATCAGCGGCAGGTGCATCCGCTGGGGGTCGGCGGTGGAGAACCCGCCGTTGCGGTCGGGGCTCCACTGCATCGGGGTGCGGACGCCGTCGCGGTCACCGAGCCAGATGTTGTCGCCCATGCCGATCTCGTCGCCGTAGTACATGACCGGCGAGCCGGGCAGCGACAGCAGCAGGGCGGTGAACAGCTCGAGGGTGTCCAGGTCGTTGTCCAGCAGCGGGGCCAGCCGGCGGCGGATGCCGATGTTGGCCTTCATCCGGGGGTCCTGGGCGTACTCCCCCCACATGTAGTCGCGCTCCTCGTCGGTGACCATCTCCAGGGTCAGCTCGTCGTGGTTGCGCAGGAAGATGCCCCACTGGCAGTTGTCCGGGATGGCCGGCGTCTGGGCCATGATCTCCGAGATCGGGAAGCGCTGCTCCCGGCGCACGGCCATGAACAACCGCGGCATGACCGGGAAGTGGAAGGCCATCTGGCACTCGTCGCCGTCCTCGCCGAAGTACTCGACGACGTCGGCGGGCCACTGGTTGGCCTCGCAGAGCATGACCCGGTCGGGGTACTCGGCGTCGACCACCCGGCGGACGTGCTTGAGGAACTCGTGGGTCTTCGGGAGGTTCTCGCAGTTGGTGCCCTCCTCCTCGAAGAGGTAGGGCACGGCGTCCAGCCGGAAGCCGTCGATGCCCAGGTCCAGCCAGAACCGCAGGGCGTCGACGATCGCCTCCTGCACCTTCGGGTTCTCGAAGTTCAGGTCGGGCTGGTGGCTGAAGAACCGGTGCCAGAAGTACTGCTTGCGCACCGGGTCGAAGGTCCAGTTCGACACCTCGGTGTCGACGAAGATGATCCGGGCGTCGGCGTACTCGGTGTCGTCGTCGCTCCACACGTAGAAGTCCCCGTAGGGACCCTCCGGGTCGTTGCGGCTGGCCTGGAACCACGGGTGCTGGTCCGAGGTGTGGTTCATGACGAAGTCGATGATCACGCGCATGCCGCGGCCGTGAGCCTGGGCGACCAGCTCGGTGAAGTCGTCGATGTCGCCGAACTCGGGGAGCACCGCGGTGTAGTCGGCGACGTCGTAGCCGCCGTCGCGCAGCGGGGAGGCGAAGAACGGGGGCAGCCAGATGCAGTCGACGCCGAGCCACTGCAGGTAGTCCAGCTTGCCGATCATCCCGCGCAGGTCGCCGATGCCGTCGCCGTTGCTGTCGGCGAAGCCGCGGACGAGCACCTCGTAGAAGACGGCGCGCTTGTACCACTCCGGATCGGCGCCGGGGGCGGGGAGACCCGGTCGGGCGGCGTTGGGGACGGGCACGGTCATGGGGAGGTCGGTCCTCGACTCTGGGTGTCTGGGGTGGCTGTCGGGGGTCGCGGTCAGCCGAACGGGGTGTGCCGGCGGACGGCGAAGACGTGCGCGGGCTCGCGGTAGGGGTCCAGCTCGACGTAGTTGAACTGGCCCCACTCGTACTCGTCGCCGGTGACCTGGTCGACCACGGTGAACCGGTCGCTCCAGTCCATCCCCAGCGCCGACAGGTCCAGGGCCGTGGTGCCGACCTGGGTGTGCTGGCTGGACAGCGAGACGACCACGAGCACGGCGTCGTCGGAGCCCGGGTCGGTCTTGGAGAAGCAGAGCAGGTTCTCGTTGTCGACCGGGTGGAAGGTCAGCGTGCGCAGCTGCTGCAGCGCGGGGTGCTCGCGGCGGACCCGGTTGAGCATCGTGAGGTAGGGCGCCAGCGAGCGGCCCTGGGCCTCGGCGGCGGCGTAGTCACGGGGCCGGAGCTGGAACTTCTCGGTGTCCAGGTACTCCTCGCTGCCCGGCTTGAGCGCGACGTGCTCGAAGAGCTCGAAGCCGGAGTAGACGCCCCAGGTGGGGCTCATCAGCGCGGCCAGCACGGCCCGGATCTTGAACATCGGCGGGCCGCCGAACTGCAGCGACGCGTGCAGGATGTCCGGGGTGTTGACGAAGAAGTTGGGCCGCATGTAGTGCGCGGTCCCGGCCAGGTCACGGCCGTACTCCTCGATCTCCTGCTTCTCGGTGCGCCAGGTGAAGTAGCTGTAGCTCTGGGTGAAGCCGACCCGGGCCAGCTGGTGCATCATCGCCGGGCGGGTGAACGCCTCGGCCAGGAACAGCACGTCGGGGTCGGTCTTCTTGACCTCCCAGATCACCCAGTGCCAGAAGTTCAGCGCCTTGGTGTGCGGGTTGTCGACCCGGAACACCTTCACCCCGGCGGCGATCCAGACCCGCAGCACCCGCAGCGCCTCGGCGTAGATGCCGGCCGGGTCGTTGTCGAAGTTGATCGGGTAGATGTCCTGGTACTTCTTCGGCGGGTTCTCCGCGTAGGCGATGGTGCCGTCGGGCTTGGTGGTGAACCACTCCGGGTTGCTGGTCACCCACGGGTGGTCGGGCGCGGCCTGCAGCGCGAAGTCCAGCGCCACCTCCATGCCCAGCTCACGGGTGCGGGCGACGAAGGCCTCGAAGTCGGCCATCGTGCCGAGCTCGGGGTGCACGGCGTCGTGGCCGCCGTCGGCGCTGCCGATGGCCCACGGGGAGCCGACGTCGCCGTCCTCGGTGGTGAGGGTGTTGTTCTTGCCCTTGCGGTTGACCGTGCCGATCGGGTGGATCGGGGGCAGGTAGACCACGTCGAAGCCCATCCCGGCGATCGCGGGGAGCCGCTCGGCCGCCTGGGCGAACGTGCCGTGCGTGGGCCGGCCGGCGACGACGGGGCCCTCGGAGCGCGGGAAGAACTCGTACCAGGAGCCGTAGAGCGCTCGGACCCGGTCGACCCAGACCTCGTAGCGGGGGGAGCGGGTGACCAGCCGGCGCACCGGGTGGGCGTGCAGGAGCTCGGTCATCGAGGACGCCAGCGCGGGGGAGAGCCGGGCGGTGAGCTCCAGGGAGGTGTCGCGCAGCGCGACGGCGGCCGCGGCCACGGCGCTGCGGTGCTCGCGGGGCACCGTCTTCTGCACCTCGTCGAGGAGAAGGGCGCCCTCCTCGAGGTCGTTGGCGAGGTCCTCGGCCCCCTGGCCGGCCTCGACCTTGACCTCGACGGCGTGGTGCCAGGTCGCGATCGGGTCGTCCCAGGCCTCGACCTGGTAGGTCCACAGGCCCTCCCGGTCGGGGACGACGGTCGCGGTCCATCGGTCGGGCTCGGGGCCGAAGGGGGCCATCCGCACCAGCGGCGGGCGGGTGGCCCGCTTGCCGGGGGTGGCCGGGGGGTTCCAGACCACGTTGGCCGCCACGGCGTCGTGCCCCTCGCGGAACACGGTGGCGGTGATCGGCACGTGCTCGCCGACCACGGCGCGGGACGAGAACGACCCGCAGGACACGACGGGGGCGACATCGGTGATGCCGAGACGGAGATCAGCGCGGCCAGTCATCGGCGTCACGCTATCGGCGTGCGGGAGCCGCGGCACGTCGGCGGTCCAGGGCCCGGGAGAGTGTGACGCAGGGCTCGGTGAGACCGCCCGGGGCCGCTAGGGTCGGCGTCGTGCGAGCCCTCCGTCGACTCACCGTCCGAGCCTCCCTCCCCGAGGCACTGGCCCCGCTCTCCACGTTGGTGATGAACCTCCGCTGGTCCTGGCACCCGGAGACCCGCGACCTGTTCGAGACGCTGGACCCCGAGCTGTGGCGCACCTGCGGCAACGACCCCGTCCGGGTGCTCGGCGAGGTCTCCGCGCAGCGGCTGGCCGAGCTCTCCCGGGACCGCAAGTTCCTGCGTCGGCTCTCCGACGTCAGCGACGACCTGCAGGAGTACCTGGACGCCCCGCACTGGTACCAGTCCCTGGGCGCCGACGCGCCCGGGTCGATCGCCTACTTCTCCGCCGAGTTCGGCATCACCGAGGTGCTGCCGCAGTACTCCGGCGGGCTGGGCATCCTGGCCGGGGACCACCTCAAGGCCGCCTCCGACCTGGGCCTCCCGCTGATCGGCGTCGGGCTGCTCTACCGGGCCGGCTACTTCTCCCAGGGGCTGTCGGCCGACGGCTGGCAGCTGGAGCACTACCCGGCCCTGGACCCCCACGGCCTGCCGGTGAAGCTCCTGCGCGATGCCGAGGGTGCCGCGGTCGTCATCACCGTGCCGCTGCCCGAGGGCCGCACCCTGCACGCGCACGTCTGGCGCGCCCAGGTCGGCCGGGTCTCCCTCCTCCTGCTCGACAGCGACATCGAGGAGAACGCCCCGGCCGAGCGCGGGGTCACCGACCGGCTCTACGGCGGCGGTGAGGACCACCGGCTGCGCCAGGAGATGCTGCTGGGCATCGGCGGCGTGCGCGCCGTCCGCGCGTTCTGCTCCCTCACCGGCACCCCGCAGCCCGAGGTCTTCCACGCCAACGAGGGCCACGCCGGCTTCCAGGGCGTGGAGCGCATCCGCGAGCTCACCGAGTCCCACGGGCTGTCCTTCGCCGAGGCGCTGCAGGCCGTGCGCGGCGGCACCGTCTTCACCACGCACACCCCGGTCCCGGCCGGCATCGACCGCTTCCCGCGGGCGCTCATCGAGCGCTACTTCCCGGGCTTCGGCGTCCCGGTGCACGAGCTGCTGCCGCTGGGCGCCGAGGAGGACGCCTCGAAGTTCAACATGGCGCACATGGGCCTGCGGCTGGGCCAGCGGGCCAACGGCGTCAGCGAGCTGCACGGGCACGTCAGCCGCGGCATGTTCGGTGACCTGTGGGCCGGCTTCGACGAGGACGACGTCCCGATCTCCTCGATCACCAACGGCGTGCACGCCCCGACCTGGACCGCGCGCGAGCTGGTCGAGCTGGGCACCCAGCGGACCAGCCAGGGCGACCCGGTCGACGTCACCGGACCGGTCCGGTTCGACGGGGTCGACCGGATCGACCCCGGTGACCTGTGGACGACGCGACGGCTGCTGCGCGGCCGGCTGGTCGACGAGGTGCGTCGCCGGGTGCGGGAGACCGCGCTGTCCCGCGGGGCGTCGGAGGCCGAGGTCGGCTGGACCGACTCGGTGTTCGACCCCGACGTGCTGACCATCGGGTTCGCCCGCCGGGTGCCCTCCTACAAGCGACTGACCCTCATGCTGCGCGACCCCGCGCGGCTCAAGGCCCTCCTGCTGGACCCCGAGCGGCCGATCCAGCTGGTCATCGCCGGCAAGAGCCACCCGGCCGACGACGGCGGCAAGCAGCTCATCCAGCAGATGGTGAAGTTCGCCGACGACCCGGAGATCCGGCACCGGATCGCGTTCCTGCCCGGCTACGACATCGGCATGGCCCGGTACCTCTACTGGGGCTGCGACGTCTGGCTGAACAACCCGCTGCGGCCGCTGGAGGCCTGCGGCACCTCGGGGATGAAGTCCGCGCTCAACGGCGGGCTCAACCTGTCCATCAAGGACGGGTGGTGGGACGAGTGGTTCGACGGCCAGAACGGCTGGGCGATCCCCACCGCCGACGGCGTCGCGGACGCCGACCGGCGGGACGACGTCGAGGCCCAGGCCATCTACGACCTGCTCGACCGGCAGGTGCTGCCCCGGTTCTACGAGACCGACCGGGACGGCGTGCCCACCCGCTGGGTCGAGATGGTCAAGCACACCCTCAAGGACCTCGGCCCCAAGGTGCTGGCCAGCCGGATGGTCGCCGACTACGTGCAGCAGCTGTACGTCCCGGCCGCGCGCAGCAGCCGGGCGCTGGCCGAGGGCGGCTACGCCGTGGCCCGTGACCAGGCGGCCTGGCGGGCGCACCTGCTGGGCAACTGGGGCAGCGTCCGGGTGGCCCACGTGGAGGCCACCGGGGTGGGGGACACCCCGGAGATCGGCTCGACCATCGACCTGCGGGCCGAGGTGGAGCTGCCGGGCCTGGTGCCGGCCGACGTCCAGGTGCAGGCCGCCTACGGCCGGGTCGACGACACCGACGGACTGCACGAGGTGACCACCGTGGCGATGACCCACGAGGCCACCGAGGGCTCCCGGCACTGGTTCACCTCGACGGTGCCGCTGGAGCGCACCGGCGCCTTCGGCTACACCGTCCGGGTGCTCCCGCACTCGGAGCACCTGGCCGACCCCGCCGAGCTGGGCGTGGTCAGCAACGCCTGAGCCTCACGGTGAGGGAGAGACCGGCGACACGCACGGGTCTCTCCCTCACCGGCACGGCGGATCACGTGATCGTCTTCGCGCCGTTAGTCTCGCCGCATGCCCGACCGCTGTGAGGTGCTCCCCGGAGACAACGTCGTCGCCCGCCGTGGCGGTGGCCTGCTGTGGGTGGACGCCCCCGGCTCGCCCGCCCTGGTGGCGACGCTGTACGCCTGCCTGGGGGTCTCGGGCCCCGGTGCCGACCGGGTGCTGAGCGCGGTCGCCGGTCAGGTCGGCGCGCTGGCCGACTCCGGTGCCTCCTTCGCCCTGGTCCTCGCCGACACCGCCGGTGGCTCGGGCTCCGGGGTGGCGCTGTGGTCGGGCAAGGGCCAGCCCTCGGTCGACGGCGTGCCGGTCTCCGGTCGCCAGGTCGACGGCGGTTGCACCCTGGCCGCCGGTTTCGACCTCGGCTCCTCCCTCTACGTCGGCCCCGGCTCCGCCCCGTCCCCGGTGCCCCCGGGCGTGGCCTACGACCTGGTCGAGGGCACCGTCCCCGGCAGCGGCGCCAGCCTGCAGCTGACCGCGGCCACCCCGCCCTCGGTCGCCGTCCCGGTCGCGGCACCGGTGAGCAGCCCGCCGGCAGAGCGCTTCTCCGCGGGCTCGGACTCCGGCTTCAGCGCCCCCGCCGCCCCGGCCCCCGAGCCGGCCGCGTGGGAGCCCGCCGCCGAGGAGCCCGCCCAGGCCCCGGCCCAGGCCGGTGGCGAGTCCACCGCGTTCTGGCAGCCGGACTCCCCGCCCGCGGCGCCGGTGCTCCGCTTCGACGACGGCATGGTCGTCACCGTGGACAACGACCTCGTGCTGGGACGACGTCCCGACGGCCACGAGCTGGTCACCAGCGGCACCGCCACCGCCGTGCCGATCGCCGACACCCAGAACGTGCTCTCCTCGGCCCACGCCGCGGTGCAGCGGGCCGGTCGCGAGGTCTCCCTGGTCGACCTGGGCTCCCTCAACGGCACCCACGTCGCGGGCCCCGAGGCCACCGAGTGGACCCAGCTGGAGCCCGGGGTGGCGCACGCGCTCTCCGACGGCGACCGGCTGCTGCTGGGCTGGACCGTCATCACCTTCGAGCAGCCCGCCGCCTGACCCACCCGGGCCCGCGGGTCCGGTCACAGCCTCGTCACACTGTGGCGCGGTTGTGTGCCAGCTGTGTGGGCGGCGGCTAGGTTCCGCCGGGTGAGCACCGACACCGCAGCGCTGCGGACACCGGACGAGCCCGAGACCCGGCGGAGCCGTCGCCCCTCTGCGAAGGGAGTCGTCGTCTGGTCGCTGGTCGCCCTGGTCGGGGCGGTCTGCTGGACGGTGCTGGCCGTCTCCCGCGGGGAGTCGGTCAGCGCGCTGTGGATCCTGTTCGCCGCGCTGTCGAGCTACGCCATCGCCTACCGCTTCTACTCCCGGTTCATCGTCCGCAGGGTCCTGGAGGTCGACGACCGGCGGGCCACCCCGGCCGAGCGGCTGGAGAACGGCCGGGACTTCGAGGTCACCGACCGCCGGGTGCTATTCGGCCACCACTTCGCCGCGATCGCCGGCGCCGGCCCGCTCGTCGGCCCGGTGCTCGCCGCCCAGATGGGCTACCTGCCCGGCACGGTGTGGATCATCGTCGGCGTCATCGCCGCCGGCGCGGTGCAGGACATGGTCGTGCTGTTCTTCTCGATGCGCCGCAACGGGCAGAGCCTGGGTCAGATGATCCGCGCCGAGATCGGCGTGGTCGGCGGGATCGCGGCCCTGATCGCCGTGTTCGCCATCATGATCATCATCCTGGCGGTGCTGGCGCTGATCGTGGTCAACGCGCTGGCCGAGTCGCCCTGGGGTGTCTTCTCGATCGCGCTGACCATCCCCATCGCCCTCTTCATGGGCGTCTACCTGCGGGTGCTGCGACCGGGCAGGGTGCTGGAGGCCAGCGCCATCGGCGTCGTCGCGCTGCTGGCCGCGATCATCGGCGGCGGGATGGTCGACGGCACCCCGCTGGGTGACGCGCTGACCCTGGACAAGACGACCCTGGTCATCGCCCTGGTGGTCTACGGCTTCGTCGCCTCCGTGCTGCCGGTCTGGCTGCTGCTGACCCCGCGCGACTACCTCTCCACGTTCATGAAGATCGGCGTCATCGTGCTGCTGGCCGTCGGGCTGGTCATCGCGATGCCGGTGCTGCAGGCCGACGCGGTGAGCAGCTTCGCCCTCGACGGCAACGGCCCGGTCTTCGCCGGCTCGCTGTTCCCGTTCGTGTTCATCACCATCGCCTGCGGTGCGCTCTCGGGCTTCCACGCGCTGATCTCCAGCGGCACCACCCCGAAGATGGTCGCCAAGGAGAGCCAGGTCCGGGTGATCGGCTACGGCGGCATGCTGATGGAGTCCTTCGTCGCTATCAGCGCGCTGATCGCGGCCTGCATCCTCGACCCGGCGCTGTACTTCTCGATGAACGCCCCGGCCGGTGCCACCGGCGGGACCGTCGAGGGGGCCTCGGCGTTCGTCGCCAACCTCGGCTTCAGCATCGGCCCGGCCGAGCTGCAGGCCGCCGCGGACACCATCGAGGAGTCCACGCTGGTCTCGCGCACCGGCGGCGCCCCGACCCTGGCGTACGGCATCTCGGAGATCTTCGAGACCGCGTTCGGTGGCGGGCTGCAGGCCTTCTGGTACCACTTCGCGATCATGTTCGAGGCGCTGTTCATCCTCACCGCGGTCGACGCCGGCACCCGGGTGGGCCGGTTCATGCTGCAGGACACGGTCGGCAACGTGTGGAAGAAGTTCGGCGACCTGACCTGGTGGCCGGCGAGCTGGATCGCCTCGGCCGTGGTCGTCGGCGCCTGGGGCTACATCCTGTACGTCGGGGTCACCGACCCCCTGGGCGGGATCAACCAGCTCTTCCCGCTGTTCGGCATCGCCAACCAGCTGCTGGCCGCGATCGCGCTGACGCTGTGCACGGTGCTGCTGGTCAAGCACGGCAAGACCCGCTACGCGTGGGTCACCGGCGTCCCGCTGGCCTGGGTGCTGACCATCACGATGACGGCCTCGTTCCAGAAGGTGTTCTCCGCCGACCCCGCGGTGGGCTACTTCGCCCAGCGCGCCCGGTACGCCGACGCCCTGGAGCGCGGTGAGGTGCTCGCCCCGGCTGCCGACGGCGAGGCGATGCAGCAGGTGGTCACCAACTCCACGACGAACGGGGTGCTGCAGTCGGTCTTCGCCGTGTTGGCCCTGGTCGTGGTGCTCAACGGCGCATGGGTGATCGTTCGCGCCGTCCGTGCCGGTGGCCTGCCGACGACCGAGGTGCCCGCCGAGCCCAGCCGCATCGTCGAGCCGGCCGGGTTCTTCCCGACCGCCGAGGAGCGGGAGCTGCTGGACGCCGAGCGGGCGCGGCTGGCGGCCGAGCGGGAACCGTCGGGTCAGCAGTGATCCGACGGGCGTGGGCCGGCGTCCACTGGTACCTGCGCGCGCTGACGGGCGAGGACCGGTACGACCGGCACCTCGCCGCCTGCGCCGCGGAGGGCCGGGAGCCGATGACCCGCCGGGCGTTCGAGCGGCACCGCACCGACGTCGCCGCCGCGCACGCCCACGAGCGCTGCTGCTGAGGGCCTACGGGCGGCGGAGCACCCGAAGGGCCCAGACGCAGCGGCCGGGCATCTCGATCGGGCCCGGGCCGACGACGGCCGGGCGCGGCGGGGCGCCCGTGGGCCACTCGGTGGAGACGACGAACTCGTAGCCGTCGCCCCACGGCGCCTCGGGCAGGTGCACGGTGACCGGGTCGGGTCCGGCGTGCAGCCACACCAGCCAGGAGTCGTCGAGGACCGGGCGGCCCCGCTCGTCGCGGTGCCGGATGCCCCGGCCGTCGAGGTACATGCCGATGGTCTGCAGGCCGTGGTCGAACCAGTCCCGGTCGGTCAGCTGGCCCCCGCCGGGGGCGAACCAGGCCAGGTCGCGGGTGCCGCCGCTGCCGGCCACCTCGTGGCCGTCGAAGAACGCCTCCTGACGCAGCACGGGGGAGGCCTTGCGCAGCGCGGTCAGCCGGGACACGAAGGTCCACAGGTCGGGGTCGATCGAGCCCCAGTCCAGCCAGGAGATCTCGTTGTCCTGGCAGTAGGCGTTGTTGTTGCCGCCCTGGGTGCGGCCCAGCTCGTCTCCGGCGGTGAGCATCGGGACGCCGGTGGACAGCAGCAGGGTCGCCAGCATGTTGCGCACCTGGCGGGCGCGCAGCTCGACCACCGCGGGGTCGTCGCTGGGGCCCTCGACGCCGCAGTTCCAGTTCCGGTTGTGGCTCTCGCCGTCCCGGTTGTCCTCGCCGTTGGCCTCGTTGCGCTTGTGCTCGTAGGTGACGAGGTCGGCCATCGTGAAGCCGTCGTGGGCGGTGATGAAGTTGACCGAGGCGAAGGGCCGGCGGCCGTCGGAGCGGTACAGGTCCGAGGAACCGGTGAGCCGGTAGGCCAGGTCCCGGACGCCGACGTGCGCCCCGCACCACACGTCGCGCACGGTGTCCCGGTACTTGCCGTTCCACTCGGTCCACAGCGGGGGGAAGTTGCCCACCTGGTAGCCGCCCTCGCCGATGTCCCACGGCTCGGCGATCAGCTTCACCTGCGACACCACCGGGTCCTGGTGGACGACGTCGAAGAAGGCCGACAGGCGGTCCACGTCGTGCATCGAGCGGGCCAGCGCCGAGGCCAGGTCGAAGCGGAACCCGTCGACGTGCATCTCGGTGACCCAGTAGCGCAGCGAGTCCATCAGCAGGGCCAGCACCTGCGGACGGCGGACGTCGAGGGTGTTCCCGCAGCCGGTGTAGTCGGTGTACCGGGCGCCGTGGCCGCTGAGCCGGTAGTAGCCGGCGTTGTCGATGCCCTTGAACGACAGCGTCGGGCCGGTGTGGTCGCCCTCGGCGGTGTGGTTGTAGACCACGTCCAGGATCACCTCGATCCCCGCGGCGTGCAGGGCCTTGACCATGGCCTTGAACTCGGTGACCTGCTGGCCCGCAGAGCCCGCGGAGGAGTAGGCGGCGTGCGGGGCGAAGTAGCCCAGTGTGTTGTAGCCCCAGTGGTTGGTCAGCCCGCGGCGCAGCAGGTGCGGCTCGGAGACGAAGTGGTGCACCGGCAGCAGCTCGACCGCGGTCACGCCCAGGGACACCAGGTGCTCGATGAACGCCGGGTGGGCCAGCCCCGCGTAGGTGCCGCGCAGTGCCGGGGGGACGTCGGGGTGCCGCATCGTCGCGCCCTTGACGTGCACCTCGTAGACGACGGTGTCCGACCAGGCGGTGCCCGGGCGGACGTCGCCGTCCCACGGAAACGAGTCGTGCACGACGACCCCGCGGGGGACGAAGGGCGCGGAGTCCAGACGGTCGGCCGCGGCGGCGTCGGGGTGCCCGTCGGCGTAGCCGAACAGCGCCGGGTCGAGGGTCAGGTCGCCGTCGACGGCCCGGGCATAGGGGTCCAGCAGCAGCTTGGCCGGGTTGTAGCGGGCGCCCGAGGCCGGGTGGTAGCCGCCGTGCACGCGGTAGCCGTAGCGCTGGCCCGGGCCCACGCCGGGCAGCCGGCCGTGCCAGACCTGGTGGGTGGTCTCCTGCAGCCGCTGGCGGTGCTCGGTGCCGTCGGGGTCGAACAGGCACAGGTCCACGGCCTGCGCGCCGGCCGACCAGAGGGCCACGTTGGTGCCGGTGCCGTCCCAGTGGGCACCCAGCGGTGCGGGACTGCCGGGCCAGACCTCGGGGGCTGCGCGATGGATCACCCGGCAGATGGTGCCCGAGTCGGACCCGCGCTCCCCGCAGGCGGGTTGGTTGGATGGGGGTGTGCCAGCTGACGAGGTCGTCCGGTTCCGCGGTGTCGACGTGGTGCGGGGGGAGTCCCACCTGCTGCGCGCCGTCGACTGGACGGTGCACTCCGACGAGCGCTGGGTGCTCCTGGGCCCCAACGGCGCGGGCAAGACCACCCTCATGCAGCTGGCCTCGGCGCAGATGCACCCCACCCGCGGTGAGGTCACCGTGCTCGGGGAGACCCTGGGCGCGGTCGACGTCTTCGAGCTGCGCACCCGCATCGGGCTCACCAGCGCCGCCCTCGCCCAGCGGATCTCGGGCACCGAACGGGTCGGGGACGTCGTCGTCTCCGCCGGGTACGCCGTCGTCGGCCGGTGGCGCGAGCGCTACGACGTCCACGACCTGACCCGCGCGGCGATGCTCATGGACCAGTGGGGCGTGGCGCCCTACGCGGGCCGGCCGTTCGGCACCCTGAGCGAGGGCGAGCGCAAGCGCACCCAGATCGCCCGGGCGCTGATGACCGACCCCGAGCTGCTGCTGCTCGACGAGCCCGGCGCCGGGCTGGACCTCGGCGGCCGCGAGGACCTGGTGTCCCGGCTCACCGACCTGGCCCGCGACGACCAGGCGCCGGCGCAGGTGCTGGTCACCCACCACGTCGAGGAGATCCCGCCCGGCTACACCCACGCGCTGCTGCTGCGCGGGGGCCAGGTGGTCGCCGCCGGCCCGGTGGACGACGTCGTCACCCCCGAGCTGCTCAGCGACACCTTCGGTCTCCCCCTCGCCCTGGGCCGGGTCCGCGGCCGCTTCACCGCACGTCGGGCGAGTCCACCGGCTTAGGGTCGAGCCGACGACGTCGTCCCACCACGAGGAGCACCGCACATGGCCGAGCCGGAGTTCGTGACCCTGCAGGTCGAGGACGGGGTGGGCACGATCCGCCTCGACCGCGGCAAGATGAACGCGATCGACGAGCAGCTGCACTGGGAGGTCCGGGCCGCCGCGCAGGAGTGCGCCAGCCGCGCCGACGTCCGGGCCGTGGTGCTCTACGGCGGGGAGCGGGTCTTCGCCGCCGGTGCCGACATCAAGGCGATGGCCCAGCTGACCGGGTCCTCGATGGTCGCCTGGGGCCGGGAGCTCACGCACTCCTTCCGCGAGGTCACCCGGATCCCGAAGCCCGTCGTCGCCGCGATCACCGGCTACGCCCTAGGCGGTGGCTACGAGCTGGCGCTGTGCGCGGACTTCCGGGTGATGGGCAGCTCGGCCAAGCTCGGCCAGCCCGAGATCCTGCTCGGGGTCATCCCCGGCGCCGGCGGCACCCAGCGGCTGGCCCGGCTGGTCGGCCCGGCGAAGGCCAAGGACATCGTCTTCACCGGCCGGCACGTGGGCGCCGAGGAGGCCCTCGAGCTCGGCATGGCCGACGCGGTGGTGGCCGACGACGAGGTCTACGCGACCGCCGTGGCGATGGCGCGCAAGTTCGCCGCCGGTCCGCCGCTGGCCCTGGCGGCCGCCAAGCGGGCGATCGACCAGGGTCTGGACGGCACCCTGGACGCCGGTCTGGAGCTGGAGTCCGAGCTCTTCGCCGGGCTCTTCGACACCGAGGACCAGAAGACCGGGATGATCTCGTTCCTGGAGAACGGCCCCGGGAAGGCGACCTTCACCGGTCGCTGAGCACGCGCCGGTGGACGGCCCGGGAGCGAGACCACCCGGGCCGTCATCGGTTCGTCACGTCCCCGTTGCTGTCCATGCGGCCCGCAGCGGGCTACTTTCCGCAGGTCACGTCTGTGCGCCGCGTCTCCAACCACGGGGTCGCGACGGCCGGGCGGACCACGGAGGAGCCGAACGTGAACAGGACCACCCTGCGAGCCACGACCGCGATGGTCGCGGCGGGACTCGCCCTCACCGCCTGCGGATCCAGCGACAGCGGGTCCGGCGGCGGCTCGGACAGCGACGCCGCCTCGGCCACCTCCCTCGACGACTTCGGTGACATGGACGCCCTCGTCGCGGCCGCCCAGGCCGAGGGCACGCTCAACGTCATCGCGCTGCCCCGCGACTGGGCCAACTACGGCACCATGCTCGACGAGTTCAGCGAGCTGTACGGCATCGAGATCAACTCGGCGACGCCCGACGGCTCCAGCCAGGACGAGCTCAACGCCGTGACCAGCCAGCGCGGCCAGGAGCGGGCCCCCGACGTGCTCGACCTGGGGACGGCGTTCGCCCAGCAGGCAGCGGCCCAGGACCTGCTCGCGCCCTACCAGGTGGCCACCTGGGACGAGATCCCCGAGGACCAGAAGGACCCTGACGGGCTCTGGTACAACGACTACGGCGGCTACATCTCCATCGGCTGCAACGCCACCGTGATCGAGGTCTGCCCGACCACGATGGAGGACCTCCTCGACCCGCAGTACGCCGGTCAGGTCGCCCTCAACGGCAACCCGACGCAGGCCGCTGCCGCCTTCGGTGGCGTGTGGGCGGCGTCGCTGGCCAACGGCGGCAGCCTGGACGACATCGGCCCCGGGATCGACTTCTTCGTCGACGTCAAGGACGCCGGGAACTTCAACCCGGTCGAGATCACCCCGGCCACCATCCAGTCCGGGGAGACCCCGCTGGCCATCGACTGGGACTACCTGAACTCCGGGCTCACCGACACGCTGTCCGAGCAGGGCGTCGAGTGGCAGGTCAACGTGCCCACCGACGGCCTCTTCGGTGGCTACTACAGCCAGGCGATCAGCGCCTTCGCCCCGCACCCGGCCGCCGCGCGGCTGTGGCAGGAGTACCTGTACTCCGACGCCGGGCAGAACACCTGGCTCGAGGGCGGCGCCCGCCCGGTCCGGCTCCCCTCGATGCAGGAGGCCGGCACCGCCGACGCCGACGCACTGGCCGCGCTGCCCGCCGTGGAGGGGACCGCCGAGTTCCCGACCGAGGCGCAGCAGACCGCGGCCCAGCAGGTCGTGGCCGGCCGGTGGAACCAGGAGATCTCGGGCTGAGCACCAGCACCACCCCGCGGCGGTCCCGGGGGCGGCGAGCAGGCCTGCTCGCCGCCCTCGGGACGGTGCCGTTCTTCGGCTACCTGGCGGTCTTCCTGCTGCTGCCGATCGGGGTGCTCGCGGTCGAGGCGTTCCGCGCCACCGACCCGGTGACCTACCAGGAGTCCTGGTCCACCGACTCCATCGTCGCCGTCACCGACGGCGCCTACCGGCGTGCCTACCTGGGCAGCCTGCAGCTGTCGGCCACCACGGCGCTGCTGGCCGCCGTCCTCGGGCTGGCGCTGGCCGTGGCGGTGCTCCAGGCGAAGCGGGGCCGGCTGCTGCGCCGGCTGGTGCTCACCGCCTCGGGCGTGCTGGCCAACTTCGGCGGGATCCCGCTGGCGTTCGCGTTCATCGCCACCATCGGCACCAGCGGGGTGGTCACCGCGCTGCTGGGCGACCTCGGCGTCGGGCTGGGTGGCTTCTCGCTGTACTCGATGACCGGGCTGGGCCTGGTCTACCTCTACTTCCTGGTCCCGCTGATGGTGCTGACGATCGTCCCGGCGCTGGAGGGCCTGCGCCCCCAGTGGCGGGAGGCCTCGGACAACCTGGGTGCCAGCAGCTGGCAGTACTGGCGCCACGTGGGCGGCCCGGTGCTCGCCCCGCCGGTCATCGGCGCCACGATGCTGCTGTTCGCCTCGGCGTTCGCCGCCTACGCCACCGCCCGCGCCCTGGTCGGCTCCAGCGTGCCGCTGGTGCCGCTGCAGATCGCCGACGCGCTGAGCTCCAACGTGCTGGTCGGCTCGGAGAACCTGGGCAAGGCCCTCGCGCTGGGCATGGTCGTGCTGGTCGGCATCGTGATGGTCTTCTACACCTGGGTCCAGCGGCGCACCCAGCGGTGGCTGCAGTGACCGCGACCATCCCGACCACGGTCGCCCCGGAGTCCGCGCCGCGCGTGCGCCGCCGCGGCAACGGGGCCTGGCGGGTCGTCGTCCTCGCGGTGCTCGGGCTGTACTTCCTCATCCCGATCGCGGCCTCGGTCTGGTACTCCTCGCGCAGCAACGGCGAGCTGACCGCCGAGTTCTACACCGGCATCCCCAGCGCCCCGGGCTTCGCCGAGGCCTTCGGCCGCTCGCTGACCCTCGCCGTCCTCACCGTGGTCATCTCGCTGCTGCTGATGCTGCCGACGATGGTGCTCATCGACCTGCGGTTGCCCCGGCTGCGGTCGACGGTGGAGATCCTCACGCTGCTCCCGCTGGTGCTGCCGCCGATCGCGCTGGTCGTCGGGGTGCGCAGCGTGCTCGCCTGGGCGCCGGACTACTTCTACGGCACCCCGCTGGCCGATGCGTTCTTCGCCCTCCAGGAGCCCTCGCTGCCCTGGATCCTGGTCCTGGTCTACGTGGTGCTGGCGCTGCCGTTCGTCTACCGCGCGCTGGACGCCGGCATCCGCTCGGTGGACCTCAAGACCCTCACCGAGGCCGCCCGCAGCCTGGGGGCCTCCTGGCCGCGGGTGCTGGTGGGCGTCGTCCTGCCGGTGCTGCGCACCTCGGTGCTCAACGCCGCGTTCCTCACCCTGGCCCTGGTGCTGGGGGAGTACACGATCGCGGTGATCCTGGGCTTCCAGACCTTCCCCACCTGGATCGTGGAGATCGCCGGGTCCCAGCCGCAGCTGTCGGTGTCGGTCTCGGTGCTCTCGCTGGTCGTCACCTGGGGCCTGCTCCTGCTCATCTCCGCGCTGGACCGCCGCCGTGCGGGGAAGGACTCCTGATGACCACCACCACGGACAGACCCGCCGGGGTCGAGGCGCTGCGCGACACCCCCGGCGTCGGGGTCCGGCTGGCCGGGCTGACCCGCCGCTACGGCGACGTGCTCGCCCTCGACGGGCTCGACCTGGACATCGCCGGGGGTGAGTTCCTGGCGCTGCTGGGGCCCTCGGGCTGCGGCAAGACCACCGCGCTGCGGGCCATCGCCGGCTTCGAGCGGCCCGACGACGGTCAGGTGCTCATCGACGGCCGGGACGTCACGGACACCCCGCCGTCCAAGCGGGACATGGGCATGGTCTTCCAGGCCTACAGCCTGTTCCCCAACCTGACCGTGGCCGAGAACGTGGCCTACGGGCTGCAGGTGCGACGGCGTCCGGCCAAGGAGCGCAAGGCCCGGGCCGCGGAGCTGCTGGAGCTGGTCGGGTTGGCCGCGAACGCCGGCCGCTACCCGCACCAGCTCTCCGGCGGGCAGCAGCAGCGCGTCGCGCTGGCGCGGGCGCTCGCCGTCGCCCCCAAGGTCCTGCTGCTGGACGAGCCGCTCTCGGCGCTGGACGCCCAGGTGCGGGTGCAGCTGCGCGAGGAGATCCGGCGGATCCAGCTCGAGCTGGGCATCACCACCGTCTTCGTCACCCACGACCAGGCCGAGGCGCTCTCGGTGGCCGACCGGGTCGGTGTGCTGCGGGCCGGCCGGCTGGAGCAGGTGGCCGGCCCCGACGAGCTGTACGAGCGGCCGGCGACGGCGTTCGTGGCCGAGTTCGTCGGCACGATGAACCGGGTGCCGGCGACCCGGTCCGGTGACGGGGTGGAACTGCTCGGCGTCCGCCGCCCGGTGGTGGGGCCGGTGCCGTCCGCCGGGGACGTCGTGGCGCTGGTGCGGCCGGAGTCCCTGCTGGTCCGCGAGGACGACGCCGGCGTGGGCCGGGTCGTGACCCGGACCTTCTCCGGTGCCTCCACCCGGTTGGCGGTGGCGCTGCCCGACGGCAGCGAGGTGGTGGCCGACGTGGCCAGTGCCGACAGCCAGCGGCTGACCCCGGGCACCGCGGTCACGGTCACCCCCGCCGAGCGGCCGGTGCTCGTCAGCGCGGTGTGAGGATGCACGGGTGAGTGCCCCCGATCGTCCCGCCCACCTCGACCGCTGCGACGACGACGGACGGGCCTGGCTGGAGCGGGCGGTCGCGCTGGTCGAGGCCGACGCCCGGCGCAGCGCGGACACCCACCTGCTGGTGTACCCGTTGCCGCCGGAGTGGGGCGTGCACCTCTACCTCAAGGACGAGTCGACCCACCCGACGGGCAGTCTCAAGCACCGGCTGGCCCGCTCGCTGTTCCTGCACGCGCTCTGCTCGGGCTGGATCTGCCGGGGGAGCACGGTGGTGGAGGCCTCGAGCGGGTCGACGGCGGTGAGCGAGGCCTACTTCGCGCGGATGCTCGGGCTGCCCTTCGTCGCGGTCATGCCCGCCTCCACCAGCCGGGAGAAGATCGCGCTGATCGAGGGCCAGGGTGGCCGCTGCCACCTGGTCACCGACGCCGGCACCGTCTACGACGAGGCCCGCAGGATCGCCGGCGAGACCGGCGGGCACTACCTGGACCAGTTCACCCACGCCGAGCGGGCGACCGACTGGCGGGGCAACAACAACATCGCGGAGTCGGTCTTCGAGCAGCTGTCCGCCGAGGAGCACCCGGTCCCCGACTGGGTGGTCGTCGGCGCCGGCACCGGGGGCACCAGCGCGACCATCGGCCGGTACGTGCGCTACCGCCGACTGCCCACCCGGCTGGCCGTCGTCGACCCCGAGGGCTCGGCGTTCTTCCCCGGCTGGCGGGACGCCGACCCGACCGCGACCGGGCGGCCCTCCCGGATCGAGGGCATCGGCCGACCGCGGGTGGAGCCCTCGTTCGTGCCGACGATCGTCGACCGGATGTTCTGCGTGCCCGACGCCGCGTCGCTGGCCGCGATGCGGCACCTGGAGCAGGTGACCGGCCGGCGGGCCGGCGGCTCCACCGGCACCAACCTGTGGGGGGCCTTCCAGCTGGTGGCCGAACTGGTCGCGGCCGGGCGCACCGGCAGCATCGTGACGCTGCTCTGCGACGGGGGCGAGCGGTACGCCCACACCTACTACTCCGACGACTGGATCGCCGGGCAGGGGATGGACCTCGCGCCGCACACCGCGACGCTGGAGCACTTCGCCGCCACGGGGGAGTGGTCGTGAGCGGGGTCACCGACGAGCCCCGTCCGGCCGCACGTTACCCGCGGGTAACGTCCATCATCGGAGCCAGTGCGGGCGCTCGTGCGTCCGCCCCCACCTCGATCCCACCCGCGGAGGTGCGATGAACATCGTCGTTCTTGTGAAGCAGGTCCCCGACTCCGGCAGCGAGCGCGCGCTGGACAGCTCGGACAACACCGTCGCGCGCGCCAGCGCCGACAACGTCATCAACGAGATGGACGAGTACGCCATCGAGGAGGCGCTGACGGTCAAGGAGTCGCAGGGCGGTGAGGTCACCGTGCTGACCATCGGCCCCTCCACCGCGACCGACGCCATCCGCAAGGCCCTGTCCATGGGCGCGGACAAGGCCGTGCACGTCACCGACGAGGCCATCCACGGCTCGTGCGCCGTGCAGACCTCCGCGGTGATCGCCGCCGCGCTGTCCCAGCTCGAGTACGACCTCGTCGTCTGCGGCGCGGAGTCCACCGACGGTCAGGTCTCGGTGATGCCGGCGCTGCTGTCCGAGCGCCTGGGCATCCCGCACCTGTCCGGTGCCCGCAAGCTCACCGTCGACGGCACCACGCTGCACGTCGAGCGGCAGACCGACGGCGGCTACTGGGCCCTCGAGGCGCAGACCCCGGCGATCGTGTCGACCTGGGACACCATCAACGAGCCCCGCTACCCCTCCTTCAAGGGGATCATGGCCGCCAAGAAGAAGCCGGTCACGACGATGTCGCTGGCCGACCTCGGGGTGGACCCGTCGACCGTCGGCCTGGCCTCGGCCACCAGCCAGGTGCTCGACTTCGCCGGCCGCCCGCCCAAGGGCGAGGGCGTGAAGGTCGTCGACGAGGGCGACGGCGCCGAGAAGCTGGTCGGCTACCTGGCCGCCCAGAAGATCGTCTGACCCCGCACCCAGAGAGACAGGAGAACAGTCGTGGCTGAAGTACTGGTCCTGGTCGAGGTCGCCCCCGACGGATCCGGCGTCCGCAAGACCACCCTAGAGGCGCTCACCGCAGCGCGCGTCCTCGGCGAGCCCTCCGCGGTCGTGCTCGGTGCCCCCGGCACCGCCGCGGGCGTGAAGGACACCCTCGCCGAGTACGGCGCGGCCAAGGTCTACGTCGCCGAGTCCGACGACGTCGACGCCTACCTCGTGGCCCCCAAGGCCGAAGTGCTCGCCCAGCTGGTGGGCGAGAAGTCCCCGGCCGCCGTGGTCATCCCCTCCACGCCGGAGGGCAAGGAGATCGCCGGCCGCCTGGCGATCAAGACCGGCTCGGGCTTCCTGACCGACGTCACCGAGATCGCCGCCGACGGCACCGCCACCCAGGTGGCCTTCGCCGGGGCGACGATCGTGCACTCGAAGGTCACCGTCGGCACCCCGATCTACACCCTGCGCGGCAACTCGGTCACCCCCGAGGCCGCCGCCGGTGCGGCCGAGGAGGAGACGGTCACCGTCTCGATCTCCGAGGCCGCCAAGCAGACCAAGGTGCTGGACCGGGTCGTCGAGCAGAAGTCCTCGCGCCCGGAGCTCACCGAGGCCGCGATCGTGGTCTCCGGTGGCCGCGGGGTCGCCTCGGCGGAGAACTTCTCGGTCATCGAGGGCCTCGCCGACTCCCTCGGTGCCGCCGTCGGTGCCTCCCGCGCCGCCGTCGACTCCGGCTTCTACCCGCACTCCTTCCAGGTCGGGCAGACCGGTAAGACGGTGTCCCCGCAGCTCTACGTGGCGGTCGGCATCTCCGGGGCGATCCAGCACCGGGCCGGCATGCAGACCTCCAAGACGATCATCGCGGTCAACAAGGACACCGAGGCGCCGATCTTCGAGCTCGCCGACTTCGGCGTCGTGGGCGACCTGAACACCGTCGTCCCGGCCGCGACGGAGCAGATCTCCGCCCGCAAGTAACGCGTCCAGGCACCCCAGCGTGGATCAGGTCTCCTGATCCACGTCTGTCCCCCCTCACCAACGCTGGTGAGGGGGGACAGCTGTTGGTGAGGGTGGAGCACGTGGTGTCGGTGCCCGCCCCTACGGTCCCGGACATGACCGACACCCCCGCCATCACCCTCGGCGCCGTCGCGCTCGACACCGACGACCCGCCCCGGCTCGCCGCCTTCTGGGCCGCGCTCACCGGAGGTGAGATCGCCGGCGAGGTCGACGGCATGCTCTTCGTGCAGGGGCCGCCGGGCGGGTTCTCCGTGCTGGTGCGCCCGCGGCAGGGCCCGGCCCCCGAGCACCCCGACCTCACCGTCGCCTGGGGCGCCCGGGAGGCCCAGGTCGCCCGTGCGGTGTCGCTGGGGGCCGAGCACCGGTGGGACGTCCTCGACGAGATGCCCTGGGTGCGCTGGACGACGCTGGCCGACCCCGGCGGGCACCTGTTCTGCATCGCCGAGCACACCCCCGGTGACTGAGCGCAGGATGGGCCCGTGCTGTTCGCCGACGTCGTCACCGCGTCCGCCCAGGTGGGCGCCACCCGAGCCCGGACGGCGAAGAGCGCCACCGTCGCGGCCCTGCTCCGTTCAGCCGGGTCCGCGGAGATCGGACCGGTGACCGCATGGCTGTCCGGGGCCACGACCCAGGGCAGGCTCGGAGCCGGCTGGCGGACGCTGTCTGCCGTCGACGCAGACCCCGCCGCCGAGCCGATGCTCACCGTCACCGCGGTCCAGTCGGCCCTCGGCGCGCTGGCCGGGGTCTCCGGCACCGGCTCGACCGCCCGCCGCTCCGCGCTGCTGGCCGAGCTGCTGGGGGCGGCCACGGCCGACGAGCAGTCCTTCCTGCTCCGGCTGCTCGGCGGGGAGCTGCGGCACGGTGCGCTGGAGGGCGTCGTGCTGGACGCCGTCGCCGCGGCCGCCGGTGCACCGGCCCCCGTCGTCCGGCGCGCGTTCTTCCTCTCCGGGGTGCTCGCCGACGTCGCCGTCACAGCGCTGACCGGGGGAGTGCCCGCGCTGGAGGAGGTGCGGTTGCAGGTCGGCCGGCCGCTGCGGCCGATGCTCGCCTCGCCGGCCGACACCCTGGCCGAGTCGCTGGGGGACGGCGACGTGGTGGTCGAGCAGAAGATGGACGGCGCCCGCATCCAGGTGCACAAGGACGGCGACGAGGTGTGGGTCTGGACCCGCACGCTCAAGGAGGTCACCGCCCGGGTCCCGGAGCTGGTCGAGGTCGTGCGCGCACTGCCGGCCCGCTCCCTGGTCCTGGACGGGGAGACCCTGGCGCTCACCGACGACGGCCGGCCCCGGCCCTTCCAGGAGACCGCCGCCCGCTTCGGCGCCGACACCCACGCCCTGCTGCTGCAGCCCTTCTTCTTCGACTGCCTGCACGTCGACGGCACCGACCTGGTCGACGAGCCGCTGACCGCCCGGCACGAGGCGTTGGCCCGGGTCGCGCCGGACCACCGGATGCCCGGCGTCGTCCGCCCCACGCCCGAGCAGGCCGAGGAGTTCTCCGCCGCCGCGCTGGCTGCCGGGCACGAGGGTGTCGTCGTGAAGGACCTGGCCGGCCCCTACGCGGCCGGCCGGCGCGGGAAGGCCTGGCGCAAGGTCAAGCCGGTGCACACCCTGGACCTGGTCGTCATCGGCGCCGAGTGGGGCTACGGCCGGCGCACCGGGTCGCTGTCCAACATCCACCTGGGCGCCCGCGACCCCGACGGCGGCGAGCCGGTGATGGTCGGCAAGACCTTCAAGGGGATGACCGACGAGCTGCTGGGCTGGCAGACCGCCACCTTCCCCGGGCTGGTGCGGGAGGACCGCGGCGCGTCGGTGCTGCTGCGTCCGGAGCTGGTCGTGGAGATCGAGCTCGACGGGGTCCAGCGCAGCCCGCGCTACCCCGGCGGGGTCGCACTGCGCTTCGCCCGGGTGCTCCGCTACCGGCCCGACAAGGAGCCCGCCGACGCCGACACCATCGACGCCGTCCGAGCGCTGCTGGCGGGAAGAGGCGGGGACGCCGAGGCGTTGGGGGCCGGGTGAGCAACGCGAGCACGGTCGGCGTCTTCGACCGCGGGCACCGGCTCACCACGGCCGGGCTGCTGATGCTGGTCACCTTCATCGCGTTCGAGTCGATGGCCGTGGCCACCGCGATGCCCACCGTCGTCCGGGAGCTGGACGGGCTGGCCTGGTACGCGTGGCCGTTCACCGCGTTCCTGGTCGCCCAGGTCGTCGGGATGGTCCTGGGCGGGGACGTCAGCGACCGTCGGGGCGCCCGGGTCGCGCTGCTGTGGGGCGTGGGCTTCTTCGCCCTGGGCCTGGTCGCGTCCGGGGCGGCCGCCGACATGACCCTGTTCATCGCCGGCCGCGCCGTCCAGGGCCTGGGCGGGGGGCTCATCGCGGTGTCGCTGTACGTCGTCGCCGGGCAGGCGTACGCCCCGGAGCTGCGGCCGCAGCTGTTCGGGGCGTTCTCGGCGGCATGGGTGTTCCCCGCGCTCTTCGGCCCGTTGATCGCCGGTGCCATCACCACGCACACGTCCTGGCGCTGGGTGTTCCTCGGCATCCTGCCGCTGGTCGCGGTCGGCCTGGTCCTGGTGCTGCCCTCGATCGCCCGGCTGGCCGTGCCCGACGGCACCGCGCGGCCGGCGGTCTCCCGGCGCTGGTGGGCGGTGCTCGCCGGGGTCGGCATCGGTGCCCTGCAGTACGCCGGGCAGCGGCTGGACCTGGTGGCCCTGGCGGTCGCCGTCGTCGGGGTGGTCGCGCTGGCTGCGGGACTCCGGCCGCTACTGCCCCGCGGCACGATCACCGCCCGCCGCGGCCTGCCCACCGTCGTCGCTTCCCGCGGGCTGCTGGCCGGGTCGTTCTTCGGCATCGACACCCTGCTGCCGCTGACCCTCACCGAGGTGCACGGCTTCAGCGCGACCGCTGCCGGCATCCCGCTGACCACCGGGGCGATCGGCTGGTCGCTGGCCTCCACGCTGTCGGCCCGCCGTCCCGACGTCTCCCGGGTGCGACTGCTGCAGATCGGCTTCGTCCTGCTCGCGATCGGTCTGGCCGGCACCGCGTTCGCCGCGCTGCCCTCGACCGGGGGCTGGACCGCCTACGTGAGCTGGGCGGTCGCCGGGCTGGGCATGGGCCTGGGCATGCCGAGCGTGGGCGTCCTGCTGCTCGACCAGTCGCCCGAGCACCGGCGGGGTGCCGACTCGGCGTCCCTGCAGATCTCCGACGTCGTGGGCTCGGCGCTGTGCGTCGGGTTCGGGGGCGTGCTGGTGGCCGCAGCCGCCACCGGCGTGCTGTCGCTCACCACCGCCCTGCTCGTCGCGATCGCGGTCTTCAGCGGACTGGCACTGCTCGGGTCCCTGGTCGCCGGCCGGGCTGCGGCCCCGTCGGCCGAACGGGTCCGCGCGACTACATTGGCCACGTCATGACCTACCTCGACCACGCGGCGACCACGCCGATGCTGCCCGAGGCCGTCGCGGCGATGACCGATCAGCTGGCCCGGGTGGGCAACGCCTCCTCCCTGCACGCCAGTGGCCGCGGCGCCCGGCGCACGGCCGAGCAGTCCCGCGAGCGGCTGGCCGAGGCGCTCGGCGCCCGCCCGTCGGAGGTGCTCTTCACCGGTGGCGGCACCGAGAGCGACAACCTGGCGGTCAAGGGCCTGTTCTGGGCCCGCCGGGACGCCGACCCGCGCCGTACCCGGGTCGTGGTCAGCCCGGCCGAGCACCACGCCGTCCTGGACAGCGTCGAGTGGCTGGCCGAGCACGACCACGCGGAGATCACCTGGGTCGACGTCGCGCCCAGCGGTGAGATCACCCCCGCAGCGCTCGCCGAGGCTCTCGGCGACGGCACCGACGTCGCGCTGGTCAGCGTCATGTGGGCCAACAACGAGGTCGGCGCGGTCAGCGACCTGGCCGCCCTGGCCGAGGTCGCGCACGCCGTCGGCGTCCCGCTGCACACCGACGCCGTGCAGGCCGTCGGCCAGGTGCCGGTGGACTTCGCGGCCAGCGGCGTCGACGCGCTCACCATGACCGGGCACAAGCTCGGCGGCCCGATGGGCGCGGGTCTGCTGGTGCTCCGCCGGGACGCGGACTGCACCCCGCTGCTGCACGGCGGCGGGCAGGAGCGCGACGTGCGCTCCGGGACGCTGGACGTCGCCGCGATCGTCGGGCTCGCCGTGGCGACGACGACGAGCGTGGGCAACCGGGTCGAGCGCGCCACCCGGGTCTCCGCGCTGCGCGACCGGCTCGTGGCCGGGGTCGTCGCGCGCGTGCCCGACGTGCAGCTCAACGGCCCCGCGCTGGACGCCGTGGTGGCCGGTGGACCGGGGCGGCTGCCGGGCAACGCTCACCTGTCCTTCCCCGGTGCCGAGGGCGACGCCCTGCTGATGCTGCTGGACGCCAACGGCATCGAGTGCTCGACCGGCTCGGCCTGCAGCGCCGGGGTGGCCCGGCCCAGCCACGTGCTGCTGGCCACCGGTGCCGACCCCGACCGGGCGCGCAGCTCCCTGCGGTTCAGCCTCGGCCACACCTCCACCGACGCCGACGTGGACGCCGTCCTCGACGTGATCGCCCCGGTCGTCGAGCGGGCCCGTCGGGCGGGCCTGGGCCGGCGGTCGGCGTGAAGCTGATCGCCGCGATGAGCGGCGGGGTGGACTCCGCCGTCGCCGCCGCGCTGGCCGTCGAGGCCGGGCACGACGTGACCGGGGTGCACCTGGCGCTCAGCCAGCACCGGCAGCAGATGCGCAGCGGGTCCCGCGGGTGCTGCAGCGTCGAGGACGCCGACGACGCCCGCCGGGTGGCCGGCGAGCTGGGCATCCCGTTCTACGTGTGGGACATGGCCGAGCAGTTCGCCGAGGACGTCGTGGACGACTTCGTCGCCGAGTACGCCGCCGGCCGGACGCCGAACCCGTGCCTGCGCTGCAACGAGAAGATCAAGTTCGCCGCCGTGCTGGACCGCGCGCAGGCACTGGGGTTCGACGCCGTCGTCACCGGCCACCACGCCCGGCTGGTCGGCGGCGAGCTCCGGCGGTCGGTGGACGCCGCCAAGGACCAGAGCTACGTGCTCGGGGTGCTCACCGAGCGGCAGCTGGCCGGGGCGGTCTTCCCGCTGGGGGAGATGACCAAGGAGCGGGTGCGCGAGATCGCCGCCGAGCGCGGGTACGCCGTGGCGACCAAGCCCGACAGCCACGACATCTGCTTCATCCCCGACGGCGACACCCGCGGCTTTCTGGACCGGCGGCTCGGCGTGGCCCCCGGACCGGTGGTGGACGCCGCGACCGGCGCGACCGTGGGGGAGCACCAGGGCACCCACGGCTTCACGATCGGGCAGCGCAAGGGCCTGGGCGTGACCGTCGGCGACCAGCGGCCGCGGTACGTGCTGGGTATCGAGCCGGTGTCCCGCACGGTCACCATCGGCACCGCCGACCAGGCCGGCGTCGACGAGGTGCTGACCGGTGCGCCGACCTGGACCGGGCCGGTGCCCGAGCTGCCCTTCGCGGCGGTCGTGCAGCTACGCGCGCACGGGGCGTCGGTGCCGTGCACGGTCTCGGCGCGGGACGGGTCGGCCGGGCTGCAGCTCGAGCTGCACGACCAGCAGCGGGGTGTCGCCCCGGGCCAGTCGGCCGTGCTCTACGCCCCCGACGCCGAGCGCGGCGACCGGGTGCTCGGGCAGGCCACCGTGTTCCGCGCAGGTGAACGACAGGCGTCAGTTCTCAGCTGACTCTTGGATTCGTCACGGGTCCGGGCTAGCTTTCGGCGGGCGCTCTTCGTGAGCTCCGCTACTTAGTCAAGCTCTGTGACCGGACGACCACGGGGAGTCGTCGGGCCGGGCCCACACCTCGGAGGACCCTTGCGCCGTACGCGCCTCTCTCTCGCGCTGACCCTGGTGGCCTCGGCCGCCGTCGTCGGCATCCCGTCGGTGGCGTCTGCCGCGCCGGCGCCGGCCGTCGCTCCCGACGTCCCGGTCCAGCTGCTGACGATCAACGACTTCCACGGCCGGATCGCCGACACCACCGCTGCCGACGCGACCCTGGGCACCGCGACCGTCGGAGGTGCCGCGAACGTGGCGAGCACCGTCAACGCCAGTCGGCAGGCCTTCGTGGCCGGCGGTGGCGCGGCGGACAACTCGCTGTTCATCGGACTGGGTGACCTGGTCGGCGCCTCCCCGTTCGACTCCGCGGGCTTCCGCGACGAGTCGACCATCGAGGTGCTCAACGGCCTCGACATGGCAGTCAGCGTGGTGGGCAACCACGAGTTCGACCGCGGGACCACCGAGCTCCGTCGCCTCTCCGGGCCCACCGACCGGACCTTCTCCGACGACCAGACGGCGTGCGAGGGCGTGACCGCCGGCGTCGACGGCTGCTTCACCGACAGCACCGGGGCGCCCTTCGCGGGCACCGACTTCCCGTACCTCGCCGCCAACGTCCTGCGGGCCGGCACCGACGAGCCCATGCTGCCGCCCTACGCGGTCCAGGAGGTCGACGGCCAGCGGATCGGCTTCATCGGAGTCGTCACCGAGACCACCGCGGGCATCGTCGCCCCGACTGGGATCGCCGACGTCGAGTTCATCGACGAGGCGACCGCGATCAACCGCTGGGTGCCCGTGCTCCAGGCGCAGGGCATCGAGGCCATCGTGGCCCTGGTGCACGAGGGCGGGACGCCGGCCACCCCGGCCGACGTCAACGGCTGCGGTCAGCTCAACGGCTCGATCGTGGACATCAACGACCGCACCGACCCCGCCGTGGACGTCGTCCTGTCGGCCCACACCCACCAGAACTACAGCTGCTACCTCCAGGACCCGGCCGGTCAGCCCCGGCTGGTGGCCCAGTCCGGCTACTACGGCCGGCTCGTCGGTGACGTCCGCTTCGTCATCGACGGTGCCACCGGCGACGTCGACCGGCTCTGCGGCACCTACTCGGTGACCAACGTGCCGACCGACCGCGCAGCCCGGACGCCGGATGCGGCCACCGCGGGCATCGTCTCCTTCTGGAGCCGCCAGGCGACCGCTGTCGGGAGCCGTCAGGTCGGGTCCACGACGACCCCCCTCGCCCGGGCTGTCAACTCCGCCGGGACCGAGAACCGCGGAGCGGAGTCCGTGCTGGGCAACACCGTCGCCCAGGCGCAGCTGGTCGGCCTGCAGGACGACCCCACCACCTACGGGGACCCGGCCGCCACCTTCGGCGGGGGTCTGCCCGCGGTGGCGTTCATGAACCCCGGGGGTCTGCGGGCCAACATCGACACCGGCGCGATCACGTACGCCGAGGCGTTCGCCGTCCAGCCGTTCGGCAACTACGCCAACGCGATCACCCTGACCGGCGCCGACATCCGGCTGTTGCTGGAGCAGCAGTTCGCTACCCCGGGGCGGACGTCGCAGCTGTGGCTGGGCACGTCGGAGGGCTTCTCCTACTCCTACGACCTGGCCCGCCCGGCCTACGACCGGGTGGACCCGGCCTCGATCCAGCTCGACGACCCGAGCACCCCGGCGCTCGACCCGCAGGTCGTCGTCCCCACGACCACCTACCGCGTCGTGGCGAACTCCTTCCTCGCCGGCGGCGGTGACAGCTTCACCGCCTTCCGCAACGGGACGCTGCAGGTGACCGGGCCGGTCGACGTGGAGACCGCCATCGCGTTCTTCGGCGACAACGACCCGTACACCGCGCCGCCCATCGGACACGGCACGGCTGTCACCGACGGACGGGCCGCGAACCCGGCGACGCCGCCTGCCGGTGGCGGTTCCGGGGCTGGGGAGAACGGCGGCAACGCCGTTGCCACCGGTCCGACCGGCACGACCGGCACCGCTGCTGCGGGGTACCCGTGCCCGGCTGCTCCGACCACCCCGCCGACCACCCCGCCGACCACGCCCACCCCGGGTGTGGACCCGGTGGCGAACCCCGGCAACGGGATCGGCACCGGTCAGCTGGCGAACACCGGCGCGGCCACCGGGCAGATGCTCGGCCTGGGTGCGCTGCTGCTCCTGACCGGTGGGGTCGCCACCGCGGCGGGCTACCGTCGCCGGCGTGGCCTCGCCGACTGACAGCACCCCTGAGCACGGCACCACCGAGAACGGCACCGACGACCCGAGGCCGGTCCCCGCACCCTGGGGGCCGGCCTCTGGCGTCGGGTCCCTGCCCGGCACGGACCCGGCCGAGGCGATCCGCCTGGTCGTCGGCGAGCTCCCCGGGTTCGCGCACCTCCCCGAGCTGCCCGCCCGCGGGGTGGGCGCCGACGTGCTGGGGCGCAGCGCAGGCCTGCTCGTCGACGTGCACGTCGACCTGACCCCGGCCGGCTGGCGACTGGTTCCCCGCCCGGGTCGCGACGAGCAGCGCGCGCACGAGTTCCTCGACCGGGACCTCGACGCCCTGCACGACGTCGCCGCCGACTGGACCGGGCCCTTCAAGGTGCAGTCCGCCGGACCCTGGACCCTGGCCGCCGGACTCGAGCGCACCCGGGGCGACCGGGCGGTCACCGACCCCGGCGCCCGCCGCGACATCGCCCAGTCCCTCGCCGAGGGCCTGCGGGCGCACGCCGCCGCGGTCGCCGCCCGGCTGCCCGGCGCGGACGTCGTCATCCAGGTCGACGAGCCCTCGCTGCCCGCGGTCCTGCTGGGCGGGCTGCCCACCCAGAGCGGGTTCGGCAAGCTCGCCGCGATCGAGGCCCAGGTCGTCCAGGAGGAGCTCGAGGGCTTCCTGTCCGCCCTCGGCCACCGCACCGTCGTGCACTGCTGCGCCACCCGCGCCCCGCTCGGCCTGATCCGGGCCGCCGGGGCCGACGCGCTCTCCTTCGACCACGGCCTCGTCCAGGACCTCGACGACATCGGGCAGGCGGTGGAGGCGGGGACCCACCTGTTCCTGGGCGTGGTCCCCGGCACCGACCGGCAGCTGCCCGCACCCAAGGCGACGGCGACGCGGCTGCAGGCCTGGTGGAACGAGCTCGGCTTCCCCGCCGAGTCCCTGCACGAGGCCGTCACGCTCACCCCCTCGTGCGGGCTGGCCGGGGCCAGCCCGGCCTACGCACGCGCGGCGATGGCGCACGTGCGCGAGGCGGCGAGGTACCTGCTCCCCGAGTGAGCGGGGCGTCCTGTCGTACCCCCCGGCTACCGTCTCGACCGTGAGCACCGAGGCCGTGGTGGACCCCGCCGACACCCCTGACGTGACAGCTGCGAGCGAGCGCGCCGACGTCACCGAGGTCCCCGACGACGCCCGCACCCGGCACACCGAGCTGTCCGAGGAGCTCGACCGGCTGTCCTTCGCCTACTACGTCAAGGACGCCCCGCACGTCAGCGACGGCCAGTACGACGAGCTGATGGGCGAGCTGAAGGCCCTGGAGGCCGCGCACCCTGCGCTGGTCACCCCCGAGTCGCCCAGCCAGAAGGTCAACGGCGGCTTCGGCGCCACCTTCTCCCCGGTCATCCACCTCGAGCGCATGCAGAGCCTGGACAACGCGTTCAGCTCCGACGAGCTGTCGGCCTGGGCCGCCCGGGCCGACCGCGACGGCGCCGGGGGAGCGGGGTACCTCTGCGAGCTGAAGATCGACGGGCTCGCCATCGACCTGGTCTACGAGCGGGGCCGGCTGGTCCGTGCCGCCACCCGGGGCGACGGGACGACGGGGGAGGACGTGACGGCCAACGTCGCCACGATGGCCGACGTCCCCCAGCAGCTCCGTGGGGACGACGTGCCGGAGCTCGTCGAGGTCCGGGGGGAGGTCTACTTCCCGGTCGCCGCCTTCGCCGAGGTCAACGCCGCGCAGGTCGAGGCGGGCAAGGCGCCGTTCGCCAACCCGCGCAACGCGGCCGCCGGCTCGCTGCGGCAGAAGGACCCCCGGGTGACGGCGACCCGCCCGCTCAGGCTCCTCGTGCACGGCATCGGCGCCCGCACCGGCTTCGACCTCGAACGGCAGTCCGAGGCCTACGAGAAGCTGGCGGCGTTCGGGCTGCCCACGAGCACCCGCTTCGAGGTGGTCCCCGACCTCGAGGCCGTGTGGGCCTACATCGAGCGGTACCGGGAGCAGCGGCACTCCGTCGAGCACGAGATCGACGGCGTCGTGGTCAAGATCGACC
The DNA here is from genome assembly GCF_001424455.1 of Geodermatophilus sp. Leaf369. NCBI lineage: Bacteria > Bacillati > Actinomycetota > Actinomycetes > Geodermatophilales > Geodermatophilaceae > Geodermatophilus > Geodermatophilus sp. Leaf369. The sequence goes on along the minus strand of NZ_LMQA01000003.1, from coordinate 154,576 downwards.
AGGTGGCGCTGCAGCGCCGGCTGGGCTCGACCAGCCGTGCCCCGCGGTGGGCGATCGCGTTCAAGTACCCGCCGGAGGAGGCGACGACGAAGCTCCTGGACATCCGGGTGAACGTCGGACGCACCGGGCGGGTCACCCCGTTCGGCTACATGGAGCCGGTCAAGGTCGCCGGGTCCACGGTGCAGCTCGCCACCCTGCACAACGCCAGCGAGGTCGTCCGCAAGGGCGTGCTCATCGGCGACACCGTGGTCATCCGGAAGGCCGGCGACGTCATCCCGGAGATCCTCGGTCCGGTCGTCGACGTGCGCACCGGCGACGAGGTCGCCTTCGAGATGCCGCGCGACTGCCCCGAGTGCCACACCGAGCTCCGGCACGAGAAGGAGGGCGACGCCGACATCCGCTGCCCCAACGCCCGGTCGTGCCCGGCGCAGCTGCGGGAGCGGGTCTTCCACGTCGCCGGCCGGGGCGCCTTCGACATCGAGGTGCTCGGCTACGAGGCCTCGATCGCGCTGCTGGAGAGCCACCTGCTCGAGGACGAGGGCGACGTGTTCTCCCTCGACGCCGAGAAGCTGCAGCGCGCCCCGTTCTTCACCAAGAAGGACGGCACGCTGTCGGCCAACGGCGCCCGGTTGCTCACCAACCTGCAGACCCGCAAGGACGTCCCGCTCTGGCGGGTGCTCGTGGGGCTGTCCATCCGGCACGTCGGGCCGACCGCCGCGCAGGCCCTGGCCCGGGAGTTCCGCACCATGGACCGGCTGGTGGCCGCCTCCGAGGAGGAGCTCGCGGCCGCCGACGGGGTCGGCCCCACGATCGCCACCGCGGTGCGCGACTGGTTCGCCGTCGACTGGCACCGGGGGGTCGTGGACAAGTGGGCCCGGGACGGCGTCCGGATGGCCGACGAGGAGTCCGATGCCGGGCCCGGCCCGCTCACCGGGGTGACCGTCGTGGTCACCGGCTCGTTGCGCGACCACAGCCGGGACCAGGCGATCGCCGCCATCCAGGAGCGCGGCGGCAAGGTGACCGGTTCGGTGTCGAAGAAGACCGGCTTCGTCGTCGTGGGCGCCGACCCGGGCAGCAAGTACGACAAGGCGGTCCAGGTCAAGGCCCCCGTGCTCGACGACGACGGCTTCACCGTCCTCCTCGAGCAGGGGCCCGAGGCCGCCCGGGAGGTGGCCACCATCGGCGACGGCAGCGAGCCCGAGCCGCCCGCCGCCGACGACGCGGAGGCACCCGCCCCGAAGAAGCGCGCCCCGAGGAAGAAGAAGGAGGTCCCGGCCGAGGAGGAGGCCTAGGCAGGGGGGAGCTGAGCCACCGTGGCCGCGATGCCGGTCAGGTGCGCCAGCCGCAGCAGCTCCGAGCGGCGGAACGCCGGCCCGCCCGAGCGGCCCAGCAGCACCGCGGTCCCCGAGCCGTCGAAGGGTGCGGCCATCATCTCGATGGCCATCTCCCGCCACCGCTCGGGCACCCAGTCGTCCTCGCTGGGCAGCAGCACCGGCGACGTCAGCGGCAGCCAGGGCAGCGTGAGGGCAGCCAGGGCCGGCGCGGCGTCGGAGGCGGCCAGCACCCGCACGTCGTCCGGACCGCCGCTGAGCACCGCCGCCCACCCGCCGTGCAGCACCCGGGGGAGCTCGGTCGCCAGCAGCTGCGCGGTGCCGCCACCACCGCGGGCGAGCGCCTCCAGGAGCTCCAGCTCGCGGTGGGTGTCCAGCGGCCCGGAGTACGGCCGCAGCGACTCGACCTCGACCCCGGGCACGCTCATGACCACCGTGATCAGGCCGTCGGGCACCCGGTCGGCGGGCAGTTCGACAACGATGTCGTCGACCGCGACGCCGTTGCCCCGTTCCAGCACGTCGACCGAGACGATGTCGATGCCGGCCAGGCCCAGTGCGGTGGCCACCGCGCCCAGGATGCCGGGACGGTCGGGCACGACCAGCCGGAGCAGGTAGGACACGTGATCCTCCGCGGGGACACCAGCGCGACGACTCGGGCAGCCGATCTCCGTCGATCGAGGGACGGCGCCCACCCTGCCCCATCAGCCCCCGTCGAGGCCAACCCGGCTCGCGGACGGGGGACGTCGTCCGCCCCACGTAGACTGCCCGGGTTGGAGCGGACCACGGTCCGTCCCGGCCCAGCACCCGTACGACGCAGCACACCAGCCACCGCACCGAGCAGACCGACAGTGGGGTCCCGCCAGCGCATGAGCACTCCCAGCAGCCTCACCCGAGAGGACGTCGCGCACCTCGCGCAGTTGTCCCGGCTCGCCGTCACCGACGAGGAGCTCGACCTCTACGCCGGTCAGCTCGGCGTCGTCCTGGGCGCCGTCGCCCGGGTGCAGGACGCCCCGACCGAGGACGTCACCCCGACGACGCACGCCGTGCCGTTGACCAACGTGTACCGGCCCGACGTCGTGACCCCGAGCCTGACCCGCGAGCAGGTGCTCGCCGGCGCGCCCGCGGCCGAGGACGACCGCTTCCGGGTCCCGCGGATCCTGCAGGACGAGGCATGAGCGCCACCGAGCTGACCCGGCTGGACGTGACCGCGCTGCAGGCCGCCCTGGCCGACGGCAGCACCAGCGCCGTCGAGGTCACCCGGGCCCACCTGGACGCGATCACCGCCGAGGACGGCGCGCTGAACTCCTACCTGTTCGTCGACGGCGAGGCGGCGCTGGCCACGGCTGCCGACGTCGACCGCCGTCGCGCCGCGGGGGAGGAGCTGGGCCGCCTGGCCGGCGTCCCCGTCGCCCTGAAGGACGTCGTCGTCACCGAGGGCGTGCCCACCACCAGCGGCTCGAAGATCCTCGAGGGCTGGACCCCGCCCTACGACGCGACCGTCGCCGCCCGGCTCAAGGCCGCCGGCACCGTGCTGCTGGGCAAGACCAACATGGACGAGTTCGCGATGGGCTCCTCCACGGAGAACTCCGCCTACGGCCCGACCCGCAACCCGTGGGACCACGACCGCATCCCCGGCGGGTCCTCCGGCGGGTCCTCGGCCGCGGTCGCCGGGCACCTGGCGCCGTGGGCGATCGGCACCGACACCGGTGGTTCGATCCGCCAGCCGGCGGCCGTCACCGGCCTGGTGGGGCACAAGCCCACCTACGGCTCGGTGTCCCGCTACGGCCTGATCGCGTTCTCCTCCAGCCTGGACCAGGCCGGCCCGATGGCACGCACCGTCGCCGACGCCGCCCTCATGCACGAGGTCATCGGCGGGCACGACCCCTCCGACTCCACCAGCATCGACGCCCCGGCCGCGCCGTTCGTCGCGGCCGCCCGTCAGGGGGCCACCGGCGACCTGACCGGGGTGACCGTCGGCGTCGTCCGCGAACTCGGCGGCGAGGGGCACACCGACGGCTACGAGCCCGGGGTGCTGGCCGCCTTCTCCGCCGGGGTCGACCAGCTGCGCGCCCTGGGTGCCGAGGTCCGGGAGGTGTCCTGCCCCAGCTTCGACCTGGCGCTGGCCGCCTACTACCTGATCGCGCCCAGCGAGGCCTCGTCCAACCTGTCCCGCTTCGACGGCGTCCGCTTCGGCCTGCGGGTCGGCGACGACGGCAGCCGGGACCTCGACGAGGTCATGGCGCTCACCCGGGAGCAGGGCTTCGGCCCGGAGGTCAAGCGCCGCATCATCCTGGGCACCTACGCCCTGAGCTCGGGCTACTACGAGGCCTACTACGGCCAGGCGCAGAAGGTCCGCACGCTCATCGGCCGGGACTTCGCGGCGGCGTTCGGTGCAGAGGGAGCAGGCGTCGACGTGCTGGTCAGCCCCACCTCGCCGATGGTCGCGTTCCCGCTCGGCGCCCGGGTCGACGACCCGCTGTCGATGTACGCCGCCGACCTCTGCACCCTGCCCGCCAGCCTCGCGGGCACCCCGGCCATCTCGGTGCCCTGCGGCCTGAGCGAGGGCCTGCCCGTCGGGTTCCAGGTGATGGCACCCGCACTCGCCGACGACCGCTGCTACCGGGTCGCTGCGGCGCTCGAAGCAGCCGGGGACGCCGCCCGCGGGGGCACGTTCCTCAGCCAGCAGCGCCCGCACCCGGTCCCCACCCAGGAGGTCGCACCGTGAACCGCCCCTTGATGCTCGCCTTCTTCCTCGCCGACCTGGTCGCCGTCGCCGGCGTCCTGCTGTGGGTGTTCACCGGTCGCCCGGTCTTCGCCGTCTTCGTCGTCCTGGGCGTGGTGACCGCCGTCGGTGCGGTGCTGACCGCCCGGTCGATCAGCAAGCAGAGCGCCGCGCAGAGCGGGATCGGTGGCACGTCGTGAGCAGTGACCGCCTGTTGGAGTTCGACGACGTCCTGACCCGGTACGAGCCGGTCATCGGGCTGGAGACCCACGTCGAGCTGGGCACCGCGTCGAAGATGTTCTGCGGCTGCGCCACCACCTTCGGCGCCGAGCCCAACATCCAGACCTGCCCGGTCTGCCTGGGCCTGCCCGGCTCGCTGCCGGTGGCCAACGCCGCCGCGATCGAGGCCACCATCAAGATCGGGCTGGCCCTGGGCTGCCGGATCGCGACCTGGTGCCGCTTCGCCCGGAAGAACTACTTCTACCCCGACATCCCCAAGGGCTTCCAGACCAGCCAGTACGACGAGCCGCTCTGCACGGCCGGGCACCTGGACGTCGAGGTCGACGGGGAGACCTACCGGGTGGAGATCGAGCGGGTGCACCTCGAGGAGGACACCGGCAAGAACCTGCACGTCGGCGGTGCCACCGGGCGCATCCACGGTGCCGACCACTCGCTGGTCGACTACAACCGGGCCGGCATCCCGCTGGTGGAGATCGTCACCCGGCCGGTCCCGGGCGTCGGCGCCAAGGCCCCCGAGGTCGCCCGCGCCTACGTCACCGAGCTGCGCGAGATCGTCCAGGCCCTCGGGGTCTCCGACGTGCGCATGGAGCAGGGCAGCCTGCGGTGCGACGTCAACATCTCCCTGGCGCCGACCGGCAGCCTCGAGTGGGGCACCCGGACCGAGACCAAGAACGTCAACTCGCTGCGCTCGGTCGAGCGGTCGGTGCGCTACGAGATGCGTCGGCAGGGTGCCGTGCTCGACGACGGCGGCCGGATCGTCCAGGAGACCCGGCACTTCCACGAGGACACCGGCTCCACGTCCTCCGGGCGCAGCAAGGAGGAGGCCACCGACTACCGGTACTTCCCCGAGCCCGACCTGGTCCCGATGGCACCCGACGCCACCTGGGTCGAGGAGCTGACCGCGGGGCTCCCCGAGCTCCCCGCCGCCCGTCGCGTGCGGCTGCGCGAGGAGTGGGGTCTCTCCGACACCGAGATGGCCTGGCTGCTCAACGCCAACGCCCTGGGGCTGGTCGCCGACACCGTGGCCGCCGGCGCACCCCCCGCCGACGCCCGCAAGTGGTGGCTGGGCGAGCTCTCCCGCCGCGCCAAGGACGCCGGCGTCGAGCTCACCGAGCTCGCCGTCACCCCGGAGCAGGTCGCCGAACTGGTCGCGCTCGTCGGCGAGGGCACCGTCAACGACCAGCTGGCCCGCCAGGTGCTCGACGGCGTGCTCGCCGGTGAGGGCTCCCCGCGTCAGGTGGTCGAGGGCCGCGGGCTGGCCGTCATGGGCGACTCAGACGAGCTCGGTGCCGCCGTGGACGCCGCGATCGCCGGCGCTCCGGACGTGGTCGAGAAGGTCAAGGGAGGAAAGACCGCGGCGCTGGGTGCCCTGGTCGGTGCGGTCATGAAGGAGACCCGGGGCAAGGCCGACGCCGCCACCGTGCGCCGGATGCTCGAGGAGCGCGTGCTCGGGTGATCACGCTGCGGCCGCTGCAGCGCGAGGACCTCGCGCTGCCGCGGTCGTGGCTGGACGAGCCGTTGGTCCGGCGCTGGTGGGCCGACGACAGCTCGGCCGAGGCCGTGGAGGCCCAGTACGGCCCGTCCGTCGACGGCACCGACCCGACCCGGGTGTGGGTGGTGCTCGACGACGGGGCGCCCGTCGGCCTGGTGCAGGGGTACCGCTGGGCCGACGAGCCCGCCGAGCTCGCGGCGATGGCGACGGTCTGGCCGGTCCCCGACGGCGCGGTGAGCGTCGACTACCTCCTCGGGGTGCCGAGTGCGCGGGGGCGCGGGGTCGGGCCGGCCCTGGTCTCAGCCGCGGTCGCCGAGCTGCAGGCGCTGTACCCCGACGCGCGCGACGTCGTCGTCCCCGTGCACGCGGAGAACCGACGCTCCTGGCGCGCCCTGGAGAAGGCCGGTTTCACCCGGGTCGCCGAGGGCGAACTCGAGCCGGACGACCCGGCCGACAGCCGCGACCACGTGGTCTACCGGCTGGAGCTCTAGAGCGGGCTGTCGGCGTCGGAGTTCGGGGGCTGGATGCGCAGCACCTTGTCGTCGTCCTCGGCGGGGGTGCCCAGGCCATCGGTGTTCGACGTGGTGATCCACAGTGCGCCCTCGGCGTCGACGACCACCGTGCGCAGCCGGCCGTACTCCTCGGCCAGGAAGGGCACCGGGTCACCGGTCGGTGCGCCGTCCGGGCCGAGGGTGACCAGGTGCACCTGCCGGCCGTCCAGGGCCCCGAGGTAGACGAAGTCCCCGGAGACCGCGCAGCCCGCCAGCCCGGCGACGGCCTCGGGCACCGCGAGGACCGGGGCGTTGGACCCGGGCAGCGCCGTGGGGGAGCCGTAGTCGCCGCCGGCGACGAGCCGTTCGAGGTCGTCGGGACCGGTCGCGGCGTCGTCGGTGGCGTAGACCGCGTCGTCGCCGACGCACAGCGAGGTCACGTTCGACAGACCCTGGCTGTAGACCGCGCTGGCGCCGACGGGCTGGCCGAACACGTCGTAGGCCAGCACCTTCCCGGCCAGCGAGGCCGGGTCCTGGGCGAGCGCGGCGTTGCCGGTGTCGCCGGTGCCCACGTACAGCGTGCCGTCGGCGCCGAAGACCAGGCCGCCGCCGTTGCGGGTCTCCCCGCGCGGGATGCCGGTGACCACCTCGTTGGGCTGACCGCCGAGCGGGAAGCGCACCACCCGGTTGTCGGTCGCGGTGGACAGGTAGGCGTAGAGCAGGCCGTCCTCGGCGTAGGTGGGCGAGAGGGCCAGGCCCAGCAGGCCGCCGTCACCGGTGGTGTCGACCCCGGCGACGGTCATCAGCTCCCGGGCGGGGGAGCGGTCGGGGTAGACCTGCAGCAACCGGCCGGTCTCCCGCTCGGCGACGATGCCGGTGCCGTCGGGCAGCAGCACCAGTCCGGTGGGGACGGCGAGGTCGGTGGCCAGCACGTTCGGGTCACCGGGCTGCTCGTCCTCCGTGCCCGGCGTCGAGGGGTCCTCCGGGAGCGGGCCGGGCGCCGTGTCGGTCGGCGGGGCCACCTGCGGGCCCGGGCCCTCGGGCACGGCGCGGAACGGGCCGGCCGGCTCGTACCCGCTGCTGCACGCGGTGACGAGCAGGCAGGACGCCGCCACGGCCACCAGCCACGGCGCGCGTCTCGTCCCCCCGGTCACGCCTTCGAGGGTACGGGGGTCGGGGCCGGGATCGCCGTGGACGCAGGAGCCCCCTACGGTCGGGAACCGTGCCCGACGCCCTGACGATCGACCTGTCCGACGACGAGACGCTGCACGTGCTGGTGCCCTCGCGCGCCATGGGGGAGGCCCTGGAGGGGCTGTCCTCCCGCATCCGCGCGCACCGGTTCGACCCCGCCGACGGCCCGCCCACCGGGGAGGCCGCGCAGGCCCAGGTCTGGGTGCCCGACGGCAGCGGCGTGCCCGACGGGCTCTTCGACGCGCTGCCCCGGCTGCGTCTGGTCCAGCTGACCAGCGCCGGCGCCGAGCGGTTCGTCGGGAAGACCCCCGACGGCGTCGCGCTCTGCAACGCCCGGGGCGCACACACCCCGGCCACCGCCGAGTGGGCGGTCACCGCGGCCCTGGCCGCCCAGCGCGGCATCCCGACCTTCGTCCGCGAGCAGGACGCCGGGCGCTGGACGCCGGGCACCCACCACTCGATGGTCGGGGCCCGGGTGCTCGTCGTCGGTGCCGGGGACATCGGCCGCACCATCGGGGAGATGCTGGCCGGGTTCGACGTCGACCTCACCTTCGTGGCCCGCACCGCCCGGGACGGCGTCCGCTCCACCAACGAGCTGCCCCAGCTGCTGCCCGAGGCCGACGTCGTCGTCCTCATCGTCCCGGTCACCCCGGAGACCACCGGCATGGTGGACGCGGCCTTCCTGGCCGCGATGCCCGACGACTCCCTGCTGGTCAACGCCGCGCGCGGCGTCGTCGTCGACACCGACGCGCTGCTCGCCGAGCTCATCTCCGGCCGGCTGCGCGCCGCCCTGGACGTCACCGAGCCCGAGCCGTTGCCCGAGGGCCACCCGCTGTTCGCCGCCCCGAACCTGCTGCTCACCCCGCACGTCGGCGGAGCCGTGCCGCAGACCGCCGAGCGGGCGACCGACGCCGTCCTCGACCAGCTCGACCGGGTGCTCGCCGGCCAGCCCCTGCAGAACGTCGTCGACGCCTACTAGAAGGACCTGACCGCCCCCCACGACACGCTCCGCGCGCCGCGGGACCCTGCGGCCAGGCCGTTCCACGCGGTCACCTGCTGGGGTCGGGGATGCGGCCCGCGGAGGCGGCGGACAGCTGGGGCAGGTCCCGGGCGCGGACGACGGGGAGCCGGACCTCGGTGCCGGTGGTGCGCACCAGCCACAGGTCCTGGTCCTCGCCGACCCGGATGCCGGCGACCTGGTCCCAGGGCACGGTGCGGGCGGTCAGCAGGCTGCGCGGGGTGACCCCGGCGGCGCCGACGTCGACGCCGACCCGCAGCACCCAGGCCGCGGCGACGACGGGCACCAGCAGCAGCGGGAGACCCCACCACGCAGCGCCGGCGATCGGGACGACGCACACCAGCAGGATCACGACGGGGACCAACGCCGTGCGGCTCATCCGCAGCTGTGCTGTCTTCACGTCCGTCGATGCTCCCAGACGGCGGGTCGCCGTGCGGGCATACGATCCCGGGCGTGACGACCGTCGACGAACCGCACACCAGCACTCCTGCACCGACGCACGCCTCGATCAAGCCCCGCTCCCACGAGGTGACCGACGGTGACGCCAAGGCCCCGGCCCGCGCCATGCTGCGCGCGGTGGGCATGGGCGACGACGACTTCGCGAAGCCGCAGATCGGTGTGGCCTCGTCGTGGAACGAGATCACCCCCTGCAACCTCAGCCTGGACCGGCTGGCCAAGGCCGTGAAGACCGGCGTGCACGAGGGCGGCGGGTTCCCGCTGGAGTTCGGCACCATCTCGGTCTCCGACGGCATCTCCATGGGCCACGAGGGCATGCGCGCCTCGCTGGTGTCCCGCGAGGTCATCGCCGACTCGGTGGAGACCGTCGTGTTCGCCGAGCGGCTGGACGGCTCGGTGCTGCTGGCCGGCTGCGACAAGTCGCTGCCCGGCATGCTGATGGCCGCGGCCCGCCTGGACCTCGCCGCGGTGTTCCTCTACGCCGGCGCCACGATGCCCGGCAAGCTCGGTGACCGGGACCTCACGATCATCGACGTCTTCGAGGGCGTCGGCGCCTGCGCGGCCGGCAAGATCACCCGCGAGGAGCTCACCGCGATCGAGAAGGCGACCTGTCCCGGTGAGGGCGCCTGCGGCGGCATGTACACCGCCAACACCATGGCCTCGGCCGCCGAGGCGCTGGGCATGAGCCTGCCCGGCAGCGCCGCCCCGCCGGCCCCGGACAAGCGCCGGGACGGCTACGCCGTGGAGTCCGGCAAGGCCGTCGTCGAGCTGCTGCGCCAGGGCATCACCGCCCGCGACATCATGACCAAGGAGGCGTTCGAGAACGCCATCACCGTGGTCATGGCCCTCGGTGGCTCCACGAACGCCGTGCTGCACCTGCTGGCCATCGCGCACGAGGCCGACGTCGACCTCACCCTCGACGACTTCAACCGGATCGGGGACAAGACCCCGCACCTGGCCGACGTGAAGCCCTTCGGCCGTTTCGTGATGACCGACATCGACCGCATCGGCGGGGTGCCGGTGGTCATGAAGGCGCTGCTGGACGCCGGGCTGCTGCACGGGGACTGCCTGACCGTCACGGGGAGGACGATGGCCGAGAACCTCGCGCACATCGGCCCGCAGGACCCCGACGGCGCGATCATCCGGGCGATGGACGACCCGATCCACAAGACCGGTGGCCTCACCGTCCTGCGCGGTTCGCTGTCGCCGGACGGCGCGGTGGTCAAGAGCGCCGGCTTCGACGCCGAGGTCTTCGACGGCACCGCCCGGGTGTTCGACGGCGAGGCCGGCGCGATGGCCGCGGTCACCGAGGGCACGCTGAAGCACGGCGACGTCGTGGTCATCCGCTACGAGGGCCCCCGGGGTGGGCCCGGCATGCGCGAGATGCTGGCCGTCACCGGGGCGATCAAGGGCGCCGGGCTGGGCAAGGACGTCCTGCTGCTCACCGACGGCCGGTTCTCCGGGGGGACGACGGGGCTGTGCGTGGGCCACATCGCCCCCGAGGCCGCCGACGGCGGGCCGATCGCCTTCGTCCGGGACGGCGACCGGATCGTCCTCGACCTCGCCGCCCGCACCCTGGACCTGCACGTCGACGCCGACGAGCTGGCCCGCCGGGCCGAGGGCTGGGCCCCGCCGGCCCCGCGCTACACCCGGGGCGTCCTCGCCAAGTACGCCAAGCTCGTCGGTTCGGCCGCCCAGGGCGCCATCTGCGGGTGAGTCACCGGTCCCGGTGGTCACACTCCGGTGACCACCGGGACCGCCCGAACGGGTGACTCCCGGCGAGCCTCGCCTGTTCACGCTAAGTAGAGCTGCCGACACTGAGCGTGTGGATCATCTGCGTCGAGGAGCGGCAACGCTGGGACTGGCGTCCCTGGTGCTGCTCGCCGGCGTCCTCGCCCTCCCGGCCGAGGACCGCCGGTTCGCCGCTGCGGCCCTCGTGGCCGCGGTCACGGCGCTGACCGGTCTGCTCCTGCTGCGCCGCGGCGGGGCCGGCGCGGCCCGCGGGTGGCGCACCCTCGGCGTCGCCCTGCTCGTCGGTCTCGCCACCGCGGGGCTGGCCGAACTGGTCTCCGGCGGCACCGGCCAGGTGGACGCCTGGCGCACCGCGGCCTCGGTCCCCGCCCACCTGCTCGGCGCGTTCGGCGTGCTGGTGCTGCTGGGCCGCGGCCGGCTGCGGGCCGGCGGTGCCCGGCTGCTCACCGAGATCGCCCTGTTCTGCACCGCCGCCTTCGTGCTGGCCCAGGTGCTGGTGGTCAGCCCGCTGGCCGACGACCTGGACACCACCTCCCGGGCCGCCCTGGAGGCCAGTTGCCTGGCCGCCACGGTCCTCCTGGGCGCCGGACTCACCCTCGCCACCGCCGCCGACGCCACCCGCCGGGTCACCGGTGCCCTGGTGCTGGCCGCCCTGGTCACGCTCACCGTCGGCGACGCCCTCGGCGCCCTGGGCTCCGAGGCCCCCTTCACCGGCACCGCGCTGGCGGCCCGCGCGCTGCTGCTGGTGGGTGCGACGCTCCTCCTGGCCGCCTCGGCGGCCGATCCCGGTCGGGACGACGGGGACGGCGACGACGACGCCGCGCCCGGGGACCAGCACCGGCTCACCGACCGGCTGACCATGGCCGGGCACCTGCTGCCGCACGTGGTCGTCGTCGTGGCCGCGGTCCTGCTGCTGGGCTCCGCCCTGCTCGGCCACCCCCCGACCGGCGCCGCCCTGGTCGCCGTGGCCCTCGGGCTCGTCCTCACCGCCGTGCACCGGGGCGTCTCGGCCCGCGACGAGGTCCGGGTCGGCGCTCGCCTGCAGCGCAGCGAGGCCTGGTTCCGCTCCCTCGTGCGCTCCAGCAGCGACGCCGTCCTGGTGCTCGACGCCGACCTGACCGTCACCTGGGCGGCGCCCGCGCTGGCCGGGCCGGCCGAGCGGTCCGGCCTGCCGCTCACCGGCGCCCCGGTCCTGGACCGGGTGCACCCGCAGGACGTCGACGCCGTCCGTGCCTGGCTCACCGACCCGGCGGTGCCGGTCGGCCGGCTCTCCGGCCTGCGCAGCTTCCGGTTGCCCGGCGCCGACGGCACCTGGCGCGTGCTGGAGGTCGGCATCACCGACCTGCGGGCCGACGCCGACGTCGCGGCCCTGGTCCTGCAGTGCCGCGACATCACGGCCCGGCTGGACACCGAGGACGAGCTGCGGTCGCTGGCCTTCAGCGACCCGGTCACGGGACTGCCCAACCGCGCCGCCCACGTCCGGGCCCTGACCGAGGAGCTCCGCGAGGTGGGGGACGCCCCCGGGGTGGCCCTGCTGCTGTTCGAGGTGGAGGGCCTGGCCGAGGCCCGGGAGAACGTGGGCCGCGACGTCGTCGACGTGTCCCTGGTCGAGGTCGGCCGCCGGTTGCGCGCCACCGTCCGCGGCGACGACCAGGTCGCCCGCGTGGGGCCCGAGCTCTTCGCCGTCCTGGCCCACGGGGTGGACGGCGAGCCCGACCTGGTGGCCGCCCGCTGCCTGTCGGTCGTGGAGCAGCCGGTCACCACCGAGCTGGGCCTGGTCGACCTCTCCGCGGCCGTCGGGCTCGTCCCCCTGGCCGCCGGGGACACCCCTGCGGGGGTCATCGACCGGGCCGAGCTGGCCGTCGTCGCCGCGAGGACCGCCGGGCCGGGGTCGGTGCGCCGGTACGACCCGGCCATGGGCGCGGCCCGCGACCGCCGGGAGCGGCTGCGCGAGGACCTCGTCGGCGCCCGGGCCCGCGGTGAGTTCGCGCTGGCCTGGCAGCCCATCGTCGACCTGGCCACCCAGCGGGTGACCGGTGTGGAGGCGCTCGCCCGCTGGCGGCACCCCTCCTACGGCGAGCTCGAGCCGGAGGAGTTCATCCCGATCGCCGAGCGCTCGGGCCTCATCGGGGACCTGCAGCGCTGGGTGCTCGCCGAGGCCACCACCGCCGCGGTCGCCCTGCCCCAGCCCGGGGACACCCCGCTCAAGCTGGGGGTCAACGTCTCTGCGGTGCACGTGGCCAGCGGCACCCTCGTCGGGGACGTCTCGCGGGCCCTGCAGGCCAGCGGGCTGCCCGCGGAGCGGCTGGTCATCGAGATCACCGAGTCCACCGTGCTGGCCGACGGCATGCACGTGGAGACCGACTTCGCCGCGCTGCGGCTGATGGGCGTGCACCTGGCCCTGGACGACTTCGGGTCCGGCTACTCCTCGCTGGCCCACCTGACCCGGCTCCCGGTGGACATCATCAAGCTCGACCGCACGTTCCTGGCCCGGTTGGACAAGGACACCCAGACCCGGGCGCTGTGCGAGTCGGTGATCGGCATCGGCGCCCGGCTGGGCATCGACGTCGTCGCCGAGGGCGTCGAGACCCCCAGCCAGCTCGCCGTGCTGCGCTCGATGGGCTGCGGCTTCGCCCAGGGCTTCCTGCTGTCCCGCCCGCTCTCGCTGCCCCGCTTCGTCGGGATGCTGGAGGCCGACGCCGGCCAGCTGTGGCCGGGACTGGTCGGGCGGGTCTGAGTCGATGGCGTCGCGCACCTCGCTGCCGGCACCGACCACCCCCGACCCCACGGCCCCGGCCGGCCCCCGGGTCGGGCCGCTGCTGGGCGCGCTGAGCACCGTCCTGGTGGTCGCCGTCGCGTCGAGCCTGGCCGTCCCCGGTCTCGCCGACCGGGTGCTGCCCGCCGGGCTCGCCGTCGCCTCGGCCGGCACCGGCGCGGCCCTGCTGCGGCGGATCGCCCGACCCGGTCGCGCCGGGCGGCCCTGGCGGCTGCTCGGGGTCGCGCTGCTGCTGGTCGGGGCGGGCCAGGCGGTCGCCGGCCTGCTGGGCGTGGGACTCAACCCGGGCCGCAGCGGTCCGCAGGACCTGCCCCTGGTCCTCGCCGTCCCCTTCGTGCTGGCCGGCAGCGTGGCGCTGCTGGGTGGCGAGGGACCCGGCCGCTGGTGGAGCCGGGTGGGCTCGCGCTCCTGGTTGGACGCCGGGATCGTGCTGGTCGCCGTCTCCGTGGTGGCCGCCGTCGTGGTCGGCGAGGCGCTCGGCAGCTCCGGCACGGCCGGGGACCCCCTGGTGGCCGCCGCACTCCCTGCGGTCGGGGCGCTGCTGGCCGCGATCGGGTTGCTCACCGCCGCGGTGCTGCCCGCCGGGCGGCGGGCCACCGGGTCGTGGGTGACCGTGCAGTGGCTGGCCACGGCCGTGGTCGCGGTCAACGGCGCGGTCGCGGCCGCGCTGGACTCGGCCACCCTCGACCTGCTCACCGTCGTGGCCTGGGCCGTCGTGCTCGTCGCGGTGGTGCTCGGCGCGGCCGCCGACCCCGGGCCCGGTGTCCCGCCGCCCCGTGCGGAGGCGGGCACCCAACCGCTGTCCGGGGTGCTGCTGAGCTGGTGCTCGGCGTCGGCCGTGGGGGTGCTGCTCGTCGCCGGGGTGGCCGCCGGGAGCCCGGTGGGTCTCGCCGAGGGCGTCGGAGCGCTGGTGTTGCTGCTGCTCACCGCCGCCCGGAGCGTGCTGTGGGTGGCCGACGGTGAGCGGCTGACCCGTCGGCTGGCCCGGGCCGAGGCCTGGTTCCGCTCGCTCGTGCTCGACGCCGACGACGTGACCGTGGTCCTGCACCGCGGCACCCGGCTGGCCTGGGTGTCGGACTCCGTGCAGGGCCGGCTGGGCTACGGGCCCCGAGAGCTCGCCGACCGGGCGTTCGCGGACCTCGTGCACCCCGAGGACGGCGCCGCGCTGTCGGCCGCGGTGGCCGGGGAGCCCGGCGCGCACGCCTTCCGGGTGCGCACCCGGGCCGGCGCCTGGCGTGAGGTCGAGGCCCTCGGTGGGGGCACCGACGGCGCGGCCGGTGTCGAGGGCCGGGTGCTGCACCTGCGCGACGTCACCGACCGGCGGGCCGCCGAACGCGAGCTGCAGCGGATGGCGTTCACCGACTTCCTGACCGGGCTGCCCAACCGGGCCCGGCTGATGGCCGCCCTCGGCGTGGCCCGGGCCCGCGCGCAGGAGGGCGGCCCGGCCAGCGTCCTGCTGCTGGACCTCGACGGCTTCAAGTCCGTCAACGACGTCGCCGGGCACGAGGCGGGGGACCGGCTGCTGGCCGAGGTGGCCGACGAGCTGCGCGGGCTGGTCCGCGAGCCCGACCTGGTGGCCCGCCTCGGTGGGGACGAGTTCGCCGTCCTGGTGCGGTCGGGGCTGACCGAGGCGGCCGCGCTGGCCGAGCGGGTCGTCGCCGGGCTGGACCGCGAGCACCGCGCCTCGGCGCCCGACGGGTCACCGGACGGTCCGGTGTTCGCGCTGTCGGCCAGCATCGGGGTCACCGAGCTGCGCGCCGAGGACGACGTCGCGACCACCCTGCGCCAGGCCGACCTGGCGCTGCGGGCGGCCAAGGCCGCCGGCAAGAGCTGCGTCCGCAGCCACGGCGACGCCGCCGACGCCGCCACCACCCGGCGCACCCGGCTCGCCCGGGACCTCCCGCAGGCCCTGGCCGCGGGCCAGCTGCGGGTGGACTACCAGCCCGTGGTCGGGGTGCTCGAGCGCCGGGTGCTCGGCGTGGAGGCGCTCGTCCGCTGGGACCACCCCGTGCTGGGGGAGGTCGGGCCCGACGAGTTCGTGCCGCTGGCCGAGGACGACGGGCTGATCGTGCCGCTGCAGCGCTGGGTCCTCGACCGGGCCTGCGGCGAGCTGGCCGCGCTCCGGGCCGGGGGGCGCGACCTCAAGCTGGGCGTGAACATCAGCGTGCGGCACCTGCAGGCGGGCTGTCTGGTGGCCGACGTCGCCCAGGCGCTGGCCGCCTCCGGGCTGCCCCCGCACGGGCTGATGATCGAGGTGACCGAGTCGGTGCTGATGAGCGAGCAGGACCGGCTCGACAGCGACCTGCAGACCCTGCACGACATGGGCTGCGTGGTGTCCCTGGACGACTTCGGGCGGGGCTACTCCTCCTTCGCCTACCTGGCCCGGCTGCCGGTGGACGTGCTCAAGATGGACCGGGAGTTCCTCGCCGGCATCGAGCACGACGCCCGCGGCGCGGCCGTCGTGGGCAGCGTCATCGCCCTCGGGCGGCAGCTGCAGATCGACGTCGTCGCCGAGGGCGTGGAGACGCCGGGGGAGCTGGCCGCGCTGCAGGAGCTGGGCTGCCGGTTCGTGCAGGGGTTCCTGCTCGCCCGCCCGGCCCGGGCCGCCGATCTCGCCGCGGTGGTGGACGGCTTCGACCCCGAGGTCCTGCGTCCCACGGAACGGTCGCCGTCGTTCCACTGACTGGGACGACGTGGTTGACGGCGACACGTGCCAGGGCGCACAGTGTGGGCGTGCTGCGCTCCCGGCTCCTCGTAGTCATCGACTAGCGCGTCGGTCCACCGACCGACGCGCTCACCCCTCCGTGCCTCCTGGCACGAGGGGTTTTTTGTTGGCCGGAACCCGCCGGACCCGCTCCGCACACCCACCCTCGCGTCCAGGGAGAACCACCCAGATGAGCACCACCGCCGAAGCCCCGACCGCCGCCGCCGCCGAGTCGCTGGCCGGTCTGGAGACCGCAGCCGGCTCGGTGGCCGAGGCCGCCGCCCCCGCCACCCACCAGCCGGCCACCGGCATCACCGGTGCGCAGAGCCTGGTCCGCTCCCTCGAGGCGGTCGGGGTGGAGATGGTCTTCGGCATCCCGGGCGGGGCCATCCTCCCGCTCTACGACCCGCTCTTCGACTCCTCCGTGCGCCACGTCCTGGTCCGCCACGAGCAGGGCGCCGGGCACGCCGCCACCGGGTACGCCCAGGCCACCGGGAAGGTCGGGGTCTGCATGGCCACCTCCGGGCCCGGCGCGACCAACCTGGTGACCCCGCTGGCCGACGCCTACATGGACTCGGTGCCGATCGTGGCCATCACCGGCCAGGTGCCCTCCGGCGCGATCGGGACCGACGCCTTCCAGGAGGCCGACATCCGCGGCATCACGATGCCGGTCACCAAGCACAACTTCCTGGTCACCGATGCCGCCGAGATCCCCCAGCGGATCGCCGAGGCCTTCCACCTGGCCTCCACCGGTCGGCCCGGGCCGGTGCTGGTCGACGTCCCCAAGGACGTCCTGCAGGCCACCACCGACTTCTCCTGGCCGCCACGCATCGACCTGCCCGGCTACAAGCCGACCACCCGCCCGCACGGCAAGCAGGTCCGCGAGGCCGCGGCCGTCGTCCAGGCCGCGCGGCAGCCGGTGCTCTACGTCGGCGGCGGGGTGCTCAAGGCGCACGCCAGCGAGGTCCTCGCCGAGCTGGCCGAGCTGACCGGGGCCCCCGTCGTCACCACCCTGATGGCCCGCGGCGCGTTCCCCGACAGCCACCCCCAGCACCTGGGCATGCCCGGCATGCACGGCACCGTCACCGCGGTCACCGCCCTGCAGAAGGCCGACGTGCTGGTCGCCCTGGGCGCCCGCTTCGACGACCGGGTCACCGGCCAGCTGTCCACCTTCGCCCCCGGCGCGACCGTGGTGCACGCCGACATCGACCCGGCCGAGATCGGCAAGAACCGCAAGGCCGACGTGCCGATCGTGGGCGACGCGAAGGAGACCATCACCGAGCTGGTCGCCGCGCTGCGGGACCTGCAGGAGGACCAGGGCCGCCCCGACCTGTCCGCCTGGTGGACCCAGCTGGACAGCTGGCGTGCCACCTACCCGCTGGGCTACGACCTGCCCGAGGACGGCGCGCTGTCCCCGCAGTACGTCATCGAGCGGCTGGGTGCGATCGCCGGGCCGGACGCCGTGTACTGCGCCGGGGTCGGCCAGCACCAGATGTGGGCCGCCCAGTTCGTCAAGTACGAGAAGCCGGGCACCTGGCTCAACAGCGGCGGGCTCGGGACGATGGGCTACGCCGTCCCGGCCGCGATGGGCGCCAAGGCCGGTCGGCCCGAGGCCACGGTCTGGGCCATCGACGGCGACGGCTGCTTCCAGATGACCAACCAGGAGCTCGCCACCTGCGCCATCGAGGGCATCCCGGTCAAGGTCGCCGTGATCAACAACGGCAACCTGGGCATGGTCCGGCAGTGGCAGACCCTGTTCTACGAGGGCCGCTACTCCAACACCAAGCTGCACGTGCAGAACGAGGACGGCACCCGCCGGGCCGGCGTGCGCATCCCGGACTTCGTGCTGCTGGCCGAGGCGCTGGGGTGTGTCGGGCTGCGCTGCGAGACCGCCGAGGACGTCGACGCCACGATCGAGCAGGCCATGGCGATCAACGACCGGCCGGTGGTCATCGACTTCACCGTCGGCTCCGACGCCCAGGTGTGGCCGATGGTCGCCGCCGGTGCGAGCAACGACGAGATCCTCGCCGCGCGGGACGTCCGCCCGGTCTTCGGAGAGGGGCAGGTCTGATGCCGAGGCACACGCTGTCGGTGCTGGTCGAGAACAAGTCCGGTGTGCTGGCCCGCGTCTCGGCGCTGTTCAGCCGCCGCGGCTACAACATCGAGTCCCTCGCCGTCGGACCCACCGAGAACCCGGACCTGTCCCGGATGACGATCGTGGTCGACGTCGAGTCCCAGCCGCTGGAGCAGATCACCAAGCAGCTGAACAAGCTCATCGAGGTCATCAAGATCGTCGAGCTGGACGGCGCCTCGGTGCAGCGCGAGCTGCTGCTGGTCAAGGTCCGGGCCCCGCTGGCCGACCGCGCCCAGGTGCTGCAGACCGCCGAGCTGTTCCGGGCCCGGGTGATCGACGTCAACACCGACACCGTCACCCTGGAGTCCACCGGCACCCCCGAGAAGCTGCAGGCGCTGCTCGCCGTCCTCGCCCCGCTGGGGATCAAGGAGATGGCGCAGTCCGGCACCGTGGCCCTGGGCCGCGGCCCACGCTCGATGAGCGGCGCCGGTACGTTGCGCCCCGTCGAGCGCTCCGCCTAGACCCCACCACCCCAACCCAGAGGAGTCACCCGCACATGGCCGCCGAGATCTTCTACGACGACGACGCCGACCTGTCGATCATCCAGGGGCGCACCGTCGCCGTCATCGGCTACGGCAGCCAGGGCCACGCCCACTCGCTGTCGCTGCGCGACTCCGGCGTGGACGTCCGCGTCGGCCTGCTCGAGGGCTCGAAGAGCCGGGCCAAGGCCGAGGCCGAGGGCCTGCGCGTCGTCACCCCCGCCGAGGCGGCCGCCGAGGCCGACCTGATCATGATCCTGGCGCCGGACCACGTGCAGCGGAAGCTCTACGCCGAGTCCGTCGAGCCCAACCTGCAGGACGGCGACGCGCTGTTCTTCGGCCACGGCTTCAACATCCGCTTCGGCTACATCAAGCCCCCGGCCGGTGTCGACGTCGCCATGGTCGCCCCCAAGGGCCCGGGTCACCTGGTCCGCCGCGAGTTCGTCGACGGCAAGGGCGTGCCCTGCCTCATCGCCGTCGAGCAGGACGCCTCCGGCTCGGCCCAGGCCCTGGCGCTGTCCTACGCCAAGGCCATCGGCGGTGCCCGCGCCGGCGTCATCAAGACGACGTTCGCCGAGGAGACCGAGACCGACCTGTTCGGCGAGCAGGCCGTGCTCTGCGGCGGCATGTCCGCCCTGGTGCAGGCCGGGTTCGAGACCCTCACCGAGGCCGGCTACCAGCCCGAGATCGCCTACTTCGAGTGCCTGCACGAGCTCAAGCTGATCGTCGACCTCATGTACGAGGGCGGCATCGCCAAGCAGCGCTGGTCGGTCTCCGACACCGCCGAGTACGGCGACTACACCTCCGGGCCGCGGGTCGTCGACGCCCGCGTCAAGGAGACGATGGGCCAGGTCCTCAAGGACATCCAGGACGGCACCTGGGCCGCGGCCTTCATCGCCGACCAGGACGCCGGTGCGCCGGACTTCACGGCCAAGCGCGCCGCCGCCGAGGCGCACCCGATCGAGGAGACCGGGCGCCAGCTGCGCGGCCTCATGAGCTGGGTCTCCGCCAGCGACGACTACACCGGCAGCGCCCAGCGCTGACCCCCGCACGACGACGACAGCCCCTCCCCGCGACCTGCGGGGAGGGGCTGTCGTGCGTCCGGGCTCAGGCGGCCGGCGCGGTCCAGGCGGCGACGTCGGGACGGCGCATCAGCACCACGACGGCCACGGCGAGGGCCAGCAGCAGGGCCGACAGGACGTCGAAGCCGATCCCGGTGACGACCGACAGCACCTCGTTGACCGCCCACACCACGACCAGCGCCACCCCCACGACGGTCAGCACCCGGCCGTTGCGCCCGCGGACCGCCAGCACGGCGCCGTAGACCGCCCCGGCCGAGAGCACCAGGTAGAGCAGGCCCAGCGCGAGGAAGTCCAGTCGCCCGTTGACGCCCAGGCTCAGCCCGGACAACCCGGGGAGCAGGCAGAAGAGCGCCTGCAGTCCGGCGAGGGCGGCCGCGGCGACGACCGCCGGCGGGGGACGCCCGGTGCCTCCGGCGGTCACGCGGCGCGGCGCCCGGCCAGGTACTGCTGCGCCGGGGGCTGGCGGAGCAGGAAGACGATCACCAGCGGGATGAGGAAGCCCAGCAGGTTGAAGAACTGGAAGGAACCGTCGACCAGGCTGAGCACCACCACGAGCAGGTTGAGCGCGATCGAGGCGTAGAGCGCCGTCAGCAGGAGCTTCTCGTCCCCTCCGCGCAGCAGCTGGATGCCGCCGGCCAGCACGGCGAGGGCGACGACCAGCGAGACGAGCACCAGGACACCGAGCAACGGGCTGACGTCGAAGACGGTGCCGATGACGGCCAGGTTGAGCAGGCCCCCCAGGGCGCCGAGGGCGCCGATCACCACGGCTGCGACCGCGGCACCGGTCACCTGGGGCGGCCGGACGCCGGCGGTGGGGCCGTCCGGGGCGGGGGACCAGCCGGGCTGGGGCTGCTGCCAGCCGGCGTTCGGGTCCTGGGGCGGGTTCGGGCTGGTCATCGGCTCACTCTCACCTGGGTACGGGGGCTCGATCATGGACGGCCCACCCCCGGTGCGCCCGGTGGGCGGCGTCGAAACGCGCGGACGGTGCCAAGGACAGGAACACGACCGTCAGCACGCAGGCCAGCAGCACCGGCGGCGTGAGCGCCCGGGTCGCCCCCGGGTCACCGACCCCCACCAGGGTCGACAGCACCGGCTGCAGCAGCAGGACCCCGCCCACGGTGGAGACCACGAGCAGCGGCACCCGCGTCCGTCCGGTGGCGCAGGCCAGCACGGCCGCGGCGACCCCGATCGTGACGAGGGTCAGCCCGACCGAGAGGGCCACCAGGAACCCCCCGACACCCCGGCGCAGGCTGTCGCCCAGGTCCGGGTCGGTGCCCCCGCTGCCCCGGGCGTCCAGACCGGTCGCCGCGAGGTCGACCGTGAGCCAGCCCAGGTAGCCGACCAGCACCAGGCCCAGCACCACGGCGGTGGTCGTCGTCCAGGGGCGGGGACCCGGGGGTGGGGGCGGGGGAGGCGGCTGCCACGGCCGACCGGGCGGCGGCCCCCACCCTCCCCAGGGCGGGGGCGTGGCGGCCCACGGCGGGGGAGCCTGCCCCCAGGACGGCGGGGGTGGCACCCGTGCCGGCAGCGGGCGCCGGGTGGGCGGTGGACCCCCGTAGCCCTCGGCGGTCCGGGGCGGGACCGACAGGGGCGCCGTGACCTGCCGGGGCGCGGCCACGGGGCCGGTCGACGCGTCGTCCGGCCCCGGCCCCCCGTCGGTCATGTCCGGGCGCTGGTCAGCCGAGGGCGGCGCGACGGGCCCGGTGGGCGGCGAAGAACTGGCTCGCCGGTGCCAGCGAGAGCAGCACCACGATCGCGATCGCCCCGGCGAAGAAGAGCAGCGTGACCACCAGCCCGCCGGCAGCGCCCTCCTGTCCCGCGCCGCTCAGCGCACCGATGAAGGCCAGCCCGGTGGCCGCGATCGAGACGGAACCGGCGACCAGCAGGAGCACCCGGCTCCGGCCGGTCAGCGCCCACGCCGAGCCCCAGATGACCAGCACCGTCCAGACCAGGGCCAGCAGGCCGAAGACGAAGACCACGCCCGCGGCTGCGGCGAAGCCGCTGCCGAACACCTGGCCGAGGCCGAACTCGTCGTCCAGCGAGTTCGCGCTGGAGCTGGCCCCGGTGAGGGCGGCCCCGCCGATGAGGAACAGGGCCGTGACCAGGACGCCGATCGCGCCGAAGACGAAGCCGAGGACGGCGGCGGTGATCACGCCACCGGGCCGGGCCGGGGGAGCGGTGCCCCAGCCCTGGCCCTGCACCCCGCCCTGGCCGTAGGCGGCCTGGTAGCCGTACGGGGACGCCTCCTGGCCGTAGGCGGGCTGCACGTACCCGCCCTGGCCGTAGGCGGACGGGTCGTACCCGCCCTGGCCGTAGGAGGACTGGCCGTAGGAAGACTGGTCGTAGGAGGACTGGCCGTACGAGGACTGGCCGTAGGAGGACTGGTCCTGCGGGGGCTGCCCGTACGACGGCTGGTCGGCCGACCGGCCCCAGCCGCTCGACCCCGGAGACGGGTCCTGTCCGTACCGGGGTGACTCCGGTCGGCCCTGCTCGTCCCGTTCGTCGCTCATGGTCTCCTCCACGCGGGGCCGGTCCCGGGGGACCGGCGGTGAACAGCCAGGATGGCCGTGGCACCCCCACCGGGCAAGCAGGGCCGACCCTCCCGGGTGTCGCCGGGCAGCTCCGGCACGGGCTCCCCGGGAGGTGCCGGGGGCGCGCGCCCTAGGCTGTCCAGCCGTGACCACCCCTGCGCCCGTCGTCCTGATCGCCGAGGAGCTCGCCCCCAGTGCGCTGGAGGTGCTGGGTTCGGAGTTCGAGATCCGGCACGTCGACGGCGCCGACCGGGCCGCCCTGCTGCCGGCCCTCGCCGACGCGGCGGCGGTCATGGTGCGCAGCGCCACCACCATGGACGCCGAGGCCCTCGCCGCGGCCCCGCACCTCAAGGTCGTCGCGCGCGCCGGCATCGGGCTGGACAACGTCGACGTCCCGGCGGCCACCGCCCGCGGCGTCATGGTGGTCAACGCCCCCACCTCCAACATCGTCAGCGCCGCCGAGCACGCGGTGGCCCTGCTCCTCGCCGCCGCCCGGCACATCCCGGCCGCGGACGCCTCGCTGCGCGAGGGCACCTGGAAGCGCTCGAAGTTCACCGGCGTCGAGGTCACCGAGAAGACCGTCGGCGTCGTCGGCCTGGGCCGGATCGGCGTGCTCGTGGCCCAGCGGCTGGCCGCCTTCGGCGTCACGCTGATCGCCTACGACCCCTACATCCAGCCCGGGCGCGCCGCCCAGCTCGGCGTCCGGCTGGTGTCGCTGGAGGACCTCCTCCGCGAGTCGGACTTCATCACCATCCACCTGCCCAAGACCCCCGAGACGCTCGGGATGATCGGTGCCGAGCAGCTGGCGATGACCAAGAAGGGCGTGATCATCGTCAACGCGGCCCGCGGTGGGCTCGTGGAGGAGGCCGCGCTGGCCGAGGCGCTGCAGTCGGGTCAGGTCGGTGCGGCCGGCATCGACGTCTACGCCAAGGAGCCCTGCACCGACAGCCCGCTCTTCGCGCTGCCCAACGTCGTCGTCACCCCGCACCTGGGTGCCTCGACCACGGAGGCCCAGGACAAGGCCGGGACGGCGGTCGCGCGCAGCGTCCGGCTGGCCCTGCAGGGCGACTTCGTGCCCGACGCGGTCAACGTCCAGGCCGGTGGCGTCGTCGCCCCCGACGTGCGTCCGGGCCTGCCGCTGGCGGAGAAGCTGGGCCGGGTCTTCACCGCCGTCGCCGGTGGACTGGCCCAGTCGGTGTCGGTCGAGGTGCTGGGCAAGATCGCCGAGTTCGACGTCTCCGTCGTCCAGCTGGCCGTGCTGCGCGGGGTCTTCACCGACGTCGTCGAGGAGCAGGTCAGCTACGTCAACGCCCCGCTGCTGGCCGAGGCGCGCGGGCTGGACGTCACGCTGACCAAGGACGTGGAGAGCCCGCACTACCGCAACCTGATCACCGTGCGCGGTGCGATGGCCGACGGCACCGGGGTCACCGTCTCCGGCACGCTGTACGGCAAGAACCAGGTGCCCAAGCTGACCGAGGTGGGTGGTTTCGAGATCGACCTCGAGGCCAAGGGCTACCTGCTGTTCTTCACCTACGCCGACCGGCCGGGCGTGGTGGGCACCGTGGGGGCCGCGCTCGGCGAGGCCGGGGTGAACATCGCCGGCGCCCAGGTCAGCCGCACCACGCAGGGCGGGGAGGCCCTGATGGCCGTCACCGTCGACAGCGAGGTCACCGGCGAGCTGCTCGCCGACATCGCCGGTCGCATCGGGGCCCGTGAGGCCCGGGCGGCCGACCTCAACCCGATCTGACCGACCCCCGCGACCTGCCAGCGGCGCCGACCCCACCGGGGTCGGCGCCGCTGTCGCGTGTACGGGTGGTGTCCACCGGACGGACAGCGGACTGCCAGCCAGGTGGTTGAACGCGTGTCGACCACGACGTCCGGCGGTGTCCCGCTGGGCCGTCTGCGCGCGATCAGCCCCCGTCTGCGCGACGCCCGGGCGGTTCGACCGGTACCGGGCGGTCCCTAGAGCCGTCTGCGCGCACCTGCAGCGCCCGGTGTGGGCCAGGTGGCCCATGGTGCTTAGCCGTGCTGACGACCACGCTTTCTCGCAGGCGGCGACCAGGCGCACACGAGGTGTGCGCGGGGGGCCGGCCGACGCCGACACATCCAGTTCATCGCTGACAGGGGTGCACGTGGTTCCCAGGACGAGCAGCACCACCCGGGCCGGACGCGACCGCGTCCTCGCCCGGAGCGGGGTCGTCGCCATCGCGGCGGCCCTCACCATGACCGCGGGGGCCGGCAACGCGCTGGCCGCCCCGGCCGACATCGCAGCCCGCGCCGGCCAGCAGCCGGTCACCCTCACCGGGGACCAGCTGCAGCAGGTCCAGGGCCAGCTCGACGCCCGCCGCGACGGCAGCCGCCCCGCCGGGCTGCCCGACAGCGGACCGACCTCCTTCTTCGTCGAGACCGGTACGCCCTCGACGTCCCAGGTGTTCGCCGAGACGCTGCCCGGCTCGGGGGAGGCCGCCGCCGGTGTCGCCGCCGCTGCCGCACAGCCCGCAGCCGAGGCCGCTGCGGCCGCCGTCGCCAGCGAGGTGCCGGCCGCGGTGCCCGCCGCGGAGGTGCTGTACTCCACGACCACCGTGCTCTCCGGGGTCGCCGTCCGTGCCGACGCCGCGGACTACGAGGCGCTGGCCGCGCTGCCCGACGTGGTGGCCGTGCACCCGATCGCGCCCAAGCAGATCAGCAACACCGGTGCCGCGTCGGTCGTCGAGGCCGTGCAGGCCTGGGAGGACCTCGGCAACACCGGCGAGGGCGTCTCCATCGGCATCATCGACACCGGGATCGACTACACCCACACCGACTTCGGTGGCAGCGGCAGCGTCGACCAGTACGAGACCCTGCAGGCCTACGAGGCGCAGCCCGCCCCGGCCGGCATCTACCCCAACGCCAAGGTCGTCGGCGGCCGGGACTTCGTCGGCGACAGCTACAACGCCGACCCGGCCAGCCCGGCCTACCAGCCGGTCGCCATGCCCGACGACAACCCGCTGGACTGCAACGGCCACGGCTCGCACGTCGCCGGCACGTCGGCCGGGTACGGCGTGAACGCCGACGGCACCACCTACCGCGGCGGCTACGACGACGGCGTCCCCTCGGACCTGTCCATCGGGCCGGGCATGGCGCCCGGTGCGGAGCTGTACGCGCTGAAGGTCTTCGGCTGCGACGGCTCCACCGACGTCACCATGCAGGCGATCGAGTGGGCGCTGGACCCCAACGGTGACGGCAACCCCGAGGACCACCTCGACGTCGTCAACCTCTCCCTGGGCTCGGACTACGGCCTGGCCGACGACGCCGACTCGATGGCCATCGACCGGGCCATGGAGCTCGGCATGCTCGCCGTGCTGTCCGCCGGCAACGCCGCCGACAGCTACGACATCGGTGGCTCGCCGGGCAACGCCCCCCGCGGCATCGCGGTGGCGGCCAGCAACGACGGCTACGCGGTGCTCGACGGCTGGCAGGTCGTCTCGCCCGAGGGCCTGGTCGAGGGCGCCCGCCCCGGCCTGCGGTCCATCGCCTACAGCGACACCGACGACGGCGGCACGATCAAGCCCGACGTCACCGGTGACCTGATCGCCGCACCGGCCGGCAACGAGTCCGGCTGCGCGGCCCTGCCGCCCGGCTACGCCACCGGCCAGATCCTGCTGATCGAGGCCGACGGGTTCACCTGCGGCTCGGTCGTCAAGGGCACCAACGCGGTGAACGCGGGGGCCATCGGCTTCGTCATCGTCGACGACGGCGACGCCCTGGAGACCGGCATCACCGGCGTCCCGCAGATCCCGGGCATCCTGGTCACCGCCACCGACGGTGCGGCCCTCACCGGTGCCGTCGCCGCGGGCACGACCGTCACGGTCACCTTCGGCCCCGGCCTGAAGTCCTCCTCGGTCACCACCGACCCGGGCCAGGTCGACCAGCTCGCGTCCTTCAGCTCCCGCGGGGTCCGGCAGGCCGACGGCGTCAAGCCCGACGTCGCCGCCCCCGGCGTGAGCGTCTTCTCCGCCGGTGTCGGGCAGGGCTCCGGTGGGGCCACCCTCTCCGGCACCTCGATGGCCGCTCCCGTCACCGCCGGCGTCACCGCGCTGATCCGCGCGGCGCACCCGGAGTGGAGCACCGAGCAGGTCAAGGCCGACCTGATGAACACTGCCGGCCACGACCTGACCACCGGCCCCGACGGCACCGGCGAGGTCTACGGGCCCAACCGGGTCGGCGCCGGCCGGATCGACGCGTCGGCGGCGCTGGCCAACGAGGTGCTCGCCTACGCCGAGGCCGGTTCGGGCGTCGTGTCGGCGTCCTTCGGGGTCGTCGAGGTCGACGCCGAGCAGGTCAGCGACAGCCGGACCATCACGGTGGAGAACACCGGTGACCGGGCCGCGGTCTACCGGGTGTCCTACGACGCCCTCGTCGCCCAGCCGGGCGTCCGGTACGCGCTGTCCGCCCAGCGGCTCACCGTGCCCCCGGGCCAGAGCCGCACGGTGACGGTCACCATGACCGCCACCCAGGACCAGCTGCTCAAGGTCGCCGACCCGACGATGGTCGTCGACGACGGCCGCCAGTTCGTCGGTGAGGCCAGCGGTCGGGTCTTCTTCACCCCGCAGAACAACCGCGGGGAGACCCTGCGGGTGCCGGTGCACGCCAACCCGAAGCCCTCCTCCACGCTGGCCGCCACGGCAGCCGAGGACGGCTCGTCCATCACCCTCACCGGTGAGGGCGTGGCCAACGGCCCGGCCCTGGACCCCAGCAGCTACACCTCGCTGGTCAGCGGGTTCGAGCAGCTCGGCTACAGCCCGGAGCTGCCCGAGTGCACCACCGCCCCCGCCTCGGACTGCTACAAGACCGAGCTCGAGCGGTCGGTCGACCTGGCCGGCGTCGGGGTCGCCTCCGACGTGCTGCAGTACGACGACGCCGGCCTGTACTTCGCGGTCTCCGCGCACGGGCGCTTCACCACCGCGCAGACGGCCGTGAACTACGGGGTGTTCCTCGACGCGACCGAGGACGGGGTCTGGGACTACCAGGTCACGACCACCCGCATCGAGGACTACGACGTGCCGCTGGTCGTCCTGACCGACCGGGACTTCAACCTCGTCGGGCCGGGCGGTGAGCCCGTCGTGACGCCGATGAACGTCTACGACGGCCTCGTCGACACCAACGCGATGGACTCCGACGTCCAGGTGCTCAGCGTCCCGCTGTCGGCGTTCCCGGAGCCGCTGGGCCGGATCACCTTCGGTGTCCAGTCCTCCAGCGCCAACGGCACCGTGGACGACGTCGGCACGGTCACCACCGGTGGTCTGCCCGAGCTCGCGCCCCAGGCGATGAGCTTCGACCCGACCGCCCCCGGGCTGTCCTTCGACGTCGACGGCGAGTCCGCGATCGTGGTCCCGGCCGCCGACGGCACCGAGATCACGGTGACCCAGGACGCGGCGTCCTACGCCGCGGACACCGCCGTGGGCGGGGAGAAGGCCGCGATGGTGCTGCTCAGCCAGAACAGCACCGGCGCGGGCCGCACCCAGACCGTCCCGATCGCCGGGACGGCGGCCGACACCTCGACCACCACCGAGGTCCCGCCGGCCGACACCACCCCGGTGGAGCCGGCGCCCGAGGACACCACCACGGTGCCCCCGGTGACCGAGGAGCCCGCGGAGGCACCGGTCGAGACCCCGGCCGACGCCCCGGTCGAGACGCCCGCGGACGCCCCGCCCGCCGGCTGACCCGGCAGCACCACCGCGCACCCGGCGCCCCCCGCACACCCGTGCGGGGGGCGCCGGTGTGTCCGGGTGGGGACGCCGTCCGTGCCGGGCACTAGCCTCGGGCCCCATGCGGCTGGCTGTGATCCCTGGAGACGGCATCGGACCCGAGGTGGTGGCCGAGGGCCTCAAGGTCCTCGGTGAGGTGGCCCCCGACGTCGAGAGCACCCACTACGACCTCGGGGCCGCCCGCTGGCAGCGCACCGGGGAGCTCCTGCCCGACACGGTGCTCGACGAGCTGCGCCAGCACGACGCGATCCTGCTGGGTGCGGTGGGCGACCCGTCGGTGCCCGCCGGCATCCTCGAGCGGGGGCTGCTCCTGAAGCTGCGGTTCGAGCTCGACCACCACGTGAACCTGCGCCCGGCCAAGCTCTACGACGGCGTCACCAGCCCGCTGGCCGCCCCCGGCGAGATCGACATGCTGTGCGTGCGCGAGGGCACCGAGGGCCCCTACGTGGGCAACGGCGGCGTGCTGCGCAAGGACACCCCGCACGAGGTGGCCACCGAGGTCAGCCTGAACACCGCCTTCGGCGTGGAGCGCGTGGTCCGGTACGCCTTCGAACGCGCCGTGACCCGCCCGCGCAAGCACCTGACGCTGGTGCACAAGACCAACGTGCTCAGCCACGCCGGGTCGCTGTGGTCGCGCACGGTGGAGGAGCTCTCCACGGAGTTCCCGGACGTCGCCGTGGCCTACCAGCACGTGGACGCCGCCGCGATGTTCTTCGTGACCGACCCCGGCCGCTACGACGTGATCGTCACCGACAACCTGTTCGGCGACATCGTGACCGACATCGCCGCTGCGGTGACCGGTGGCATCGGGCTGGCCGCCAGCGGCAACCTGGACGCCTCGGGCACCAACCCGTCGATGTTCGAGCCGGTGCACGGTTCGGCGCCCGACATCGCCGGTCAGGGCAAGGCCGACCCCACCGCGACGGTGCTGTCGGTCGGGCTGCTCCTGGAGCACCTGGGGCGCCCGGAGCAGGCCCGCAAGGTCAACGCCGCGGTGGCCTTCGACCTCTCCACCCGGGACAAGCGCTCCCCGCTGCGCACCGCCGAGGTCGGCGACCGCCTGGCGGCCCTCGCCTCCGGCTGAGCCCCGGGTCGGCCGGACGGGGTCAGCGTGCGCTGAGCGGTGCCACCGTGGAGGCCAGCAGGCAGAACTCGTTGCCCTCGGGGTCGGCGAGCACGACCCAGGTCATGTCCTCGGACGGCGGGCCCTGACCGACGTCGGCGCGGGTCGCCCCCAGCGCCAGCAGCCGCTCGAGCTCGGCCGCCTGGTCGCGGTCGGTGGCGTTCAGGTCCAGGTGCAGCCGCACCTTCCCGGGCGTGGGGTCGGGGGTGGGGAGGAAGTCCAGCCCCGGCACCGGGCCCTTCTCCGGCTGGCCCGGCGGGGCGATGCTGACCACGCCGTCCTCCTCGCCGACCACCTCCCAGTCGAGGACGGCAGCCCAGAAGGCGGCGAGCGCGGGCGGGTCCAGGGCGTCGACGGCGACGGCGGTGATGCGGGAGGCCATCGCCCGATCCTGGCCGCAGGGAGCCGGTGGCACCAGGTCAGTAACCTCGACGCGTGCGCATCGTCCGTTACGCCTCACCGTCCGGCATGTCCTTCGGCGTCCTCGACGGGGACGGCCAGGTGGCCCAGATCGAGGGCCACCCCTTCGGCCAGATCTCCTTCACCGGTCAGCGGCACGCCGCGGCCGACGTCCGGCTGCTCTCCCCGATCCTGCCCAGCAAGGTGGTGTGCGTCGGGAAGAACTACGCCGACCACGTGGCGGAGATGAAGACCGGGGACGCCCCGAAGGAGCCGTTGCTCTTCCTCAAGCCCTCCACCTCGGTGATCGGGCCCGGCGACGCGATCCGCATCCCGCCGGGCAGCACCAACGTGCACCACGAGGCCGAGCTGGCCGTCGTCATCGGCGCCCGCGGGGCCCGGCACGTCACCCCGGAGCAGGCGCTGTCCAGCGTCTTCGGCTACACGATCGGCAACGACGTCACCGAGCGGGACATGCAGCGCAGCGACAACCAGTGGACCCGGGCCAAGGGCTTCGACTCCTTCTGCCCGATCGGCCCGTGGATCGAGACCGACCTGCCCGGCATCGGCAAGGACCCCGCCGACCTGTCGGTCACCGCCACCGTCGACGGCGAGCTCCGCCAGGACGGCCGCACCAGCCAGCTGCTCTTCGACGTCCCCACCCTGATCTCCTACATCTCGCAGGTGATGACCCTGCTGCCCGGGGACGTCGTCCTCACCGGCACCCCGGCCGGGGTGGGCCCGCTGCGGGCCGGCGGGGCGGTCACCTGCGCCATCGAGGGCCTGGGCGAGCTGACCAACACCGTCACCGGCGCCGACACCGTCTCCACCGCGTCGTGACGGCCCCCACCGGGCCGGTCCGCACCCGGTTCTGCCCCTCGCCGACCGGCACGGTGCACGTCGGCGTCATGCGGGCCGCGCTGTTCAACTGGGCCTACGCCAGGCACACCGGCGGGCAGTTCGTCTTCCGCATCGAGGACACCGACGCCGCGCGCAACACCGAGGAGTCCTACCGGCACCTGCTGGACAGCCTGCGCTGGCTGGGCCTGGAGTGGGACGAGGGCCCCGAGGTCGGCGGCCCGCACGGGCCCTACCGGCAGTCCGAGCGCGGCGAGGTCTACCGCGACGTGCTGGCCAAGCTGGTCGAGGGCGGGCACGCCTACGAGTCCTTCTCCACCCCCGAGGAGGTGTCGGCCCGCCGGGTCGCCGCCGGTCAGGACCCCAAGCAGGGCTACGACGGCGCCGACCGGGAGACCACCGACGCCCAGAAGGCCGCGTTCCGCGCCGAGGGCCGCTCGCCGGTCTACCGGCTCCGGATGCCCGACCACGCCCTGGCCTGGGACGACCTCGTGCGCGGCGAGGTCTCCTTCGCCGCCGGCGCCGTGCCGGACTTCGTGCTCGCCCGGGCCGGCGGCCAGCCGCTGTACCCGCTGGTCAACCCGGTGGACGACGCCCTGATGGGCATCACCGACGTCCTGCGCGGGGAGGACCTGCTGTCCTCGACCCCCCGCCAGCTCGCGCTCTACGAGGCGCTCACCGCCGTCGGGGTGACCCAGGGCGCCCCGCGCTTCGGGCACCTGCCGCTGGTGATGGGGGAGGGCGCGAAGAAGCTGTCCAAGCGCGACCCCACGTCGAACCTGGACCTCTACCGCGACCGCGGCTTCCTCCCCGAGGGCCTGGCCAACTACCTGGCGCTGCTCGGCTGGGCGATCGCCGAGGACCGGGACGTGTTCTCGATGGCCGAGATGGTCGAGGCCTTCGACGTCCGCCGGGTGAGCCCCAACCCGGCCCGCTTCGACCTGAAGAAGGCCGAGGCGATCAACGCCACCCACCTGCGCGCGTTGCCGGTGGAGGAGTTCGTCACCCGGGTGACCCCGTACCTGGCCGGCGCCGGCCTGGTCGCGGAGCCGCCGACGGCCGACCAGCAGCGGGTGCTCGACGCCATCGCGCCGCTGGCCCAGGAGCGGATGGTCGTGCTCTCCGAGGCCGTCGGCCTGCTGGGGTTCCTCTTCACCGACGACGTCGTGTTCGACGAGGCGGCGGTGGCCAAGCAGCTGTCCGGACCGGACGCCGTGGAGGTGCTGGACGCCGCGACCGCTGCGCTGACCGCACTGACCGACTGGACCACCCCCGAGCTGGAGGCCGCGCTCAAGCAGGCCCTGGTCGAGGAGCTGGGCCGCAAGCCGCGGCAGGCCTTCGGGCCCGTCCGGGTCGCGATCAGCGGGCGCACGGTCAGCCCGCCGCTCTACGAGTCGATGGAGCTGCTGGGCCGGGAGACCACCCTGGCCCGGCTCGCCGTCGCCCGGGAGCGCGCGAGCGCGTGATGCCCGGCGGAGCGGGTCCCCAGCAGGGTCAGGCGCAGCCCTGGCAGTACGGCGGCCCGCCCCCCACCGGCCGGTGGGGGGCACCGGCGCAGGTGCCCCGCGGCTGGGTGCCCGCCCCGCCGCCGCCACCGCTGCCGCCACGGCCGGTGGGAGGTCGACCGGTCACCCCGCCCGGGGCCCCGCCCTTCGACCGACCGCAGCCCTACGAGCGGCTGATGCGGGCCCGCGACTGGGCCTGGTGGCGTCCGGTGCTGGGCCTGCTGCTGTTCTCCGTGCTCTACGCCGTGGCCGCCGTCCTCGTCGTGGTCGCGGTGCTGGTCACCGGCGTGGTGCCCGAGGCCAACCTGCTCGACCTGGTCGACCCCGGCGTGCTGCTGATGACCAACCTGTCGCTCATCGTCGCGATCCCGATCGTCTGGGCCTGCTGGGCGGTCGCGCACGGCATGCGGCCGGGCTGGTCGTCCTCGGTCACCGGCCGGCTGCGCTGGCGGCTGTTCCGACCGCTCACCTGGCGCGCCCTGCTCACCCTGGGCGTCGGCGTGCTGGTGACCATCGGGATCAGCCTGACCGCCGAGTCCGGCACGATCACCGGCCCCGACTCCAGCTACGTCTGGCTGGTGCTCGTGGTGCTGCTGACCACGCCGCTGCAGTCCGCCGCCGAGGAGTACGTCTTCCGCGGCTACCTGACCCAGGCCCTCACCGCGTGGATCCGCTCGGAGAAGGCCGGGCCGGTCGTCGCCGCGCTGGTGACGGCCACGCTCTTCTCGGCCGCACACGCCCCGCCGGACGTGCTGACCTTCGCAGACCGGTTCGCCTTCGGGCTCGCCGCCTCGTGGGTCACGAACCTCACCGGGGGGCTGGAGGCGGCGATCGTGCTGCACGCGGTGAACAACGTGGTGGTCTTCCTGACCATCGGGCTCCTCGGCGACGAGGTGGCCACCGCGGTGCCCCCGGCCGGCATCGGGCTGCTGGTCACCCTGCTCGACCTGGTCGCCATGGGCGCCTACGTCTGGCTCGTCGCCCGCTCCCGCGCGGTGCTGCGGCCCGAGCTCGTCAGCCCGGCCGTCGACCTCCGGGGGACACCGGTCCGGCAGCCCACCTGGGTGCCGGCCCCGCCGCTGCCCCCGTTCGGCGGGGCGCCGGGTCCGCCGGCGCCCGACCCGCGGTGGTCACGGCAGGGGGGTGCGTGAAGCCCGGGAGGGCATCGGGTAGTGTCTCCGACGGCGCTGAGAGGCGCTGACAACAGCACAGCCCATGGGGTATGGGGTAATTGGCAGCCCGACGGTTTCTGGTTCCGTTAGTCTAGGTTCGAGTCCTGGTACCCCAGCGAGGAAGCGTGATCTCCTCAGGTAACATCTGCACACAGTTCTGGCCCCGTCGTCTAGCGGCCCAGGACGCCGCCCTCTCACGGCGGTAGCGAGGGTTCGAATCCCTTCGGGGCTACACCGCACCACCAGACACCCTCCGACCCGCCCGGGTCGGGGGGTGTTTCTGCGTCCGGCGGGCAACCCGGTGCAACCGTTGACGCTCCCCGCCGGGTGCCGTGTGATCGGGGTCTCACCCACCCCTCAGCGCGGAGGCGTCCATGAGCAGGCTCCGGTTCGGCATCTTCCTGGCCCCGTTCCACCCGGCGGGGGAGAACCCCACGACGGCACTCCAGCGCGACCTCGAGCTGGTCGCCCACCTGGACCGGCTGGACTACGACGAGGCCTGGATCGGGGAGCACCACTCCGCGGGCAGCGAGATCATCGCCTCGCCGGAGATCTTCATCGCCGCGGCCGCCGAGCGGACGAAGCGGATCAAGCTGGGCACCGGCGTGACCTCGATCAGCTACCACAACCCGTTGTGGGTGGCCGAGCGCATGGTCCTGCTGGACCACCTGACCCGCGGGCGGGTGATGCTCGGCTGCGGCCCGGGCTCTCTGCCGACGGACTCGATGATGCTGGGCCTGGACCCCACCGACACGCGGGAGCTGCTGGCCGAGAACCTCGACATCATCATGCGGCTGCTCCACGGCGAGACCGTCTCGGCGACCACCCGCACGCACACCCTGGTCGACGCCCGGCTGCACCTGCGGCCCTACAGCGAGCCGCTCTTCGACGTCACGGTCGCGGCCGTCGCCTCGCCCACCGGGCCCCGCCAGGCCGGCACCCACGGCATCGGGCTGCTGTCCATCGGCGCCACGCTCTCCCCGGACGGCTTCGACGCCCTCGCCCACCACTGGTCGGTCGTGGAGGAGCGCGCCGAGGCCCACGGGAAGACCGTCTCCCGCGCCGACTGGCGGCTGGTCGGGCTCATGCACATCGCGGAGACCCGCGAGCAGGCCTACGCCGACGTCCAGTTCGGCATCGAGTCGTGGTTCCGGTACTTCCAGAAGACCGCGGCCTTCCCGCAGATGGCGGTGGAGGGAGGCGACGTCAAGGAGATGATCGACTTCATCAACGACGCCGGGATCGGTGCGATCGGCACCGTCGAGGACGCCCGCGCGCAGGTGCAGAAGCTCTGGGACCAGTCCGGCGGCTTCGGCGCGATGCTGCTGCTCGCCCACGAGTGGGCCGCCCCCGAGGCCACCAAGCGCTCCTACGAGCTGATCGCCCAGCACGTCTTCCCGCACTTCCAGGGCGGCCAGGTCACCCACGCGCAGTCGACGCTGGAGGCCAAGGAGCGGGCCGGTCTCAAGCGCGAGGACTACGCGGCCCAGCAGATGCAGGCCGTGGCCACGATGACCGAGCGGTACGCCGCCGAGGTCGCCGCCAAGGGCTGAGGAGCTGCTGACACCGGGTGTCAGCCTGGTGCGTCCGGGGGAGGAAGACCCCCGGACGCACCCGGCCCACGGGTGCACGACCACGGGAGACCCCATGGACCTCGGCATCAGCGGCCGCACCGCACTCGTCACCGGAGCGGACTCCGGCATCGGCCGCGAGACCGCCCGCATGCTGCTCGCCGAGGGCGTGCGCGTCGTCATCACCGACGTGGACGCCGAGGCCCTCGAGAAGGCCGCTGCCGAGCTGGGCGACGGCGTCACCGCCATCGCCGCCGACCTCACCGACGCCGCCGACGTCGACCGCCTCAAGACCGAGGTCGTCGCCGCCATCGGCGACCCGCAGATCCTGGTCAACGCCGCCGGCATCACCGGGGCGCAGGGGCTCTTCCACGAGATCGACGAGGAGGGCTGGCGCTCCACCCTGGAGATCGACTTCTTCGCCGTCGTCCGCGTCGTCCGGGCGTTCGTCGACGGCATGCGCACCGCCGGCTGGGGGCGCATCGTCCTGCTCGCCAGCGAGGACGCGGTGCAGCCCTACGTCGACGAGCTGCCCTACTGCGCGGCCAAGGCCGCCGTCCTCAGCCTGACCAAGGGCCTGTCCAAGAGCTACGGCTCCGACGGCGTGCTGGTCAACGCCGTCTCCCCGGCCTTCATCGCCAGCCCGATGACCGACGCGATGATGGAGAAGCGGGCCGAGGAGAACGGCACCTCCGTCGACGAGGCGATCGAGTCCTTCCTGGACGAGGAGCGGCCGGGCATGGAGCTGGGGCGCCGCGGTGAGGTCGAGGAGGTCGCCAGCGTGATCACCTTCCTGTGCTCCGAGCGCGCCAGCTTCGTCAACGGCAGCAACTACCGGGTGGACGCGGGGTCGGTGTCCACCATCTAGGGCGTCCGGGTGGCGGGTGTTAGCGTTCACAATCGTGATCAGCACCACCCGCCACCTCGCCGACGGCCGCGAGATCGTCTACTTCGACGACGCGCCCGTGTCCCGTGACGCCGTCGACCCGCGGGACCTCCCGCCGGTGGCGACGCGCTCCCAGGTCCGCTGGGACCCGCTGCTGGGGGAGTGGGTGGTCATCGCCGCCCACCGGCAGACCCGCACGTTCCTGCCGCCGACCGACCAGTGCCCGCTGTGTCCCTCGACCCCGGAGCGGGCGACCGAGGTGCCCGAGGCCCACTACCAGGTCGCGGTGTTCGAGAACCGCTTCCCCTCGCTGTCGACCGAGGTCGACCGGGACGTGCCCACGCACGCCGAGGGGAACCCGCTGGTGGCCCTGCGGCCCGGGGAGGGCCGCTGCGAGGTCATCGTCTTCACCGCCGACCACGACCGCTCCTTCGCCGACCTGGGTGCCCAGCGGGCACGGCTGGTCGTCGACGCCTGGGCGCAGCGCACCGAGGTGCTGTCGGCGCTGCCGGGGGTGGAGCAGGTGTTCCTGTTCGAGAACCACGGCGAGGAGATCGGGGTGACCCTGGGTCACCCGCACGGGCAGGTCTACGCCTACCCGTTCCTCGCCCCCCGGGTGCAGCGGGTCCTGGCCCAGGCCCGGGCCTACGACGGCGACCTGTTCGCCGACGTGCTCGCCGCCGAGCGCACCGGCCCCCGCGTGGTCGCGGCCAACGAGCACTGGACGGCGTTCGTGCCCGGTGCCGCCCGCTGGCCCTACGAGCTCCAGCTCTTCCCGCACCGTCGGGTGCCCGACGTCGCGGCGCTCACCGACGCCGAGCGGGACGCCTTCGTCGAGCTGTACCTGGACGTGCTGGGCCGGTTCGCGCACCGCTTCGAGGCCCCGATGAACTACATCTCCTCCTGGAACCAGGCCCCGGTGCACGAGGGACGCGAGGACTGGTGGCTGCACCTGCAGCTGTTCTCCTTCACCCGCGCCCCGGGGAAGCTGAAGTACCTGGCCGGCTCGGAGTCCGGGATGGGCGCCTTCGTCTCCGACACCTCGCCCGAGGGCGTCGCGGAGGAGCTGCGCCAGGTGGTCCTGCCGTGACCTTCCGCGAGCTGTTCGGCGCCGACCCCGAGGGTGTCTGGCTGGCCCCCGGCCGGGCCAACGTGATCGGCGAGCACACCGACTACAACGGCGGCTACGTGCTGCCCATCGCCCTGCCGCACCGGGTGCTGGCCTCGGTCGGGCGCCGCACCGACGGACTGCTCTCGGTGGCGTCGGTGCAGCAGCCCGGCGTGCACGTCGAGCTGCCGATGACCGAGCTGCGACCGGGCAACCCCGGGGGCTGGGCCGGCTACGTCGCCGGCGTGGCCACCCAGTTCGAGCTGCCCGGCGGGCTGTCGGTGCTCGTCGACGGCGACGTCCCGGCCGGCGCCGGCCTGTCGTCCTCGGCCGCGGTGACCTGCTCGGTGGCCCTGGCGCTGCGCGACCTGCTCCGCCCGGACCTCGCCGTGGACGACCTCGTCGACGTCGCCCGGCGGGCCGAGAACGACTTCGTCGGCGCGCCCACCGGGATCCTCGACCAGTCGGCCTCGCTGCTCTGCCGGGCCGGTCACGCGCTCTTCCTGGACACCCGGGACCGCTCCACCGCCCACGTGCCCCTGGACCTGGCCGCGGCCGGCCTGGCGCTGCTGGTGGTCGACACCGGGCACACCCACAGCCACGCCGACGGTGGCTACGGCGACCGGCGCCGGGAGTGCGAGGCGGCCGCCGCCGACCTCGGGGTCACCGCGCTGCGGGACGCCACCGTGGAGACCGTCGCGACGATCGCCGACGACGTGCTGCGCCGCCGCGCCCGGCACATCGTGACCGAGGACGACCGGGTGCTCGAGGTCGTCCGGCTGCTCACCGACGGCAGCGACCCCCGGGCGATCGGCCCCGTGCTCACCGCCGGGCACGCCTCGCTGCGCGACGACTTCGAGATCTCCACCCCCGAGCTCGACGCCGTCGTCGACACCGCGCTGGCCGCCGGCGCGCACGGCGCGCGCATGGTGGGCGGCGGCTTCGGCGGCAGCGCGATCGTGCTGGTCGACACGGGGTCTCTGGACGCCGTCACCGCCGCCGTCCAGCCCGCCGGCGGCACCTACCGCACCTTCGTCGCCGTCCCCGGCCCGGGAGCCCACCGCCTCAGCTGACGAGAAGCGCCCTTCGCGTCAGCGGGTGGCGCGGCCGATGGCGACGGCGGCGTCGAGGACGGCGCCGACCACCGCGGGGCTGGGCCGGCGGCCCAGCCGCTCGACCGGGCCCGAGACCGACACCGCGCCCAGCACCCCGCCGGCGCCGTCCCGGACCGGGGCGGACAGCGAGGCGACACCCGGCTCGCGCTCGGCCACGCTGTGCGCCCAGCCCCGGCGGCGGACGTCGAGCAGGGTGCGGGCGGTGAAGCTGGCCGCCGACAGCAGCGGGGTGACCTCGTCGGCGGGAGCGAAGGCGAGCAGCGCGTGGGCCGCGGAGCCCGCGGTCATCGGCAGCCGGGCGCCGACGGGCACGGTGTCGCGCAGCCCGGAGAGCCGCTCGGCAGCGGCGACGCAGACCCGCACCGAGCCGTCCCGGACGTAGAACTGGGCGCTCTCGCCACTGAGGTCGCGCAGCGCGACCAGGTGCCGGGTGGCCGCGCCGGCGAGCTGCTCGGTGCGGTCGGCGCCGCCGCGGGCGAGCTCTGCCAGCACCGGGCCGGGGGTCCAGGAGCCGTCGGGGGTGCGCCGCACCAGACGGTGGCCCTCCAGGGCCACGGCGAGCCGGTGCGCGGTGGCCCGGGGCAGTCCGGTCCGGGCCACCAGCTCGGCGAGGGTGGCCGGTTCGGCCGCGACGGCGTGCAGGATCGCGACGGCTTTGTCCAACACGGCAACGGGGTTAGGCTGTCCCACGAGCTGACACTCTCATCCCGCACAGTGGGATGGCAAGTCACCGGACACAGGAGGCGCAGCCGTGGGGCAGACCCTGGCGCAGAAGGTCTACGAACAGCACGTGGTGCGACGCACCGAGGGCGAACCGGACCTGCTCTACATCGACCTGCACCTCGTCCACGAGGTCACCAGCCCCCAGGCCTTCGACGGCCTGCGCGCGGCCGGGCGCACCGTGCGCCGTCCGGACCTCACGATGACCACCGAGGACCACAACGTCCCGACCACGGACCTGCTCGCGCCCATCGCCGACCCGGTCAGCCGGGCCCAGGTGCAGGCCCTGCGCGACAACGCCGCGGAGTTCGGCCTGCGCACCGCCCCGATGGGCGACCGCGACCAGGGCATCGTGCACGTCATCGGCCCGCAGCTGGGGCTCACCCAGCCCGGCATGACGATCGTCTGCGGGGACAGTCACACCTCCACGCACGGCGCCTTCGGCGCGCTGGCCTTCGGCATCGGCACCAGCGAGGTCGAGCACGTGCTGGCCACCCAGACGCTGCCCCAGCGCCCGGCCAAGCAGATGTCGGTCCGGGTCGACGGCGAGCTCCCCCTGGGCGTCAGCGCCAAGGACGTCATCCTGGCCGTCATCGCCGAGATCGGCACCGGTGGCGGGCAGGGCCACGTCATCGAGTACCGGGGCAGCGCGATCGAGGCGCTGTCGATGGAGTCGCGGATGACCATCTGCAACATGTCGATCGAGGCCGGCGCCCGCGCCGGGCTCATCGCCCCCGACCGGACGACGGCCGACTACCTGGCCGGCCGCCCGCACGCCCCGCAGGGCGCCGACTGGGACGCCGCCCTCGAGGCCTGGGCGCAGCTGCGCACCGACGACGACGCGGTGTTCGACCGCGAGGTCGTCATCGACGCCGCGTCGCTCACCCCGTTCGTCACCTGGGGCACCAACCCCGGCCAGGGCCTGCCGATCGGCGCCTCGGTGCCCGACCCGGCGCAGATCGCCGACGCCGGTGACCGGGCCGCCGCGGAGTCCGCGCTGGAGTACATGGGCCTGACCGCCGGCACCCCGCTGCGGGACATCAGCGTGGACACCGTGTTCCTCGGCTCGTGCACCAACGGCCGGATCGAGGACCTGCGGGTCGCCGCCGAGCTGCTGCGCGGCAACCACGTCGCCGCCGACACCCGGATGCTCGTCGTCCCCGGTTCGATCGGGGTCAAGCAGCAGGCCGAGGCCGAGGGCCTGGACGCGGTCTTCACCGCCGCCGGGGCCGAGTGGCGCGGTGCGGGCTGCTCGATGTGCCTGGGGATGAACCCCGACCAGCTCTCCCCGGGGGAGCGGTCGGCCTCGACGTCCAACCGCAACTTCCAGGGCCGGCAGGGCAAGGGCGGGCGCACCCACCTGGTCTCGCCCGCCGTCGCGGCCGCCACGGCCATCACCGGGAAGCTCACCGCCCCGGCCGACCTGCAGGGAGCAGCGCTCTGATGGACGCCTTCACCACCCACACCGGCACCGCCGCCCCGCTGCGGCGCACCAACGTCGACACCGACCAGATCATCCCGGCCGAGTACCTCAAGCGGATCACCCGCACCGGCTTCGAGGACGGGCTGTTCGTGGCCTGGCGGACCAACGAGCCGGACTTCGTGCTCAACAAGCCCGAGTACGCCGGCGCCTCGATCCTGGTCGCCGGCCCGGACTTCGGCACCGGCTCCTCCCGCGAGCACGCCAACTGGGCGCTGCTCGACGGCGGTTTCCGGGTCGTGGTCAGCGCCCGCTTCGCCGACATCTTCCGCAACAACTCGACCAAGTCCGGGCTGCTCACCGTGCAGCTGCCCGCGGCCGACGTCGAGGCGCTGCAGGACGCCAGCGAGGCCGACCCCACCCTCGAGGTGACCGTCGACCTGGTCGCCAAGGAGGTCCGCTGGGCCGATCGGACGGTCGGGTTCGACATCGACGACTACACCCGCTGGCGGCTGCTGGAGGGCCTGGACGACGTCGGTCTCACCGAGCGGCACCTCGAGGACGTGACCGCCTTCGAGGCCGCCCGCCCGGCCTGGTTGCCGCGGACCCTGCCGGTCGTCTGACCGTCGGGAACCCGGCGGGGTCGGGCGGCGACTGGACACCCGTGTCCACCTCCCGACCCCGCCGGTCCGTCCTCGTCCTCCTGCTCGCGCTGGCCGCCTGGCTGACCGCCGCCGGCACCGCCCAGGCGCACACCGGCCTGACCGCGTCCACCCCGGCCGAGGGCAGCACGGTCACCGAGCCGCTGGCGGCCGTCACGCTCACGTTCAGCGCCGCCGTCCGGGGGCCCGAGGTGACCGTGGCCGGCCCGGACGGGGCAGCGGTGGCCACCGGGGAGGCCACCGCCGACGGCGCGGTGGTCACCGTGCCGGTGGCGCCGACGGCGACCGGCCCGCACATCGTCACCTGGGCGGTCACCTCCGCCGACGGCCACCGGCTGGAGGGCACGGTCGCCTTCGGCTACGCCGGCCCGGTGCCCACCACGGCCGCGCCGGCGACCACGGCAGCGCCCGCCACCACGACACCGGAGCAGGCCCGGCCGAGCGAGGCCGCGGCCAGCACCGAGGACGACGAGGGCGGGAGCAGCACCGCCGCCCTGGTCGCCGTGGGCGTCGTGGTGCTCGCTGCCGGCGGCGGCACGCTCGCACTCCGCCGCCGCCGCTGACCCCTCAGGCCGGGGCGTCCGGGTCGACCGGGAAGTCCCGGTAGTAGTCGGCCAGCAGCGCCCCCGGGCGACCACCGAGGACCCACACGCTGCCCTTGGCCGCCGGCGGCCAGAGCGCACCGCCGGTGGTGGCGTGCTGCACCCCCAGCGCCATGAGCACCGAGGGGATGGCGCCGCCCTGGCTGGCCACCACGGTCACCCCCGGGGTGCTGCGCGGCTCGAGCAGACGACGGACGACGTCCAGCCCGGCCTCCGGGTCGGCGCCGAAGCCGTCCTCGCCCAGCTCGGGCACCTCGCCGACCGGCAGGCCCAGCGCCCGGGACAGCGGGGCGACGGTCTGCCGGCAGCGCAGCGGGGGAGCGGACAGGATCTCGGTGGGACCGAAGGCGGTGAGGACCTGGGCCAGCCGGCGGGCCTGCGAGCGGCCGCGGGCGTCCAGCGGGCGGTCGTCGTCCGGGCCGTCGAAGTCCGACCGCTCCCCGGCGCTGGCGTGCCGCACCAGCAGCAGGGTCGGCGTCCGGGGCACGTCGGCGCGGGCCAGGTCGGTGAGCACCGCGGCGTCGTGCGGGTGGGTGACCAGCCGGCTGGCCTCGGGCACGGGCAGCCAGCGGAGCTCGTCGACCTCGTCGTTGACCACGAAGTCCCCGGCGACGTGCTGCATCGTCCAGTAGTCGACCCGCTTGGGGCCGGCCCGGTGGGTGTACCGGGTCTGCACGCTGCGCCGGCCGACGGCGACCTGCAGCCCGGTCTCCTCCACGACCTCGCGGACGGCGGCCTGCAGCGGGTGCTCCCCGGCGTCCAGCTTGCCCTTGGGCAACGACCAGTCGTCGTA
This sequence comes from Geodermatophilus sp. Leaf369, assembly GCF_001424455.1. Taxonomy (NCBI): domain Bacteria; kingdom Bacillati; phylum Actinomycetota; class Actinomycetes; order Geodermatophilales; family Geodermatophilaceae; genus Geodermatophilus; species Geodermatophilus sp. Leaf369. The sequence goes on along the minus strand of NZ_LMQA01000003.1, from coordinate 112,496 downwards.
CTTGGGCCGGTGCACCACCGCGGTCTCCAGCACCCCGCCGGGACCACGCCGCCAGAGCGCGCCCCCGGCGGCCGGGGTGAGGCGCTCAGCCAGCGAGCTCACCGGCCATGATCATCGCCTGGTGGTCGCGCTCGCCGGTGCGCTCCCAGCTGCCGTCGGCGCGCAGCTGCCAGCTGCGGGTCTCCGGCGCCATGGCGTTCTGGAACATCCGCTCCAGCTGGGCCTGGGCCTGCTCGTCACCGATCCGCAGCAGCACCTCCACCCGGCGGTCCAGGTTGCGGTGCATGAGGTCGGCGCTGCCCAGCCACCACTCCGGCGTGCCGTCGTTGAGGAAGGTGCACACCCGGGAGTGCTCCAGGAAGCGGCCCACGATCGAGCGCACCCGGATGTTCTCGCTCATCCCGGGCACCCCCGGGCGCAGCGCGCAGATCCCGCGGATCCACAGCTCCACCGGCACCCCGGCGTTGCTGGCCTCGTAGAGGGCGTCGATGAGCTCCTCGTCGACGAGGGAGTTCACCTTGATCCGGATGCCCGAGGCGCGGCCCTCGGCGGCGTGCCGGGCCTCCCGGCGGATCTTCTCCACCAGGCCGGCGCGGATGCCGTGCGGGGCGACCAGCAGCGACCGGTAGGTGGTCTGCCGGGAGTAGCCGGTGAGGGTGTTGAACAGGTCGGTGAGGTCGGCGCCCACCCGCGGGTCGGCGGTGAGGATGCCGAGGTCCTCGTAGATCCGGGCGGTCTTCGGGTTGTAGTTGCCGGTCCCGATGTGGCAGTAGCGGCGCAGCACGCCGTTCTCCCGGCGGACCACCAGCGCGGTCTTGCAGTGCGTCTTGAGACCCACCAGGCCGTAGACGACGTGGCAGCCGGCGCGCTCCAGCGAGCGGGCCCAGCTGATGTTGGCCTCCTCGTCGAAGCGGGCCTTGATCTCCACCAGGACGACGACCTGCTTGCCGGCGGTCGCGGCCTCGATGAGCGCCTGCACGATCGGGGAGTCACCCGAGGTGCGGTACAGCGTCTGCTTGATCGCCAGCACCAGCGGGTCGGCGGCGGCCTGCTCGATGAACCGCTGCACGCTGGTGGCGAAGGAGTCGTAGGGGTGGTGCACCAGCACGTCGCCCTCGCGCAGCGTCGCGAACACGCTCTTGGGCGTCTCGCCCTCGGACAGCCGCGGGTGGGTGGCCGGCACGAACGGCTCGTCCTTGAGCTCGGGCCGGTCCAGGCCGTAGAGGGCCATCAGCGAGGCCAGGTCGAGCAGACCCGGCACGTGCAGCACGTCGCTGGGGGAGACCTCGAGCTCGTGCAGCAGCACGTCGAGGATCTGCGGGTCCATGGTCTCGGTGACCTCGAGCCGGACGGCGGGACCGAACCGGCGGCGGGCCAGCTCGCGCTCCAGGGCCTGCAGCAGGTCCTCGTCGCGGTCCTCCTCGACCTCGACGTCGGCGTTGCGGGTCACCCGGAACAGGTGGTGGTCGATGACGTCCAGGCCCGGGAAGAGCTGGTTGAGGTGCGCGGAGATGAGGTCCTCCAGCGGCAGGAACACCGACTCGTCCTCGGTGGTCGCCACCGGCACGAAGCGCGGCACGTTGTCGGGCACCTTCACCCGGGCGAAGCGCGGCGCGCCGGTCTCGGGGTCGCGCACGGACACGGCCAGGTTCAGCGAGAGCCCGGAGATGTAGGGGAAGGGGTGTGCCGGGTCCACCGCCAGCGGGGTGAGCACCGGGAAGACCTGGTCACGGAAGTACTCGCGCAGCCGCATCGCCTCGCCGTCGGCCACCTCGCCCCAGTGCACGATCTTGATGCCGTGCTCCTCCAGGCGCGGCCCGACGTCCTCCACGAACACCGCGGCGTGCCGGGCGACGAGGTCCTGGGTGCGCTCGGCGATCCGGTGCAGCTGCTCCCGGATGGTGAGCCCGTCGGGGGAGCGCACGGTGAGGCCGGTGTTCTGCCGGCGCTTGAGACCGGCGATGCGGACCATGAAGAACTCGTCGAGGTTGCTCGCGAAGATCGAGAGGAACTTGACCCGCTCCAGCAGCGGCGCCCCGTCGTCCTCGGCCAGCTCCAGGACCCGGGCGTTGAAGTCGAGCCAGGACAGCTCGCGGTTCAGGAAGCGGTCGGCGTGCAGCACCGTGTCGGTCTGCGGCGGGGTCTGGGTCTCGGACACGCCGTCATCGTGCCGCACGCGGGTGAACGGCAGACGATCACGCGCACGCGCCGGGCCGGGCGTCCGCCCGGCTGCGCGGACCGGTGCCCAGCGCGCGTGCGTCGACCAGGTGCGCCGGGGTGTCGACGTCGCGGCGCAGCCCGGGCCAGTCCCCGGTCAGGGGCACCGCGCCGCCGGCGGCGTGCGCGGCCGCCGACCCCGGACCGAACGCCGGCGACAGGTCGCCGGAGGTGACCGCCAGCAGCGTCGTCCCGGTGCCCTCGGCGTCGGCGACGAAGGCGCGCCGGTGGTGCCCCGCGGCCGCCAGGGCGCCGGTCAGCTCGGTCGTGCGCAGCGCGGGGAGGTCGGCGTGCATGGCGGCCACCCGGGAGCCGCCGGCGGTCCGCGCCCCGTGCACCAGTGCCGCGTTCAGGCCGGCTGCGGGCACGTCGGGCGCCACCCGGGCACCGGCCCCGGCGGCCGCGGCGGCGACCCGGGGGTCGTCGGTCACCACCCACAGCGTGCCGACGGCGGGGCTGGCCAGTGCCGCCTCGAGGGTGTCGCCGAGCAGGGCCAGCACCAGGTCCTCGTGGGCGGCCCGGGTCGTGGCCGGACCCAGCCGGGTCTTGGCGAGCCCGAGCGGCTTCACCGGGACCACCACCGACCAGCGCTGCACACCTCCCACGCTGCCACACGGCCACCGATCGGCGGTCCGGCTCGGGGGACGGGGCAGACTGGGGCGGTGAGCACCCAACTCGCGGCCCCGGGGGGCTCGTGGCCGCGGCGGCGCTGGCGCCCCCGCCCGCCGCTGAACTGGGCGCTGCGGCTGAGCCTGACCGTCGTGGGCCCGGTCGCCTCCGTGCTGTACGGCCTGCGGTTCCGGCACTCCGAGCGCATCCCGGCCACCGGCGGCGTGCTGCTGGTGGCCAACCACGTCTCGGTGCTCGACCCGCTGGCCTGCGCGATGCTGGTCTACGACGCCGGCCGGGTGCCGCGGTTCCTGGCCAAGGACGGGGTCTTCACCGGCCTGGCCGGCACCATCCTGCGGGCCGCCGGCCAGATCCCGGTCTCCCGGGGCTCGGCCGACGCCCGCTCCTCGGTGGGGGCCGCCCGGCAGGCCCTGGAGGACGGCGAGCTCGTGGTGATCTACCCCGAGGGCTCGGTGACCCGCGACCCCGACTGGTGGCCCATGCAGGCCCGCACCGGCGTGGCCCGCCTGGCGCTGACCACCGACGCCGCCGTGGTCCCGCTGGCCCAGTGGGGGCCGCACCGGGTGCACGACTACCACGCGAAGCAGCTGCGGCTGCGCTTCCGCGCCCCGGCCGAGTACCTGGTGGGCGAGCCCGTCGACCTGTCCGCGCTGCGGGCCCAGGTGCGCGACGGGCGCCCGCTGACCGCCGACCTGCTCCGAGAGGTGACCGACCTGCTGATGGCCCGCGTCCGCGACCAGCTGGGGGAGGTCCGCGGCGAGCAGCCGCCGGCCCTCGTGCACCCCCGCCCCACCCGGCGGACGTCGGGGGACCTCCCCGGCGGCCCCGAGACCGGGGTCGCGTGACCCGCGCCGCGGTGCTGAGCGCGGGCAGCTGGGGGACGACGTTCGCCAAGGTGCTGGCCGACGCCGGCACCGACGTCGCGCTGTACGCCCGCCGCCCCGAGCTGGCCGCCTCGATCACCGCCGACCGGGAGAACGCCGACTACCTGCCCGGGGTGCGGCTGCCCGACCGGGTCCGGGCCACCGCCGACCCGGCCGAGGCGCTCGCGGGGGCCGACGTCGTCGTCCTCAGCATCCCGTCGCAGACGCTGCGGGAGAACCTGACCGCCTGGACCCCGCTGCTGCCACCCGACGCCACGCTGCTGTCGCTGATAAAGGGGATCGAGCTGGGCTCGACCCGGCGGATGAGCGAGGTGGTCTGCGACGTCACCGGCGCCGGCCCCGACCGGGTGGCGGTGCTGTCGGGCCCCAACCTGGCCCGGGAGATCGCCGACCAGCAGCCCGCGGCCACCGTGATCGCCTGCACCGACACCGCCCGCGCGGCGGCCCTGCAGGCCGCCTGCCACACCCGGTACTTCCGCCCGTACACCAACCCCGACGTGGTCGGCTGCGAGCTGGGTGGCGCGGTGAAGAACGTGATCGCGCTGGCGGCCGGCATGGCCGAGGGGCTGGGGTTCGGGGACAACACCCGGGCCTCGCTCATCACCCGCGGGCTCGCCGAGACCTCCCGGCTGGGCCTGGCGCTCGGGGCCGACCCGCTGACCTTCGCCGGGCTCGCCGGGCTGGGCGACCTGGTGGCCACCTGCTCCTCGCCGCTGTCGCGCAACCGCACGTTCGGCGAGCAGATCGGGCGGGGGGCGAGCGTGGCCGAGGTGGTCGCCGGGACCCGGCAGACCGCCGAGGGCGTGAAGTCCTGCCGGTCGGTGCTGGACCTGGCCCGGGCGCACGGCGTCGACGTGCCGATCACCGAGGCCGTGGTGCGGGTCTGCCACGAGGGCGAGACCGCCGCCGACATGGTGCGCGAGATCATGGGACGAGAGGCGAAGAGCGAGTGAGCAGCTGGTCCGACGGCACCCGGGTGGTGCGGGGCGGGGACGGTCCGGTCGTGCCGGGGGCCCCGTTGCGCCCGAGCCCGGTCTTCGCGGCGCCCTACCACCTCGGCGAGGACCCCTACGCCGCCGACTTCTACGCCCGGCCGGGACACCCCACGCTGCGGGTGTTCGAGGAGGCCGTCGGCGACCTCGACGGCGGGGACTGCCTGGCCTTCGCCACCGGCATGGCCGCGATCAGCGCCGCGGTGTTCGCCGTGGTGGGGGCCGGCGACCGGATCGTCATCCCCAGCGACGGCTACTACCAGACCCGGGCGCTGAGCACCGGCGAGCTGGCCCGCTTCGGCGTGCAGGTCGACCAGGTGCCCACCCTGGAGATCGCCGAGGTGGCCGCCCGCGGCGATCTCGAAGGCGCGGCGTTCGTGCTCCTGGAGACCCCGTCCAACCCCGAGCTGGACGTCTGCGACATCGCCGCGGTCGCCGCGGCGACGCAGGCGGCCGGCGCGGTGCTCGCGGTGGACAACACCACCGCCACCCCGCTGGGCCAGCGGCCGCTGGAGCTGGGCGCCGACATCACCCTCGGCGCCGACACCAAGGCGCTCACCGGCCACAGCGACCTGTTGATGGGCCACGTGTCCACCGCGCGCACCGAGCGGGGCCGGGAGCTGCAGACCCGGCTCAAGGCCTGGCGCGACCGCACCGGCAACGGCCCCGGGGCCTTCGACGCCTGGCTGGCGCACCGGTCGATGAGCACGCTGGACCTGCGGCTCACCCGCCAGGCCACCACCGCGGCCGCCGTCGCCGAGCTGCTGGCCGCCCACCCGGCGGCCACCGGGGTCCGCTGGCCCGGGCGTCCCGGTGACCCCTCCCACGAGCTCGCCTCCCGGCAGATGCTGCGGATGAACGGCGTGGTGTCCGCGACGCTGGCCGACGAGGCCGCGGTGCACGCCCTGGTGCGGCACAGCGAGCTGTGGCTGGCCGCGACGAGCTTCGGGGGCGTGCACTCCACCGTGGACCGGCGCGCGCAGTGGGGCGGGGACGCCGTCCCCGACGGGTTCGTGCGCTTCTCCTGCGGCATCGAGGACACCGCCGACCTCGTGGCCGACCTGACGGCCGCGCTGGACGCCCTGCGGTGACCGGGGGCCGATAGTGTCCGACCCGATGACCGTCGAGACAGCCAAGACCAGGGTCGCCGTCGTCTTCGGGGGGCGGAGCGCGGAGCACGCGATCTCCTGCGTCTCGGCCGGCAGCGTGATGGCCGCCCTGGACCCCGACCGCTACGAGGTGGTCCCGGTGGGGATCACCCGCGAGGGCGGGTGGGTGCTGCACGACGGCGGTCCGCTGGCGATCGTCGACGGCCGGCTGCCCGAGGTCACCGGGGGGACGCCGGTGACCCTCGTCGGCGACCCGGCCGGCCGCGGGCTGGCCCGGCTCGGTGAGGACGCCCCGCTGATCGGGGTCGACGTCGTCTTCCCGGTGCTGCACGGCGCCTACGGCGAGGACGGCACCGTCCAGGGCCTGCTGGAGATGAGCGGGCTGCCCTACGTGGGCTCCGGCGTGTTCGCCTCCGCGGCCTCGATGGACAAGGAGTTCACCAAGAAGCTGCTGACGTCGGCCGGCATCGACCAGGGCGACCACGTGGTGCTCCGGGACGCCGACGGCGCGCTCACCACCGACCCGGCGGCGCTGGACCCGGCCGCCCGCGAGCGGCTGGGCCTGCCGGTGTTCGTCAAGCCCTCCCGGGCCGGGTCGAGCATCGGCATCACCCGGGTCACCGACTGGGCCCAGTTCGACGCCGCCGTGGCCACCGCCGCCGAGATCGACACCAAGATCGTGGTGGAGGCCTCGGTGCCCGGCCGGGAGGTCGAGTGCGGGGTGCTGGCGCGGCCCGGGGGCGGGCTGCCCGAGACCAGCCTCCCGGCGGAGATCAAGCTGCGCGCCGGCGTCGACTGGTACGACTTCGACGCCAAGTACCTCGAGGACTCCGTCGACTTCGACGTGCCCGCCCTGCTGACCCCCGAGCAGACCGCCGCGGTGCAGGAGGTGTCCCGCCGGGCCTACCTGGCGATGGACTGCCGCGGCCTGGCCCGGGTCGACTTCTTCCTCGGCACCGACCCCGACACCGGCGCCGACCGGCTGGTGGTCAACGAGGTCAACACCATGCCCGGGTTCACCCCGATCTCGATGTACCCGCGGATGTGGGGCGCCAGCGGCGTGGACTACCCCGAGCTGGTCGACCGGCTCGTCGCGAGCGCGCTCGCCGGGTGACGCGGCAGCTGCTCGGCGGCACCGCGGTCGCACTGCTGCTGGTCCTGGCCACCGGCTGCGCGGACGCGGTGCCCGGTGCCGCCACCGCGGCCGCCGGCACGTCCCGGCCGGCCGGGCTGCCGGCCACCGCCGACGACCTGGGGGACCTGGTGCTGGCCGACGTGCCCTCCGGGTTGCCCCGGGTGCCCGACGAGGAGCTGGAGCCCCCGGCGGGCCCGAAGACCGTCCAGGACGTCGCCGGGTACGCCGAGGACCCCGAGCGGGAGGCCGAGGTGCTCGCCGACTACGGCTACCGGTGGGGCTGGGAGCGGTTCTGGAAGGACGACCCGGCCCTGACGTCGGTGTTCGTCGACCAGTTCGCCGGGGTGTCCGGTGCCGCTGCCTACGCAGCCGACCTGGCCCGCAACGACACCGAGTACTACGGCGGCAGCCCCGACCGGGACCCCGACGACCTGCCGGCCGGCTGCTCGGTGCTCACCGTGGACGCCCCGGCGGCCGACACCGGTCTAGGCGGGCCGGCCGCCTTCGTCTGGTGCGCCCACGGACCGTTCACCGTCGCGGTGGCCGCGGTCGCCGCCGACCCGGATGCCGCCCTCGCCGAGGCGCACGCCGCCACCCTCGCCCAGCTGGAGCTGCTGCCCCGCGGCTGATCAGGGGAGGGAGACGCCGTCGAGGTAGACCCAGCGCCCGGCGACCCGGGTGAAGCGGCTGTCCTCATGCTGGGCCCCCCGCGTGCGGTCCCGCACGTAGGAGGCCCGGAACTCCACGGTGCCCTCGACCGCGAGCATCGCCCCGCCGGTGGTGGCCAGCACGTCCAGGCCGGTCCAGCGGGTGTCGCCGTCCAGCTCGAGGTCGGCCGGGCGGGTGTCGGGGTGCCAGGTGGCCAGCAGGTACGCCGGGTCGCCGACGACGAAGGCGCTGTACCGGGAGCGCATCAGCTGCTCGGCGGTGGCCGCGTGGGCCGTGCCGGAGTGCAGCCGCCCGCAGCACTCGCCGTACGGCAGCCCCGTGCCGCACGGGCACCGGCGGGGGAGGGTCACCCGCCCGGCTGGGGCTCGGTGAAGGGGATCGCGCCGGCGATGACCGGGCTCAGCGCGATCGCCACCGAGCCGTCGGTGCTCGCCGGGATGCTGATCTGCACCGGGACCGTGCGGTCCACGGTGGTCCAGACGTTGACGGTCGGGTCGGTGGTGTCGACGAACCAGGTCACCCCGTTGATGCCGAGGGCCTGGGGGCCGCCCACGACGAACCCGGCGGGGACGTCCGCACCGCAGACCAGCACCTGGGCCGGGTCGCCCCAGGCGTAGGCGTACGGGGAGTCCGAGTCCACCCGGCGGGACGTCTCCCCGGCGATCTCCAGCGGCAGCTGGCTCATCAGCGCCGGGCAGGCGGCGTCGGCCTCGGGGGTGATCGGCGGGGTGTCGACCTCGACCGGGCTCTCGTCGCGGGGGGAGACCGGCTGCCCGTCGACCTCGGCCACCGCGCCGCCGTCGTCCCCCGAGGTGTCCTCGGACCCCGGGCCGAACACGTTCACCACGACCAGCAGGGCCACCACCACCGGGACGGCGACGGCGGTGGCGATCAGCGCCGCCCGGCGGGTGGGGTCGGCCGCCGGCGCGGGGGCCTCCTCGGCCTCCGCGGGCGCGTCGTCCGCGCTCAGGTCGGTCCTGCTCAGAGGTTGACGACCGGGCAGGTCAGCGTGCGGGTGATCCCGTCCACCGACTGCACCCGCGCGACGACCAGACGACCGAGCTCGTCGACCGAGCCGGCCTCGGCGCGGACGATGACGTCGTAGGGGCCGGTGACGTCCTCGGCCTTGGTCACCCCGGAGATCCCGGCGATGGTCGTGGCGACGGCGGCTGCCTTGCCGACTTCGGTCTGGATCAGGATGTACGCGTGGACCACGGGAGAGCCCCCCTCGGGCAGTGCAGCTGGTGCACGGACGTGCGCCCCGCCGGACGGCGGGCTGATCGGCAACGTACCCCAGCGGCGGGGGGTGCCCGGTGACGCGTCCCCGGCCCCTGGTGCCCCCGGTGGACGCCGCGGACAGCGTCGCGGTGGTGGGCGAGTTCGGGGTGATCGACCGGGTGCTGGCGCGGGCCGGCACCGCCGCGCTGGCCGACGTCGGCCCCGGTGACGACGCCGCCGTCGTCCGCACCCCCGACGCCCGGGTGGTGGCCAGCACCGACGTGCTCGTCGAGGGCCGGCACTTCCGCCGCGACTGGTCCTCGGCCGAGGACGTCGGGCACAAGGCGGCGGCGGCGAACCTGGCCGACGTCGCGGCGATGGGCGCGGTGCCCACCGCGCTGCTGGTGGGACTGGCCTGCCCCGCGAGCACGCCCACCGGCTGGCTGGAGGGCGTGGCCACCGGGCTGGCGGCCGAGTGCGCCCCGCACGGCGCCGCGGTGGTCGGCGGGGACACCGTGGCGTGCGCCCCGGACAGCTCCTCGGTGGTGCTCTCGGTGACCGCGCTCGGCGACCTGCAGGGCCGGGCGCCGGTGACCCGCGGCGGCGCGCGCCCCGGGGACGTCGTCGCGGTCGCCGGCCGGCTGGGCTGGTCGGCGTGCGGGTGGGCGGTGCTGCGCCGCGGGTTCACCGCACCGCTGGCCGCGGTGACCGCCCACCGCCGGCCCACCCCGCCCTACGCCGCCGGCCCGGCCGCGGCCGACGCCGGCGCGACGGCGATGTGCGACGTCAGCGACGGCCTGCTCGCCGACGCGGGGCACCTCGCCGACGCCAGCGGCGTCGTGGTCGACCTGGACCGGGGGTCCCTGGCCGCGCTCGTCGACCCGGCGGGCCCGCTGCCCCAGGTGGCGGCCGCGCTGGGCGGGGACCCGATGGCCTGGGTGCTCACCGGTGGGGAGGACCACGCCCTGCTGGCCACGTTCCCGGCCGCGGCCGACCTGCCCGAGCCCTTCGTCGCGATCGGCGTGGTCGAGGCCGGGCCCGCGGGGGTGCGGGTCGACGGCGTCGCCGCCGCCGACGTGGTCGCCGGCCTGGGGCTGTCCGGGGGTGGTCATGTGCACTTCCGCTGAGGCGCTGCGGCTGCGGGCCACCGGCTACGACGACCCGGTCGCGGCGCGGCTGGTCGAGGCGGTCCAGCAGGAGTACGTCGTCCGCTACGGCGGCCGCGACGCGATGACCGTCGACCCGGGGGAGGTGCTGCCCCCGCGCGGGCTGTTCCTGGTCGCCGAGCTCGGCGGCCGTCCCGCCGGCTGCGGGGGCTGGCGGGTGCACGCCGCCGGCGTGGTCGAGCTCAAGCGGATGTACGTCGAGCCGTGGGCCCGCCGCCGGGGCGTGGCGGCGGCGGTGCTCGCCGAGCTGGAGCGCACCGCGGCCGCCGCCGGGCACACCCGGGTGGTGCTCAACTCCGGGGACCGGCAACCCGAGGCACTGGCGCTCTACGCCCGGGCCGGGTACACACCGGTCGCCGGGTACGGCGTGTACGACGGTGCCCCCGAGGCGGTCTTCCTGGGTCGGGACCTCCCGACGGACGAGAACGAGGTGTCCTGATGGGCGTCGTCACGGTGTCGGCCACGTTCGGCGCGGGCGGGGCGGACATCGCCCCCGCGGTCGCCGAGCGGCTGGGCCTGGTGTTCCACGACCGGGTCATCCCCGCCCAGGTCGCCGGTCGGCTGGGGGTGACCGTGGAGGAGGCCGAGGCCAACGACGAGAGCGTCGTCCGCGGCCTGTGGCGCCTCGTCGCCTCGCTGGGGTCGATGCCCGACCCGGTCGGGGGCGTGCTCCCCGGCTCCACGCTGCCCGACGAGCGGGCCTACCGGCTGCAGACCGAGCGGGTGGTGACCGAGCTCGCCGACGGGCCGGGGGGCGTGGTCCTCGGTCGGGCCGGCGCGATGGTGCTGGCCGGACGACCGGACGCCCTGCACGTGCGCCTGGACGGCCCGCCCGAGGCCCGGCTGGCGGCCGCGGTGGCCCACCTGGGCCTGCCCGAGGACGAGGTGCGCCGGGAGATGGAGGGCGCCGACCGCACCCGCGCCGCCTACGTGCGGCACTACCACCGCACCGACCCCGCCGAGGCCCGGCACTACCACCTGGTGGTGGACAGCACGGCGATCGACCACGCCACCGTCGTCGACCTGGTCGTGGCCGCCGCGCGGGCCCGGGGGATCAGCGGCGGGTGAGCAGCGGCAGGACGACGTGGTCCACCACGTCGACGGCCAGCGCGTCGTCCAGCGGCTGGCCGGTGATCAGCCAGCGCTGCATGAGCACGGCCGGTCCGGCCTCGCCGGCCACCGTGCCCAGGGTCTCGCGGTCCAGGTCGCCGCGGGCGGCCGCGGCGGCGAACACGGCGGCGAACGCCTCGGCCCAGACGCCGAGCGCCCCCTCGCGGAAGGCCACCGCCAGGTCCGGCTCGTGCGGCAGCACCCCGATCAGCGCCCGGGACGCGGTGCCCAGCGGTCCCTGCAGGGCGGTGACCATCGACCGGAACAGCACCAGCAGGTCCTCGCGCAGCGAGCCGGTGTCGGGGGCCGTCAGCTCGCCGCGGTTGAGCTCGGTGACCGCCTCGGCGACCATCTGCACCCGCGAGGACCAGCGGCGGTAGATGCTCGCCTTGCCCACGCCGGCGCGGGCGGCCACGCCGTCCATCGAGACGCCGTCCCAGCCGCGCTCGGTCAGCAGCGCCAGGACGGCGGACTTGACCGCCTCGTCGACGGCGGGGTCGCGGCGGCGTCCTGGTCGGACGGCGGTCTCGGTCTCACGGCGGAACTGCACCGTCGAACCCTAGGGGTGCCGGGTCGGAACGGCAGGACGGGACCACACGCACCGGACCCCGGCCGCCGTGAGGCGACCGGGGTCCGGTGGGAGAACGAGGGGGGCTGAGGTCAGCGAACGACCTTGCCCGCCCGGATGCAGCTCGTGCAGGCGTTGATGCGGCGGCGGGTGCCGGCACCGACGACGGCCTTCACGGCCTGGATGTTCGGGTTCCAACGGCGCGGCGTCCGGCGGTGCGAGTGAGACACCGACATGCCGAAACCGGGCCCCTTGCCACACACGTCGCACACGGCAGCCACGGTCGATCACTCCTAGAGAAAAGACGTACGAAGAGGCGGGGACCCGTGACCGGAGACTCCGGACAGGGTGCATCCCGCAGATTGCTCGGACCACTGTAACCCGTCCACGGACCGGCTGTCCGCCGCCCCCGTGGTGGCCGTGCCCACGGGCGGCCCACCGGTAGCCTCCCGGACGTGCTCACGGCGCTGGACGAGGCCGCGGTCGGCCGCTGGAGCCGCGCCGCTGTCGACGCGCTGCGCACGGCGCGGGGGAGCATCGACGACCTCAACGTCTTCCCGGTCCCCGACGGCGACACCGGCACCAACCTGCTGCTCACCGCGGAGTCCGCGGCCGACGCGGTCGCGGTGGCCGACGGCAGCGAGTCCTCCTGGTCGGTCTTCGCCCGTGGGGCCGTGCTGGGTGCCCGGGGCAACTCCGGGGCGATCCTGGCCCAGCTGCTGCGCGGGCTGGCCGACACCCTGGCCGGCGCGGGCCCGGTCGACGGCGCGCTGTTCGCCACCGCGCTGCGCGGGGCGGCCGGGTCGGCCTACGAGGCGGTCGCCGAGCCCGAGGAGGGCACCTTCCTCACCGTGGCCCGGGCCGGGGCGGAGGCCGCCGCCGCGGCGGTGCAGGCCGGGCGCACGGCCCTGGCCGAGGTGGTCCGGGCGACCGCGGACGGCGCCCGCAAGGCCCTGCAGGGCACCACCGCCCAGCTGGCCGCCCTCCGCGAGGCCGGGGTGGTCGACGCCGGCGGCGCCGGCTGGTGCGTGGTGCTCGACGCGCTGGTCGCCACCGTCACCGGGGTGGAGCCCGACCGGGCACCCCTGGTCGCCGGGGAGGGCGCCCGCCGCGCCCAGGCCGGCACCCGCGAGGCCCCGCACCACCCGCACGCCGGCCCCGGCAGCGAGGTGCAGTTCCTGCTGGCCGACTCCAGCGAGCGTGCCGTCGACCGGTTGCGCACCGAGCTCGGCTGGCTGGGCGACTGTCTCGTCGTGGTCGGGGTGGACACCCCCGAGGGCCGGCAGTGGAACGTCCACGTCCACGTCTCCGACGTGGGCGCCGCCGTCGAGGCCGGCATCCGGGCCGGCCGGCCGCACCGCATCGCGGTGACCCCGCTGGCCCCGGTGTCGGTCGCCGCCCCGCTCCCCGGCGCCCGGGCCACCGTCGCCGTCGTCCCGGCCGGGTGGGTGGCCGACGGACTGGCCGAGCTGTTCACCGCCGAGGGCGTGGTCGTCGTCCCGGTCGGGGCGGGCCCGCTGGACGAGGAGGCCCTGCTGGACGCCGTGCTCGGCACCGGCGCCGCCGACGTCGTGGTGCTGCCCAACGACCGGGCGGTGGCACCGGTCGCCGGACGGGCCGCGGCCCGGGCCCGGGAGGAGGGCCGCGACGTCGCCGTCGTCCCGACCCGGTCGCCGCTGCAGGGGCTGGCCGCGGTCGCCGTCGCCGACCCGCAGCGCCGGTTCGCCGACGACGTCATCGGCATGGCCGAGGCGGCCGCGGCGACCCGCTGGGCCGAGGTGACCGTCGCCGAGACCGAGGCGCTCACCCTGGCCGGTCGCTGCCACCCCGGCGACGCGCTGGGCATGGTCGAGGGCGAGGTGGTCGTGATCGGCCCCGCGCTGGTGACGGTGGCGTGCGACCTGCTCGACCGGCTGCTGGCCGGCGGCGGGGAGCTGGTGTCCCTGGTCGGCGGACGGCTGGGCGACGCGGCCGCCGCCCACCTGGCCGCCCACCACCCCACCGTCGAGGTGGTCCGGCACCCCGGTGCCCCGGGCTCGCGCCCGCTGCTGATCGGGGTGGAGTGACGTGCTGAGCCTGGGGACCCCGCTGGACCGCGTGGTCGGCGCCCGCACCGCCAAGGCGATGGCCGAGCAGCTGGGCCTGCGCACCGTGCGCGACCTGCTGCGGCACTACCCGGCCCGGTACGCCCGGCGCGGGGAGATGACGAAGCTGACCGACCTGCAGGTGGGGGACCGGGTCACCGTGCTGGGCCAGGTGCGCACCTCGAGCACCCGGGCGATGAAGCAGAAGCGCGGCACCATCACCGAGATCACCGTCGGCGACGGTGCGGGCTCGATGCGGCTGGTGTTCTTCAACCACAAGCACGCCCACCTCGCCGTCGGCGCCTGGGGGTTGTTCGCCGGCACGGTGTCGATGTGGAACGGGCAGCTGCAGTTCAGCCACCCCGACTGCCAGGTGCTCGACGAGGCCACCGACGCCGACCGGTGGGCCACGGCCATGCTGCCCATCTACCCGGCCAGCAAGAACGTCTCCAGCTGGGTGGTGCAGAAGGCGCTGCGGCTGGTCTTCGAGACCCGGGAGCAGCTCACCGAGCTGCTGACCGACGACCCGCTGCCGGCCGAGCTGCGGGCCCGGTACGGGCTGATCGACCAGGACCGGGCGATCTGGGACAAGCACCACCCCGAGACCGACGAGGACGTCGTCCGCGCCGACGAGCGGCTCAAGTGGGACGAGGCGCTGGTCCTGCAGGTGACCCTGGCCGCCCGCCGCCGGGCCGCGGCCCTGGAACCGGGCATCGCCCGGCCCCGGCGTGGCGGGGCGCTGGCCGACGCGGTGGACGCCGCGCTGCCCTTCGAGCTCACCGACGGCCAGCGCGAGGTGGGTGAGGCGCTGGCGGCCGAGATCGGCCGGGAGCAGCCGATGCACCGCCTGCTCCAGGGCGAGGTCGGCTCGGGCAAGACCGTGGTCGCGCTGCGGGCCATGGCCCAGGTCGTCGACGCCGGGGGACAGGCCGCGCTGCTGGCCCCCACCGAGGTGCTCGCCGCCCAGCACGCCCGGGGGATCGCCGCACTGCTCGGGCCGCTGGGCCGGGCCGGGGAGCTCGACGGTGACCCGGCCGGCACCCGGGTCACCCTGCTCACCGGGTCGCTGAAGGCCGCCGCCCGGCGCACCGCCCGCGCCGCGGTCGCCGACGGCAGCGCCGGGATCGTCGTGGGCACGCACGCGCTGCTGTCGGAGGGCGTGGACTTCGCCGACCTCGGCCTGGTGGTGGTCGACGAGCAGCACCGCTTCGGCGTCGAGCAGCGCGACGCCCTGCGCGCCAAGGGCCAGCGTGCCCCGCACGTGCTGGTGATGACCGCGACCCCGATCCCGCGCACCGTGGCGATGACCGTCTACGGCGACCTGGAGACCCTCACGCTGCGCCAGCTCCCGGCCGGTCGGGGCGGGGTGTCCTCCTCCGTCGTCCCGGTGCGGGAGAAGCCGGCCTGGCTGGGGCGGGCGTGGGAGCGGGTGCGCGAAGAGGTCGCCGCCGGCCGGCAGGCCTACGTGGTGTGCCCGCGGATCGGCGAGGAGCCCGACGCCGCCGCCGACCTCGAGGGCCCCGACGGCGAGGACGGCGCCCCGCCGGAGGACGGCGACGAGAAGCGGCCGCCGCTGGCGGTGCTCGACGTGGCCCGCGAGCTGCGCGCCGGCCCGCTCGCCGGACTGCGGGTCGAGGTGCTGCACGGCCGGATGTCGGCCGAGGACAAGGAGGCCCGGATGCGGGCCTTCGCCGCCCGCGAGGTGGACGTGCTGGTGGCCACCACCGTGGTCGAGGTCGGCGTCGACGTGCCCAACGCCACCGTGATGGTCGTGATGGACGCCGACCGGTTCGGGGTCAGCCAGCTGCACCAGCTCCGTGGCCGGGTCGCCCGCGGGAAGCACCCGGGGTTGTGCCTGCTGGTCAGCGAGGCACCGACGTCGTCGTCGACCGGCACCCGGCTGGCCCAGGTCGCCGCGACCACCGACGGGTTCGAGCTCGCCCGGCTGGACCTGCAGACCCGGCGGGAGGGCGACGTGCTCGGCGCGGCCCAGTCCGGCTCCCGGACCACGGTGCGGCTGCTCTCCCTGCTCGAGGACGAGGAGCTCATCGCCACCGCCCGGGTCGAGGCCGCGGCGATCCTGGAGGCCGACCTCGGCGTCGCCGCGCACCCCGAGCTCGCCGCCGCGGTCGCCGAGCTCAACGCCGACCGCGCCGACTGGCTGGAGCGGGCGTGACCCGGGTGATCGCCGGGGCCGCGCGCGGGCGCCGGCTGCAGGTGCCGGCCAGCGGGGTGCGCCCCACCGGCGACCGGGCCCGGGAGGCGATGTTCAACTCCCTGGCCACGCTCACCGAGCTCGAGGGGGCCCGGGTGCTCGACCTCTACGCCGGCTCCGGGGCGATCGGGCTGGAGGCGCTGTCGCGCGGGGCGGCCGATGCGGTGTTCGTGGAGTCCGGGCCGAAGGTGGTGCCGGTGCTGCGGGCCAACGTGGCCGCGCTCGGCCTGCCGGGGGCCCGGGTGGTGGTCGGCTCGGTGCCCGCCGTGGTGGGCCGGCCGGCCGACGCGCCCTTCGACGTCGTCGTCGCCGACCCGCCGTACGCGGTGGAGACCCCGGTGGTGCAGGGCGTGCTGCTGGCGCTGCACGACCAGGGGTGGCTGGCCCCCGAGGCCGTCGTCGTGGTGGAGCGCTCCTCCCGGGACCGCGACTGGGAGTGGCCGACACCCCTGCTGGGACTGCGCGAACGCCGCTACGGGGAGGCCGTGCTCCGGTACGGTCGCGCTCCGTGAGCAGCATGAGGCGGGCGGTGTGCCCCGGGTCGTTCGACCCGGTCACCAACGGGCACGTCGACGTCATCGGCCGGGCCTCCGCGCTCTACGACGAGCTGGTCGTCGCGGTGCTGGTGAACCCGGGCAAGGCGGGGCTCTTCGACGTCGAGGAGCGGATGGCGCTGCTGCGCGAGGCGACCGCCGAGCTGCCCAACGTCGTCGTCACCTCGTTCTCCGGGCTGCTCGTGCACTGGTGTCAGCGCAACGACGTGCCGGTGGTCGTCAAGGGCCTGCGGGCCGTCGGTGACTTCGAGTACGAGCTGCAGATGGCGCAGATGAACCGCGAGCTGGCCGGCGTGGAGACCCTCTTCGTGCCGACCGCCCCCCAGGTGGGGCACCTGTCCTCCAGCCTGGTCAAGCAGATCGCCGCCTTCGGTGGCGACGTCTCGCACCTGGTGCCCCCGGCCGTGAACGCGCGTCTGGTCCAGAAGCGCACCGAGAAGGAGAGCTCGTGACCGAGGTCGTGTACCGGCTCTACGAGGTGGTCGACGAGCTCGCCTCGGTGATCGAGAACGCCCGCAGCGTCCCGATGTCCAGCTCCTGCATGGTCCCGCGGGACCACCTGCTCGACCTGCTCGACGACCTGCGCGAGGGCCTCCCCGAGGAGGTCCAGCAGGCCGGCACGATCGTCGAGCAGCGCACCGAGATCCTGGAGCAGGCCCAGGCCGAGGCCGAGCGGCTCACCGGGCGCACCCGGGCCGAGAGCGAGCAGACCGTCGCCACCGCGCGCCGGCAGCACGACGAGCTGGTCGGCACCGCCCGCCGGCAGCGCGACGACCTGATCACCGAGGCCCAGGCCCAGGTGGAGGACCTCCTCGCCCGGGCCGACGCCGAGGCCGAGCGGGTGATCGCCGACGGCGAGGCCCGGCACGCCGCGCTGCTGGCCGACGCCCAGCGCCAGGCCGCCGCCCTGATGGCCGCCGGGCAGGCCGAGCACGACCGGCTGGTCGCCGAGACCGAGGTCTACCGCGGTGCGGTCGCGCGTTCGGACGAGCTGGGCGAGCAGACCGCGGCCGAGGTGTCCCGGATGCGCGCCGAGGTCGACGAGTACGTCGACAGCCGGCTGGCCGACTTCGGCACCACCCTGGGCCACATGGTCCGCTCGGTCGACGCGGCCAGGAACCAGCTGCGCCAGCCCTGACCTCCCTCGCTGCCCCCGTCGTCCGTGCTGGGGTAACCTGGGCTGCTCCCGCACACCACGGCTGTGCCGTGCGCGGTGACCCGAGCTCCACCCCCTGCCCCCGATCGACGAGTGACCTCATGCCTGCTGCCTCCTCGCACCGCCGAGGCGCCGCGTCCACGGACCGGCGCCCTGCCGCCGACCCGTGGAAGGTCGACCTCCGCGAGCTCGGCCGCCGCCCGGGCAGCATGCGCGAGCTCGAGCGCTCGGTGCCGGCCCGCGAGGGCTGGGGCGTCGAGATGATCGGCGTGCCCGAGGACGCCCTCGTCGAGCTGCACCTGCGGCTGGAGTCGGTCATGGAGGGCGTGCTCGTCACCGGCGAGGTCGTCGCCCCGGTCACCGGCCAGTGCGCGCGCTGCCTCGAGCCGATCGAGGACACGCTGACCCTCGACGTGCAGGAGCTCTACGCCTACGAGGGCAGCACCACCGAAGCCACCAGCGAGGAGGACGAGGTGCGCCGGATCGACGGTGACTTCCTCGACCTCGCGCCGCTCGTCCGGGACACCGTCGTCCTGACGCTGCCGCTCTCGCCCACCTGCACCCCGGACTGCTCGGGTCTGTGCGTCGACTGCGGCCTGCGGCTCGACGACCTCCCGGCGGACCACTCGCACGAGGTGCTCGACCCACGTTGGGCCGGGCTCGCCGACCGTTTCACCCCATCGAAGGAGAACTGACCGTGGCTGTCCCGAAGAGGCGCTTGTCGCGCTCGAACACCCACTCGCGTCGCTCGCAGTGGAAGGCCACGGCCCCCACGCTGGCGCCCTGCCCGAACCGCGCGTGCGGCGAGCTCAAGCCCCCGCACATCGCGTGCCCGACCTGCGGCCAGTACGACGGCCGTCAGGTCATCGCGGTCTGACCACGGACCACCGAGCACCCCAGCACGACCCCGTCGTGACCGGACCGACCACCCCTGGTGGCGCCGAGCACGCCGCACGGGCCGCCGACTGGCTGCGTGACGCCCTGGGCGTCACGCTGCCCGGCGGCCTGTTGGCGTTGGCGCTGACCCACCGCTCGTTCGCCTACGAGCACGGCGGGCTGCCCACCAACGAGCGGCTGGAGTTCCTGGGCGACTCGGTGCTCGGCCTCGTCGTCACCGACGAGCTCTACCGCAGCCAGCCCGACCTCCCCGAGGGACAGCTGGCCAAGCTGCGTGCCTCGGTCGTGAACATGACCTCCCTGGCGGGGGTCGCCCGCTCCCTGGGGGACGGCGGGGTCGGCCCGCACCTGCTGCTCGGGCGCGGGGAGACCAGCACCGGTGGCCGGGAGAAGGACTCGATCCTGGCCGACGCGCTGGAGGCCCTGCTGGGTGCCGTGCACGTGGGGCTGGGCCTGGACGCGGCCGGTGCGATCGTGCACCGGCTGTTCGACCCGCTGCTGGTGGAGTCCTCCACCCGCGGCGCGGGGCTGGACTGGAAGACCAGCCTGCAGGAGCTGGGCAGCGCCCAGGGCCTGGGGGCACCGGTCTACGAGGTCGAGTCCGACGGCCCCGACCACGCCAAGAGCTTCACCGCCGCCGTGCTGCTCGCCGGCCAGGTGCGCGGGGCGGGCGACGGGCGGACCAAGAAGGCCGCCGAGCAGATGGCCGCCGAGGACGCCTGGCGTGCCCTCTCCGCGGTCACGCAGGGCTGAGCCGTGCCCGAGCTGCCCGAGGTCGAGGTCGTCCGGCGCGGTCTGGCCCGGTGGGTCGCCGGGCGCACGATCGCCTCGGTGGAGGTCCACCACCCGCGGGCGGTGCGTCGGCACCTGGAGGGCGTCGGTGACTTCACCGCCGCGTTGACCGGGGCCACGGTGGCCGCGGCGCACCGGCGGGGCAAGTACCTGTGGCTGCCGCTGCAGCGCGACGGCGCACCGGTCGGGCGCGCTCTGGTCGCGCACCTCGGGATGAGCGGCCAGCTGCTTGTGGAGCTCCCCGAGGAGCCCAGCGAGAAGCACCTGCGGGCCCGGTTCGTGTTCACCGACGGCGGTCGCGAGCTGCGCTTCGTCGACCAGCGCACCTTCGGCGGGCTCGCCGTGGAGGACACCCCGGACCCGGACGACGTCCCGACCCGGCTGGCGCACATCGCGATCGACCCGTTGGAGCCCGACTTCGACACCGAGGCCTTCACCGCGGCCATCCGCCGGCGCAAGACCGAGGTCAAGCGGGCGCTGCTGGACCAGACCCTCATCGGCGGGGTGGGCAACATCTACGCCGACGAGTCGCTGTGGCGGGCGCAGCTGCACGGCGCCCGGCCCACCGACAAGCTCACCCGGGCCCAGGTCGCCGCCCTGCTTGAGGGCGTCCGCGACGTGCTCACCCAGTCCCTGGCCCAGGGCGGCACCTCCTTCGACTCCCTCTACGTCGACGTCAACGGGCAGAGCGGGTACTTCTCCCGCTCCCTGGCGGTGTACGGGCAGCTCGACCGGCCGTGCCCGCGGTGCGGCACCCCGATCCGCCGGGAGTCCTTCATGAACCGCTCCAGCTACAGCTGCCCGGTGTGCCAGCCGCGGCCGAGGGCCCGGAGATGACCCGTCGGGTGCGCGCCCTGGTCTCCGGGGACGTGCAGGGCGTCGGCTACCGCTGGTTCGTGCGCGGCCGGGCCCAGGAGCGCGGCCTGGGCGGCTCGGCGACCAACCTGGCCGACGGGCGGGTCGAGGTCGTCCTCGAGGGTCCGGACGACGACGTGCTGGCCGTCCTGCGCGGGCTCACCGGACCGGACGCGGCCGGCCGGCCCACCGGTGCGGACGTCGTCGACGAGGACCCGCAGAGCGAGTCCGGCTTCCGGACGGGGTGAGACCGGCCCCCTCGTAGGGGCCCGCGGCGCGCGGAGCGTGGTGTGGGGGACGAGGGGGTCCTTACATTGACGGCGGCTCCCGGGGGCTGTCACTCTGGCCTGACCCACCCGCGCCCCCGCTCCGAGGCCGCTGCGGGACCACTTCGCACGAAAGAGGCCGCTGCGCCATGGCCAAGGCCCTGTTCGGACACGTCGTCGCCCCCCGGGACCTCCGGGTCGCCGAGGAGATCGCGGTGCTCCGCTCCCGCGTGGCCCGGCTCGAGGTCGAGGTCGCGCAGCTGCGGGCCGAGCGCGACGCGGTGATCGCCCGCGAGCTGCTGGCCATGGCGGCCGAGGAGCCCGCGCTCTCTCGGTAGCCTCCTGAGCTGTGCATCTGTCGGCGCTGACGCTCAAGGGCTTCAAGTCCTTCGCGTCGGCCACGACGATGCGCCTGGAACCCGGCATCACCGCCGTGGTGGGCCCCAACGGGTCGGGCAAGTCCAACGTCGTCGACGCCATCGCCTGGGTGCTCGGCGAGCAGGGTGCCAAGAGCCTGCGCGGCGGCACGATGGAGGACGTCATCTTCGCCGGCACCGCCGGCCGCGCCGCGCTGGGCCGCGCCGAGGTGACGCTGACGATCGACAACGCCGACGGCGCCCTGCCGATCGACTACACCGAGGTGTCGATCACCCGCCGCATGTACCGCTCCGGGGAGAGCGAGTACGAGATCAACGGCGACAAGGTGCGGCTGCTCGACGTCCAGGAGCTGCTCAGCGACTCCGGGATCGGCCGGGAGATGCACGTCATCGTCGGGCAGGGCCAGCTCGACGCGGTGCTGTCCGGGCGCCCTGAGGACCGCCGCGGGTTCATCGAGGAGGCCGCCGGGGTCCTCAAGCACCGCAAGCGCAAGGAGAAGGCGCTCCGCAAGCTGACCGCGATGGCGGCCAACCTGGACCGGCTCGCCGACCTCACCACCGAGCTGCGTCGCCAGCTGAAGCCACTGGGCCGGCAGGCCGAGGTGGCCCGCCGGGCCGCCGGGGTGCAGTCCGACCTCCGGGACGCCCGGCTCCGGTTGCTGGCCGACGACCTGGTGGCCCTGCGCACCGCGCTGGACGCCGACGTGGCCGACGAGACCGCCGCCCGGGAGCGCCGGACCCGGGTGGAGGCGGAGCTGACCGCGAGCACGACGGCGCAGGCCGGGTTGGAGTCCGCCCTCGCCGCGGACGCCCCCGCGCTGGCCGCGGCCCAGGACACCTGGTTCCGGCTGTCCACCCTGGGCGAGCGGTTCCGCAGCACGGCGGGGCTGGCCTCCGAGCGGCACCGGCACCTCTCCGCCGCCGTGGTGCCCGCGGGCTCGGGCCGCGACCCCGACCAGCTGGAGGACGAGGCCGCGCGGGTGGAGGCCACCGAGGCCGAGCTCGCCGGTCAGCTCGCCGCCGAACGGGCCCGGCTGGCCGCCGCCGTCGCCGCCCGCGCCGAGCTGGACGGCGCCCTGAGCGCGGCCGAGCGCGCCCTGGTCGCCGCGGCCCGGGCGCTCGCCGACCGTCGCGAGGGCATCGCCCGGCTCTCCGGGCAGGTCGCCGCCGCCCGGTCGCGGACCGCAGCGGGGGAGGCCGAGGTCGAGCGGCTCACCGCCGCCGCGGTCGAGGCGTCGTCCCGGGCCGAGGCCGCTGCCGACCGGCTCGCCGCCGTCGACCCCGACGCGGGCGTCGAGGACACCGACCTGGGTGCTGCCGTGGCCGACCACGACACCGCCGTGGCCGCCCAGGCCGAGGCCACCCGGGCGGTCACCGAGCTGGCCGCGGCCGAGCGCACCGCCGAACGCGAGCGCGGGGCCGCGCGGGCCCGCCGCGACGCCCTGGCCCTCGGGCTCACCCCGGTCGACGGGGCCGCCGCGGTGCTGGCCGCCGCCGCCGACGGCGCCCTCGGCGGGGTCGCCGGCCCCGTGACCGACCGGCTGGCGGTGCACCCCGGGGACGAGGTCGCGGTGGCCGCCGCGCTCGCCGGGTGGGCCGACGCGCTGGTGGTCACCGGTCCGCGGGCGGCTGCGGACGCCCTGCAGCACCTGGCGGCCGACCGGGCCGGACGGGTGCGCCTGCTGGTGGCCGGTCAGGGGCCGGCGCTCGACCGGTCGGGGTGGCCGACCCTGCCCGAGGGCGCCCGGTGGGCGCGTGACCTCCTCGACGCCCCGGCCGACCTCGCCCCGGCCGTGGACCGGGCCCTGGACCGGGTGGCCGTGGTCGCCGACCTCACCGCGGCCGTCGCCCTGGTGCGGGCCGCCCCCGACGTCCGGGCGGTCACCGCCACGGGTGACCTGCTCGGCGCCGACCGGGCGAGCGGGGGCCAGCCCGACGCGCCGTCCGGGCTGGAGGTCCGGGCCCGGGTGGACGCCGCCGACGGCGAGCTGGGCACCGCCACCGCGCGCGCCGCCGAGCTGGCGGAGGCGCTGGCCCGGGCCCGGGAGGCCCAGCAGACCGCCGGCGAGGCCGTCGCCGCGGCCGCGGTGCGCCGGCGGGATGCCGAGCGCGAGCAGGCCGCCCGCGGCCGGGAGCTCGCCGGGCTGGCCGCCGACGTCCGGTCCGCCGCCGCCGAGGCGGAGCGCGCCGACGCCGCCCGGGTACGGGCCGAGGAGGCGCTGGATCAGGCGGGCAGTGCCCTGGCCACCGCCACGGAGCGACTGGCCGGGGCCGAGGCGGCCCCGGTCGCCGACGAACCCGACCCCGGCGAGCGGGACCGGCTGCGCACCGAGGTCGCCACCGTGGCGCACACCGAGACCGAGGCCCGGTTGGGGGTGCGCACCGCCGAGGAGCGCGCCCGGTCGCTGCACGGACGCGCCGAGTCGCTGCGCCGGCAGGCCCGGCAGGAACGGGCCGCGCGTGAGCGGGCCGAGGCCGCCCGGGTGGCCCGGGCCGCCGGGGCGCGGGTCGCCGCCGAGGTGCGGGCCGGGGCGGAGGCGGCGCTGACCGTGCTGGCCGGGTCGCTCGAGCTCGCCGTCGCCGAGCGCGACGCCCTCGCCGCGGCCCGGACCGGGCGGGAGGCCGAGCTGCTCGTCGTCCGGACGCGGGTGCGGGAGCACACCGCCGAGCTGGACCGGCTCACCGACGAGGTGCACCGCGACGAGGTGGCCCGGGCCGAGCAGCGGCTGCGGATCGAGACGCTGGAGGCCCGCGCCGTCGAGGAGCACGGCATCGGCCTGGACACCCTCGTCGCCGAGTACGGACCGGCCGCACCGGTGCCGCCCACGCCCGCCCAGCTGGCCGCCGCCGAGGCGGCGGGGGAGGCGGCGCCGGAGCCGGTGCGCTACGTGCGGGCGGAGCAGGAGGCCCGGGCGGCCCGCGCCGAACGGGACCTGGCCACCCTCGGCCGGGTCAACCCGCTGGCGCTGGAGGAGTTCGCGGCGCTGGAGGAGCGGCACACCTTCCTCGCCACCCAGCTGGAGGACCTCAAGGCCACCCGCCGCGACCTGCTCACCGTCGTCCGCGAGGTCGACGACCGGATCCACGAGGTGTTCGCCAGCGCCTTCGCCGACACCGCCCGGGAGTTCGAGCAGGTCTTCCAGACCCTCTTCCCCGGCGGGGAGGGCCGGATCTTCCTCACCGACCCCGACGACCTGCTCACCACCGGCGTGGAGGTCGAGGCCCGCCCGCCGGGCAAGAAGGTCAAGCGGCTGTCGCTGCTGTCCGGGGGAGAGCGGTCGCTGACCGCGATCGCCCTGCTCGTCGCGATCTTCCGGGCCCGCCCCTCGCCGTTCTACGTGCTCGACGAGGTCGAGGCCGCCCTGGACGACGTCAACCTGGGCCGGCTGCTCACCCTGGTCGAGCAGCTGCGGGACACCTCGCAGCTCATCGTCATCACCCACCAGAAGCGCACGATGGAGATCGCCGACGCCCTCTACGGGGTGTCCATGCGCGGCGACGGCATCACCGGGGTGATCAGCCAGCGCCTGCGCCCGGCGGGCTGAGTCAGCCCACCAGCGCCCGGCGCAGGGCGGCCACCTGGGCGTCCCGGAACTCCCGGGAGACCGCCGTGGCGCCCTGGACGGCGTCGAAGCCGTGGTAGGCCCCGGGCACCTCGAGCAGCTCGACCTCGACGCCGGCGGCCCGGAGCCGGCGGGCGTGCTCGACGTCCTCGGCGTGGAAGAGGTCGTGCGTGCCGACCCCGATCCAGGCCGGGGGCTGACCGGTCAGGTCCTCGGCGCGGGCCGGGGCGGCCAGCGGGGAGACCTCCGTCGTGTCACCCAGGTAGGACGACCAGCCGAAGCGGTTGGAGCCCGGGGTCCACACCCGCACCGCCGACGGGTCGGCGTGCGCCGTCGTCCGGTCGTCGAGCATCGGGTAGACCAGCAGCTGGAACACCAGGTCCAGGCCGCGCTCCCGGGCCAGCAGGACGGTGCCGGCGGCCAGGTTGCCCCCGGCGCTCGCGCCGCCCACGGCCACCCGGGCGGGGTCGACGTCGGCCCGGCCGGCCAGCCAGGTCAGCGCCGTCCAGCAGTCCTCCAGCGGGGTGGGGAAGGGGTGCTCGGGGGCCAGCCGGTACTCCACCGAGGCGACCACGGCGCCGAGCTCCTCGCTCACCCGGCGGCAGAACGCGTCGTCCATCGCGGCCGTGCCCGACACCAGCCCGCCGCCGTGCACCCACAGCAGGGCCGGGAACGGGCCGGGCCCGGCGGGGCGGAACAGCCGCACCGACACGTCGGGGGACACCGGGACCACCGGCACGCTGCCGTCGGGCCGGGCCAGCCGCCCGAGGAACCGCATCACCCGCAGGCTGCGGGTGCCGAGGGAGAGCTGGGGGAGGAACCGGACCTGCTGCAGGTCGGGGTGGAACGGGGGCACGGGCACCTCGCGGGGGAGTGGTGGGTCAGCCGACGACGACGTCGACCTGCAGGGGATGGTGGTCCGAGCACGCCGAGCCGTCGAGCACCCGGGCCGCGGTGACCCGCACCTCGGGGGAGACCCAGACCTGGTCGATCCGCACCCGGGGACGGCGGGCGGGGTGGGTCAGGCCCTGGTCGCGCTTCCAGAGCTGCCAGCCCCGGGCCTGGTCGCCCCGGCTGCCGGCCTGCTGCCAGGCGTCGGCGAGCCGGGTGCGCAGCGGCACGAGCTCGGGGGCGCCGGCCGTCGCGTTCAGGTCGCCGACCACCAGGGACGCCGAGCCTGGCCCGGGCAGCAGGTCGACCAGCGCGGTGGCCTGCGCGGCCCGCTCGCGCATGGAGCCGCTGGACAGGTGGGTGGCCACCACGGTCAGCGTCCGGTCGCCCACGCCGAGCACCGCGCGCACCGCGGCCCGCGGTTCGCCGTCCCCGGGCAGGCGGTGCACCGAGTCGTCGACCATCGGCAGCCGGGACAGCACGGCGTTGCCGTACTGCCGGCGGGGCGCGTCCCGGGTGGGCCCGTCCCGGTCGATCGCCGGGCCCCAGGCCAGGGACCGCCCCAGCCCCTCGGCGAGCACGGCGGCCTGGTCGACGGTCTTGCTCCGGTCACCGAAGTGCCGGTCGACCTCCTGCAGGCAGATCACGTCGGCGTCGGTGTCGTGCAGCAGCGCAGCGATCCGGGCCAGGTCGTGCCGGCCGTCGTCCCCGACGCCGTGGTGGGTGTTGAAGGTGACCAGCCGCAGAGCGGTCCTGCCGTCGGCTCCGTCCATGCCGACCAGACTCCCATCCCCGACCATGGGGCCATGCGCATCTTCTTCACCGGTGGCACCGGCAAGGCCGGCCACCACGTGGCCCCGTACCTCGCCGAGCAGGGCCACGACGTCACCAACGCCGACCTCACCCCGCTGCGCCACGACGGCATCGTCGACCTGCGCGTCGACCTCACCGACCTCGGCCAGACGTACTCCGCGCTGGCGGGCGTGGCGCGACCGGCCGAGCTGGACCTGCCGGCCGTGCCCGCCTACGACGCCGTCGTCCACTTCGCCGCCGTACCGGCGATCATGCTCGCCGCCGACGGCACCACCTACGCCACCAACACCCTGAGCACCTACAACGTGCTGGAGGCCGCCACCCGCCTCGGCATCCCGAAGGTGGTCTTCGCCTCCTCGGAGACCACGTACGGCATCTGCTTCGCCCAGGGCGAGCGGAAGCCGCTGTACGTGCCGGTCGACGAGGAGCACCCGACCGTGCCCGAGGACTCCTACGCGATGAGCAAGGTCGCCGGGGAGGTGACCGCACGGTCCTTCCAGGCCCGCACCGGGGCCGACGTCTACGGCCTGCGGATCAACAACGTCATCGAGCCGCACGAGTACGAGGAGCTGTTCCCCGACTTCCTCACCGACCCCGCGCTGCGGCGGCGCAACGTGTTCGCCTACATCGACACCCGGGACCTCGGTCAGGTGGTCGAGCGGTGCCTGCAGACCGACGGGCTGGGCTACCAGGTGTTCAACGTCGCCAACGCCGACACCTCGGTGGCCGCGACCACCGACGAGCTCCGGGCGCAGTTCTACGAGGGTGTCGAGCTGCGCCGCGAGATGGGCCCGCACGAGACCTTCTACTCGATCGAGAAGGCCCGCACGATGCTGGGTTACCAGCCGCAGCACTCCTGGCGCGACGTGCTGGCCGACCCGAGGGCCTGACTCAGGACAGCTCGGTGTCCAGCACCCGGGTGAACCGGGGGGTGCCGTCGTCGTCCCGGCTGGTGGCCCAGAGCCGGAACCGGGCGTCGGCGCCGTCGAGCACCAGTTCGCCGAGCTCGTTGCCGAAGAACGGACCGGCCTGCTTCTCCCAGACCAGGCCGGTCCGCGGCACCCGGGCCAGCCGGGTGATCGAGCCGGTCAGCGCGCGGGCCCAGCGGCTCCAGCCCACGCGGAAGCCGATCTCGATGGCGTGCGGTGCCTTGTTGTGCAGCGGGGAGACCGTCAGCTGGTGCACCCGGCTGGTCAGGTCACCGGGCCGCGTGAGCTCGGCGGCGTAGGCGTGGTGCACGTCGCCGGACAGCACCAGCGCGGTCGCCGGCGGCTTCCCGTGCTCGCCGCGGGCCAGGGCCACCAGCGCGGCGCCCAGCCGCTCGAAGGAGGCGCCGAACGCGGCCCAGTGCTCGAGGTCGGCGGCCTGGCGCAGCTTCTCCGCGGCCCGGCCCAGGGGACGGCGGTGGTGCCGGAGGGCCAGGGTCTCGTCCCACCGCTCGATGTCGTGGATGGCGTGCGGGAGCAACCAGGGCAGCGACGTGCCGACCAGCACGTGGTCCACCCCGTCGGCCGAGGCCCGGGCCAGCGCGGACTCCACCCAGCCGAACTCGACGTCGTCGAGGATCTGCCGGTCGGTCTCGGCCAGCACCCGGCCGGCCCGGCTGTCCACCATCACCAGCCGGACGTGGTCCCAGTGCCGCACGTAGCTCCAGCGGAAGGCGGTCGGGTCGCCGTCGGCGCCCTCGGCCATCTCCCGGAGCAGCGGCTCGGCGTCCTCCTGCCCCTGCATCGCCTGCCAGGTCGCGTTGTCGGCCAGCTCGGCCGGGCTGAGGTTGCCCAGGTGCTGGTAGACGAAGTAGCTGGTCAGCCCGCCGGTGATCCGGGTGCGCCACCACGGCTGGTCGACCACGGAGTCGCGCCAGGCGGCCGAGGTGTTCCAGTCGTCGATCATCTCGTGGTCGTCGAAGATCATCGAGGACGGGATCGTGGAGAGCAGCCACCGGACCTCGGGGTCGCCCCAGGACTCCCGGTACAGCCGGGTGTACTCCTCGAAGTCCGCGACCTGGACCCCGGGCGCCTCCGACAGGTCGCGGCGCCGGGCCAGCCAGGCCTGCGTGGCCGGGGTGGTCTCGTCGGCGTAGACCTGGTCGCCGAGGAGCACCAGGGCGTCGGGCCACTGGTCCTCGGGCAGATCGGCGAGCTGCACGGCGTAGGAGTCCAGCGCGTCCGGGGCGATCCCGTCCCGCACGTCGACGGCGGCCGGTGAGGCGTAGCGGCAGGAGCCGAAGGCGATCCGGAAGGGGCCCGGCCGGCCGGGGGTGCGGATCCGGCTCGGCGGGAACGAGCTGTGCCGCGGCGGCCACACCGGCACGCCGTCCAGGCTCACGTCGTAGGGCGTCGTGCTCCCGGGCTCCAGTCCCTCGATCACGACCAGGGCGTAGTGGTGACCGGCCACGCAGAAGGTGCGCGCCTGGGCGTTGAGCACCCGGACCGTGCACGGGGCCGTGGTCTCCACCCAGACGGTCGCCGACACCGGGTCGACGTGGCGCAGCAGCGGGCCGAGCAGCAGGCGAGCGGATTCCGGCACGCCCTCCACCCTCCCGCACCGTCCCGTGTCCCGCCCAGGCCCGGCTGGGAGACTCCTGTCATGGAGTTCGTGCTGATCGCCGTCGCGATCGTCGTCATCGCCCTGCTGGCCGGGGTGGGCCTGCTCGTCGGCCGGGGCCGCCGCACCGCCCGGCTCGACGACGACGCCGCGTCCGGCACCACGCTGACCCGCCCGCGTCCCGGTACCGGCTCGACCGCGGTCACGACCGCACCTCCCCGTCCCACCACGGCACCGCCGGTGGACGACGACCTGCTCCCGCCGGCCGACCTGCCCCCGGCCGAGCCCGAGCCCGGTCTGGTCTTCGACACCCCGCCCCCCTCGGCCGGCCGGCTCGTCCGGCTGCGCTCCCGGCTGGCCCGCTCGCAGTCCTCGCTGGGCCGCGGCCTGCTCACCGTGCTGGCCCGGGAGAAGCTGACCGAGGACGACTGGGAGGAGGTCGAGGAGACCCTGCTGGCCGCCGACGTCGGCCTGGCCGCCACCACCCAGATCGTCGACCGGCTGCGCACCCAGTCCCTCGTGCTGGCCACCGGCGACGGCGGCGCGCTGCGCGAGCTGCTGGTGCGCGAGCTGACCGCCGTCCTCGGCCCGGACATGGACCGCACGCTGGCCACCGACACGGTCACCGACCGCCCCGCCGTCCTGCTCGTGGTGGGCGTGAACGGCGCCGGCAAGACCACCACCTGCGGCAAGATCGCCCGCGTCCTGGTGGGCGACGGCAAGAGCGTCGTCCTCGGTGCCGCCGACACCTTCCGGGCCGCGGCCGCCGACCAGCTCGAGACCTGGGGCGAGCGGGTCGGCGTCCCCACCGTGCGCGGCCGCGAGGGCGGCGACCCGGCGTCGGTGGCCTTCGAGGCCGTGAAGACCGGCCGGGACGCCGGCGTCGACGCCGTGCTGGTCGACACCGCCGGGCGACTGCACACCAAGAGCGGCCTGATGGACGAGCTGGGCAAGGTCAAGCGGGTCGTGGAGAAGCAGAGCCCGGTCGACGAGGTGCTGCTGGTGCTCGACGCCACCACCGGTCAGAACGGCGTCGTCCAGGCCCGGGTGTTCACCGAGGCGGTCACCGTCACCGGCATCGTGCTCACCAAGCTCGACGGCACCGCCAAGGGCGGCATCGTGGTCGCGGTGCAGCGCGAGCTCGGCATCCCGGTGAAGCTGATCGGGCTGGGCGAGGGCGCCGACGACCTGGCGCCCTTCGAGCCGCGCGCCTTCGCCGAGGCCCTGGTGGGGAACTAGCTCGCCGGCGACGGGGCGGCGCTGCGCTCCCAGCGCTCCTCGATGCGCCCGAAGCGCCAGATCGCCAGGGCGATCAGCCAGGTGAGCACGAACAGCCCGACGATGGCGAAGCCGACGTACTCCAGGTCCAGCGAGGCGATCCAGGCCAGCGGGCCGGTCTCGACGCCCACGCGCTCCACGACCAGCCCGGCGAGGACCAGCAGGCCGACCACCAGGGCGATGACCACCGACAGCACGGTGACCGTGAGGTTGTAGTAGACCTTCCGCACCGGGCGGACCATCGCCCAGCCGTAGGCCCGGGTCATCAGCACGCCGTCGGCGGTGTCGAACAGGCTCATGCCGGCCATGAAGAGCACCGGCAGGACGAGGATCGCGTACCAGGGCAGCACGAACGCCGCCGATCCCGCCGCGAGCACGAGCAGGGCCACCTGGGTGGCGGTGTCGAAGCCCAGGCCCATGAGCAGGCCCACCGGGTAGAGGTGCCACGGCTTGGTCACCCGCCGCGTCACCCGGCCCAGCAGGCGCGCCAGGAACCCACGGGTGTGCAGGTGGTGCTCGAGCTGGGCCTCGTCGTAGTCCCCGGTGCGCATCCGGCGGAACACCCGCGCGATGCCCACCACCGAGACCAGGTTCATCGCGCCGATGACGAGCAGGAAGGTGCCGGCGACCAGCGTGCCGACCAGGCCGAGGGTCTGCGCGGTGCCCGACTCGCCGTTCGTCACGACACCGGCGACCGAGCGCACCCCGAGCGCCAGCAGGGCCGAGGCCACCACGACGACGGTGGAGTGGCCCAGGGAGAACCAGAACCCGGTGCTGACCGCCGAGCGGCCCTCGCCCACGAGCTTGCGGGTGGTGTTGTCGATCGAGGCGATGTGGTCGGCGTCGAAGGCGTGCCGGACGCCGAGCAGGTAGGCGGTGAGGCCGACGCCCACCCCGAGCACCGAGCCGCCGCCGAGCTCGAAGCCACGCGGCACCACGGCCAGCAGCAGCACGCCGCAGCCGACCACGTGCAGCACGAGGACGACGCCGGACATCGCCGCGATGCTGCGGCGGTCCTCCCGGGTGAACCGCGTCGGCGCGTCGGTGGGGGCGGGGTGTGCGGTGGCCGTGGTCACGGCGGGAGCGTAGTGCGACGCACTCGCATCTGCACAGGGTTCGCAACAAGGGCCCCACGCACAGCCGGGTGGGTGGCGGTCGACACACCCGGGTGGTCGGCAACACGACCGGAACACCGGGGGCCGACACGCGGACCGGTGTTCACGGTCCCGAAACACGTGCGGACCGTCGTCGGAACACGACCTCGGCACGGTGTCCCTCACACCACCCCCCGCCCTCCCGGGCTCCCGACGCGGCCGATGGCCGACGACCCCTGATCAGGAGGTTGCCGTGGTCAACACCGGCGACACAGCCTGGATCCTCACCAGCGCGGCCCTCGTGCTGCTGATGACCCCAGGACTCGCGCTCTTCTACGGCGGCATGGTCCGCGCGAAGAGCGTCCTCAACATGATGATGATGAGCTTCGGAGCCGCAGCGCTGATCAGCGTGCTCTGGGTGCTCTACGGCTACTCGTTCGCCTTCGGCAACGACGTCGGCGCCGGCCTGCTGGGTGACCCCACCGAGTTCTTCGGGCTCGCGGGCCTCATGGAGGACGTCACCACCGACGCCGGCGGCTACCCGGTCATGGCGTTCGTCGGCTTCCAGGCCGTCTTCGCGATCATCACCGTCGCGCTGATCTCCGGTGCCATCGCCGACCGCGCCAAGTTCGGTGCCTGGATGGTGTTCGCCGGCGTCTGGGCGACCGTCGTCTACTTCCCGATCGCGCACTGGGTCTTCGACTTCACCCTGACCGACGAGGACGGCACGGTCACCCACGTCGGTGGCTGGATCGCCAACAACCTCGCCGCCGTCGACTTCGCCGGTGGCACCGCGGTGCACATCAACGCCGGTGCCGCTGGCCTCGCCCTGGCCCTGGTGCTGGGCAAGCGTCGCGGCTTCGGCCGGGAGGCCATGCGCCCGCACAACCTGCCGCTGGTCATGATCGGCGCCGGGCTGCTGTGGTTCGGCTGGTTCGGCTTCAACGCCGGCTCCGCCCTGGCCGCCAACAACACCGCCGCGGTGGTCTGGGTCAACACCCTGGTCGCCACCGGTGCCGCCGTCCTGGGCTGGCTGCTGACGGAGAAGATCCGCGACGGCCACTCGACCTCCCTCGGTGGCGCCTCCGGCGTCGTCGCCGGTCTGGTCGCGATCACCCCGGCCTGTTCCGCGGTCTCGCCGATCGGGGCGATCATCATCGGCGTCCTGGCCGGTGTGCTCTGCGCCCTGGCCGTCGGCCTGAAGTACCGCTTCGGCTACGACGACTCCCTCGACGTCGTCGGCGTGCACCTCGTCGGCGGCCTCTGGGGCACCATTGCCATCGGCTTCGTCGCCGACCCCGACGCCCCCGCCGGTGTCGAGTCGCTGGTCTTCGGCGGCAGCGTCGACCAGCTGTGGCGCCAGGTCGTCGGCGCCCTCGCCGTCCTCGTGGTCTCCTTCGTCCTCACCTACGTGATCGGCCTGATCATCGAGAAGACGATGGGCTTCCGGATCACCGAGGAGGACGAGGTCGCCGGCATCGACAACGTCGTGCACGCCGAGTCCGGCTACGACTTCACCAGCCTGAGCGGCGGCAGCGGTTCGGCCCTGCACCAGGCGACGACGGCCAAGACCGTGGAGGGTTCCCACTCATGAAGCTGATCACCGCGATCGTCAAGCCGTTCAAGCTCGACGACGTCAAGAACGCCCTCGAGCTGATCGGCATCGCCGGCCTCACCGTCTCCGAGGTGCAGGGCTTCGG
The DNA here is from genome assembly GCF_001424455.1 of Geodermatophilus sp. Leaf369. Classification (NCBI taxonomy): domain Bacteria; kingdom Bacillati; phylum Actinomycetota; class Actinomycetes; order Geodermatophilales; family Geodermatophilaceae; genus Geodermatophilus; species Geodermatophilus sp. Leaf369. Next base: position 79,716 of record NZ_LMQA01000003.1, on the reverse strand, counting down.
CCGGCAGCGCGGGCACACCGAGGTCTACCGCGGTGCGGAGTACCAGGTGGACTTCGTCCCCAAGGTGCGCATCGAGGTCGTCGTCGGCGAGACCGACGCCGCCCGGGTGGTGGACGCGGTCGTCGAGTCCGCCAGCACCGGCCAGATCGGTGACGGCAAGGTGTGGGTGACCACGATCGACGAGATCGTCCGGGTCCGTACCGGCGAGCGCGGGGCCGACGCCCTGTAGTCGTTCCCGCCCCGTCGACGTCGGCCGGGGTGGTGGGTCCGCCCACCACCCCGGCCGACGCCGTTCCCGCCCTCCCCCCACCCGACCGCGGCGCCGTCGCCGCCCTCGTGGAAGGTGCCCTGCGTGCCCGACTCCCCGGACCCCGTGACGCTGGCCGAGCTCGGCCGCCCCGAGCGGGTCGCCGCCCTCGACACCTGGCTGGGCGAGCTGCTCGCCGCCGCCCTGGCCGGCGCACCGGCACCGAAGGCCCGCCGCGGCCAGACCCCCGCGCCGGCCGGCACCGGGGTCTCCCTCGTCGCCGTCGGCAGCCTGGGGCGCCGCGAGCCCGCCCCGTACGGCGACCTCGACCTCGTCCTGGTGCACGACGGGCGCGCCGAGATCGGCGCCGTCGCCGATGCGCTCTGGTACCCCGTCTGGGACGCCGGCCACAAGCTGGACCACTCCGTGCGCACCGTCGCCGAGGCCGTGCAGGTCGCCGGCACCGACGTGAAGGCCGGGCTGGGGCTGCTCGACGTCCGGCACGTCGCGGGGGACGCCGAGCTGTCGGCCCGGCTGCGCACCGCCACGCTGGCCGGCTGGCGGCAGCACGCCGCCCGGCTGCTGCCCGAGCTCCGCGACATCCGCCGCGGCCGGGTGCGCACCGTGGGGGAGCTGGGCTTCCTGCTCGAGCCCGACCTCAAGGAGGCCTACGGCGGCCTGCGCGAGGGGCAGGTGCTCCGCGCGCTGTCCACCGCCCAGCTGGTCGACGAGCCCCCCGCCGACGCGGGGGAGGCCTACGCGTTCCTGGTCGACGTCCGCGACGAGCTGCGCCGGCGCACCCGCCGCGCCTCGGACGTGCTGGTGCGCCAGGAGCAGCGCGGGGTCGCCGAGGCCCTGGGTCTCGCCGACGACGACGTGCTGCTCCGGCAGGTCAGCCTGGCCGGACGACGGCTGGCCTTCGTCGCCGACGAGACCTGGCGCCGGGTCGAGGCCGCCCTGGTCCGGCGTCCGCGCACCCGCTACCGCCGGGTCCGCCGCGAGCCGCTGGCCGAGGGCGTCGTCCGGCAGGGCGACGAGGTGGTGCTGGCCCGGGACGCCCGCCCCGCCGTGGACGCCGGGCTGGTGCTCCGCGGGGCCGCCGCCGCCGCGCGCGCGGACCTGCTGCTCTCCCCGTACACGCTCAAGGTGCTCGCCGTGCACGCCCCGCCGTTGCCCGAGCCCTGGCCCTCGGAGGTGCGCTGGTCCTTCCTGCGGCTGCTGGCCAGCGGGCGCAGCGCCGTCCCGGTGATCGAGCAGCTGGACCAGGAGGGGCTGCTGTCCCGGATGCTGCCGGAGTGGGACCGGGTGCGGTCCCTGCCCCAGCGCCACCCCTGGCACCGGTTCACCGTCGACCGGCACCTCGTGGAGGCCGCGGCGGCCGCCGCCGAGCTGACCCGCGACGTCGACCGGCCCGACCTGCTGCTGGTCGGTGCGCTGCTGCACGACATCGGCAAGGGCTGGCCGGGTGACCACACCGACGTCGGCGTGGTCGTGATCCGGGAGACCGCGACCCGGATGGGCTTCACCCCCGACGACGTCGACGTGCTGGTGGCGATGGTGCGCTGCCACCTGCTGCTGCCCGACGTGGCCACCCACCGCGACATCGACGACCCGGCGACCATCGACCGGGTGGTGGACGCCATCGGCGCCGACCCCGCGCTGCTGCAGCTGCTGCACGCCCTGGCCCAGGCCGACGGTGCGGCCACCTCGACGTCGGCCTGGTCGCCGTGGAAGGCCCACCTGGTCGCCGCCCTGGTCGGCCGGGTGGCGGCACGGCTGGGCAGCACCACCGTGCCCGAGCCGGTGCTGGAGCCCAGCGACCCGCAGGCCACCGCCCCCGCCCCGGCCATCCCCGGGCAGACCCAGCCGGTCACCGTCGGCATCGAGGACGTGCCCGACGGGCAGCAGGTCACCTTCGGGGCGCCGGACCGGCCGGGCCTGTTCAGCCTGTGCTCGGGGGTGCTGGCGCTCAACCAGCTCGACGTCCGGGCCGCCCGGGTGACCGTCGAGGGCGGGCACACCACGGCGGTCTTCGCCGTCCGGCCGCGGTTCGGGCGGGCCCCGGTGCCCGAGATCCTGGCTGACTCGGTGCGCGCGGCCCTCGAGGGCAGCCTGCCGTTGGCCGACCGGCTGGCGCAGCGGGAGAAGGACTACAGCCAGGACGGGAAGCGGGGCGCCCCGCCGCGGGTGGCCTGGTTCGACGCCGAGGCCACCGGCGCCGCGGCGAGCCTGGTGGAGGTGCGCGCCGCCGACCGGGCCGGGTTGCTCTACCGGCTCACCGCGGCCCTGGCCGCCGAGGGGCTGGACGTCACCTCGGCGACCGTGGAGACGCTCGGGGCCGACGCGGTGGACGCGTTCTACCTGGCCGACCCCTCCGGCACCCCGGTGGACGCCGACCAGCGCTCCCGGGCCGAGCAGGCCCTGCTCGCCGCCGCGGCCGGGGTCGCCCCGGATCCCGTGCCCCGCTGAGCGCGCCCCGCGGTCGATACGCTGGGCACCGGTCGCGCCGCGAGTCGGCCCGCCCACCCCTGATCCACCTGCGTGAGGACGTGTTGTGTTCGAGACCCTCTCCGACCGGCTCGAAGCGGTCTTCACCGGGCTGCGTGGCAAGGGCCGGCTCTCCGACGCCGACATCGACGCCACCGCCCGGGAGATCCGGATCGCGCTGCTCGAGGCCGACGTCGCGCTGCCGGTGGTCCGCACGTTCATCACCTCGGTCAAGGACCGGGCCCGCGGCGCCGAGGTCAGCCAGGCGCTGAACCCGGCCCAGCAGATCATCAAGATCGTCAACGAGGAGCTCGTCGGCGTCCTCGGCGGGGAGACCCGGCGGATCCGCTACGCCAAGAACTCCCCGACGGTGATCATGCTGGCCGGCCTCCAGGGCGCCGGCAAGACCACCCTGGCCGGCAAGCTGGGCCGCTGGCTCAAGGCCCAGGGCCACACCCCGCTGCTGGTGGCCTGCGACCTGCAGCGCCCCAACGCGGTGAACCAGCTGTCCATCGTCGCGGGGCAGGCCGGGGTGGACGTCTACGCCCCGCAGCCGGGCAACGGCGTCGGTGATCCGGTCGCCGTGGCCCGGGAGTCCATCGAGCACGCCCGCCGCACCATGCACGACGTCGTCGTCGTCGACACCGCCGGTCGCCTGGGCATCGACGCCGAGCTGATGGCCCAGGCCGCCGGCATCCGGGACGCCGTCCAGCCCGACGAGACGCTGTTCGTCGTCGACGCGATGATCGGCCAGGACGCCGTCACCACCGCGATCGCCTTCCAGGAGGGCGTCGGGTTCTCCGGCGTCGTGCTCACCAAGCTCGACGGCGACGCCCGCGGTGGTGCCGCGCTGAGCGTCCGGGGCGTGACCGGCCAGCCGATCATGTTCGCCTCGACCGGTGAGAAGCTCACCGACTTCGACGTCTTCCACCCCGAGCGGATGGCCTCGCGCATCCTCGGCATGGGCGACGTCCTCACCCTCATCGAGCAGGCCGAACAGGCCTTCGACGCCGACCAGGCCGAGGCCATGGCCGGCAAGCTGGCCAGCCGCGAGGGCTTCACCCTCGAGGACTTCCTCGAGCAGATGCTGGCCATCCGCAAGATGGGCCCGATCGCCAACCTGCTGGGCATGCTGCCCGGGGCCGGGGCGATGAAGGAGCAGCTCAAGCAGGTCGACGACCGCGACCTCGACCGCACCGCGGCGATCATCCGGTCGATGACCCCGGGGGAGCGGGTCACCCCGAAGATCATCAACGCCTCGCGCCGGGTCCGGATCGCCAACGGCTCCGGGGTCACGGTCACCGAGGTGAACTCGCTGCTGGAGCGCTTCGTCCAGGCCCAGAAGATGATGGGCCAGATGGCCGGCAGCATGGGCATGCCCGGCATGGGCCCGATGTCGAAGAAGGCCCGTGGTCGCCAGCAGCAGGCGGCGGCCCGCAAGGGCAAGAAGGGCAAGAAGGCCCCCGCCCGCCGGGCGATCGGCGGCGGCGGGGCGGGCGGGGGTCTGCCGGGCGGCATCCCCGGGCTGCCCCCGGGCCAGGGCGTGCCGGACCTCAGCAAGCTGGACTTCAGCCAGTTCAAGGACCGCTGACCGCCGTGCTGCACCTGTCGGGGGTGCTGCTGCCCGAGGGCGAGCAGCGCGACCTGTGGGTGCGGGACGGTCGGATCACGTTCGAGCGCGTCCCCGGGGCCGAGACGGTCTCCCGCGGCGGGTTCGTGCTGCCCGGCCTGGTCGACGCGCACTGCCACGTCGGCATCGCGCGCGGGGGCGGGCACCTGACCGACCTGGCCGACGCCCGGGCCCAGGCGGTCACCGAGCGGGACGCCGGGGTGCTGCTGCTGCGCGACTGCGGGTCCCCGGTCGACACCCGGGCCCTGGACGACGACGAGGACCTCCCGCGCATCCTGCGGGCCGGCCGCCACGTCGCCCGCCCCCGCCGCTACCTCCCCGGGCTCGGCGTCGAGGTGGAGCCGGCGGACCTGGTCGCCGAGGTGCGCACCCAGGCCCGCGCCGGGGACGGCTGGGTCAAGCTGGTGGGGGACTGGATCGACCGCGGCGCCGGCGACCTGGGCCCGCTGTGGCCGGCCGAGGCGCTCGTCGCCGCGATCGCCGCCGCCCACGAGGAGGGCGCCCGGGTCACCGCGCACGCCTTCGGCACCGACGCGCTGCCCGACCTGATCGCCGCGGGCATCGACTGCATCGAGCACGGCACCGGCCTCACCGAGGACCTGGTCGCCGAGATGGCGGCCCGCGGCACCGCCGTCGTCCCCACGCTGGTGAACGTGGAGAACTTCCCCGGCTTCGCCGAGGCCGGGCAGGCCAAGTTCCCCGCCTACGCCTCCACGATGCGGCGGCTGTACGCCTCGTCCGGCGCCGTCGTGCGGGCCGCGTACGAGGCGGGGGTGCCGGTGTTCGCCGGCACCGACGCCGGGGGCGGCATCGACCACGGGGTCATCGCCGACGAGATCCGGGCGCTGCAGACCGCGGGCCTGCCCGCCGAGGCCGCGCTGGCCGCCGGTTCCTGGGCGGCCCGGGAGTGGCTGGGCCTGCCGGGCCTGGTCGAGGGCGCCCCCGCCGACCTGGTCGTCTACGACGCCGACCCGCGCGCCGACCTCGACGTGCTGCAGCGACCGCAGCTGACCGTGCTGCGCGGCCGCGTCGTCGCCTGATCGAAACCCGTTCGGGGGCGCCTGGGAGACTCCGGTCGTGCTCCTCCGGATGTCCTCCCTGTTCCTGCGCACGCTGCGCGACGACCCCGCCGACGCCGAGGTGCCCAGCCACCGGCTGCTGGCCCGCGGCGGATACATCCGCCGCTCGGCGCCCGGTGGCTTCACCTGGCTGCCGCTGGGCTGGCGGGTGTTCCGCAACGTGGAGCGGATCGTCCGCGAGGAGATGGACGCGATGGGCGCCCAGGAGGTCCACTTCCCGGCGCTGCTGCCCCGCGAGCCCTACGAGCGCACCGGCCGCTGGACCGAGTACGGCGACAACCTCTTCCGGCTGCAGGACCGCAAGGGCGCGGACTTCCTCCTCGGGCCCACCCACGAGGAGATGTTCACCCTCCTGGTGAAGGACCTCTACGGCTCCTACAAGGACCTCCCGGTCTCGCTGTACCAGATCCAGACCAAGTACCGGGACGAGGCGCGGCCCCGGGCCGGGCTGTTCCGCACCCGCGAGTTCGTGATGAAGGACAGCTACAGCTTCGACGTCTCCGACGCCGGGCTGGAGCGCTCCTACGCCGCGCACCGCGAGGCCTACACCCGGGTGTTCGACCGGCTGGGCCTGGAGGTCGTGATCGTGTCGGCCACCTCGGGGGCGATGGGCGGCTCCCGCTCCGAGGAGTTCCTGCACCCGACCCCGGTCGGTGAGGACACCTTCGTCCGCTCGGCCGGCGGCTACGCGGCCAACGTCGAGGCGGTCACCACCGTCGTCCCCGACTCCGTCCCGCTCGAGGGCCTGCCGGCCGCGCACGTCGAGGACACCCCCGACACCCCGACCATCGACACCCTGGTGGCCGTGGCGACCGAGCGGTTCCCCGACGCCGGGTACACCGCGGCGCACACCCTGAAGAACGTCGTGGTGACCCTGCGGCACCCCGACGGCACCCTCGAGCCCGTCGTCATCGGCCTGCCCGGTGACCGGGACGTCGACACCAAGCGCCTGGAGGCCCAGGTCGCCCCCGCCGAGGTCGAGCCCTTCACCGACTTCGCCGGCAACCCGGCACTGGTCAAGGGCTACATCGGGCCGCAGGTGCTGGGCAGCGACTCCGCCTCGGGCATCCGGTACCTGGTCGACCCCCGCGTCGTCCCGGGCACCGCCTGGATCACCGGCGCCAACGAGGCCGGCAAGCACGTGTTCGACCTCGTCGCCGGCCGGGACTTCACCTGGGACGGCGTCGTCGAGGCCGCCGAGGTGCGCGCCGGCGACCCCGCGCCCGACGGCTCCGGCCCGCTGGAGCTCGCCCGCGGCGTCGAGATGGGCCACGTGTTCCAGCTCGGCCGCAAGTACGCCGAGGCCCTCGACCTCAAGGTCCTCGACGAGAACGGCAAGCTCGTCACCGTCACGATGGGCTCCTACGGCATCGGGGTCTCCCGCGCCGTCGCCGCCATCGCCGAGTCGCTGCACGACGAGCTCGGCCTGGTCTGGCCGCGGGCGATCGCCCCGGCCGACGTGCACGTGGTCGCCACCGGCAAGGACGCCGCGGTCTTCGAGGCCGCCCAGGCGTTGTCCGAGGAGCTCGTCGCCGCCGGGCTCACCGTGCTGTACGACGACCGGCCGAAGGTCAGCCCCGGCGTGAAGTTCAAGGACGCCGAGCTGCTCGGGATGCCGACCATCGTCACCGTCGGCCGCGGCCTGGTCGACGGCGTCCTCGAGCTGCGCGACCGGGCCACCGGGGACCGCCAGGAGATCCCGGTGGACGGTGCCGCCGCCGCGGTGCTGGCCGCCGTCCGGGCGTAACCGCCCCGCCCACCCCGGCGTCGATCAGCTGGGACGACCACCGTGCGTCCTCCTCCACCGACCCCGGTGGCTGAGGACGCACGCTGCTCGTCGGAGCTGATCGACGCCGGGGGTGCCGTGGGCCTGGGGGCGGGCGACCCGGGGCTCCCTCGTCGTCTGGCATGATGAGCGGTCGAACACGTCGGCAGGCGGCCCTCTCACCGTCGTCGTCCGTGTCCATCGCACCGCCCAGGCGTATCCCCACGCGTCCTCCGGGCGGGCACCCACGATCTCGTACGAGGAGCACACCACACACCGTGGCCACCAAGATCAAGCTCATGCGTCTCGGCAAGATGCGCGCGCCCTACTACCGCATCGTCGTCGCCGACGCCCGCACCAAGCGGGACGGCCGGTCCATCGAGACCATCGGCAAGTACCACCCCAAGGAGGACCCCTCCTTCATCGAGGTCGACGCCGAGCGCGCCGCCTACTGGCTCGGTGTCGGCGCCCAACCGACCGAGGCCGTCGCCGCCATCCTGCGGGTGACCGGTGACTGGCAGAAGTTCAAGGGCGAGCCGGCTCCGGCCCCCATGCGCGTCGCCGAGCCCAAGCCGGACAAGAAGGCCGCTTACGAGGAGGCCGCCCGCGCTGCCGCCGACGAGCCGGCCGCCGGTGCGACCACCCCGAAGAAGAAGGCCGCTCCCAAGGCCGACGAGAAGCCCGCTGACGACACCGCGCCCGCCGGCGACACCGCCGCCGAGACGCCTGCCGCCGAGTAAGTCGTGCTCGAAGAAGCGCTCGAGCACCTGGTCAAGGGCATCGTCGACAACCCCGACGACGTCGCGGTCGACCTGGTCAACGGTCGTCGTGGCAAGACCCTCGAGGTCCGGGTCGCCCCCGAGGACCTCGGCAAGGTCATCGGCCGCGGCGGACGCACCGCCAAGGCCCTCCGCCAGGTCATGACCGGTGTCGGGGGGCGCGGCCTGCGGGTCGACGTCGTCGACACCGACGGGCGCTGAGCACCACCCCGCGTCCGACGGGCTCCCAGCCTCACAGCGCACCCCCGGACACCGTGGTGGTCGGCCGCATCGGCCGACCCCACGGTGTCCGTGGTGAGGTCACCGTCGACGTGCGCACCGACGACCCGGACCTGCGGTTCGCCGCCGGGACGACGCTGCGGACCGAGCCGGCCGAGCGCGGCCCGCTGACCGTCACCGGCCTGCGCTGGCACTCCGGCACGCTGCTGCTCCGGCTGGCCGGACCCGACGGCGTCGAGCTGACCGACCGCGAGGCCGCCGACGCCGTCCGCAACACCCTGCTCGTGGTCGAGGTCGCCGACCTCCCCGAGCTCGAGGACCCCGACTCCTTCTACGACCACCAGCTGGTCGGTCTCACCGTCCAGCTCACCGACGGCACCGTCGTCGGCACCGTCACCGGGGTGCGGCACGAGGGCACCGAGCTGCTCGTCGTCCGGCGTCCCGGGGCCTCGGAGCTGCTCGTCCCGTTCGTCGCGGCGATCGTGCCGACCGTGGACGTCGCCGCCGGCCACGCGGTGATCACCCCGCCCGAGGGCCTGCTCGAGCTGTGAGCGCCCCCTTCCGGGTCGACGTGGTCACGATCTTCCCCGAGTACCTCGCCCCGCTGGGGCAGTCGCTGCTGGGCAAGGCCGCCGCCCGCGGGCTGGTCTCCGTCGGCGTGCACGACCTGCGCCGGTGGACCGACGACGTGCACCGCACCGTCGACGACTCCCCGTACGGCGGGGGGCCCGGCATGGTCCTGCGCCCCGAGCCGTGGGGCCGCGCGCTGGCCGAGGTGCGCCCCCCGGGCACCCGGCTCGTCGTCCCGACGCCGGCCGGCCGGCCCTTCACCCAGGCCGTCGCCGCGCAGTGGGCCACCGAGCCCGGGCTGGTCTTCGCCTGCGGCCGGTACGAGGGCATCGACCAGCGGGTCGCCGACCGCGCCGCCGACGACGGCCCGGTCTCCGAGGTCTCGATCGGGGATTACGTGCTCGCCGGCGGTGAGTCCGCCGTCCTGGTCATGGTCGAGGCCGTCACCCGGCTGATCCCCGGGGTGGTCGGCAACGCCGAGTCCGTCGAGTTCGACTCGCACGCCGACGGCCTCCTCGAGGGCCCCAGCTACACCCGGCCCGCCTCCTGGGAGGGCCACGACGTGCCGCCCGTGCTGCTGTCCGGCGACCACGCCGCCATCGCCCGCTGGCGGCGGGCCGAGTCGCTGCGCCGGACCGCCGACCGCCGTCCGGACCTGCTGGCCGCGGTGGAGCTGACCCCCGCCGACCGGGCGGCGCTGGACGCCGACGCGTGAGCTGGGTCCGGCCGACCGCCCGGGTGCTCGTGCTCTCCCCGGACCACCGGGTGCTGCTCCTGGGCGCCCGGCTGACCGGCCCGGACACCCCGCCCGGCGACGTGCTGTTCTGGTACACCCCCGGCGGGGGAGTGGAGGACGGGGAGTCCCTGAGGGTCGCCGCGGCCCGGGAGCTCGCCGAGGAGGTCGGACTCGTCGTCGACCCCGCCGTCCTCGAGGGGCCGGTCTGGCTCCGTCGGCACGTCGGGGAGTTCGGCGGTCGCGAGATCGACAGCCGGGAGACGTTCTTCGTGCTCCGGGACGTCGTCCACGAGGTCGACGCCGGCGGCCGGACGGCACTGGAGCTGCTCGGCGACGAGCCGCACCGCTGGTGGTCGGCCGACGAGGTGGCTGCCGGGGACGTCGCCTTCGCCCCGCGGGAGCTCGCCGGCCTGCTGCCCCAGCTGCTCACCGAACCCTGGTCCGGGCCGCCCCGGGTCGTCGACGCCTGAGATCACAGAGCCGGTGCGTCACCGGGATCCCTGCTGTGGCACAGTAGGGGGCTGCTGCCGCCGCTCGGACATCGAGCGCGGCCTCCCGGCAGGACACCCGCCGGGACTGCTGCGCCCACCGCGTGAGCGCAGCCCGAGTACCGACACCGCTAGGACTGAGGACTGCTGCGATGAACACCCTGGACGCCCTCGACGCCGAGTCGTTGCGCAACGACATCCCCGACTTCCGCCCCGGGGACACCGTGAAGGTGCACGTGCGGGTCATCGAGGGCACCCGCTCGCGCATCCAGGTCTTCCAGGGCGCGGTCATCCGTCGCCAGGGTGGCGGCATCCGCGAGACCTTCACCGTGCGCAAGGTCAGCTTCGGCGTCGGCGTGGAGCGCACCTTCCCGGTGCACACCCCCGTGGTCGAGCAGATCGAGGTCCTCACCCGCGGTGACGTCCGCCGGGCGAAGCTGTACTACCTCCGCGACCTGCGCGGCAAGGCCGCCAAGATCAAGGAGAAGCGGGACGTCGTCTCCCGCTGACGCACTCCCCAGCTCCACCAGCACGGCCCGGCTGCGACACGCAGCCGGGCCGTGCTGCGTCTCCGGGGCCTCCGGGCGCGGAACGTACGCTGACGCCGATGAGCACCGACCGGCCCACGGGGCCCGCCGACGCCGACGAGTCCGGCGCCGCCCACCGGGCCGAGGGCGGGGACCAGAGCGGCGATGCCGTGGCCGTCGGCCGCTTCTCCCGCCGGGCCCGACGCCGCGACCGGGACGCCGAGAAGAAGAAGGGCTCGCTCCTGCGAGAGCTGCCCGTGCTCCTGGTCGTGGCCTTCGTGCTCGCGCTGCTGGTGAAGACGTTCCTCGTGCAGGCCTTCTTCATCCCCTCGGGCTCCATGGAGACCACGCTGCACGGCTGCACCGGGTGCACCGGTGACCGCGTGCTGGTGACCAAGCCCCCGTACTGGTTCTCCGACCCGCAGCCCGGGGACATCGTGGTCTTCCAGGGCCCGGACACCTGGACCCCCGAGGTGCAGGTCGCCGAGCCCAGCAACCCGGTCACCTCGGCCCTGCTGTTCCTGGGGCGGGCGATCGGCGTGGCGCCGCCGAGCGAAGACGACTACGTCAAGCGGGTCATCGCCACCGGCGGACAGACCGTGCAGTGCTGCGACGAGCAGGGCCGGATCACCGTGGACGGCGAGCCGCTCGACGAGCCCTACATATACGAGAACACCCCGTTGGAGTCCCGCGCCTTCGGCCCGGTGACCGTGCCCGAGGGCCGGCTGTGGGTGATGGGCGACCACCGGTCGGCCTCGGCGGACTCCCGCGTGCACGTCGGGGACCAGTACGCCGGCACCGTCGCAGTGGACGACGTCATCGGCAAGGCCTCGGTGATCGTCTGGCCGTTGGACCGGATCTCGCTGCTGGACAGCCCGGACATCCAGCCGCAGCAGCAGGCTGCCGGGCCCGCCGTCCAGGGCGTGCAGGCCGACGTCGTCGCCGTGGCCCCGCTGCTGCTGGGGCTGGTCGGGGCCGTCCCGGTCACCGCGGCCCGGCGCCGGCGACGGTCCCGGCGGGCCCGGGCGAGCGGCCCGTCCCGTCGTCCCCCGGGCACCGGCTGGCGGCGCATCCGGCCGGCTCCGCGCACCCGACCCGGTCGTCTCCGGGAGGAATGAGGGGGCGCTGTCCAGCCGACACACCGTGTCGCAGACAGCCTCACCGGACCGTGTCGACATGTCGTTCGGCATGATCTGGGCGCGTCGCGCAAAGTCATGTGCGGAAGTTGTTCAAGTACTTCGTTCACCCGGTCGATGAGAAAGCTGAGAGTCACCGGCTTCGAACGGAGAGTAAGACAATGTCCAGCCCCACGGTCAGCACCACCCGCGGCGTCACCCGCGTGCTCCTCCTCGCTGACGCCCCGGTCCTGCGCCGAGGGCTGATCAGCATGATCAACGAGACGGCCGGCATGCAGGCGGTCGGGACACCGGGGGAGCCCCGCCGGGCCCTGACCCTGGTCGAGTCCGCCCGCCCCGACGCCGTCGTCGTGGAACTGGGTGCCGGCCGGGCCGCCACCCTCAACGCCTGCCGCGACCTGCGTCGCCGCTTCCCCCGCGTCGCCATCGTCGCGCTGGCCACCTCGGAGGACCCGGCGGTCGTCAACGAGGCGCTCGCCGCCGGCGTCCGGGGCTACCTGCTCATGAACACCTCGCCCACCCTGCTCGGCTGGGCCGTGCTCGCCGCCCGTGCCGGCCGCACCGTCGTCGACCCGCAGATCCGCCGCACCGAGGCCGCCTCGGTGCCTGCGGTCAAGGAGCTCACCCCCTCGGTGCCGCTGACGCGCCGGGAGTCCGACGTGCTCGACGAGCTCATCCAGGGCCAGAGCAACCGCGCCATCGGGCGCAACCTGTTCATCAGCGAGGACACCGTGAAGTCCCACGTCAAGGCCATCCTGCGCAAGCTGGGTGCCCGCGACCGGGCCCACGCGGTCTCCCTGGTGCTCTCGGCCCGCAACCCGGGCTGCGCGTGCGGCAGCCACGTCCTCTCCACCGCCGACGTGGACGCACCCGCCGCCGTCTGACCACCTGACCGTGCGCACGGGCCGTCCGCCTCCTCGGCGACCCGCACGCACCCAGTCCACGAGCCGGCCCCGTTCCCCAGGGGCCGGCTCGTGGCACGTCCGGGGTCTGCCCACCGGCTCCTGCCGGCGACGTAGGGTCGGCGGCGATGGCCGCACCGACCGCGACACCCACCCGCCGGAACGCCGCCTCCGACCGCCCCGATGCGCTGTGGTCGATGGAGGGCTCGCTGCGCCGACGCGGGTTCACCACCATCGCCGGGGCCGACGAGGCCGGCCGCGGTGCCTGCGCCGGCCCGCTCGTCGCCGCCGCCTGCGTGCTCCCCGCCGGCCGCCGGGGCAGGGTGCCGGGCCTGGCGGACTCCAAGCTGCTCACCCCGGCCACCCGCGAACGGGTCTACGCCGAGGTCGTCGCCCGCGCGGTCGCCTGGTCGGTGGTCGTCATCGACGTCGCCGAGCTCGACGAGCGGGGGATGCACGTCACCAACATCGAGGCGCTGCGCCGCTCGGTGTCCACGCTGTCGGTGACCCCGGACTACGTGCTCACCGACGGCTTCCCGGTGGCAGGGCTGGCCCAGCCCACCCTCGCGGTGTGGAAGGGCGACCGGGTGGCGGCCTGCGTGGCGGCGGCATCGGTGCTGGCCAAGGTCACCCGGGACCGGATGATGGTCGACCTGCACCACCGGTTCCCCGCCTACGACTTCGACGTCCACAAGGGCTACACCACCGACCTGCACACCGCCGCGCTGGACCGGCACGGGCCCTGCCCCGAGCACCGGTCCCGCTTCGTCAACGTCGCCCGCGCCCGCGACGCGCACGCCGCCCGCGGTGCTGCGGTGCCCGCCGGTGCGGGGATGGACGATGATGGCGCCGTGCCCCCGTCCCCGACGCCCGTGGAGACCCTGCGATGAGCACCGAGGACCTCGAGAAGTACGAGACCGAGATGGAGCTGCAGCTCTATCGCGAGTACAAGGACATCGTCCGCCAGTTCTCCTACGTCGTGGAGACCGAGCGACGGTTCTACCTGGCCAACAGCGTGGACCTGCAGGTCCGTGACGCCGCCGGTGAGGTCTACTTCGAGCTGAAGCTGTCCGACGCCTGGGTGTGGGACATGTACCGCCCGGCCCGGTTCGTCAAGAACGTCCGCGTGGTGACGTTCAAGGACGTCAACGTCGAGGAGCTCGACAAGCCCGACCTCGAGCTGCCCGACACCCCGACCATCACCTGACCCGGAGGAGCACACCGGCGGCCGCCGTGCCCGCCGTCGTCCACACCGGGGGCGGCTGTCCACAGACCTGGTCCGGACACCCCACGCGGTGCCCGGACGGGCGACGGTCGTCGACGTGGCCGCCACCGACTCCCGACCCCCACCCGCCGACACCCGAGCCGGGCTCGGTGCCCTGGGTGAGCAGATCGCGGTCCGCTACCTGACCGACGCCGGGCTCACCGTGCTGGACCGCAACTGGCGGTCCCGGCGCGGTGAGCTCGACGTCGTCGCCCGGGACGGCGACGCGCTGGTCTTCTGCGAGGTCAAGGCCCGCCGCGGCACCGGCTACGGGGTGCCCGCCGCCGCGGTGACGGTCGTGAAGCAGCAACGGCTGCGCCTGCTCGCCCGGGCCTGGCTCGCCGCCCACGACGAGCACGCCCGCGACATCCGGTTCGACGTCGTCGCCGTGCTCGTCACCCGGGGCCGGCCGGCCCGGGTCACCCACCTGCGCGCGGCGTTCTGATGCTGGCACGCACGTGGTCGGTGGGGCTGGCCGGGGTGACCGGGGCGCTCGTCGAGGTCGAGGTGGACCTGGCGTCGGGCCTGCCGGGCGTGGTGCTCGTCGGCCTGCCCGACGCGGTGGTCCGGCAGTCGCTCGACCGGGTCCGGGCCGCGCTGGGCAACACCGGTCACGACTTCCCCCAGCGCCGGGTGACCATCGGCCTGAGCCCGGCGTCGATGCCCAAGCAGGGCAGCGGGTTCGACCTGGCCATCGCGGTCGCCGTGCTGGCCGCGGCCGGCACGGTGCCCGAGGGGGTGGCCGAAGGCCTGGTGTTCCTCGGTGAGCTCGGGCTGGACGGCAGCGTCCGCGGGGTGCGGGGCGTGTTGCCGGCGGTGCTGGCCGCCCGGCGCGCCGGGCACACCCGGGTGGTCGTGGCCCAGGTCAACGCCGACGAGGCGGCGCTGGTGGCCGGGGTCGAGGTCGTCGGCGCCAGCGACCTGGCCGCGGTGCTCGGGCACCTCACCGGGGACCGGCTGCCCCGGCACGTCCGCGGCCCGGGCGACGTCCCGGCACCGGGGCCCGACCTCGCCGACGTCGTGGGCCAGGTGACGGGTCGGCGGGCGGTGGAGGTCGCCGCTGCCGGTGGGCACCACCTGTACCTGTCCGGTCCACCCGGTGCGGGCAAGACCATGCTGGCCGAGCGCCTGCCCGGCCTGCTCCCGCTGCTGGACGAGACCGCCGCGACCGAGGTCACCGCGGTCGCCTCGGTGGCCGGCACCCTGGCTCCCGGCGCCCCGTTGGTCACCCGGCCGCCCTTCGTCGCCCCGCACCACACCGCGTCCGCGGCCTCCCTGGTCGGCGGGGGCTCCGGGCAGATCCGGCCCGGTGCGCTGAGCCGGGCCCACGGCGGGGTGCTGTTCCTCGACGAGGCACCGGAGTTCCCCCGGGTCGTGCTGGACACCCTGCGCCAGCCGCTGGAGCGGGGCTCGGTGACCGTGCACCGGGCACACGGCTCGGCCACCTTCCCCTGCCGGACCCAGCTCGTGCTGGCCGCCAACCCCTGCCCGTGCGCCAGCGCCGCGGGTGACACCGCCTGCACCTGCAGCTCGCTGGAACGCCGCCGCTACCAGTCCCGGCTCTCCGGGCCGCTGCTGGACCGGATCGACCTGCGGGTGGAGCTGCCGGCGGTGCTGCGGGCCGGCTGGCTGGACGCCGACACCGCCGACGAGTCCACCGCGGTCGTGGCGGCCCGGGTGCGTACCGCCCGGGCCGCTGCCGCGGCGCGGATGGCCGGCACCGGGCTCAGCACCACCGGGCAGGTGCCCGGTCGGCTGCTGCGCGAGCGCTGGCCGGTGCCCCGGGCCGCCCTCGCGCTGGCCGAGCGGGCGCTGGAACGCGGCGCCCTGTCGGTCCGGGGCTTCGACCGGGTGACCCGGGTGGCCTGGACGCTCGCCGACCTGGCCGGGCGCACCGTGCCCGGCCCCGACGAGGTGGCCGAGGCACTCGGGCTGCGGCTGCAGCGGGTGGCGGCGTGAGCGTCGACGGTGACGCGGTGCGGGACGTCCGCCGGGCCCGGGCCTGGCTGACCCGGGCCGTCGAGCCCGGCAGCCTCGAGCTCTGGCACTGGGTGGAGCAGGTCGGCCCGGTGGCCGCCGCGACCGCCCTGCACGGGGAGGCCGCGCCGCCCCGGCTGCAGGCGCTGGTCGGCACGCGGGCCGGGGAGGACCGCAGCGGCGCCGACCTCGACCGCGCCGACCGCCTCGGAGCACGGCTGGTGGTCCCCGAGGACGACGAGTGGCCCGCCGACGAGCTGCACTGCCTCACCCTCGCCGCGGCGCAGGGGCACACCGGGGACCGGACCACGGCCCTCGTGCCACCACTGGGCCTCTGGGTACGCGGTGCGGCCCGGCTGGACCTGACGGTGGACCGGGCGGTGGCCCTGGTGGGGTCGCGGGCGAGCACCGCCTACGGCGAGCACGTCGCTGCCGACCTCGCCCACGGGCTCACCGCCCGCGGCTGGACGACGGTTTCCGGCGGGGCGTTCGGCATCGACGCCGCCGCCCACCGGGGCGCCCTGGCCGCCGGCGGCCCCACCGTCGTGGTGCTCGCCTGCGGGGTGGACCGGCCGTACCCGGCCGGGCACGCCACCCTGTTCGACCGGGTCCTGCAGGACGGGCTGCTGGTCAGCGAGTGGCCGCCGGGGTGCGCGCCCCTCCGGCACAGATTGGCTACTCTCAGGCAATGAGCACCCCGACGCCCAGGCGCGCAGCGATCTACGTGCGGATCTCCCGGGCGGTGAAGGGCACCGACAAGGTCGGTGGGCAGCTCGCGGAGTGCCGGGAGCTGGCGGAGCGTCAGGGCTACGAGGTGGTGCCGGGGGCCATCTACGAGGACGACGGGATCTCAGCCACCTCGGGCAAGACCCGGCCGGGGTGGGAGCAGCTCCTCACCGACGTGGAGGCGGGCCAGTACGACGTGCTGCTCGCCGTGGAGGAGTCCCGGTTCCACCGTGGGGTCGGTGACCAGCAGCGGCTGGTGGTGGCCTGCTTGGGAGCCGACGTCACCTGGCACACGGTGCGTGACGGCATCGTGAACCCCGCCGATGCCGCCGGGGAGTTCCTGGCCACCCTGAGGGCCGCCATGGCCCGTCAGGAGGTGCGCCGGAAGTCCGAGCGGCAGGCGTCGGGGATCCGGGCGGCCAGGGAGGCGGGCAAGCTCGTGGGCGGCGGTGTGCGGCCCTTCGGGTACTTAAAGCAGAAGAAGGACCGCACCAAGGCACACCCGGTAGAGGGGCCGGAGGTGACCTGGGCGTACGCACACGTCGTCGCCGGAGGCTCGCTCGGATCAGTCGCCCGGCGGTGGAACGACCGTGGGATCAAGACCTCGCGTGGCAACCGGTGGGGGGCCAGGAACGTCCAGCAGGTGCTGCTGCGGGTGAACAACTGCGGCCGGTACAGCGACGGTCACGGGCGCATCCGTGAGGGCGTCGTGGGCGGCTGGGACGCCCTGGTCGACGTCGAGACCTGGGAGGCGGTGCACGCCCGGCTGCACGACTCCACGCGGCGGCTGGTGCCCCTCAGCGACCCGGTGTGGCTGCTGTCCGGCATCGCGCGCTGCGTCTGCGGGGAGACGATGAGGACGGGCAACATCAAGACAGCCTCAGGTGACCACCCGACCTACCGCTGCAACCTGACCAAGGTCACCGGGGCGCCCGGGCGGCACACCACCGCCCGGTGTCGCGAGCTGGATGCCCTGGTGCGTGATGAGCTGGTGCGGGCAGTCCGGGACGCGGCGACGTCCGCCGTCGGAAACGTCGCGGACGGGTCACCTGCGCGGCTCCAGGCGCTGCTGGAGACCCGGCGGGGTCAGATCCGGGCTCGGCTGGTCGAGCTGGGTGACGACCTGGCCGACGTCGCCATCCCGAGGGCCATGACCCGGGACGCCATCGCGAAGCTGACCGCCGAGCAGGACGACGTGGACACCCAGCTCCGCGACCTGCGAGCGCAGTCGGCGCACGCCTTCCTGGTGGCCGACCTGCACGCCAAGCTGTGGGGCCGGGCCGATGGCCGGGTCTCCCTCATGGACGCGGCCGACGTCACCCGGGTGCTGGGGGAGAGGTTCGACGCTCTGGAGCTGCGTCAGCGGCAGGAGCTGGTGAAGGCTTTCCTGTGGGTCACGGTGCTGCCGGGGCGCACCCCAGACCGGCTCGTGGTCAAGCGGCTGGCGGACCTGCAGCCGGGGGAGACGCCCGAGGTGCTCAGCTACCCCTGAGCGAGACCCACCCCGTGGTTGGCTGACCCCTCATCGCGGACTGGGGGAAGACGTGGCGTCCTTGGAGGCCTTGGAAGCAAGTGTGGTGCGGGTCGATCGAAGAATGGTCGACGGTGCCGATGCGCTTCCTGACGGCGCGTGGAAGCTCGTCAACCGGATGCTCCCCCTGTGGATGCAGCTGGTCGAGTGGACACCTCGCGGCGACCTCGTGCTCGGTACGTCCGAAGAGTGGGCGGACTATCTTTCGCCTGCGCAGATGAGGTCGATTACGGACGTCGCTGTCGTCCGATGGGGCCAGCTGTACGAGGTGGTTGCGGCCGCTGATGGGACGTCCGGCTCGGACTCCGAGCGGATCGCTGTCGCACTGTTAGATCTGGGACGTCAGCTCGCGGGCGTGCTGCACGACGCCTACTCCAGCCTGCCTGATGTTTTTGACTCTGAGCGCCTTCAGGCGGCACGCCTCGGTCTCCTACAGCTACGCGATGCGTTCGACACGGAGCTGCAGCGGCGCTCGATCAGTCAAGCGGCTGCGGAGGTGCAGCAGGTTCGAGACGCCACGCGGGTTAATGCTGGCGAAATCGCGACCGGCGAGCTGGCACAGCACTTCGAGAAGTACCGCTCATCCGAACGCAGACAGGCCGAGATCCTTCGCGTCCTGGCAGGACTCATCATCGTGGGCACTGTCGTCGCTCTGGCCCGCCTCATCCCCGGGGATCGGACCACTGCTGAAGTGATACAACGAGGCGCCTTCTCAGTCCCGCTCTTCGCGGTAGCTGCGTACCTGGCGGCCGAGTCCGCCCGGCACCGCAAGGCCGCCCAGTGGGCGGGGACGCTTCGCGTGCAGCTCCTCACCGTGGACTTGTTCACGAAGCCTCTGGATGCCACCGAGGCGGCATCCGTCCGGATGATCCTGGCCAACCGTGCCTTCGGGGAGGTCCCAATGCTGGCCTCGGGCAACGGGGCCAAGGAAGAGGCTGCGATGCCAGTCAGCGTGCAGGCTGTCTTAGAGCGGTTGCTCGTTGAGATGAAGGCAAGGCCGGAGAAGTAGGCTGCTCGGTCGACTAGCTGGCCCCAGTGAGCGGCTCCCGTCGACTGCGGTGCCCGCTTCGGTCCACCCGGCGGCTGACCTTGAAGCCAAGGTCCCCACGGACCGTGTTCTGGTATCTCCGCCACGCGTCCTCCGGCCAAGTCGGCATAAAGATTTCGACCGGTGGCCGGATGACGTTGGCGAACAGCTGCATGTAGTCGCGCTCTAGCGCCTTGTAGAAGGCCTGGGCCGCGTCGAGTACGTCGAACGGGGCGAACAAGGAAACACGCTGGAAGGCCAAGCGGGCCTCAGTGAAGAAGGGCTCCACGGCCTGGGCCATCTCCGAGGCATTGTCTCGGAGGAGCTTGAAGTGCACTTCGTCCTCGGCGTCGAAGCCCCCGTCTGGTTCCGGGACCAGGCCGTGGGAGGCGGCGATCGCTGCAGGCACCGTGGCCCGGTGCCAGGCGTCGAGGGCATCTAGCAAGGCGACGTAGTGGTCCCGCTTGGTGTCGTCGTGCCGATGACGGAGGTCAACCACCTTGGTGGCTGCCGTGACGAGTCCGGTGAGCCCTGCACCTCCTAGGGCGCTAGCCGTGATGACCAGCCAGTAGGGAAGATCGGGGTCCACTGGGGCATCGTGACCTTAGGCATCGACAGGCCGTGGGGTCTCCGTAGGTGTGTCGACTGACTCGGTACCGTCCGGTCATCGCGTTTACATGGGGTCGGGGGGGGCGGGTAGATGCCGAGACGCGTGCCGAGGTCTCGATCGCAGTCGGCAGTGGATGCGCAGCGTGTGCGGTCGATGCGGGATGTGATTGAGAAGTTCGCGGCCACCATCCACATGATTGAGCAGCACGAGGGTGCCGAGTCCGAGATCGAGGATGCCCTTGAGGAGCTGATGACACGGGCTCCGCTCGTGGAGGCCATCCTGGAGTCTCTGGAGGAGTTGCCCTACAGGGCAGATCCCAGCTCGTGGGGTGGGCACCCGGGTCAGGCCTACCTCGATTACCGGCCGTACTGCATGCGCGCATTCGGCAAGCTCCGGGACCGACAGCTGATCGCGTCGGTCCAGACGCCCGGGCCCACTCTGAGCGCCACGCGACTGCATCCGTGGGTGTGGGACTCGGCGGGGTCCCTGTGGAACAGCGGTCACCATCGACAGGCCGTCAGTGCTGCGGCCGGTGCCATCTCCGCGCAGACCCAGGCACGCTTGAACCGGACCGACATCAACGACCAGCAGCTGATGCAAGACGCGTTCGGCGTCGATGCGCCTGCACCGGGCAAGACTCGACTTCGGGTCGCAGCGGACATGTCGAACAAGTTCGACAAGGGGTTGCAGCAGGGGGCGGGCAACCTGGCCCAGGGGGTGTACGGGTACATCAGAAACCCGGCGACCCACGAGACGGGCGAGTGGGCGGAGCAGGAGGCTCTCGAGAAGTTGACAGCCTTGAGCGTAGTGGCCCGGATCATCGAGGACGCCGAGATCCTCACGACGCCCAGCGGGCCCTCAGTACGCGATCACTAGCCTCAGACATCGTGCGCGATGTGCGGCATTTCCCGCCCACCATGTGGCGTCGCCGCCTGTTCGGCAGCTGCGTGGCTGCTCATGGCCACCCGGGGTCTTCCTGGAGGACAAGCCGGAGGTCTTGCCTGGGCCTGCCGAGGAGCTCAACTACCCCTGAGTGGGACCCACCTCGTGGGAGGCTGCCCCTTCATTGGGGAGCACGGGGGAGTCATGGCGGAGTACGTCCGGGAGATCACTGAGCTCCACCGCAGCATCCGGAAGCTCTGGGAGAGCGTCGCTGTGGGGCCACCTGGCCTCCCCACTGACGCGCCCCTCGAGAGGGTGCTTGATGTCGTGTCAAAGCTTCGTGGCCTCTGGTGGCCGGAAGCCAGCAATGTCACCACGGGCGCGGACCGCAGCGCGTACGTCGCCAAGCGTGTTGACGAGGCGTTGACGGTGGCGGGCGAGGGAGACCGCACCGTCATCCTGTGGCGGGAGTTCTTGAGCCTGATGCGGCAAGAACTCGATCCGGAAAGCCTCGACATCGAGTCCTTCGCCGACGACCTGATCACGTCTGCGCAGGAGTTGGCCAAGGCCACCGCGAACGCTTGGAGCGGTCTCGGGGACGTACCTAACCGGGAAAGATTCTTCGTCGACGCCCAGGCTCTTCTCGACACGGGGCGGCGGATCGCGGAGGAAGAGGACCTTCGACGCGTCGCAGCTCGGGTGCGGGTGAAGGAGACCACCTTGGACGCCGCCGTTGAGGCGGCCCAGGCCACGCTGGAGACGCAGCGCGAGGCTGCTGGCGTGTCTGGCTCGCTTGGGCTGGCGACCCATTTCTCAGAGCTGGCTAAGAACGAGTCCAAGCGCGCCGACCTGTTCCTGGGGGCGGCCATCGCTGTTGTCGTCGCGTTCATCGTGATCGTCGCCTTCTTCGTGCCGCACACCGACGTCGCGGTCACCGAGCTGATCTCGCGCGCGATCATCGCGCTCCCCGGCTTCGGGCTGGCTGCGTACTTGGCCCGTGAGGGCGGGCGCCACCGGCACGTGGCGCAGTGGGCCAAGTCGCTGGAGGTCCAGCTCAAGACCGTGGACGCCTTCGCGGCGCCGATGACGACGGCCGACGTCTCCGAGGTGCGCAAGGCGTTCGCGTCCCGGGCCTTCGGGGCCGTGCCGGCCATCCCGGGTCGGCAGTCGGGTAGCGACTCCCCGGCGCCGGTCGACCTCCAGGCGATCATCGAGCGGTTGATCACTGAGCTGCGGGTGAAGGGTTGACGCAGGTCAATCCGTTCGTCTTGACAGGCTCTGCATCATCTTGTTCATGCGTATGCGTGTAATCAGGGCTGGGCAGACACCCCGCGCCTAAGGAGGCGTGGGGACCTGTCGCAAGGAGCCCCACATGAGCACACAGCAGCACAAGAACGGGTACTTCGAGATCCCCGAGGGAGCCTTCCCCGGGCTGGTCAGGTTGATCCGGCGTCGAAACAAGGAGATCGCAGACGCGCAGCGTCTCGCACGGTTGCGCCGTCTGGCGCGCAAGCAGGGCCTGCGCATCGTGACCTCCCGCTGGGAGCCCAACAAGGGCACGTACGGCGTCGTGGATGTGTCGGGGGCCTGGGTCCTCTACCGCGAAGCCGGTGACGACGAGAACTTCGTCGGCTGCGGCCTCACGCTCGCCGGTGTCGAGCGCGGTCTCAAGCGGCTCGCCAAGGGCTGACCGGACACGGACCGCCCCGGGCTACTGGCTCGGGGCGGTTCCCTCGTCGGTCTTACGTCCGAGGCACGTGTCGATGGTCTCGCCGACGGCGTTGTAGATGGCGGTCAGCTTGAAGTAGGGGACGGCTCGGCCCAGGTGGTCGGTGAACTGCACGATCATGGGCCAGTTGATGAGGACCACCCAGTCGCCCTGGGGCGCAGGGCCGACGAACCGATAGCGGGTCTGTTCGGTCCCCGGCACCAGGGCCTCGAACGGCTCCCGGCTCCAGATGATCTCCACCGGGGTGGGCGGGCTGACCCGCAGCACCTTCTGGTCGACGGGTGCCGAGTAGGCAACGGCGGTGTGCAACATCGCGTGCTTGTCAGCGTTGTTGACCCGGCTCAGGATCGCCAACAGGTTGTCCTCGGGGTCGGCCACTGACGTGTCGTTGAAGGGCTGGAGTTGCTCGATCGCGTCGTAGTCGGCCTGGCTGACGTTGGCCAACGGGCCCTCGCCGAGCGAGTGGCGCTTGATGACGTTCTTCTTCCAGTCCGCTCGCCTCGTGTAGATCGGGAAGGCGTTGTCCTTGATGGGCTGCCCACCGTTGCGCAGGACCAGGACGGTCACCAGGTTGTCTAGGGCCGACCGGGCGCAGTGTGCGAAGTCGCCCAGGAGGAGACCCATCTCGGGGTAGGGCTCCTGGGTGGGTGCGTAGATGGCGGAGTACGTGCCGTCCCCGTTGATCTGGGGTGGAGACGCGCTTCCTGTTTCCACCACGCGGCCGATCTCCTTGAGCAGGATGTCGAGCACGTTGCGCCCGTGGCCGAGCTTGAGCCAGACGCCGGTGAGCACGGTGTTGGGGTCGATCGCAGGGGTGGTCATGGGGGCATCGTGGCCCGGGAGTCCGACAGTCCAAGGGGTGTGCGGGGTCGGCGAGTCGTACGGCTCGGTACCGTCCGGTCTTCGTGTTCGGCGAGCGGGGGAGCAGCCATGGCGGGGATCAAGGTCGAGTGGGCTATCGGGGAGTTGGATGAGTTCCTGCGGCTGACCGAGCTTCACCGGCCAGCCGCGACACCCGGCATCGTGAACCTGACGGCCCATCTCTACACCCGGGGGCCGCAAGCCCCGATGGTGGAGCAGGCCCAGGTCGTCGAGCAGATCTTGGATCGGGTTCTCCCCAGGTGGCGGGTCGATGTGCCCTCGGACGACAACAAGACCGTCAATCGTTGGATCCAGCACCGCGAGGCTGCACAGCGCGCTCAGGCTGTCTTGCGCCGTCAGGACGAGGTGCGGGCCAACCTGGGTGACGACGCCCCGGATCTCTCGGCGGCCAGCATGCACTCCTGGGTGTGGGACGGCGCCCGCTCCCTCTGGAGCACCGGGCACTACCGGGACGCGGTCGGGGCCGCCGGGAAGCGGGTCAACGCTGAGATGCAGAACAAGGTCGGGCGGACCGACATCCAGGACTCGACGTTGGTGCAGTCCGCGTTCTCACCGAAGGCTGGCAGCGCTGCTGAGCCGCGCTTGCGTGTGCCTCCCAACGACGGGACTCCGACCGCCGAGAGCATCCAGCGGGGCGCGCACCTGCTGGCTCAAGGGTGGTTCTCAGCCGTCCGGAACCCGGTCGCCCACGTAGAGGGTGAGCTGACCGAAGCCGAGGCCCTGGAGCAGCTTGCGGCCTTGAGCATGGTCGCCCGCTGGGCCGACGCAGCCACCGTGGAGCGCTGAGGCCCCGGTCGGGCCGTTGTCAGGGCTCTACGTAGGCCCTCGGGGCCTACGCGGGGGTCTTGGTGGTGTCGAGCACCCGGTAGATGGTCGCCCGGCTGGCGCCGACGGCCTTGCTGATCTCTGAGATCGTCACGCCGCTGTTGCGCATGAGCTGGGCGGTCTTGACCTGCTCGGGGGTGAGAGCCCGAGGGCGGCCGGTGTGCTGACCCCGGGCTGCCGCTGCTGTCCGGGCGGCTGCCGCGCGCTCGTTGGTGAGCTTGCGCTCGTACTCGGCCAGGGCCGAGAAGATCTGGGCGATGAGCGTGCCGGTGATGGTGGAGAAGTCCACGTTCTCGCGCAGCGACTTGAGCGTGATGCCCGCAGCCTGCATCTGATCGATGGTCTGGATCATCGAGCCAAGCGAGCGGCCCAGCCGGTCCAGGGCAACCACGACCACGGTGTCCCCGTCCCGGGCGTAGTCGAGCATCGCGAGGAGCCCCGGGCGGTCGTCGACCTTGCCGGACATCTTGTCCTCGAAGAACTTCTCGACCCCGGCGGCCTCCAGCGCGTCCCGCTGCTGGTCGAGCGACTGCCGGTCGGTGCTGACTCTGAGGTACCCCAAGGTGGCCATAGGGCAAGCGTCTCACAAGTCGGCGAGCTATGAGCTTCTGAGACGCATTCTTTTGGAACAAGTTTTGAGACGCTATTGGGGCGTCATCTAGGCCCTTGCAGGGGTCTAAGGGTGAGGTGTCCACTGTCCTGGCTTTGGACAAGATCAACTACGAGTCCAGTGCCGCCCTGACGGGGGACACGGTCGCCCCGGTCGTTGACAGCGTGGTTGCGTTCCGAGACTGTGCGCGGCATGAACGGGGATGTCGCCATGGACGTGCGCGCTGAGCAGCGGGCGGTCTCCGCGCTGATCTTGGCGCTGCTGACCCTGGGGGTGGCTGCTGTGCACTTCGGGTGGTGGCTGTTCACCAACGACTGGAACTTCACTGTGTTGATCGGGTGTGCGGTCCTGGGTGGCATCGCGGTATCGATCGGTGACGCTGTTCGGGATCGAGCACCCAGCAAGGGGCAGGCCGGGGCGTTGCTCGCGATCGTGGCGCTGACCATCACCGTGGTGCACCTGCTGTCCCTGATCGGGTCGGCCTTCTAGTTCGACGTCTGGGCTACCGCGTCCAGGGCGGTGACAGCACCCTCCAGCCGGTGGCGCTCGGCCCTCGTCGCCGTGATCTCGCCATGATCGACGGCGTTAAGCAGCTTGCGCAGCGTGTCGGCCACGGCGGCCGGGTCGACGTTGTCCTCGTCGGTCGTCACGACGTCGATGCTCCCTCTGCTCGCTGCGACGCGGCATCGTGGTCACTCGTCCTCGGGGTTGATGGGCTCGACCACCAGCACGACCCGTCCGTAGGCACTCTGCTGGGTCTCCGGATCGAGCCAGGTGAGCTGCCGGATCAGCTCAGCGGTGAGCACGATCGACTCCCCGGCGGCAAGGCGGCCCGAGCCCTGGAGGGGGACGTCCGCCAGCGCCCTGAGACGCACCAGCGCGGCGCCGGGGCGCGCGACGTGGTCCTCCACCACCTGTATCTGGATGCGGTTCCAGCGTCCGAGCTGGTCGGCCTCGCTGAGTCCATCGATCCAGCTCCGGCCGAGGGAGTTCTTGCTGTTCTCGTAGTCGTTCTCCGACAACCTGTAGAGCATGCCGGGCTGATAGTTGACCTTCCCGCCTGTCAGCGCGGTCCCCGGGGTGGGGACTAGGTGCAGCGGGAACTTTGGGGCGGTCATCGCGTGACCGGCCGGGGCTTGAGACCCCGGGACTCGACGCTGCCGAGGATGCGCGTGACCTCGTGGGCTTCCGGGCTGTCATCGAGGTACTCGGTGCCGCCGGTCGGGGGGAGCCCGAGAGCGTCGGCGTGCACGGCGGTGATCCGGTCGATCTCGATGATCTCCAACGCGGTGGGGTGGGCGGCCTGCCGCTGGACCCCGTTGTCGTCGCCGTCGGCCAACGTGTTCTCGTCGTCGAGGGCCTCGACCTCGGGGGCGGTCAGCTCCACCCGGTCGGAGAAGGCGGCGTTCGACGGCCGCTGCGGCGCCTTGGAGGGGCTGGAGGAGCCCGGGGCGTACTCCGAGGTGATCCGGTCGATCTCGGTCTGCTGCCACCGGCTGGGGGTGGCCTGCTGGGCCCGGCCCTCCAGGCTGGCGGCGTAGGTGGGGGAGTCGTAGACCCCACCCCGCTCGGAGTTGGTCGTCGCGATGAGCTGGGGGTCCTGCGGCTTGCCCCGCAGCTTGCCTGCCAGCACGGTGAGCTGACTGGGGTCGTACTTCATGGCGGTGTCCTCGCTGTCTGGGCTAGGGGTTCCGGCTCCCAGCGGGGCGCACGGCGGGCCAGGAGGACCCCCCACCCACAGCCGAGGCTCCAATCCCGGCTGGGGGCTGCCGTGCGCCCCGCTGGAAGTCGGCGGGGTCGTGCCGTGGTGCTGGGGGCCTGCACCGGGACCTCGGAGGAGTCCGTGCCACGAGGTCCCGGTGCAAGCTGTCCAGCTTGGCGACGGCGTCGCCGCCGTCCGGGGCGCCAAGCTGGAGCCCGGCCCGAGGAGCGACTCTCGGGCCGGGAGTCTGTGCGGTCAGCGGACGATGAAGGTCGAACTCTGCTTGGTGGGGACGGGGCCGAACTCGGCCGCGATGCGGGCGCGGGCGGCCTTCTGCTCACCCTCGGTCGCCAGGTTGTTGGCCCGGTAGACGGCCTCCTCGCGGGCGGTGATCCACCGGATCCCACCGGGCTCGTGCCGGGTCTTGCCCTCCGGCCATGGGCCGCGCTTGAGCTTGACCTCGCCCCAGCGCGCCACCTGCTCCTCCTCGGAGAGGTCGAAGATGCTGCGTCCGTCCCTGGAGTTCCGGCGGGCGGCCTCCAGGATCTCGGGGGTCACGATGAAGTCCGCGCCGTAGCCGAAGCACTCGGCCCAGGAAGCGTTGCCCTCGTGGTCGACCTGGGTCGGGACGGTGATGCCTCCTCCGACGAAGTGGACCTGGAAGGGCGCCTCGGTGGTCTCGGTCTGGGTGCTGGTCATGGGGTCTCCTCGTTGTTGGGGCGGACGAGCTGGAGTCGGGCGCTGGGATCACCGGCTGCGCGGCGCTGGAGGTGGGCCTCACCGAGGGAGCGGAGGGCGGCAGCCATCTCCTCCTGGCCGGTCTGCTCCACGGCCTTGGCGGCGACCTCGGCCAGCTCTGGGGCCTTGCCCAGGAGGTCGAACACCGCGTGCTTGAACGCCACGCCCTCGGCCAGCTCGGCGCGGGCGCCGTCGTTGGCGATGCCCAGCCGGTCGACAAGGAAGGTGACTGCGTCTCGCTCCTCGCGGGAGGCCAGCAGGGCGAGGCGCCCGTCTCCCTCTCGCATCGCGTGGTCCCGGATGTCGGCTGCTGCACCGACCTGCGCGAGCACCCGGTCGACGAGCTGGCCGATGCGGATGTCTTCGTGCTGGCGCTGGATGCCCAGGCTCACCTGCGGGGCGAGGTGCTCGTCCCGGTGACGCCCCAGGCTGCGCGGGGAGAGCCCGTAGCGCCGTCCGATGGTCTCCAGCGATACACGGCGGAAGGGCTCGGTGGGGAGGAGGTCGGCGTCGATCTGGCGGCGTTCTTCGTGGTGGCACACGGTGCAGGGCCTAGGCACGGGGTCCCTCCCCGGCGCTTTCGGCGGTCGTGGTGGCCTGGATGACCCTCGTGAAGTCGGCCAGGCTCAGCGTGACGAAGGACGCCTCGACCGGGGAGCCCCACCGGCGCTGGATGGTGGCGGCCAGCGGGCGGTGCAGGGCGTCTGCGTCAGCGCGGGCCCGGTCGACCGAGGCGGCTAGGAGCATCTGGCGGGCTGTACGGGCTCGCAGTGCCCACGTGGTGGCCGTTGAGGAGTCGGTCTTCTCCAGCTCCACCGTGCACGTGGCGGCGTCCAGATGGGCGCCGGGGAAGCCGTGGCCGCGCAGGTGCGAGATCAGCTCGGCGACGTACTGCCGGTTGAGTTGTTTGCTCGGGTGTCCCACACCTACTTCTTCGGAGCTGGGTGCCTTCAACCCCTCGAACGCCGGCCTTCGTGGTCGGTCTAGTCGGCGGCGACCCTGCGGCGGCAGCGGGGGCAGATGCCGACGTCGACCAACATCGCGGGGTCGAACTCGCGCTCACCGGAGAGCTGCACCCGGTCCCCACAGACGGCAGTGCCGAGCTGGTCACCGTCAGCGTGTACCTGGTCGGGGGCCAGTGCGTGGAGCGGGCCATCGAGTACTTCCACCGCACGGTCCCGGCCGTCCATCGAGGAGCCGAGAGTGCGCATCCTGCGTGCTTGGCCGATCCGGTAGCTGGTCACAGCCGGACGCTCTCACGGTGCGAGCCCATCGCGGGCCCTCATGGGTCCTACGTGGGGCTGGTGGCGTCGCGAAGTGGGGGAGTCAGGAGTGGAGGGTTCTGAGTCCACGTGGGGCTCAGGCAGGGGTGGTGCCTCGGTGGTCTCCAACGCGTGAGGCTCAACGACCCACTCGCTCTCCTCCCGCGAGGTGATGTGGGCTCGCAGGTACTTGGCCTCCACCTGTGCTGTCCAGACCTCGCCCGGGTGGGCCTGGTATGCCCACCGGTCGGCGAACCACTGGGCGGTCACCGATCCTCGGTCTAGGCCGAGCCGACCTCGTGTCCCTCGACGGCGCCCCGGTAGAGGGACATGACCTTGCGTGGTCGTCGAGCCCGCGCACCGTTCCTGGCGAACCCGACCCAGCTGAACAGGGTCGCCCACTCACCCTCTCCGGCCAGCTGTAAGGGCGCCTCGGCCATGTGCCAGACGTCGTAGACGAAGTTGGCGCCGTGATCGCGGTCCATCACGTCCTCGAAGCGCAGCTCGGCGAGTATCGAGGGGGCCTCGCGCTTGCCGTAGTGCTAGACGAGGTTCCACAGCTCATCGCGGGTGAAGACCCGACCCAGCCAGTGCACCTGGTAGCCAGCCCAGATCGCGACCTCCGACGGGTCAGTGAACTTGGGCATCTCGTGCTGATCCATGAGGTCGGGGTCCACCGCGTCATCCTCGTCGACCATCGGTGCAGCTCGACCAGCGAAGACAAGCGGGTCACCCGGAGGGGTCAGCTTCGCCCTGCGTTGGCCCCTCCTGGGGCTATCGCCGGTCGGGTGGGTCGCAGGGCCGGGGTCGTGAGGCTGTCCGCCGCCAGAGGTCCGTCGCGGGTTGCTCATATCTCGGTTCTGGTAGCCGCAAGCAGGTCCGAGAAGTCCACCTCGGACGCCTCGCAAACTATGCGTGCGGGCTTGTCCTCGCAGGCGTCCCGAATGGTGAGGTTGAGGAGGTCGGCAGCGTGGGTGAGCACTTGAGCGGCATCTCGGAGCTCAGTCGCCAGTTGTTGAGCGGCCCGGGTGTCGATGGTGTTCCGGTCGTGGCCCATTTGCAGGATCCGGAGCTGTGCCTGCAGCGTCGCGAGCGTCCGGATGACCGTCGCGGGCAGCCAGGCGGTCCTGGGGGTCTTCGTCGTCGTGGTCACGGTTCTTCTACGTGTTCGTAAGGTGCTGACGCCACCCGCGTGGTGATCTCGGCAGGGAGCAGTCAACTCCGCCCTGTGGTGGCGCCCACCTGACGTTATCGACGTCGGGATGGGCTCATTGGCCAGGTGACCGGCGTCGATGCCCTGGTCGGCGTAGTTGCTCAGCTCGCTCAGGGTCAGCTTCTGTGTCGCGGTGTGGGAGTGACTTCGTGGGGGGCGGGTTGGCCTGGCACCGACAAGTCGTGGTGGCGCTGACGTCGTAGGGCTCGCTGGCACCGTGCTCAGGCACGGCTCAGTGCAGCTTGCACCCGGCTTGATCCTCGCGGGCGTCGGGGTATTTCGATCTGGTGGTTGGTCCTGCCCATGTCTGCCTTCGTGGCCCCCCTAACGATCCCGGTGTGATCTCGGGGTCGATGGGCTCGGGCTTGGTCGTCGTGATCTCCACCGGCACCCGTCCGGTTGTACGGGTGGGAACGTCAGCTGGACCTTGGTGGTTGGCACGGCCGGATCGTCACCGAGCGCGGTGTCGTGCAGTGGGTGTCCGCGCGGCGGCTCTACTCCCTTGCCGGTTGACGCTCGCCAACGTGGGTCAATCGAGTACCGGCCGTGAAGGTGTTCATCAGCTGGTCGGGCTCGTACATCATGCAGATCGCGGAGGCGCCAGGGATACCTCTAGGAGATGGTCGACGCCGTGACGCCTTACACCTTGACCTCTGATGGGGGCGGCCAGTTCATCTTGGACGTTCGCCCCCCAGACGCGAACCCTGTACGCCATCGCGAGCGCCGCGATTCCTTCTGTGTGCAATCGGTCTGCGACCTGCCAGGCCCGCCCGCCATGGTCGGTTCCCGGCCTGAGAACGAGGCCGTGGGTGCGGGTGTCGAGCACCTCCGCGCGGCTCCGCCCTTGGCTTCCACAACGTCACCAACTACATTGCCGGAACACTCTTCGAGACCGGCGGGTGCGGCGTACGTCAACACCGACCTGGCCCGCGGGGGCTGTTCAGGAGGGCGTGTCGATCGCACGGCTGCGCACTGCGGAACGTCATATTTAGCGTGCGATATAAGGGGGAGTAGTGCCTAAAGGCGATCCAATTGAAACCTACCTGGCTCTGATCGACGCGGTGTCTGATGATGCAGAGTTGCTGCAGGTGCAGTACGTAGATCATCGAAATGCCCTGGCATCAGAATGGATCGAGCAGGCAGTTTTTGCCATTTTGACTGGTGCTGCCGGGTCGCTTGTCGCGACAATTACATACAGTGGCCGAGGCGTCCTTGATCAACTGTTGGCGAGGACGAGGGCATCTGAGAACGAACCCGCTGTAGACCACCGAGCCCTTGCGTTGGAATTAATCTCCGCTTTTTCTCAGGTCAGGGAGGACGAGTTTGAGAGGGCGATTTTACATGCTGCCCGGCGTTCCTTGGAAGAGCGTGGCATTGACGAAGAGCTAGTCAACCGCGTGGTTAACAATATGCGCGAGGCTCTCCGCGAGCGTAACCGCAGTAGCGAGTAGGCGTCCGTGAATAGTGCCGAGGCCGCCCCCTCCCTTTTCCTGGCGGGAACGCGGGGAGGAGTTGATTGCCCACCATTACCGCCACTCACGCGAGAGGCAATCCAAGAGGCCGCCAGGTCAAGCATTCCAATAGGTAAGAGGATCGAGGCTATAGCTCAGGAAATTGATGAGCTGGTAATTAGCGAGAAAATCAGCGTGCTATGGGCATCTCATTTGATGTCACTCCTCGAGATAGCAAGACGGCTAGCGGTAGAGGGTCTTAGTGAGGAGGCTAACGAGATAATCCGCGTCGAGCTCCTGGGCTCCTTGTTGGATTCCAATATCCCGGTTGACAGCAGGACACCGAGAAAGGATTTCCTCCAGGATCAAATGGCACGAGCGTTATTCCTCATGTGTCAGACGGCGTCATCTGGAGCGCTACAATCTCTCTTCGAGTTCACAGTTTCGAGTTTCAACGACCTTCGGTCTCGCCTGATCAACGAATCTTTTAATTATGAGGTCTGGTGCGACAATCTTCGTCGACTTTTCGTGGCCTGCTATCACGTAAACACCACCTTTTTAGTGCACATGCTTGAGGACGAGTTCAGCCAGCGCGATTTCGTTGCACTCGAGAATAGCCCCATTGAATCCATGATCAATCCGGTTAGAAGTATGCGTCGTACCCTCTTGATGCCAATATTCACACTCAAAGATCGACGCCGGTTACATCAGGGGACGATCGTGATCGAGGAGACGTTCTGCTGGATAGCCGTAATCAAGAATTCACAGGTTGACACCGAGACCGGAACTAGCTCTTGGCAGCGGACGATAATTCCATCACGCCGAACGGTCGACCATATTGTTGCGCAAATTATCGAGCGCGCCCAAACAGATCCAATTGCGGCTCGGCTTTACGCTCGTGAACAATTTCGCATGCGCTATAGTCTCCCTCGCTATGCTTTCGATTCGGTAGAAGCAACAATTAGGCAACTAAAATGATGCTCTTCGCCGCCCGTGCCGCATTGGGCCCGACTAAAGCCTGCTTGAGCGTCAACTCCTTCTCCTGTCCCGACCCGTACCCTAGCGTTACAATGATCGGCATTCGCACTTAGTCGCCAAGCGCACAAAGTGCCTGTTGGTAGTTCAGGCAGGGCCCTGGCGGCCCTGCCTTCGCATCTGCCCTCAGCCGTGCCGAGTCGTGCGAGACCACTGATCGGTCTTCTAGGCATAGGGGCGGAAGTGCCCGGCGCGGGCCGTGCGAGGCTCTGACTGAAGTTGTAACGGGTGGACGTCCGGAAGGTCTTGCTGAAGACGCAATACCTTGACGGGTTGGTAGCGCCTGGCAATCTGCTCAGCTCCCTCACTTCTTCACGGTGCAGGCCCATCTTGAGCCCCGCGTGGGGTTGGTTGCGCCAGTGTGGGCGGGGAGGCTTGGTGAAGAGGCTGATCTCTACGCGAGGCGCAGGGCGGTCAAGTGCTTAAGCCGGGTCGGTGGCCTCGACGCGCACGACCGTGATGACCTTGGGGGTCTTGTCCATGAGCAGGTCACTCGCGCTCGGGCGGGGAGCCGGTGCCGCGGCCTCGTGGGCCGTCCGGCGCTGCCCATCCAGGCTGTCGGCAGCGTGGGTCAGCGCACGCGCTGCGGTCCGCAGACGGTCGGCCAGCTCCCCGGCGGCCCGGGGGTCGGCTGCCACGGTTTCGACGTGGCGCTCCTGGAGTACCTGGAGCTGGACCTGGAGCCGGGTGAGGTCCCGGGTGTAGTCGCTGACGACGTCGGCGGCGGTCTTCTTGGGCGGTGCCATCGCGGTGGTCATGCTCCTTCTACGTGGTTGGGAGCGTCGGACGCCACCAGACCTTGATCTGCGTGTCCAGGTGAGTCACCCGGTGGGCTGAGCTGGGTTCAGCGTGGGCCCTCCTGGGCCCTACCTGACGTTGTCGACGTCGGGGTGGGCTCCTGGGCCTGGTTGGCGCTGTCGATGCCCCACGGGTCGACGTCGCGCATCTCGGTGAGGGTCAGCTTCCTGGGTGCCGGGGCGGGGGTGGGCTGCTCCTCGGGGACGTCGGTGGCTTGGTGGTGTTGCCGACGTCGGAGTACCCGCTGGCATCGTGCTCGGGCGAGGCTCAGCGCAGCTCGCACCCGGCTCGATCCTCGCGGCCGTCGGGGTGTCTTGATCTGGTGGTCGGTGCTGCCCGTGTCGGCCTTCTCGGCCTCCTGGGTGTCTCGGGGGGTGATCTTGGGGTCGATGGACTCGGGCTTGGTCGTCGTGGTCTCCACCAGCACCCCGACCCCCAACTGAGTCGGGTCTTGACCTTCGTGGACGGTGTCGGTGACCTGGTGGTCCTGGTCGGCACCCTCGGGGGCGCTCACGCGTGCTCCTGTGTGGGACGGACTTGTCTGTGCAACTCGACGGGTGTGGTTTTTGATCTTGCTCATGCGAGCACTCGCAGCCTGGACGACTAGAGCCACGATCTGGTCCACGCTGCCCTTGGTGGTCCGGTAGATCCACCGGGCGACGGTCTTGCCCTTAGGGCCGACCTTCCTGGTCTCGCTGGTGAAGCCCTCGGCGGCCATGAAGTCGAGGATCCAGTTGAAGTCCCCGTTGTTGGGGGTGGCGGGCTTGTCCCGGCCCGCGAAGTACGTAGTCAGCCCGGCGACCAGATGGCACCGGCGCACGGGCTCCAGGTTGTCGGCCATCCTGAGGACTAGGCGGACGACGGACTCAACAGAGTGCCGGGGTGACCCCAGGTGCTTGATGTCCGCGGCGACGGCGTCGAAGGCCTTCTGAGGGTCTTCCTGCGCCAGGAGCCACGCGCCCCCGACCCCGCCGATCAGGTGCCCGAAGGTTTCCTCCCGGCTCCACACACCCTGCGTCAGGGCCGCCCGGGTGAGGTCGAAGACCAAGGATCGGTCGGACTGGTAGTTGTAGGCGCCCGTCCACCCGAGGGGGACACCGTCCTGGTCAATGCCGCGCCGGTTGAGTCGACCGAGGTCGGCGCCCGGGGCGTGGGGACGGCCGTGGTGCAGGCGGTACGCATCGCCTGGCAGCAGGGGCAAGAACGCGGGTGCCGGACGGTCGTCAACGGCTATGGTCATGGCGCTCGACTCCTACAAAGTCGGGTCACGGCCCCGGTCCGCTACCAACGGATGCGGGGCCACTTCATGCCCGGCCAGAGGGCCGGACGGGTCCAGTACTACAGCCCTCGTCGGGTACTGGCACCCGAGTTCGCTGAGCACCGTCGGTCTGTCCGTCGGGCCGAGTTGACGGGGGTCAACCACGGCTGCTGACTGACTGTCGGTGGTCGGTGTGACGGTCGTCAGCGTGGAGTTGGCCGAGGAGTTGGCCCGGGTGCAGGACCCGGTGACGCCCCCGGTTGACGTAGCCGTCGTGCGGCCCCGGTGGTCCGTCAGTGACGTTGTGGAACCTGTTCGTCTGTATGGGTGGGGTCGTCGGCCGGGCCTTGGTGGCTGGCACGGCCTGATCGTCACCGAGCGCGGGGTCGTGCAGTGGGTGTCGGCGTCCCGGCTCTACCCGCTCGCCGGTTGACGACCGTCAACCGGGCTTGTTGAGTCTCAGCTGTGAAGGTCTTCATCAGCTGGTCCGGCCCTGAGAGCAAGCAGATCGCTGAGGCGCTGCGGGAGTGGCTCCCGGAGATGTTCGAGGCGGTGGACCCGTACATGAGCGCTCAGGACAACGGCGCGGGCGTTCGGTGGTCAACGGTCATCGCGGAACAGTTGGAGGAGAGCTCGTTCGGCATCTTGTGCTGCACGCCAAGCAACCTCGGCGCCCCATGGTTGAACTTTGAGGCGGGCGCATTGAGCAAGACCGTGGCGACGGCACGTGTTGTTCCGCTCTTGCACGATCTGAGCCCTGGCGACGTCGGGTCGCCGTTTTCGGAGTTCATGGCAGTGCGAGACGACGAAGACGGTGTCTGGGAGACCGTCAAAGCGATCAACAACTCGTTGGACACGAGCCGCGATGAGCCTGCTCTTCGTCGCGCCTTCGTGCGCACGTGGCCCGAGCTGAAGGTCAAGTTGGACGCCGTCGCGGCGCCGACGGCAACGGTAACGAGCCCGAAGCGGGAGGACAGAGAGCTGCTGGAGGAGATTTTGGAGCTGTTGCGTGCGCAGGCCAACGATCGAGCGTCCCAGTCGCCGTCTCCAGCCCGAACGCAGTCGGTGCGGACCCACGAGGTGCTTGCGGACGTCGAACGGCTGCGGGCGGTCTCCAACACTCTGGCGGCAAACCATCCGGGGTTGACGGTGTCGATCGACGAAGAGGCCGAGACTGTTCGGCTCATAGCTCCTTCTCACATGGAGGCTCAAGAGCGGAACGCCGTCAAGTTCGCGATGAGGAAGGCCGTGGACGAAGTGGGGTGGGAACTAGTCACCCGCCGCAGGATCCGCCCCCCGGGCACGGATGAAGTGACCCCGACGGGCTGACGCCCACCCTCGGCCGCGCCTGGCGGGCCCACCCCCTACCCGCGTAACAGCAGGCTCGGCCAAGTATCTGACGTTGGTCAACCCCGTCCGGTTGACGCGCGTCCACCTGTTGCGTCTGAGTAGGTAACCGACCGGTTCCTGGTGCGGAACCGGCTGATCGCGGCACTGACCCGGGGCACCGTGGTGGTGGAGGCCGCCGCCCGCTCCGGGGCCCAGGCCACCGCCCACCGGGCCCGGTCGCTGGGCAAGGTGCTGATGGCGGTCCCGGGGCCGGTGACCTCGGCGATGAGCGTGGGGTGCCACCAGCTGCTGCGCGAGGAGGCCGACCGTCCGGCGCTGCTGGTGACGTCGGCGGCGGAGGTGCTGGAGGCGGTGGGCCGGCTGGGTGCGGACCTGGCCGAGCCACCACCGGTCGCCGCCGGTCCGCGGGACGACCTGTCCGACGTCGCCCGGCGGGTGCTCGACGCCTGCCCGGTCCGCACCGGGGTCTCCCCGGACCGGCTCGCCGCCATCGCCGGCTGCACCGGCCTGGACGTGCTGCGGGTGCTCCCTGCGTTGGAGCTGGCCGGGCTGGTCGAGTGGACGGGCACGGGCTGGCGGGTCACGGGGGAGGGGCGGTCCGCCGACGGCGCGGTGGGTTGACCACCACCGGACCGGGGGAGAGGGTCGTCGGGTGACCAGCCGGACCGCGGAGCTGCGTGCCGGGCTGCCCCCGGCACTGCTCGAGCCGTTGGAGGCCTGGGTCGAGCACCTCGGCGTCGAGCGGGACCTGTCCGAGCACACCGTGCGCGCCTACACCGGGGACGTCGTCTCGCTGCTGGACCACCTCCGGCGCGGCGGCGGCACCAGCCCGGCCGACCTCGACTTGGCGACCCTGCGCAGCTGGCTGGCCCTGGGTCGCACCCGTGGGGACGGGAGGTCGACCACGGCCCGCCGCGCCGCCTCGGCCCGGTCCTTCACCGCGCACCTGCGGCGGACCGGGGTGCGCGCCGACGACGTCGGCCTCCGGTTGGCCAGCCCGGCCCGGCACCGCACCCTCCCCGACGTCCTGGCCGTCGACCAGGCCCGGGCGGTGCTCGAGGAGCGGCCACCGCCGGCCGCCGACGCCACCGCCGAGGACCGGGCCGCCGCGGTGCGCGACACGCTGGCGCTGGAACTGCTCTACGCCAGCGGGATCCGGGTCGGGGAGCTCGTCGGGCTCGACGTCGACGACGTGGACCGGGGCCGCCGGTTGCTGCGGGTGCTGGGCAAGGGCCGCAAGGAACGCAGCGTGCCCTACGGGGTGCCGGCGGAGCAGGCCCTGGAGCGGTGGCTGACCGCGGGCCGACCGGTGCTGGCCCGCCCCGACAGCGGGCCCGCGCTGCTGCTCGGCGTGCGCGGCGGGCGGTTGGACGCCCGGGAGGTCCGACGCGCCGTGCACGCGGCCACCGCGGGTGTCCCCGGCAGCCCCGACATCGGCCCGCACGGGCTGCGGCACTCGGCCGCCACGCACGTCCTGGAGGGCGGTGCCGACCTCCGCTCGGTCCAGGAGCTGCTCGGTCACGCTAGCCTCGCGACGACGCAGGTCTACACGCACGTGACGGTCGAACGGCTCCGTGCGGTGCATGCGCGAGCACACCCACGGGCCTGAGGGGGACGCAGCAGTGACGGGGATGTCCGACGGGAGCACCGGCTCGGCGAGGTGGACACGTGGCTGAGGCGACGGTCCACCCGATCAGCGGCGGTGGTGCGGGGGCGGTCGACCCGGCCGACGCGGCGCTGGCCGACCTCTGGGCGCGCTACGTGCAGGGCCGGGACTCCGGCCTGCGGGACCGGCTGATCCTGCACTACGCACCGCTGGTGAAGTACGTGGCCGGCCGGGTCGGCAGCGGCATGCCCGCGCACGTGGAGCAGGCCGACCTGGTCTCCTACGGCACCTTCGGGCTGATCGACGCGATCACCCGGTACGAGCCCTCCCGCGAGGTCAAGTTCGAGAGCTACGCGATGGCCCGCATCCGCGGCGCGATCATCGACGAGCTCCGCTCCACCGACTGGATCCCGCGCTCGGTGCGGATGCGGGCCCGGGAGTTCGAGCGCACGGTCGCGGCGCTGGAGACCCAGCTGCAGCGCAGCCCCACCGACGCCGAGGTCGCCGCCGAGATGGGCGTCGAGGTCGAGGAGATCCGCAAGTTCCTCGGCCAGCTGTCCCTGGTCAACGTGGTGGCTCTGGACGAGCTGCTCGGTGACGAGGACGGCAGCAGCCCCCGGCTGGTCGACACCCTGCAGGACTCCGACGCCCTGGACCCCCAGGCGATGGCCGAGCACGGCGAGGCCCGCCAGCTCCTGGCCCGGGCCGTGGAGCAGCTGCCCGACCGGGAGAAGGTCGTGGTCAGCCTCTACTACTTCGAGGGGCTCACCCTGGCCGAGATCGGCCGGGTGCTCGGGGTGACCGAGAGCCGGATCTGCCAGCTGCACACCAAGGCCGTCCTGCACCTGCGTACCAAGCTCGCCGACATCGCCTGACGGCGCGGCGGGGAGGCCGACCGTGGTGTCGGCCTCCCGCCCGGCCGGGTAGCCCCCGGCATGACCGTCACCCCTGGCCGCCGGCCACCGCCGACCCTCGTCGACGCCAACCGGCTCTGGGTGGACTCGCGGGCCCGCTTCGAGATCGGCCTGCGCGTCGAGGGCGGCGCCCTGGCCGACCTGGGGGCGCGGGGCGAGACCGCCCTGGACGTCGGCACCGGGCGGCGGGGTCTGGGTGCCCGGGTCGCGCTGACCCGGCTCGGTGCCACCTCGGTGACCGCGCTGGACGTGCACCGGGCCTCGGTGGACGCCGCCCGGGCCGCACTGGCCGACCTCGGCGACCGCGTCGTCGTCCGCGAGGGCGACGCCACCGCCCTCCCGTCCGCCGACGACAGCCAGGACCTCGTCGTCTCGCTGCACACGCTGCACCACGTCGTGGACTGGCGGTCCGCGGTGCGCGAGTACGCCCGGGTGCTCCGCCCCGGCGGCCGGCTGGCCTACGCCGAGATGACCGCCCGGTTCGTGGACTCCCGCCCGCTGCGCGCGGTCTCCCGGCACCCGGCGGACCGCTTCTCCGAGGACGAGCTGCTGCTCGCCCTGGGGGCAGCGGGGTTCGACGTCCCGGCCCGCACCCACCGCAGCCGGGCCGGCGGCCGCTGGCTGCTCGGCGTCGCCACCCGCCGGTGACCGGCACGCTCCGCTCCGCCCTGGCACTGCTGCGCCGGCACGCCGGGCCCGCCTACCTGGCCGCCCTGCTCGCGACGCTGGTCAACACCGTCCCCGACGTGGGCCGCAAGGTCCTGGTCTGGGACGACCCGAGCGGGTGGCACGCGCTCGCCGTGGCCGTCGTCGGGGTGCTCACCGCCGCAGTGGCCCAGCTCTGGGTGACCGGCGTGGTGGCGGGGCTGACCCACGACGGGTCGGCCCGGTGGTCCGGTGCGTTGCGCCGGGGGACCGGACTGGCCTGGGTGGCGGTCCGCCGTGCGCCCCGCACGGTGCTGGCCGGCCTCGTGACCGGAGGTGCCGTCTCCGCGCTGCTGACCCTGCCCGCCTCGGTGGCCGCGCTGGGGCTGGACCGGCTGCTCGGCCCGCTGGACTCCCCGGCCGTGGGGGCCTTCGCCGTCGCCGCGGTCAGCGACGTGGTCGCCAGCGTGGTGACCCTGCCGTTCCTGGCCTTCGTCCTGGTGCTCGCCGGCTCCCGGGAGGCGGTTGGTCCTGGGGGAGGCCTGGGCAGGGACCGGGGATGACCGACACCTGGGCCACCACGCGGCTGAGCATCGGGTCCCTGTCCATGTGGCTCGGGACCGTCGCGCTCTTCGCCCCCCGTCGCATGGCCCGGCTCCTGGGCGTCCGGGCCGACGCCACGCACACCGACGTCGCGCTCCCGCTCCTCGTCCGGCTGGTCGCCGCCCGCAACATCGCCATGGGTGCCGCTCTGCTGGTCACCCCGCCACCGCAGGCCCAGCGCACCACCGAGGTGACGCTGCTGCTGACCGGGATCGACGCCGCAGCCGTGCTGGTCGCCACCCGGGGTGGGGACACGAAGGCCCGCAGCGCGGTGCTGTCGCTGGCCGTCCTCGCCACGTCGACGGCGGGCCTCCTGCACTGGCGTCGCCGCTGACCGCTCACCCCGGCTCCCACGGCAGCAGTCGGACGCGGGGTGGGACGAGCAGGGTGAGCGGGTCGAGGTAGACCTCGCCGCGGCGCAGGCCCCAGTGCAGGCAGGCCTCGCCGGGGCAGGGCGCGTGGCCGGTGAGCAGGGTGCCCAGCGGGGTGCCCCGCGCGACCGGTTGCCCGGCTGCCACCACGGCCGTCACCGGCTCGTAGGTGGTGCGCAGCCCACCGGCGTGGTCGACGCTCACCACCGGTCGCCCGGCCACCTGGCCGGCGAACACCACGACGCCGGGCCCGGCCGCCAGCACCGTCGTCCCCACCGCGGCGACGAGGTCCACCCCGCGGTGCCCGGGGCCGTACCGGCCCGCCTCGGGGTCCAGCACCCGGCCGAGGACCGGTGGCCCGGGCACCGGCCAGCCGTAGAGACCCACGGGCACCGCTGCCGGGGGAGCGGCGGCCGCCGGTCCCGGGCCCGCGACCACGCCCCACAGCAGGGCGAGGACGACGACGGCGACGCGTACCCGGGACACCCCGTCAGCCTCGGGCCGCGACGGGCCGAACGGTGCTCGACGGGCACACCTGTGGACGGCGGCCCCGCCTGGGGACGACCGGCGGGGACCACCCGCTGCCGGGGCGTATGCTCTCGTACGCGGCTGGTCTCACGACCGGTCGACTTCGCGTGTCCCCCTCCCACCGCCACTGCGGTGGGGCGACGCCTCCTCGGTCCCGCCCAGCGGGGGAGTGGCTCGTCCGGGACACCAGGGCGAGGCGCCGACCCGGCGCCCGCGACAACCGAGGAAGCGCGGTGCGGACGGCCTGTGGGCCGACCCCCGCGCGCAGACACAGAGAGGCTGTGCACGTGGCAGTCGTCACCATGAAGAACCTGCTCGACAGCGGGGTCCACTTCGGGCACCAGACCCGTCGCTGGAACCCGAAGATGAAGCGCTTCATCTTCACCGAGCGCAACGGCATCTACATCATCGACATCCAGCAGACGCTGGGTTACATCGACCAGGCCTACGAGTTCGTGAAGCAGACCGTGGCCCACGGCGGTTCGATCATGTTCATCGGCACCAAGCGCCAGGCGCAGGAGGTCATCGCCGAGCAGGCGACCCGCGTCGGCATGCCCTACGTGAACCAGCGCTGGCTGGGCGGCATGCTCACCAACTTCCAGACCGTCTACAAGCGCCTGGAGCGGCTCAAGGAGCTCGAGGACCTCGAGTCGACCGGCTCGCTGGTCAGCCTCTCCAAGAAGGAGCAGCTGGTCCTCTCCCGCGAGAAGGCCAAGCTCGAGCGCTCCCTCGGCGGCATCCGGGACATGAAGAAGGTCCCGAGCGCGGTCTGGATCGTCGACACCAAGAAGGAGCACATCGCCGTCGGCGAGGCCCGCAAGCTGGGCATCCCCGTCGTCGCGATCCTCGACACCAACTGCGACCCCGACGAGGTCGACTACAAGATCCCGGGCAACGACGACGCCATCCGCAGCGCCGCCCTGCTGACCCGGGTCATCGCCGACGCCGTCGCCGAGGGCCTCATGGCCCGCTCGGCCGCGCAGGCCAACGCCGGTCGCGGCGAGGACGGTGCCCAGGCGCCGGCCGCCGAGCCGCTGGCCGACTGGGAGAAGGAGCTGCTGACCGGTGGTCAGGGCGCCGACGCCGCTGCGCCGGCCGACAGCTCGGTCCCCGCCGACGCCGCCACCGAGACCCCGGCTGCCGAGGCCCCCGCGGCCGAGGCCCCGGTCGTCACCGAGGCCGAGCAGGCCCCCAACGCGGGCGAGCCGGCCGCCGAGGCGACCGCGGAGTCCAGCACCCCCCAGGCGTGACCCGACGGCGCCGCCGTCCGTTCCCACCGGGACGGACGGCGGCGCCGCGGCATGTCCCCACCACCGTCAGATCCGCACAGAAGAGGAAGTGACATGGCTGCTGTCACCGCTGCCGACGTCAAGCGTCTCCGCGACGCCACCGGCGCCGGCATGATGGACTGCAAGAAGGCCCTGACCGAGGCCGACGGCGAGTACGACAAGGCCGTCGAGATCCTCCGCGTCAAGGGCGCCAAGGACGTCGGCAAGCGCCTGGAGCGCTCGACGACCAACGGCCTGGTCGTCAGCCGCGACGGCGTGCTGCTCGAGCTCGACTGCGAGACCGACTTCGTCGCCAAGAACAAGGACTTCGCCGCGCTGGCCGAGCGCCTGCTCGACGTCGTCGTGGCCGAGAAGCCCGCCGACGTGGCCGCCCTGCTGGCCGCGCCGATGGAGGGCTCCACCGTCGCCGACGTCGTCGAGGGCGAGTCCGCGCGCATCGGCGAGAAGCTGGTCCTCTCCCGCTTCGCCGTCTTCGAGGGCCCCACGGCCACCTACCTGCACAAGCGGGCCACCGACCTGCCCCCGGCCATCGGTGTCGCGGTGCAGTACTCGGCCGGCTCCGAGGACGCCGCCCGGTCGCTGGCGATGCACATCGCCGCCGCCCGTCCGCGCTACCTCACCCGCGAGGAGGTCCCGGCGGAGACCGTCGAGACCGAGCGTCGGGTCGCCGAGCAGACGGCCAAGGAGGAGGGCAAGCCCGAGCAGGCGATCGTCAAGATTGTCGAGGGTCGGGTCAACGCCTACTACAAGGACTTCGTGCTCCTGGAGCAGCCGTCCATCACCGAGCCCAAGCGCACGGTGAAGCAGGTCATCGGCGACGCGGGCCTGACCGTCGACCGGTTCGTCCGGTTCGAGGTCGGCCAGTCCTGAGTCCCACCCAGCACGACCCCACCGGCCCCGT
This sequence comes from Geodermatophilus sp. Leaf369, assembly GCF_001424455.1. Taxonomy (NCBI): domain Bacteria; kingdom Bacillati; phylum Actinomycetota; class Actinomycetes; order Geodermatophilales; family Geodermatophilaceae; genus Geodermatophilus; species Geodermatophilus sp. Leaf369. The sequence continues at coordinate 37,424 of NZ_LMQA01000003.1, read as the reverse complement.
CCCTCTCCACGAGGGCGGGGCCGGTGGTCTGTCCGGCGCCGCTGCCGAAGCGGCACGGATGCGGCAGGATCGCCCAGAAGCCCACGACGCGGTACAGCCCAGCTGTACGGATGAGGACCCCGTGACTGCGAACGAACTCCCGTTGTCGGCCCCCACCGCCTTCAAGGCGGCCGATGCCGGCGGCTACGACCGGGTGCTGCTCAAGCTCTCCGGCGAGGCCTTCGGCGGCGGCAACGTCGGCGTCGACCCCGTCATCGTCCGCGACATCGCCGAGCAGCTGAAGACCGTCGTCGACCGGGGCACCCAGGTGGCCATCGTGGTCGGCGGCGGCAACTTCTTCCGCGGTGCCGAGCTCTCCCAGGCCGGCATGGACCGGGGGCACGCCGACTACATGGGCATGCTCGGCACGGTGATGAACTGCCTGGCCCTGCAGGACTTCTGCGAGAAGGCCGGCATCGAGACCCGGGTGCAGACCGCCATCACGATGGGCCAGGTCGCCGAGCCCTACATCCCGCGCAAGGCGATGCGGCACCTGGAGAAGGGCCGGCTGGTCATCTTCGGCGCCGGCGCCGGGATGCCCTACTTCTCCACCGACACCGTGGCGGCCCAGCGGGCCCTGGAGATCGAGTGCCAGGTGCTGCTGATGGCCAAGAACGGGGTGGACGGCGTCTACGACGACGACCCGCGCACCAACCCCGCGGCCACCATGTACCGCGACCTCGACTACGCCAAGGTGCTGGCCGACCAGCTCGCCGTCGCCGATGCCACCGCGATCAGCCTCTGCATGGACAACCGGATGCCGATCGTGGTGTTCAACCTGCTGCAGGACGGCAACATCGCCCGCGCGGTCGCAGGTGAGAGGATCGGGACGTTGATCAGCCGTCCCGCCTGACCGCCCCGCGCAGCACCGGCGGTCCCCGGGACCGCTCGACCCACCAGCCGCAGCACCGCCCGGCACCCGGGCACCAGGAGGAGACACACGTGATCGACGACACCCTGCTCGACGCCGAGGAGCGGATGGACAAGGCCCTGTCGGTCGCCCGGGAGGACCTCGGTTCGGTCCGCACCGGCCGCGCTGCCCCGTCGATGTTCAACCGCATCGTCGTCGAGTACTACGGCGCGATGACCCCGGTCCCGCAGATGGCTTCCATCACCGTCCCCGAGGCGCGGATGGCCGTCATCAAGCCCTACGACTCCGGGCAGCTGACGGCCATCGAGAAGGCCATCCGCAACTCCGACCTCGGCGTGAACCCGACCAACGACGGTCAGCTGATCCGGGTGAACTTCCCCCAGCTGACCGAGGAGCGTCGGCGCGACCTGGTCAAGCAGGCCCGCAGCAAGGGCGAGGACGCCAAGATCGCGATCCGCAACGTCCGCCGCCGGGCCAAGGAGGAGCTGGACCGGATCAACAAGGACGGCGAGGCCGGCGAGGACGAGGTGCGCCGCGCGGAGAAGGAGCTCGACGACCTCACCGCCCAGCACATCTCCGGCATCGACGACGCGATGAAGAACAAGGAGACCGAGCTGCTCGAGGTCTGAGCCGCCCGAACCCGCCGCCGTGACCAGGCCCTCCGCGATGACCCGCTCCGACGACGACGTCCCCGGCGACTCCCCCCTCGACGGGGACCAGCCGGGTGCCGACGACGAGTACCCCGATCTCCTGCCCCCGGCCGAGCCGGCCGGACCCGAGGAGCTGGCGGGGCCCCCGCTGACGGCCATCCCCGGGGCGCTGGGCGCGGAGGTCACCGGGGTGGCGCCGCAGGACACCCCCGCCGGTCCGCGGCCGACCGGTCGGGCCGGGCGCAACATGGGCTCGGCGGTGGGCGTCGGCCTCGGGCTGGGCGCGGTCGTGCTGGCCACGCTGTTCCTGTACCGGCCGGCGTTCCTCGTCGTCATCGCCCTGGCGGTGGTGGTCAGCGTGACCGAGCTGACCCGGGCGATGGACGCCGGTGGTCACCGGCCGCCGCTGCCCCCGGTGCTGGTCGGCGGCCTGCTCATGGTCGGGCTCGCCTGGACCCGCGGGTCATCCGGGCTGGTCGTGGGCTTCCTGCTCACCGTCGTCGCGGTCCTGCTGTGGCGGCTGGGCGACGGTCCGGTCGGCTACCTCCGCGACGCCTCCGCGGCGGTCTTCGTGACCCTCTACGTGCCGCTGCTGGCCGGGTTCGCCGTGCTGCTGCTGGCACCCGACGACGGGGTCGCGCGGGTGCTCGCGTTCATCGTCTGCGTGGTCTGCAGCGACGTCGGCGGCTTCGCCGCCGGGGTGCTGTTCGGCAAGCACCCGATGGCCCCGTCGGTCAGCCCGAAGAAGTCCTGGGAGGGCCTGGCCGGGTCGGTCGCGCTCTGCGTGGCGGCCGGGGTGCTGCTGCTGACCCTCACCTTCCACGGCCCCTGGTGGGGCGGGGTCGTCTTCGGCGTGGCGATCGCCCTCACCGCGACCCTGGGCGACCTGGGGGAGTCCCTGCTCAAGCGCGACCTCGGGATCAAGGACATGGGCACCCTGCTGCCCGGCCACGGCGGCCTGATGGACCGGATGGACTCCCTGCTGCCCTCGGCCGTCGTAGCCTGGCTGCTGCTGACGGCGATCGTCCCGGCCTAGAGCTCGGGCAGGTCGCCCGCCCCGCGGGGGCGCGGCCAGGCCACCACCGACCGGACGGCGGTCACCGGCAGGGGGCCGTACAGGTGCGGGAACCGCATCGACGCCGGGTCGGTGGGGACACCGGGCTCGAAACGGACCTCGTCGACCAGCGCCGACTCGTCGACGACGAGCAGCACCACGTCGTCGGTGTCGTCGAACAGGCGCTGGGCCGGCAGGTGCACCTGGTCGGGGGTCGACAGGTGGACGAAGCCGACCTCGGGGAGCGGGTGGACCGCGCCGGCCGTGCGGGCGGCGGACCAGGCCTCGGGGGTGGTCAGGTGCAGCAGCATCGGGCCTGTCTACCCGAGTGGCCGGCCGTGCGAGGCTGCCGGGGATGACCGAGCTGCCCGGCCCCACCGAGTGGGGCGAGACCGTGGGGGTCGGCCCGTGGCCAGGGCCGTGGCCCGACGACGAGCGGTACGACCCGCAGCTGCTGGCCGAGGGCGACCGCCGCAACGTCGTCGACCGCTACCGGTACTGGACGCTGGAGGCCGTCGTCGCCGACCTCGACGTCCGCCGGCACCCCTTCCACGTGGCGATCGAGAACTTCGGCCACGACCTCAACATCGGCACGGTGGTGCGGACGGCGAACGCCTTCCTCGCCGCCGAGGTGCACGTCGTGGGCCGGCGGCGCTGGAACCGTCGCGGGGCGATGGTCACCGACCGGTACCAGCACCTGCGCCACCACCCCGAGGTCGGCGGCCTGCTCGACTTCGCCGCCGAGCACGCCCTGACCGTCGTCGCGGTGGACAACGGACCCGGGTCCATCCCGCTGGAGACCGTCGACCTGCCGCGCGACTGCGTGCTGGTGTTCGGCGAGGAGGGCCCGGGCCTCACCCCGGCGGCCCGGGCCGGCGCCGACCTCACGGTGTCGATCTCCCAGTACGGCTCGACCCGGTCGCTGAACGCCGGGGTCGCGGCCGGCATCGCCATGCACGGCTGGATCCGCCAGCACGCCACCCCGGTGAACGACGCGTGACCGGCTGATCACTGCGCGTCGCCGCGCCTCCCACACCCGCGGGCCCGGGCTCGGGACGATGCCCGGGGACGACCGCACGGTGCGGAGCGTCCGGGGGGAGGCCGCCGTGACGCAGCAGGGGCACGCCGAGGGCTGGGACAGCTCGTGGCTCCCCGGCTGGCTGACCGACCGGCCGGCACCCGTGGACCCGCCGACCCCGCCCACCCCATCGACCCCGCCCGCCGTGGCCGTGGTCCGGGCCGCTCCGCCGACCGCACCGTCGACCCCCGCCCGGCACCGGGTGCTCGCGGCGGTGGCCGCGGTCGCCGTGGTGTTCGCCGGGGCCTGGGGCGCGTCCGCGTCGGGGGCACCGCAGCCGGCCGCAGCCGTGGCGCCGGCGGTCTCCGCGGCGACTGCGCCCGAGGCCCGTGCCACGCCGGACCTCGTCCCGCGTCCCTCGGCTGCGGTCCAGACCCCCGCCCCGGGGCCCGCTGCGGCCTCGGCCCCCCGACCGGTCGGGAGCGCCCCCGGGGTCTCCGCGCTGCCCCGGGTCGTCGTCCCGGACCCCGTCGTCGTCCGGGTCGTCGTCCCCACCGCGGCGCCGGTCGCGCCGGCCGTGGCACCGGTGCCCACGTCGGAGCCGGTCCCCGCGGAGCCCTCCGGCACGGAACCGGCCGCGACCACCGCGGCGGCCGTGCCGGACGAGACCGTGGCCACGTCAGCGGCTCCCACGACGGAGCCGACGTCCACCGAGGACCCGACACCGACGGACCAGCCGACCCCGACAGGCGAGCCGGCCCCCACCGACGAGCCGACCCCGACCGACGGGCCGGTCCCCACCGACGGGCCGGAGGAGACCGCCGCCCCGACGACCGCCGCCCCGACGACCGCCGCGCCGACCACGGCCGCCCCGACCACCGCCGCCCCGACGGCCGGCACGGCGTCCACCACGGCCGCCCCCTGAGCCCTGCCGCCACCTCCGGGGAGGCATCTCACCCCCACCGACCGGACCGCTCCTGGCCAGGCGGTGGGACAGTGGGACCCGCCATGACTGCTGAACCCCCGACCCTGACCGAGCCCGAGCGCGCCCCGGTGACGCTGCCCCTGGTGTTCGACGCGCCCCGGCGGGCCTCGAAGCCACCCCGGCACCTGAGCGACCTGACCCGCGAGGAGGCCCGCGCGGCCGTCGTCGAGCTGGGCCAGCCGGCGTTCCGGGCCGAGCAGCTGGCCCGGCACCACTACGCCGGGGTCACGGACCCGGCGCTGATGACCGACCTGCCCGCCGCGGTCCGGGCCGACCTCACCGAGGCGTTGCTGCCCGGGCTGCTGACCGTCGTCCGGCACCAGAGCGCCGACGGCGGCCGCACCCGCAAGACCCTCTGGCGGCTGCACGACGGCGCGCTCGTGGAGAGCGTGCTCATGCGCTACCCCGACCGGGCCACGGTGTGCATCTCCAGCCAGGCCGGGTGCGGGATGGCGTGTCCGTTCTGCGCGACCGGGCAGGGCGGGCTGACCCGCAACCTGTCGGCCGCGGAGATCATCGGCCAGGCCGTCGCGGCCGCCGCGGACATGGCCGCCGGGGAGATCCCGGGCGGCCCGGGCCGGTTGTCCAACGTCGTGTTCATGGGCATGGGGGAGCCGCTGGCGAACTACGCCCGGGTGCGCAAGACCCTCGACGCGCTGCTGACGCCGGCGCCGTGGGGGCTGGGGCTGAGCCAGCGCTCGGTGACCGTGTCGACCGTCGGCCTGGTGCCGGCGATCCACAAGCTCACCGAGGAGGGTCTCAACGTCACCCTCGCGGTGAGCCTGCACGCCCCCGACGACGAGCTGCGCAACACCCTGGTGCCGGTCAACACCCGGTGGAACGTCACCGAGGTGCTCGAGGCCGCCGACGCCTACGCCCGGAAGACCGGCCGCCGCTACTCCATCGAGTACGCCCTCATCCGGGACGTCAACGACCAGCCGTTCCGGGCCGACCTGCTGGGTTCACGGCTGGCCAAGCGGCTGGCGCACGTCAACCTGATCCCGCTGAACCCGACCCCGGGCAGCAAGTGGGACGCCAGCCCGCTGCCCGCGCAGCGCGAGTTCGTTGCCCGGCTGCGCGCCCACGGGGTGTCGACGACGGTGCGCGACACCCGCGGTCAGGACATCGACGGCGCCTGCGGTCAGCTCGCGGCCGCCGACCTGGCGCAGAGCGCCGGGATCCCCGCCGTCGCCCTGCCCCAGCCGCAGCTGGAGGAGACCGTGGAGCTCGGCGCCGACCTGGGCTGAGGACGCAGACGAGGCCGGTCCCCCGCGGGGGGACCGGCCTCGTCTGCGCCGTCTGTTACTCGGAACGCCAGGCGTTCTTCCGGCGGCGCCAGTCCCACACCAGGATGCCGAGCAGGACCAGGACGAAGAAGTTCACCCAGAGGTTCTCGACATTGCCCTCGTGGTTGGTGAACTGGAAGGAGAAGAGCACGAGGGCGGCGAGGAAGACGCCGATGCGCCCCTTCTTGCCGGTCTCCCCGTGCCAGCCCCAGTCCTCGGGGCGGTCGGTGTCGTGCAGCGGCTCGGAGCCGGCACGGACGATCGCCTCCTCGCGGTCGGGCTGGGCGACGACGGCTGCGGAGGTCTGCTGACCTGGGTCTCGCTGGCTCACCGGCACATCATGGCAGGCCCGCACCCGGCACACCCGTCGGCCGGGCCGGTCGGCCAGGATGGGCGCCATGAGCACCCCCCGCACGGTGACGGTCCTGGGCTCGACCGGGTCGATCGGCACCCAGGCGATCGAGGTGGCCCGGGCCAACCCCGACCGGCTGCGGATCACCGGCCTCGCCGCCGGCGGGGGCGACGTCGCCCTGCTGGCCGAGCAGGCGCTGTCCCTCGAGGTGGACACGGTCGCCGTCGCCCGGGCCACCGCCGCCCAGGACCTGCAGCTGGCCTTCTACGCCGCGGCCCAGCAGCGCGGGTGGGCGCAGGGCCAGTACCGGCTGCCGGAGATCCTGGCCGGCCCCCGGGCGGCCGAGGAGCTCGCCACCCGGCCGGCCGACGTGGTGCTCAACGGCATCACCGGCTCGATCGGCCTGGGGCCGACGCTCTCGGCACTCCGCGCCGGGCGCACGGTGGCGCTGGCCAACAAGGAGTCCCTGGTCGCCGGCGGTGACCTGGTGCTGGCCGCCGCGGCACCGGGACAGCTCGTGCCGGTGGACTCCGAGCACTCCGCGATGGCCCAGTGCCTGCGCGGCGGCGCCCGGGGCGAGGTCGCCCGGTTGGTGCTCACCGCCAGCGGCGGGCCGTTCCGGGGGCGTCCGGCCGCCGAGCTCGCCGACGTGACGGTCGAGGACGCCCTCGCCCACCCCACCTGGGCGATGGGCCCGGTGGTGACGATCAACTCGGCCACCCTGGTCAACAAGGGCCTCGAGCTGATCGAGGCGCACCTGCTCTTCGGCGTCCCGTACGCCGACGTGGACGTCGTGGTGCACCCGCAGTCGATCGTGCACTCGATGGTCACCTTCGCCGACGGCGCGACCATCGCCCAGGCCAGCCCGCCGGACATGCGGCTGCCGATCGCCCTGGCGCTGGCCTGGCCCGACCGGCTCCCACACGTGCAGCCGGCGCTGGACTGGTCGACCGCCAGCACGTGGGAGTTCGCGCCGCTGGACCACGAGGCGTTCCCCGCCGTCCGCCTGGCCCGCGCGGCCGGGGAGGCCGGGGGCGTCGTCCCGGCGCTGTTCAACGCCGCCAACGAGGAGGCGGTCGCCGCCTTCCTGGCCGGCCGCCTGCCGTTCCCAGGGATCGTCCAGACGATCGCGCGTACCCTCGACCAGGCGCCGGACCTCGGCGTACCCACCTGCGTCGAGGACGTGCTGGCCGCTGAGAAGTGGGCCCGGGAGCACGCTCGCGGCGCGATCGCCGGAGGCTGAGCTGAGCGGGTTCCTGCTGACCGTCCTGGGGATCGTCGCCTTCTTCGTCGGGCTGCTGTTCTCCATCGGCTTCCACGAGTTCGGCCACTTCTTCTGGGCCCGGAAGTTCGGCATGCGCGTGCCGCAGTTCATGGTCGGCTTCGGGCCGACCGTGTTCTCCCGCCGCCGCGGTGAGACCGAGTACGGCGTCAAGGCCATCCCGCTGGGCGGGTACATCCGGATCGTCGGGATGATCCCGCCGGCCGAGCCCCACGAGAGCAAGCGCGCCACCCGGATGCGCAGCTTCATCGCCGAGGTGCGCGGGCAGGCGCTCAACGACGTGCTGCCCACCGACGGCGGACGGGTCTTCTACGCCAAGCCCTGGTGGCAGCGCGTCATCGTCATGGCCGCCGGGCCGGTGAACAACCTGGTGCTGGCGGTGCTGTTCTTCACCCTGACGCTCACCACGATCGGCACCAGCGTGCTCACCACCCAGGTGGGCACCGTGCCGGCCTGTGTGCTCCCGGCGAACGCCGCCACCGCCGCCCAGGACGACGCCTGCGACGTCCCCATCGTCACCTCGGGGGCAGACGCCGGTCAGGAGTGCACCGCGGGCAGCGCGAACTGCGCCCTGCCGGTCGCGAGCCCGGCCGCCGAGGCCGGGCTGCGCCCCGGCGACACGATCGTCGCCATCGACGGCCAGCAGGTCGACCCCACCGCGTGGGACAGCTGGACGACGGTGCAGCAGGCCATCCGCAGCAGCCCGGGTGAGCCGCTGCAGTTCACCGTGGACCGGGACGGCACGCAGACCGACCTGACGGTCACCCCGATCCCGAACACCGTCTACGAGGACCAGACCGCCGAGGACACGATCACCGCCGGCTACGTCGGGATCAGCCCGGTCGGCGCGTTCGCCCGGCAGTCGATCACCGAGCTGCCCGGCTACTTCGCCAACACCGTCAGCCAGTCCGTGGAGCGGCTGATCGGCATCCCGGAGCGGGTGCCGGCCCTGTTCGGCGCCGCCTTCCTGGGCGACGAGCGCGACGAGAACGGCCCGATCGGCATCGTCGGGGTCGGCCGGATCTCCGGCGAGGTGTTCGCGCTGACCGAGTTCACCGGCCAGGAGAAGCTCAGCTTCTTCCTGTCCCTGCTGGCCAGCGTCAACCTGGTGCTGTTCCTGTTCAACCTGGTGCCCATCTACCCGCTGGACGGCGGGCACGTCGCCGGCGCCCTGTACGAGAAGGCCCGGTCGTCGGTCGCCCGGGTGCGCGGCAAGCCCGACCCCGGCCCGTTCGACATCGCCCGGCTCATGCCGGTGGCCTACGTCGTCGCGGGACTGTTCATCGCGCTGTCCGGGTTGCTCCTGGTGGCCGACCTCGTCAACCCCATCACGCTGCAGTAAGAGGAGAATCGACTCCGTGACAGTCAGCCTGGGCATGCCCACCCCTCCGCCGCCGGTGCTCGCACCCCGCCGGAAGACCCGTCAGCTCGACGTGGGCGGGGTCGGTGTCGGCAGCGACTCGCCCGTCAGCGTCCAGTCGATGTGCACCACCAAGACCGCCGACATCAACGCCACGCTCCAGCAGATCGCCGAGCTCACCGCCTCGGGCTGCCAGATCGTGCGGGTCGCCGTCCCCGACACCGACGACGCCGAGGCGCTCAAGGCGATCGCGACCAAGTCGCAGATCCCGGTCATCGCCGACATCCACTTCCAGCCGCGGTACGTGTTCGCCGCGATCGAGGCCGGCTGTGCCGCCGTCCGGGTGAACCCGGGCAACATCAAGAAGTTCGACGACAAGGTCGGCGACATCGCCAAGGCGGCCAAGGAGCACGGCACCCCCATCCGCATCGGGGTCAACGCCGGGTCCCTCGACAAGCGCCTGCTGGCCAAGTACGGCAAGGCCACCCCGGAGGCGCTGGTCGAGTCCGCGCTGTGGGAGTGCTCGCTGTTCGAGGAGCACGACTTCCGCGACATCAAGATCTCGGTCAAGCACAACGACCCGGTCGTGATGGTGCGCGCCTACGAGCTGCTGGCCCAGCAGTGCGACTACCCGCTGCACCTGGGCGTCACCGAGGCCGGCCCGCAGTTCCAGGGCACGATCAAGTCCGCCGTGGCCTTCGGTGCGCTGCTGAGCAAGGGCATCGGCGACACGATCCGTGTCTCCCTCTCGGCCCCTCCGGTCGAGGAGGTCAAGGTCGGGCTGCAGATCCTGGAGTCGCTGAACCTCAAGCAGCGTGGCCTGGAGATCGTGTCCTGCCCGTCCTGCGGCCGCGCCCAGGTCGACGTCTACAAGCTCGCCGACGAGGTCACCGCGGGCCTGGAGGGCATGGAGATCCCGCTGCGCGTGGCCGTCATGGGCTGCGTCGTCAACGGCCCGGGGGAGGCCCGCGAGGCCGACCTCGGCGTCGCCTCGGGCAACGGCAAGGGCCAGATCTTCGTCAAGGGCGAGGTGGTCAAGACCGTGCCCGAGTCGATGATCGTGGAGACCCTCATCGAGGAGGCCTTCCGGATCGCCGAGCAGCAGGCCGACGACGGCGTGGCCTCCGGCGCGCCCGTCGTCAGCGTCTCCTGACCCCGTAGGAAGGGGAGTCAGGCGGTGCTGCGCGCCCTCCCGGCCCGGGTGCTGGACGCCGACGACGAGCGGGCCGTCCGCGACCTGCTGGCCACCGACCCGGTCGCGGCCTGCATGCTCGCCGGCCGGATCGAGACCCACGGCGTGGCCCCGGCGACCCTCGGGGCCCCGCTCTGGGGTCTGGGGTCCGGGGCCGAGCTGGACGCCGTCTGCCTCGCCGGGGCGAACCTGATCCCGTTCGCCCGGCCCGGTGCCGAGCTCGAGGCGGCCCGGGCCTTCGCCGACCGGGCCCGCCGCGGCGGGCGGCGGTGCTCCACCATCGTGGGGCCGGCGCAGGCGGTGAACCCGCTGTGGGAGCGGCTGCAGCCGCACTGGGGCCCGGCCCGCGACGTCCGCGCCGTCCAGCCGCTGCTGGCCATCGACGGCCCGCCGCTGGTGCCCGCCGAGCCCCGGGTGCAGCCGGTCCGGCTCCAGCAGCTGGAGACCCTGCTGCCCGCAGCCATCGCGATGTTCACCGAGGAGGTGGGCGTCAGCCCGCTGCGGGTCGACGGCGGCGCGGGCTACCGGGCCCGGGTCACCGAACTGGTGCGGGCCGGGCAGTCGCTGGCCTGGATCGAGTTCGGCGAGGTCGTGTTCAAGGCCGAGATCGGCGCCGTCTCCCGTGCGGCCTGCCAGGTGCAGGGCGTCTGGGTGGCGCCGCGCCACCGGGGCCGCGGCATCGGCCAGGCCGGGACGGCGGCGGTCGTGGAGTACGCCCGCCGGGCGATCGCGCCGGTCGTGAGCCTGTACGTCAACGACTTCAACGCCGGGGCCCGGGCGGCCTACGCCAAGGTCGGTTTCCGGGACGTCGGCACGTACTCCTCCGTCCTGTTCTGAATCGTCGTACCCGTCTGTCAGAGTGCCCGGGTGGCGACTCGACGGGGAACGGTCCTGCTGGTGACGACGGCGGTGCTGGCCGGGCCCGTGCTCAGCGCCTGCACCTCGGCCGACCCCACCGACGAGGTGCGGGACACCGCCCAGGCGTTCCTGGCCGACTGGTCCGGCGGTGACACCGCCGGTGCTGCGGCCCGCACCGACGACGAGGCGCTCGCCACCACCCTGCTCGACCAGACCGCCACCGACCTCCCCGGCGCCACGCTCGCCGCCGACCTCGGCGACGTCTCCGTCGACACCGACGAGGGGTCCACGGCCACCGCGACGTGGACGGCGACGTGGGACCTGGCGGCCGCGCCCGACTGGACCTACCAGGCCACCCTCGACCTGACCCGCGACGGGGAGAGCGACAGCTGGACGGTGACGGCCGAACCCACGCTGGTGCACCCCGAGCTGGCCCAGGGGCAGCACCTGCAGCTCACCCGCACGCTGCCCGACCGCGCCGCGATCACCGACGCCACCGGGGCGCCGCTGTTCAGCCCCACCGAGGTCGTGAACGTCGGCGTCGACACCGCCCAGGTGACCGACCTGCCCGCCCTGGCCGCCGGTCTGTCCGCGGCCACCGGGGTGAGCGCCGAGGAGATCACCGCCGACGTGCAGGCCGCTCCCAGCGGGCAGTTCGTCCCGGTCATCACGCTGCGCCGCCCGGACTTCGAGGCCATCCGGGCCCAGGTGTTCGACCTGCCCGGCGCGGTCTTCCCCACCGACACCCGACTGCTGGCCCCCAGCCCGCGCTTCGGCGCCGCGCTGCTGGGTCGGGTGGGTGCAGCCACCGCCGAGGTGCTCGAGGAGACCACCGGCGACGACGACCAGCCGCTGTACGCCGAGGGCGACCAGCTGGGTCTGTCGGGCCTGCAGCGGGCCTACCAGGAGCAGCTCGCCGGGACGGCGGGGTTCAGCGTCGCGGTGATCAGCCTGGACACCGCCACCGGGGACACCGGACGGGTCGTGGACACCGTCGACCCGGTCCCCGGCACCCCGGTGCAGACGCCGCTGGTCCCGGCCGTGCAGAACGCCGCGGATGCCGCCGTCGCCGGTCAGGCGCTGGCCACCCACCTCGTGGTGGTCCGCCCCGGCACCGGGGAGGTGCTGGCGGTCAGCTCCAACGAGGCGGCCACCGCGGCGAACGCCCTGTCGGGCCAGTTCCCGCCCGGGTCCAGCATGAAGACCATGACGGCCACCGCGCTGCTCTCGGCCGGCACGGTCACCCCCGACACCGCCGTGGCCTGCCCCGGCACCACGGTCGTCGACGGCCGGGAGTTCGAGAACGAGGACGAGTTCGACCTGGGCACGGTGCCGTTCACCGAGGCCTTCGCGCAGTCCTGCAACACCACCTTCATCCAGCAGGGCCTGACCCTGCCCGACGACGCCCTGTCGGCCGCGGCGGCGTCCTACGGCGTCGGCACCGACTGGCAGCTGCCCGTCGGGGTCTTCTCCGGCACGGTGCCGGCCACCAGCACCGGCACGACCAAGGCCGCCGACGCGATCGGGCAGGGCGAGGTGCTCATGAGCCCGGCGCAGATGGCGCTGGTCGCCGCCGGCATCGCCAGCGGCACCCCGGCCGCCCCCGTCGAGGTGGTCGGCGCCGAGCCGGCCGGTGCAGCCCCCGCGGGACCGGGGCAGGCGGTGCTGGACCAGCTGCGGCCGATGATGCGCGAGGTGGTGCTGTCGGGCACCGCGACCGCACTGGCCGACCAGGGCGAGGTCTACGGCAAGACCGGGACGGCGGAGTTCGGCACCAACACCCCGCCGGACTCGCACGGCTGGTTCGTCGGCTACCAGCTCGGCGGCCCCCAGGGCGACCTGGCCTTCGCCGTCCTGGTCGAGGCCGGCCAGTCCAGCAGCGTCGCGGTCGGCGTCGCCGACGCCTTCCTGTCGAACCTCGCGACCTGATGGAACGGCCTCGTCGTAGGGGCCCGGGACGTGCGGAGCGCGTCCTGGGGGGCGATGAGGTCCTTCTGTCAGCCCCCTGGGTTGAGCACCTGGTTGCCGATGATGACCGCGGAGATCCCGCCGAAGACCAGCACCGCCAGCACCATGACGGCCAGCCGGTAGCCGCGCACCTGGATCGCCTTGGGCAACGCCGTCCGGTTGAGCCGGATCAGCAGGATCGAGTAGACGAACATCATGAACCCGCCGACCACCGAGCTGATCACCAGCAGGACCAGCGGTTGGTCGAACCCGGAGAGCAGCACCACGGCGCCCACGACGAGCAGGCCCCAGACGACCAAGGAGTAGACCCGGCTCTCGCTCCACCGCTCGGAGCGGGCCAGGTAGTTCACCTTGACCGTGTCGGCGACCAGCCGGGCGGTGTAGTCACAGATGCCCAGCGCCGCGGCGTACAGCGACACCGCGCCGATCCACCAGAAGAACGTGCCGAACCAGCCGCCCACGGTGTCGGCCAGCACCTGGCCCTCGGTCTGCAGGAAGCTGATGTCGTTGCCCGGGGTGTCCCGGCCGAAGACGGTGGCGTAGGCGATCACCGAGGTGGCCGAGATGGTCAGCCAGGTCAGGAACCAGAAGCTGACCATCTGCTCGGTGTTGGCGACCCGCCACCAGCCCTTCCAGCGGCGCAGGTTGTCCGGGGTGGCCGGGAACAGGAACCCGGTGGAGGGCTTCGCCTGGTCCTCGCCGGTGACGGGGGAGACCAGGCGGGGGATGCGGGCGCCCATGCCGAAGCCCTTGTCCCGGATCCAGTTGCTCTGCACCAGGTTCTGCCCGCCACCACCGCCGGCGAAGGCCAGCGCACCGAGCACCAAGGCCAGGCCGAGCTGGCTGGGCACCGACCCGAAGTCGGTCACCACCCGCCGGGTCTCGGCGACGTCGTCGGCCCCGACCACGGCGATGAACGCGATCACGATGAAGGCCAGCACGGCGCCGACCTTGACGAACTCGATCCGCTCCACCGCGGTGTAGACCACCGGCGAGAGGGTGAGCACCAGCCCGATCGAGGCCAGCATGAGCAGCGCGATGAGCGTGACGTTCCCGCCGCCCACCGCGTAGGTGAGCACCGTCGCCGAGCTGGTGGCCCACCCCGGCCAGAGGTTGGCCAGGATCGTCAGCAGCGCGAACACCAGGCCCCAGTGGCGCCAGAGCCGGGAGAACCCGGTCAGCGCGGTCTCCCCGGTGGCCAGCGTGTAGCGCTCGATCTCCATGTTGATGAACAGCTGCAGGGTGACCCCGACGAAGGCCGCCCACAGGAACGACAGCCCCACCTCGCTGGCGATGTAGGGGTAGAGCACGAACTCACCCGACGCCAGTCCGATGCCGGCACCGATGACGCCGGGGCCGAGCACCTTGCGCAGCGGCCGGGGCTCGGGCAGGTCGGCGGTGCCGGGCATGGGCAACGCACCGCCCCCGGTGGGGAAGGTGCGTCCGGGCTCCTGGGCGGCCAACGGGTCCCCGCCGGGGTCCGTGCCGGGGCTCGCGCCGGTGGTCGGGGTGGGGTCGGCGTCGGCGCCGCTGCGTGCCATGCCGGTGATCATCGAGGGCACACAGCCGACGCGCAGGTCGGCGTCGGTCAGCCGCCGAGGCCGGGGGTCGCGCTGGTGACCGGGGTCCGGCTGGCCTGCGCCCGCCACGACACCGCGCGCACCTCCGCGGCCGACGCCGAGGTCACCGCGAGCTCCCGGGTGTCCCGTGCCGCAGCCTGGTCCAGCACGTACACCCAGGCCACCGTGGTGCCGTCCTCCAGGGTCACCGCCAGCGCGGCGGCGTCCACCGCGCTGAGCACGGGGAAGGGCAGCGCGTAGGCCGCCGAGCTCGCGACCGGGTCCACCCCGGCCGCCCGGAGCAGCTCGGCCACCCGGTCGCGCAGGTCGCGGTGCGCCTGCTGGGCGAGGACGACCTCGGCCCGGGTCCCCTCGGCCAGCGCCGCACCGACGGTCCCGTAGCCCCACACCGCGGCGTGCTCGGCGGCCAGGGCCAGCTGGAGGGCGTCCTGCTCGGCGCGCACCGACCCGGCCTCCCCGCTGGTCGGCGCGGTCGTCGTGGAGGTGCTGGGCGTCGTCATGCGAGCTGTCCGTCCTGGCCGCGCAGCCCGGCGGCGATGCTGCCCAGCAGTGCGGCGCGGGCGCCGGTGAAGTCCAGGCACGCGGTGGCGTGCGAGGTGGCCGCGGCCGCGACCTGGGCGCGCAGCGTGGCCCGGGCCGCCGCGGCGTCCACGGCGACGGCCGGGGCCGACGAGGGGGTGCCAGACGCGGCGGCCGTGGTCGCGGTCGGCGCCGCCTGCCGCAGCTGCTCCAGCTGCTCCCCTGCCTGGGTGGCCAGCACCGACGCCGCCGCGGCGAGCTCCGCCGACGCCGCGAACGCCGTGGCGAACGCGGCGACCAGCTGCTCCTGGACCGCGAGCTGCCCGGCGAGCTGGTCGACCTGGGCCGGGGTGACCGCGTCGGCGCCGGCCGGTTCGTCGGTCGAGCAGCCGACGGCCAGCAGGCCGGGCAGCAGGACGCCGGCGACCAGCAGGGCCCGGCGGGTGACCGCGGGGGCCTCACTGGGCGGGGGAGCGGGGGCGGACATCGGTGGCCATCCTGGCAGCCCGCACCCGGTCGGGCGTGCCGGGAGGTGCCGACGGCGAGGCGCCCGTCACCACCCCCCGGGCGGTACCGTGGGCAGTCCGGTCCGGCGGGTCCCCTCCCGCCGCCACGCCCGTGCGCCCGTCGGTGCCGTCGGGCCCGTCCCGGTCGTCGACCGCCACCCCCGTGTCGGTGCCACGCCCGCGAACAGCCCGAGGAGGCCCCCGGTGTCCAGCCACCCCGACCCGCAGCAGGGCAGGACCGGCGTCGCCGCCACGCAGCGGCTCACCGCGTCCATCGAACCGGTCGTCGCCCTGGCCGGGTACGACCTCGAGGAGGTCCACGTCCGGGCCGCCGGCAACCGGTTCGTCGTCCGCGTGGTCGTGGACCGGGACAGCGGGGTGAGCCTCGACGACGTCGCCGAGGTCAGCCGCACGCTGTCCGACGTGCTGGACGCCGAGGAGGAGGGTGACCTGGGGCGCTCGCCCTACGTCCTGGAGGTCACCAGCCCCGGCGTCGACCGGCCGCTGACCCTGCCCCGGCACTGGGCCCGCAACATCGGCCGCCTGGTCACCACCAGCGCCGGCGGGGCCGAGCTGGTCGGCCGGGTGGTGGCCGTGGACGGCGACGGGGTGACCCTCGCCGTGGAGAAGGGCGGGGCCAAGAAGGGCCAGGTCCGCAAGGCCGTGGGCGACCGCGTGCTGACCTGGGCCGAGCTGGGCGAGGGCCGGGTGCAGGTCGAGTTCAACCGGCCGGCCGGGCACCGCGACGAGCACCTGGTGCACGAGGGGCCCGAGGACGGGTCCGAGGACGACGACACCGAGCTCACCGCCGACGACGTCGACGACGAGCTCGACGAGCAGCACGAGGGCGACCGGCCGACCGCGGCCGGTGCCCGGGACAGAGGAGACAAGTGAACATCGACGTGACCGCCCTCAAGGCGGTCGAGCGCGAGAAGGGCATCCCCGCCGACACGGTGCTCCAGGCGATCGAGAGCGCCCTGGTGACGGCCTACCGGCACGCCGAGGGCGCAGCCAAGCACGTGCGGGTCCAGATCGACCGCAAGAGCGGCGAGGTCGCCGTGCTCGCCCAGGAGCTCGGCCCCGACGGCGAGGTCGTGCACGAGTACGACGACACCCCCACCGACTTCGGCCGGATCGCGGCCAGCACCGCCAAGCAGGTCATCGTCCAGCGGCTGCGCGACGCCGAGCACGAGCAGACCTTCGGTGAGTACGTGGGCAAGGAGGGCGACGTCGTCGGCGGCATCGTCCAGGCCCACGACCGGCGCAACCACGAGGGCACCGTGCTGGTCGACATCGGCAAGGTGGAGGCCAACCTGCCCCCCACCGAGCAGGTGCCCGGCGAGGAGTACCCGCACGGCAGCCGGCTCAAGGCCTACGTCGTCTCGGTCGCGCGCACCTTCCGCGGTCCGCAGGTGACCGTCTCGCGCAGCCACCCCAACCTGGTGCGCACCCTCTTCGCCCTCGAGGTCCCCGAGATCGCCGACGGCAGCGTCGAGATCGTGGCCGTGGCCCGTGAGGCCGGACACCGGTCCAAGATCGCCGTCCGCACCCGGGTGCCCGGGCTCAACGCCAAGGGCGCCTGCATCGGCCCGATGGGCCAGCGGGTGCGCAACGTGATGAGCGAGCTGAACGGCGAGAAGATCGACATCGTCGACTGGGTGGACGACGAGGCCGCCTTCGTGGCCTCGGCGCTCTCCCCGGCCCGGGTGACCAGCGCCCGGGTGGTCGACCCGGCCGCCCGGGCCGTCCGCGTCGTCGTCCCCGACTACCAGTTGTCGCTGGCCATCGGCAAGGAGGGCCAGAACGCCCGCCTCGCCGCCCGGCTGACCGGCTGCCGGATCGACATCCGCAGCGACGCCCAGCCCGAGGGCGAGGACACCGTGTCCCCGGGCGTCGGCCGCGCCCCGCTGCGCTCGGCCCCCCGTCCGGCGGGGGAGACCGGCGGTCTGCCCGGTCGTGACCCGCGGGGCGGCCCGCGGGGTGGTCAGCGGCCGACCGTGCGCCGGCCGGAACACCGCGGGCCCTCGGCGCGCTAGACTCGACGATGGCCGAACCGCTGATCCCGGTCCGCACCTGTGTGGGCTGCCGACGACGCGCTCCGGTCACCGGACTGCTGCGCGTCGTCGTGCAGGGCTCCCGGCTCATCCCGGACCCCGCTCGACGCCTCCCCGGTCGGGGTGCCTCGCTGCACCCCACCCCGGAGTGCCTGCGGGCAGCGGTCCGACGTCGGGCCTTCCCCAGGGCGCTGCGCAGCAGCATCCCGGTGGAGACCGACCTGCTCGAGTCCCACGTCAGCGCGGTGTCACCCGACACCGCACCGGCCGGGGCCTGAGCCCCACCCGCACCACCGTCGGACCGGCACCCGGCCGGTCCGTCCTCGAGAGCAGGACGTCCTCGGATGACCCACCCGTGAAGTCGCACCTGTGACTGGGCAGACAATGCACAACTAGCAACGAGGTCGAGCGGGCCAGCCGCCGGCCTCACCACTGAGGAGACCCGTGCCAGGCAAAGCCCGCGTACACGAGCTCGCTAAAGAGCTCGGTGTCGACAGCAAGGCAGTGCTCGCCAAGCTCAAGGAGCAGGGCGAGTTCGTGAAGTCCGCGTCGTCCACCGTCGAGGCCCCCGTGGCCCGCCGCCTGCGTGAGGCCTACGGGTCCACCGGTGCCGGCAACGGTGCACCGACCCCGGGGCCCCGCCCCGGTCCCCGTCCGGCCGCCCCCGCGCCGCAGGCACCGGCTGCTGCCGCACCTGCCCCGGTGCAGGCCGCCCCGTCGGCCCCGGCCCCGCAGGCTGCTGCTCCCGCAGCACCCTCGGCGCCCTCCAGCGCTCCGCGTCCCGGTGCCCCCGGCCCGCGTCCGGGCCCCCGCCCGGCACCGCAGCCCCCGGTCGTCGAGACCCCGGCCGTCCAGGCACCCGCTCCCCAGGCCCCCGCGGCCCAGGCAGCTGCTGCCCAGGCGCCGGCTCCCGCGCCGTCCCGTCCGGCCGCCCCGCGGCCCGGCCAGGGTGGCGCCCCGGCCCAGGGCGCGCCGCGTCCCGGTGCCGCCGGCCCGCGTCCGGGACCCCGTCCCGCGCCGCGTCCGGGCAACAACCCCTTCTCCAGTGCCCCGCGTCCGGCGGCTCCCCGCCCCGGCGGCGGTGCGCCGAGCGCTCCCGGTGGCCAGGCTCCGGCCTCCCCGGGCACGCCCGGTCCGGGCGGTCCCCGTCCCGGCCCCGGTGCCGGCGGTCCCCGCCCGGCTCCCGGCGCCGGCGGTCCCCGTCCGCCGTCGGGCCCCGGCGGCCCGCGTCCTGCTGCTGGTCCCGGTGGGCCCCGTCCCAACCCGGGCATGATGCCGCAGCGTCCGAGCCCAGGCATGATGCCCGCACGTGCGCCCGGTCGTCCCGGTGCCCCCGGCGGCCGTGGTCGTCCCGGTGGCGGTCCCGGCGGCCCGCCCGGTGCCGGTGGCGGCTTCCGCCCCGGCGGCGGCGGTGGCGGTGCTCCTGCCGGCGGCTTCCGCGGTGGCGGCGGCCGTGGCCGTGGTCGCGGTGGTTCCGGTGCCGGTACCGCGGGTGCCTTCGGGCGTCCCGGTGGCCGCGGACCCGTCCGTGGACGCAAGAGCAAGAAGCAGAGGCGTCAGGAGTTCGACTCCATGTCGGCGCCCTCGATGGGTGGCGTCAGCCTGCCCCGCGGCAACGGGCAGACCGTCCGGCTGCCCCGCGGTGCCTCGCTGACCGACCTCGCCGAGCGGATCGACGCCCAGCCGGCCGCGCTGGTGACCGCCCTGTTCCACCTGGGCGAGATGGTCACCGCCACGCAGTCGGTGAACGAGGACACGCTGCAGCTCCTCGGTGCCGAGATCGACTGGGTCATCCAGGTCGTCAGCCCCGAGGACGAGGACCGCGAGCTGCTCGAGACCTTCGACCTGACCTTCGGCGACGAAGAGGGCGACGAGAGCGACTGGGACTGGCGTCCGCCGGTCGTCACGGTCATGGGTCACGTCGACCACGGCAAGACCAAGCTGCTGGACGCCCTCCGCCACACGAACGTCGTGGCGAAGGAGGCCGGTGGCATCACCCAGCACATCGGCGCCTACCAGATCGTCACCGAGCTGGACGGCAACGAGCGGCCGATCACCTTCATCGACACCCCGGGTCACGAGTCGTTCACCGCGATGCGTGCCCGTGGCGCCAAGGTGACCGACATCGTGGTGCTGGTCGTGGCCGCCGACGACGGCGTCATGCCCCAGACCGTCGAGGCGCTCAACCACGCCCAGGCCGCCCAGGTGCCGATCGTGGTCGCGGTGAACAAGGTGGACAAGGAGGGGGCCAACCCCGCCAAGATCCGCCAGCAGCTCACCGAGTACGGCCTGGTCGCCGAGGAGTACGGCGGCGACACGATGTTCGTCGACGTCTCGGCCACCACGCGCCAGGGCCTCGAGGAGCTCGAGGCCGCGGTGCTGCTGACCGCCGACGCCTCGCTGGACCTGCGCGCGAACACCGAGCAGGACCCGCAGGGCGTCGTCATCGAGGGCAAGCTGGACAAGGGTCGTGGCCCCGTCGCCACGGTGCTGGTCCAGCGCGGCACGCTCCGCGTCGGCGACTCGATCGTGGCCGGTGACGCCTACGGGCGCGTCCGGTCGCTGCTCGACGAGCACGGCAACAAGCTCAAGGAGGCCCTGCCGGCCCGCCCCGTGCAGGTCGTGGGCCTCACCTCGGTCCCCCGCGCGGGCGACACGTTCCTCGTCGTCGAGGAGGACCGCACGGCCCGGCAGATCGCCGGTCGCCGTGAGGCCCGGATCCGCAACGCGCAGAACGCCTCGGCGCGCAAGCGGATCAGCCTCGAGGACCTGGACGCAGCGCTCAAGGAGAGCCGCGAGCTCAACCTGATCATCAAGGGCGACAACTCCGGCACCGTCGAGGCGCTGGAAGAGGCGCTGATGAAGATCGAGGTCGACGACGACCTGTCGCTGCGGGTCATCCACCGCGGCGTCGGCGGCATCACCAAGAGCGACATCGACCTCGCGCTGGCCGACGACGTCATCGTCCTGGGCTTCAACGTCCGGGCCGAGGGTCAGGCCACCGAGCTCGCCAACCGCGAAGGCGTGGACGTCCGGTACTACTCGGTCATCTACCAGGCCATCGAGGAGATCGAGGCCGCGCTCAAGGGCATGCTCAAGCCGATCTACGAGGAGGTCCAGCTGGGCCGCGCGGAGGTCCGCGAGGTCTTCCGGGTGCCCAAGATCGGCAACGTCGCGGGTTCGCTGGTGCGCAGCGGCACGATCGTGCGCAACAGCAAGGCCCGGCTCATCCGCGACGGTGCGGTCGTCGCCGACAACCTGTCGGTGGACTCGCTGCGCCGCTTCAAGGACGACGCGACCGAGGTCCGCGAGGGCTACGAGTGCGGCATCGGGCTGGGGTCGTTCAACGACATCAAGCCCGAGGACGTCATCGAGACGTTCGAGCTGCGCGAGAAGCCGCGGGTCTGATCGACATCTCCACGACAGCAGGTCGGCGGGAGGCGGACGGGTGTTCACCGGTTCGCTGACCGCCGACCTGCTGCTGGGCGACGTGCACTCGCTGAAGGAGAAGCGCGCCGTGGTGAAGCCGATCGTGGCCGAGCTGCGGCGCCGCTTCGCCGTCGCGGCCGCCGAGGTCGGCGACCAGGACCTGCACCGCAGGGTGCAGGTCGGGGTCGCCACGGTGGCCGGCGAGGCCGCCCAGGTCACCGATGTGCTCGACGCGTGCGAGCGGTTGCTGGCCGACCGCCCCGAGGTGACGCTGCTCGCCACGCACCGCCAACTGATCAGCTCGACCGATTCCTGAGGAGTTCCGATGGCCGACCCCGCCCGGGCACGCCGGCTGGCGGTGCGCATCCGCCAGATCGTCTCCGCCACGATCGAGATGCAGATCAAGGACCCGCGGCTGGGGATGGTCACCATCACCGACGCGCGGGTGACCAGCGACCTCCGCGAGGCCACGCTGTTCTACACCGTCTACGGCGACGCCCAGACCGTCGCGGACTCCGCGACCGCGCTGGCCAGCGCCACCGGGGTGCTGCGGTCCACGGTCGGCAAGCAGACCGGGATCAAGTTCGTCCCGACGCTGGAGTTCATCGCCGACGTCGTCCCGGACACCGCCCGCGAGCTCGAGGAGGCCCTTGAGCGCGCCCGGCACGCCGACGCCGAGCTGGCCCGGGCCCGCGAGGGCGCCGCGTACGCCGGTGAGCCCGACCCGTACAAGAAGCCGGCCCTCGAGGACGACGACGAGGACGACGACGCCAGCGGGTCCGAGGAGACCCCCGCCGACCCGACCGCGGGCGACCTGCACGACCTGCGGGCCCACACGCTGGACCAGAGGAGCACCCCGTGACCGAGCCCCAGGACCGCGCCGCGACCGAGGCCGTCGACCCGGACCCGAACACCCCGGCGGAGTCCCAGCCCGAGTCGACCCTGGGTGGGCGCAGCGTGCCCGGGGACCAGGCCGGCAGCCCCGACTCCGCCGACCCGACCGCCGGCGGCAAGCAGGGCATGGCAGGGGACGCCGACCCGGCCACCGACGCGAACGCGGCCTCGATCGCCGCCGACGAGCCCTCCGACGGCGGCCCGGCCATCCCGGTCGCCGGCGGATCACCGGGCGAGGAGCCCGACGAGGTGCCGGTGGCCGACCCCGGCCCCACCGACAGCTGACCCCGGTGGCCCCGGTCGGCGCCCTCGAGGCCGCCGTCGCGCTGCTCACCCGCGCCGCCGACGACGGCGCGACCGTGGTGCTGTCGGGGCACGTGCAGCCCGACGCGGACGCGCTGGGCAGCACGCTGGCCCTGGCCGAGGGACTCCGCCGGCGCGGGGCACGGGTGACCGCGACCTTCCCGGCACCCTTCGTGCTGCCGGCCTCGCTGGGGTGGCTGCCCGGGGCCGACGCCCTGGTGTCCAGCGACCGGCTGCCCGCCGACCCCGACCTGGTGGTCAGCCTGGACGCCGCCGACCTGCGTCGCCTCGGCGACGTCGGGCCGGTGCTGCTGGCCGCCCCGGCGTCCCTGGTGGTCGACCACCACGCCTCCAACCCCGGCTTCGGCCACGTCACGCTGATCGACCCCGACGCCGCGGCCACCGTCGCGCTGGTCGCCGACCTGCTCGACGGCCTCGGCGTCCCGCTGGACGCCACGCTCGCCACCTGCCTGTACGCCGGCCTCGCCGCCGACACCGGGTCCTTCCGGTTCGGCAACACCGCGCCCGGCACGCACCACCTGGCGGCCCGGCTGCTGGACACCGGCATCGACCACGCCCGGATCAGCCAGCGGCTCTTCGACACCGCGCCCTTCGGCTGGCTGGGGCTGCTGTCGACCGCGACCGGACGCGCGGTGCTCGAACCCGACACCGGCGCGGGCCTGGTCTGGACCTGGGCCACCGTCGCCGAGGCCGGGGAGCACGGCCTGGCTGCCGACCAGCTCGAGGCGCTGGTGGACGTCGTCCGCTCGGCGCAGGAGGCCGACGTGGCCTGCGTGCTCAAGGGCGCCGCGGACGGCAGCTGGTCGGTGTCGCTGCGGTCCCGGGGCGGCACCGACGTCTCGGCGGTGGCCCAGTCCCTGGGCGGTGGTGGGCACCGGATGGCCGCGGGCTTCACCTCCCACCGCGACCTCGAGGAGACGGTCGCCGCGATCCGCGCTGCGCTGTGAGCAGGTCGGTCCCCTCCCTGGCGCTCCCGGCGCTGGTCGTGCTGGCCGCCGAGCCGCTGTACCTGCTGGTGGACACCGCCGTCGTCGGCAACCTCGGGACGACGGCGCTGGGCGGGCTGGCCGTCGGCGGGGGACTGCTCGCCTGGGCCGCCGCGCTGCTGAACTTCCTGGCCTACGGCACCACCGCCCGCGCCGCCCGCCGAGCCGGCGCCGGGGACCGGGCGGGCGCCGTCGCCGAGGGCGTGCAGGCCACCTGGCTGGCGCTCGGGATCGGCGTGGTCGTGACGCTGGGCTTCCAGCTCGCCGCCGGCCCGCTCACCCGGCTGCTGGCCGGCGGCGCCGGGCCGGTCGCCACCGCGGCAGAGGGCTGGCTGCGGATCGCCTCGCTGGGTCTGCCGCTGCTGCTGGTGTCACTGGCGGGGAACGGCTGGCTGCGCGGGGTGCAGGAGCTGCGCCGCCCGGTGGTCTTCGTGCTGGCCGGCAGCCTGCTGTCCCTGGTGCTCAACCCGCTGCTGGTCTACACCGCGGGCATGGGCCTGGTCGGCTCGGCCTGGGCCAACGTCGCCGGTCAGACCGTGACCGCGCTGCTCTTCCTCCGCTCGCTGGCCTCCGAGCGGGTCGCGTGGCGCCCCCGTCCGCGAGCCCTCGGGGTGCAGCTGGTCATCGGCCGGGACCTCCTGCTGCGGGCGTTCGTGCTGCAGGCGGCCTTCGCCACCGCCGCGGGGGTGGTGGCCCGCTCGAGCACCGCCGAGCTCGGGGCGCACCAGATCGCCCTGCAGCTCTGGCTGTTCCTGGCCCTCGTGCTCGACGCCTACGCCGTGGCCGCGCAGACCCTGGTCGGTCAGGCCCTGGGTGCCGGCCGGGTCGCCGAGGCACGCGCCACCGCGCTGCGGGTCGTCTGGTGGGGGCTGGGCACCGGGGTGCTGGTCGCCGCCGTCCTCCTCGCCGTGCGACCGGTGCTGCCAGGGGTGTTCACCGACGACCCCGCGGTGCTCGCCCAGGCCGCGGTCGTCTGGTGGTTCCTGGCCCTGATGCAGCCGCTGGCCGGGGTGGTCTTCGCCCTGGACGGCGTGCTCATGGGCGCCGGGGACGTCGGCTACCTGCGCACGGTGACCATCGGGGCGGCCCTGGTCGGGTTCGTGCCGCTCTCGTTGCTGTCGGTGCCGCTGGGCTGGGGGCTGGCCGGGGTGTGGAGCGGGCTGACCCTGTTCATCGCGCTGCGGCTGGTCGCCGTCGTCGTCCGGGTGCTGGGTGACCGGTGGACGCGCGCCTCTGTCACGGTGGGGGCATGAGCGTGGTGCACCCATGAGTCCGCGGAAGCCCGACGCCGACGTCGCCCCTGGCCTGCTGGTCGTCGACAAGGCGCCGGGCATGACCTCCCACGACGTGGTCGCCCGGGCCCGGCGCGCGTTGAGCGTCCGCAAGGTCGGGCACGCCGGCACGCTGGACCCGATGGCCACCGGCGTGCTGGTGCTCGGCGTCGGGGCGGCGACCCGGCTGCTGGGCCACCTGTCCGGCAACGACAAGACCTACGAGGCCACCGTCCGCCTCGGGCAGACCACGGTCACCGACGACCGGGAGGGCGACGTGCTGGTGACGACGCCGGCCGGGCACCTCACCGACGAGGAGGTCCGGGCTGCCCTGGCCGCGCAGACCGGGCCGCTGCAGCAGGTGCCCTCGTCGGTGAGCGCGGTCAAGGTCGACGGCGTGCGCTCCTACGACCGGGTGCGAGCGGGGGAGGAGTTCGAGCTCACCGCCCGCTCGGTCGTCGTGCACGCCCTCGAGGTGCACCGCATCGAGCGCCCGACACCGGACCTGGTCGACGTCGACGTCACCGTCACCTGCTCCACCGGCACCTACGTGCGGGCCATCGCCCGGGACGCCGGGGCGCTGCTCGGCGTCGGGGGGCACCTCACCGCGCTGCGCCGCACCCGCTCGGGTCCCTTCGACCAGGCGCGCGCGCTCGTCGTGGAGGAGGCCGCGGCCGCGCTGCTCGCGGGGGAGGGGCCCGGGTTCGTCCCGCTCACCGCCGCGGCCACCGCGGTCTTCCCCGAGCGGCCGGTGACCGCGGCCGAGGCGGTCGACCTGGGCCACGGGAAGCGGGTCCCGGCCTCCGGGGCGCCCGGGCTGCACGCCGCCGTAGCCCCCGACGGCCGGCTGGTCGCCCTGGTCGAGGACGCGGGGTCGACCGCCCGGGTCAGCGTGGGCTTCCCGGCCTGAGCGCCGTGGCCCGGGCCAGCACGGCGACCCCGGCCACGGTGAGCACCAGACCGAGCCCCAGGGCGGGCACCCACCCCGGTCGCACCCGGTCACCGAGCAGCACCAGCCCGATCAGGCCGGGCACCACCACCTGGCTCACCGACTGCACCGCGCTCACCGTGCCGACCACGCCGTACCGCAGCGCGGCGGCCAGCCAGAGGGTGCCGCAGAGGCCGAACACCAGCACGGCGTAGGCCAGGGGCTCCGCGGCCAGCTCCAGCACGCTGGCCCACACCCCCGAGCGCACGTGCAGCGCGCGCACCGACAGCGCCACCCCGCCGTAGGCGAGCCCGGCCAGCGCGGCGATGCGCAGCGGGTGCACCGAGCGGCGCACCGGCTCCAGCGCCAGCAGACACAGCAGCGCCGCGCCGAGCAGCACGGGGACCGCGGCCGGGGGCAGCGCCGCGGCCCGGCCCGGCTGCGCCGACAGCGCGACCACCACCAGCCCGAGGACGACGGCGACCACCCCGGCCACCTGCCTCGCGGGCAGCCCACCGGGGCGGCCCCGCTGCCCGGCGACCGTGGTCACCGCCACGGCCCCGGCCAGCACCGACTGCACGGTCACGACCGGCAGCCCGCGCAGGGCCACCACCGACAGCACCCAGCCCGTCGCGTCCAGCAGCAGACCACCGACCCAGACCGGTTGGGTCCACACCGGCCGCCCGGGCCGCACCCGCCGACTGCCCTCGGCCTCCAGGAGCGACGCAGCGCTGTTCACGACCATCGCCGCGACCGCGGCGAGCACGAACCAGACCGTCACACCCACTCCCGTCCGTGACACCCTCGAAGGCGTGGTGCTGGAGCAGATCGTCGCTGACCGGGTCGCGGCCCTGCACGCCGACCTCGGGTCGATGCCCGCCGTCCTGGTGGCGTTCTCCGGCGGGGTGGACTCCGGCGTGGTGCTGGCCGCCGCCGTCCGGGCCCTGGGCGCCGACCGGGTGGTCGCCGCCACCGCGGTCTCGGCGTCCCTGCCCGCCGCCGAGCGGACGGCGGCGCGGGCCTTCGCCGCCGGCCTCGGGGTGCGGCACGAGGAGCCCTCGACCGACGAGCTCGCCCGGCCCGACTACGTGGCCAACAGCGGGGCCCGGTGCTTCTCCTGCAAGGCCGAGCTGATGGACACCCTCCGGCCGCTGGCCACCGAGCTGGGCATCGCCGACGTGGCCACCGGCACCAACGCCGACGACGTCGTGGCCGGCTTCCGGCCGGGCATCCGGGCCGCCGCCGAACGCCGGGCGCGCACCCCGCTGGCCGACGCGGGGATGACCAAGGCCGACGTCCGCGCCGCCGCCCGCGCCTGGGGTCTCCCGTTGGCCGACAAGCCGGCCGCGGCGTGCCTGGCCAGCCGGATCGCCTACGGGGTGCCGGTGTCGGCGCCCCGGCTGGCCCGGGTGGAGGCCGCCGAGGTGGCGCTGCGGCTGGCGCTGGCCGACGCCGGGCTGACCGTGCGCGACCTGCGGGTGCGCGACCTCGGCGACCGGGCCCGGGTGGAGCTCGACGCGCAGCTGGTCCCGCTGGTCGGTCCCGAGCTGCTGGCGGTGGTGCGCGGGTTCGACACCGTCGAGCTCGACCCCCGCGGCTTCCGGTCCGGCTCGATGAACGAGCTGCTGGCCGACCCCGCCCGCTACCGCTGAGCCGAGCGGGCGATCCGCGCCGCGGCCACCCCGGCGCCGAACCCGTTGTCGATGTTGACCACCAGCACCCCCGGGGCGCAGGCGGTGAGCATGGTCAGCAGCGCGGCCAGCCCGTCGAAGGCCGCGCCGTAGCCCACCGACGTGGGGACGGCGACGACCAGCCGGTCGGTCAGCCCGGCCACCACGCTGGGCAGCGCGCCGTCCATGCCGGCCACGACGACCACCGCGTCGGCCCGGGCGAGGTCCGGGGCCACCGCGAGCACCCGGTGGATGCCGGCGACGCCCACGTCGTCCACCCGCCGGCAGCCCACGCCGCTGGCCGTGAGGGTCGCGGCCACCTCGGCGGCCACCGCGTCGTCCGACGTCCCGGCGGTCAGGACGAGCACCTCACCGACCGGCGGCGGCACGGTGCCCACCCGGGCCACGCGGGCGACCGGGTCGACGTGCGCCTCGGGCCAGCGCTCGAGCACCGCGGCCGCGGTGGCGGGGGAGACCCGGGTGGCCCAGGCCAGCGGGGCGCCGGCGTCGAGCAGGCCGGCCAGGCAGGTGACGGTCTGCGCCGGGGTCTTGCCCTCGGCGTAGACCACCTCGGGGGTGCCGGTGCGGGCGGCGCGGTCGACGTCCAGCCGGGCGACGCCGACGTCGGCGGTGCGGTTCTCGGTCACCGCCCCAGTGTCGTGGGCGCGGCGGGTGGGCAGACTCGGGGGCATGAGCGTCGTGAAGATCAACGTGCTGACCGTGCCCGCCGAGGCCCGCGAGCGACTGGAGGAGCGTTTCAGCAACCGGGCCGGGGCGGTCGAGTCCTCCGACGGGTTCGAGTGGTTCGAGCTGCTGCGCCCGGTGGAGGGCACCGACTCCTACCTCGTCTACACCCGCTGGCGCAGCGAGGCCGACTTCGAGGCCTGGCAGAACGGCCAGGACTTCGCCCGCGGCCACGCGCAGGCGCGCAGCGCCCCCGAGGGCCAGGGCCCGGCCGCCACCGGCTCGAGCATCTGGTCCTTCGAGGTCGTCACCCAGGCGTCGCCGAGGGCCTGACGTCCGGCGCGTCGACCACCGCCGAGGCCCCCCGCACCGCGGCGGCCCACCGGGCCTCGCGCTCGGTGGGGTCGAGCACCCGGTCCGCCGTCGTCGCCACGAAGTCGCTGACGACGGCGGCGAACCGGCCGGGGTCGTCGACCTGCGGGAAGTGCCCGGCGCCGGGGAAGACCTCCAGCCGGCTGCCCGGCAGCAGCGCGTGCAGCTCGTCGGCGTGCCGGGCGGGGATGACGGTGTCCCTGCCGCCCCACACCAGGAGCACCGGCAGGGCCTCGGCCAGGTAGACCCGGTCGGCGGCGCTGACCCGCTGCCCGCCGAGGTCCAGCACGGCCCGGGCGGTGAGCACGAACGCGGCCCGGGCGTCGGCGTCGGCCAGGGTGTCCAGGCCGGAGACCACCTGGGCGGTGCCCGGCGGCGTCCAGCGCTGCAGCGGGGCCAGCACCCGTCGTCCGGCCGCCCGGGTGTACCGGTTGAACACCGCCGGCAGCACCCACTCGGCCCCGGGCAGCGTGACCGCGCGCAGCGCCGGGCTCACGTCCCGGCCCAGGCCGCCGGAGTCCACCAGCACCAGCCGCTGCGCCATCGCCGGGAACTGGTGGGCGAACTGGAGTGCGACGCCACCACCCAGGCTGTGTCCGACCACGGTGGCGGCGTCCACCCCGAGCACGACGAGCAGGTCGCGGGCCAGGGTGGCGAAGGAGCCCAGGCTGTAGTCCCCGGGCGGCTTCTCCGACTCCCCGTGGCCGGTCAGGTCCGGGGCGACCACCCGGTGGGTGCGGGCCAGCTCGTCCAGTGCCGGGCCGAACGCGGCGCCCGAGCCCAGCAGCCCGTGCAGCAGCAGGAGCACCGGACCGTCGGTGCCGCCGACCCGGGCCGAGAGGTCGTGCCCGTGCAACCGCACCTGCACCCGGCGCACCCCGGACGACGTCCACGGCGTACCCGGTGGCTGCATGCGGCCAGGGTAGGTGCGCGCTCTCCTCCCGACGGGTCGCGCGGCTAGGGTGCAGGAGCCGGGCGCCGTGCCCGACGCGTCGTCCGGGCAGCCGGACGGTGCCGCCCGTACCGCCCGAGTGGGAGCCATGACCGACACGCTCACCGACAGCCGCGCCTCCTCTCGCCTCTTCAGCGAGGGCGTGCCGCTGGTGGTGGAGGAGGCTCCCCGCCGGTCCGCCGCCGACCGCGAGCAGCTGCTCGCCGACCCCGGCTTCGGCAAGGTCTTCACCGACCACATGGTCGTGGCCCGCTACGTCGCCGGGCAGGGCTGGACCGAGGCGAAGCTGACCGGGTACGCCCCGCTGCAGCTGGACCCCAGCACCGCCGCGCTGCACTACGCCCAGTCGATCTTCGAGGGGCTCAAGGCCTACGCCCAGCCCGACGGCTCGGTCGCGGTCTTCAGGCCCGAGCAGAACGCCGCCCGGATGGCCCGCGGCGCGGTCCGGATGGCCATGCCCCCGGTCCCGCGTGACGGCTTCCTCGCCGCCGTCGACGCCCTCGTCGACGCCGACCGCGACTGGGTGCCCACCGGCCCCGACCAGACGCTCTACATCCGGCCCTACGAGCTGGCGATCGAGCCGTTCCTCGGCGTCCGGCCGGCCGCGGAGTACCTGTTCGTCGTCATCGCCAGCCCGGCCGGTGCCTACTTCCCGCGCGGGGTCCAGCCGGTGTCGGTCTACCTCTCCGAGGACTACATCCGGGCCGCTCCCGGCGGCACCGGCGACGTCAAGTGCGCCGGCAACTACGCCGCGAGCCTGCTGGCCCAGGAGCAGGCCATCGCGGCCGGCTGCGACCAGGTCGTCTGGCTGGACGCGACGGAGAAGAAGTACGTCGAGGAGATGGGCGGGATGAACCTGTTCTTCGTCCTCGGCTCCGGTGCCGACGCCGAGCTGGTCACCCCCGAGCTCACCGGCACGCTCCTGCCCGGCATCACCCGGGCCTCGCTGATCACCGTGGCCCGCGAGATGGGGCACACGGTCACCGAGCGCCGGTTCACCGTCGAGGAGTGGCGGGCCGGCGTCGCCGACGGGTCGATCACCGAGACCTTCGCCTGCGGCACCGCCGCCGTCATCACCCCGGTCGGCGAGGTCAAGGCGCGCACCGGTGACTTCACCGTCGGCGACGGCACCCCCGGCACGCTCACGATGGCGCTGCGCGAGCGGCTGCTCGACGTCCAGCACGGCCGGGTCGCCGACGACCACGGCTGGCTGCACACCGTCACCGCCGGCTGACCGTGCAGCTCTGGCGTGGCCTGGAGGCCACTCCCGGTGACCTCGGACGCACCGTGGTCACCGTCGGGATGTACGACGGGGTGCACCGCGGCCACCAGCAGCTCATCGCGGCCGCGGTGGCCAAGGCGCGCAGCCTGGGCCGCCCGGCCCTGCTGCTCACCTTCGACCCGCACCCGGCCGAGGTGGTCCGGCCCGGGGCGCACCCGGCGATCCTGACCTCGGCCGACCGCAAGGCCGAGCTGGTCGCCGAGCTCGGTGTCGACGCGATGTGCGTGCTGCCCTTCACCCCCGAGTTCAGCCGGCTGTCCCCGGAGGGCTTCACGCACACCGTGCTGGTCGAGCACCTGCACGCC
Organism: Geodermatophilus sp. Leaf369; assembly: GCF_001424455.1. Taxonomy (NCBI): domain Bacteria; kingdom Bacillati; phylum Actinomycetota; class Actinomycetes; order Geodermatophilales; family Geodermatophilaceae; genus Geodermatophilus; species Geodermatophilus sp. Leaf369. The sequence goes on along the minus strand of NZ_LMQA01000003.1, from coordinate 6,753 downwards.
GCGGCCGTCGTGGTGGGGGAGAACTTCAGCTACGGCCACCGGGCCGCCGGCGACGTCGCCTCGCTGACCCGCGAGGGACGGCGCTTCGGCTTCGGCGTGGAGGGGCTGGCGCTGGAGACCGCGATGGCGGTGGACGGCGCCGACGGGGGAGAGGTCACCATCTCCTCCACCTACATCCGGGCCTGCGTGGCCGCCGGTGACCTGCTGTCCGCGGCCCGCGCGCTGGGCCGCCCGCACCGGGTGGACGGCGTCGTCGTCCGGGGGGAGCGGCGCGGCCGGGAGCTGGGCTACCCGACGGCCAACGTCGAGTCCCCGCTGTACACCGCCGTCCCCGCCGACGGGGTGTACGCCGGCACCCTGGTCCTCAAGGACTCCCGCGGCCGGCACCAGGGCACCCACCCGGCGGCCATCTCCGTCGGCACCAACCCCACCTTCCAGGGCACCCGCCGCACCGTCGAGGCCTTCCTCCTGGACTGGACGGGCGACCTCTACGGCGAGCACGTCGGCGTCGAGTTCGTCGAGCGCCTGCGCCCCATGACCGCCTACGAGGGCGCCGAGGCCCTCGTCGTCCAGATGGCGACCGACGTGGAAGACACGAGAAAGGTCCTCCGCCTCACCTGAGAGCCCGACCGAGGTCTCCCTCGGGACCCGGGTGGGACGACGTCGAGACGGCCGTCCCCGGAATGCCGAGACGAGGGGGCCCGGAGGGTCCCCGAGGACCGGCACGACGGACTCGTCCCAGGTCGGGCACGGCTCCTGGCCGCGGTCGGAGCCCGGAGGGCGACAGTCAGACATGTACCCTGGGCACAGCGTCGGGCAACCGACGCGTGTGCATGCTGCCCCCGTGACACCGACCGGGGGCCACACGTGACCTGCCCAGGAGGCACCACATGGCACTCGAGAGTGCGACGAAGAAGCAGATCATGACCGAGTACGCGACGGTCGAGGGCGACACCGGTTCCCCCGAGGTGCAGGTCGCGATGCTGACCCGACGGATCAGCGACCTGACCGAGCACCTGAAGATGCACAAGCACGACCACCACAGCCGGCGGGGCCTGCTCCTGCTGGTCGGCCGGCGTCGCCGGCTGCTGAACTACCTGGCCAAGACCGACATCGGCCGGTACCGCACGTTGATCGAGCGGCTCGGCCTGCGCCGCTAGCACGTCGAGGGGACCGCTCCGGCACTGCCGGGTCGGTCCCCTCACTCGTCCGGCACCCGCCGGACGGGGCATCACCCCCCAGGCGGTCCGTCCGCCGGCAGGTCCCCCTGGAACGCACAGGCCCGGTCCTCGGTGGTGGCCCCCGGGACGCAGCGGACGTCCGGCGCACGACGCGCCGGGCCTCCCGACCGCGCGACCCGAGGGCTTCGATCGAAGACCGGTCTCCCGGACCACCGGCGCACCCCGCCGACCAAGAGGGCGCCGCCGCATGCGGCGCAGGAAGAGGACACGATGTCCGCACCCACCACAGACACCTTCACCGACGACTTCGAGGACGGCGTCTTCACCGCCTCCGCCGTCATCGACAACGGGGCCCTGGGCTCCCGCACCATCACCTTCGAGACCGGCCGCCTCGCCAAGCAGGCCGCCGGTTCGGTCGTCGTCTCGATGGGCGACACCACCCTGCTGTCGGCCACGACGGCCGGCCGTTCCCCCCGCGAGCAGCTGGACTTCTTCCCGCTGACCGTGGACGTCGAGGAGCGGATGTACGCGATCGGGAAGATCCCCGGTTCCTTCTTCCGTCGTGAGGGTCGCCCCTCCGAGGACGCGATCCTCACCTGCCGGCTGATCGACCGCCCGCTGCGCCCGACCTTCGCCAAGGGCCTGCGCAACGAGGTCCAGGTCGTCATCAGCGTGCTGTCGCTGGACCCCGACCACCTGTACGACGTGCTGGCGATCAACGGCGCCTCGGCGTCGACCCAGCTGTCCGGTCTGCCCTTCTCCGGCCCGGTCGGTGCCACCCGGGTGGCCCTGATCAACGGGCAGTGGGTCGGCTTCCCGACGCACGCCGAGCTCGAGGACGCCGTCTTCGACATGGTCGTGGCCGGTCGGGTCCTGCCCGACGGCGACGTCGCGATCATGATGGTCGAGGCCGAGGCCACCGAGAAGACGATCGAGCTCATCGCCGGTGGCGCGACCGCGCCCACCGAGGAGGTCGTCTCCCAGGGCCTCGAGGCCGCCAAGCCCTTCATCAAGGCGCTGTGCGACGCCCAGGCGACGCTCGCCGAGGCCGCCGCCAAGCCGGTCGGCACCTTCCCGCGCTTCCTGGACTACCAGGACGACGTGTACGCCGCCGTGGACGCCCAGGCCGCCGAGAAGCTCGCCGTCGCCCAGGCGATCCCCGGCAAGGCCGACCGCGACGACGCCACCGACGCGCTCAAGGACGAGGTCAAGGCCGCGCTGGCCGACCAGTTCGAGGGTCGCGAGAAGGAGGTCTCCGGTGCCTTCCGCGCGGTGACCAAGAAGGTCGTCCGTCAGCGCATCCTGCGCGACAAGGTCCGCATCGACGGCCGCGGCGTCACCGACATCCGGCCCCTGTCGGCCGAGGTCGAGGTGCTCCCGCGGGTGCACGGTTCGGCGCTGTTCGAGCGTGGCGAGACCCAGATCATGGGCGTCACCACGCTGAACATGCTCCGCATGGAGCAGCAGCTGGACACGCTGAACCCGGTGACCCGCAAGCGCTACATGCACAACTACAACTTCCCGCCGTACTCCACCGGTGAGACCGGTCGCGTGGGTTCGCCCAAGCGCCGCGAGATCGGCCACGGCGCGCTGGCCGAGCGGGCGCTGCTGCCCGTGCTGCCCGACCGCGAGGAGTTCCCCTACGCGATCCGTCAGGTGTCCGAGGCGCTGGGCTCCAACGGCTCGACGTCGATGGGCTCGGTCTGCGCCTCCACCCTGTCGCTGCTCAACGCCGGTGTGCCGCTGCGCGCCCCGGTCGCCGGCATCGCCATGGGCCTGGTCTCCGACGAGGTCGACGGGAAGACCGAGTACGTCGCGCTGACCGACATCCTCGGCGCGGAGGACGCCTTCGGTGACATGGACTTCAAGGTCGCCGGCACCAAGGACTTCGTGACCGCCCTCCAGCTGGACACCAAGCTCGACGGCATCCCCTCCGACGTCCTCGCGGCTGCGCTGACCCAGGCCCGCGCGGCCCGGCTGCACATCCTCGACGTGATGCTCGAGGCGATCGACGGCCCCGACGAGATGAGCCCGTTCGCCCCCCGGGTGACCACGGTCCGCATCCCCGTGGACAAGATCGGTGCGGTCATCGGGCCCAAGGGCCAGATGATCAACGCGATCCAGGACGAGACCGGCGCCGACATCACCATCGAGGACGACGGCACGATCTACGTCGGTGCCTCCGACGGCCCGTCGGCCCAGGCCGCGGTGGACAAGATCAACGCGATCGCGAACCCGACGCTGCCCAAGGTCGGCGAGCGGTTCCTGGGCACGGTCGTCAAGACCACCGCCTTCGGTGCCTTCGTCTCGCTGCTGCCCGGCCGCGACGGCCTGGTGCACATCAGCAAGCTGGGCAACGGCAAGCGGATCGCCAAGGTCGAGGACGTCGCGAACGTCGGCGACAAGCTGCAGGTCGAGATCACCGACATCGACGCCCGCGGCAAGATCAGCCTGGTCCCGGTCGTCGAGGGCGGCGCCTCCTCCGAGGACGCGCCGGCCGAGGCCGCTGCACCCGCGGGTGAGTGACCACGGCTGACACCAGCCTGAACGGCACCGGGGTGGGTGCGGCTGCGGCCGCGCCCACCCCGGTGGCCGTCGGGCACACCGAGCTGCTGGACGTCGACGAGTTCGGCGGCCGGGTGGAGCGCACCGCGCTGCCCGGCGGCCTGCGGGTGATCACCGAGCTGATGCCCGGTGTCCTCTCGGCCACCGTCGGCATCTGGGTGGGCGTGGGGTCGCGCGACGAGACCCCGGGCCTGGCCGGCTCCTCGCACTTCCTGGAGCACCTGCTCTTCAAGGGCACCCGCAGCCGCAGTGCCCTCGAGATCGCCACCGCCATGGACGCGGTGGGCGGTGAGATGAACGCCTTCACCGCCAAGGAGCACACCTGCTACTACGCCAACGTGCTCGCCAGCGACCTCCCCCTGGCGGTGACGCTGCTCGGCGACCTGGTCACCGATGCGCTCAACACCGCGCCGGACCTGGAGTCCGAGCGCACGGTGGTGCTCGAGGAGATCGCGATGCGCGACGACGAGCCAGCCGACGCCGTGCACGACCTGTTCTCCGACACCCTGTTCGGCGACACCCCGCTCGGGCGGTCGGTGCTGGGCACGGTGGAGTCCATCGAGTCCCTGACCCGGGACGACGTCGACGGCTGGTACCGGGGCCGTTACGCCACCCCCTCTATCGTCGTCGCCGCGGCAGGGCGGGTGGACCACGCCCAGGTGCTGGCGCTGGTGCACGCCGCCTTCGGCGACCGGTTGTCAGGCCCGGCCCGGCCCGACCCGTTGCGGTCGGGGGAGGACGTGGCACTGACGACGCCGGCGCACCGCACGGGTCTGATCCACCGGAAGACCGAGCAGACCCACCTGCTGCTGGGCGGGATCGGGCTGGGGCGGCTGGACGACCGCCGGTACGCCGCGGCCGTGCTGGACGCCGCCGTCGGTGGGGGGATGAGCTCCCGGCTGTTCCAGGAGGTCCGCGAGAAGCGCGGACTGGTCTACAGCGTGGGCTCGTCGCTCACCCACTACGCGGGCACCGGGGTGTTCTCGGTCTACGCGGGGTGTGCGCCCAAGCGGGTGCCCGAGGTGCTCCGCCTGGTGCGCGCCTCGCTGACCGAGGTGGCGGCCGACGGGATCTCCGACGAGGAGGTTGCCCGGGGGATCGGGCAGCTCCGGGGTGGTCTCGTCCTGGGGTTGGAGGACACCGGGTCGCGGATGAGTCGACTCGGCAAGAGCGAGCTGTCCTACGGGGAGTACGTGCCGGTGCCCGAGGTGCTGGCCCGGCTGGACGGGGTGGACACCGCGGCGGTGCGCGCGGTCGCTGCCGACCTGCTCACCCGCGACCTGTGCCTGGCCGTGGTCGGCCCCTACCGGCAGAAGGACCTGGAGGCGCTCGCCGCATGAGGGAGTGGTTCGTCGAGCACGGGGCGCTGGCCCGCGGCGCGTTCGCCGTCGCGGTGCTGGTGTCGCTGGCCGTGCTCTTCGCACCCCCCTCCGACGTGCCCTCCTCCCCGCCCGGGGTCGACAAGCTCGTGCACGCCGGTCTCTTCCTGGTCCTGGCGTTCACCTCCCGGTGGGCCGGCATCCGCGAGGTGCTCGTGGGTGTCGCCCTCGTCGGGTACGCCGCCGTGAGCGAGGTGGTGCAGGGCACCGACCTGGTGGGCCGGGACGCCTCGGCCGGCGACTGGGTCGCCGATGTCGTGGGGGTCGCGCTGGGCCTCCTGCTGTGGCGGTCCGTCGCCCGGGTCCGCCCGCCCGCCTGACCGGGTTGCATCCCGGGGCGGGGTTGGTGAGAGTGCCGACATGACCACCAGCACCCCCGAAGCCGTCACCACCCCGACCCCCGAGGTCCCGCTCACCTCGGTCGCCGTCCTGGGTGCCCGCGGGCGCATGGGCGTCGAGGTCTGCAAGGCCGTCAACGACGCCGACGACCTCGAGCTCGTCGCCATGGTCGAGGGCAGCGAGTGGCTCTTCAACGTCGCCGACGGGGGAGCCCAGGTGGCCGTCGACTTCACCCGGCCCGAGTCGGTCATGGAGAACATCCGCTTCTGCATCGACCAGAACATCCACTGCGTGGTGGGGACGACGGGCTTCGACGACGCCAAGATCGCCACCATCCGGGAGTGGCTGGAGCCCAAGCCCGAGCTCGGTGTGCTGATCGCGCCCAACTTCGGCATCGGCGCGGTCCTGCTCATGCGCTTCGCCGCCGAGGCGGCCCGCTTCTTCCCCTCCGTCGAGGTCATCGAGCTGCACCACCCCGGGAAGGTCGACGCCCCGTCGGGCACCGCGTCCCGGACGGCCTCGGTGATCGCCGACGCGCGCCGGGCGGCCGGCATGGCCCCGGCGCCCGACGCCACCCAGGAGGAGTCCTCCCTCCCCGGTGCCCGTGGCGCCGACGTCGACGGGGTGCCCGTGCACTCGATCCGGCTGGCGGGACTCGTCGCCCACGAGGAGGTGCTCCTCGGTGCCACGGGGGAGACGCTCACCCTCCGGCACGACTCCTACGACCGGGCCTCGTTCATGCCCGGGGTGCTCCTGGCCGTGCGCGAGGTGTCCCGCCGGCCTGGTCTGACCATCGGGATCGACGCTCTCCTCGGTCTCTGACGGGTGCCGGGGCGCGCCGACACCCTCGCGACGCGCCCCGGACACACCCGCGACACGTGACCTGCCTCGCAGACCGGGCCGGATCGAAACCGGTTGACCTGCACGTTTGCCTCCGGGTGCACCCGGACGGGCCCGGAGGACGACGAAACCGCCCCTTGCGTGGTTGACGGCAGGTGTCCGGGCACGTAACTTTCTCTCTGCGCCGGGAACGACCGCGAGGTCGGGCCTGAGACGCCGAGCAGGACAATCCACTGGGAAGACGAAGCTCCTCTGGGGCTGGCGTTCCTGAGTGTCCGCTCCTTGAGAACTCAACAGCGTGCTGAAAGTCAGTGCCATATGTTTTACCCCAGTCCTGGGGTGCCTTTGGGTTTGCCAGGATGGGTTCCTTTGGTTGATTGACATCGAGAGTGCCAACTCTTGGTTCTCAGCCGTGATCAAATCATCTACGGAGAGTTTGATCCTGGCTC
>NZ_LMQA01000002.1:0-1122580 GCF_001424455.1 Geodermatophilus sp. Leaf369 | reverse complement strand
CGGCGCCCACCGGTAGTTGGCCCACAACACCCGATCACCAGAGCCGTACACCACCAGGTTCCCGTCCGACTGCAACGTCGCCCGAAACCCACCACCCGGCGACACCAAGGCCTKCCCAGCGGTCAGCTGCTGCCCCACACCCAAGCGTGCAGCCGCGTGCGAACCCGAAGACCACACCACCCGACCGTCCGAAGCCACCACTGCCAGCGATCCGTCGTCGAGCAGCTGGGCCACCGCACCCGGGTTGTTCCACGTCCCGGCATGCCATGTCACCGCACCCGAGGGCCCGTAGGACACCNACTGCCAGCGATCCGTCGTCGAGCAGCTGGGCCACCGCACCCGGGTTGTTCCACGTCCCGGCATGCCATGTCACCGCACCCGAGGGCCCGTAGGACACCAAGTTGCCATCCGGCTGCATCACCAGACGACTCCCCGGCGCCCACCGGTAGTTGGCCCACAACACCCGATCACCAGAGCCGTACACCACCAGGTTCCCGTCCGACTGCAACGTCGCCCGAAACCCACCACCCGGCGACACCAAGGCCTKCCCAGCGGTCGGCGGCGAGCAGGGCCGCCGGATCGACCAGGAAGGGGCGGCGCCCACCGGTAGTTGGCCCACAACACCCGATCACCAGAGCCGTACACCACCAGGTTCCCGTCCGACTGCAACGTCGCCCGAAACCCACCACCCGGTGACACCAAGGCCTGCCCAGCGGCTAGTGCCTGGTCAGCCGCCAACGCACTGGGGCCCTGGGCTCGGGTCGCCACCATGATCGTGACCGTTCCCCTCGGCGTTGCATGGGCGCTCACCACGAAGTCACCCCCCGCAAGAGACACCGGAGCGTCGAACGGCACCGCCGACTGACCATCGGAGTCCCACCCCGACCGGCCGGTGGGGGTTGCGTCCAGCAGCAGAGACGTTTCGTCGGCATCCGCCGGACGGTGAACGAGGACGCCGCTGTTCAGACCGAATACGTTCGCTGATGCACTGCCCATCCACCTGTCCTGCCCCACCGCAGACCGCAGTTCCAGCCAGTAGACCTCCCCGGCCGCGCTCGTCAGGCGGAGGGTGCGGACACCTGCCTCCGCACCCATGGGCTGGAGTTCGACGAAAGCTCCTCGATCGACAGCGGACATCGACAGCGCCGAGGACGGAGGAATGACACCGAGACGTGAGGCCTGCGCGGCATTGAGCGAACCGAGCTGAGACCACGACGCACCCATGACGTCGTAGAAGTCCCGGTAAGGCGACACCTGACAGGTCCCGGTCTCGACGCTCCCGTCACACTGGAGCTGGGACGAGTGCCCCAGCCCGAAGTTGTGGCCCAGCTCGTGCGCGATGAGCGACGTCCCGGCCGCACGTACGTACAGGCGTCCACCGGACGTCGCTGATGTGCCCACTTCGGCCAGGCCGTAGGAGCAACCGGGCAGGCTCTGGGGAAGCGAACTCACGTAGACCAGAAGGTGCCGGTTCGGGCCCGCGGTCCAGCCGGCAGCAGCCGCTGCGGAGTTCCAGAGACCTGTCGGGTCCGAACACGACGCGCCTGAGGTGATCCAGCCGGTGGGACCCGAGGTGGTGCCGAGCTGGATCCGACCGCGGCTCTGCGTCCTCCAGAAGTCCGCCACCGGCCCGTTCACCGCGTTGCTGAGGGTGGCGACGGACATCGAGTCGGCCTGGCCACCGGCCGGCACCACCCGCACGATCGTCACGCTGTTGGTCACCGCCGTCCCTGCTGCGGCGATCGCCGGGCTCGCGGGCGCGGGAGCGACCACCGAGGCTTCGAGCACCTCCCGGGCGGCCAGCAGACCGTCCACCTCGGCCGAGGCGTCGACCATCTCGTCGCCGACGGTGACCTCCACGGTTGCACCGACCGGAACGTCCTCGACATCTTCGTTGGGGACTCTCACAGACGAGCCGTCGGTCTGCTCCACGAACGCCAGTGGCCCTTGATCGCTCTGCATGGCCTCGTCGACGGTCGCGTGTTCTGGCCACGCCTGGACGAGCTGGCCCACGATGGTGGAGCCGAGCTCCACCTGTCCCGGTGAGTCCTCGTCGACCACAGGCGGCTGCACGGCAGGAATCGAGCTCGCTTCGCCGACCTCGGGAGTCGACTGTGGTCGTGCCGGAGCGTCGGTGACCGTGAGGTCCGCCGTGGCGGACGTAGGGGCAGCCGACTCTTCCGCCGAAGCGGCGGGGGCGCCGACCAAGGCGATCACCGCGACGCTCACGGCCAACACCGAGCACCTCGAGAAGAGCGAGCGGACATCGGGCACGGGGGGTTCTGAGTGTGTGATGACCGACTCCTGGATTGCGGGCTGTGTTGTGGGCTGGCCGGGCCGTGGCTCAGCTCCGGTGGCTGGTTGGTTGGTTGATCACCGGTGCTCGGCGCCACCGAGGCACCGGAGGCGGCGCGTGCTGGCGCCGCCTCACACCCGCAAGAGTTGGACCTGAAGATCGCCGAAGAACGGATGACGTCGTCAGGATGAAGAGGACCCGAGCAGCGATACGTGCTCCCGTTGCCACAGGCCGAGATGGCTCAACGGAACGGAGCAGGCACTGTTCGACCAGCTGGCCGGGGACGCCCGTCTTGACTGGACGGGGAGCGGTCCTGTCCTGCCCCGATCACCGAGACCAGCGAACAACGCCTTGCGGGCTGTTGACGGAGAAGGAGCCACCGTCCCTGAGCAGAGCAGTGCTCCCGGGTGAGCTGTATGTCCCCGTGTTCCAGACGGCCATGCCTGACGGGCTGTAGGAGACCAGATTGCCGTCCTGCTGCATGACAAGTCGTGCCCCAGGCGCGTAGACGTAGTTCGCCCAGACCACTCGGCCACCCGACGTGTACAACACCAGGTTCCCGTCGGCCTGGATCACGAGCCGGTGTCCGCCGTCGGCGCTCAGGAGTGCCTGTCCGGTGTACAGGGACTGCCCAGGGGCCAGAGCCGCGGCATCAGCGGGAAGAGTGGCCCAGCTCTCAGCGCCGGACGGACTCACGACGACCATGCGGCCGTCGTTGCCCAGCGCCAGACGAGCACCACTCGAGCGCCAGGTTCCGCTGTGCCACAGGACACCGCCGTCAGCCCCGTACAGCACCGCGTTCCCATCCGCCTGCATCCTGAGATTAGCCCCTGGAGAGTACGAGCCAGTCGTCCACATCACCCGTCCTGCGGCCGCATACAGGACCAGGTTGCCGTCGGCTTGCATGGCAAGACGAGAACCGCCGTCCCCGGATACGAGGGCTTGTCCAGGCAGGAGGAGTTGACCCGGATTGAGAACGCTGGGTGTGTCTGCCAGGCTGGACCAGAGCACCTTCCCGGACCGGTCCAGTACTGCTACGGAGCCGTCGTCCCGCACGGCGAGGCCGGCACCGGAGTTGTTCCAGGTGTTGCTGTGCCACAGGACCTGCCCCGTCGGACTCGTGAGAACGACGTTGCCGTCAGGCTGGACCACGAGTGCGGCTCCGGGCGCGTAGGTGGACGTCGCCCAGAGGGCGCGACCGCTGGGTGCATAGGCGACCAGGTTGCCGTCCCCCTGCATCGTCAGCCTGTAGCGGCCGTTGGGCGAGTATGCGGACTGAGCGGGGGCCAGCCGCTGCCCAGACCGCAACTGGGTCGTGGTGGAGATGGGCGCTTGCGGGGCTGTGCCTGGGGCAACCCGGACGGTCACACTGGACGGCGACGAAGTCTGCACCGTGACCTGGAAGTCACCACTGAGCAGTGACACAGGGGTGTTCGGGGGGAAGGCGACCTGCAGGTCAGACGACCAACCGGATGAGCTGGATGGCGTGGCATCCAGCAACAGCGAGGTGTTCGGCAGGCCGGAGGCCCGACGCAGCACCACACCGCTGTCGACCCGGTAGAGGTTGCGCGAGTCGCCCAGCCACGCGTCCTGACCGCTGGCCTGGCGGTACTCCAGCCAGTAGACGGTCCCGGAGCGGTCCGTGAGCTTGACCGCACGGGTGCCCGACCCGGCGGAGACCGGGGCGAGAGTGACGGTGCGTGAGCCGGTGGACGGCGTCAGGGAGACCGTCTCGGAGGCCGGCAGGACGCCCAGGAGCGCGGCCTGGGGGGCGCTCAGCGAACCGACCTGGCCCCAGGAGATGCCCATGACGTCGTACAGGTCGTAGTAGGAGCGGGTCTGGCAGGTGCCTACCTCGACCGCGCCGTCGCACTGGACCTCCGAGGAGTGGCCCAGCCCGAAGTTGTGGCCCAGCTCGTGGGCGATCACCGGGGTGGCGACCTCACGGACGTAGGAGACACCGCCGGAGCCGACCGACGTGCCGACGGTGCCCAGGCCGTAGGAGCAGTCCGGGGCGGCCGGGACGTAGAGCAGGAGGTGCTTGCCCGCGCCGCCGGTCCACCCGATCTGGGCAGCGACGTCGCTCCACAGCGCGTTGGGGTCGGCGCAGCCCCTGCTCGAAGTGACCCAGCCCGATCGGCCGGCCACGGCGGACAGCCGGATCAGGTCGTTGCTCTGGTCGGACCAGAAGGAGGCGACGCCGCCGTTGACCTGGTTGACCAGCGAGGTGATCGAGGTGCCGTCCGCGGACCCACCGGCCGGGACGACGAGGACGGCGGTGACGGTGTTGGTCGGGGCAGCCCCCGCCGCAGCCGTGGTGGGGTCCGGCGTCGCGGCCTGCAGGACCTCGGCGGCGAGCACCTCGCGGGCCGGGGCGACGCCCTGCTCCTCGCTGGCCTCGTCGGCCAGCTCCTCGCCCACGGTCACCTCGATGGTGGACCCGGTGCGCACGGCGGGCAGGTCCTCGGTGGGGACCCGCACGGCGTCGCCCTCGACGGGCTCGATCCAGCTCAGCGGCGCCTCGTCGGCGTGCGCCTCGCCCTCGTGGGCGTGCTCGTCGGCCGAGGGGTCCGGGTAGGCCTGCACGAGCTCGCCGACGACGGTGTCCCCGGCCTCGACCTCGGGCTCCGCCGTCGTCGACGGGGCTGCGGTCGGCTCGGGCGCGGACGTCGTCGGCTCGGCCGTCGGCTCCGACGTGGGCGTCGAGGACGGCGCGGACGCCTCGGACGGCGTCGTCCCGGGCGTGTCGGTCGACTCGGACGGGGCCGCGGTGGCGGGCGCCGAGGTGGTCTGCGGAGCCGACGACGTCGGGGCAGCCGTCGCGTCCTCCGCCATCGCCGCAGGGGCGACGACGAAGGTGGCGAGGACCGCGACGGTCGAGGCGAGCACAGCGGACCGCAGGGTGCGGCGGCGGTGGGCGAGTTGCACGTGGGGCTCCTGAGCAGAAGGGCGTTCGCTCAAGGTGATCGGCTCGACCCCCCACTTCCTGTAGCCCCTCCACCCGCTAGAGGTAGTGCCGCGCCTCCCGGGCGGCCGCAGCCCCGTACCCGCCACCGAACAGCACCGCGTGGAGCAGCAACGGGTGCAGCTGGTGCAGGCCCGTCCGCTCCTCCCAGCCCGGCGCCAGCGGGGTGACCCCGGTGTAGGCCGCCACGATCTCCGTCAGCAGCGGCGCACCGAACAGGTGCAGCAGCGCGAGGTCGGTCTCCCGGTGCCCGCCGTGCGCGGCAGCGGCGTCCACCAGCCATACCCGGGAGCCCGTCCACAGCAGGTTGCCGCTCCACAGGTCGCCGTGCAGCCGGGCCGGCGGCTCGGCCGGGACGTCGGCCAGCCGGGGCAGCACTCGCTCGACCACCGCGGCCTCGTCGGACGTCAGGTGACCGGCGTCCACGGCCGACCGCACGAGGGGCAGGAGCCGCGCCTCGGCGAAGAAGTCGGCCCAGTCGTCGAACGGCTCGGGGTCCAGCGGGATCGTCGCGGCGTACCCGCCGCCCCCGAACGCCGGTGGCCCCGACGCGTGCATCCTGGCCAGCGCCGCTCCGAACTCCCGGGCAGCGCCGACCGACGGCGCGGACGACGCCACCCACGACAGCGTCAGGGACGACGGGGTCACCTCGAGCACCTCGGGCAGCGGCGGCCCGCCGTCCACCCGCAGCCAGTCCAGCCCCCGCGCCTCGGCCTCGAAGAACCCGGCCGGTGCCCCGGTCAGCTCCTTGACGAACACCGGCCCGTCGGCCCGCTCGACGCGGAACGCCGAGCAGATGTCACCGCCGGGGACCGGTACCCGCGAGCTCACTCGTCGTCGGAGTTCATCAACCGTCGGCCGGCCTCGGTGATCGACCCCGAGAGCGACGGGTAGATCGAGAACGTCTGCGCCAGGTCGTCGACGGTCAGGCCCTTGCTGACCGCCAAGGTGATGGGCAGGACCAGCTCGGAGGCACCCGGCGCCACGACCACGCCGCCGACGACGACGCCGGTGGAGCGGCGGGCGAAGATCTTCACGAACCCGTCGCGCAGGTCGCTCATCTTGGCCCGGGCGTTGGTGGCCAGCGGCAGCTGGACGCTCTCGATGTCCGAGCCCTCGGGGATCGTCTTCTCCTGCACCCCGACCGTGGCGATCTCCGGGTGGGTGAAGACGTTGCCGGCGACGGTCTTCAGCCGGATCGGGCTGACCGCCTCCCCCAGCGCGTGCCACATCGCGATCCGCCCCTGCATGGCCGCCACCGAGGCCAGCTGGAAGACCCCGGTCACGTCGCCGGCGGCATAGATGCCGGACACCGACGTGCGACTGACCCGGTCGACGACCACGTGCCCGGACGGCGACGTCGCCACCCCGCACTGCTCCAGGTTGAGCCCCGCGGTGTTGGGCACCGTGCCCACGGTCATCAGCGCGTGCGAACCGGTGACGACGCGGCCGTCGGTGAGCCGCACCTCGACCCCGGTCGCCGTCCGCGTGACCGACTCCGCGCGTCCACGCTCGGCGATCTTGCCGCCGCGGGACTGGAAGACCTTCTCCACGACGGCGGCCGCGTCGGCGTCCTCACCGGGCAGCACCTGGTCGCGGGAGGAGACCAGCGTGACCGGCACCCCGGCCTCCAGGTAGCCCGAGGCGAACTCGGCGCCGGTGACGCCCGAGCCCACGACGACGAGGTGCTCGGGCAGGTCCTCGAGGTCGTAGACGTCGCGCCAGGACAGGATCCGGTCGCCGTCGGGCTCGGAGCCGGGCAACACCCGGGGGTCGGCGCCGGTGGCGATGAGGACGACGTCGGCCTCGAGCTCCTCGCGCACGCCGCCCTCCTCGTCGCAGATCTCGACGCGGTGCGCGGCCAGGCCGCGGATCTCGTCGGACAGCCGGGCCGCCCCGGTGACCGAGCGGACCCCGACGGAGTCCAGCCGGGCGCGGATGTCGGCGGACTGGGCCATCGCCAGCCCGCGGATGCGGCCGTTGACCTTGGCGATGTCGAGTTCGACGGTGGCGAGGTCGGACCCCCGCAGACCCAGGACGGCGGAGTCGCGGACGGCAGTCATCGCCCCCGCGGCGGCGATGAGGGTCTTGGACGGGACGCAGTCGGTGAGCACGCTGGCCCCACCGAGCCCGTCGCGCTCGACCACGGTGACGTCGGCACCCAGCTGGGCGGCGACCAGGGCCGCCTCGTAGCCGGCCGGTCCGCCGCCGATGATCACGATGCGGGTCATGAGTGGTCCAACTCCCGTGCTGTGCGGTGGGTGTGCTCCCCCCATCCTCCCCGGTGGGCGGACCGCCCGGTGCCACCACCCCGGGTCGGGCTCACCACACCGGGGCGGGCGCCCGTAGGGTCGCCGCGTGGGCCTCTACGCGGCGTACGGCTCCAACTCGGACCCGGCGCAGATGCTGCAGCGCTGCCCGTCCTCCCCGCACACCGGCACGGGGTGGGTGCAGGGCTGGCGGCTGACCTTCGGGGCCGAGGAGCTCGGCTGGGAGGGCGCGCTGGCGACCCTGGTCCCGGCCGACGAGTCCGACACCGGCGTCTTCGTCGCCCTCTACGACCTCACCGCCGCCGACGAGGCCGCCCTGGACGCCTGGGAGGGCGCCGACCACGGCCTCTACCGCAAGCTGCACCTGCGGGTGCACACCCTGGCCGGGGACGTCGTGGCGTTCGTCTACGTGCTCGACGCCTTCGAGGGCGGGCTGCCCTCGGCGCGCTACCTGGGCGTGCTCGCCGACGCCGCCGAGGCCGCCGGCGCCCCGGACGACTACGTCGTGGACCTGCGCTCCCGGGAGTGCCGCTCGCTCGGTCGTTAGACCTCGACCGCCGGCGGGTCGGCCAGGAACGTCGCGACCAGCTCGCGGGCGGCCAGCGCCGGGGTCAGCTCGCCGGCCAGCACCCGCCGTTCCAGGTCCTTCGACGACGACCGGACGCCGGGGTGCTCCCGCAGCCGCGCCTCCAGTCCGTCCCGGACCAGCTGCCACGTCCAGCGGACCTGCTGGGCCTGCCGTCGGCGGTCGAACTCCCCCGAGGCGCGCAGCCGCTCGGTGTGCGCGACCACCTGGGCCCACACCTCGGACAGGCCCTCACCGGTGAGCCCGGCACAGGTCAGCACCGGGACGTCCCAGTCGTCCTGTCCGCGCAGCATCCGGATCGCCCCGGCCAGCTCGCGGGCGGCCTTCCGGGCGTCCCCGGCGGACGGGCCGTCGGCCTTGTTCACCGCGATGACGTCGGCGATCTCCAGGATCCCGCGCTTGATGCCCTGCAGCTGGTCGCCGGTGCGGGCCAGGGTGAGGAACAGGAAGGTGTCGACCATCTCGGCGACGGTCACCTCGGACTGCCCGACCCCGACGGTCTCCACCAGCACCACGTCGTAGCCGGCCGCCTCCACGACGACCATCGACTCCCGGGTGGCCTGCGCGACCCCGCCCAGGGTGCCGGCTGTGGGCGAGGGCCGGATGAAGGCGTGCGGGTCGACCGACAGCCGGGACATCCGCGTCTTGTCCCCCAGGATCGACCCACCTGAGCGCGCCGACGACGGGTCGACGGCCAGCACGGCGACCTTCGACCCGGCAGCGGTGAGGTCGACCCCCAGCTGGTCGATGAAGGTGGACTTGCCGACCCCGGGCACCCCGCTGATGCCGACCCGGCGCGCTCCCCCGGCGTGCGGCAGCAGCTCGACGAGCAGCTCCTGGGCCCGCTCCCGGTGGTCGGGCCGGCGCGACTCGACCAGCGTGATCGCCCGGGCCACCGACCGGCGGTCGGCGGCCCGGACCCCCTCGACGAGGGCAAGGACGTCCATCAGTGCCCGAGTCGCCCGGACAGCTCCCGCAGCAGCTCCTGCGCGGCCTCGGCGATCACCGTGCCGGGCGGGAACACCGCGGCCGCCCCCATCTCCTTCAGGGTCGGCACGTCGTCGGGTGGGATGACCCCGCCGACCACGATGAGCACGTCGTCGGCACCGAGCTCGGCCAGGGCGTCCCGCAGCGCCGGCACGAGGGTCAGGTGGCCCGCCGCCAGCGAGGACACCCCGACCACGTGCACGTCGGCCTCCACGGCCTGCCGGGCGACCTCGTCAGGGGTCTGGAACAGCGGGCCCACGTCGACGTCGAAGCCGAGGTCGGCGAACGCCGTGGCAATGACCTTCTGGCCGCGGTCGTGGCCGTCCTGGCCCATCTTGGCGACCAGGATGCGCGGACGGCGCCCCTCGGCCTCGGCGAACTCCTCGGCCATCGCGCGCGTCTCGGCCATCGGCCCGGACTCCCCTGCCTCCTCGCGGTACACCCCGGAGATGGTGCGCACCTGTCCGGCGTGCCGGCCGTAGACGGCCTCCAGCGCGTCGGAGATCTCCCCGACGGTGGCCTTGGCCCGTGCGGCGTCCACCGCCAGGGCGAGCAGGTTGTCCTCCAGCCCCGACCCGCGGGTGCCCTCGGCGGCGGCCCGGGCGGCGTCGGTCAGCTTGGACAGCGCGGTGTCGCAGGCGGCCTGGTCGCGCTCGGCGCGCAGCTCCTCCAGCCGCTGCACCTGCTGGGCGAGCACGTCGGCGTTGTCGACCCGCAGCACCTCGATCGCCTCGTCGGCGTCCACCCGGTACTTGTTCACCCCGATGACCGGCTGGCGGCCGGAGTCGATCCGGGCCTGGGTGCGCGCCGCGGCCTCCTCGATGCGCAGCTTGGGGATGCCGTCGCTGATGGCCTGCGCCATCCCGCCGTGCGCGGCCACCTCCTCGATGTGCGCCCAGGCCCTGCGGGCCAGGTCGTGGGTCAGCTTCTCCACGTAGGCCGACCCGCCCCAGGGGTCGATGACCCGCGTCGTCCCGGACTCCTGCTGCAGCAGCAGCTGGGTGTTGCGCGCGATCCGGGCGGAGAAGTCCGTCGGCAGCGCGAGCGCCTCGTCGAGGGCGTTGGTGTGCAGTGACTGGGTGTGCCCCTGGGTGGCGGCCATCGCCTCCAGGCAGGTGCGGACGACGTTGTTGTAGACGTCCTGCGCGGTGAGCGACCAGCCCGAGGTCTGCGAGTGGGTGCGCAGCGACAGCGACTTGGGGTTCCTCGCGCCCTCCCGCTCCACCAGCTTGGCCCACAGCAGCCGCCCGGCCCGGAGCTTGGCGACCTCCATGAAGAAGTTCATCCCGATGCCCCAGAAGAAGCTCAACCGGGGCGCGAAGGAGTCCACGTCCATCCCGGCGTCCCGGCCGGCCTTCAGGTACTCGACGCCGTCGGCGAGGGTGTAGGCCAGCTCCAGGTCGGCCGTCGCCCCTGCCTCCTGGATGTGGTACCCGGAGATCGAGATCGAGTTGAAGCGCGGCATCTTCTGCGAGGTGTAGGCGAAGATGTCGCTGATCACCTGCATCGAGGGCCCCGGGGGGTAGATGTAGGTGTTGCGGACCATGAACTCCTTGAGGATGTCGTTCTGGATGGTCCCGGACAGCTGCTCAGGGGCCACCCCCTGCTCCTCGGCCGCGACGATGTAGAGCGCGAGCACCGGCAGCACGGCGCCGTTCATGGTCATCGAGACGCTCATCCGGTCCAGCGGGATGCCGTCGAAGAGCTGGCGCATGTCGTAGATGGAGTCGATGGCCACCCCGGCCATGCCGACGTCGCCGGGCACCCGCGGGTGGTCGGAGTCGTAGCCGCGGTGGGTGGGCAGGTCGAAGGCGACCGACAGCCCCTTCTGCCCGGCCGCCAGGTTGCGCCGGTAGAAGGCGTTGGACGCCGCCGCGGTGGAGAACCCGGCGTACTGCCGGACCGTCCACGGCTGGGTGGTGTACATCGTCGGGTAGGGCCCGCGGCCGTAGGGCGGGACGCCCGGGTAGCCGTCCAGGAAGTCCAGGCCCGCGAGGTCGTCCTCGGTCAACAGGGGCGGGACGGCGATCCCCTCGGGGGTCTCCCACACCGCCTCACCGACCGGCCGACCGGTGTGTGCCTCGAAGGCGGCCGCCCAGTCGGCGGCGCTACCGGCGTCCTGGGCGCCGCCCAGCTCGACGGATCCGAAGTCGGGGACCGTGCTCATGCCCGTGCTCCCAGCAGCTCGTCGAGGGTGGTGGTCAGGACGTCGACCGCGTCGCAACCGGCGAAGACGTACCCGTCCACGCCGTCGACGGCCAGCTCCGGCTTGCCGGCCAGCCAGACCCGGGTCGCCCCGGCCGCCCGCAGCTCGGCGACCAGCCCGGCGGCGTCGGCGTAGTCGCGGTCGGACCCGCAGACGCAGGCCACCGTCGTCCCGGCCTCGGCGAAGCCGGACGCTCCGTCACCGCTGGGGGTGGCCAGCCCGCCGGCCTGGAAGAGGTTGGACGCGAAGGACACCCGGGCCGTGTGCGCGGCGGGCTTCCCCAGGGTCGCCAGGTACACCGCCGGCCGGTCGCCGGGCTCGTCGGACCGGTCGCGCAGCTCCTCGAAGGCGCCCGCGGCCCGCACCCGCGGCAGCCCGCCCGGCCCGGGGGGCAGAGCCTCGGCCGCCGGACGACGCCGGGGCAGCTGCTCGTCCAGGTTGGCGAACTCGCTCACCCCGGTGACCGGGTCGCGCCGGGTGGCCAGCCGCTTCGACCGGGCCGCCCACGCCGCGGCGACCCGCTCGTGCACCAGGCCCGAGGAGAGGGCAGCGGCGTACCCGCCGGCCCGCTCGATCTCGGTGAACCACGCCCAGGCGGCGTGGGCCAGGGCGTCGGTCAGCGACTCGACGTACCAGGAGCCACCGGCCGGGTCGAGCACCCGGGCCAGGTGTGCCTCCTCGGTGAGCAGCGCCTGGGTGTTGCGGGCGATCCGCCGGGCGAAGGCGTCGGGCAGCCCGAGCGCGGCGTCGAACGGGGTCACCGTGACGGCGTCGGCCCCGCCCACGCCGGCGGCGAAGCAGGCCACCGTGGTGCGCAGCATGTTGACCCACGGGTCGCGCCGGGTGGTCATCACCGAGGAGGTGACGGCGTGCTGGCGCATGCCCCGCAGCTCGGCGGAGACGCCGGCGACCTCGCCCACCCGGTCCCACAGCCGGCGCGCGGCGCGCAGCATCGCGATGGTCGTGAACTGGTCGGCGGTCGCCGCGAACCGGAACTCCAGCTGTGCGGCCGCCTCGTCGACCGTGAGCCCTCCGTCGGTCAGTGCCCGCAGGTAGGCCACCGCGGCGGACAGGGCGCAGCCCAGCTCCTCCACCGCGGTCGCCCCGGCGTCGTGCACCACGGTCGCGTCGACGACGACCGCGCGCAGGTCGCCGTGCTCGGCCGCCCGGCGGGCCAGGTCGGCCAGTCCGGAGAGGTCCTGCTCCTGACCGGAGGTGGCCTGCACGCCGAGCGGGTCGAGCCCCAACGACCCGCCCGGGGCCAGGTCGGTGCGGCCCTCGACCAGGTCCAGGAACGCCTCGGCCGCCGGGACGCCGCCCTGCAGCGTCACCGGAGCCAGGTCCAGCAGCACGTCGGCCAGCACGTCACCGAGGGAGCCGACCGGGACGGCACCGTCGCCGACGACCAGCCACAGCGAGGTCACCCCGTGCTCGAGGTCGGCGGCGATCGCCTCCTTCGTCGTCCCCACGTCGGGGTCGGCGTGCCGCTGCCGGACGTCCCAGCCGGCCGGGATGCCGCCGCCGGCGGCCTGGTCGTCCGCGGCCGAGGGGGCGGGCCGGACGACCCGGCTGCCCCGGACGAACGGCGGGACGCCGGGCGCCCCGGTGCCGGGCAGGTCGGCCACGTCGGCAGCCGTGTACAGCGGTGCGACGTCGACCCCGGTGGCCACGGTGCGGCGCAGCGCGTCCTCGACCGGGTCGGGCAGCTCCTCCCGGCCGGCCTTGCGGAGCACGGCGGCGACCAGGTCGCGCCACTGCTCGCGGGTGGCGGCCGGGAAGTCCGCGGCGAGCGTCAGCTCGTCCGGAGCGGTCGGCTCGTCGGGTGCCTCGACCGTGTCGGTCGCGACGTCCGGGGAGGGGTGGCTCATCGTCGGGTCACCGTTCTCACTGCTCGGGGCGTGTTCGAGCAGTGTCTACCGCAGCCCTCCGACCACGCCGTCCGGAGCGGCTGTGGTGACCGTCACGAGCGGGCGGGCACTGGCTGCTGCGCGTCGGCGGCGAGCGCCTGCAGCGCCGTCCGCGCCAGCAGCCGGACGCCGACCCCGATGGCCCGCTCGTCGACGTCGAAGGTGCCGCGGTGCAGGTCCAGCGGGGCTCCCCCGCCGTGCGTGCCGAGCCGGGCGAGGGCGATCGGCAGCACCTCGGCGAACCAGCCGAAGTCCTCCCCGCCCATGCTCTGCGGGCTGAGCATCACGTTCTCCGACCCCACCGTCTCCAGCGCCGCCGATCGCAGCAGGGCCACCCCGCGCGGGTCGTTGACCACCGGGGGCACCCCCCGCACGTAGTCGACGTCGACCTCGGCCCCGGAGGCCTCCCCGACCTGGCGGATCAGCCGGCGGACCAGCTCCTCGGCGCCGTCCCAGACGTCCCGGTCGAGCACCCGCACCGTGCCACGCAGCTGCCCGGTCTCGGGGATGGCGTTGGCCGCGACGCCGGCGGTCACCGCGCCCCACACCAGCGACATGGCCGCCCGCGGGTCGACCTGACGGGAGAGCAGCCCGGGCACCTCGGTGACGACCCGGCCCAGGGCGTGCACCAGGTCGACGGTGAGCTGCGGCCGGGCGGTGTGCCCGCCCGGACCGGTGAGGGTGACCTCCAGGCGGTCGCAGGCCGCGGTGATCGACCCGGTGCGCAGGCCCACGCGGCCGACCGGCACCGACGGGTCGCAGTGCAGCGCGAACGCCCGGGTCGCGCCCTCGAGCACGCCGGACCGGACCACCTCGAGACCGCCGCCGGGCACCTGCTCCTCGGCGGGCTGGAACACCGCCCGCACGGTGCCCGGCAGCGCGTCGAGCTCGGCCAGGGCCTGCGCGACGCCCAGCAGCACGGTGGTGTGAACGTCGTGCCCGCAGGCGTGGCACATGCCCTCGCGGGTCGAGCGGTAGGGCACGTCCTTGAGGTCGGGCAGCGGCAGTGCGTCGATGTCGGCACGCAGCACGACGACCGGCCCCCCGGACCCGACGTCGCAGACCAGCCCGGTGCCGTTGGGCAACCGCCTCGGGGTCAGCCCGACCTGCCGCAGCTGCCGCTCCAGGAACGCCGTGGTCTCCCGCTCGACGAAGCCGAGCTCGGGGTGGGCGTGCAGGTGCCGACGGACCCCGACGAGCTCGCCGTGGTGCGCCTCGACCCAGCGGTCGACGGTCTCCGGGGCGCTCACGCCGCCGGGAGCCCGTCACGCATCTCGGCCAGCAGGCTGTCGACGACCGGCTCGAGTCGGCCGTCGTTCGCCTCGGCGACCCGGCGCTGCCGCTCGTAGGAGCCACCGACCTCGATGATCCGCAGCACGTCACCGAGCTCCTCGACGCAGTCCAACCGGCGCGCGGTGGGGGTCAGCTCCTCGACCAGGTCGCGCAGCGCGTCCTTCACCGGCCGGACGGTGCCACGGTCGTCGACGATGATCTCGGCGTCCAGGCCGTAGCGGGCCGCCCGCCACTTGTTCTCCCGGAGGATCCAGCTCGCCGGGGTGGGCAGCGTGTAGCCACGGTCGATCTCCCGGTCGAACTGCTCGACCAGGCACTGGGCCATGGCGGCGACGGCACCGATCTCGTCGAGGGTGGGCAGGCCGTCGCAGATGCGCAGCTCGACGGTGCCGAAGTCCGGGTGCGGGCGGATGTCCCACCACACCTCGCGGACGCTCTCGATCGCGTTGGTCGAGATCAGCGTCTCCATGTAGCGCTCGAAGCCGTCCCAGCCGCTGAGCTGGTAGGGCAGCCCCGCCGTCGGCATGCCCTCGAAGACCTTCGAGCGGGCGCTCGCCAGGCCGGTGTCGGCCCCGACCCAGTACGGCGAGGACGCCGACAGCGCCAGGAAGTGCGGGATGTAGGCGCACAGCGCGTTCACGATCGGGATGATCTTGTCCGGGGAGCGGACGCCGACGTGCACGTGGACGCCGAAGATCTGCAGCCGGCGGGCCAGCCACTGCATCTTCTCCACGAGCTGGGCGTACCGCTCCTTGGGCGAGATCTGCTGGGTCTGCCAGTCGGTCATCGGGTGGGTGCCCGCGCACATCAGCCCCAGGCCGCGCCGGTCGGCGGCCTCGACCACCTCGGCGAGCGTGCCGGCCAGATCGGCCTTGGCCTCGGCGACCGTGCCGCAGATGCCGGTGATGATCTCGATCGTCGACTGCAGCAGCTCGTGCTTGGCCTTGGGGTGCTCGTCGGCGTCGGCCGGCTTGAGCTCGGCGAGGATCTCGTTGGCGCCCGAGGTGAGCTGGCGGGTCTCGCGGTCGATGAGCTGGAGCTCCCACTCGACCCCCAGGCTCGACCGCTCGGAGGAGGAGAAGGGGATCTGCACCGGGCGAGTGTAGGGACGGCGAGGACCACGCGCCGGGTGTGGAAACGGGCCGGTCCGAACTGTCACCCCCCTGGGCTAGCGTCCTGGACGTGAGCCTGCCCCCTCCCGAGACCTCCCCCACCGACCCCGCAGCGCTGGCCACCCGCGCCGCGGCGGACCTGACGGCGGCGCTCGGCGGTGAGCACGACGTCGCCGTCGTCATGGGGTCGGGCTGGGCCCCGGCCGCCGATGCCTTCGGCCCGGCCGAGGCCAGCGTCGCCATCGGCGAGCTGCCCGGCTTCGCCGCCCCGGTCGTCACCGGGCACGGCGGGGAGATCCGCTCGGTGCGGGTCGGGGACACCCGGGTGCTGCTGTTCCTGGGCCGCACGCACCTGTACGAGGGTCGTGGGGTCGACCCGGTCGTGCACGGCATCCGGACGGCGGCTGCCGCCGGGGTGCGCACCGTGGTGCTCACCAACGCCGCCGGTGGCCTCTCCCCCGACCACACCGTCGGGCAGGCCGTGCTGATCAGCGACCACCTCAACCTGACCGCCCGCTCCCCGCTGGTCGGTGCCACGTTCGTCGACCTGACCGACCTCTACTCCCGCCGGCTCCGCGAGATCGCCCAGCGGATCGACCCGACGTTGGTCGAGGGCGTCTACGCAGCCCTGCCCGGCCCGCACTTCGAGACCCCCGCCGAGATCCGGATGCTCACCACGATGGGCGCCGACCTGGTCGGCATGTCCACCGCGCTGGAGGCCATCGCCGCCCGCGCCGCCGGGGTCGAGGTGTTCGGCCTGTCGATGGTCACCAACGCCGCGGCCGGCCTCACCGGGGAGGCCCTGGACCACGTCGAGGTGCTCGAGGCCGGCAAGGCCGCCGCCGGCCGGCTCGGCGAGTTCCTCGTCCGCTTCATCGGGGAGCTGCCGGCATGAGCGGCCCCGTCCTCCTCACCGGGGCCGCCGGGTACATCGGCACGCTGCTGCGCGGCGGGCTGCCCGAGCGCGGCCACGCGCTGCGTTGCCTGGACGTCGTCCCGGTCACCGACACCCGGCCCGGCGAGGAGCACCTGGTCGCCGACGCCACCGACCTGGCTGCGGTCACCGACGCCGCCCAGGGCGCCTCGGCCCTGGTGCACATGGCCGGCATCGCCACCGAGTCCAGTTGGGCCGCGATCAGCCACGCCAACATCGAGGGCACGTACGTGGCCCTGGAGGCCGCCCGCCGCGCCGGCGTGCCCCGCGTCGTCCTGGCCAGCAGCAACCACGCCACCGGCATGTCCCCGCGGGTGGCGAACGCCCAGACCGACGCCCAACCCCGTCCGGACACCTTCTACGGGGTGTCCAAGGTGGCCATGGAGGCACTCGGCTCGCTCTACGTCGACCGCTACGGCCTGGACGTCGTGTGCCTGCGGATCGGTTCGGCCCTCCCCGAGCCGCGGGCGCCCCGGCACCTGTCCACCTGGCTGTCCCCCGACGACACCGTCGCCCTCGTCGACGCCGCGCTCACCGCCCCCAGCCCCGGCTTCGCCGTGGTGTGGGGGGTCTCGGCCAACACCCGTGCCTGGTGGGACCTGACCTCCGCCCGCGCCCTGGGCTACCAGCCGACCGACGACGCCGAGATGTACGCCGAGGCCATCACCAGCGCCCTGGGCGAGCCGACCCCCGGCACCGTCGAGCACGACCGGCTCGGCGGTGAGTACGCCGGCCCGGACTTCTCCATCGACGCGGTGGCCGCCCGGGCGCAGCAGGCCGACCCCTCGTGAGCGCGGCGGTGGACCGGGCCGTGGTCGAGCAGTGGATCGCCGACGACCCGCACCCGGGTGACCGCGCCGAGCTGCAGGCCCTGCTGGACGCCGGTGCCGACACCGAGCTCGCCGACCGGTTCGCCGCCCCCCTGGCCTTCGGCACCGCAGGTCTGCGCGGCCCGCTGCAGGCCGGGCCGGCCGGGATGAACGCCGCCGTGGTCGCCCGGGCCGCCGCGGGTCTGGCCGCCCACCTGGTCGCCGAGGGCCGGGGTGGTCGCGGGGTCGTCATCGGCTACGACGCCCGGCACCGCTCCGACGAGTTCGCCCGGATCAGCGCCGAGGTGCTCACCGGCGCCGGGTTCGCCGTGCAGGTCCTGCCCCGCCCGCTGCCCACCCCGGTGCTGTCGTTCGCCGTGCGGCACCTCGGAGCAGTCGCCGGGGTGATGGTCACCGCCAGCCACAACCCCCCGCAGGACAACGGCTACAAGGTCTACCTCGACGACGGCGCACAGCTCGTCCCGCCCGCCGACCGGCAGATCGAGGCGGCCATCGCCGCCTGCGGCCCGGCTCGCGAGCTCCCCCGCAGCGACGACTGGACCACCCTGGGCGACGACGTCGAGGCCGACTACGTCACCGCCGTGGTCGCGGCCGTCGGCCCGGCCCGGGTGGACCCCGAGGCCCGCCGCCGGCTCGTCGTCGCCTACACGGCCATGCACGGCGTCGGCACGACGACCACCCGCGCGGTGTTCGCCGCCGCCGGGTTCGCCGACCTGCACGCGGTGCCCGAGCAGGAGCACCCCGACCCGGACTTCCCGACGGTGGCCTTCCCCAACCCGGAGGAACCCGGCGCGGTCGACCTGCTCAGCGCCCTGGCCGAGCGGGTGGGCGCCGACGTGGCGATCGCCGAGGACCCCGACGCCGACCGCTGCTCGGTGGTCTGCGGTGGCCGTCAGCTGACCGGCGACGAGGTGGGCGTGCTGCTCGCCGATGCGCTGCTCCGCCGCGGGGTGGCCGGCACGTACGCGCGGTCCCTGGTCAGCGGGTCGCTGCTGGGCCGGGTCGCCGCCGGCCACGGCCAGCCCGCGGCCGAGACCCCGACCGGCTTCAAGTGGATCATCCGCGCCGGGGCCGAGGACGCCCCGCTGGTCTACGGCTACGAGGAGGCGCTGGGGTACGCGGTCAGCCCCCAGGTGGCCCGGGACAAGGACGGTGTCTCCGCGGCGCTGGCGGTCGCGCTGCTCGCGGCCGACCTGGGCACGCAGGGCCGCACCCTGCTCGACCGGCTCGACGAGCTGGCGGCCGAGCACGGGCTGCACGCCACCGGTCAGCTCTCGGTGCGGGTGGAGGACCTCACGCTGATCGCCGACGCCATGGCACGGGTCCGCGCGAGGCCCCCCGTTTCGCTGCTGGACCGGGAGGTGGCGTTCGAGGACCTCCGCGAGCTGGAGCCCCCGGTCGACGGGGTGCGACTGCTCGGCGAGGGCGTGCGGGTCGTCGTGCGGCCCAGCGGTACCGAGCCGAAGCTCAAGGCCTACCTGGAGGTCGTCGTCCCGGTCGTCGACCGCGCCGACGTGCCGGCTGCCCGCACCCGGGCCGACGCCGAGCTCACCCGGCTGCGCGGGGAGATGGCGTCGGCCCTGAGGCTCTGACCTAGCGCCAGTCGGTCGGCGGATAGTCCGGGGCGCGGTCCTGCGGGCCCGGGGTCCACGGACCGGGGGCCGGCGGGCGGTCCTCGGTGCCGGGCTGCGGCGACCAGATCTGCCGACCGCCGGGGGTGGTCTCCGGCGGGGTGGTGCCCGGCGCGAACGGCAGGGCCGACCCGCTGGCGTCCGGTACCGGGCCGTAGCGGTTGGGCGTCTGCTGGGTCGGCACCAACCCGCACATGCCCAGCACCGCGAACTGCCCGAACACCGGCACCAGGTTCAGCAGCACCCACAGACCCGACCGGCCCTGGTCGTGCATCCGGGTCACCTGGGCGGTGATCGAGGGCAGCACGGTCAGGACGCCGGTCACGATGACGAACGGCCCGTACTCGATGACGGCCGGGACGAGCGAGCCGTCCGCGGCGGTGCTGGGCTCCAGCGACGTGTAGCCGAAGGACACGTCGGCGGCCAGCGCCAGTGCCGACAGCAGGAGCAGCGGCGCCACGTAGTGCAGCCAGAACGCGCGGCGGGTGATCCGCCCTCGGCGCACATACCAGGTCCAGAAGTCCACGGGTCTCCCCTGTCGATGTGCCGGTCTCTCGAGTGGAACGTACGGGCGGTCAGCCGGTTCCCGCGGTCAGACCTGCTGGCGGGTGCCGCTCTGCACGGCCTGCTCGGCGGCCGCCAGCACGCGCACCTGGTCCCGGCCGAACGCCGCGTCGCACGGGTGCGCCCCGCCGGTGAGCGCCGCGGCGGTCAGCTCGTCGACGGCCACCGCGTGCGCCTCGTGCGCGGTGGCGCCGTCCTCGGGCAGGAGCACCAGGCGGCCGGTGTCGCCGTGCACCCAGAAGTCCTCCCCCGCGGCCAGCGGGGACGCCGTCGCCGACAGGGTCATCGTGCTGGTCGGCCCACCCTCGTGCTCCAGGAGCACGCTGACCGTGCCGTCCGCGGCGCGGGTGCCCTGCGCGGCCACGACCGGCCCCAGGGTCGGGGTCAGCAGCGACAGCGCGTGCGGGCCGAGGTCCCACAGCGGGGCGCCCGGCCGGGCCCGCCACACCGACTCCCGGAACGGGCTGCCCGGGGCGAAGGTGTCGGCCAGCCAGGTGACCTGTCCGCCGACCAGCGCCGACCGGGAGGCCTGGTCCAGCCAGGCGTGCGTCGACGTCCGGAAGCGGTAGGTCAGGAAGACCACCGACGCGACCCCGGCGGCGGAGGTCGCGGCGACCACGCGCTCGGCGTCGGGCAGCGACATGGCGATCGGCTTCTCCAGCAGCAGGTGACAGCCGGCCTCGGCGGCGCGCACCGCGAGGTCGGGCTGCACGTCCGGCGGCAGCGAGATCGAGACGGCGTCGACGTCGGCCAGCAGCGCATCGAGGTCGTCGGTGCCCGGGACGTCGAACTCCGCGCCCGCGGCCTGCGCCTTCTCCTGCGATCGGCCCCAGATGCCCACCAGCTCGGCGTCGGGGTCCGCGTGCAGCGACGCGGCGTGCACGGTGCGCGCCCAGTAGCCGCTGCCCAGGACGGCGAAGCGCATCAGACGGCGCCGAACTGGCGGTCGCCGGCGTCGCCGAGGCCCGGGACGATGTAGGCGTTGCTGTTGAGCTCCTCGTCGATGCTGGCGGTGAACACCCGCAGCGGCAGGCCGCTCTCCTCCAGTCGGGCGATGCCCTCCGGCGCTGCCAGCGCGCACAGCACCGTGATCGAGGTGCAGCCCCGCGCGGTGAGCAGCGAGCAGCAGTGCACCAGCGAGCCGCCGGTGGCCAGCATCGGGTCCAATACGAAGACCTCGCGGTCGACCAGCGACTCCGGCAGCGAGGCCATGTAGGCCTCGGGCTCGAAGGTGACCTCGTTGCGGGCCAGCCCGACGAACCCCATCTGGGACTCCGGCAGCAGCGAGTGCGCGGTGTCGGCCATGCCCAGCCCGGCGCGCAGCACCGGGACGATGAGCGGCGGGGCGGCCAGCCGGTAGCCCGTCGTCGTGGTCACCGGGGTGGTGATCTCGTACTCCTCGACCGCCAGTTCCCGGGTGGCCTCGAAGACCAGGAGCTCGGTGAGGTCCCGCAGCGCGGCGCGGAACGCGGCGTTGTCGGTGCGCTCGTCCCGCATGCGGGTCAGGCGGGCACGGGCGAGCGGGTGGTCGACCACGGTCAGCTGCACGGGGGAACGGTAACGGCCATGGTCCCGGCGACCCAGCCGTCGGGGATGATGGCCGGCATGACCACCGCGCTCGACCCCTCGGCGCCCGCTGCGGTGCCGCCACGGACGACCCCGGACGCGTTCGCCGACGTGACCCGTTCGGAGTCGGCGTTCCGGTCCTTCCTGCACGGCCTGCCCGGCGTCGACCAGGTCGGCGCCGAGGCCCGCGCCGCCCAGCTGGGCACCCGGTCGATCAAGACGACGGCGAAGGCCTGGGCGATCGACACCGCCATCTCGATGGTCGACCTGACCACGCTGGAGGGCGCCGACACCCCGGGCAAGGTGCGGTCGCTGGCCGCCAAGGCCCGCCGACCCGACCCGACCGACCCGGGCTGCCCCGCCGTCGCCGCGGTCTGCGTCTACGGGGACCTGGCCGGCGTCGCCACCGAGGCCCTCGCCGGCACCGGCATCCACACCGCCGCCGTGGCCACCGCGTTCCCGTCGGGGCGGGCCAGCCGGGCGGTCAAGCTCGCCGACGTGCGGGACGCCGTGGGCAACGGCGCCGACGAGATCGACATGGTCATCGACCGGGGCGCCTTCCTGGCCGGCCGGTACCTCGACGTGTTCGACGAGATCGTCGCGGTCAAGGAGGCCTGCGGGTCCGCCCACCTCAAGGTGATCCTGGAGACCGGGGAGCTGCGCACCTACGACGCCGTCCGCCGGGCCTCGTGGCTGGCGATGCTGGCCGGCGGTGACTTCATCAAGACCTCGACCGGCAAGGTGTCCCCCGCCGCGACCCTGCCCGTCTGCCTGGTGATGCTCGAGGCGGTCCGCGACTACCGCGCCGCGACCGGGATCCAGATCGGCGTCAAGCCCGCCGGCGGCATCAAGACCACCAAGGACGCCGTGAAGCACCTGGTGATGATCAACGAGGTGGCCGGGTCGGACTGGCTCTCCCCCGACTGGTTCCGCTTCGGCGCCTCCAGCCTGCTCAACGACCTGCTCCTGCAGCGCCAGAAGCTCCGCACCGGCCACTACTCCGGCCCCGACCACGTCTCGGTGGACTGACATGACGAGCGTCTTCGAGTACGCCCCCGCCCCCGAGTCCCGCTCGGTCGTCGACGTCCGGTCCAGCTACGGGCTGTTCGTCGACGGCGAGTTCACCGCCGGCCAGGGCACCCCCCTGCAGACCGTGAACCCCGCGACCGAGGAGGTGCTCAGCGAGATCGCGGTGGGCACCGACGCCGACGTCGACCGCGCCGTCCGCGCCGCCCGCCGGGCCTTCACCCGGGTCTGGGGCCCGATGCGCCCGGCCGACCGCGGCAAGTACCTGTTCCGCATCGCCCGGCTGCTGCAGGAGCGGGCCCGGGAGTTCGCGGTCCTGGAGACCCTGGACAACGGCAAGCCGATCACCGAGTCCCGCGACGTCGACGTGCCCCAGGCCGCGGCGCACTTCTTCTACCACGCAGGCTGGGCCGACAAGCTCGAGCACGTGGGCCTGGGCGCCGCCCCCCGCCCGCACGGCGTGGCCGGGCAGGTCATCCCGTGGAACTTCCCGCTGATGATGCTGGCCTGGAAGGTCGCCCCGGCGCTCGCCGCGGGCAACACCGTCGTCCTGAAGCCGGCCGAGACCACCCCGCTGACCGCACTGCTGTTCGCCGAGGTGTGTCAGCAGGCCGACCTCCCGCCGGGCGTGGTCAACATCGTGACCGGCGCCGGGGACACCGGCCGCGCCGTCGTCGAGCACCCCGACGTCGACAAGGTGGCCTTCACCGGCTCGACCGAGGTCGGCAAGCAGATCGCCCGCTCGATCGCCGGCACGCAGAAGGCGCTGACCCTGGAGCTGGGCGGCAAGGCCGCGAACATCGTCTTCGACGACGCCCCGGTCGACCAGGCCGTCGAGGGCATCGTCCGCGGCATCTTCTTCAACCAGGGCCACGTGTGCTGCGCCGGTTCCCGGCTGCTGGTCCAGGAGTCGGTGCACGACGAGGTCGTGGCCGCGCTGCAGCGCCGGATCGGCACGCTGCGGGTGGGCGACCCGCTGGACAAGAACACCGACATCGGGGCGATCAACTCCCCCGAGCAGCTCGCCCGGATCCGGGAGCTGGTGGGCATCGGCGAGGCCGAGGGCGCCCACCTCTGGCAGCCCGCGGGCGAGCTGCCCGAGCGCGGCAACTGGTTCAAGCCGACGGTCTTCACCGACGTGTCGCCGGCGCACCGCATCGCCCGGGACGAGGTGTTCGGCCCGGTGCTCTCGGTGCTGACCTTCCGCACCCCCGACGAGGCCGTCGCGAAGGCGAACAACTCCCTCTACGGGCTCTCGGCCGGCATCTGGTCGGAGAAGGGCTCGCGGATCCTGTCGATCGCGAACCAGCTGCGGGCCGGGGTCGTCTGGGCCAACACGTTCAACCAGTTCGACCCGACGTCGCCGTTCGGTGGCTACAAGCAGTCCGGCCACGGCCGCGAGGGTGGCCGCATCGGCCTGCGCGCGTACCTGAAGGAGTCCTGATGAGCGACCGGTTGGCCGTGCGCAAGACCTACAAGCTGTACGTCGGCGGGAAGTTCCCCCGTTCGGAGTCCGGGCGCACCTACGAGGTCGCCGACAGCCGCGGGCGGTTCGTGGCCAACGCCGCGCGGGCCTCGCGCAAGGACGCCC
Source organism: Geodermatophilus sp. Leaf369 (assembly GCF_001424455.1). Classification (NCBI taxonomy): domain Bacteria; kingdom Bacillati; phylum Actinomycetota; class Actinomycetes; order Geodermatophilales; family Geodermatophilaceae; genus Geodermatophilus; species Geodermatophilus sp. Leaf369. Next base: position 1,098,816 of record NZ_LMQA01000002.1, on the reverse strand, counting down.
GGGACGCCGTCGTGGCCGCCCGTGGCGCGTTCGCCGGGTGGTCGACCGCGACCGCCTACAACCGGGGCCAGGTGCTGTACCGGGTCGCCGAGGTGATGGAGGGCCGCGCGGCGCAGTTCGCCGACGAGGTCGCCGCGGGCGAGGGCCTGTCGGCGACGAAGGCCCGGGCCGCCGTGGACGCCGCGATCGACCGGTGGGTCTGGTACGCCGGGTGGACCGACAAGCTCGCCGCCGTCCTCGGGGGCACCAACCCCGTCGCCGGGCCCTACTTCGACTTCTCGATCCCGGAGCCCTCCGGGGTGGTCGCTGTGCTGGCGCCCCAGCGGTCCTCGTTGCTCGGGCTGGTCAGCGTGCTGGCGCCGGTGCTGGCCACCGGGTGCACGGCCGTCGTCGTCAGCTCGCTGGACCGGCCGCTGCCGGCGATCACGCTGTCGGAGGTGCTCGCCACCTCCGACGTGCCCGGCGGGGTGGCCAACCTGCTCACCGGGGACGCCGTCGAGATCGGCCCCTGGCTGGCCGAACACGCCGACGTCGACGGCATCGACCTGGCCGGCACGTCCGGCGCGGTGGCGATGGAGCTCGAGCGCTCGGCGGCCGGCACGCTCAAGCGGGTGCTGCGGACGACGGCCGAGGAGCCCGACTGGACCGCCGACCCCGGCCTGCACCGGATGACCCCGTTCCTGGAGACAAAAACGGTCTGGCATCCGATCGGGCTCTGAGGCCCCGTCGCAGGGGCCCGCCCCGAGGAACGAGGGGTGGGGGGCGACGGGGTCCTTTCATGGCATCCGATCGGTCTCTAGCGGAGCACCTGCTCCAGCAGCTCCACGAGCGCGGGGGTGTCACCCCGCGTCGGCAGCCCGGCCAGCCCCTCCAGGTACAGCCCGTCGCCCACCAGCCGGACCAGTCGGGCCAGCACCGGGTCGGCGATCCGGGCCTCCAGGGCGGCTGACCACGCCCGGTCGGCCTCCAGCAGGGCTGTCCGGGCCGCTGCGTGCCCGGCGCCGGCCAACCGGAGCGTGGCCTGGTAGGTGCGGGTCAGCTCGCCCTGGGCGTCAGCGGTCGACGTGGTGAGCCAGTAGGCGACCGGCCCCTCGGGGGCCGAGCCGAGCGCCTCGACGTCGGCGGCCACGTGCTCACCCAGCCGCTCGGCCACCCCGTCGACCAGGGCGTCCTTGCTCGGGAAGTGGTAGAGCAGCCCGCCCTTGGAGACCCCGGCGGCGGCCGCGACGGCGTCCAGCGTCACGGTCGCGCCGACGCCGCTGACGAGGAGCTCCTCGTAGGCGTCCAGCAGGCGGGCACGGTTCGACGGTCGCGGCACGGTTCGTTACTGTACCGTCTGGACGGTAGAGCGACACCCACAGGACCGAGGACACGATGAGCACCGCCACGGCCGGCACCCCGGTCGAGAACACCACCCCCCGCGCCGGACGACGGGAGTGGCTCGGCCTCGCCGTGCTGATGCTCCCGGTCCTGCTCGTCTCGGTCGACGGGACGGTGCTGACCTTCGCCGTCCCCTCGATCACCCGGGCCCTGGTGCCCAGCGGCACCGAGCTGCTCTGGGCCGTCGACGTCTACCCGCTGGTGCTCGCCGGTCTGCTGATCACCGCCGGCACGCTGGGCGACCGGTTCGGCCGGCGTCGGATGCTGCTGATCGGCGCCGCCGGGTTCGGCATCGCGTCGGTGCTGGCCGCCTACGCCCCCGACATCCGCTGGCTGATCGCCGCCCGGGCCCTGCAGGGTCTCTTCGGCGCGGCCCTGATGCCCTCGACGCTGTCCCTGCTGCGCAACCTGTTCCTGGACCGGCAGCAGCGTCGGCTGGCCATCGCGGTCTGGGCCGCCGGGTTCTCCGGCGGCGCCGCGCTGGGCCCGATCCTGGGCGGCTGGCTGCTCGAGCACTACTGGTGGGGCTCGGTCTTCCTGGTGAACGTGCCGGTGCTGGCCGCCCTGCTGGTGGTCGGACCCCTGCTGCTGCCCGAGTCCCGCGACCCCTCTCCCGGTCGGCTCGACCTGGTCAGCGTCGGCCTCTCGCTGACCACGATGCTGCCGGTGGTCTACGCCATCAAGACCCTGGCCACCGGCGAGGTGTCGGTGGCCAGCGTGGGCGCGGCCGTGCTCGGCGTGGCCAGCGGGATCACCTTCGTCCGCCGCCAGCTCACCGGCCGCGACCCGCTGATGGACCTGCGGCTGTTCCGCTCCCGGGTGGTCACCGCCGCCATCAGCGCCAACCTGCTCAGCATCGCCGCCCTGACCGGCCTGCTGCTGATCACCTCGCAGTACCTGCAACTCGTGCTGGGCGTCGGCCCGCTCGACGCCGGCCTGCTCCTCGTGCCGGGGCTGATCGCCTCGGTGCTCGCGGGCCTGGCTGCGGTCCCGCTGGCGAAGGTCGTCCCGGTGCGCTGGCTGGTCGTCACCGGGCTGCTGCTCGGCGTGGCCGGGTACGTCGTGGCCACCCGACTGGGCCCGGACTCCGACGTCCTCGTCGTCGTGCTGGCGTTCGGTCTGGTCGCCGCCGGCGCCGGGTTGTCGGAGACGCTGACCAACGACGCGATCCTCACCGCCGCACCGGCCGAGCGCGCCGGGCAGGCCAGCGCGGTCAGCGAGACCGCCTACGAGCTGGGCACCGGCCTCGGGGTCGCCGTGCTGGGCAGCGTGCTCGGTGCGGTCTACACCGCCCGCCTCGTGCTGCCCGCCGGCGTGGACGGCGCGGATGCCACCGCTGCCGGCACGCTGGGCGGCGCCGTGGACGTCGCCGGTCGGCTGCCGGCCGACACCGCGACCGCGCTGACCACCAGCGCCCAGGAGGCGTTCAGCGCCGGCATGGACGCCGCTGCGGGCATCGGGGCGGTCGTGATGGTGGGCGCCGTCGTCCTCGTGGCCACGGTCTGGCGGGAGAAGCGGACCCCGCAGGGCGACCGGTAGGGCTGATCACAGCCGGACACGGCAGGATGACCCCGTGGCCAGGCCCAGCATCGTCCCCATCGCCCTCACCCTCGACGACCGCACGGGCTACACGCTGTGGGCTCCTCCGTGGGAGGAGGACGGCGAGGAGTGGCAGGCCTTCCTCGGCAACTCCGAGGGCGAGACGGCCACCGTGCACCTCTTCCCGACCCCGGCCGCGCTCGCCGCGTTCTGCCGCAGCAGCACCGACCACGACCTGTCCGACCACCCGGTCTGGCCGGTCGTCGCCGGCCTGGGTGCCGCCGACCTCACCCCGGACGAGGACCACCGGTTCGACCTGGACGGGGTCTACGACGTCGTCGCCGACAACCCCGACCGCTGGGCGGTGGAGGAGCTCGCCGCGACCTTCGACGTCGTCGGCCGGATCGCCGAGTGCTGCGACACCGCACCCGACGAGGACGACGAGACCGACGACGACTCCGAGGACGACGAGACCGCCTTCGAGTCCGTCGCGGAGCTGATGGCCCAGCCCGAGGTCGCCATGCTCGGCCTGGGCGTCGAGGCGTTCGTCGGCCGCACCGGCGAGGAGTCCTGGATCAAGCTGGGCAGCTCGGTCGACGAGCTCTGGGAGGACGTCGTCGAGGAGGTCGACGAGCACCTGGACTGGACCGGCGCCGGCACCGTGGACGTCGCGGACTACCCGTCGGCCAGCGAGGAGTCGCAGTCCCGCGCGGCCGAGCCCGAGGACGCCGAGGCCGCCGACGTGGACGGGGACGACCACACCGAGGACGAGGACGTCGAGGTGGCCGCTGTCGTCCCCACCCCCACGAGCACCATCAGCGGGAGCCGGCTCACCGCCTCCCCGGCGGCCGTCGCCGCTGCCGCGGGCTTCTGGGAGGGCGTCGGCATCCTGCCCGTCGAGGTCGTCGTCCCCGAGGGCGCGGGTCTGACCCTGCGCTGCTACGTCGACGACGAGGCCCGCTTCCTGGGCCGCGACGGCGAGGTGTTCCTCTTCGGCACCCCCGCCGAGCTGTCGGCCTTCATCGCCGGCGACGAGGCGCACGACCTGACCGAGATCGCCTCCTGGCCCGAGGTCGCCGCCACCGAGACCCAGCCGCTGCCCGCCGACCAGGACCGCTACGACCTCACCGAGCTCGCCGAGCTGCTCAGCGAGGTGGCCGACGGTGCGGCCGGTCTGGTCGACCACGGCGTCCTCACCCAGCCGGTCGAGGGCGCCCGCGACCTGGCCGAGTACGCCGGACTGCCCCGGGTCGAGGAGCTGCTCGCCCCGAGCACCCCGCTCGGGCAGGCCGTGGCCCGCAGCGACCGCGAGCCGCAGGCCGCCCTGCGCGCCGAGGACGCCGCCGCCCTCACCGGCCCGTGGGACGAGCTCGTCCGCGAGGTCAGCACCGCCCTGGTCTTCCGGGACTGACGGGAAGCGCCCTTCTCGTCAGGAGTCCTGACGAGAAGGGCGCTTCTCGTCCTGCACAGCAGAACGGCCGGCCCCCCGTGCGGGGGACCGGCCGTTCAGCCGTTCAGGGGTGGATCAGTACGAGCGGGCCGGGCGGGGCGGGCGTCCGCCCTGGCCGCCACCGGTGGGGCGGGCGCCGGGCGAACGGCGGTCCCCGTAGGTGGGACGGTCACCGGCGGGACGGGCCGGACGGTCGCCGTAGGACGGGCGGTCACCGGCCGGGCGGGCCGGACGGTCGCCGTAGGAGGGACGCTCGCCGGCCGGACGGGCCGGGCGGTCGCCGAAGCCCTCGCGACGGGGACGACGGTCGCCGCCACCCTCACGACGCGGGCGACCCGAGGACGAGCCACCCCGCGAGGGACGGACCGGACGCTCGACGGGCTCGACGTGCACACCGGCCGCCACGAGCTCGGCGATCGGGGCGTCGCCCGGACGGATCCGGGACACGTCGGTGTTCACCGCGGCCTGGCGGAAGCGGCGCTTGGCCTGGCCCACCTGGTCGGGCAGCAGCAGCGAGACGACGACACCCGCGGCACCGGCGCGCGCGGTGCGGCCGGAGCGGTGCAGGTAGGTCTTGTGGTCTGCCGGCGGGTCGTAGTGCAGGACCAGCGACACGTCGTCGACGTGGATGCCGCGGGCGGCGACGTCGGTGGCGACCAGGACCGGCGAGCGGGCGTCGGTGAACGCCTCGAGCGCGCGGCGACGGGCCGACTGCGGCAGACCGCCGTGGATCGGCTCGGCCTTGATGCCGACCTGCTGCAAGTTGTCGGCGAGCCGGTCGGCGCCGTGCTGGGTGCGCACGAAGATGATCGTGCGGCCCGGGCGGGCGGCGAGCTGCTCGGTGACCCGCAGGCGGTCCGGGAAGGACACGCTGTAGGCGCGGTGCTCGGCCGGCGGCGCGGCGTCGGCGGCGGTGACCACCGAGTGACGGGCCGGGTCCTTGAGGTAACGACGGACGAGGCTGTCGACCTCACCGTCCAGGGTGGCCGAGAAGAGCAGGCGCTGACCGTCGGTGCGGGTCTGGTCGAGCAGCTCCTTCACCACGGGCAGGAAGCCCAGGTCGGACATGAAGTCCGCCTCGTCGATGACCGAGATCTCGACGTCGGTGAGCGAGCACTCGCCCTGGTTGATCAGGTCCTGCAGGCGGCCCGGCGTCGCGATGACGACGTCGACGCCGCGGCGCAGCTGCTGGATCTGGCGGTACATCGAGGCACCGCCGTAGACCGCGGCGAGCTGCACGCCGTTGGACTGGCCCAGCGGGGCCAGCGCGTCGTGCACCTGCTGCGCGAGCTCACGGGTGGGGACGAGCACGAGGCCACGCGGGGCGCGGCGACCGTGCTGGACGTCCTGGCCGAGGCGGTGCAGGAGGGGCAGACCGAAGGCCAGGGTCTTGCCCGAGCCGGTGGCTGCCTTGCCGAGCACGTCGCGGCCGGCCATGGCGTCCGGCAGGGCGGAGGTCTGGATGGCGAACGGGTGCCGGATGCCCTTGCGCTCGAGCGCGGTGACCAGCTGCTGCTGGAGACCGAGCTGGGCGAACGAGGGGCCGGTGGGCTCGGCGGCGGTCTCGACCTCGGGGGTCTCGACAGCGGCCTCAGGAGCCTCGGTGGTGGGAACGGTGGTGCTGGTGTCGACAGAGTCGAACGAGGACAAGCGGGAACTCCGATACAGATCGGGGCGCGTCCCGTGGGTGGTGCAGAGCTGCCGGGTGACCCGGCGCCTTCACTGGTGATCGCGTGCGTCGACGTTGACGCTGGATCTGCACGGATGCGCTCTTCCCCGGACAGGACCGTCCGGGAGGATGGCCGGCACTCGCCGGCACGTCCAGGTTAGCAGCGATCGCCGGGGATTGATTCCCACGGACGGGTGTGCGCGCTCACCCCCGCAGGGCGGCGTACCCCGACCGGACGTCGGCGAGCAGCTGCGCGCGGTCGCCGTCGGCCAGGAAGGCGGCGGCCACGGCCCGCTCGGTCACGGTCTGGACGTCGTCCCACCCCCAGCCGTGCGCGGCCACGACGGCGGCGAACTCGGAGCTGGTGGACACCCCGCTCATCAGCCGGTTGTCGGTGTTGAGGGTGACGGCGAAGCCGAGGGCGTGCAGCCGGCCGACCGGGTGGCGGGCCAGCGAGCTGTAGGCGCCGGTCTGCACGTTCGACGACGGGGCGACCTCCAGGGGCACCTGCTCGTCGAGCACCCGCTGCGCCGTCGGGCCCAGCGGTCCGCCGTCCTCGGGCACCTCGTCGGCGATCCGCACCCCGTGGCCCAGCCGCTCGGCGCGGGCGCCGTCGAGGGCCACCCGGATGCTCTCGACGCCGTGCGCCTCGCCGGCGTGGATCGTGCGGTGCGCCTGCGCCCGGTCCAGCAGCGCGATGGCGGAGGGGTGCCGGTCGGCGGGGAAGCCGATCTCCGGGCCGGCGAGATCGAACCCGACGACGCCGGCGTCCCGGTAGCGGACGACGAGACCGGCCACCTCGTCCCACCGGTCGGCCTGGCGCATCGCGCACAGCAGCGTGCCGACCCGGATCGTCCCGGCTTCCCGTGCACCGGTGGCGTAGCCGTCGAGCATCGCCTCGACCGCGGCCTCGATCGGCATCGCGGTCAGCAGCTCCGGGGCCATCCGCACCTCGGCGTGCACGACGCCGTCGGCGGCGAGGTCGAGGGCGGCCTCCCGGGCGACCCGGTGCACCGCCTCGGGGGTCTGCATGACCCCGACGGTGTGCGCGAAGGTCTCCAGGTAGCGCACCAGGGAGCCGGAGTCGGCGGCCTGCCGGAACCAGGCCCCCAGGGACCCGGCGTCGTCGGCGGGCAGCTCGCGGTAACCGATCTGGTCGGCCAGCTCGAGGACCGTCTGCGGCCGGAGCCCGCCGTCCAGGTGGTCGTGCAGGAGCACCTTGGGGGCGCGGGCGAGGGTCTCCGGGGTCGGTGCGGCGGACATCCGCGGCACGCTACCCGTCCGCGCGGTCCCGCCAGCGGAAGGTCAGCACGCACAGCCCCAGCCCGACCGCGACCCACACCAGGAGCACCAGCGCGACCCGGCCCAGCTCCCACGACCCGGCAGGCTCCTGCGCGGCGAGGACGTCGGGCAGGAACACCGAGCGCAGGCCCTGGGCCATCCACTTCAGCGGGAAGACCGAGGCGATGGTCTGCATCCAGGTGGGGATCTGGTCGAACCGGAAGAACACCCCGGAGATGAACTGCAGGATCAGCGCGAACGGGGTGACCGTCGCCGACGCCGACCGGCCGTTCTTGGCCAGGCTGGAGACGGCGATGCCCAGCAGGGTGCAGGCCGCCGAGCCGAGGAACGCGACCCACAGGAAGGTCAGCCAGTCGGCCCCGCTGGGCAGGTCGATGCCGTAGAGCACCAGCCCGACGACCAGCAGGATCACGATCGTCGCGACGGTCACGGCGAAGACCTGGACGATCTTGCCGACGAAGTAGGCGCTCTTGGGCATGGGCGTGCCGGCCAGGTGCTTGAGCGAGCCGTCGCTGCGCTCGGTGGCGATGTTGATCGCCATGTTCTGCAGGCTCGCGCCCAGGATCCCGGCCGCGATCACCCCGGCCATGAAGTACTGGGTGAAGCTGACGCCGCCACCGATGTCGTAGTCCAGCACCGCGCCGAAGACGACGAGCAGGATCACCGGGAACATCAGCGTGAAGACGACGGACTCGCGCTGCCGGAAGAACTCCTTGAGCTCCACCCCGGCGCGCACCCGGTAGACCCGTGCCAGGGACGGGAGCTTCACCGTGGGGGCGCTCACGAGGCCACCGCCACGGTCTCGGCGGGGTCGGACTGGCCGATCATCTGCAGGTACACGTCCTCGAGCGTGGGCCGGGCGACGGCGAGGTCGGGGACCTCGCCGGGGAACCGGGCGGCCAGGGTGGCGACGAAGGCCGTGGGGGTGGCGGTCGCCTCGGTGCGTCGGGCGCCGTCCTCGGTCCAGCTGACGACGGCGGGGGCCTGCCCGCGGCCACCCAGGGCCGAGGGGACGGCGACCTCGACCAGCCGGCCGCCGGTGATGACCCCGACCCGGTCGGCCAGCTCCTCGGCCTCGTCCAGGTAGTGGGTGGTGAGCAGCATCGTCGTCCCCAGGTCGCGCAGGGAGCGGATGAGCGACCAGAACTGGCGCCGGGCCTCCGGGTCGAACCCGGTGGTGGGCTCGTCGAGGAACAGCAGCGCGGGCCGGCCGACGATGCCCAGCGCGACGTCGAGCCGGCGCCGCTGGCCGCCGGACAGCGACCGGCCGCGGGCCTTCGCCTTCTCGGTGAGGCCGACGAGCTCCAGCACCTCGGCCGGCTCGCGGGCGTCGGGGTAGTAGGCGGCCTGGGCGGTCAGCAGCTCGAGGCAGGTCAGCTGGCTGTCCCCGCCACCGGACTGCAGCACGATGCCGATGTCGGACTTCCAGCGCCGACCGCCGTGCGCCGGGTCGACGCCGAGCACCTGCACCTCGCCGCCGTCCCGGGAGCGGTAGCCCTCGAGCACCTCGACGGTGGTGGTCTTGCCCGCCCCGTTCGGGCCGAGCAGCGCGAACACCTCACCGCGGCGGATGTCGAGGTCCAGGCCGTCGACGGCGTTGCGGTCGCCGTAGCGCTTCACCAGCCCGCGGACGCTGATGGCCGCATCGGGGTCGAGCGGGCCGGTGCTGCTGGGTGCTGCCGTCGCGGCGGAACTGCTCACGGGGACCGAGTCTCCCCCATGTGTCTGTGCGGAGTGCCCGGGTGCGGGTCTCCTGCGCCCGGGCACTCCGGTCAGGCGGTGATGCGGTCCACGACCAGCGGCAGGGGGACGTCGTCGGTGTCCACGCCGACGGCGCCGTCCAGGGCCGCCAGGGCGCGCTCGATGCGGGTCGCGTCGTCGGTCTGCAGCTCCAGCAGCGGCTGGCCGGCGGTGACCTGCTCCCCCACCCCGGCGTGCCAGACGACGCCGGCGGCGGCGGACACCGGGTCCTCCTTGCGGGCCCGGCCGGCACCGAGCCGCCAGGCGGCCACGCCGAGGGCGTAGGCGTCGAGCCGGGTGAGCGTGCCGGTGGCCGGGGCGGTCACCACGTGCCGCTCGGTGGGCTGCGGCAGCGGGGCGGTGGGGTCGCCGCCCTGGGCCCGGATCATCGCGTTCCAGCTGTCCATCGCCCGGCCGTCGGCCAGCGCGGCAGCGGGGTCGACGTCGGTGCGGCCGGCCCCGGCCAGCATCTCCCGGGCCAGGGCCAGGGTGAGCTCGACCAGGTCGGCCGGCCCGCCCCCGGCGAGCACCTCCAGGGACTCCGCGACCTCGACGGCGTTGCCCGCGGCCCGGCCCAGCGGACGGTCCATGGCGGTCACCAGCGCCACGGTGTGCACGCCGGCGGCCTCGCCCAGCCCGACCATGGTGCGGGCCAGCTCGCGGGAGCTCTCGACGTCCTTCATGAACGCCCCGGACCCGGTCTTGACGTCGAGCACCAGCGCGTCGGCGCCCTCGGCGATCTTCTTGCTCATGATCGAGCTGGCGATCAGCGGGATCGACTCGACGGTGCCGGTGACGTCGCGCAGCGCGTAGAGCAGCTTGTCCGCCGGGGCCAGGTCGTTCCCGGCCGCGCAGACCACCGCGCCGACGTCGCGCAGCTGGGCGAGGTACTCGTCCTCGCTCAGGTCGGCCCGCCACCCCGGGATCGCCTCGAGCTTGTCCAGCGTGCCGCCGGTGTGGCCCAGCCCGCGGCCGGACAGCTGCGGGACGGCGACCCCGCAGGCCGCGACGAGCGGGGCCAGCGGCAGGGTGGTCTTGTCCCCCACGCCGCCGGTGGAGTGCTTGTCCGCGGTCGGTCGGCCCAGCGACGAGAGGTCCTTGCGGACGCCGGAGTCGATCATCGCCTGGGTCCAGGCGGCGAGCTCGGCCGGTGTCATGCCGCGGAAGAAGACGCTCATCAGCAGCGCGCTCATCTGCTCGTCGGGCACCCGGCCCGCCGTGTAGGCGCCGATCACCCAGCGGATCTGGTCGCCGGTGAGTTCGACGCCGTCCCGCTTGGCCCGGATGACGTCGATCGCGTCGTGCGCGCTCACCGGGCGGCCGCCGCGACCAGGTCGTCGGGGCCGAACGCGTCGGGCAGCACCTCGCGCATGGGCACGATGCCCAGCGACACGGTCTCGATCATCATCTCCGCACCGCCGAACTCCCAGAGCAGCTGCCGGCACCGCCCGCACGGCATCAACGGCTGACCGTCCCCGCCCACGCAGGCCACCGCGACCAGCCGGCCGCCGCCGGAGCGGGCCAGCTCGCTGACCATCCCGCACTCGGCGCACAGCCCGATGCCGTAGGAGGCGTTCTCCACGTTGCACCCGGTGACCACCCGGCCGTCGTCCACCAGGCCGGCGACACCCACCGGGAAGTGCGAGTACGGGGCGTAGGCGTGCGTCATCGCCTCGCGGGCAGCGGTGCGCAGGGCGTCCCAGTCGATCGCGGGCATCAGTGTTCGCCTCTCCGGTACACGAGTCCGTCCGCCTTGGGCATCCGCAGCCGTTGCGAGGCCAGGGACAGCACCAGCAGCGTGGTGATGTGCGGGGTGAAGGACACGATGCCCTCGGGCAGCACGTCGATGGTCAGGTACCCCGACAGCGAAGCGGCGGCGAAGGCCGCGGCGATGATCGCCTGGGTGGCCTTGCGCCGGGTGGCCTGGTAGACCGCGACCCCGGCCAGCAGCACCGCGACCAGCAGCAGCAGCGCGACCACGCCGGTGCGGCTGCGCAGCTGCAGGGCGTCGGCGAAGCCGAACAGCCCGGCGCCGGCGGCCAGCCCACCGGGCCGCCAGTTGCCGAAGATCAGCGCGGCCAGGCCGATGAACCCGCGGCCGTTGGTCTGTCCCTCGCGGTAGATGTTGGCGATGAAGACCAGGAACACCCCGCCCAGGCCGGCCAGGGCACCGGACACGACGACCGCGATGTACTTGAGCCGGTAGACCGGGACGCCGAGGGAGTCCGCGGCCGCCGGGTTCTCCCCGCACGAGCGCAGCCGCAGCCCGAACGCCGTCCGCCAGAGCAGCAGGTAGGCCGCCGGCACCAGCAGGACGGCGACGACGGTGAGCACACCGACCCCGTTGGTCAGCCCACGGAGCAGACCGGCGACGTCGGACAGCAGGAACCACTGCTTGCTCTCCAGGTCACCGAGCAGGTCGGGACCCGAGGACAGCACCGGCAGCGAGAAGCTCGGTGGCCGGGACGACAGCGCCGGGGACTGGGTGACACCGCCGCCGGCCGGGTTGTCGGTGTAGAGCAGCTCGGAGAGGAAGCGGACGATGCCGCCGGCGAGGATGTTGATCGCCACACCGGAGACCACGTGGTCGACCCCGAAGGTCACCGTGGCGATCGCGTGCAGCAGGCCGCCGATCGCACCGGCGACGATCCCGCCGACGACGGCCCCGACCCAGCCCCACTGGTAGCCGGCGAACCCGGCCCCCCAGGTGCCCAGGATCATCATCCCGTCCAGGCCGATGTTCACCACGCCGGCCCGCTCGGCGAACAGCCCGCCCAGAGCGACCAGGAGCAGCGGCACGGCCAGCAGCAGCGCGGCCGAGAACGTCGAGGACGACGTCAGGGCCGCCTCGCCGCTGATCACCCGGACCGCGGAGAACAGCACGATCAACCCGACCAGGAGCCAGGTGATCCGGCGGGACCGGCCGCCGCCGAGGAACAGCTCGGTCACCGGCCCGCGGGAGGGCGCGGAGCGCTCCGTCGTCGTCACCGCGGTGCTCATGCCCGGCCGCCCGTCGTGTCGCTGCGGCCGGCGGACCCGGTCGCGGAGGTGAGTGCGGGGCCCTGCCCGCCGTCGGGTCCGGCACCGCCGGGACCGTCGTCCGGCGGCAGGCCGCCGTCGGGCCCGAGGCCGCCGCCGGTGCTGCCGTCACCGGTGGACGGGGCGCTCACGGCGGCACCGCCCTCGGCCCGGCGCCGGACGAGCCGGCGGGCGATCTCGTTGGCGACGACGACGGCGAGCACGATCGTGCCCTGGATGATCGTGACCACCGAGGCGGGGATGTCGGCGAACTGCAGCGGGATGGCCGCGCGGTCCAGGAAGCCGAACAGCAGCGCACCGAAGGCGATGCCGAGGGGGTTGTTGCGGCCCAGCAGGGCGACCGCGATGCCCAGGAAGCCCAGCCCGGCGGTGAACTCGGTGCCGTAGCTGTGCGTGGAGCCCAGCAGGTCGGGCAGCCCGATCAGCCCGGCGACGGCGCCGGAGATGAGCATCGTCTTCACGACCATGCCGCGGGCGTCGACGCCGCTGGCGCTGGCCGCCGAGGGCGACAGGCCGCTGGCGCGCAGGTCGAAGCCGAACCGGGTGCGCTTGATCAGCACCGAGATGACGATGCCGGCCAGGCCCGCGACCACCAGGAAGCCGAAGAGCTCGGTGCGCGGCTGGGCCAGGCCCAGCACGGTGAACAGCCCGTTCAGGTCGGGGAACCAGGCGGACTCGGGGAGCTCGCGGGTGGTGATGATCGAGGCGCCCTCACCGCTGCCGCGCAGCGGGCCGGTGAGCAGCGTGGACGCCAGCCCGGCCGCGATGAAGTTCAGCATGATCGAGCTGATCACCTCGCTGACCCCGCGGGTGACCTTGAGGACGCCGACGATGCCGGCCCACAGGGCCCCGACCAGCATGGCCACGACGATGATGAAGACCAGGTGCAGCGGGCCCGGGAGGGCGACCGCGGCGCCCGCGCCGGCGGCCACGATCGTGGCGAGCCGGTACTGGCCCTCGACGCCGATGTTGAACAGGCCCATCCGGAACGCGACGGAGACCGCCAGCCCGGCCAGGAACAGCGGCACCGCCCGGTTGAGCACGGTGACGATGGCCTGGGTCTGCTGGCTGGGGGTGTCGCCGAAGTCGAACATGACCTTGACGGCGGTCAGCGGGTCCTGCCCGATCACCAGGATGACCAGCGCGGAGATCACCAGCGCGACGCCGATGGCCAGCGCCGGGGCGATCAGCGAGGTGCCGAACCCACGCACCCGGTTCACGCCGGGCTCCCGGCGGCCTGCACGGCGCCGGTCATGTGCCCACCGAGCTCCTCGGGGGTCAGCGACGACGGGTCCAGGGTGGCGACGAGGCGGCCGCGCAGCATCACGTGAAGCGTGTCCGACAACCCGATCAGCTCGTCCAGGTCGGCCGAGATCAGCACGATCCCCATCCCCTCCGCGCGGGCGTCCTTGAGCAGCTCCCAGATGACCGACTGCGCGCCGACGTCGACGCCACGGGTCGGGTGGGCCGCGATGAGCAGCCGCGGTGCGGCGCTCATCTCGCGGCCGACGATCAACTTCTGCTGGTTGCCGCCGGAGAGCGCGACGGCCAGGGTGTCCGGGCCGGGGGCGCGGACGTCGTACTCGCTCATGATCCGGGCGGTGTCGGCGCGGGCGCCGCGGCGGTCGATGAAGGGGCCCTTCACCGACGGCGGGCGGGTCTGGTGGCCCAGCACGCGGTTCTCCCACAGCGGGGCGTCCAGCAGCATGCCCTGGCGGTGCCGGTCCTCCGGGATGAAGCCGATGCCGCCCTCGCGGCGGGCCCGCGTGGTCCACCGGGTGATGTCGTCGGTGCCCAGCTCGACGGTGCCGGCGGCCAGCGGGCGCAGGCCCATGATCGCGTCGACGAGCTCGGCCTGGCCGTTGCCCTCGACCCCGGCGATGCCCACGACCTCGCCCTCGCGCACCCGCAGGGTCACGTCGTCGACCGCCGGTCGCCCGCCCGGGGCCGCGACGGTGACCCCGCTCATCAGGAGCACCGAGGCGTCCCGGACGGTGGAGGTGCGGGTCTGCGGCGTCGGCAGCTGCGCGCCGACCATCAGCTCGGCCAGCTGCTTGGCCGACGTCGTCGCCGGGTCGGCGGTGCCCACGGTCGTGCCGCGGCGGATGACGGTGATCGAGTCGGCGACCTTGCGCACCTCGTCGAGCTTGTGGGAGATGAAGATGACGGTGAGGCCCTCGCGCTTGAGCTCGGCGAGGTTGCCGAAGAGCTCGTCGACCTCCTGGGGCACCAGCACGGCAGTGGGCTCGTCCAGGATCAGCGTGGTGGCACCGCGGTAGAGCACCTTGGCGATCTCCACCCGCTGCCGGTCGCCCACGCCGAGGTCCTCGACCAGGGTGTCGGGGTCCAGGCCCAGGGCGTAGGAGTCGGAGATCTCGGTGATCCGGCGGCGGGCCTTCTCCCCGATGCCGTGCGACTTCTCCGCACCCAGGACGACGTTCTCCAGCACGGTCAGGTTGTCGGCCAGCATGAAGTGCTGGTGGACCATGCCGACCCCGGCGGCGATGGCGTCCGAGGGGCTCTTGAAGACCACCTCGCGGCCGTCGAGCAGGATCTGGCCCTCGTCGGGGCGGTGCATGCCGTAGAGGGTCTTCATCAGCGTCGACTTGCCGGCGCCGTTCTCCCCCACGATCGCGTGCACCTCACCGCGGGCGACCCGCAGCTCGATGTCCCGGTTCGCCACGACCCCGGGGAAGCGCTTGGTGATCCCCCGCAGCTCCACCGCGAGCGGTGCTGACTCCGTCACTGGGTGCCTCTCTCGACGTCTCGACCTGTTGGTGGGCCGCAGGATCTGCGGCGGCCGGGGATCGCACCCCGGGGTCGTCCCGACGGGGGGACGGTACACAGCAGAAACGACGGGCCCGGGCGTGTGCCGCCCGGGCCCGTCGTCGTCCTGCCGTGCTGATGAGCTGCCGGTCAGCAGGGCATCAGGGGGTCGTCGGGACCTCGATGGTCCCGTCGATGATCTGCTGCTTGTAGTCCTCGATCACGTCGGCGATGTCGTCGATCTGGCCGCCGGAGACGGACAGGCCGACACCGTCGGTCGACAGGTCGTTGACGACGTCCGTGCCGCCCTCGACGTTGCCCTCGCTGTAGTCGGTGATGAACGCCTCGACGGCGTTGTCGACCCGCTTGAGCATCGAGGTCATGATCACGGCCTGCAGGGCCGGGTCGCCGACGGTCTCGTACTGGTCGGAGTCGACGCCGATGGCGCGGTTGCCCGAGGCCGCAGCGGCCTCGAAGACGCCCTGGCCGGAGCCGCCGGCAGCGTGGAAGACGATGTCGGCACCGGCCTCGAACTGACCCTGGGCCACGATCTGGCCACGGGCCGGGTCGCTGAACCCGGAGAAGTCACCGGCGGGCGAGATGTACTGCACCTGGACGGTGATGGCCGGGTTCACGGCCTGCGCGCCCGCGGTGTAGCCGGCCTCGAACTTCTCGATCAGCGGCGACTGGACGCCACCGACGAAGCCGATGTTGTCGGTCTCGGTCTTGGTGGCGGCGGCGACGCCGGCCAGGAACGAGCCCTGCTCCTCGGCGAAGAGCAGCCCGGTGACGTTGTCGCCCTTGCTGCTGCCGTCGAAGAGGGTGTTGGAACCGTCGACCTGGGCGAACGTGGTGTCCGGGTAGTCGGCGGCGACGTCGGCGATGACCTCGTCGTAGTTGAACCCGACGGCGATGACCGGGTCGTAACCGGCCTCGGCCAGCTGGGCCAGGCCCTCGGCGCGGTCGGAACCGTCGTCGTTCGGGCTGAACTCCTCGACCTCGCCACCGAGGGCCTCGGCCGCGGCCGAGGCGCCGGCGTACGCCGAGTCGTTGAAGGAGCGGTCGCCACGGCCGCCGGTGTCGTAGGCCAGGCCGATCTGCAGGTCGCCCGAGGCGGCACTGCCGCCGCTGGCGCTGCCGCCACCGGTCTCCTCGTCACTGGCACAGGCCGCCAGGGCCAAGCTGCCGGCCAGCAGCAGCGCTGCGGCCTTCATCCCACGCGCACGGCGCACGAAGGGTCTCCTCTCGTATGGGGCTGGTCCCGGGCCGGTGGCCCGGGAGACGCCCCGGGGTGTGCACTCCGGTGATCGGCTGCCCTGGCCCCGGGAGTCCCGGACGCCTGGCAGCGACGTCGGCACGCTATCCGCGCCGGACCGGCCAGCGGTGAGGTCGGGTGGACACCGAGACCCGATCGTTAGCGGGTGGACACACCGGACACACACGGGCGCCCGCTCGTCACGTGACGCAGCTGCACCGCGTGCCGGGGCCCCGTGCCGGCCACCCGCGGTTAGCGTTCCCCACCATGCGATCCCTGCTGCCCGGAGTGCGGGCGGCGGCGGTGGCACTGGTCGCCGGGCTCACCGTGCTGACCACCGCCCCCGCCGCGCTGGCCGAGTCCGACGCAGCTCCCCGCCCGAGCGTGGACCCCGCTGCCCCCACCCCCACCGCCCCGATGGACGGCGGTCCCCCGCAGGGCACCGCCCCCGACGGCAGCACGGTGGGCGGCGCGGGTCTGGACACCCGCGGGCTGGTCACCGTCGACGGCGCCCCCGCGCTCCCCGAGGGCATCGACGCCCGGGGCTGGCTGGTCGCCGACATGGACACCGGCGAGGTGCTCGGCGCCCAGGACCCGCACGGCCGCTACTACCCGGCCAGCACGCTGAAGACGCTGACCCTGCTGACCCTGGTCGGGCAGCTGGACCCCACGCTGGTCGTGGAGGGCACCCGCGAGGACGAGTCGGTCGAGGGCAGCCGGGTGGGCCTGGTCGCCGGCGGCCAGTACCCGGTGTCGCTGCTGTTCGACGGGCTGGTCATGCAGTCGGGCAACGACGCCGCCAACGCCCTCGCCCGGGCCGCCGGCGGCGTGCCGGCGACGCTGGAGGCGATGAACGCCACGGCCGAGCGGATCGGCGCGCTGGACACCGTCGCCGGCACGCCGTCCGGGCTGGACGTCGCCGGGCAGAGCTCCTCGCCCTACGACCTCGCGCTGATCATGCGGCAGCTGATCGCCGACCCCACCGCCGCGGCGATCCTGCAGACGCAGACCGCGCAGATGCCGGCCGTCGCCGGGCTCACCGAGGGCTACCAGATCCAGTCGCAGAACACCCTGCTCACCGAGTACCCGGGCACCCTGGGCGGCAAGACCGGGTTCACCGACGCCGCCCGGCACACCTTCGTGGCCGCCGCCGAGCGCGACGGCCGGCGCCTGGTGGTCAGCCTCATGCAGACCGAGCGCTACCCGGTCTCCACCACCGAGCAGGCCGAGCGGCTGCTGGACTGGGGCTTCGCCGCGCCCACCGGCAGCGGCGTCGGCACCCTGGTCGACCCCGGCGACACCGAGCCGGTCGCGCTGCCCAGCGCGGTCGCCCCCGACGACGGGTCGCTGTCGCCGGAGGACGCGGTGGCCGCTGCGCAGGCGGAGCCCGCCGCCGCGGCCGCCTCCTCGGGCGGGGAGTCCTCCGTGCTGGTCCCGCTGGCCCTCGGGGTCGGCGCGGTCGGCATCGTCGGAGCCACGCTGGTCGGCCGACGACGGGCGATGACGGCGGGTGCGCCCGCCGGCCGGGTCAGTCGGTCGGCGCCTGGGCCGTGGTCCGGGCGCGGGTCCGACGCACCCACCGTGGCGCCCAGCGGGCGGCGACCGCCCCCGCCGCCGCTCCCACCCCGAGCAGACCCCCCGCCAGCGCGAGGGGAGCAGGACGGGGACCGCGTTCGTCGACCAGCACCACGTCGGGCAGCCGGGTCGGCGCCTCGGGGCCCAGCGGCACCTGGCCGACCGCGTGCTCGACCGCCGGGAGGGTCGAGGTCCACGCGGCCGTGAAGAAGGCGAACCGGGCGACCACGTTGATCCAGATGATCAGCCCGACGAACCCGCCGAAGGCCGAGATCGTGGCGTTGCCGCCGATCAGGTTGAGGTAGTAGGCGCCGACGAACTTGAGCACCTCGAACCCGACGGCGCCGAACACCGCCCCGGGCAGCAGCTCGCGGGCCCGGTAGGGGGTGTTGGGCACGCCCTTGAGCAGCCAGAGGAAGACCAGGGTGTCCCCGACCAGGACCAGCCCGATGCCGAGTGCGGAGACCAGCAGGAAGTAGCCGGGCACCTCGTCGACGCCCAGCAGGTCGAGCAGGCCCGTCGCGGCCGTCGTCGTCCCGGCGGTGATGCCGATCGACAGCACGCCGGCCCCGGCGAACCCCAGCAGCACGAGCAGGTCCTTGACCCGGTCGCCCAGGAAGTCGGGTTGGTCTGGCTTGCCGCGCCAGATGATGTCCATGCCCACGCGCAGCTTGTCGACCGCGCCCAGGCCGACGAACAGGAAACCGACCAGGCCGATCAGGCCGGTCGTGCTGCGGGCGTCGATCGCGTCGGTGACCGCCGAGGCCAACTGCTGTCCGGTGCCGCCAGGCACGGCCTCGCGGATCGCCGCGATCAGCTGCAGCTGCAGCAGCGGGCTGCCGGCCAGCACGAACCCGGCGATCGAGGCGACGAGCAGCACGACCGGGAACAGCGCCAGGAACACGTAGTAGGTGACCCCCGACGCCAGCAGGTCGCCCTGGGAGCGGTTGTACTGCCCACCGGCGTGCACCAGGTGGTCCAGCCAGGGGTGCCGGACCCGCTCGCGGTGCAGCAGGTCCCGCAGCCGGTCGATGGTCCGGGTCAGCACGTTGCCCCCGCCCTCGGCGGGCGGGGCGGTCGGTGCGCTCAGCTGCGTGCCGGTCCGGTCAGCGGGTGCTGGCGGGCCACGGCCCAGGCACCCGAGGGCAGCTGCTCGAACTCGGTGAAGTGCTCGACCCGGAAGCGGGCGTCGACGTCGGCCAGCTCGGACTGGGCCATGTCGAGCATGTCGGTGGGCACGTCGTGCGCCACGGTCACGTGCGGGTGGTACGGGAAGGACAGCGGTCGCTGCAGCGGTCCGGTGCGCACGTCCCCGGCGACCGACGTGCAGTCGGTGACGCCGTCGGCGACGGCGACGAACACGACCTCGGAGACCGGGCGGAAGGTGCCCGTGCCCCGCAGGTGGACGTCGAAGGGCGGGTGCGCACGGGCGACGTCGGCCAGGTGGGCGCTGATCGAGGGCCGGTCGACGACGGCGACCTCGGTGGGCGGCAGCAGCGTCACGTGCGGCGGGACCAGGCTGGCCTGCGGGTCACCGCACTTGGTGCGCCAGTCCACCAGCAGCTGCGCCCACGGCTCCGGGACGTCGACGACGACGCCCAGGACGGCGGTGTCGGCGGTGCTGCGGCGGCTGGACCGGCGGGGGACGAACGTGTCGTCGTGCCGGCGCTCGGGGCGGCTCACGCCGAGCCCCTCACGGGGTGGGCCCCGGACGCAGGAAGCCGATCCGGTCGTAGACCGTGGCCAGGGTCGGGGCGGCGACCTCGCGGGCCCGGGCGGCGCCGGCGGCCAGCACGGCCTCGAGCTCCGCGGTGTCGGCGAGCAGCTCCGCCGTCCGGGTCTGGACCGGGGCCAGGGCGTCGCCGACCACCTCGGCGACCTCCTTCTTGAGGTCGCCGTAGCCGCGGCCGGCGAAGTGCTCCTCCAGCTCGGCGACGGTGCGCCCGGAGAACGCCGCGTGGATGGTCAGCAGGTTGGAGACCCCGGGCTTGTCGGCCGGGTCGAACACGACCTCGCGGCCGGTGTCGGTGACCGCGCTGCGGATCCGCTTGGCGGTGGTCTTCAGGTCGTCGAGCAGGTTGATGCAGCCGGCCTCCGGGAGGCTCTTGCTCATCTTCTTGTCCGGCTGCTGCAGGTCGAGCACCTTGGCCGCGCCCGGGGGGATGAACGCCTCGGGCAGGACGAAGGTGTCGCCGTACCGGCTGTTGAACCGGGTGGCCAGGTCGCGGGTGAGCTCCAGGTGCTGGCGCTGGTCCTCACCGACCGGCACCCGCTCGGCCTGGTACAGCAGGATGTCGGCGGCCTGCAGGATCGGGTAGGTGAACAGCCCGACGCTGGTGCTGGACTGGCCCTGGCGGGCCGACTTGTCCTTGAACTGGGTCATCCGGCCGGCCTCGCCGAACCCGGTGAGGCACTGCAGCACCCAGCCCAGCTGGGCGTGCTCGGGCACGTGGCTCTGCACGAACAGCGCGCTGCGGTCGGGGTCGACGCCCAGCGCGATCAGCTGCGCGGCCGACACCAGCGTGCGCCGGCGGAGGACGGCGGGGTCCTGCTCGACGGTGATCGCGTGCAGGTCCACCACGCAGTAGAAGGCCTCGTGGTCGGCCTGCATGCTGACCCACTGGCGCAGCGCCCCGAGGTGGTTCCCGAGGTGGAAGGAGTCCGCCGTCGGCTGGATGCCGGACAGCACGCGAGGGGCAGGCACGTCCCTCATCGAACCACGCGCCACAGCGGCACCGACCCAGACCCGCGGGATCGATCCTGCGGGTCAGGCCGCGGAGGTGGCGGCGGTCACCGCGTCCAACGCCGCGAGGAAGACGTCGTCCTCCTCGGGAGTGCCGACGGTGACCCGCACGCCCTCCCCGGCGAAGGGCCGGGTGATGACCGCCCGGGCCTCCAGCGCGGCGGCCAGCCCGGCGGCCTGCTCCCCCACCGGCAGCCACACGAAGTTGGCCTGGCTGTCGGCGACGGCGTGGCCCCGGCGGCGCAGCTCCCCGGACAGCCGGGTGCGCTCGGCGGTCACCTCGGCGACCCGGGCGACCACCTCGTCCTCGCTGGCCAGCGCGGCCACCGCCGCGGCCTGGGCGAGCATCGACACGCTGAAGGGCACGTGGGTCTTGCGCACGGCCTCGGCCACGGCCGGGTCCTCCGCGATGAGGTAACCCACCCGCAGGCCGGCCAGGCCCCAGGCCTTGGAGAACGTGCGGAGCACCGCGACGTTCGGGCGCCCGCGCATCAGCTCGATGCCGTCGGGCACCTCGGGGTCGGTGACGAACTCCCGGTAGGCCTCGTCGAGCACGACCAGCGTGCTGGCCGGGACCGCGTCCAGGAACCGCTCGAGCTCCGCCCGCCGGACCGCCGTCCCGGTCGGGTTGTTGGGGTTGCAGACGAAGACCACGCGGGTGGTGTCGTCGATCGCGGCCAGCAGCGCGCCCAGGTCGTGGGTGTCGGCCGGACCGCCCTGGACACCGGGCACCAGCGGCACCTGCACCGCGCGGGCCCCGGCGACCTGGGCCAGCAGCGGGTACATCTCGAACGAGCGCCACGCGAAGGCCATGCTCGTACCCGGGTCGGCGTAGGCCTGGGCCAGCTGCTGGCACAACATCACCGCGCCGCACCCGGTCGCGATCTGTGCCGGGTCGACGTCGTACCGGGCGGCCAGCGCCGCGGTCAGCACCCCGGCCCCGTTGTCGGGGTAGCGGTTGGTCTCCCCCGCGGTGTCGGCGATCGCCCGGACGACGGCGGGCAGCGGCGGGAAGGCCACCTCGTTGCTGGCCAGCTTCACCGCGCGCGGCACCCCGATCTCCCGGGCCAGGTCGGCCGGGTTGCGCCCGGGCTTGTAGACCGGCAGGGCGGACACGGCAGGACGGGGGCTGACCACGGGAGGGTCCTCCTGAGCTGGGTGGGAGGCTGTGCGCATGCGAGTTCTGGTCGCCGGTGGAGCCGGCTACATCGGCAGCGTAGTCACGGCCTCCCTCCTGGAGGGGGGCCACGAGGTGACCGTGCTGGACGACCTGTCGACCGGTCACGCCGACGCCGTCCCGGCCGGCGCGACGTTCGTGCAGGCCTCCCTGCACGACTCGGGCCCGGTGCTGGCCGACGTCCGGCCCGAGGCGGTGCTGCACTTCGCGGCCAAGAGCCTCGTCGGCGCGAGCCAGGTCTCCCCCGAGGACTACTGGCACACCAACGTCGGCGGGTCGCTGGCGCTGCTGGAGGCCATGCGCGCCGCCGACTGCCGGCGCATCGTCTTCTCCTCCACCGCGGCCACCTACGGCGAGCCCGAGTCGGTGCCGATCACCGAGGACGCCCCCACCCGGCCGACCAACACCTACGGTGCCTCGAAGCTGGCCGTGGACCACATGCTGACCTCCTACGCGGTGGCCCACTCCTTCGCCGCGGTGAGCCTGCGCTACTTCAACGTGGCCGGCGCCGGGCACGGCCTGGGCGAGCGGCACGCCACCGAGACCCACCTCATCCCGATCGCGCTGCAGGTCGCCGCCGGCACCCGCGAGGCGATCACCGTCTACGGCGACGACTACCCCACACCCGACGGCACCTGCGTGCGCGACTACGTGCACGTGCTCGACCTCGCCGACGCCCACCTGCTGGCCCTGCCGGCCCCGGCCGCGGGCGAGCACCGGGTCTACAACCTGGGCAACGGCACCGGGTTCAGCGTCCAGCAGGTCGTCGACGCCGTCCGCGAGGTCACCGAACACCCGGTCCCCGTCGTCGTCGGCGACCGCCGGGCCGGCGACCCGGCCCAGCTGGTCGCCTCCTCCGCCCGGATCCGGGCCGACCTCGGCTGGACCCCGCAGCACGCCGACCTGACCACGATGGTCCGCGACGCCTGGTCCCTCCTCACCTGACGAGAAGCGCCCTCCTCGTCCCAGGTCCTGACGACGGCCCCGTCCCAGGGGCCCGCGGCGTGCGGAGCGCGTCGTGGGGTGGGACGGGGTCCTTCCCTCAGGTCGCGGCGGCGCCGGTGCGGAGGGTGTCGCCGTCGATCTCGGCGGGCGGGGCCGGGGCGACGCTCAGTCGGGCGATCCGGCGCCCGTCGAGCTCGGTGACGGTGATCGCGCGCCCCTCGTGCTCCACCGCGT
Organism: Geodermatophilus sp. Leaf369; assembly: GCF_001424455.1. Classification (NCBI taxonomy): domain Bacteria; kingdom Bacillati; phylum Actinomycetota; class Actinomycetes; order Geodermatophilales; family Geodermatophilaceae; genus Geodermatophilus; species Geodermatophilus sp. Leaf369. The sequence goes on along the minus strand of NZ_LMQA01000002.1, from coordinate 1,076,002 downwards.
CCCCCACGGCGGGGATCCGGCCGAGCTCGGCGAGCACCCAGCCGGCGACGGTCTCGTAGGGCCCCTCGGGGAGCTCCAGGCCGGTGGCCTCGGAGAAGTCGTCCAGGTTGAGCAGGCCGTCGACGTCGTGCGGGCCGTCGGTGGGCTCGTCGGTCTCCGGGACGGCGTCGTCGTCGTACTCGTCGTAGATCTCCCCGATGACCTCCTCGATGAGGTCCTCCAGGGTCACGATGCCGTCGGTGCCGCCGTACTCGTCGACGACGATCGCCAGGTGCTGGCTCTCCTTGCGCATCTCCGACAGCGCGGTCAGCACGCCGGCGGTGCCGGGCAGCTGCTTGACCTCGCGGGCCAGGTCCCCGACGGTCGCCGCGCGGCCGGCCGGGTGGTTCGGGAGGAACAGGTCGCGCACGTGCACGAACCCGACGACGTCGTCCTGGCTCTTGCCGACCACCGGGTACCGGGAGCGACTGGACTCCGCGACCAGCTTGGCCGCCCGGGACGCCGTCATCGAGGCCTCCAGGAAGTCGACCTCGGTGCGCGGGGTCATCACCTCGCGGACCTCACGGTCCCCGGCGCGGAACACCTCGTCGATCAGTCGGCGCTCGTCGCTGGACAGCGACTCGTGCGCGGCGACCAGGTCGCGCAGCTCCTCCTGGCTGATCGACTCCCCGCTCTGCTTGGGGTCACCGCCGAGCAGCCGCACCAGGACGTCGGTGGACTTCGAGAGCAGCCAGATGATCGGCCGGAAGACCGTCGCGATCCGGTTGAGCGGCGCGGCCACGATGAGCGAGAAGCCCTCGGCACGTTGCAGCGCCAACCGCTTGGGGGTCAGCTCCCCGACCACCAGCGACAGGTAGCTGATCGCGATGGTGACCAGCACGAAGCTCAGCGGGTTCGCCAGACCCTCGCTCAGCCCCAGGCCGATCAGCCACTCCCCCAACGGGGCGGACAGCGTGCTGGCACCGAACGCCGCGGAGAAGAAGCCGGCGAGGGTCACCCCGACCTGGACGGCGGCGAGGAACCGGTTCGGGGTGGCCAGCAGGGTGCTCAGGGACTGCCCGCGCTTGCCCTTCTCGGCGAGCGCACGGACCTGCGACTCCCGCAGCGAGACCAGGGCGATCTCGGCACCGGCGAACGCTCCGCCGATCAGCACGAAGACCACGACCATGACGATGTTGAGCCAGACGTCGCTCACCGCGGCGTGCTCCTCTTGGGGTTGTTCGGGTGCGGGTGGGGGAGTCCCCAGGGTCCCGTGTCCACGTCGGACGGTCCACCCGGCAACGGCGCAGCGGGGCGGGACGTTCCTGCCCACCCGGCCCGTGTTCGGGGAAGAGGGGGTCTCAGGACTCGCTCAGAGCCCTCGTTCCCTGATCCGGGCCGCCATCAGCGCACGCACCCGGGCAACCACCTCGTCCGGGTGGTGCAGGTCGGCGGCGGTGAGGTGCAGCACCGTCCACCCTGCCGCCACCAAGGCGTTGAGCCGGCGGCGGTCCCGGCCCAGCTGACCGGGCTGCCCGTGCCAGGCCCCGTCGTACTCCACGGCGATCCTCAGCTCGGGGAAGGCGAGGTCGACCCGGGCCAGGAAGCGCCCGCCGTCGTCCCTGACCTCGAACTGGGGGACGGCGACCAACCCCGCGCACGCCAGCCAGACACGCACGCGGGACTCCGGTAGCGACTCGGCCCGCCGATCGGTGAGGCCGGCCGCGCGCTCGGCCCGGCGGTCGCCTCGTCCGCCCGTCAGCGTCGTGACCCCGAGGGCCAGGGCAGCCGGCGACAGGGCGCCGCGGGCGAGGAGCACGTCCACCAGAGCCACCGCCTCGGCCAGCGGTTCCCAGCGGCCCAGGTCCAGGGCCGTGCGCACGGCGTCGGTGCAGCGCCGTAGGAGGACCACCGACGCCTCGTCGGGCGGGACCGAGGCCTGGTGCACCCGCATCCCGGAGACCGGGCCGAACCGGACACCCGGCGGCACGGCCACGTGCACCGGCGTCCCGGCATCGACGGCCTCGGTCGCCCCGTGCAGCCACGCCGCGCTCCGCCCGCAGAACACGGCCTGGGGCGGCATGAGCAGGGTCGCCCCGGCCAACCGGAGCCCGTGGTCGTCGGACAGATCGGCGTCGGCGTGCACCCCACGGAACAGCGGCCGCCAGGCCCGGCTCCGCAGCTGGTCCCGGGTGAGCACACCGTCTGCCAGGACGTCCTGGGTGCGGAAGACCCGCCCAACGAGGGCGGCCGGACGAGCGGGAGCAGGCACGGGAGCAGCCTGCCGCGGGGACGCCCTCCGCCGCTGGCGTCGTCCACAGGTCCCGGCTTCGGGGAACGAGGCGCCCCGAACGCGCTCAGGGGCCCCCGTTCCCCGAACCGGGCCCGGACGCGCGACGGCCCCCTCGACCGCGGGGGTCGAGGGGGCCGTCGGGACGGGCCTGGGTCAGGCAGCCATGGCCTTCTGCAGGTTGGTGTCGATGGCCGCCAGGAAGTCCTGGGTGGTGAGCCAGGGGGCGTCCTTGCCGATGAGCAGGGCGAGGTCCTTGGTCATCTGGCCACCCTCGACGGTCTCGATGCAGACGCGCTCGAGGGTCTCGGCGAACTCGGTCACCTCGGGGGTGTTGTCGAGCTTGCCGCGGTGCGCCAGGCCCCGGGTCCAGGCGAAGATCGACGCGATCGGGTTGGTCGAGGTCTCCTTGCCGGCCTGGTGCTGGCGGTAGTGCCGGGTGACCGTGCCGTGCGCGGCCTCGGCCTCGACGGTCTGGCCGTCCGGGGTGGCCAGCACCGAGGTCATCAGGCCCAGCGAGCCGAAGCCCTGGGCGACGGTGTCGGACTGGACGTCGCCGTCGTAGTTCTTGCACGCCCAGACGTAGCCGCCCTCCCACTTGAGGTTGGCCGCGACCATGTCGTCGATCAGGCGGTGCTCGTAGGTGATCCCGGCAGCCTCGAACTTCTCGGCGAACTCGGCGTCGAAGACCTCCTGGAAGATGTCCTTGAAGCGCCCGTCGTAGACCTTGAGGATCGTGTTCTTGGTCGACAGGTACACCGGGTAGTTGCGGGCCAGGCCGTAGTTCAGCGAGGCCCGGGCGAAGTCCCGGATGGAGTCGTCGAGGTTGTACATCGACAGCGAGATGCCGGCCGAGGGGGCCTGGAAGACCTCGCGCTCGATGGTCTCGCCGCCGTCGTCGGGGGTGAAGACGACCTTCAGGGTGCCCGCGGAGGGGAACTTGAAGTCGGTGGCGCGGTACTGGTCGCCGTAGGCGTGGCGGCCGACGATGATCGGCTTGGTCCAGCCCGGCACCAGGCGCGGCACGTTCTGCATGATGATCGGCTCGCGGAAGATCACGCCGCCGAGGATGTTGCGGATGGTCCCGTTCGGGGAGCGCCACATCTGCTTGAGGCCGAACTCCTCGACCCGCGCCTCGTCCGGGGTGATGGTGGCGCACTTGACGCCGACGCCGTGCTGCTTGATGGCGTTGGCCGCGTCGATCGTCACCTGGTCGTCGGTGGCGTCGCGGTTCTCCATGCCGAGGTCGTAGTACTCGAGGTCGACGTCGAGGTACTTGAGGATCAGCTCGTCCTTGATGAACTGCCAGATGATCCGGGTCATCTCGTCGCCGTCGAGCTCGACGACCTTGCCCTGCACCTTGATCTTGCTCACGTGTGGGTGAGTCCTCTCTGTAGGAGGCCGACTCAGAGGTCGGCCACGTCCGCCTGCTTGGCTCGTACGGCCTCGGCTGCCTCGCGCAGCCCGGCCAGCTCGTCGTCGCTCAGGTCGCCCTCGACGACCCGCCGCACCCCGCCGCGCCCGATCTCGGCCTCGACCCCCAGGTAGACCCCGGAGATCCCGTACTGGCCGTCGACCCACGCGCAGACCGGCATGACCGCGCCGGAGTCCTCGATGACGGCGCGGGCCATCCGGGCCGCCGCGGCGGAGGGTGCGTAGTAGGCCGACCCGGTCTTGAGCAGCGCCACCACCTCGGCCCCGCCGTTGCGGGTGCGGTCGACGAGGTGGGCGATCCGGTCGGCGGCCAGCACGTCGGCCAGCGGCTTCCCGTCGACGGTGCAGCGGCTGGGCACCGGCACCATCGTGTCGCCGTGGCTGCCCAGGGTCAGGGTGCGCACCGAGGAGACCGGTACGCCCAGCTCCTCGGCGACGTTGTTGGTGAAGCGCGCGGTGTCCAGCATGCCGGCCTGGCCCATCACCTTGGCGGTGTCGAACCCGGTGGCCAGCTGCGCCAGCGCGGTCATCTCGTCCAGCGGGTTGCTCACCACGACGACGACGGCGTCCGGTGAGGTCCGGGCGACGTTCTCCGCGACCTGGCGCACGATCCCGGCGTTGGTCTCGATGAGGTCCATCCGGCTCATCCCGGGCTTGCGGGGCAGCCCGGCGGTGATCACGACGACGTCGGAACCCTCGGTGCCCTCGTAGGACCCGCCGCCGACACCGACGACCCGGGTCTCGAAGCCCTCGATCGCGCGGGACTGGTTCATGTCGAGGGCGATGCCCTCGGGCTTGCCCTCGACGATGTCGGTGAGGACGACGGTCTCGAAGACGTCGTACTCCGCCAGACGCAGGGCGGTGGTGGAGCCGTAGAACCCGGCACCCACGACTGTGACCTTGCCAGAACGGGGCTGCGCTGCCATGGCCGCCAACCTAGCGGCGCCGGAGCCCCAGCGCCCGCGCGGGTGCGCTCACACCGACGGGATCGCCAGCGCGGTCGCGACCAGCACGAGCCCGGCACCCAGGGTGAGGACGACGTCGGTGGTCTGGCTGCGGACGGCGAGGAACCCGACCCGGCGGACCGGGAGCACCATCCGCGCCACCCCCGCGGTGAGCAGGCCGACACCCATGAGCACGAGCCCCGCGCGCCAGTTTCCCGCGGTCACCGCGAGCAGACCGGCGATCACCACCAGCAGCACGACGGTCATCGGCAGCTGGCGGAGCACCCCGGCCAGCACGGGCCGGCGGGTGTGGAGCGGTGCGCCGGCCACCGGTCAGGCCACGACGGTGTCGTCGGCCTGCTCGGCGAGGGTGACCACGTTGGACAGCAGCATCGCCCGGGTCATCGGCCCGACCCCACCGGGGTTGGGGGCGACCCAGCCGGCGACGTCCCACACGTCGGCGGCGACGTCCCCGGCGATCTTCCCGTCGACCCGGCTGACGCCGACGTCGAGCACGGCCGCACCGGGCTTGACCATGTCGGCGGTGAGCAGCCCGGGCACCCCGGCCGCGGCGACGACGACGTCGGCGGTGCGGGTGTGCGCGGCCAGGTCGCGGGTGCCGGTGTGGCACAGCGTCACGGTGGCGTTCTCATTGCGCCGGGTCAGCAGCAGGCCCAGCGGGCGGCCGACGGTGACCCCGCGGCCGACCACGGTGACCTCGGCGCCGGCGAGCTCGACGCCGTGCCGGCGGAGGATCTCCACGATGCCCAGCGGGGTGCACGGCAGCGGCCCGGGGACGCCGAGGACCAACCGGCCCAGGTTGGTGGGGTGCAGCCCGTCGGCGTCCTTGGCCGGGTCCATCGCCTCCAGCACGGCGGCCTCGGAGACCTGGGGCGGCAGCGGCAGCTGGACGATGTAGCCGGTGCAGGCGGGGTCGGCGTTGAGCTCTGCGACGACGGCGAGGACGTCGGCCTGGGAGGCGTCGGCGGGGAGTTCGCGCTGGATGCTGGCGATGCCGACCTGCGCGCAGTCGGAGTGCTTGGCGTTGACGTACCAGCGGCTGCCCGGGTCGTCGCCGACGAGCAGCGTGCCCAGACCGGGCCGGCGTCCGGCGGCGGCCAGCGTGGCCACCCGCTCGGTCAGCTCGGTGCGGATGGCCGCCGCGGTGGCCTTGCCGTCGAGTCGGGATGCGCTCACCGCTCCAGTCTGCCGCACCCACCCCTGCGCCCTTAGGGTCAGCGCCGCAGGTGTGGCGCTCCCCCGTCACCGAGCGCCGAGGAGAACCGATGACCGAGCCCGACCGCCGCGACACCACCGGTGCGACCAGCAGCGCCGCCGACCCCACCCGTCCGGTCGAGCCGGCCGCCGACCCGGCGACCCGCGCCCCGGGCGACCCGGTCAGCGACCAGACGACGGCGGTGCACCCGCTCCCCCAGCAGCCGCGGGACGAGACCCTGCCCGGGACGACGCGCAGCCCCTTCGCCGACGACGGCGGGACCACCTCCGGCCGCACCACCTGGCACCCCGAGCCCGACCCGCGGGACCACCCGGACGAGACCCGCCCCGAGTGGTCCACGAACCCGGTCGCCGTCCGCCGCTCGGACTCCGTCGCGGCGTTCCTGCTGCTGCTCTCGGGCATCGCGGCCGGGGTGAGCCTGCTGCTGCCCTGGACGCCGGACGGCCCGACCGGGCTGGACCTGCTCCGCGACGGCCTGGACACCCTCGGCCAGGACTGGACGCAGGTGTTCTCGAACGGTCTCTGGCAGCCCCTGGGCGTGCTGTTCGGCGGCGGCGTGCTCTTCGTCCTGGGGCTGCTGTTGCTGATCCCGGCGAAGGCGCACCGCTTCCTCGGGGTGCTCGCGCTGCTGGTGGCCCTCGCCGTCGTCGCGGCCGTGCTGGTGCCGCTGGCCGAGGCGGGCTGGGACCTGGCGGCCTTCGGCGCCGGCTTCTACGCCGCCCTCGCCGTCGCCGGCCTCGGCCTGCTCGGCGCCCTCAAGGCCGCCCTCACCGGCAAGAAGCTCGCCTAGCGCTAGTGCGCGAAGTGCCGGGTGCCGGTGAGGTACAGCGCGATGCCGGCCTCGGCGGCGGCGGCGGTGACCTCGTCGTCGCGCACCGACCCGCCGGGCTGGACGACGGCGGTGACCCCGGCGTCCAGCAGCACCTGCAGGCCGTCGGCGAAGGGGAAGAACGCGTCCGACGCGGCGACCGAGCCCGCGGCCCGCTCCCCGGCCCGGGTGACGGCGAGGCGGGCGGCGTCCACCCGGTTGACCTGCCCCATGCCGACGCCGACGGTGGCGCCGTCGGCGGCGAGCAGGATCGCGTTGGAACGCACCGCACGCACCGAGCGCCAGGCGAAGACGAGGTCGGTGAGGGTGGCGGCGTCCACGGGTGAGCCGGTGGCCAGGGTCCAGCTGGTCGGGTCGTCGCCGGGGGCGTCGATCGCGTCCACGGTCTGCAGCAGGAGGCCACCGCTGATCGGCCGCATCTCGACCGGCTCGGCGGCACCGGGGGCCAGCCGGAGCAGCCGGATGTTCTTCTTGCGGGTCAGCACCTCGAGGGCGTCGGCGGTGAAGGACGGCGCGACGACGACCTCGGTGAAGACCTCGGCGATCTGCTCGGCGGTGGCCAGGTCGACCTCGCGGTTGGCCGCGATGACCCCGCCGAAGGCCGAGACCGGGTCGCAGGCGTGCGCCTTGCGGTGGGCCTGCGCGAGGTCGGTGCCCACGGCGATGCCGCACGGGTTGGCGTGCTTGATGATCGCCACGCAGGGCCCGTCGTGGTCGGCGGCGGCGCGGCGGGCTGCGTCGGTGTCGACGTAGTTGTTGTAGCTCATCGGCTTGCCGTGCAGCTGCTCGGCGTGCGCCAGGCCCGGGGCGCGGTCGTGCCGGTAGAGCGCGGCCTGCTGGTGCGGGTTCTCCCCGTAGCGCAGCACGTCGGCCCGGTCCCAGCTGCCCCCGAGCCAGGTCGGGAAGCCGGTCTCGTCGTCGGGGGCCAGCGTCGCGCCCATCCAGGAGGCGACAGCGGTGTCGTAGGCGGCGGTGTGCCGGAACGCGGCGACCGCGAGCCGCTGCCGGGTGGGCAGGTCGAAGCCCCCGGCACGGACGGCGTCGAGCACCTCGGCGTAGCGGGCGGGGTCGACGACGACGGCCACCGAGGGGTGGTTCTTGGCGGCGGCGCGGACCATCGCCGGGCCGCCGATGTCGATCTGCTCGACGCACTCGTCGGGGGTCGCACCCGAGGCCACGGTCTCGCTGAACGGGTAGAGGTTGACCACGACGAGGTCGAAGGCGGCGATGCCGAGCTCGTCGAGCTGGCGGACGTGGTCGGGCTTGCGGCGGTCGGCCAGGATGCCGGCGTGCACGGCGGGGTGCAGGGTCTTGACCCGGCCGTCCAGGCACTCCGGGAAGCCGGTGACCTCTTCGACCGGGGTGACGGGGATGCCGGCGGCGGCGATCCGCTTCGCGGTGGCGCCGGTGCTGACGAGCTCGACGCCGGCATCGGCCAGCCCGCGGGCCAGCTCCTCGACGCCGGTCTTGTCGTAGACGCCGAGCAGGGCCCGTCGGACGGGGGTGCGGTCGCTCACGGGGGCGCTCATCGCGGTGTCTCCAGGGGTCGGGTGGTGCAGAGGGTGTCCAGCGTGGTGACGAGCAGTTCGCGCTCGACGGTCTTGATCCGCTCGTGCAACGCGGTCTCGTCGTCCCCGGGCAGCACCGGGACGCCGACCTGGGCGAGCACCGGACCGGTGTCCAACCCGGCGTCCACCAGGTGCACGGTCGCCCCGGTGGTGGTCACGCCGGCGGCGAGGGCGTCCCGGACGGCGTGCGCGCCGGGGAAGGCCGGCAGGAGCGCGGGGTGGGTGTTGACCACCCGGCCCGCGAACGCCTCGAGCACGGCCGGGCCGAGCAGCTTCATGAAGCCGGCGCAGATCACCCAGTCGGGGTCGTGCGCGGCCAGGGCCGCGGCCAGGGCGGTGTCCCAGGCGGCCCGGTCGGGGTGTGCCGACAGCGGGACGACGAAGGTCGGCAGCCCCTGCTCACGGGCGGCGGTCAGGCCGGCGGCGTCCCGGTCGGCCCCGACGGCGACGACGTCGAAGGACGGACGCCCGGCGGCCAGCAGTGCTGCGGCCAGCGTGCCCGCGCCGGAGAGGAGGACGACGACCCGCTGGGGGGTCGCACGCTCCACCGACACGTGCGGGGATCTTACCGGGGGCCGGCGAGGCGCCGGTTCAGCGCCGGCGCCACCGGACGACGGCCGCGGACAGCCCGGCGGCGAGCCCGGCCTGGGCGGCGACGGAGAGCCCGGTGGCCAGCGGCGGTGCGCCGACGGTGGCCAGTCCGGCGTCCCCGAGCGACCCGGACGCCAGAGCGACGACGAACCCGGCGAGCACCCCGACCCCGACGCCGGCGACGACGCCCCACAGGGCGGCGGTGACCGCTCCCCCGTCGACCGCGGTGAGCCGGCGCGCCAGGGCGACCCCGGCGACGAGGCCGGCGAGCGCCGGCAGTGCCTGGGACACGAACGCCAGGAACGGCACCGCCTGGGTGTCGGGCAGCGCGGCCAGCAGCGGGAGGGCCGGGACCGCACCGAGGGTGACCCCCGAGGTGGAGACGAGCGTGCCGGCGCCCACGACGAAGCCCGGCCCGGCGGCCAGCCCGACGACCGCGGCGGCGGCGTTGGGCAGCAGCAGCACGCAGAGCCCGACCAGCCCGACGGCGCCCGCCCCCGCGCCGCCCAGGCCGGAGGTGAGCGCGGCGGCCCCGGCGGCGTCGCTGGCCAGGGCCACGGCCACGACGGCCAGGCAGAGGGCCAGCAGCGCGAGCACCCCGGCCAGGACGGCGCGCGTGACCGCGCCCCCCGGCCCGGGGAGCCGGTCGGCGAGCTCACCGGCCAGCCCGGACTCGCGCAGCACACCCCAGCTGACGGCGACCAGGGCCAGGAGCAGGGCCCCGAGCCCGGAGCGCAGCAGGCCGACCTGCGCCGCGGGTGAGTCGACGGCAGCGGCGAGGGCGAGGGTGACGAGCACGTGCACGACGACCAGCACCGCGGCCACCTCCGCCAACGGCCGGACGGCCTGCAGGTCGGCGCGGGCCACCACCCAACGGGCCGCCCGCGCCAGGCCCCAGGCGATGCCCAGGCTGAGCAGCAGGGGGGCCAGTGCGATCGGGCCCGAGGCCAGCTGCAGGCGCGCCCCGGAGGCCAGCAGCCACAGCTGCCCGGACAGCCGGGCGTTGCCCGCGACGGGCAGGCCGCCGGTGGGGTCCAGCGCGGACACCACCACCAGGGCCAGCCCCAGACCCAGCAGTCCGACCACGCTCACCGCGAGTGCACCGAGCCCGGCCAGGAGGGTCGGGTGCAGCGGCGGCGCGTCGCGTCGTCCGGGATCCCGCGGGGACCGGCCGGGCAGCCGCTGCAGCAGGGAGGTCACGGGTCCACTGTCCCAAGGCCCGGACCGACCGTGGCGCTGCACGCGCCGGGGTCGCGGCCCTCACACGCACGAGACCCGCCCCGGCGGTGCCGGGGCGGGTCTCGTGGCAGTGCGGCGGTGTGGCTCAGGCGTCGCCGGAGGGACGCGGCCGGTCGGGGTCGGACCCGTCGCGGTCGGCGTCCCCGGTGGCCGGCGGCGGGGGCGGGGTGGACGGCGCCGCGTAGGTCGGCGGGGCCGGCGGCTGACCACCGGGGCGCGGCTGGCTCCAGCTGGGGGTCGAGCCCTGGCCGTCCGAGGCGGACGAGCCGGTGGACGGCTGGCCGGGCGCGGACTGACCGTAGGACTGCTGGCCGTACCCGCCGGGCTGGCCGTAGCCGCCCTGGGACTGGCCGGACGGCGACTGCGGACCCTGCTGGCCCTGCGAGCCGTAGCCCTGCGGGGCGGACTGCTGGCCGTACCCACCCTGCTCGGACTGGCCGTAGGACTGCTGACCGTAGGAGGGCTGGCCCGGCGACTGCTGGCCCGAGGACTGCTGGCCGTAGGAGGACCCGGACTGGCCGTAGCCGGACGGGGACTGCTGGCCGTACTGACCCTGCTGGCCGTACTGGTCCTGCTGGGGACCGGAGTGGCCGTGCTGACCGAACTGCGGGGCCGGCTGGTTGGCCCACTGCGCTGCCTGGCTGACGCCACCGGGCAGAGAGGGCTTGTTCTTCAGCTCCGGCAGCAGGCCCAGGACGGCGAAGGCCAGGGCGGCCGCGGAGACCAGGAAGGTCAGCAGGGCGAAGATGCTGAACCCGGCGTCGAAGGTGCTGATCCACTCGATGAGCGTCATCAGGAACACCAGGCCGGTGAGCCCGACCGTGACGAAGCCGCGCGGGAACGGGGTCTTCAGGTCCACGAACGCCGGCAGCAGGGCCCAGACCGCGGCGACCAGCAGCAGGACGAAGGCGAAGGTCAGCAGGCCCGAGTCGAAGCCGTTGACGCTGAAGGAGGCGCCGAAGCCGAAGTCCTCGCTGAACCACGGGAAGACCATGAACAGCAGGTAGAGCACGACGCTGCCACCGACGACGTAGTCGGCGAGCTTCAGCTTCTTCGGGTCGAACCCGACCCCGGAGCCGCTGCCGGGGCCTTGCTGCCCGTAGGGGCCCTGCCCGTACTGCGGCTGGCCGTACTGCTGCTGTCCGTACTGCTGCGGCCCGGACTGCTGGCCGTGGGGCTGCTGGCCGGCGGGGGCGCCGTACTGGCCCTGCTGCCCGGGCTGGCCGTAGCCGCTCTGCTGACCCTGCTGGCCGTACGACGGGCTCGGCTGCTGGCCGGGCTGACCCCAACCACCCTGCTGCGGTCCGTTCGAGGACGGCTGACCCCAGCCCTGCTGGGGCTGGCCCTGCGGCGCCCCGTAGGAGGGCGGACCCTGCTGGCCGGGACCGCCCGGTGTCTGGTCGGGTCCACTGGTCGTCATCGCGAGGTCTCTCCTGAGGTCGGTTCTCCGGCACGGTTCCGTGTCGATCTTCCTCGACGCATCGTCTCCACCACCTGATCGCCACGCAACCTCGGCGCGCGGGAGCCCACCCGACAGGAGGACGCACACCGCCCGGCACCCCTGCGGGGCACCGGGCGGTGGTGACGTGCTGGAACGGCCTCCTCGCAGGGACCCGCGGCGTGCGGAGCGCGTCGTGGGGGGCGAGGGGGTCCTCCCGTCAGGCGCCGAGGAGCTCGCGCATCAGGCGGGCGGCCTCGGACGGGGTCTTGCCGACCTTGACGCCGGCGGCCTCGAGGGCCTCCTGCTTGGCCTGCGCCGTCCCGGCGGAGCCCGAGACGATGGCACCGGCGTGGCCCATCGTCTTGCCCTCGGGGGCGGTGAAGCCGGCGACGTAGCCGACGACGGGCTTGGTCACGTTGGCCTTGATGAACTCGGCAGCGCGCTCCTCGGCGTCGCCACCGATCTCACCGATCATCACGATGGCCTCGGTCTCCGGGTCGTCCTGGAAGGCCTGCAGCGCGTCGATGTGCGTGGTGCCGATGACCGGGTCGCCGCCGATGCCGATCGCGGTGGAGAAACCGATGTCCCGCAGCTCGTACATCATCTGGTAGGTCAGCGTGCCGGACTTGGAGACCAGCCCGATCTTCCCGGCCTGGGTGATGTTGGCCGGGATGATGCCGGCGTTGGAGCGGCCGGGGCTGATCAGGCCGGGGCAGTTGGGCCCGATGATCCGGGTGGCCTTGCCCTGGGCGTAGGCCCAGAACTCGGTGGAGTCCTTGACCGGGATGCCCTCGGTGATGACCACGCACAGGCCGATGCCGGCGTCCACGGCCTCGACGACCGCGCCCTTGGCGAACTTCGGGGGCACGAAGACGACGGTGACGTCGGCGCCGGTCTCCTTCATGGCCTCGGCGACGGAGCCGAAGACCGGGACGGACTGGCCGTCGAAGTCGACGGTCTGGCCGGCCTTGGAGGGGTTCACGCCACCGACCACGGCGGTGCCGGAGGCCAGCATGCGCTGGGTGTGCTTGCGGCCCTCCGACCCGGTGATGCCCTGCACGATGACCTTGCTGTTCTCGGTGAGGAAGATGCTCATTGTCTGAAGTCCTTCGGGGTCAGCAGGTCGGGATCAGGCGGCGGCGAGCTCGGCGGCCCGGCGGGCGGCGCCGTCCATGGTGTCGACCACGGTCACCAGGGGGTGGGCGGCCTCGGCGAGGATCCGCCGGCCCTCCTCGACGTTGTTGCCGTCGAGCCGGACGACGAGGGGCTTGGTGGCCTCGTCGCCGAGGATCTCCAGCGCGGACACGATGCCGTTGGCGACCGCGTCGCAGGAGGTGATCCCGCCGAAGACGTTGACGAAGACGCTCTTCACGGCGGCGTCGCCGAGGATGATCCCCAGGCCGTCGGCCATGACCTGCGCGGAGGCGCCGCCGCCGATGTCCAGGAAGTTGGCCGGGCGGACCCCGCCGAACTCCTCGCCGGCGTAGGCGACGACGTCCAGCGTGCTCATGACCAGGCCGGCACCGTTGCCGATGATCCCGACCTCGCCCTCGAGCTTGACGTAGTTGAGGCCCTTCTCCTTGGCCGCGGCCTCGAGCGGGTCGGCGGCCGCGGCGTCCTCGAGAGCGTCGTGCCCGGGCTGCCGGAAGGCGGCGTTCTCGTCGAGGGTGACCTTGCCGTCCAGGGCGAGGACGGTGCCGTCGGGCGCCTTGGCCAGCGGGTTGACCTCGACCAGGGTGGCGTCCTCCTTCGAGAACACGTCCCAGAGCTTGACGGCGATCTCGACGACCTGGTCGCGAACCTCGGCCGGGAAGGCCGCGGCGTCCACGATCTCCTCGGCCTTGGCGCGGTCCACCCCGACGGTGGCGTCGATGGCGATGCGGGCCAGCGCCTCGGGCTTGGTCACCGCGATCTCCTCGATCTCCATACCGCCCTCGACGCTGGCCATCGCCAGGAAGGTGCGGTTGGAACGGTCGAGCAGGTAGGAGAAGTAGTACTCCTCGGCGATGTCGCTGGCCTTGGCGACCATGACCTGCCGGGTCACGTGGCCCTTGATGTCCAGTCCGAGGATGTCGGTGGCGCGGGCCTTCGCCTCCTCCGGGCTGTCGGCGAGCTTGACGCCCCCGGCCTTGCCCCGGCCGCCGACCTTCACCTGGGCCTTGACGACGACCTGTCCCCCGATGTCACGGGCGATCGTCTCGGCCTGCTCGGGTGTCTCGGCGACGCCGCCGGGGAGCACGGGCACGCCGTGCGCAGCGAACATGTCACGGGCCTGGTACTCGAAGAGATCCACGAGGAGGGACCGTAACGCTCCTGTGACGCCACTGCCGAACACCGGATGCCGGTCGTGGGCGGCATCACAGCGCGTGCCCGGGCGCTCATCGCCCGGTGGGCCACCCGTGGTCGTCGTCGTCCTCGACCCGGCGCGGGTCGGCCCGCAGCTCCCGCTCCCGGGGCTGCCACCGCCAGGCCAGCGCCGTCAGCGCCAGCGCGGCCAGGCCGAGCAGCAGCAGCCCGACCCCGGGCAGCGTCCAGTCCAGGTCCGCGGAGTGCCGGGCGTCGCGCAGCCCGCTCAGCCCGGCCTGCAGCACGGCAACGGCGACCGCGAGCAGTCCGCCGACGGCAGCCAGCCGCGGGCGCAGCGAGGGCGCGACGACGGCGCACAGCAGCACGGCGCCGGCCAGCAGCAGGCCACCGAGCAGGGCGAGGCCGGGTCGTTCCAGCAGCGCCCGCGGCCCCTCCTCGGTCACCACGGTGACCAGCCCGGTGGTCGGGTCGGTGACCAGCTGGTCGGGGACGTCGGCGGCCGGCAGCGCCAGGCACAGCACCGCCCCGACCCCCACGAGCACCGCGGCCCCGGCCAGCACCGGCCGGCCCGGGTCCAGCTCACCGGCGTCCTCCATCACGGTGCGGCCCCAGGCGAGCAGCGCCAGGACGGCGGCCAGCACGGTGAGGCCCAGCGCGACCAGCCCCAGGGTCCAGCCGGTCGCCGTCTGCACCGACCCGGTGAGCACGCGGTCCCCGGCGAGCACCTCGACGCCGGGCCGCGCCGTCGACGTCGTCCCCTGGTACAGCTCGATGAACAGCCGCCCGACGGCCAGCGCCCCGGCCACCGCGGCGTAGGCCAGGCCGAAGCGCGGCACCCGGCCCAGCGCGAGACCGGCGCCCACGGCGATCGCGACCAGCGGGGTGACCAGGGCGACGAGCACGTCGACCGGGCCGGTGGCCAGGGACAGCTCCCGGCCACCCACCACGAGGTAGGTGGGGAAGACCGCGACGGCGCCGATCAGCCCGGCCAGCAGCAGGAGCGCCCCGGACACCCGCGCGAGCACCGGCACGTCCCCCAGGACCAGCCGGCCGGCCGGCGGCGCCTCCCGCACCGGACGCCGGGGTGCCGCCCCGGGTCGGGCCGTGGGCGGGGTGCGCCGGGCGCTGGCTGCCGGACGGCGGGGTGCGGGCTTCCGCGTGGCCATGCGGGTCCCTCCCTCGGGGCTCGGGTGCGGTCCGCCGGTGACCGGGCCGGCCGCCGAGACCGCACCGTGATCGTGTCGACGACTCCAGGTGTGACCGCTGGCACAACGGGGCATTACGGTCGCGTGAACGGGGCAGCGGGTCCGGGCTCCGTCACGCACACCGGGGAGGTGTGCCCACCCGAGCTCAGGGAGGCGTCGATGACGACGGTCGCGTCGCCTCCAGACTGGCAGACCGGGCCGGGCCCGGCCGGCAGCGGCGTCCCCGGCGTGGCCGTGGTGTCCTCGGCGGCCCGCGCCCTCCGCACGCTGTGCACCCCGGCCGTGGTGGCCGGCGGGCTCACCGAGCTGGCCTGGGTCGGTGCGCACGCGCTGCTCTGGCCGCTGAACACCCGCACCGAGGTGCTGCAGCCCGACGCGGCGGTCCGACCCGAGCGCCGCCCGCCCGCCGTCCGCGCCTTCTTCGCCGACGACCCGCTGGCCGCCCGCATCCCCGTCGTCCTGGTCCACGGGATGGTCGACAACCGCTCGGTCTTCACCGTGATGCGCCGCCGGCTCCGCCAGCGCGGCTTCACCTCGGTGAGCAGCTGGAACTACAGCCCGCTGGTGCAGGACGTGCGCACCGCCGCCCGCCGGCTCGCCGAGCACCTCGAGGAGGTCTGCCGACAGACCGGGCACGACCGGGTGCACGTGGTCGGCCACAGCCTCGGCGGGCTCGTCGCCCGCTACCTCGTCCAGCGCCTGGACGACAGCCGGGTCGCCTCGCTGGTCACCCTGGGCTCACCGCACGGCGGCTCGGTCTGGGCGCGGGCGCTCCCCCTGCCGCTGGCCCGCCAACTGCGCCCGGGGTCCCCGCTCTTCGACGAGCTGGCCGCCCCGGCTCCGGGCTGCGACACCCCGATCACCGCCGTCTACAGCGACCTCGACCAGGTCGTCGTCCCCGCCTCGTCGGGCCGGTGCGACCACCCCGACCTGCGGGTGCGCAACGTGCTGGTCTCCGGGGTCGGCCACATGTCACTGCCCATCCACCGGGCGGTGGTGGAGGAGGTGGCGGCCACCCTGGCCGGTCACCGCAGCGTCGAGCGGACCTCCGCCGACGCCGAGGTCGCCTGACCCCTCCCGGACCGCCCTGGGGTCACCAGTTGTGACGAACATGTCGACACAGCGACACGCCGCACGGTTGCCCGATCGCCTGCCTCACGCGTGGTCACAATGCGATCACGCCGACGGCAGACCCTGCCGGCGGCCCGTCGACCCCTGACGGACCATCGAGACGACGTCGCCCTCCCGCTCCGTCGTTGCCCCCGTGGCAGCGCCGGGCACCCGCTCCCCCGGTCGGGACGACGTCTGGAGAAGGTGCTCGTGCGCGCACGTCAGCTGGTCGGCCGTTCCCGGCCCGGCCGTCCGGACCGGGACAGGTCCGCGGCCGAGTCGTCCTCCGTGGACGCCGGACCCGTCGGTCTCCTCGACCGCCCCCGGCCGCGCGGCACCGACCTCGCCGACACCGAGCAGCGGCTGGCCGCCCGCGAGGCCGCCACCGCCACCGACCTGCCCCTCGTCGCCGTCGCAGCCGACCCGCTGGACACCCCGGGCGCGCTGGCCACCGCTGCCGCCGCCCGCACCACCGCCGCCCGCGCCGAGGCCTCCCGCGCCGCCGCCCGGCCCACCGGTCGCGCCCGTCGCCTGTCCCGTCCCCCGTCGCGGAAGGCCCCGCTGCTCCTGGTCGCCCTCGTCGTCGGCGCCGTCGTCGCGGCCCTGCCCGGCGGGATCGGCTCCCAGTCCCCGGTCACGGTGCCCGTCGCGGTGGCCGGCGACTACGGCCTGGGTGCCGCCGACAGCAACTTCGCCGGTGGCATGGACGACGTCGCCGCCCGCCGCGAGATCACCGAGGCCGAGGCCGCCGCCCGCCTGGACGCCCTCGCCGCCTCCCGCGCCGAGCGCGAGCCGGACTTCGCCGTCCCCACCGTGGGCCGGATGAGCACCTGCTTCTGCATGCGCTGGGGCACCATGCACTGGGGCGTGGACCTCGCCGCCCCGCTGGGCACCGACATCGTGGCCGCCGCCGACGGGGTCGTGCTGCGCGCCGGTGCGGCCAGCGGCTACGGCAACGCCATCTACATCCAGGACGCCGACGGCAACGTCGAGATCTACGGCCACATGCGGTACCTGTTCGTCGAGGCCGGGGACGTCGTCTCCGCCGGCGACCTCATCGCGAAGGTCGGCAGCGAGGGCCAGTCCACCGGCCCGCACCTGCACTTCGAGATCCACGAGGGTTCCATGACCGGCCGCCCCATCGACCCCCAGGAGTGGCTGTCGGAGCGGGGCATCGAGATCGGTTGAGCGGACGTCGACTGTCGCGCTCCGCGCTCCCACCGCGGCCAGGAGCCGTCCCCGTCCTGCGCTGAGCCGTTCGTGCTCGACCTCGGGGTGACCCTGCGGGCCACCCGTCGGCAGAGCGCCTGCGGCGGCCCGTTGCGCTGGCACCCGCGGGTGGCCTCCGTCCCCGGCTGACCGGCGCGGGCCCAGCGTCGTCCTCGGGGAGGGACTCCAGCGTCGCCCTCCCGCTCGTCCTCGCTACAGCTTGACGAGGGGGGCGTACCTCAACACCAGGCGCTTGGTGCCGCTGGAGCCGAAGTCGACGGTGGCCTGGGCCTTGTCGGCCGCCCCGGTGACCTCGACGACGGTGCCGAGGCCGAAGGCGTCGTGGCTGACCCGGTCCCCGACGTCCACGCTGATGATCTTCCGGTTGCCCACCCCGCCCCGGAGACCGCCGGTGGACAGCCCGGTGGCCGCGACCCGCTGCTGGGCCGAGCCGTACTGGGCGCTGGGCTTGGGGTCGATGCCGGTCCAGTGCAGGGCCTCGTCGGGCAGCTCGTCGAGGAACCGGGACGGCGGGTTGTACGCCGGCTGCCCCCAGCTGGTGCGCACCGTGGCCCGGGACAGGAACAGCCGCTCGCGGGCCCGGGTGATCCCGACGTAGGCCAGCCGGCGCTCCTCCTCGAGCTCCTTGGGGTCGCCGAGGGCCCGCAGGTGCGGGAAGACGCCGTCCTCGAGCGCGGTCAGGAAGACGACCGGGAACTCCAGGCCCTTGGCGGTGTGCAGGGTCATCATCGTGACCACGCCGGCGTCGTCCCCGGTGACCGGGATCTGGTCGGCGTCGGCCACCAGCGAGACCTGCTCGAGGAAGTCGGTGACGGTGCCCTCGGGGTTCACCGCCTCGAACTCGGCGGCGACGCTGACCAGCTCGTGCAGGTTGTCGACCCGGCCCTCGTCCTGCGGGTCGGTGGAGGACTCCAGCTCCGAGAGCAGGCCGCTGCGCTCCAGGATCGACTCCAGCAGCGCGCTGGGCCCCGACCCGGTGGCCAGCAGGTGCTCGAACTCCTCGAGCAGGGAGACGAATTCCTTGATGTTCTTCAGCGACCGGGTGGCCAGGCCCGGGGCGTCCTCCGCCCGGCGCAGCGCGGTGGCGAAGGCGATCCGCTCCCGGTCGGCGAGGGTCTCCACGCACGCCTCGGCGCGGTCGCCGATGCCGCGCTTGGGGGTGTTCAGCACCCGGCGCAGGCTGACGACGTCGGTGGGGTTGCTGACCACCTTCAGGTAGGCCAGCGCGTCGCGGACCTCCTTGCGCTCGTAGAAACGCACCCCGCCGACCACCTTGTAGGGCATGCCGACCCGGATGAACACCTCCTCGAACACCCGCGAGGCGTTGTTGGTGCGGTAGAAGACCGCGATGTCCTTGGGCTGGGCCTTGCCCTCGTCGACCAGCGCGTCGATCTGCTCGGCGACCCAGGCGGCCTCGTCGTGCTCGTTCTCCCCGACGTAGCCCTCGATCAGCTCGCCGTCGCCGGCGTCGGACCACAGGTTCTTGGGCCGGCGGGCGGTGTTGCGGGCGATGACCTGGTTGGCGGCCTTGAGGATGCGCTGGGTGGAGCGGTAGTTCTGCTCCAGCACGATTGTGGTGGCCTCGGGGTAGTCCCGCTCGAACTCGTCGATGTTGCGGATCGTGGCGCCGCGGAAGGCGTAGATCGACTGGTCGGCGTCACCGACGACGCACAGCTCGGCCGGGGGCACGGGGCCACCGCCGTAGCCGACGATCTCCCGCACCAGGGCGTACTGGGCGTGGTTGGTGTCCTGGTACTCGTCGACCAGCACGTGCCGGAACCGACGGCGGTAGTGCTCGGCGACGTCGGGGAAGGCCCGGAACAGGTTGACCGTGGTCATGATCAGGTCGTCGAAGTCCATCGCGTGCGCCTCGCGCAGCCGCCGCTGGTACAGCGCGTAGACCTCGGCCAGGGTCTTCTCCGGCGGGGTCTGCGGGACGAAGGACTCCTCGTCGACCAGCTCGTTCTTCAGGTTCGAGACCTGGGCGGCCAGGCTGCGGCCGGGGAAGCGCTTGGCGTCGAGCTCGAGGTCGCGGGCGACCATCGTCATCAGCCGGACAGAGTCGCCCTGGTCGTAGATGGTGAACGAGCTCTTCATCCCGAGCTTGGCGGCCTCGGCGCGCAGGATGCGCACGCACATCGAGTGGAAGGTCGACACCCACATCGCCCGGGCCCGCGGGCCGACGAGCTGGGCCACCCGCTCCTTCATCTCCCCGGCGGCCTTGTTGGTGAAGGTGATCGCCATGATCTCGCCGGGGTTCGCCCCGCGGGCCCCGAGCAGGTAGGCGATCCGGTGCGTGAGCACCCGGGTCTTGCCCGAGCCGGCCCCGGCCACGATGAGCAGCGGGGTGCCCTCGTGGACGGTCGCCTCGCGCTGGGGGACGTTCAGCCCGGCGAGCATCCGCTCGAGCTCGCGGCCCACCTGACCGGAGGGACGACGGGTCAGGGACGCGGTTCCCGGCAGGGAGGTCTGGGGGCTGCTCATGTCCTCCCCACTCTAGGACGGGGCACCGACGCCGACCGGGGTCTGTGGAGGGGTCTGGTCGCCCATCGGGTGCTGTGCCAGACTCGCCCCGTGCTCAGCCAGCGAGAGTTTGCCTACGGCCACCGGGATCCGGTCGCCGTCTCGCCGAGCTAGCCGCTCACCGACACAGCCCCGGGCCCCACGAGCCCGGGGTCTCTCTGTGTCCGGGGTCGTGGGGCCTCCCCCACCTGGAGGAACTCCTGTGACCACCCAGACCAGCACCGGCCCCGAGCCCACCGCCCCCGCCGAGCGGATCGCGCAGCTGCGGGCAGAGATCGACGCCTGCGACGCCGAGATCATCCGGCAGGTCCAGCGCCGGCTGGAGGTGTCCCGGGAGATCGGGCAGCTCCGGCGGGCCGCCGGGGGCACCCGGTTGTCCCTGGCCCGCGAGCAGGCCGTGCTGGCCGCCTTCTCCGACGCGCTGGGCCCGGCCGACGGCACGACGCTCGGGATGATGCTGCTGCGGCGCGGGCGCGGCGCCCTCTGAACGCGGACTAACCTGGCCCCTCGTGACCCAGCCCCCGAAGCAGCCCGCCGCGCACGTCGACCGGGTGCTCTGCGTCCTGGCCCACCCCGACGACGTCGACTTCGGCAGCGCCGGCACGGTCGCGACCTGGACGGCGGCCGGCACCGAGGTCGTCTACTGCATCGTCACCAACGGCGACGCCGGCGGTTTCGACGACACCCCCCGCGAGGAGATGCCGCTGCTGCGCCAGGCCGAGCAGCGGGCCGCGGCCGCCGCCGTGGGCGTCACCGACGTCCGCTTCCTGGGCTACCCGGACGGCCGGCTCGAGCTGACCCTGGACCTGCGCCGCGACATCAGCCGCGTGATCCGCCAGGTGCGCCCCCAGCGCGTGCTGACGTCGTCCCCGGAGCGCATGTACGACCGGATCGGCGCCAGCCACCCCGACCACATGACCACCGGGGAGTCGACCCTGCGCGCGGTCTACCCCGATGCGCGCAACCCCTTCGCCCACCCCGAGCTGCTGGCCGACGAGGGCCTGGACGCCTGGACCGTGGACGAGGTGTGGCTGGGCGCCAGCCCGCGCGCCGACCACGCCGTGGACGTGACCGACGTCGTGGAGCAGAAGTTCGCCGCGCTCGAGTCGCACGTCACCCAGGTCGCGCACCAGCCCGAGGGCCAGCTGCGCGAGTTCGTGGGCGGGTGGATGCGTCAGACGGCGCGCACGCACGGCCTGCCCGAGGGCCGCCTCGCCGAGGCCTTCCACGTGGTGTTCACCGCCTAGCAGGAGGACCTCCCTCCCCCCACTGCTCGCACGCCCGCAGCGGGCCCCTGAGGGAGGCCGGACTACAGCAGGCGGTTGGTCGCCGCCCACCTCGTGAGTTCGTTGCGGTTGGACAGCTGCAGCTTGCGCAGCACGTTCGAGGCGTGCGACTCCACCGTCTTGACCGAGATGAACAGCCGCTGGCCGATCTCCCGGTAGGTGTAGCCGCGGGCCAGCAGCTGCATGACCTCACGCTCGCGGGCCGACAGCAGGTCCAGGCCGGGGTCGACGTCCGGCTCCGGTGCGGGAGCAGCGGCCGGGCCCGACGCGAAGGCGTCGAGCACGAAGCCAGCCAGCCGCGGGGAGAACACGACGTCCCCCTCGGCCACCCGGGCGACGGCGTCGCGCAGGTCGGGCCCGGAGATGGTCTTGGTGACGTAGCCGCGGGCGCCGGCCCGGATGACGGCGATGACGTCCTCCGCGGCGTCGGACACCGACAGCGCCAGCCAGCGGACGTCGGGCAGCTCGCCGCGCAGGGTCTCCAGCACGGTCCTGCCCCCGCCGCCGGGCAGGTGCACGTCGAGCAGGACGACGTCCGGGCGGGTCTCGCGGACCCCGGCCACCGCCCCGGCGACGTCCGCGGCCTCGCCGACCACGTCGACGGCGTCCCCCAGCTCGGCCCGCACGCCCGACCGGACCATGGCGTGGTCGTCGACGAGGAAGACCCGGGTCACGGGGTCTCCCGGGGCAGCGTCAGCTCCACCTCGGTGCCCTCCCCCGGCCGGGAGTGCACGACCGCCGTGCCGCCGACGCGCTGCAGCCGGCCGACCACGGAGTCCCGCAGCCCGCGCCGGTCCGCCGGCACCGACCCGGGGTCGAACCCGGCGCCGCGGTCGCGGACGAAGACGGTCACCGCCCCGGGCGTGACCTCGCTGTAGAGCGCGACGGTGGTGGCACCGGAGTGCTTGGCGGCGTTCACGACGGCCTCCCGGGTGGCCTGGGCGAGGGCGGTCACGGCCTCGTCGGCGGGGGCGTCCCCGACCACGACGGGGTCGACGGCCACCGCGTGGTCGGCCTCGACCTCGGCCACCAGCCGGTCGACCAGCCCCGCCCAGGTCCCGCCGGCCGCGGTCTGCGGGGCGTAGAGCCAGGCGCGCAGCTCGCGTTCCTGCCCGCGGGCCAACCGGGTGACCTGGGCGGGGTCGGCGGCGTGCCGCTGCACCAGCGCGAGGGTCTGCAGCACCGAGTCGTGCAGGTGCGCGGCGACCGAGGCCCGCTCCTCGGAGCGGATCCGGGCCGCCCGCTCGGCCTCGCGGGAGTCCAGCAGCCGACGCCACAGCGGGGCGGTGGCCAGCACGATGCCGACCAGGACGACGAGGGTCGCGGCGAACCCGTTGCGGGCGTTGGCCAGCTGCCCGGTGGTGGCCAGCAGCAGGACCACCCCGCCGCCGGCGAGCAGCACCCCGGTCACCAGGCCCCAGCGGGAGGTGCCGCGGCTGGTGGTCCGGTCGGCGTCGAACTGGTACCAGATGACGGCCAGGCCGCCCCCGGCCAGCAGCAGCGGGACGACGACGTCCCCGCGGCCCCAGTCGGCGAACCGGGTGGACAGCAGGAGCACGGCCAGCCCGACCAGGCCGAGCCCGACGCCCTGCCGGCGGGTGAGCCGGGGCGGGGGCGGGGGACGTTCGGCACCGGCGGGGGCGACCCGGACGAAGAGCCACAGCAGCGCGTAGGCGACCACCCCGACCCCGCCCAGGGACAGGACCACGAACCCGATCCGGACGACGACGGGGTCCAGCCGCAGGTGGTCCGCGGTGCCCACGGCCACCCCGCCGATCCAGCGGCCGCGGCGCGGGCGGAGCAGCGGTGGCCGGTCGGTGGCGACGTCACCGGCGTGCGGCAGCGTCGTCGTCCCCGGGGTGGTCACGTGATCATCGTGGCACCGGTGCCCCCGACCGCGGTACCGGTGGACACCCGGACCCCGCGCCGCGCCGGGAACCAGGGTCGGGTCAGGGGGTTCCCCGATACCGGGCGCGCCCCGGCGGCGGCAGTGTCGTCGGCATGACCAGTGCAGCCCCTCCTCCCCTGCTCCCCCCGGCCGCCGAGACCCCTTCCGGCCCGCCGCCCCCGCCGCGGGGTGACGGCCTGCGGCCCCCGCTGCGCCGCAGTCGGACCGACAAGGTGCTCGGCGGGGTCAGCGGTGGGCTGGCGGACTACACCGGCATCGACACCCTGCTCTGGCGGGTCGGGTTCGTCGCGCTGACGTTCGCCGGGGGCACCGGGATCCTGGTGTACCTGCTGCTGTGGCTGCTCATGCCCCGCCGCCGGGACGGCGCACCCGCACCGGTCGCCGCCGAACCGGTCGGCCCGCGGTCACCGGTCCCCGGGATCACCGTCGCGGTGCTGCTCATCGTGGTCGGGCTGATGGCCCTGCTGGCCCGGACGACGTCCTGGGACCCCGGCGCCGTCGCCTTCCTGGGCGCGGCGCTGCTGGTGGTCGGCGTCGGGCTCGGGGTCGGCGCCTTCGCCCCGGGCCGCGCGGCCCGTGGCCCGCTGATCGCCCTGGGCGTGCTGCTGTCCTTCGCGCTGCTGGTCGCCTCGGCGACCGGGGGCAGCTGGCGCTCGGACGCCGGCGGCCGGGGCGGCGTCGGGGACCGGACCTCGATCCCGCGGACCGCGGACGCCGTCCAGACCCGCTACGAGTCCGGGGTCGGCGACGTCACCCTGGACCTGACCCGGATCGACCTCGCCGACCTCGACCGGCCGATCACCACCACGATCAACGCCGGCGTCGGTGACGTCGAGGTGCTGGTGCCCTCCTCGGCCGACGTCCGGGTCAGCGTGTCGAACGGACTGGGCGAGGCCGACGTGTTCGGCCAGAGCTCGGGCGGCACCTTCGCGGGCACCGGGTCCGACCCGTGGACCGGGGACGACACCCCGGAGATCGTGCTGACCGTGGAGTCCGGCATCGGCGACGTCGAGGTGTCCCGTGGCTGAGCCGATCGACCCCAGCCGCCGCACCGACACCCCTCAGGAGAACCCCGTGCACCCCACCGAGCAGTTCGCGACCGACGTCCCGCCCACCCGCGACACCGCCGTCCTCGGCGACACCTGGGCCGCTCCCCCGGCGCCGGCTCCCCCGCAGGAGGAGCGCCCCGACGTGGTGGCCCTCGTCGCCGGCGTCGTCTTCGTCCTGGTCGCGGTCATCGGCACGACCGGCGTCGACCTCCCCGGCTGGGTCTTCGGCGGCGGCGCGCTCGCCGTCCTCCTCGTCCTGGCCGGCGTCGCCCTCCTGGTCAGCGAGCTCCGCAAGAAGAGGTGACCCGATGGAACGGCCCCCTCGCAGGAGGTGACGTGATGGAACGGCCCCGTCCCAGGGGCCCCGGGCGTGCGAAGCGCGTCCGGGGGTGGGACGGGGTCCTCACTCCCACTCGATCGTGCCCGGGGGCTTGCTGGTCACGTCCAGCACCACCCGGTTGACCTCGGCCACCTCGTTGGTGATCCGGGTCGAGATCTTGGCCAGCACGTCGTAGGGCAGCCGGGTCCAGTCCGCGGTCATCGCGTCCTCGCTGGAGACCGGGCGCAGCACGACCGGGTGGCCGTAGGTGCGGCCGTCACCCTGCACGCCGACGGAGCGGACGTCGGCCAGCAGCACGACCGGGCACTGCCAGATCTCCCGGTCCAGCCCGGCGGCGGTGAGCTCGGCGCGGGCGATCGCGTCGGCCTTGCGCAGGGTGTCCAGCCGGTCGGCGGTCACCTCGCCGACGATCCGGATGCCGAGGCCCGGGCCGGGGAACGGCTGGCGCCAGACCATCGACTCGGGCAGCCCGAGCTGCACCCCGACCTCGCGCACCTCGTCCTTGAACAGCGTGCGCAGCGGCTCGACCAGGGCGAAGGTCAGGTCCTCGGGCAGGCCACCGACGTTGTGGTGGCTCTTGATGTTCGCCGTCCCGGTGCCGCCGCCGGACTCGACGACGTCGGGGTACAGCGTCCCCTGGACGAGGAACTCCACGGTCTCCCCGTGGGCCGAGGCGTCGGCGACGACGTCGGTCGCGGCCGCCTCGAACACCCGGATGAACTCCCGGCCGATGATCTTGCGCTTCTGCTCGGGGTCGCTGACCCCGGCCAGGGCACCGAGGAACTGCTCGCGGGCGTCGACGACGCGCAGGTCGACGCCGGTGATGGCGACGAAGTCCCGCTCGATCTGCTCGGTCTCGCCCTCGCGCATCAGCCCGTGGTCGACGTAGACGCAGGTGAGCCGGTCGCCGATAGCCCGCTGGACCAGCGCTGCGGCGACGGCGGAGTCCACCCCACCCGACAGCGCGCACAGTGCCCGCTTGTCACCGATCTGGGCGGTGATCGCCGCGACCTGCTCCTCGACGACGTTGGCCATCGTCCAGGTCTTCTCCAGGCCGGCGATGTCGAACAGGAAGTGCTCGAGCACGGTCTGGCCGTGCGCGGTGTGCTTCACCTCGGGGTGGAACTGGACCCCGGCGAGCCGGCGGTCGACGTCCTCGAAGGCCGCGACCGGGGCGCCGGTGGAGGTGGCGGTGACGGTGAACCCGGGCGGGGCGGCGGAGACCGCGTCGCCGTGGCTCATCCACACCGACTGCTCCAGCGGGGTCTCCCCGAAGAGCCGGTTGCCGGTGGTCACGGTCAGCGGGGTGCCGCCGTACTCCCGGTCGCCGGTGTGGGCCACGGTGCCGCCGAGGCTCTGCGCCATGGCCTGGAAGCCGTAGCAGATGCCGAACGCCGGGACGCCGGCCTCGAACAGCGCCGGGTCGACCTGCGGAGCGCCGGTCGCGTACACGCTGGACGGGCCACCGGAGAGCACGATCGCGGCCGGCTTGCGGGCCAGGATCTCCTCCACCGGCACGTCGGAGCCGACCAGCTCGGAGTAGACCCCGGCCTCACGGATCCGGCGGGCGATCAGCTGGGCGTACTGGGCGCCGAAGTCGACGACCAGGACGGTGGGGAAGTCCATGCTCAACCCCCGATGACCAGGTCGACCCGCTGGAACTCCTTGAGGTCCCGGTAGCCGGTCTTGGCCATCGTGCGGGCCAGCGCGCCGAACAGGTTGGTGCGCCCGTCGGAGTCCAGGGCCGGACCGTGCAGCACCTGCTCCAGCGGGGCGGTCGCGGTGACCGGGGCGGACACCTCGCCGCGGGGCAGCCGCGGGTGCGCCGCGACGGAGTCCCACCACGCGCCGCCGGCCGGGGCCTCGGTCGCCGCGCGCAGCGGCTCGCCGACCTGGACGGCGTCGGCACCGCAGGCCAGCGCCCGGGCGATGGCGCCGGAGGTCTCGATCCGCCCGTTGGCGATGACGTGCACGTACCGGCCACCGGTCTCGTCGAGGTAGTCCCGGCGGGCCGCGGCGGCGTCGGCGATCGCGGTGGCCAGCGGCACCCGCACGCCCATGACGGCGTCGCCGGTGGAGGCGCTGTCGGCACCGATGCCGACGATGACGCCGGCGGCGCCGGTGCGCATCAGGTGCAGGGTGGTCTGGTAGTCCGCGGCCCCGCCGACGATGACGGGGACGTCGAGGTCGGCGATGAACTCCTTGAGGTTCAGGGAGTCGCCCTGGGTCGTGACGTGCTCGGCGGACACGATCGTGCCCTGGATGACCAGCAGGTCGACCCCGGCGGCGAGCACGGCCGGGGCCAGCGAGGCGGTGTGCTGCGGGCTGATCCGCACCGCGCTGGTCACCCCGGACTCGCGCAGCTCCTTGACCCGGGCGGTGATCAGGTCCGGCTTGACCGGCTCGGAGTACAGCTGCTGCAGCAGCGCGGTGGTCGACGTCCCCTCGCCGGCGGCGTCGCGCAGCTGGCGGTAGACGTCGGTCGGGTCCTCGTAGCGGGTCCAGAGGCCCTCGGCGTTGAGCACCCCGAGCCCACCGGCCTGCCCGACCCCGATCGCGGTGGCCGGGCTCATCACGGCGTCCGAGGGGCTGGCGACCAGCGGGATCTCGAAGCGGAAGGCGTCGATCTGCCACGCGGTGGAGACGTCGTCGACGTCCCGGGTGCGGCGGCTGGGGACGATCGACACCTCGTCGAGGTCGTAGCCGCGGCGGGCGAAGCGGTTCAGCCCGATCTCGACGTTGTCACGCACTGGCACGAACGGTCACCGGGCCCTGTAGTTGGGAGCTTCGACGGTCATCTGGATGTCGTGCGGGTGGCTCTCGGTCAGCCCGGCCGCGGTGATGCGGGTCAGCTGGCCGCGCTCCTGCAGGTCGGCGACGGTCGCGGCACCGGCGTAGCCCATCGCGGCACGCAGGCCACCGACGAGCTGGTGGGCGACACCGGAGAGCATGCCGCGGTAGGGCACCTGGCCCTCGATGCCCTCGGGGACGAGTTTGTCGTCGCTGAGGACGTCGTCGGCGAAGTAGCGGTCCCGGCTGTAGGACTGGTTGCCGCGCTTCTGCATCGCACCCAGGCTGCCCATCCCGCGGTAGGACTTGTACTGCTTGCCGTTCATGAAGACCAGCTCGCCCGGGGCCTCCTCGACGCCGGCGAACAGGCTGCCGAGCATCACCGTGTCGGCGCCGGCGACGAGTGCCTTGGCGATGTCACCGGAGTACTGCAGCCCGCCGTCGGCGATGACAGGGACGCCGGCCGGCTTGGCGGCCAGCGAGGCCTCGTAGACCGCGGTCACCTGCGGGACCCCGACCCCGGCCACGACGCGGGTGGTGCAGATCGAGCCCGGGCCGACCCCGACCTTGACGCCGTCCACGCCGGCGTCGATGAGCGCCTGGGCGCCGGCGCGGGTGGCCACGTTGCCGCCGACCACCTGGACACCGAAGTCCTTCTTGACCCGGGCGACCATCTCGAGCACCGCACGCTGGTGGCCGTGCGCGGTGTCCACGACGAGGACGTCGACGCCGGCGTCCACGAGCAGCCCGGCGCGCTTGTAGGCGTCCTCGCCGACACCCAGGGCGGCGCCGACGACCAGGCGGTTGTCGGCGTCCTTGGTGCTGTTGGGGTACTGGTCGCGCTTGACGAAGTCCTTGACGGTGATCAGCCCACGCAGCCGGCCGGCTTCGTCGACCAGCGGCAGCTTCTCGATCTTGTGCTGGCGGAGCAGGGCGAGCGCGGTCTCCCCGTCGACGCCGACCGGGGCGGTGA
Organism: Geodermatophilus sp. Leaf369; assembly: GCF_001424455.1. Taxonomy (NCBI): domain Bacteria; kingdom Bacillati; phylum Actinomycetota; class Actinomycetes; order Geodermatophilales; family Geodermatophilaceae; genus Geodermatophilus; species Geodermatophilus sp. Leaf369. The sequence goes on along the minus strand of NZ_LMQA01000002.1, from coordinate 1,047,728 downwards.
CCAGCGGCAACGGGGTCATCACGTCGCGCACCAGCCGGTGCTGGTCGCTCTCGAAGCGCATGTCGCGGTTGGTGACCATGCCGACCAGCACGCCGTCGGCGTCGACCACGGGGGCCCCGGAGATGCGGTAGCGGCCCGAGAGGGCGTCGACCTCGCCGAGGGTGTTGTCCGGGGAGCAGGTCACCGGGTTGGTGATCATCCCGGACTCCGAGCGCTTGACCAGGTCGACCTGACCGGCCTGCTCCTCGGCGGCGAGGTTGCGGTGCAGGATGCCGACGCCGCCGGCGCGGGCCATGGCGATGGCCATCCGGGCCTCGGTGACGGTGTCCATGGCGCTGGAGACCAGCGGGATGGACAGCCGGATGCCGCGGGTGAGGAGGGTGCTGGTGTCCACCTCGGCGGGTACGACGTCGGAGGGGCCGGGGACGAGCAGGACGTCGTCGTAGGTCAGCCCCAGGGGGGCGAACTTGGCCGGGAGCTCGGGGACCGAGTCGTTCGTGGGGCTGGCCGACATGGGGTGCCGCCACCTCTCGCCTGGTGGTGGTGGCGCCGGGACGGCGCGCGAGGACCGTGCCCGATCGTAGGCTGCCGGGTCGGTCACACCCCGAGGACGCCTAGGCTGGGTCGGTGACCTCGTGGGACGACGCGTTCGGGACCGACGGCACGGCCGACCAGCCGCCGCCTCCCCCGCTGACGATGGAGGAGCGCGCCGGGGTGCTCGACGACCTCGCCGAGCTGGAGGTCTTCCGTGCCCTGCTGGAGCCCACCGGGGTCAAGGGCATCGTCGTGGACTGCCCGGACTGCGACGAGGAGCACCACGTCGACTGGGCCCTGATGCAGGCCAACCTGCGCCAGCTCCTCGACGAAGGCCAGACCGGCCGGCACGAGCCGCCCTTCGACCCCGACCCCGACGACTACGTCAGCTGGGACTACGCCAGCGGGTACGCCGACGGCCAGGCCGCGCGGGCCGAGGCCGACGAGCCCACCGACGGCCCCCCGAAGGGCCGTCACTCCCGCGAGGGCTGATCAGCTCATCATGCCGCGGCGGAAGCCGCTGGCGACGGCCTCGGCGCGGTCCTTGGCGCCGAGCTTGCGGAACAGCCGGCGGGCGTGGGTCTTGATGGTGTCCTCGGACAGGTAGAGCTCGCGGCCGATCTGGGCGTTGGACTTGCCCTGGCTCATGCCGGTGAGCACCTGCATCTCGCGGACGGACAGGCTGACGGCCGGGACGTCGGCCCGGACGGCGGCGCGGACGGTGGTGGGGCCCGCGCCGGCGAGCGCGCTGGAGCCGCTCCACCCGGGGCCGGCCGGCGCGGAGGACGCCCCGACGGTCGAGAGCGGCCCGCTGTGCGGCGCACGGCCGGGCTCGGCGCGCAGTCCCGCGCGGGACAGGCCCAGGCCCATCTCGACGGGCGAGGCGTCCCAGCGCAGGTAGCCGCGGGCGCCGAAGGAGACGGCCGCCCGGACGGTCTCGGCGTCGTCGGGGGCACCGAGGACGAGCACCGAGAGCCCGGGGTGCGCACGCAGCACCTGGGTGGCGACGGCGAGGCCGTTGTCGGTCGCCCGCTGGGTGCCCACCAGCAGCACGTCGGGCTGACGGGTGGCCAGCCGGGCCAGCAGGGAGGCGCTGTCGCCGACGGCCTCGACCCGGCCGACGAAGGAGAGCGCGACCAGGCGCGAGGCGACGTCGTCGCGCACCCGCCGTCGTTCGTCGAACACCCACACCACGGCACCGCCGGCGGTCGCCGTGGCACTGCCGCCGTTCACGCCGGTCCTGGTCCTGTCCTCGATCACGTCTGCTCCTGTCGCTGCGCCGGGGGTTCCGGACGGCGAGGACCCGGTTTCCACCACACGGGTGGTCCGGGGTCCCCCACCCGGTGGTCGGCAGGCCCGGGGACCACCTTGATCCACTCGTGGGGTGGAGGACAGCGGGTGTCACCCTCCGGAGTGAGGAGCACACGTTCGGTGGGATGCGCCGGCGGGGGGCGTGACCCGCTGTGCAGCTGGACGGGTCCATCCGGACGCCTCGCACAGCTCTGGCGACCCCGCAACAGAAAGCATGATCGAGTTGCGTTTGGCCGGGATCTGCCCGGGGCAGTTGCCTGGAGCGAGCCGGGCAGCACCCCCGGCTCAACGAGCCGAGGAGGGTCCACATGGCCGACATCCGCCGTCTGCCCACGCCTGTCGCCGAGGTCTGGGACTGGCAACTGCACGGTTCCTGCCGTGGCGAGTCCACGTCGCTGTTCTTCCACCCCGACGGTGAGCGTGGCCCTGCCCGCGCCCGTCGCCAGGCTGCCGCCAAGGCCGTCTGCGGCACCTGCCCCGTGATCGACGCCTGCCTCAAGCACGCGCTCAGCGTCCGCGAGCCCTACGGCGTGTGGGGCGGCATGAGCGAGGAGGAGCGCACCCGGCTCATCGCCTCCGAGCCCGCCCCGGTGGCCGCCGGCGTCTGACGCCGCCCACCCGGGACCGTGAGGTCCCCCCAGAACCCCGAGAGGGCCGGTCGACCACGGATGGTCGACCGGCCCTCTCGTCGTTGCAGCAGCTGGCCGCTCAGGTCGACGAGCAACCAGCGGCAGGCCTCGTCGCAGGGCCCCACCCCGCGCGGAGCGTGGGGTGGGGGGCGACGAGGTCCTTAGTGGCTGTGCCCGTGCCCGCCGCCGTGGCCGTGGGTGTGGTGCCCACCGCCGGCGTTCCCGAGGCTCTCCTCAGGAGCCTCGACGACCGCGGAGTCCGTCGTCAGGATCATCGCGGCGATCGAGGCGGCGTGCCCGAGGGCGGCCTTGGTGACCTTGACCGGGTCGATGACGCCCTGGGCGGCCAGGTCGCCGTACTCGCCGGTCGCGGCGTTGAAGCCCTGGCCGGTGCCGAGCTCGCGGACGCGGCCGACGACGACCGCACCCTCGAAGCCGGCGTTGGAGGCGATCTGGGTCAGCGGGGCGTCCAGGGCCTTGCGGACCGACCGTGCGCCGGTGAGCTCGTCCCCGGAGAGGGAGAGCCCGTCGATCGCGGTGGCGGCGTGCACCAGGGCGGAGCCACCACCGGGGACGACGCCCTCCTCCACCGCAGCGCGGGTCGCGGCGATCGCGTCCTCGATGCGGTGCTTCTTCTCCTTCATCTCGACCTCGGTCGCGGCACCCACGCGGATGACGCCGATGCCGCCGGCGAGCTTGGCCAGGCGCTCCTGGAGCTTCTCGCGGTCCCAGTCGGAGTCGGTGTCCTCGATCTCGCGGCGGATCTGGGCGACCCGCTCGGAGACCGCGGTGGGCTGCCCGCCGCCGTCGACCAGGACGGTGTCGTCCTTGGTGACGGTGACGCGACGGGCGGTGCCGAGCACCTCGAGGCCGACGTCGGACAGCTTGAGCCCGACGTCCTCGGACACGACCTGGCCGCCGGTGACGATGGCGAGGTCCTGCATGAAGGCCTTGCGGCGGTCCCCGAAGAAGGGGGACTTCACCGCGACGACCTTGATGGTCTTGCGGATGGAGTTCACGACCAGGGTCGAGAGCGCCTCGCCCTCGACGTCCTCGGCCACGATCAGCAGCGGGCGGGCGCCGGAGCCCAGCACCTTCTCCAGCAGCGGGAGCAGGTCGGCCAGCGCGGAGACCTTGCCGGCCACGAGCAGCAGGAGGGCGTCGTCGAGGACGGCCTCCATCGACTCCTGGTCGGTGACGAAGTAGGGCGACAGGTAGCCCTTGTCGAAGGCCAGGCCCTCGGTCACGACCAGCTCGGTGTCCATGGTGTTGGACTCCTCGACGGTGATGACGCCGTCCTTGCCGACCTTCTCCATCGCCTCGCCGATCAGGTCGCCGATGACGGAGTCCTGGGCGGAGATGGTGGCGACGCCGGAGATCGAACGACGGTCGTCGACCGGGATCGCGGCGGCGTCGAGGGCGGCCTGCACCGCGGTGACGGCGGCGTGGATGCCCCGGCCCAGCGCGGTCGGGTTGGCCCCGGCGGTGACGTTGCGCAGGCCCTCGTGGACGAGGGACTGGGCGAGCACGGTGGCGGTGGTGGTGCCGTCGCCGGCGACGTCGTTGGTCTTGGTGGCGACGTTCTTGGCCAGCTGCGCGCCGAGGTTCTCGAAGGGGTCCTCGAGGTCGACCTCACGGGCGATGGTGACGCCGTCGTTGGTGATCGTCGGGGCGCCGAACTTCTTGTCGATGACCACGTTGCGGCCACGGGGGCCGAGGGTCACGCGGACGGCGTCGGCGAGCTTGTCGACGCCGCGCTCGAGGGAACGCCGGGCGTCCTCGTCGAAGTGGATGATCTTGGGCATGGGGACCTCTCGATCGCAGGTTCTGGGGGTGGGACGCGAACCGCCCCGGGACCCGGTGGTGCTCGGGTCGCCCGGGGCGGTTCGGTGGAACGGGAGCTGGTGGAACGGCCCCCTCGTAGGGGCCCCGCGCGTCGCGCAGCGGCGTGCGGGGGGTCGAGGGGGTCCTTACATCACTTGACGACGACGGCCAGCAGGTCGCGGGCCGAGAGCACGAGGTAGTCCTCGCCGGCGTAACGCACCTCGGTGCCGCCGTACTTCGAGTAGACGACGACGTCGCCCACGTTGACGTCCAGGGGGACGCGGTTGCCGTTGTCGTCGATGCGGCCGGGGCCGACCGCGATGACGGTGCCCTCCTGGGGCTTCTCCTTGGCGGTGTCCGGGATGACCAGACCGGAGGCCGTGGTGGTCTCGGCCTCGTTGGCCTGGACCACGACGCGGTCCTCCAGCGGCTTGATGCTGACCTTGGTGGCGGTGGTCACGTGGTGACTCCCCCTTCGGTTCGTCGAGCAGTGGCGTGAATGGGTGGTGCGGTCCTGCTGATGCTGTGGCACGGGGGCCGGGGTCTGCCGTCGCGGGGGTCAGGCCCGGCCCGTGTCGATTGGCACTCTACCCATGCGAGTGCCAGCCCCTCAAGCGGGTCGCGCGCCGCGCGGGACCGTGGGCGAGGCTGTGCGTCGTGGCCAGCGACGACGAGACCGCGGAGACCCTCCGGCAGCTGCGCGCGCTGTCCACCCCGGCGGGCACGGCGGCGCTCTCCCGGGCCGGGGAGCTGCTGGCCACCCGCACCGACGTGGTGACCGCGCTGTCCCGGCTGCGCGCCGAGTTCGGTCCCGAGGTCGGCAACCCGGCGTGGGGGGTCGCCCGGCAGCGGGAGAAGGCCCGGCCCGCGTTCGGGGCCGACACCGACCGGCTGCTGTTCACCGGCGACGCCCTGGAGCAGGCCGGCCGTCCCGAGCTGGCCGCCCGGCGGGCCGCCCGGCTCCTCGCCGGCGGCGCCGCCACCGTGGCCGACCTGGGCTGCGCCTCGGGCACCGACACCGTGGCGCTGGCCCGGGCCGGCGCCCGGGTGACCGCGGTGGACCGGGACCCGGTCGCCCGCGAGCTCACCACGCTCAACGCCGAGGCCCTCGGGCTCACCGGGGTGACGGTCCGCGACGCCGACATCGTCGACCTGGTGGCTGCCGCCCACGACGGGCGGGTGGCCGACTGCGAGGCCGCGGTCCTCGACCCGGCCCGGCGGGCGGACGGGCGCCGGGTGCTGGACCCCGACGGCTGGTCCCCGCCCTGGTCCACCGTGACCGCCCTGCTCGACGCGGTGCCCACCTGCGTCGTCAAGGTGGCGCCGGGCCTGGACCACGAGCGCGTGCCCGACGGCGTCGAGGCCGAGTGGGTGTCGGTCGGCGGCTCGATCGTCGAGGCCCTGTTGTGGGGGCGGGGCGTGTCGACGACCTGGCGGCGGGCGACCCAGCTGCGGGCCGGCCGCTGGCACGAGCTCACCGCCGACGCCGACCCCGGCCGGGCGCCGGTCGCCGCCGTCCGGGAGTGGCTGCACGAGCCCGACCCGGCGGTCATCCGGTCCGGCCTGGTCGCGACGGTGGCCGCTGAGCTGGACGCCACCCTGGTCGACCCGCAGATCGCCTACCTGACCTCCGACGCGGCCACCGACTCACCCTGGGTCAGCTCCTACCGGGTCACCGACGTGCTGCCCTTCGCCGTGAAGCGGGTCAGGGCGCTGCTGCGCGAGCGCGGCATCGGCAGCGTGACGGTGAAGAAGCGCGGCTCGGCGGTGGAGCCCGAGGCGCTCGTCAGGCAGCTGCGCGGGCGGGGCGACGGGCACGCGGTCGTCGTGGTCACCCGGGTCCTCGACGTCCCCACCGTGCTGTTGTGCGAGCCGGCTACCGGGAGACCACGGTGACCGGCAGCGAGCTGTCGGCGCCCAGGTCCGGGGCGGACGGTGCGACGCCGGCCTCGACCAGCCGGGAGCCCAGTGCGGCGACCATCGCGCCGTTGTCGGTGCACAGCCGGGGGCTGGGCACCCGCAGCACGATGCCGGCGGTGTCGCAGCGCTCCTGGGCGACCGCGCGCAGCCGGCTGTTGGCGGCCACTCCCCCGCCGACGACGAGGTGGTCCACGCCGTGCTCACGGCAGGCCCGCACGGCCTTGGCGGTGAGGACGTCGACCACGGCCTCCTGGAACGCGGCGGCGACGTCGGCGACCGGCACGGGCTCCCCGGCCCGCTCGCGGGTCTCCACCCAGCGGGCCACGGCGGTCTTCAGCCCGGAGAACGAGAAGTCGTAGGCCGCGTCCCGGGGGCCGGTGAGCCCGCGCGGGAACGCGATGGAGCGCGGGTCGCCGTCGCGGGCGGCGCGGTCGATCGGGGGTCCGCCGGGGAAGGGCAGCCCGAGCACCCGGGCGACCTTGTCGAAGGCCTCCCCCGCGGCGTCGTCGATGGTCTGCCCGAGCGGCTGCACGTCCTGGGCGAGGTCGGGCACCAGCAGCAGGGAGCTGTGTCCGCCGGAGACCAGCATCGCGATGCTCGGTTCGGCCAGCCGGCCGTGCTCGAGCTCGTCGACCGCGACGTGCGCGGCCAGGTGGTTGACCCCGTACAGCGGCACGCCCAGGGCCAGCGCGTACGCCTTCGCCGCGGCCACCCCGACCAGCAGCGCACCGGTGAGCCCGGGTCCGCTGGTCACCGCGACCGCGTCGACGTCGCCGAACCCCACCCCGGCGTCGGCCAGCGCCCGGTGCACGGTCGGGACCATCGCCTCCAGGTGGGCCCGGGAGGCGATCTCGGGGATGACGCCGCCGAAGCGCTCGTGCTCGGCCATCGACGTGGCCAGCGCGTCGGACAACAGGGTCTGCCCGCGGACCAGGCCGATGCCGGTCTCGTCGCAGCTGGTCTCGAAGCCCAGCACGAGCGGCTGGGTGTCAGCCACGCTTCATCACCACCGCGTCCTCGCCGCTGTTCGGGTAGTAGTTCGGGCGCACCCCGATCGGCACGAAGCCGCGCCGGGCGTAGAGGCCCTGGGTGGCCTCGTCGGTGGCCCGGACCTCCAGCAGCACGACCGGTGACCGGGTGTCGGCCTCGGCGAGCAGCGCGTCCAGCAGCCGGCCGCCGATGCCCTGGCCCTGCCGGGTGCCGGTGACCCCGATGGTGGCCACGTGCGCCTCGTCGGGGTAGGCGATCAGCCCGGCGTACCCGAGCACCTCGTCGCCCTCGACGGCCACGGTGTAGCTGCGGGTGTCGGGCATCCCGAGCTCCTCCAGGTACATCGCGCGGGTCCAGGTGTCGGGGGCGAAGAGCTCCTCCTCCAGCCGCATCACGGCGGTGAGGTCCTCGCGGGTCATCGGACGCAGTTCGATCACCGGGTCACCGGCTTGCGCACCACGTTGGGGACGGCGTCGGGGCGGCGCAGGTAGAGCGGGACGAGCGGCGCCGGGGGGCGCTCGAGCAGCGGGCCCGCGGTGCGCACCAGCCCGGCGGTGGACACCTCGGCGGCGGTCACGCCGCGGCCCAGCCGTTCGGCGAACCGGACGTCGCCGACCAGCGGCAGGTCGGGCAGCTCGATCTCCTCGGGCCGGCCGACCCCGGGCTCGGTGGTGGGTGCGCCGGCGTCGTCGAAGGCCCGCCAGTGCACCTCCTTGCGCCGGGCGTCGGTGACGACCACCCGGGCACCGGAGCCGACCGCGTCCAGGCTGCAGACCCCGTGCACGGGCAGCCCGAGGGCGTCACCCAGTGCCGCCGCGGTGACGATCCCGACCCGCAGCCCGGTGTAGGGCCCCGGGCCCAGACCGACGACCAGCGCACCGACGTCGGTCAGGGTCACGCCGGCCTCGGCGAGCACCGCAGTGACCGTCGGGGTCAGCAGCTCGGCGTGCCGGGTGCCCGAGGCCAGCGCGGTCTCGGCGAGCACCCGGCCGTCCGGGCCGGTCGCGGCGAGCCCGACCACGAGGGTCGGGGTCGCGGTGTCGAGCGCCAGGACGAGCACGACGAGTCAGGTTAGTCGCCGCCGGGTCAGGGGCGGGTGGACTCCTCGACGTCGGGCAGCTCGCGGGGCCAGGCGGCGGGGTCGTCGGCGAGGTGCCACAGCTCGGGGAGCAGCACCGGCCACACGGGCTCGGCCGCCGAGGCCAGCTCCTCCCGGGTCCACCAGCGGTGGCCCAGCAGGGTGCGCTGCTCGTCCTCCGTGTGGCCGGCCACCGAGACGTCGAACGCCGGCACCCGGACGACGTAGAACACGTCGGCCTGGTCCACGACCTGGTCGGAGTACCCGTGCCGGACCCGTCGGCGGGCGACCGGGCCCAGCACCTGCGCGGGGTCGACGTCCAGCCCGGTCTCCTCGGCGAGCTCCCGGACGACGGCGGTGAGCTCGTCCTCGCCGTCCTCGATGCCGCCGCCGGGCGTCATCCACCAGGTCGACACCGGCGTCGTCCCGGTGTCGCTGTCCCGGAACAGGAGCACCCGGTCGTGGTCGTCCAGCAGCAGCACCCGCACGGTCTCCCGACGGCGCTGCGGGCGGTCGGGCAGCTGGGCGAGCCGGGCGGTCCAGGACGGCCCGTGCGGCACCAGCTCGGCGGTGCGCACGTCGTCGTCGGCCCTGCTCAGCTCGACGACCAGGTGCTCGTCGGCCAGCTGCTCGACCAGCCCGTGCCCCCACTCCACGACGGTGACCGCCTCGTCGGCGGAGGCGTCGAGGTCCAGGTCGTCGACGTCGGCGACCGAGCCCAGCCGGTAGGCGTCGACGTGCACGAGCGGCACGCGTCCACCGCGGTGCACCCGGGCCAGCACGAAGGTCGGCGAGGTGACCGCGCCGGGCACGCCCAGCCCGGCGCCGATGCCCTGGGTCAGCGCGGTCTTCCCGGCACCGAGCGGGCCCGACAGCAGCACCAGGTCCCCGGCGCGCAGCAGGCCCGCGAGCTCCACGCCGAGGGCGTGCGTGTCGGCCGGGGTGGGCAGCACCCGTCTCACGAGCGGGCCCGCTGTCCCACGCGGCGCAGCAGCCGGGTGACCGCCGCGGTGACCTCGGCGGGGTGCTGCAGCAGCACCAGGTGTCCGCTGTCCGGGACGACGACGTACTCCAGGTCCGGCGGGGCGTCGGGGGTGCCGGCCTCCTCGATGCGGGCCACGATGCGGTCGCTGTGGCCCTGCGGGATGAGCTTGTCCGCGTCGCCGCTGAGCACCAGGACGGGCACCCGGGTCAGCGGCTCGATGGCGGCACTGGCGTCCAGGCCGGCGATGGCCGGGTAGAACTCGCCGATCACGTCCACCGGGGTGCCTGCGATCATCGCGTCCACGTAGCGCACCAGGGCGGGGTCGACGTCCGGCCCGGCGAAGGACATCGTCTTCACGACCGCCGAGACGACGTCACGGGCCACCCGGCGGGTGCGCTCGGCCCACTGCGGCCGGTGCCGCATCGTGTAGCCGGCGATCGGGAAGACCGCGGCGCTGAACCGGGTGAGCAGGTGCGGCAGCCCGAAGCTCAGGTCGGACAGGCCGCCACTCGAGGTGGACACCAGGCCGACCCCGACCACCCGGCCGCCGAACAGGTCGGGCCGGCGGGCGGCCAGCGACAGCACCGTCATGCCGCCCATCGAGTGCCCGACGAGCACGACCGGTCCGCGCGGCGCCCGCGCGTCCAGGACGGCGACGAGGTCGTCGGCGAGCTGGTTGATCGTGGAGTGCTCGGCCGGACCGCGCCCGGAGGAGCCGTGCCCGCGCTGGTCGTAGAAGACCAGCCGGGCGTCGGGCCGGTGCCCGTTCGCGGTGGCCACCGCGGCCCCGAGGTCCCGGCGCTGGAACGTCCAGGACGCCATCGACAGGCAGTAGCCGTGCACGAAGACGACGGTCAGGGGCGCGTCCTGCGGGCCGACCTCCTCCACCGACAGCAGCACACCGTCCGGGGTCTGCACGAGGGCGGTGGTGTCGGCCGCCCGGCTGGCGGCGCCCAGCGGGTCGTCCTCGCGCTGCACGGCCTCGGGCCGGTCGGTGGGCTCGATCGTCTCCAGCTCGGCGGCCGGGCCGAGTTGGGCGGCCGTGACCCGTCGTCCGGCCGCCCGGGTGACGGCGACGCCCACCGCGGCGCCGGCCGCGGCCAGCCCGAGCACCCCGCCCAGGATGCCGACGGTCTTCGGGGTGGGGTGCTGGCTCACGCCGGCACCCCCGCGCTGCCGGTGTGCACCCGGGTGAAGCGTCCGCCGACCCGGGTGACCAGCTCGTAGTGGATGGTGTCCAGCACGTCGGCCCAGTCCTGGGCGGTGGGCTCGCCGGCGTCGCCGGGGCCCCACAGCACGACCTCGTCGCCGGGGGCGATCTCGTCGTCCCCGACCTCGAGCACGAACTGGTCCATGCAGACCCGGCCGGCGATGGTCCGCTGCACGCCGCCGGCGAGCACCGGCGCCCGGTTGCCACCGGCCCGCGGCACGCCGTCGGCGTACCCGACCGGCACCAGCGCCAGGGTGGTCTCGGCGGCGGTGTGGTGGGTGTGGCCGTAGCTGACCCCGGTGCCGGCGGGCACCCGCTTGGTGAGCGCGACGCGGGCGCGCACGGTCATCGCCGGGCGCAGGCCGTACTGCGCCGGGTCGCCGCCCAGCGGGTCCAGGCCGTACACCGCGACGCCCGGGCGGACCATGTCGTACCAGGTGTGCGGCAGCGCGATGGTGGCCGCGGAGTTCGCCAGGTGCCGCCGCGCCTCGGTCAGACCGGCCTCGCGGGCCAGCGCGGTGGCCTCCTCGAAGACCGCGACCTGGGCGGCGATCGTCGGGTGGGTGGGGGCGTCGGCGTAGGCGAGGTGGCTCCACAGCCCGGTGACGACGACGTCGCCGTCCTCCTGCGCCCGGACGGCGGCGGCCACCAGCGCGGGCCAGTCCGCGGGGGTCGCGCCCTCGCGGGAGAGCCCGGTGTCGACGAACAGCTGCACCCGGGCGGTGCGGCCGGTGGCCCGGGCGGCGTCCACGACCTCGGCCAGTGCCCACCCCGCGTTGACCGACAGCTCGACGTCGACGGCGAGCGCGGCCGCGTAGTCCTCCCCCGGGGCGTGCTGCCAGGACAGCACCGGCGCGGTGACCCCGGCGGCCCGCAGCGCGAGTGCCTCCTCCAGCACGGTGACCCCGAGCGCGTCGGCGCCCCCGGCCAGCGCGGCCCGGGCGGCGGGGACCAGCCCGTGGCCGTACCCGTCGGCCTTGACCACGGCCATCAGCGGCCGGCCGACCCGCTCGCGCAGGGCTGCGGTGTTGGCGGCGATCGCGTCGAGGTCGACCACGACCTCGGCCCGGTTCTGCTCTCTCACGTCCGCGATCATCCCAGCCCCCCTCCCCCCGGCCCCTCCCCGACCCGACGCCGACGCCGGCCTCGACGAGAAAGGCGCTTCTCGTCAGAGCTCCTGACGAGAAGCGCCCCTCTCGTCAGGGGTGGGTCAGGCGGCGGACGGCGGCGGGGAGGTGGCGGACCAGGTCGGAGGCGATCAGCGGGCCCTGCGCGGCGGCGAGCTGGCCGGCGCGGCCGTGCAGGTGGGCGGCCGCCGCGGCGGCCTCCACGGCGGGGAGCCCGGTCGCGAGCAGCGCACCGGCGATGCCGGAGAGCACGTCCCCGGTGCCGGCGGTGGCCAGCCAGGGGGTGCCGGTGCCGTTGACGAAGGCGGTGCCGTCGGCGTCGGCCACCACCGTGGCGTCGCCCTTGAGCAGCACGGTCACGCCGAGGTCGGCCGCAGCGGCCCGGGCAGCACCGATCCGGTCGGCGCCCAGGTCCCAGCCGAAGCGGGTGAACTCCCGGTCGTGCGGGGTCAGCACGGTGGGGGCCGACCGGTCGCGGGCCAGGGCCGGATCGCGGGCGAGCAGGGTGAGACCGTCAGCGTCGACGAGCACCGGGAGGTCCGTGGCCAGCACCTCGGCGAGCACGGCGGCCGCGTCGTCGTCGGTGCCCATCCCGGGGCCGACCACCCAGGCCTGCACCCGGCCGGCGTCCGACGGTCGGCCGGCGGTGACGATCGCCTCGGGCCAGGCGGCCCGGACCCCCTCGGCGGCGGTGCCGGCGTACCGGACCAGGCCGGGCCGGGTGCGCAGCGCGGCGCCGGTGCAGAGCACGCCCGCACCGGGGTAGGTGGCCGAGCCCGCGACGACGCCGACGACGCCCTGGCTGTACTTGTCGTCCCCGGCGCCGGGGTCGGGCAGCCGGTCGGCCACCTCGGCGTCGGTGAGCTGTCGGGCGGACGGCGCCGGCAGCTCCAGGCCGATGTCCACCAGGTGCACGGTGCCGGCGTGCCCGCGTCCCTCCCCCACGACCAGACCGGCCTTCACCGCGCCGAGGACGACGGTGTGCTGGGCGGGGAACGCCTCGCCGTCGACGGCCCCGGTGTCGGCGTCCACCCCGCTGGGCAGGTCGACGGCGACGAGCAGCCCCGGTCCGGCGACCGCCCGGGCGACGGCGTCGGCGGCGGCCGGCCGGAGCCCACCCCGGCCGCCGATGCCGACGATCCCGTCCAGCACGAGGTCGGCGCGCTCCAGTCCGGCGGCGCCGGGGTCGGTGACGGTGCGGCCCCCGGCCCGGCGGAGGGCGACGAGACCGGCCGGGTGGGCCCGGTCGGGGTCCAGGAGCAGCGCGGTGACCGCGGCCCCGCGGCCGGCGAGGAAGGCGCCGGCGAACAGGGCGTCGCCGCCGTTGTCCCCGGCCCCGACCAGCAGGACCACCCGGACGCCGACCGCCCGGCCGACCAGCCGCAGGCACACGGTGGCCAGTCCGGTCGCGGCGCGCTGCATCAGGGCGCCCTGGGGCAGCCGGGCCAGCAGGTCGGCCTCCGCCGCCCGCACCTGGTCGGCGGTGTACAGCCCGGTCACGAGTCCGCCTCTGCGATCACCACGGCCGAGGCGATGCCCCCGTCGTGGCTGAGCGACACGTGCCAGCCGGTCACCCCGAGCAGTGCGGCCCGGGCGGCCACCGTGCCGCGCACCTCGATGAGCGGACGGCCGTGCTCGCCGACGGTCACCTCGGCGTCGTGCCAGTGCAGGTCCCCGGGGGCACCGAGGGCCTTGGCGAGTGCCTCCTTGGCCGCGAACCGGGCGGCCAGGGACTCACCGCTGCGTTCGGCCCCGGACGGAGTCCGCTGCTCGGCGGCGGTGAACAGCCGGTCCCGCAGCCCCGGCGTCCGGGTGAGCGAGGCGGCGAACCGCTCCACCGGACACACGTCGATCCCGACCCCGACGATCACCTCATTCCACGGTGACGGACTTGGCCAGGTTGCGGGGCATGTCGACGTCCAGGCCGCGGGTGTCGGCAATCTCGCAGGCCAGCACCTGCAGCGGGATCGTGGTGACCACCGGGGCGAGCAGCGTGGGCGTGCGGGGCACCCGGATGACGTGGTCGGCGTAGGGCAGCACGTCGTCGTCGCCCTCCTCGGCGATCACGATGGTGCGTGCCCCGCGGGCCCGGACCTCCTGGATGTTGGAGACCACCTTGCCGTGCAGCGACTCCCGGCCGCGGGGGGACGGCGCGATCACGATGACCGGGGTGCCGTCGCCGATCAGCGCGATGGAGCCGTGCTTGAGCTCGCCGGCGGCGAAGCCCTCGGCGTGGATGTAGGCCAGCTCCTTGAGCTTGAGCGCGCCCTCCAGGGCCACCGGGTACCCGACGTGCCGGCCCAGGAAGAGGATCGTGGACTCGGTGGCCAGCGACCGGCCCAGCGCGCGCACCTCGTCCATCCCCGAGAGCACCTGGGACACCTGCTCGGGCAGCTGGCGCAGCTCGGCGACGACGGCGGCGACCTCGTCCTCGTACTTCAGCCCGCGCACCTGGGCCAGGAAGAGCCCGACCAGGTAGCAGGCCACGATCTGGGTGAGGAACCCCTTGGTCGAGGCGACGGCGACCTCGGGTCCGGCCCGGGTGTAGAGCACCGCGTCGGACTCGCGCGGGATCGTCGAGCCGTTGGCGTTGCAGATCGCCAGCACCCGGGCCTGCTGCTCCTTGGCGTGCCGCAGCGCCATCAGGGTGTCCATCGTCTCCCCGGACTGGGAGATGACGACGACCAGCGTCGAGCGGTCGAGCACCGGGTCCCGGTAGCGGAACTCGCTGGCCAGCTCGACCTCGACCGGGATCCGGGTCCAGTGCTCGATGGCGTACTTGGCGATGAGACCGGCGTGGTAGGCGGTGCCGCAGGCGATGACGAAGACCTTGGTGACCCCGCGCAGGTCCTCGTCGGAGATCCGCACCTCGTCCAGCACGATCTCCCCGCGCTCGCCGAGGCGGCCCAGCAGGGTGTCGGCGACGGCCTGGGGCTGCTCGGCGATCTCCTTGAGCATGAACCAGTCGTAGCCGCCCTTCTCGGCGGCCGCGGCGTCCCAGTCGACGGAGTAGGCAAGCGGCTCGACGGTGTTCCCGGCGAAGTCGGTGACGGTCACGCCGCGGGTGCGGTGCAGCTCGACGACCTGGTCCTGGCCCAGCTCCAGGGCGTCGCGGGTGTGCCCGATGAAGGCGGCCACGTCGGAGCCGAGGAAGTACTCGCCGTCGCCGACGCCGACCACGAGCGGGGAGTTGCGGCGCGAGGCGACCAGCGTGTCGGGCTCGGCGGCGTGGCTGGCGACGAGGGTGAAGGCGCCCTCGAGCCGGCGGGAGACGACCCGCATGGCCTCGGCCAGCCGGCCCGGGCCCTCGGGCAGCGTCGGGTACACCGCGGCCAGCAGGTGGGCGACGACCTCGGTGTCGGTCTCGGAGGTGAACTCGACCCCGGTGGCCTCGACCTCGGTGCGCAGCGAGGCGAAGTTCTCGATGATCCCGTTGTGGATCACCGCCACGGTGCCGTCGGCGGAGGTGTGCGGGTGGGCGTTGCGGTCGGTCGGCCCCCCGTGGGTGGCCCAGCGGGTGTGCCCGATCCCGATCGTCGCGGCCGGGAGCGCCTTCTCGGCGAGCTCCTTCTCCAGGTTGGCGACCTTGCCGGCCTTCTTGGCCGTGGCCAGCCGCCCGTCGGCCAGGACGGCGACCCCCGCGGAGTCGTACCCCCGGTACTCCAACCGGCGCAGGCCCTCCAGGACCACGTCCAACGCGTTCTGAGGACCGACGTACCCCACGATGCCGCACATGGGGTCTGACGATACGTCCCCCGGGGGCTTCCTCAGACGGCGGCGACGACCTCGGCGAGCCGGTGCGCGACCTCGTCGGCCTGCTCCTGGGTGGGGGCCTCGACCATCACCCGGACCAGCTGCTCGGTGCCCGAGGGGCGCAGCAGCACCCGCCCGGTGTCGCCGAGCTCCTCCTCCGCGGCGTTGACCGCCCGGGCGACGTCCTCGTCCTCGGCGACGGCGATGCGGTCGCTCACCGACACGTTCACCAGCACCTGCGGCAGCTTCTGCACGACGGAGGCGAGCTCGGCCAGCGAGGAGCCGGTGGCCGACATCCGGGCCAGCAGGGCCAGCCCGGTGAGCAGGCCGTCACCGGTGGTGGCCCAGTCCAGGAACACCAGGTGCCCGGACTGCTCCCCGCCCAGGGACAGCCCGCGCGAGCGCAGCGCCTCCAGCACGTAGCGGTCCCCGACCGCGGTGGTGGCAACGGTGATGCCGGCGTCGCGCATCGTGTGGTGGAAGCCCAGGTTGCTCATCACGGTCGCGACGACCGTGTCGCCGACGAGCTCACCGCGCTCGTGCAGGTCCAGGGCGCAGATGGCGAGGATCTGGTCGCCGTCCACCAGCTCGCCGGTGGCGGTGACGGCCAGGCAGCGGTCGGCGTCCCCGTCGTGGGCGATGCCGATGTCTGCCCCGGTGGCGGCCACGGCGTCCCGCAGCGGCCCCAGGTGGGTGGAGCCGATGCCGTCGTTGATGTTCCAGCCGTCGGGGTCCCCGCCGATGACGTGCACCTGGGCGCCGGCCCGGCGGTAGACCTCCGGGGCGCAGACCGAGGCGGCGCCGTGCGCGCAGTCGACGACGACACGGACCCCGGCGAGCGGACGGCGCAGCGAGGACAGCACGTGCTCCACGTAGCGGGAGCCGGCGTCGGGCAGGTCGCGGACCCGGCCGACGTCGGCGCCGGTGGGCCGGTGGTCGGGGGCGTCGCTGGCCGACAGGTGGCCGGTGATCCGACGTTCGATGGCCGCCTCGACCGCGTCGGGCAGCTTGTGCCCACCGCGGGAGAACAGCTTGATGCCGTTGTCGGGCATCGGGTTGTGACTGGCCGAGATCATCACGCCGAGGTCGGCGCCGGTCTGGGCGGTCAGGAAGGCGACGGCGGGGGTGGGCAGCACGCCCACCCGCAGCACCTCGGCGCCCGCGCTCGACAGGCCCGCCACCACGGCGGCCTCGAGCATCTCCCCGCTGGCACGGGGGTCGCGGCCGACGACCGCGACGGGACGCTGGGTCCCGTCGCGGTCGGCGAGCACGCTGGCGGCAGCACGTGCCACCGAGAGGGCCAACTCCGGCGTGAGGTCGGCGTTGGCCCGACCCCGGACGCCGTCGGTCCCGAAGAGGCGACCCACGGACTGCCCGGTCAGCGCTTGGAGTACTGGGGCGCCTTGCGCGCCTTCTTCAGGCCGTACTTCTTGCGCTCGGTGGCCCGCGGGTCACGAGTGAGGAAGCCGGCCTTCTTCAGCGCCGGACGGTCGTCGGGCTCGACCTCGATGAGCGCCCGGGCGATCGCCAGACGCAGCGCGCCGGCCTGGCCGGAGACGCCGCCACCGTGGAGCAGGCCGACCACGTCGTACTGCTCGTTCTTCTCGAGGATCACGAACGGCTCACGGATGAGCTGCTGGTGGACCTTGTTCGGGAAGTACTCCTCGATGGTCCGGCCGTTGAGCTTGAACTGGCCGGTGCCGGGGAGCAGGCGCACCCGGACGATGGCCTCCTTGCGGCGGCCGACGGTCTGGATCGGGCGACCGTCGGCGTCGGTCACGGTCTGGGGGGCCGTCATCGGGGTGGTCACTGGGACACCTGCTTGATCTCGTAGGTCTGGGGCTGCTGGGCGGCGTGCGGGTGCTCGGGCCCGGCGTAGACCTTGAGCTTGGAGAGCATCTGCCGGCCCAGCGTGTTGTGCGGCAGCATCCCCTTGACGGCGCGCTCGATGACGCGGTCGGGACGGGTCTTGATCTCGTCGCCGACGTTGATGGCCTTGAGGCCGCCCGGGTGACCCGAGTGGCGGTAGGCCGTCTTCTCGTCGCGCTTGGAGCCGGTCAGCGCGACCTTGCCCGCGTTGATGACGACGACGAAGTCGCCGACGTCCATGTGCAGGGCGTACATCGGCTTGTGCTTGCCGCGCAGGAGCTGCGCGGTCTGGCTGGCCAGTCGACCGAGCACCACGTCGGTGGCGTCGATGACGTGCCAGGCCCGGGTGATGTCACCGGGCTTGGGGGTGTACGTGCGCACGGGGGCCCACTTCCTCGTCGTCGGAGTGGCTGGTGGAGTCGCCTCACCGAGAACGGGAGACGGGATCGAAGACGATCGACAGCGCGCGTGCACCAGCCGGCAGGCGCGCCAGCGGACGACGATACCAGCCGGGCGGACCCCGACCTCCCCGGTCAGCCGTCGATGAGGTCCCGCTGCTGCGGCAGCAGCGTGTTCATCTGGGAGTAGTCGTCGATCGCGGTCACGCCCAGCACGTCGAGGCTGGCGAGGTGGCTGCCGAAGCCCACGTAGCACCGCTGGTAGAACGACGTCCCGGTGTCGTCGGAGGCGAAGACGAAGCAGGGCGCATCGGGGATGGCCGGCAACACGAACGGGGTGCCGCCGAACTCGGTGGTCTCCAGGGTGCGGAAGCCCTCGTAGACGGCGTTGGTCTGCGCCGAGGTCGGGAAGGCGTAGAGCGCGACGGCGTACTCGAGGTCGGTGGCGTCGTCGCCGGACTGCTTGGCGTAGAAGCCGGTGAACCCGTTGCTGCTGAGCAGCGTGCGCTCGGCGATCGGGTCGATGGCGAAGCGCAGGTAGCCCTCGAGGTCGTAGCCGCCGGTGAACCGGGTCGGGTCCCCGGGCGGCGCCAGGGCGTACTGGGCCAGGTCCAGGGGGTCGGAGTCCAGGTCGGGGACCTGGTCCTGGGGGGTGGGCTCGAAGGTCGCCAGCAGGGCCAGCTGGTCCTGCAGCTGCCGGGTCAGCAGGTCCACCGCTCCCCCGGCGGGGGCGTCCACGAACGCGTAGGCGAGCATCCTGCCGGTGGGCACCCAGGCCTGCGCGGTGTCGGTCGGGTTCCCCGCCGAGTCCGCTCCCCCGGCGGTCAGCGCCCCGGTGACACCCAGGTCGGGCAGCTCCACCGGCTCGGTGCCGCCGAGGTCGTAGTCCAGGCCGATCTCGTTGAGCGCCTCGGCGGCCGCGACCGCCGAGTCGGGGTCGCTCATCTCCGCGGCCAGCGTCAACGAGCCGTTGTTCGCCACGTCCTGGTTGCAGTTCCCCCACCCGGCCACGAAGCCCCACCGGTCCAGCTCCTGCTCGACCCGGCCGTCCCCGAAGTAGAGGACGTCGATGCCGCTGGCGCTGCCGAAGGGACCGGAGGGGAAGCAGCCCTCGGTGCGCTCGGGGCTCGTGGTGGAGATCAGCGAGCTCACCGAGGCGATCCGCCGGGCCTCGGCACCGGTGCCCGGCCCGATCTCCGGCGCCGGCGTCACCTGACCCGTGGGGGCCTCGCTGGTCTCCGGCGCCTCCGACGAGCTCTCCGGCGCCTGGGACGTGCCCGCAGCCACCGGGCTGGCCGTGCCGTCCACCGTGCTCGTGCACCCGGTGAGCAGCAGCGCGCCGGCGAGCACCCCCGCGGCGAGGGCATGCGGGCGGGCGGGGGCCGTCGGGGTGCGCACGGCGGTCACCTTACGGAACAGCCCTGGTCAGGAGACCTCACGCAGGCGACCGGTGTCGACGTCGTAGACCGTGCCGCGGACGTCGTGGGAGAGCAGGTACGGGGTGGCGCGCAGCAGCCGCAGCGACTCCCGGACGTCCTCGTCGACGTCGGTGAAGGTGCGGGCCGGCCACGGGGGCCGGTGCCCGGTCGCCGCCTCGACGACGTCGGCCAGCCCGGCGTCGTCGGTCTTCTGCAGGCCGCAGTCGGTGTGGTGCACCAGCACGACCTGCCGGGTGCCCAGCAGGTGCTGGCTGATCGTCAACGACCGCAGGGTGTCGTCGGTGACCACCCCGCCGGCGTTGCGGATGACGTGGGCGTCGCCCACCTCGAGGCCCAGCAGCGGGAACAGCGGCATCCGGGAGTCCATGCACGCCACCACGGCGACGTGCCGGGCGGGGCGGACCGGCTTGGACCCGGGGAACCGGGTGACCCAGTCGGCGTTGGCGGCCAGCATCGCGTCGATCTCGTCCACGCTGGCAACCTAGCCAAGGCCGTGGCGCCGGGCACGCCGACCGTGGCCCGGGTGAGGATGGGGTCGTGCGCACCGTCGAGGAACACCAGCAGGTCGTCGCCGACCTCCTCCGCAGCACCGGGACCGAGGAGGTGCCCCTGGCCCGCGCGGCCGGCCGGGTCCTCGCCGAGGACGTGACGGCCGCCGTCCCGTTGCCGGTGTTCACCAACTCCGCGATGGACGGCTACGCCGCCCGCTGGGACGACGTCGGGTCGGCCACCGAGCAGACCCCCGTCCGGCTCCCGGTGACCGCGGACCTCCCGGCCGGCCGGGTCGACGTGCCCGTGCTGGAGCCCGGTGCGGTGCACCGGATCATGACCGGCGCCCCGATGCCCGCCGGTGCCGACGTCGTCGTCCCGGTCGAGCGCACCGACGGCGCCACCGACACCGTCACGATCACCTCCTCCCCCGGGCGCGGCACGCACCTGCGGCACGCCGGGGAGGACATCGCCGAGGGCGCGGTGGCCCTGGCCGCCGGGGTGGTGCTGGGCTCCTCGCAGCTGGGGTTGGCGGCGTCCATCGGGCGGTCCACCGTCGTCGTCCGCCGTCGTCCCCGGGTGCTGGTGCTGTCCACCGGCAGCGAGCTGGTCGCCCCCGGGGAGCCGCTGGCACCGGGGCAGATCTACGAGTCCAACTCCCTGCTGCTGGCCACCGCGGTCCAGGACGCCGGCGGCGAGGCCCGCACGCTGCACTTCGTGCCCGACGACGTCGAGCAGTTCCTCGGGACCGTGCGCGCCGAGCTCGCCGCCGCCGACCTGCTGCTCACCAGCGGCGGGGTGAGCATGGGCGCCTACGAGGTGGTCAAGGACGCCTTCGGTGCACTGGGCACCGTCGAGTTCCTCAAGGTCGCGATGCAGCCCGGCGGCCCCCAGGGCTGCGGCACCGTGGACGGCGTCCCGGTGGTCACCCTGCCGGGCAACCCGGTGAGCTCCTTCGTCTCCTTCGAGGTGTTCGTCCGCCCCGCGCTGCGCCGGGCGATGGGCATCACCCACCCCGGCCGGCTGCGCACCACCGCCCGGCTCACGGGACCCCTGACCTCCCCCGCCGGCAAGCGGCAGTTCCTGCGGGGCTGGTTCGACGGCGGCGAGGTCTCCCAGGTCGGTGGGCCCGGCTCGCACCTGGTCGCCCACCTCGCCCGCGCCAACTCCCTCGTCGTCGTCCCCGAGGACGTCACCGCCCTGCCCGCCGGCAGCTCGGTCGAGGTCGTCCTGATCGAAGGAGCACTCCAGTGACCAGCGGCTTCACCCACCTCGACGCCTCCGGGGCCGCCCGGATGGTGGACGTCACCGAGAAGGCCGTCACCGCCCGCGTCGCGACCGCCGCCGGCCGCGTGCTGGTCAGCCCCGAGGTCGTCGCCCTGCTGCGCGGGGAGGGCGTGCCCAAGGGCGATGCCATCGCCGTCGCCCGGATCGCCGGCATCGCCGGGGCCAAGCGGACCCCGGACCTCATCCCGCTGTGCCACCCCGTGGCCCTGCACGGCGTCACCGTCGACCTCGAGGTCACCGACGAGGCGGTGGAGATCACCGTGACCGCGCGCACCGCCGACCGCACCGGCATCGAGATGGAGGCGCTGACCGCGGTGGCCGTCACCGGTCTGACCGTCATCGACATGGTCAAGGCCGTCGACCCGCGCGCGGTCATCACCGACGTCCGGCTGCTGGCGAAGTCCGGCGGCAAGAAGGGCGACTGGACCCGATGACCCTCCCCGCAGGCGCCCGCGCCGTCGTCGTCACCGCCTCGAACCGGGCCTCGGCCGGGGTCTACGAGGACCGCTCCGGCCAGGCGCTGGCCGCCGGGCTCCGCGAGCTCGGCTTCACCGTCGAGGGCCCGCACGTGCGCCCGGACGACGTCGACCAGCTCGCCGCCGTGCTCCGCGAGGCCGTCGCCTCCGGCGCCGACGTCGTGCTCACCACCGGCGGCACCGGGCTCACCCCCACCGACGTGACCCCGGAGGCCACCCGGCTCGTACTCGAGCGCGACGCCCCCGGCATCGCCGACGCCGTCCGCCGGTACGGGCAGCCCGCCGTCCCCACCGCGGTGCTGTCCCGCGGACTGGCCGGGACGGCCGGGCGGACGCTGATCGTCAACCTGCCGGGTTCCACCGGCGGGGTGCGCGACGGGCTCGCCGTGCTCGGGCCGCTGCTGCCCCACGTGGTGAGCCAGCTCCGCGGCGGCGACCACTAGGCGGGCAGCACCAGCCGGCGGGTGTGGCTGTAGACGTTGCAGCCGTCGCCGCGGAGGAAGCCGACCAGGGTGATGCCGGTGGAGTCGGCGAGCTCCACGGCCAGCGAGCTGGGGGCCGAGACCGCGGCCAGCACCGGGATGCCGGCCATCGCGGCCTTCTGCGTCAGCTCGAAGCTGCTGCGTCCGCTGACCATGAGCACGTGCCCGGCCAGCGGCAGCCGGCCGGCTCGGACGGCGTCACCGACGACCTTGTCCACCGCGTTGTGCCGGCCCACGTCCTCGCGCAGCGCGACCAGCTCGCCCTCCGCGGTGAACAACCCCGCCGCGTGCAGCCCGCCGGTGCGGTCGAAGACCTCCTGCTCGGCCCGCAGCCGGTCCGGCAGCGCGAGGAGGGTCTCCAGGGTCAGCCGGGTCTCGTCACCGGGGACGTCGAAACGCGTCTTGGTCCGGATCGCGTCGATGCTCGCCTTGCCGCAGACCCCGCACGAGCTGGTCGTGTAGAAGTTCCGGTCCAGCGCGGTGTCCGGGGCCTCCACGCCGGGCGCGAGGTCCACGTCGACGACGTTGTAGGTGTTGCGCCCGGCGTCGTCGACGGAGTCGCAGTACCTCAGCGAGAGCACGTCGTCCGCCGAGGCGATCACGCCCTCGGTGACCAGGAACCCGTGCACCAGGTCGAAGTCGTCGCCCGGGGTGCGCATGGTGACCGCCAGCGGCGTCCCGTCCAGCCGGATCTCCAGCGGCTCCTCGCTGGCGACGGTGTCGGGTCGGGTGGCCACGTGGGGCCCCCGGATGCGCAGCACCGGTGTCCGGCTGGTGACTCGTCCCACGCCGTCGACGGTACGCACCGGCAGCGACCTACGGTCACCCCGTGAGCCCGCTGCCGCCCTACGCCGCCGTCGTCCTGGCCGGGGGCCGGGCCGCCCGGCTCGGCGGTCGCGCCAAGCCCCAGCTCGAGGTCGGCGGGCGCACCATGCTCGGCCTGGTCCTGGACGCCGTCGCCGACGCCGCGACCCGCGTCGTCGTCGGCCCCCCGCAGCCGACCCCCGACGGCGTCCGGGTGGTCCGGGAGGAGCCGCCCGGCGGCGGCCCGGTCCCCGCGCTGCGGGCGGGGCTGGCCGCGGTGGACACCGACGTGGTCGCCGTCCTCGCCGCGGACCTCCCCTTCGTCACGGCCGCGGTGGTCCAGGAGCTCCGCGGCCGGCTCACCGGGGACGGCGTGCTCGTCGTCGACGCCACCGGTCGCGACCAGCACCTGCTCGGGGTCTGGCGGACCGCGGCCCTGCGCGCCGCGGTCCCCGACGTGCGGGGGCCCACCTCGATGCGGGCGGTGCTCGCCGACCTCGCCGTCCGCCGGCACCGGCCCGCCGTGGAGCCCGGCCGACCCGCTCCCTGGACCGACTGCGACACCCCCGCCGACCTCGAGCGCGCCCGCCAGGCCGCGGGACTGCCCCGGCCGCCCGCGGGGTAGGCCGGGGACATGCACATCGTCATCGCCGGAGCCCACGGACAGATCGCCCGCCGACTCGGCCGCCTGCTGGCCGGTCGCGGCGACACCGTCGTGGGCATCGTCCGCAACCCCGACCACACCACCGACCTCACCGCCGATGGCGTCGACCCCGTCGTCCTGGACCTGGAGCAGGCCTCCGCCGACCAGGTGACCGACGTCGTCCGCGGCGCCGACGCCGTGGTCTTCGCCGCCGGCGGCGGCCCGGACAGCGGCGTCGCCCGCAAGGACACCGTCGACCGGGGCGCCGCGGTGCTGCTGGCCGACGCCGCCGAGGCCGCCGGTGTGCGGCCCTACCTGCTGGTGTCCTCGATCGGCGCGGACTCCGTCGCCGACGGCGCCGTCCCCGAGGGCATGGACGAGGGCTTCGTCGCCTACCTGCGCGCCAAGCTCGCCGCCGAGCAGGACGTGCTGCCGCGTACCGGCCTGGACACGACGGTGCTGCGTCCGGTCACCCTCACCGACGACCCCGGCGTGGGCACCGTCGAGCTCGCCCCGCACGTCGAGCACGGCGAGGTCACCCGGGACGACGTCGCCGCCGTGCTCGTGGCCCTGCTGGACCACCCCGCACCCGGCGTGGTCGTCGAGCTCAACGGCGGCAACACCCCGATCGACGAGGCCGTCGCCGCCCTCAGCTGAGCAGCGGGTCGTCCCGGCGGGCCCGGGTGGTGCGTGTGCGGGCGGCCAGCTGGTCGTCGGGCGGGTAGTCCACCGCGACCAGCGTGAGCCCGCCCGCCGGGGCCACCGGAACGTCGTCGGCCCGGGTGGTGCGGGCGAGCAGCGAGGCCGGCCACCCGGGCTCCCGCCGCCCCTCGCCCACCGCGAGCAGGGCACCGACGAGGCTGCGCACCATCGAGTGGCAGAAGGCATCGGCCGAGGCGGCCACGGTGACCAGGTCGCCGTCGCGCTGCACGTCCAGCTCCAGCAGCACCCGGATGGTCGTCGCGCCCTCCCGGCGCCGGCAGAAGGCCGCGAAGTCGTGCTGCCCCAGCAGCAGGGCCGCCGCCACCCGCATCGCCGGGACGTCCAGGCTGCGCGCCCAGGCCGCGGTGTCGGCCCGGCGCAGCGGCGGGGGCCCGGAGACGGCATCGGTCAGCCGGTAGACGTAGTGCCGGCCCAGGGCGGCGAACCGGGCATCGAAGTCGCTCGGGACGGCTGTCGCGGAGGTGACCGCGACGTCGGGGGGCAGGACCCCGCGCAGCCGGCGCAGCAGCTTCGCCTCGTGCTGCGCCCACAGGGCGGCGGGGACGTCGAGGTGGACCACCTGGCCGGTGGCGTGCACCCCGGCGTCGGTGCGCCCGGCGACCGTCAGGTCCACGTCGTGCCGCAGCACCGTGGCCAGGCCCAGCTCGAGCTCCTCCTGCACGGTGCGCTGCGCGGGCTGCCGCGCCCAACCGTGGAAGGCGGCCCCGTCGTAGGCGACGCCCAGCCGAACGCGGACGAGCCCGCCACCGGGGTCGGTGGCGGGCTCGTCCGTGGTGCTGGTCAGGCTCGGGTCACTTCGGGTCGGGCTCGGACTCCCCGCCGGGGGCGTCCGTGCCGGCCGTGGCGGCGTCGCTGTTCTCCGCGGCGTTGACCTCGGCGGCAGCAGCGTCGGCGACGTCGGGCGAGACGCCCTCGGCCTCGACGACGACGCCGTTCTCGGCGGTCGGCTGCTCCTCGGTGGTGTTCTCGTCCTGGACCTCGTCGTCGGGGCTGTAGACGTCGGTGACGGCCTGCTCGGCGTCGGCCTGGTCGCTGGCCTCGTCGGCGATCTCCTCGGAGGTCGCGGTCACCTCACCGGCAGCAGAGGCGCCACCGGCGCCGGCGGCGAACCGGGTGCCACGGGCGCGCTCGGCCTCGCCGACGGCCTCCTGGGCCACGGTGAGGGCCTCGACGAGCTCGATGACGGCCATCGGGGCGTTGTCGCCCTTGCGGGGGCCGACCTTCGTGATCCGGGTGTAGCCGCCGGGACGGTTCTCGAAGCGCGGGCCGATCTCGGCGAAGAGGTGGTGGACCACGTTCTTGTCGCGGACGGTGGTCATCACCTGACGGCGGGCGTGCAGGTCGCCGCGCTTGGCCAGCGTGACGAGCTTCTCGGCCAGCGGACGCAGCCGCTTGGCCTTGGTCTCGGTGGTGGTGATCCGGCCGTGCTCGAAGAGCGACGTGGCGAGGTTCGCCAGCATCAGCTTCTCGTGCGCCGGCGATCCGCCGAGGCGGGGGCCCTTGGTGGGAGTGGGCATGTCGGTCCTTCCTCAGGCCGCCGGATCATCCGTGGCCGCGCGTTCATCTGATGGGTGGTGCTCCGGTCCCGGCCGTGCCGGTCCCGGCGGGATCCCGCTGTCGCACCGCCCCGGGTGGGGCGGTGCGACGACGGGGTCCGTCGATCAGAGCTGCTCGGTCTCCCGGAAGTCGCCCTCGGTGTACTGCTGGCCGTCGGCGTACTGGTTCTCGCCGGGGTAGCTGTCGTCGTAGGTCTCGTCGTAGCTCTCCACCGAGGTGGGGACGAACCCGGGCGGGCTGTCCTTGAGCGCGAGGCCCATGGCAGCGAGCTTGAGCTTGACCTCGTCGATCGACTTCGCACCGAAGTTGCGGATGTCGAGCAGGTCGGCCTCGGAGCGGGTGACGAGCTCACCGACGGTGTGCACGCCCTCGCGCTTCAAGCAGTTGTAGGAACGGACGGTGAGGTCCATGTCCTCGATCGGCATCGAGAAGTTCGCGATGTCGGCGGCCTCGGCCGGGCTGGGCCCGACCTCGATGCCCTCGGCGTCGACGTTCAGCTCGCGCAGCAGGCCGAACAGCTCCACCAGGGTGGAACCGGCCGAGGCGATGGCGTCACGCGGCTCCATCGACGGCTTGGTCTCGACGTCGACCACGAGGCGGTCGAAGTCGGTGCGCTGCTCGACGCGGGTGGCCTCGACGGCGTAGGTCACCTTGAGCACCGGGGAGTAGATCGAGTCGACCGGGATGCGGCCGATCTCCTGGCCGGGCTGCTTGTTCTGGGTGGCCGGCACGTAGCCGCGGCCACGCTCGACGACGAGCTCGATCTCCAGCCGGCCCTTGGCGTTCAGGGTCGCGATGTGGAGCTCGGGGTTGTGCACCTCGACACCGGCCGGGGGCGCGATGTCGGCGGCGGTGACCTCACCGGGGCCCTGCTTGCGCAGGTACATGGTGACCGGCTCGTCGGAGTCCGAGCTCACGACCAGGCCCTTGAGGTTCAGGATGAGCTCGGTGACGTCCTCCTTCACCCCCGGCACGGTCGTGAACTCGTGCAGGGTGCCCTCGATGCGGATGCTGGTGACAGCGGCACCGGGGATCGAGGACAGCAGGGTGCGACGCAGCGAGTTGCCGAGCGTGTAGCCGAAGCCGGGCTCGAGGGGCTCGATGACGAAGCGGGACCGCGAGGCGTCGATGGCCTCTTCGGTCAGGGTGGGGCGCTGGGCGATGAGCACGGTTCTCCTCCAGGGTCCTCCGGCGACCGCAATATGACGCCGTGAGGGTGACGTGCCGGTGGGGCGGGCGTCTGTCTGCCCGCCCCACCGTCCTACGGGTGGATCACTTGCTGTAGAGCTCGACGATCAACTGCTCCTGGACCGGGGTGTCGATGACCTGGCGGGCCGGGATGGAGTGCACGAGCACCTTGAGCTGGCTGCTGATCACCTCAAGCCACGCAGGGACCGGCTTGGAGCCAGCCTCGGCCTGGGCGACCTGGAACGGCACCATCTCGGTGGACTTGGCAGCCACCTCGACGATGTCGTTGGCCGACACGCGGTAGGAGGGGATGTCGACCTTGCGGCCGTTGACCTTGATGTGGCCGTGGCGCACCAGCTGGCGGGCCATGTCACGGGACTTGGCGAAGCCGGCGCGGTAGACCACGTTGTCGAGACGGGTCTCGAGGATCTGCAGCAGGACCTCACCGGTCTTGCCGGACTTCTTGTTGGCTTCCTGGTAGTAGCCGCGGAACTGCTTCTCCAGCACGCCGTAGATGCGACGGGCCTTCTGCTTCTCACGCAGCTGCAGCAGGTACTCGCTGTCCTTGGTGCGACCGCGACCGTGCTCACCCGGGGGGTAGGGACGGATCTCGATCGGGCACTTGGCGGACTCGCACTTGCTCCCCTTGAGGAACAGCTTCATCTTCTCGCGCCGGCACAGGCGGCAGTCGGCTCCGGTGTAACGGGCCACGGTGGTGTCTCCCTGGTTTCTGAGAAAGTCAGTCGATGCGCGCGGGTCAGACCCGGCGGCGCTTCTTGGGGCGGCAGCCGTTGTGCGGCTGGGGGGTGACGTCGGAGATCTGCCCGACCTCGAGGCCCGTGGCCTGGAGGGAGCGGATGGCGGTCTCGCGGCCGGAGCCGGGACCCTTCACGAAGACGTCGACCTTCCGCATGCCGTGCTCCTGCGCCTTGCGCGCGGCGTTCTCGGCAGCCATCTGCGCCGCGAACGGCGTGGACTTGCGCGAGCCCTTGAACCCGACGTGGCCGGCCGAGGCCCAGCTGATGACATTCCCGGTGGGGTCCGTGATCGACACGATCGTGTTGTTGAAGGTGCTCTTGATGTGCGCCGCGCCGTGAGCGACGTTCTTCTTCTCCTTGCGGCGCACCTTCTTGGCGCCTGCCGCGCGTGCCCTGGGAGGCATGACTCTCTTCTCTGTTCGTGGCCTGGGTGGTGCGGAGGTGGTGCACCCGGCCGCCCCCTCTGCGGGGGCGCAACGGCCGGGCTGGTGAGCCGGTGAGGGCTACCGCTGGGTCAGCGGGCCTTCTTCTTGCCGGCGATCGTCTTGCGCGGGCCCTTGCTGGAGCGCGCGTTCGTCTTGGTGCGCTGTCCGCGGACGGGCAGGCCACGACGGTGACGCAGGCCCTGGTAGCAACCGATCTCCACCTTGCGGCGGATGTCGGCGGCCACCTCACGGCGCAGGTCGCCCTCGACGCGGAAGTGCTCGTCGATGTAGTCGCGGAGCTTCAGCAGGTCCTCGTCGGAGAGGTCCTTGGCACGCAGGTCCGGGCTCACGCCCGTCGCGTCCAAGGTGGCCTTCGCCGAGGTCCGGCCGATGCCGTAGATGTAGGTGAGCGCGATCTCCATCCGCTTCTCGCGGGGAAGATCGACACCAGCCAGTCGTGCCATGTCGTGTACTCCCTCAGCCCTGGCGCTGCTTGTGCCGGGCGTTGTCGCAGATGACCATGACCCGGCCGTGCCGGCGGATCACCTTGCACTTGTCGCAGATCTTCTTGACCGACGGCTGGACCTTCACCGGGCCGCCCTCATTTCCTGGTAGTTCGTGGGTCGCGGGCCCCACCCGGAGGGGCGGGCCGCGGAGGTCACTTGTAGCGGTAGACGATCCGACCGCGCGTGAGGTCGTAGGGCGAGAGCTCCACGACGACGCGGTCCTCGGGCAGGATGCGGATGTAGTGCTGACGCATCTTGCCGCTGATGTGCGCGAGCACGCGGTGCCCGTTCTGGAGTTCCACCCGGAACATCGCGTTGGGGAGCGGCTCGACGACTCGACCCTCGACCTCGATGGCCCCGTCCTTCTTCGCCATTCCCTACAGCGCCTCCCGATCTGGTGTGCTCCAGTGACCGTGCACTGGCTCGCGGCACCCACGCCGGAGACGGCGCGGGTGGTGGTGCGGGTGTCTGGTGCGGACGTACTCGCAGAGGGCGCCCACCGGCGTGCGGCCACAGCACGACGACAGACGACGCGAACGCCAGCGGTGACTGTACCCCGGGAGCCCCAGAGGCTCCAACTGTGCCCCTGGTGATCCTGCGGACCCGGACGGGCCGGGGCAGGACTACGAACGGGGGGTGATGCCGAAGGGGGCGAGGCCGGCGACGCCGCCGTCCTCGGCGGTGAGCACCCAGGGGCCCTCGGGGGTGATCGCCACGGTGTGCTCGAAGTGCGCGGCCCGCGACCCGTCCTTGGTGATGACGGTCCAGCCGTCCTCGAGCTCGACGGTGGCCGGGTCCCCCACGGTGACCATCGGCTCGATGGCCAGCGCCAGACCGGGGACCAGCTTGGGCCCCCGACCGGAGCGGCCGTAGTTCAGCACGTGCGGGTCCTGGTGCATCTCGGTGCCGATGCCGTGCCCGCCGTAGTGGTCGACGATCCCGTAGGCGTGCTCGTGGGCGGTGATGGACTCCTCGACCGCGTGGCTGATGTCGGTCAACCGACCTCCGACCAGGGCCTTGGCCAGCCCCGCCCACATCGACGTCTCGGTGACCGCCATCAGCGCGGCGTCCTCGGCGGAGGGCTCCCCCACCGTCACCGTGATCGCCGAGTCGCCGTGCCATCCCTGCAGGATCGCCCCGCAGTCGATGGAGATGTTGTCCCCGGCCGACAGCGTGCGACCCGACACCGGGATGCCGTGCACGATCTCCTCGTTGATCGAGGCGCAGATGCTGCCGGTGAACCCGTGGTACCCCAGGAACGACGGGATGGCCCCGGCGGTCCGGATGTGGTCCTCGGCGATGGCGTCGAGCTCCCCGGTGGTGACTCCTGGACGCACCTCGGCCCGCACCGCGGCCAGGGCCCCGGCCACCACCAGCCCTGCTGCCCGCATCAGCTCGATCTCGTGTGCGGTCTTGATCTGGATCATGCGTCCCCTCCACTTGGCCAGCAGCGGCACCCGGGAGAGCAGGTCGGCGCTCATCGCGCGACGTCCCTCATCGGTCGGTGGGCTGCTCGGCTGTCTCGTCGTCGTCGCGCTGGTGGCCCAGGGCCACCAGGGCACGGGCGGTGACCTCGTCGATCTCGCCGATCGCGTCGATGGTCGCCAACAGACCCGCCTGGTCGTACCAGCCCGACAGCGGCGCGGTCTGTTCCCGGTAGACCTCCAGGCGGTGCCGGACGGTCTCGGGCTTGTCGTCCTCGCGCTGCACGGGCTTGCCGTCGACGACCACGACACGACCCGACAGGCGGCGCACCAGCTCGTCCTCGTCCACGACGAGCTCCAGCACGCAGTCCAGGTGCTGGTCGAGCTCGGTCAGGGAGTCCCGCAGCTGCTCGGCCTGCGCGATGGTGCGGGGGAACCCGTCGAGCAGGAACCCCGCCTTGGCGTCGGGCTCGGCCAGCCGGTCGCTGACCATCGCCACGGTGATCTCGTCGGGGACGAGGTCCCCGGCGTCCATGTAGACCTTGGCCTGGGTGCCGAGCTCGGTCTTCCCGGTGACGTTGGCCCGGAAGATGTCGCCGGTGGAGATGGCCGGGACGCCCAGCTCGCCGGCGATGATCTGCGCCTGGGTGCCCTTGCCCGCTCCGGGGGGACCCAGCAGGACGACGCGCACTACTTCAGGAACCCTTCGTAGTTGCGCTGGTTGAGCTGCGTCTCGATCTGCTTCACCGTCTCCAAGCCCACTCCCACCATGATCAGCACCGCGGTCCCGCCGAACGGGAAGTTCTGGTTCTGCCCCTCTTGGGTGACCGAGAGGAACAGGTTGGGCAACACTGCCACCAGCCCCAGGTAGATCGACCCCGGCAGGGTGATCCGGGAGAGCACGTACTGGAGGTACTCGGCCGTCGGGCGGCCGGGACGGATGCCCGGGATGAAGCCGCCGTAGCGCTTCATGTCCTCGGCCCGCTCCTCCGGGTTGAACGTGATCGACACGTAGAAGTACGTGAAGAAGATGATCAACGCGAAGTAGATGGCGATGTGGATCGGGCTGGACTGGTTGATGACGTAGTTCTCGAAGAACTGGCGCACACCACCAGTCGCGTCGCCCTGCAGCTGGGTGATCAGCTGCGGCAGGTACAGCAGCGACGAGGCGAAGATGACCGGGATGACACCGGCCTGGTTCACCTTCAGCGGCAGGTAGGTCGACGTCCCGCCGTACATGCGGCGGCCCACCATGCGCTTGGCGTACTGCACCGGGATGCGGCGCT
Source organism: Geodermatophilus sp. Leaf369 (assembly GCF_001424455.1). Classification (NCBI taxonomy): domain Bacteria; kingdom Bacillati; phylum Actinomycetota; class Actinomycetes; order Geodermatophilales; family Geodermatophilaceae; genus Geodermatophilus; species Geodermatophilus sp. Leaf369. The sequence continues at coordinate 1,016,613 of NZ_LMQA01000002.1, read as the reverse complement.
GGGCCTGCTCGACGTAGACCACCGAGGCGATGACCACCAGGGCCAGCACGCAGACCAGCGCGAAGACCAGGCCACCACGGGTCTGCAGGATCGAGCCGCCCTCGGCCGGGATGCGCGCGGCGATCGAGGTGAAGATCAGCACGGACATGCCGTTGCCGATCCCCTTCTCGGTCAGCAGCTCGCCCAGCCACATGATCACGGCGGTGCCGGCGGTCAGCGCGATCACCAGGACGACCGTGGTCCAGATCGAGTCGGAGGGGATCAGCTCCTGCTGGCAGTTCGGGAACAGCTGGCCACTGCGGGCCAGCGCGATGATCCCGGTGCTCTGCAACACCGCCAGTGCGATCGTCAGGTAGCGGGTGTACTGGGTCAGCTTGGCCTGACCCGACTGCCCCTCCTTCTTCAGCTGCTCGAACCGCGGGATGACCACGACGAGCAGCTGCACGATGATGCTGGCCGTGATGTACGGCATGATCCCGAGCGCGAAGATCGACAGCCGCAGGAGCGCGCCACCGGAGAACAGGTTGACCAGGGAGTAGACGTCCCGCTGGTCGGAGGCGTTGGCCTGGTCGAGGCAGCTGTTGATGGCCTCGATCGAGACGCCGGGTCCGGGGACGCTGGCGCCCAGCCGGTACACGGCGATGATCGCCAGGGAGAACAGAAGCTTGCGCCGGAGGTCTGGCGTCCGGAACGCCGCGGCGAACGCCTGCAGCACGTGCCCTCCCCGAGTCGGTCGTGTGAGGTTAGCAACGAGGGTGCCCGACTGGTCGCCGGGTCACCCTCAGGGTCTCCCGGCGCCGGCGCCGGGCTCCCCTGGTGCGCCACCGGCGCCCGTCGGAGGACGGGCCCCGGACAGCACGGACCCCCGGGGGGCAGGTGCACCCCGGGGGTCGGTGGGTCAGATCTGGGTGGTGCTGCCCCCGGCTGCGGAGATCTTCTCGATCGCCGATGCGGAGAAGGCGTGGGCGTGCACGGTGACGGTGACGCCACCGAGCTCGCCGGTGCCCAGGATCTTGACGGGCTGGCCACGCCGGACGGCGCCGGCGTCAGCCAGCGTGTCCGGGGTGAGGGCACCGCCGTCGGGGAACAGGGAGGCGATCCGGTCGAGGTTGACGACCTGGAAGACGACCTTGTTCCGGGGGGTGAAGCCCGAGAGCTTGGGCAGACGCTGGAACAGCGGCGTCTGACCACCCTCGAAGCGGGCCGAGACCTGGACGCGCGAGCCGGAGCCCTTGGTGCCGCGACCGGCGGTCTTGCCGCGCTTGCCGCCCTCACCACGACCCACACGGGTCTTCTTGGCGTGGGCGCCGGGTGCCGGGCGCAGGTGGTGGACCTTGAGAGTCATGTCAGTGTTCCTTCTCGTCCGCAGCTCAGACGATCTCTTCGACGGTGACCAGGTGCGGCACCGTCGCGACCATCCCGCGGATCTCGGGACGGTCCTCCTGCACGACCGAGTCGTTGATCCGCTTGAGACCCAGCGACCGCAGCGTCTGACGCTGGTTGGGCTTGGTCCCGATCTTGGACTTGATCTGGGTGACCTTGATCTGGCTCATGCTCAGGCCCCCTGACCGGCACGCGCCCGCAGCATGGCGGCGGGGGCGACGTCCTCGAGGGGCAGACCACGGCGGGCCGCGATCTCCTCGGGGCGGACGAGGTCCTTCAGCGCCTGCATGGTGGCGTGCACGATGTTGATCGGGTTGGAGGACCCGAGGCTCTTGGAGAGCACGTCGTGGATCCCGGCGCACTCGAGCACGGCACGCACCGGACCACCGGCGATGACGCCGGTACCCGGGCTGGCCGGCTTGAGCAGCACGACACCGGCCGCCGCCTCACCCTGCACGGGGTGCGGGATGGTGCTGGCGATGCGGGGCACCCGGTAGAAGTGCTTCTTGGCCTCCTCGACGCCCTTGGCGATGGCCGCGGGCACCTCCTTGGCCTTGCCGTAGCCAACACCCACGGTGCCGTCGCCGTCGCCGACGATCACCAGCGCGGTGAAGCTGAAGCGACGACCGCCCTTGACGACCTTCGAGACGCGGTTGATGGCCACGACCCGCTCCATGAACTGGCTCTTCTCGGCGGGACCGCCGGGGCCCCGACCGCCGCCGTCCCGACGGTCGCGACGGTCGTTGCCGCCCTGACCGCCCTGGCCGCCCTGTCCGCCGCCGGTGCCACCGGCACCGCCGGCGCCACCGCCGCGTCGCTGTGGTCCTGGCATCAGACGTCCCTCTCGATCTTCGTGTCGTTCATCAGAAGTCCAGCCCCGCGTCGCGGGCGCCGTCGGCGAGTGCCGCCAGCCGTCCGCTGTAGCGGTTGCCACCGCGGTCGAAGACGACGGCGGTGATGCCGGCGGCCTTCGCGCGGTCGGCCACGAGGGCCCCGACCTGACGGGCGAGGGCGGACTTGTCGCCCGCGGTGCCCTTCAGGCTGGCGTCCATCGTCGAGGCGTGCACCAGGGTGATGCCCTGGGTGTCGTCGACGACCTGCACGTGGACGTGGCGCGAGCTGCGCTTGACGACCAGGCGGGGGCGCTCGGGCGTACCGGAGACCCGCTTGCGGAGCCGGTTGTGCCGACGCAGTCGCGAGGTGCGACGCGCGGTGCTGGCGTCGGTGCCCACGGGCTTGTGCACCCGGGCCACCTTGTCGTTGGTCTGTGTCTGTGCCATCACTTGCCCGTCTTCCCGACCTTGCGCTTGACGACCTCGCCCTGGTACCGCACGCCCTTGCCCTTGTACGGGTCGGGCTTGCGCAGCTTGCGGATCTTGGCGGCGACCTCGCCGACCTGCTGCTTGTCGATGCCGGCGACCTTGAAACGGGTCGGGGCCTCGACGGTGAAGGTGATCCCCTCGGGGGCCTTGATGAGCACCGGGTGGCTGAAGCCGAGCGCGAACTCGAGGTCCGAGCCGCGGGCCTGCACGCGGTAACCGACACCGACGATCTCGAGGGTCTTGACGTAGCCCTCGGTGACACCGGTGATCATGTTCGCGATGAGCGTGCGGGAGAGACCGTGCAGTGCGCGGCTCTCACGCTCGTCGTCGGGGCGCTGCACGAGCAGCGAGCCCTCGTCGCTCTTCTCGACGAAGATCGGCGCGGCGACGGTGTGGGTGAGGGCGCCCTTGGGGCCCTTCACGTTGACCGTGCGGCCGTCGATGGCGACATCGACACCACCGGGCACCGTGACCGGGAGTCGTCCGATACGTGACATCTCGAGCTCCCCTTACCAGACGTAGGCGAGGACTTCCCCACCCACGCCCTTCTTGTTCGCCTGCTTGTCGGTCAGCAGACCGGTCGAGGTGGAGATGATCGCCACCCCGAGGCCGCCGAGGACCTTGGGCAGAGCAGTGGACTTCGCGTAGACGCGCAGGCCGGGCTTCGAGACCCGCCGGACGCCGGCGATGCTGCGCTCGCGGTTGGGGCCGTACTTGAGGTCGACCACCAGCTCCTTGCGGACCTGGCCGTCCTTCTCGACGTCGTTGACCTTCCAGCCGGCGATGTAGCCCTCCTGCTGGAGGATCTCCGCGACCTTGGTCTTGAGCTTCGACGAGGGCATGGCCGCGGCATCGTGGTACGCCGAGTTGGCGTTCCGGATGCGCGTCAGCATGTCCGCGATCGGGTCGGTCATCGTCATGTGTTCGTCGTGCCTCTCTCACCGCGGTTCCCGCCGCGCTCTGCGGGGGCCTCTCGGCGATCGGTGGTGCAGGAGGTGGTGCCTACGGAGCGCAGGTCACCAGGAGGACTTGGTCACGCCGGGAAGCTCGCCCGCGTGGGCCATCTCCCGGACGCAGATCCGGCACAGGCCGAACTTGCGGAAGACCGCGTGGGGGCGGCCGCAGCGCTGGCAGCGGGTGTAACCCCGGACCTTGAACTTGGGGGTGCGGTTCGCCTTGTTGACGAGAGCCTTCTTGGCCATGGTGTCTCCTCGTCCCGGGTCAGCGGGTCGTCTGCACGACGGTCCGGCCGGCGAAGGGGAAGCCCAGGAGGCTGAGCAGCTCGCGACCCTCCTCGTCGTTGGTGGCGGTGGTGACCAGCGTGATGTCCATGCCACGCGGGCGGTCGATCCGGTCGACGTCGATCTCGCGGAACATCGACTGCTCGGTGAGGCCGAAGGTGTAGTTGCCGTGGCCGTCGAACTGGGTGGAGCTCAGCCCACGGAAGTCACGGATGCGGGGCAGGGCCAGGCTGAGCAGCCGGTCCAGGAACTCCCACATGCGGTCGCCCCGGAGGGTGACCTTCGCACCGATCGGCATGCCCTCGCGCAGCTTGAACTGAGCGATGGACTTGCGGGCCCGGACCACGGCGGGCTTCTGCCCGGTGATCGCGGTGAGGTCACGGACGGCGCCGTCCATCAGCTTGGCGTCACGGGTGGCCTCACCCACGCCCATGTTGACCACGATCTTGGTCAGACCGGGGATCTGCATGACGTTGGCGTACCCGAACTCGCTCATCAGCGCCGGCGCGATGTCCGAGCGGTAGTGGGCGAGCAGCCGCGGCAGCTGCCGGGCGGCGGGGGCGTTCTGCGTGGTGGTCTCAGTCATGGTCACAGGTCCTTGCCGGAACGCTTCGAGACGCGGATGCTGCGGCCGTCCTCGTCCTTGCGGTAGCCGATGCGGGTCGGGGTGCCCTCGGAGTCGATCACCATCACGTTGCTCACGTGGATGGCGGCCTCCTGGGTGACGATCCCGCCGGACTGTGCACCGCGCTGGCTCGTGCTCACCCGCGTGTGCTTCTTGATGCGGCCGATGCCCTCGACGAGCACCTTGCCGGTCTTGGGGAAGGCGGCGATGACGCGGCCCTTGGCCCCCTTGTCCTTGCCGGACAGGACGACGACCTGGTCGCCCTTCTTGACCTTCAGCGAAGGCGTCTTGTCAGCCATGTTCACAGCACCTCCGGGGCGAGCGAGATGATCCGCATGAAGCGCTTGTCGCGCAGCTCGCGGCCGACGGGCCCGAAGATGCGGGTCCCGCGGGGGTCTCCGCTGTCGCGGATGATGACGGCGGCGTTCTCGTCGAACCGGATGTAGGAGCCGTCGGGACGACGACGCTCCTTCACGGTGCGGACGATGACGGCCTTGACGACGTCACCCTTCTTGACCCCTGCGCCGGGGAGGGCGTCCTTCACGGTGCCGACGATCACGTCGCCGATGCCCGCGTAGCGACGACCCGAGCCACCGAGGACACGGATGCACAAGATCTCCTTGGCACCGGTGTTGTCGGCGACGCGCAGTCGTGACTCCTGCTGGATCACTGCGTAGCTCCTGGGTTCTGTGGGTTGACCGCCGGGCCGAGACGGTGAAGCGGCGGTCGGGACTGACGTGCGACAGCCGGCGGCTCTCGCCGCCGGCCGTCAGGTCCCGGGTGTCGGCACGCCCGTGGGCGCGCCAGTGGTCCAGGGTACGCGCCACCCCGCCCCCCGGTGAAGGGGGGCGGGGCCGGCTCGTGCCTGGGGCTTACTTGGCCTTCTCGACGACGGACACCAGGCGCCAGCGCTTGGTGGCCGAGGTGGGCCGGGTCTCCATGATCTGGACCCGGTCGCCGATGCCGGCCGTGTTGCTCTCGTCGTGCGCCTTGAGCTTGCTCGTGCGACGCAGGACCTTGCCGTAGAGCGCGTGCTTCACGCGGTCCTCGACCTCGACGACGATGGTCTTGTCCATCTTGTCGCTGACCACGAGGCCCTCACGGACCTTGCGGTAGCCACGACCGGCCAGGCCGGGACCCGAGGCGACGGCCTCGTTGGTCTCGTTGGTGGTCTCGCTCATGCCACACCCTCGCTCGGGGCGACCGAGAGACCCAGCTCGCGCTCGCGCATGATCGTGTAGATCCGGGCGATGTCGCGGCGGACGGTCTGCAGTCGCCGGTTGTTGTCCAGCTGGCCGGTGGCCACCTGGAACCTCAGGTTGAACAGCTCTTCCCTCGACTCACGCAGACGCGTGGCGAGTTCGTCCACCGAGAGCTCGCGGAGCTCCGGGGCGGTGAGGCCGGCAGCCATCACACCTCTCCTTCACGGGTGATGAAGCGGCACTTCATGGGGAGCTTGTGGATGGCGCGGCGCATCGCCTCACGGGCGGTGGGCTCGTCGACACCGGACAGCTCGAACATGACGCGGCCGGGCTTCACGTTGGCGACCCACCACTCGGGCGAGCCCTTGCCGGAACCCATGCGGGTCTCGGCGGGCTTCTTGGTGAGCGGGCGGTCCGGGTAGATGGAGATCCAGACCTTGCCGCCACGCTTGATGTGGCGGGTCATGGCGATACGAGCGGACTCGATCTGACGGTTGGTCACGTAGGCGGGCTCGAGAGCCTGGATCGCGTACTCACCGAAGTTGATCGCGGTGCCGCCCTTGGCCCGACCGGTGCGGTCGGGACGGTGCTGCTTGCGGTGCTTGACGCGACGCGGGATCAGCATCTGTCAGCCCTCCTGGGGAGCGGTTGCCTCGGCACCGGCAGCCTCGGCGGTCGCGGTGCCCTCGGCGCCGACGGCCTCGCCGACGCTCTGCGCGGGAGCGGCCTCGGCCGTCGTGGGCTCCACCGCGGTGGCGGTGGTGTCCTCGGCAGGGGCCTCGGAGCCGGCGGTCGTGGGCTCGGCCGCAGCGCGACCGGCCTCGGTGCCACCAGCGGTGGTGCCGGTCGAACCCGACCGACGCGGACGCTGAGCCCGCTCGCGACGTTCCTGACGCTGGGCCAGGGCCTGGAGGGCCTCGCGCTCGGCCCGGGAGCCGCTCGCGTCGCCCTTGTAGATCCAGACCTTGACGCCGATGCGACCGAAGGTCGTGCGCGCCTCGTAGATGCCGTAGTCGATGTTCGCGCGCAGCGTGTGCAGCGGCACCCGACCCTCGCGGTAGAACTCCGACCGGCTCATCTCCGTGCCACCGAGGCGACCGGAGCACTGCACCCGGATGCCCTTGACCTGCGGGCTCCGCTGCGCGGACTGCATCGCCTTGCGCATGGCACGACGGAAGCTGACCCGGCTGGAGAGCTGCTCGGCGACGCCCTGGGCGACCAGCTGCGCGTCGGACTCGGGGTTCTTGACCTCGAGGATGTTCAGCTGCACCTGCTTGCCGGTGAGCTTCTCGAGCTCGCCGCGGATGCGGTCGGCCTCGGCGCCACGGCGACCGATGACGATGCCGGGGCGCGCGGTGTGGATGTCGACACGGACCCGGTCACGGGTGCGCTCGATCTCCACCTTCGAGATGCCGGCGCGCTCCATGCCCTTGCCCATCAGCTTGCGGATCGCCACGTCTTCCTTGACGTAGGCCGCGTACAGCTTGTCGGCGTACCACCGGGACTTGTAGTCGGTGGTGATGCCCAGGCGGAACCCGTGCGGGTTGACCTTCTGACCCACTAGCGGGTCCCTCCCTTCGAGTTGGTGTTGCCCGGCTGCCCGACCTGGGTGGCCGGACCCGTCTGACCGGTGTGGCGACGCGCCTTGCGGGAACGCAGGGCGAGCTCGGCGCTGGAGGCGACCGGGCTGACCTCGACGGTGATGTGCGCGGTCCGCTTGTTGATGCGGAACGCACGACCCTGCGCACGCGGACGGATCCGCTTGAGCGTCGGGCCCTCGTCGACGTAGGCGGCGCTGACGACCAGCGCGGCCGGGTCGAGCTGCAGGTTGTGCTCGGCGTTGGCCACCGCGGAGGCGACGACCTTGGCCACCGGCTCGCTGGCGGTCTGAGGGGCGAAGCGCAGCAGCGCCAGCGCCTCGTCGGTGGGCAGGTAGCGGATCATGTCGATCACGCGACGCGCCTTCATCGGGGTGACGCGGACGAACCGGGCCGTGGCCCGGGCGACCGGAGCGTCGGTCCCCAGCTGGGAAGTCATCTCAGGTTCTCCTCGTCCGCTCAGCCGCGCCGCGACCGGCGGTCGTCCTTGACGTGCCCACGGAAGGTGCGCGTGGGCGCGAACTCGCCGAGCTTGTGCCCGACCATGGCCTCGGTCACGAAGACCGGGACGTGCTTGCGCCCGTCGTGGACGGCCATGGTGTGGCCGAGCATGTCGGGGATGATCGTCGAACGCCGCGACCAGGTGCGGATGACGTTCTTGGTGCCCTTCTCGTTCTGGGCGTCCACCTTGGCGAGCAGGTGGTCGTCGACGAACGGGCCCTTCTTCAGGCTGCGTGGCATTGTCTGTCGGCTCCTCTACCCGCTCAGCGCTTCTTGTTCGCGCGCCGGCGGCGCACGATCATGGCGTCGGAGGCCTTGCGCTTGCGCGTGCGGCCCTCCGGCTTGCCCTTCGGGTTGACCGGGTGGCGTCCACCGGAGGTCTTCCCCTCACCACCACCGTGCGGGTGGTCGACCGGGTTCATGGCGACACCACGGACGGTCGGGCGCTTGCCCTTCCACCGCATCCGGCCGGCCTTGCCCCAGTTGATGTTCGACTGCTCGGCGTTGCCGACCTCGCCGATGGTGGCGCGGCAGCGGACGTCGACGTTGCGGATCTCGCCCGAGGGCATCCGCAGCTGGGCGAACCGACCCTCACGGGCCACCAGCTGGACGCTGGTGCCGGCCGAGCGGGCGATCTTGGCCCCGCCACCGGGCCGCAGCTCGATGGCGTGCACGACCGTGCCGACCGGGATGTTGCGCAGCGGCAGGTTGTTGCCGGGCTTGATGTCGGCGTTGGGGCCGCACTCGACCGGGTCGCCCTGCTTCAGCTTCGCCGGGGCGATGATGTAGCGCTTCTCGCCGTCGGCGTAGTGCAGCAGCGCGATGCGCGAGGTGCGGTTGGGGTCGTACTCGATGTGCGCCACCGTGGCGGGCACACCGTCCTTGTCGGCCCGACGGAAGTCGATGAGCCGGTAGGCACGCTTGTGCCCACCGCCCTGGTGGCGCGCGGTGACGCGGCCGTGGACGTTGCGGCCGCCCCGGCCGTGCAGCGGGCGGACCAGCGACTTCTCGGGGTGGTCGCGGGTGACCTCGGCGAAGTCGGCGACGGACGAGCCGCGTCGGCCCGGCGTCGTCGGCTTGTACTTACGGATGGCCATGGTGCCTACTCAGTCCCTGTCTGGTCTCGTGTGGTCGCTGGTCCCGGGGCCGTCAGGCGCCCGGACCGCCGAACAGCTCGATGCGGTCGCCAGGTGCCACGGAGACGATGGCGCGCTTGGTGTCCTTGCGCTTGCCCATCACGGCGCCCTTGGAGCGCTTCCGCTTGCCCTGCCGGTTGATCGTGTTGACGGCGAGGACCTTCACGTTGAAGACCTGCTGCACAGCGATCTTGATCTGCGTCTTGTTCGCGTCCGGGCGGACGATGAACGTGTACTTGTTCTGGTCGAGCAGCCCGTAGCTCTTCTCGGAGATCACCGGGGACAGCAGGACGTCCCGGGGGTCGCGGACGCTCATGCCTTCTCCTCGGTGGTCGCGGGTGCCATGGACGGCACCTCGCTGTCGATCTCGTGGGTCTCCAGGTCGGGGAGCTCGGAGCTGCTCGCGCGGCCCCGTCCGCCCTTGGCCGGCCCGGCGACGTACTCGGCCAGGGCGGTCTCGGTGAAGACCACCTCGTCGGCGCAGAGCACGTCGTAGGTGTTGAGCTGACCGGCCTCGATCAGGTGCACCCGCGGCACGTTGCGCAGGCTGACCCAGTTCAGGACGTCGTCCCGGTCCAGGACGACCAGCACGCGCTTGCCGGAGCTGATCGCGTCCAGGGCGGCGAGCGCGGCCTTCGTGGAGGGCGCGTCGCCCTCGACGAACGCGGTCACCACGGCGACGCGACCCTCACGGGCCCGGTCGGAGAGGGCACCGCGCAGGGCGGCGGCCTTCATCTTCTTGGGCGTGCGCTGGTCGTAGCTGCGCGGCTGCGGGCCGTGCGAGACACCGCCGCCCTCGAACTGCGGAGCGCGCAGCGAACCCTGACGGGCGCGGCCGGTGCCCTTCTGGCGGTACGGCTTGGCGCCGGTGCCGCTGACCTGGGCGCGCGTCTTCGTGGCGTGCGTGCCCTGGCGGGCAGCGGCCAGCTGGGCCACCACCACCTGGTGCATGAGCGACACGTTGGCGTTGGCGTCGAAGAGGGAGCCGGGCAGCGTGACGGTGCCCGAGGTCTCCCCCGCCGGCGTCTTGACGTCGACGGTGCGGTCGGCCCGCTCGGTCGTCGATGCGGTCACTTGGTGTCACTCCCCACGGGGCCGCCCTTGACCGCGGAGCGGACGAGGAGCAGGCCACCCTTCGGACCCGGGATGGCGCCCTTGATAAGCACCAGGCCCTTCTCGGTGTCGATCTTGTGGACCTTGAGGGACAGCGTGGTCGTGGTGACCGCGCCCATCCGACCGGCCATGCGCATGCCCTTGAACACGCGACCCGGGGTGGCACAGCCACCGATCGAGCCGGGCGAACGGTGCTTGCGCTGCACGCCGTGTCCGGCGCCCAGGCCCTTGAACCCGTGGCGCTTCATGACACCGGCGGTGCCCTTGCCCTTGCTGGTGCCTGTCACGTCGACGGTCACGACGCCGGTGAGGACGTCGGTGGTCAGCTCCTGGCCGACCGTGTAGTCGCCGGCGTCCTTCGTGCGGAGCTCGACCAGGTGCCGTCGCGGCGTGACGCCCGCCTTGGCGAAGTGCCCGCCTTCGGGCTTGTTCACCTTGCGGGGGTCGATCGCGCCGAACCCGAGCTGCACGGCGCTGTAGCCGTCCACCTCCGGGGTGCGCACCTGGGTGACCACGCACGGGCCCGCCTTGACCACGGTGACCGGCACGATGCGGTTGTTCTCGTCGAAGACCTGGGTCATCCCCAGCTTCTCGCCGAGGAGACCACGGAATGTGCTCGCCATTGTCTCGGTGCCCCTACTGGATGTTGACGTCGACCGAGGCCGGGAGGTCGATGCGCATGAGCGCGTCGACCGTCTTCGGCGTCGGGTCGAGGATGTCGATGAGCCGCTTGTGCGTACGCATCTCGAAGTGCTCCCGCGAGTCCTTGTACTTGTGCGGGGAGCGGATGACGCAGTACACGTTCTTCTCGGTCGGCAGCGGCACCGGGCCGACGACGCGCGCTCCGGTCTTCGTCACCGTGTCCACGATGCGCCGCGCCGAGGCGTCGATGGCCTCGTGGTCGTAGGCCTTCAACCGGATGCGGATCTTCTGTCCCGCCATCGCCTTGTCTCGCTCCTGCCGATCGGGTGTTGCCTTGGTCAGTACTGGGTCGGTTGACCCGGGTGCTCCCGGGACGACCCGGGCGGTGGGTGGCGGCCGGTCGCGGCCGCCACCCACCTGGGGACTACTGGTTGATCTTGACGACCCGGCCGGCGCCGACGGTGCGGCCACCCTCACGGATGGCGAAGCGCAGGCCCTCCTCCATGGCGATGGGCTGGATGAGCTCCACCGTCATCTCGGTGTTGTCGCCGGGCATGACCATCTCGGTGCCCGAGGGCAGCGTGACCACGCCGGTGACGTCCGTCGTCCGGAAGTAGAACTGGGGACGGTAGTTGTTGAAGAACGGCGTGTGACGGCCGCCCTCGTCCTTCGAGAGGATGTAGACCGAGCCCTCGAAGTTGGTGTGCGGGGTGATCGAGCCCGGCTTGACGACGACCTGGCCGCGCTCGACGTCCTCGCGCTTGATGCCGCGCAGGAGCAGCCCGACGTTGTCGCCGGCCTGGCCCTGGTCGAGCAGCTTGCGGAACATCTCGACACCGGTGACGGTCGTCTTCGACGAGGTCGGGCGGATGCCGACGATCTCGATCTCCTCGGAGACCTTGACGATGCCGCGCTCGACGCGACCGGTGACGACGGTGCCACGACCGGTGATCGTGAAGACGTCCTCGACGGGCATGAGGAACGGCTTGTCGATCTCGCGCTCGGGCTCGGGGATGGAGGCGTCGACCGCGTCCATGAGCTCCATGAGCTTGTCGCCCCACTCGGCGTCGCCCTCGAGCGCCTTCAGCGCCGAGACGCGCACGACCGGCAGGTCGTCACCCGGGAACTCGTACTCCGACAGCAGCTCGCGGACCTCGAGCTCGACGAGCTCCAGGATCTCCTCGTCGTCGACCATGTCGGACTTGTTCAGGGCCACGACGATGTAGGGGACGCCGACCTGGCGGGCCAGGAGCACGTGCTCCTTGGTCTGCGGCATCGGGCCATCGGTCGCCGCGACCACGAGGATCGCGCCGTCCATCTGGGCCGCGCCGGTGATCATGTTCTTGATGTAGTCGGCGTGCCCGGGGCAGTCGACGTGCGCGTAGTGCCGGTTCTCGGTCTGGTACTCGACGTGGGCGATGGAGATCGTGATCCCACGCGCCTTCTCCTCGGGCGCCTTGTCGATCTGGTCGAACGCGGACGCCTCGTTGAGGTTCGGGTACTTGTCGTGCAGGACCTTGGTGATCGCCGCGGTGAGCGTCGTCTTCCCGTGGTCGATGTGCCCGATGGTGCCGATGTTGACGTGCGGCTTGGTCCGCTCGAACTTGGCCTTGGCCACTGGGGTTCCTCTCGCTGAGTGTCTGTCGCAGTGCTGCTGCTGAGTCTGTGGGGTGCGGGCGGGTGCCCGCGCGGACCGGGCCGCCTGGTGGCTGCGGCCCGGACCGCTGTTACTCGCCGGTGGCCTTGGCGATGATCTCCTTGGCCACGTTGGAGGGCACCTCGGCGTAGGTGTCGAACACCATGGTGTAGCTCGCCCGTCCCTGGGTGCGGCTGCGCAGGTCGCCCACGTAGCCGAACATCTCCGACAGCGGGACCAGGGCCTTGACGACGCGGGCGCCGGAACGCTCCTCCATCGCCTGGATGGTCCCACGGCGGGAGTTCAGGTCGCCGATGACGTCGCCCATGTTCTCCTCGGGGGTGACGACCTCGACGGCCATCATGGGCTCGAGGAGAGCCGGGCTGGCCTTGCGGGCAGCCTCCTTGAAGGCGATCGAACCGGCGATCTTGAACGCCATCTCCGAGGAGTCGACCTCGTGGTAGGCGCCGTCGAGCAGCGAGGCCTTGACCCCGACCATCGGGTAGCCGGCGAGGATGCCGTACTGCATGGCGTCCTGCATGCCCGCGTCGACCGAGGGGATGTACTCCCGCGGGATGCGTCCACCGGTGACCTTGTTCTCGAAGGCGTAGGTCGCCGAGTCACCGCTCATCTCGAGCGGCTCGAGGGCGATCTGCACCTTCGCGAACTGGCCGGAACCACCGGTCTGCTTCTTGTGGGTGTAGTCGTAGCGCTCGACGGTCTTGCGGATCGTCTCGCGGTAGGCGACCTGGGGCTTGCCCACGTTGGCCTCGACGTTGAACTCACGCCGCATGCGGTCGACCAGGATCTCCAGGTGGAGCTCGCCCATGCCGGAGATGACGGTCTGGCCGGTCTCCTCGTCCAGGCGGACCTGGAACGTCGGGTCCTCCTCGGCGAGCTTCTGGATCGCCGTGCCCAGCTTCTCCTGGTCGCTCTTGGTCTTCGGCTCGATGGCCACCGAGATGACCGGCGCGGGGAAGGTCATCGACTCGAGGATGACGGGCTTCTGCGGGTCGCAGAGGGTGTCACCGGTCGTCGTCTGCTTCATGCCGTTGACGGCCACGATCTCGCCGGCGCCGACGCCCGCACGCTCTTCACGCTTGTTGGCGTGCATCTGGTAGATCTTGCCGACCCGCTCCTTGCGGTCCTTGGTGCTGTTCAGCACCGGGGACCCGGCGTCCAGACGCCCGGAGTACACGCGGATGTAGGTCAGCTTGCCCAGGTGCTGGTCGGCCTGGATCTTGAAGGCCAGAGCCGCGAAGGGCTCGGTCTCGTCGGCGTGCCGCAGGACCTCGGTCTCGCCGTCCAGCGCGGTGCCGACGATGGCCTCGACGTCCAGCGGGCTGGGGAGGTAGTCGGTGACGGCGTCGAGCATGGGCTGGACGCCCTTGTTCTTGAACGCCGAACCGGTGACGACGGGGTTGACCTCGCCGGCGATGGTGGACTTCCGGATCGCGGCCTTGAGGGTCGCGACCGAGATCTCCTCGCCACCGAGGTAGGACTCCATGATGTCGTCGTGGAAGTCGGCCAGGTTCTCGAGGAACTTGGTCCGGTACTCCGCGGCCTGCTCGGCGAGCTCGGCCGGGATCTCCTCGACCGCGTAGTCCTCGCCCAGCTTGGTCTCCCCGCGCCACGTGAGGGCGCGCATCTCGACCAGGTCGACGACGCCGATGAAGTCGCCCTCGGCACCGATCGGGATCTGCAGGACAAGCGGGTTGGCCGCCAGGCGCTCGACCATCATGTCGACGCAGCGGAAGAAGTTCGCCCCGGTGCGGTCGAGCTTGTTGACGAAGCACATGCGCGGGACGCCGTACTTCTCTGCCTGCCGCCAGACCTGCTCGGTCTGCGGCTCCACGCCGGCGACACCGTCGTAGACCGCGACGGCACCGTCGAGGACGCGGAGCGAGCGCTCCACCTCGACGGTGAAGTCCACGTGGCCCGGGGTGTCGATGATGTTGATGTCGAACCCGTTCCAGGTGCACTTCGTCGCGGCCGACGTGATGGTGATGCCGCGCTCCTGCTCCTGCTCCATCCAGTCCATGGTGGCCGCGCCGTCGTGGACCTCACCGATCTTGTAGTTGATCCCCGTGTAGAAGAGGATCCGCTCGGTGGTGGTGGTCTTGCCGGCGTCGATGTGCGCCATGATCCCGATGTTCCGGGTGTTGACGAGGTCGGCCATTGCCTTCTCCTCCTGCTCAAGTTCTTGACGCGGGCCCCGGGGGTGGCCCGGGGTTCGCCGCGGGGTGGCGGCTGGTGGCGCTGGTGGGTCTCACCAGCCGCCGGTGACTACCAGCGGTAGTGCGCGAAGGCCTTGTTCGACTCGGCCATCTTGTGGGTGTCCTCGCGGCGCTTGACCGCGGCACCGAGGCCGTTGCTGGCGTCCAGCAGCTCGTTCATGAGGCGCTCGGTCATCGTCTTCTCGCGACGCGACCGGGAGTACTGGATGAGCCAGCGCAGGCCCAGCGTGGTGCTGCGCGAGGCACGCACCTCGATCGGGACCTGGTAGGTGGCGCCACCGACACGACGGCTGCGGACCTCGAGGGCGGGCTTGACGTTGTCCAGCGCGCGCTTGAGGGTCACGACGGGGTCGGTGTCGTTCTTGGCCCGGACGCCCTCGAGGGCGCCGTAGACGATCGCCTCGGCGATGGAGCGCTTGCCGTCGACGAGCACCTTGTTCACCAGCTGGGTGACCAGCTGGGACTGGTAGACCGGGTCGACGACGAGCGGACGCTTCGGGGCGGGGCCCTTGCGCGGCATTAGCTCTTCTCCTTCTTCGCGCCGTAGCGGCTGCGAGCCTGCTTGCGGCCACGGACCGCCTGGGTGTCCAGGGAACCGCGGATGATCTTGTAGCGGACGCCGGGGAGGTCCTTCACGCGGCCACCACGCACGAGCACCATGGAGTGCTCCTGCAGGTTGTGGCCGACGCCGGGGATGTACGCCGTCACCTCGACACCGCTGGTCAGCCGGACGCGAGCGACCTTGCGCAGCGCCGAGTTCGGCTTCTTCGGCGTCGTCGTGTAGACGCGCGTGCACACGCCACGGCGCTGAGGGGATCCCTTCAACGCCGGGGTCTTGGTCTTCTCGACCTTGTCCTCGCGGCCCTTGCGGACCAGCTGCTGGATCGTGGGCATGGGTGGCCTTGATCTCCTGCCTGCGCTGGGTCGTGCTGTGGATGAGTGCCGTGCTGGTTCCTGCTGTGGTGCTCAGGTGCGGTGGTGCCTGGTCGATCGGTCCTGCTCCCGGGCCCGTCCTCAGACGTGGTCCGGCCCCCGCGGTCGGGCGTGTTGCCTTCTCGGAGTTCCGGGCCGCCTCGCTGGGAGTCGGACTCGGTCGCCCCTCGCGCCTGGAGCGCGATCCCGGGCTCTCGGTCGTGGACCGGGCGGGACCTCCTGGTGACCAGGCGATCCGGAGACCGACCCGGGCACCGCGGTGCGTCGGAGGAGGGAGCAGGCCCAGGTCTCCCTGGGCACGGCTGATGACGATACCCGGGCGGGTGGACCCGGTCAAAGCCGGGTCCGTCACGCCAGTTGCGGGCCCGCCTCCGACGTCGTCGTCAGGCCGTTCCCCGAGGGGCGTGCCGGACGGCGGCGACGGTTGCGCGGGCCCGGCCACCGCGAGGGGCGGACCCCGGGCAGTGGCCGGCCGGGACCGTACCGCCGTCGAGGCTACCGCCGGGGGGCCCGCCTGTCAGCCTGCGGTCGCCCGCGCGTCCCGTCCGGGCTGCTCCTGTCGTAGCCCCGCCCTACCGTCGGGAGGCACACCGTCACCCACTGCGCAGGAGGCCACCGTGCACGTCGACACCGCCCGCGAGCTGAAGGCCGCACTCTCCCAGCGGCTGTCCGAAGCCCCGCCGGGGGCCGTGGTGGCCAGCGGCCTGCCCGACGGGTCGGGCTGGAGCGGCATCGCCCTCGGTCTGGCACCGGTCGGCCCGGACCAGGTGCACCTGGCCGTGCGGCTGGTCTCCGAGGGCGACGCCGCCCTCGTCATGGACGGCCTCGACGACGCCGCCCGCAGCGAGGTCGACGTCCGCGTGATCGGTCCGGTCCGACCGCTCACCTCCCCCACCCCCGAGCAGCTGCAGCAGCGCACCCGTCCGCTGGTGCCCGGGCTCTCGGTGGCCCACCCCGACGTGACGGCCGGGACCCTGGGCGGCTTCGTCCGGCGGGCGGGCACGCCCGGCCTGCTGGTGCTGTCCAACAACCACGTGCTGGCCGCCAGCGACGCCGCCACCGAGGGCGACCCGGCGCTGCAGCCCGGCCCGGCCGACGGCGGCACGGCCAGGGACCGGGTCGGGACGCTGACGGCGTTCCAGCGGTTCGTGCCCACCGGCAACCTCGTCGACGCCGCGGTGGCCGCCCTGGACCCCGGGGTGGAGGCCGACCCGACCGGGTACCCCGGGGGTCCGCTGCTGGCCGCGGTGGCCGCCTCCCTCGAGATCGACCCCGACGAACTGGTGGAGAAGGTCGGCAGGACCACCGGGCACACCCACGGCCGGATCACCGCGGTCGAGGTGGACGGCGTGGGGGTGCAGTACGACGAGGGCGTGGTCTACACCTTCGACGACCAGGTCGAGATCGAGGGCGTCACCGGGGGCTTCAGCGACGGGGGCGACTCCGGGTCGGTCGTCTGGCGCAGCCGGGACCGCGCCCCGGTGGGTCTGCTGTTCGCCGGTTCGACCACCGGCGGGAGCAACGGCGGCGGTGTCACCTTCGTCAGCCCGCTGGCCACGGTGCTCCAGGTGCTCGGACTGGAGTGGGTGGCCGGCTGACGCGTCGCGGGCTTCCCACGCAGCGGCTCCCAGGAGCACCATGGGCCGGTGAGCACCCCGGCGACCGACCGCAGCGTGGCCAGTGCGGCCAAGACCGCCCTGGCCGCCCGGTTGGCCGCCGAGCCCGGTGTGGTCGGCGTGGGCATCGCCCGCCGGGCCTCGCAGTACGTGGTGCGGGTCGACCTGGTCGACGTCGACGCCGGGGTGTCGGTGCCCGGAGCCGTGGACGGGGTGCCGGTGGTGACCCGCGTGACGGGTCCGGTCCGGGCCCTCTGAGGCCCTGGGGCCGCACTCCCCCACGACCGGGCCTGCGCAGGACCGGTGGCCCGTGTCACAGTGCGTCTCGTGACCGGACGCCCCGTGGCCGACCCCCGCTCCAGCACCGTCGACGACGTCCTGCGCCGCAGCGCCGCGCGGGTGCCCGGCCGGGTCGCCCTGCGGTTCGCCGACCGGAGCTGGACCTACGCCGACCTCGACGACGCGGTGACCCGGGCTGCCGGGGTGCTGCTGGCCGCCGGCCTCGAGCCCGGTGACCGGGTGGCCGCCTACGGCCGCAACTCCGACGCGTACCTGATCGGCTACCTGGGCTGCGCCCGGGCCGGCCTGGTGCACGTGCCGGTGAACTACGCGTTGACCGGCGAGGAGCTGTCCTACCTGCTCGAGCAGTCCGGCAGCCGCCTCGTCCTGGTCGACCCGGGCCTGCGTGGAGCCCTCGACGCGGTGCTGGGCGACGTGCCGGCCGAGCAGGTGCTGAGCCTGCGTGACGCCGAGGACTCCCTGCTGGAGCGCAGCAGCACCGGCCCGGTGCCCGAGCTCGACGTGGACGTGACCGACCTCGACCTGGTGCAGCTGCTCTACACCTCGGGCACCACCAGCCGGCCCAAGGGCGCGATGATGACCCACCGCGCGCTGGTGCACGAGTACCTGTCCAGCGTGGTGGCCCTGCAGTGCGCCGAGGGCGACGACCCGCTGCACTGCATGCCGCTCTACCACTCGGCCGGGATGCACGTGTTCCTCATGCCCTACCTGGCCGTGGGGGCCACGAACTCCCTGATGGAGGCCCCCGACGTGCCCGAGGTGCTCCGCCGGGTGGAGGCCGAGCGCACCGGGGCCCTCTTCCTGGCCCCCACCGTGTGGGTGCCGCTGGCCAACCACCCCGACCTGGCCGACCGCGACCTGTCCTCGCTGCGCAAGGCCTTCTACGGGGCCTCGATCATGCCGGTGCCGGTCCTGCAGCGCCTGCAGCAGCGGCTGCCCGGGCTGGCGTTCTACAACTGCTTCGGTCAGTCCGAGATCGGGCCGCTGGCCACCGTGCTGCAACCCGCCGAGCACGACGCCCGACCGGACTCCTGCGGCCGACCGGTGCTGTTCGTCGAGGTGCGGGTGGTCGACGAGGACGGCTCCGACGTCGGCCCCGACGTGTCCGGGGAGCTGCTGTACCGCTCCCCGCAGCTGTGCACCGGGTACTGGGCGAACCCCGAGGCGACTGAGGCCGCCTTCCAGGGCGGGTGGTTCCACTCCGGGGACCTGGTGCGCCGGGACGCCGAGGGGTACCTCTACGTCGTCGACCGGATCAAGGACGTGATCAACACCGGCGGGGTCCTGGTCGCCTCCCGGGAGGTCGAGGACGCGCTCTACACCCACCCCGGTGTCGCCGAGGTGGCCGTCGTGGCCACCCCGGACGACCGCTGGATCGAGGCGGTCACCGCGGTGGTCGTCCGCCGGGACTCCCCCGAGGGGGCTGCGGTGGACGAGGCCGAGCTGATCGCGCACGCCCGGGGCACGTTGGCCGGGTTCAAGCTGCCCAAGCGGGTGCACTTCGTCGCCGAGCTCCCCCGCAACCAGTCCGGGAAGCTGCTCAAGCGCGTGCTCCGGGACGAGCTCACGGCCTCCCCCTCCGTCTGACCACCCCCACCACCCCAGGAGTCCCCCGTGCGCATCGGCATCCAGCTCAGCTACTCCTCCGGCGACTTCCGCGAGGCGGCCCAGGAGATCGTCGAGCTCGAGGGGGTGGGCCTGGACGTCGCGGTCGCCGCGGAGGTCTACACCTTCGACGCGGTCAGCCAGCTGGGGTACCTGGCGGCGGTGACCTCCTCGGTGGAGCTGATGAGCGGGATCCTCCCGATCTACAGCCGCACCCCGGCGCTGACCGCGATGACCGCGGCCGGGCTGGACTTCGTCTCCGGCGGCCGGTTCACCCTCGGGCTGGGCGCGTCCGGGCCCCAGGTGGTCGAGGGCTGGCACGGCGTCCCCTACGACGCACCCCTGGCCCGCACCCGGGAGGTCGTGGAGATCTGTCGGCAGGTGTGGCGCCGGGAGAAGCTCGAGCACGCCGGTCCGAAGTACACCGTCCCGCTGCCGGCCGACCAGGGCACCGGGCTGGGCAAGCCGCTCAAGCTGATCAACCACCCGGTGCGCG
This sequence comes from Geodermatophilus sp. Leaf369, assembly GCF_001424455.1. NCBI lineage: Bacteria > Bacillati > Actinomycetota > Actinomycetes > Geodermatophilales > Geodermatophilaceae > Geodermatophilus > Geodermatophilus sp. Leaf369. Next base: position 997,027 of record NZ_LMQA01000002.1, on the reverse strand, counting down.
AGCGCATCCCGGTGCTGCTGGCCGCGATCGGGCCGAAGAACGTGCAGCTGGCCGCGGAGATCGCCGAGGTCTGGGAGCCCATCTGGTTCCACCCCGAGCGGGCCGCCGACGTGTGGGGCGAGGCGCTGAGCGCCGGGAAGGCCGTGCGCGACCCCGCGCTGGGCGAGCTCGGCATCGTCACCGGGGTGCCGGTGGCCATCGGGGACGACGTCGACCACCTGCACGACGCCGTCCGGCCGGCGTTGGCGCTCTACGTCGGGGGCATGGGGGCCAGGGGGAAGAACTTCTACAACGACCTCGCCGTGCGGTACGGGTACCCGGAGGCGGCTGCGACCGTGCAGGACCTCTACCTGAGCGGGCGGAAGGACGAGGCCGCGGCGGCACTGCCCGACGAGCTGGTCCGCGCGGTCTCCCTGATCGGTCCGGAGGGCCACGTCGCCGAGCGGCTGGCGGCCTTCGCCGAGGCGGGCGTGACGGTGGTGAACGCCCAGCCGCTGGACGACACCCGCGAGGGTCGTCGCGCGACCGTGGAGACCCTGGCCCGGCTCGCCCACGGCTGACCCGCACCCACTCCCCCGATGCGTCACGTGACGCGGGTGGGGACGGGCCGGACGCGCAGAGGCCCCGCAGACCAGCTGGTCTGCGGGGCCTCTGTCAGCGGTGGATCAGCTCCGCCAGTCGTACTCCTCCAGGCGGACGGCCTCGCCGGTGCCCGACCCGAAGACGTCCGGGCTGTAGTACTGCCCGTCGTCGTAGCCGGCCATCGTGTAGACCGCGGCGCGGGCCTCCTCGGTGGGCTCGACCGTGATGTTGCGGTAGCGGCTGATCCCGGTACCGGCCGGGATCAGCTTGCCGATGATCACGTTCTCCTTGAGCCCGAGCAGGCTGTCGCTCTTGCCCTGGATCGCGGCGTCGGTGAGCACCTTGGTCGTCTCCTGGAACGAGGCGGCGGACAGCCACGACTCGGTCGCCAGCGACGCCTTGGTGATCCCCATGAGGACCGGACGGGCCGAGGCCGGCTCGCCGCCCTCGGACACCACCCGACGGTTCTCGGTCTCGAAGAGCGTGCGCTCGACGAGTGCGCCCGGCAGGAACTCCGTGGCACCGGAGTCGATGATGGTCACCCGCTTCAGCATCTGGCGGATGATCACCTCGATGTGCTTGTCGTGGATCGACACGCCCTGGCTGCGGTAGACCTCCTGGACCTCACGGACCAGGTGCAGCTGCACCTCGCGGGGGCCCATGATGCGCAGCACCTCGTGCGGGTCGACAGCACCCTCGGTCAGCTGCTCGCCGACCTCGACGTGGCCGCCGTCCTCGACCCGCAGCCGCGAACGACGCGACAGCTTCTCGTAGACGACGTCGTCGGAGCCGTCGTCGGGAGCGATGGTGAGCTTGCGGAACTGCTCACCGTCCTCGATCGACACGGTCCCGGCGAGCTCGGCGATGGGCGCCTTGCCCTTGGGGACGCGAGCCTCGAAGAGCTCCACGATGCGGGGCAGACCGTGGGTGATGTCGTCACCGGCCACACCACCGGTGTGGAAGGTGCGCATCGTCAGCTGCGTGCCGGGCTCGCCGATGGACTGGGCGGCGATGATGCCGACCGCCTCGCCGACGTCCACGAGCTTGCCGGTGGCCAGCGAACGGCCGTAGCAGGTCGCGCAGGTGCCCAGCAGCGACTCACACGTGAGCACGCAGCGGACCTTGACCTCGCTGATGCCGGCGTCGACCAGCTCGGCGATGAGCACGTCGCCCAGGTCGGAACCGGCCGTCGCGACGACCGTCCCGTCCGAGGCCTCGACGTCCGCGGCCAGGGCCCGGGCGTAGACGCTGGTCTCGACGTGGGCGTCACGGGTGACCGTGCCGTCCACGACGGTGCCGATCGGCATGAGGACGCCGCGCTCGGTGCCGCAGTCCTCCTCGCGGATGATGACGTCCTGGCTGACGTCCACCAGACGACGGGTGAGGTACCCGGAGTCGGCGGTCCGCAGCGCGGTGTCGGCCAGGCCCTTGCGGGCGCCGTGCGTGGAGATGAAGTACTCCAGCACGGACAGACCCTCGCGGAAGTTGGCCTTGATCGGCCGCGGGATGATCTCGCCCTTGGGGTTGGCGACGAGACCACGCATGCCGGCGATCTGGCTGATCTGCATCATGTTGCCTCGGGCGCCCGAGTTGACCATGACCCAGACCGGGTTCGTGGTGGGGAAGTTGTCCACCATCGCCTGGCTGACCTCGGCCCGCGCACGGGTCCAGATCTCGATGAGCTCGGCACGACGCTCGGAGTCGGTGATGACGCCGCGCTCGTACTGCTTCTCGATCTTGCGGGCCTCGTCCTCGTGGCGCTCCAGGATCGCGGCCTTGGCCGGCGGGGTCACGACGTCGTCGATGGCGATCGTGATGCCCGCGCGGGTCGCCCAGTGGAACCCGGCCGCCTTGAGGGCGTCCAGGGTCGCGGCGACCTGCACCTTGGGGTAGCGCTCGGCGAGGTCGTTGACGATCGCCCCGAGCTCCTTCTTCGGCACCTGGTAGTTGACGAAGCGGTAGTCCTCGGGCAGGGCCTCGTTGAACAGCACCCGACCCAGCGAGGTGTGCACGACGGCCGGCTGGCCGGGCGTCCAGTCCTCGGGGGTCTCCCACGCGTCGTTCTTCGGGCCGTTGTCGACGCCGAAGACCTCGTCCAGCCGGATGAGCACACGCTCCTGGATGCCGATGGCACCCCGGTCGTAGGCCATGACGGCCTCCGAGGCGGACCCGTAGGCCTTGGGCAGCTCGTCGGCCCCACGCTCGTCGGCCGCGGCCTTGAGGGTCGTGAGGTGGTAGAGGCCCAGCACCATGTCCTGGGTCGGCGCGGTGATCGGACGACCGTCGGCCGGGCTCAGGATGTTGTTCGAGCTCAGCATCAGGATCCGGGCCTCGGCCTGCGCCTCGGCCGACAGCGGCAGGTGCACCGCCATCTGGTCCCCGTCGAAGTCCGCGTTGAACGCGGTGCAGACGAGCGGGTGGATCTGGATGGCCTTGCCCTCGACCAGCTGGGGCTCGAAGGCCTGGATGCCCAGACGGTGCAGCGTGGGTGCGCGGTTGAGCAGCACCGGGTGCTCGGTGATGACCTCTTCCAGCACGTCCCACACGACCGGGCGCGCACGCTCGACCATCCGCTTGGCGGACTTGATGTTCTGCGCGTGGTTGAGGTCGACCAGCCGCTTCATCACGAAGGGCTTGAAGAGCTCCAGGGCCATCTGCTTGGGCAGACCGCACTGGTGCAGCTTCAGCTGCGGGCCGACGACGATGACCGAACGGCCCGAGTAGTCGACGCGCTTGCCCAGCAGGTTCTGGCGGAACCGGCCCTGCTTGCCCTTGAGCAGGTCGCTCAGGGACTTCAGGGGCCGGTTGCCCGGACCGGTGACCGGACGGCCACGGCGACCGTTGTCGAACAGCGCGTCCACGGACTCCTGGAGCATCCGCTTCTCGTTGTTGACGATGATCTCCGGGGCGCCCAGGTCGAGCAGGCGCTTGAGCCGGTTGTTCCGGTTGATCACGCGGCGGTACAGGTCGTTCATGTCCGAGGTCGCGAAGCGGCCACCGTCCAGCTGCACCATCGGGCGCAGGTCCGGCGGGATGACCGGGACGCAGTCCAGCACCATGCCCATGGGCGAGTTGCGGGTCTGCTGGAACGCGGCCACGACCTTGAGCCGCTTCAGCGCGCGCAGCTTGCGCTGGCCCTTGCCGTTGCGGATGGTGTCGCGCAGCGAGACCGACTCGGCGTCGAGGTCGAAGTCCGACAGCAGCTTCTGCAGCGCCGCGGCGCCCATGCCGCCCTCGAAGTACTCACCGAAGCGGTCGCGCAGCTCGCGGTAGAGGCCCTCGTCGGCGATGAGCTGCTTGACCTCGAGCTTGCGGAAGGTGTCCATGACCTCGTCGAGACGGTCGATCTCCCGCTGCGCGCGGTCGCGCATCTGGCGCATCTCGCGCTCGCCGCCCTCGCGCACCTTGCGGCGCACGTCGGACTTGGCGCCCTCGGCCTCGAGCTCGGCGAGGTCGGCCTCCAGCTTCTGCTGGCGACCCTCCACGTCGGCGTCGCGACGGCTCTCCAGGTTGTGCTTCTCCGCGCTGATCTCGGCCTCGATCGTCGGGAGGTCGCGGTGCCGCGCCTCGCCGTCGACCGTGGTGATCAGGTAGGCCGCGAAGTAGATGATCTTCTCGAGGTCCTTGGGGGCCAGGTCGAGCAGGTAGCCCAACCGGGACGGGACGCCCTTGAAGAACCAGATGTGGGTCACCGGGGCGGCGAGCTCGATGTGCCCCATGCGCTCACGACGGACCTTGGCCCGGGTCACCTCGACGCCGCAGCGCTCGCAGATGATGCCCTTGAAGCGGACGCGCTTGTACTTGCCGCAGTAGCACTCCCAGTCCCGGGTGGGACCGAAGATCTTCTCGCAGAAGAGACCGTCCTTCTCCGGACGGAGGGTGCGGTAGTTGATGGTCTCCGGCTTCTTGACCTCACCGTGGGACCACTGACGGATGTCGTCGCCGCTGGCGAGACCGATGCGCAGTTCGTCGAAGAAGTTGACGTCGAGCAACTGATTACCCCTTTCCGGGGCTAGTTCTGCGTTTCTGGAGTCACGAGGTGGTGGCCGGCCGGCCCCGCATCACGGGGCCGGCCGGCGGTCGATCAGACGTCCTCGACGGAGGAGGGCTCGCGGCGGCTGAGGTCGATGCCCAGCTCCTCGGCGGCCCGGAAGACCTCGTCGTCGGTGTCGCGCAGCTCGATCGCGTTGCCGTCGGAGGAGAGGACCTCCACGTTCAGGCAGAGCGACTGGAGCTCCTTGAGCAGCACCTTGAAGGACTCGGGGATGCCCGGCTCGGGGATGTTCTCGCCCTTGACGATGGCCTCGTAGACCTTGACGCGCCCGAGGATGTCGTCGGACTTGATCGTCAGCAGCTCCTGCAGCGCGTACGCGGCGCCGTAGGCCTGCATCGCCCAGCACTCCATCTCACCGAAGCGCTGACCGCCGAACTGCGCCTTACCACCCAGCGGCTGCTGCGTGATCATCGAGTACGGGCCGGTGGAGCGGGCGTGGATCTTGTCGTCCACCAGGTGCAGGAGCTTCAGGATGTAGACGTAGCCCACCGAGATCGGCTCGGGGAAGGGCTCCCCGGAACGACCGTCGAACAGCCGGGCCTTGCCGGTCTCCTTGACCAGACGCTCGCCGTCGCGGGTGAGCGTCGTCGAGCCGAGCAGGCCGACGATCTCCTCCTCGCGGGCACCGTCGAACACCGGGGTCGCGGTCCGGGTGCCGGGAGCGGCACCGCGGGCGCCGGCGGGCAGGTTCTTGGCCCACTCCGGCTCGCCCTCGACCTGCCAGCCCGTCTTGGCGACCCACCCGAGGTGGGTCTCCAGGACCTGGCCGACGTTCATCCGGCCGGGCACGCCCAGCGGGTTGAGCACGATGTCGACCGGGGTGCCGTCCTCGAGGAAGGGCATGTCCTCCTGCGGGAGGATCTTGGAGATGACGCCCTTGTTCCCGTGGCGGCCGGCCAGCTTGTCACCGTCGGAGATCTTGCGCATCTGGGCCACGTAGACCCGGATGAGCTCGTTCACGCCGGCGGGGAGCTCGTCGCCGTCCTCGCGGGAGAAGACCCGGACGCCGATGACCTTCCCGGACTCACCGTGCTTGACCTTGAGGCTGGTGTCGCGGACCTCGCGGGCCTTCTCACCGAAGATCGCGCGCAGCAGCCGCTCCTCGGGGGTCAGCTCGGTCTCGCCCTTGGGCGTGACCTTGCCGACGAGGATGTCGCCGGGGACGACCTCGGCACCGATCCGGATGATCCCGCGCTCGTCGAGGTCGGCGAGGACCTCCTCGGAGACGTTCGGGATGTCCCGGGTGATCTCCTCGGCGCCCAGCTTGGTGTCGCGGGCGTCGACCTCGAACTCCTCGATGTGGATCGAGGACAGGACGTCGTCCTGCACGAGGCGCTGCGACAGGATGATCGCGTCCTCGTAGTTGTGGCCCTCCCACGGCATGAAGGCGACGAGCAGGTTCTTGCCCAGCGCCATCTCGCCCTGGTCGGTGCACGGACCGTCGGCGATGACCTGGCCGATCTCGACCCGCTGGCCCTCCTCGACGACCGGGGACTGGTTGATCGACGTCCCCTGGTTCGAGCGGCGGAACTTCAGCAGCCGGTAGGTCTGCCGGGTCCCGTCGTCGGCCATCACGGTCACGAAGTCCGCGGTGGAGTCCTCGACGACACCGGCCTTCTCGGCGGTGACGACGTCACCGGCGTCGACGGCGGCACGCAGCTCCATGCCGGTGCCGACCAGCGGCGCCTCGCTGCGCAGCAGCGGGACGGCCTGACGCTGCATGTTCGCGCCCATGAGCGCGCGGTTGGCGTCGTCGTGCTCCAGGAACGGGATCATCGCGGTGGCGACCGAGGTCATCTGCCGCGGCGAGACGTCCATGTAGTCGACGTTCTCGGGGGCGAGGTAGTCGACCTCACCGCCCTTGGTGCGGACCAGGACCCGCTCCTCGGCGAGGCGACCGGTGGCGTCGAGCGGGCTGTTGGCCTGCGCGACGACGAAGCGGTCCTCCTCGTCGGCGGTGAGGTAGTCGATCTGGTCGGTGACCTGACCGCCCTCGACCTTGCGGTACGGGGTCTCGATGAACCCGAAGGCGTTGACCCGCCCGAAGGAGGACAGCGACCCGATCAGGCCGATGTTCGGGCCTTCCGGGGTCTCGATCGGGCACATCCGGCCGTAGTGGCTGGGGTGCACGTCGCGCACCTCCATGCCTGCGCGCTCACGGGACAGACCACCCGGACCCAGCGCCGACAGGCGGCGCTTGTGGGTCAGACCCGCGAGCGGGTTGGTCTGGTCCATGAACTGCGAGAGCTGGCTGGTCCCGAAGAACTCCTTGATGGAGGCCACGACGGGACGGATGTTGATCAGGGTCTGCGGCGTGATCGCCTCGACGTCCTGGGTCGTCATCCGCTCGCGGACCACGCGCTCCATGCGGGAGAGGCCGACCCGGATCTGGTTCTGGATCAGCTCACCCACGGTGCGCAGGCGACGGTTGCCGAAGTGGTCGATGTCGTCCACGCCGTGGTCGGGCTCGCCGGCGTGCAGGCGCACGACGTACTCGATCGTGGCGACGATGTCGTCCTCGGTCAGCGTCTGCGTCGGCTGCGGCACGGCCACACCGAGCTTCTTGTTGACCTTGTACCGACCGACGCGGGCCAGGTCGTAGCGCTTGGGGTTGAAGAACAGGTTCTCCAGCAGCGCCTGGGCCGACTCACGCGTCGGCGGCTCGCCCGGACGCAGCTTGCGGTAGATGTCCAGCAGCGCCTCGTCCTGGCCGGCGATGTGGTCCTTCTCCAGGGTGGCCAGCATCGTGGGCGACCACTGGAAGTGCTCGCGGATGCGGTCCTCGTCCCAGCCCAGCGCCTTGAGCAGCACCGAGACGGGCTGACGGCGCTTGCGGTCGATGCGCACGCCGACGGTGTCGCGCTTGTCGACGTCGAACTCCAGCCACGCACCCCGGCTCGGGATGACCTTGGCGGAGAAGACGTCCTTGTCGCTGGTCTTGTCCAGGGTCTTGTCGAAGTAGACGCCCGGGGAGCGGACCAGCTGGGAGACGACGACGCGCTCGGTCCCGTTGATGACGAACGTGCCCTTGCTCGTCATGATCGGGAAGTCGCCCATGAACACCGTCTGGCTCTTGATCTCGCCGGTGGTGTTGTTCATGAACTCGGCGGTGACGAACAGCGGCGCCGCGTACGTCATGTCCTTGTCCTTGCACTCCTCGAGGGAGGCCTTGACGTCCTCGAAGCGCGGGTTGGAGAAGGACAGCGACATCGAGCCGCTGAAGTCCTCGATCGGGGAGATCTCCTCGAGGATGTCGGCCAGACCGCCGACGGCGGCGGCCTGCTCCTCGGGGGACAGCGTCGCCTTCCACTCCGGGCTGCCGACCAGCCAGTCGAAGGAGGCCGTCTGCAGCGCCAGCAGATCCGGCACCTCGAGGGGCTCGTGGATCTTGGCGAAGGAGACGCGCAGGGGCGCGCCGGGGATCTTCTGGGCCGCGGTGCCAGCGGTGTGCGCGCTGTCCTGCGGGTCGTCCGGGATGACCTGTTCGGTGCTGGTGGTGTCCGTGCTGGTGGGGCTGGAGCCTGCCAAGATGCGTCCTTTCAAGGACCTCACGACGTGCGGGCGGTCGGTGCGGGTCGTCCGTCAGCGGGGTAGTCGGCGCTGCGACCCGACGGCCGACGTGGTCCCACCGACGGCGTCAGCAGCAGGCGTCCCGGTCGTGTTCGGGAGCGCCCCTGGTGACCCGGCTCGGCGGGGTAGGCAGTCAGAGGGCAGCGCAACAGGAGACCCTACCCCTGTCGGGCCCCCCTGTCCACCGTGCGGCCGAGCGCCCCTGGGGGACGACGGCCCGCACGGGCGGGAGGCTCACGAACAGGCGGTACGGGTGGCACTGCCCGGGGGAATGATGCCAGGGGTGCGGCCCGCGCGACACCGCCACGCCGAGGCTGTGGACAGGCCCCCGGGGGCGTCAGCTCGTGGTGAGCAGGGTGAGCTCGCTGATCTTCCAGTCGCCGTCGACGTCGGTGACCGTGACCCGGACGGTCTGGGTGCAGGACTGCGCGCCCTCGTCGGTGACCGTGCACTCCGAGCCGGCTGGGGCGGCCTGGGTGCCGGAGTTGACCGACTCCACGACGTACTGGCCGAACACCACGAGGGTGGCGGTGTCCTGGGCCTCGTTGACCTGCTGCAGCCCGACCTCGAGCACCTCGTAGCTGGTGGTCGCCGAGACCTGCTCGTAGGTGTCGATGATCCCGCCCTGGGAGAGGTCGGCCTCGTACTGCTCGCGCAGCTCGCCGGTGAGGGCGTCGAGCTTGCGGTCGACGCTGCCCTGGGAGTCCCGGTAGTCGTAGGCGTAGACGTCCTCCACCCCGCTGCGGGCGGCGGCGAACACCGCGGCGTCCACGGAGCCCGGCTGCAAACGCTGCAGGAGCAGGTACCCGCCGCCGGCGGCCACGGCCACGCAGAGCAGGGCGAGCACGAGCACCAGGGCCGGCACCCGGCGCCGGGGCCGGGCGGCGGCGGGCTCGGGGGCCTTCGAGGCCCTCGGGGTCGTCGCGGCCTCCGAGGTCTTCGAGGTCTTCGAGGTCTTCGCGGTCTGCGGGGCCTTCGCGGTCGCCCCGGCGGCCGGGGTCGGACGGGGCACCGCAGCCGGACGGCGGCGCGGGGCGACGGGCGGGGTCCCGTCGCCGTCCTCGTCGGCGCGCCCTCTGCCGGCCACCCGGGGTCGGGGCGAGGGCCGCGGGCCCGGGCGTGCACCGGCCGCCCGGGGCCGGGGCGTCGGGCGCGGGCGGGGGGACTCCTCGGCCGGGGTCCCGTCGGGGGTGTCGGTCACGGTCGGCTCACCGTCCTGTGATCCCGGAGAGCAACCAGCGGTCGCCGTCCTTGGTCAGGTCGACCTCGATGCGGTAGCGCTGCACCTGGGTCTGCTCGGAGGCGTTGCTGCGCTGGGTGGACTGGATGACCATGAAGACCGTCGCGCTGTCGTCGTCGGCGGCACCGACGGCGGCCCCCACCACCTCGGTGTTCACCACGGCCTGGGCGTCGGTGATCTCCTGGCGCCGGGCGTCGAGCTGCCCGACGGACTCCTCCTGGAGGTCCCCGGTGGTCACCGAGCGGATCTGCTGGATGTCGTCGTCGAGGGTCAGGTGGTCGAACGAGGCGACGTCGACGATCCCGGCCCGCGCGGCCTGCAGGGCGTCCACGTAGTCGTCGGTGCGCACCGGGGACGGGTCGGGACGGGTCAGGAACAGGTACCCCGTCGCGGCGACGAGCAGCACCAGCAGCCCGGCCAGCACGGGCACCAGGGGCAGCGAGGGGCGCGACCGGGGAGCGGGGGCGGCGTCGTCGGGCTCCTCGTCGACCTCGGGGACGGCGTCGACCCCGGTCTCGGCGTCGACCGCGATCTCGGCGTCGACCGCGTCGTGGGAGTCGGGCTCGGTCGTGTCCGGATTGGTGGTGTCGGGGCGGGGATCGGCCACGGTGCGCTCCTCTCGTCGGTCGGTGGGTGGGGCTGCGGTGGCGGGCGTCACGGTACGACGGCGGGGAGCCGCCGCGCGCCACCGGAGGCGGGTCAGCCGGCCTGGCTGGAGAACGGGTTGGCGCTCAGCAGCCCGCCGAGCACCTCCTGGAGCAGCCCGGACACCGGCAGGGCGCCCGGCACGCCCGGGAGGGTGCTGCCCGGGGAGGCGACCCCGCCGTCCCCGTCGATGTTCTGCTCGCCGCGGATGCTCGAGCCGCTCTCGTCGACGCCGTCGGAGGGGTCGGGGTCCACCCCGCCCACCACGTCGCAGCGCACCGCGGAGGTGTCGAGGGTCGCCACCGCCTCCGGCGACCCCGAAGCGCCGGTGGACACGTAGCCCGAGGTGCAGGGCTGGGGGTCGTTGACGTTGGGCACGAAGCCGAAGTTGGCGCGCATGACGCCGTCGCTGCCCCGCCGGACCACCGAGAAGCTGCCGGTGACCACCTCGGGGTAGGTGACGAGCAGCTGCTCGACGCCGTCGAGCCGGGGCGTGGTGACGTCGTTGAGCACGTCGACGTTGCGGATCAGCGAGCCGAGTCCGGGGCCGGCGTCCACCACGAGCTGCTGCAGGGCGGCACCGGCGTCGGGGGCGTTGACCAGCAGGCTGCGCAGGTCGGCGTCGCTGCTGACCAGGGTGTCCGCGAGCAGTCGGAGGTCCGCCGCCCAGCTCTGGATGGCCGTGCGGGAGTCCACCTGGGTCTGCAGCACCGTCTGGCCGTCGGTGATCAGGGTCAGGGTCTGGGGCAGCGACTCCTCGGCGCGGGTCAGCAGCAGGTCGCCGTTGTCGATCAGCCGCGCGAGGTCGTCCCCGGCCCCGGCGAACGCGATGCCCAGCTCGTCGACGACGGTGCGCAGGTCCTCGGTGTCGATGGAGGTGACCAGCCCGTCGACGTCGAGGAGGAGCTGCTCGACCGGGATGGGGATCGAGGTGCGCTCGACCGGGATCACCGACCCCTGCCCCAGGAAGGGACCGGCGGCGTCGTCCGGGCGCAGGTCGACGTACTGCTCGCCGACGGCACTGCGGTTGGCGACCGCGGCCGCGGCGTCGGCCGGGATCTCCGGCGCGTCGGGGTCGATGTCCAGGGTGACCTCGACGCCGTCGTCGGTGAGGGCCATGTCGCTGACCCGGCCCACCGCGACGCCGCGGTAGGTGACCTCGGCGTTGACGAAGACGCCCCCGGAGTCGGCGAACTCCGCCGACACCTCGTAGCCCCCGCCGAACACCAGCCGGTCCAGCCCGACGTACCGGAAGCCCACGTAGCTCATGCCCAGGAGGGCGACGAGTGCGAAGGCCAGCAGCTGCAGCCGCGTGGTGCGGGTGATCACGGGGTCCCCCCGGTCAGCAGCCCGGTGAGGTCGGGCAGCCCGAGCAGGGTGCCGTCGGTGGCCTCGGTGAGGTCCGGGACGACGCCGGTGAGGTCGGGCAGGGTCGGCAGGCTGAACGGCGCCGCGGCTGCCCCGGCCGGCGCGCCGACCACCGTGGTGGCGTCGGGGCTCCCCGGGACCCCGCAGGAGTCGCCGACGACCTCCGCCGGGTCGAGCAGCACCAGCGCCCCGGAGGTCTGGTCCACCACGTACCGGCAGAAGAGGTCCTGCAGGTCGAGGTTGAGGTCCGCGGTGAGGTTGGTGAACAGGCCGTAGCCCCCGGTGCGCAGGTCCGGCCGGTACTGCAGCGCGGTCAGCGAGCTGGCCGGGAACGGGAAGGTGAGCAGCAGGTCCAGCGAACCGGCGAGGTCGGGGCCGGCGGCGGCGAGCTGGGTGAGGATCGGCTGCAGCAGCTGCAGGTCCGCGACCGTGTCCGCGCCGCTCTGGTTGATCACCCGGGTGCCCACGTCGCCGAGCTGGGCGAGCGAGTCGAGCATCGAGACCAGCAGGTCGCGCTGGGAGGTCAGCACGTCCAGCCCCGGCCCGATGGTGTCCAGCGCGGTGGTGATCGTGCCCGTGCCCGCCGAGAGGGTCGCCGACAGCGCGTTGATGCTGTCCAGCGCACGGCTGATCTCGGTGCGCTGGTCGTCCAGGCCGCCGATGAACGTGTCCAGCTGGGTCAACGTGTTGCGGACGGCGTCCTCCCGGCCCTCCAACGCCTGGCCGAGCTCGCTGGTGATCGTCTGCAGCTGGGTGAGCCCACCGCCGTTGAGCACCAGCGACAGCGCCCCCAGGACCTCCTCGACCTCCACGTTGCGGTTGGTCCGGTCCAGGGTGATCAGCGACCCGTCGGCGAGCTCCCCGGTGGGGGCCTCGGTGCCCGGGGCCGCGAGCTCCACGTACTTCTCCCCCAGCAACGAGGACTGGTTGATCGCCGCGACCGCGTTGGCCGGCAGCTCGACGTCCCCGGCCACCTCGACGGTGACCAGCGCGGTCCAGTCCTCCCCCAGGCTGATGTCGGTGACCTTCCCGACCGGCACGTCGGCGACCCGGACGCCGGACTGCGGCACGAGGTCCAGCACGTCGGCGAACTGGATCTGCACCAGGTAGGGCTCGTCGCCGACGTCGGCGCCCCCGGGCAGGTCCAGGGAGTAGGCCCCGCGGAAGCCACAGCCCGAGAGCAGCAGCGCGGTGCCGACCAGAGCCGTCACCCGGGTGGTGGTGGTCCGCTTCACGGCTGGACTCCTGGGATCGAGGGCAGACCGGGCAGGCCGGTGCCGCCACCGGGCAGCCCGGACGACGGCGAGAAGACCGCGGTGAGCAGCTCCTGCAGGTCGGGCACGCCGTTGCCGTTGAGGTCGTCGATCGCGCCGTCCCCGCCCGGGTCGCCGGACAGCAGCCGGGCGCAGACCTGGTCGATCGGGGGGAGCCCGAGCAGCGCGGTCACGTCGGTGAGGTCGACCCCGGCGAGCTGGAGCCGGCCGGCCTGACCGAGCAGCTGGCAGACCACGACGTCGGCGTTCTGGCTGCCCAGGGAGTTGTCCCGGGTGTCCAGCGTCCCGTAGTCGGGGTTGTAGGCGTGCGCGAGGTTGCCGATCGCGGCGGGGGCGACGTCGAGCACCTGCGCCAGGGCCTCCCGCTGCTGCACCAGGGTCAGGGTGACCGCGGACAGCCGGTCGACGTTGGTGGTCAGCAGCGCGGTGTTCTGCTGCACGAACCCGGCCACCTGACCCAGCGCCGAGGACAGCAGGGCGATGGCCGCGGCCAGGTCCTCCCGCTCGCCGGCCAGCTGCTCGGACACCGCGGCCAGGTTGTCGTTGAACTGCCCCACCTGGGCGTCGACGGTGGCCAGGGCGCTGGTGAAGACCTGCAGGTTCTCCACCGACCCGAACAGGTCGTCGCGGTTCTCGGCGAGGGTCTCCACGGCCTGGGAGAAGCCGGTCAGCGTGCTGTTGAGCGCCTGGCCGTTCCCGTCCAGGTTGGCCGCACCGACCTCCACGAGGTCCGACAGCGCTCCGTCCGCGTTGGCGCCGGTCGGGCCCAGGGCCACGGACAGGTCGTCCAGCGCCCCGTAGACCTGGTCGAGCTCGACCGGGGTGGCCGTGCGCTCCAGCGGCACCTCGGCGCCGTCGGCCATCGTCGGGCCACCGGAGTAGACCGGGGCGAACTGGACGTAGCGGTCGGCGACCAGCGAGGGCGCCAGGATCACCGCGACCGCCTCGGCGGGGACGTCGTAGTCCTCGTCGACGAGCATCTCCACCCGCACCCGGTCGCCCATCGGCGTCACCCGGGTGATCTCCCCGACGTCGATGCCCAGCACCCGGACGTCGGAGCCCTCGTAGAGCCCCACGGCCTGCCCGAACCAGGCGGTCACCCGCATCTGCCCCGCCGGGCGCAGCACGATCCAGCCCAGCGTGCCGACCAGGAGCACCGCCGCGGCCAGCGCCACGGCGCGCTGCAGCCGGCCGGTCACGGGGAGCACCCCACGAGCCCGCCGGTCGAGCCGGCCACCGAGCCGCAGAGCACGCCGCCGACGACGCCCGGGATCAGGTTGTCCACGAAGCTGTCGAACCACCGCCCGTTGCCCAGGGTGTTGGTGAAGACGGTGACGAAGGGCGCCAGGTTGGCCACCGTCTGCCCGAGGTCCTGGCGGTTGCGCTCGAGGATGGCCGTCACCTCTGACAGCTGGGCCAGCGCCGGGGTGAGCGCAGCGGTGTTGTCGTTGACCAGCCCGGCGAGCTGGGTGGCCAGGGTCTGGGTGTTGGTCAGGATCGAGTCGATGAGCGCCCGGCGTTCCTGCACCTCGGTGAGCAGGGTGTTGGAGTCCAGGATCAGCTGGGTGAACTCGCCGTTGCGGTCGGCCAGCACCTGGGTCACGTCCCGGGTGGCCGAGAGCAGCTGGCTCAGTTCGGCGTCCCGCGAGGAGATGGTGGTGGACAACCGGGACAGCCCCTCCAGTGAGGTCTGCACCTCGTCGGGGGTGTCGGCGAAGGTCTCGCTGAGCACCTCGAAGGACTGCGCCAGCTGGTCGGTGTCGACGTCGTCGATGGTCTGGGCCAGGCCGCTGAAGGCCTCCACGACGTCGTAGGGCGAGGCGGTGCGCTCCAGCGGGATCCGGTCGGCGGGGTCCAGGGCGGTCTCCCCGCGGGGCACCAGGGCCAGGAACTTCGCCCCCAGGACGGTCTCGATCTTGATCGCCGCCTCACTGCGGTCACCGACGAAGGCGTCGGACACCCGGAACTCGACCGTGACCGCGCCGTCCTCCAGCTGCAGGCTCTCCACCTGGCCGACCTTGACCCCGGCGATGCGCACCGGGTCGTCGGCCCGCAGGCCGGCGGACTCGCTGAAGGACGCCGAGTACACCGTCCCGCCGCCGATGAGCGGCAGCGACTGGGCGTTGAAGGCCAGCGCGACCAGCGCGACGATCACCGCGAGGCTGATCGCCCCGATCGTGACCGGGTCGCGGTCGCGGAAGGGCCGGGAGTCCCGTGCCATCAGCTGCACCCCGCCGATCCGTTGGCCGCGCCGCCCGGGGGCAGCTGGGCGTCGCCGACGACCGGCAGGGAGACCAGGCCGGACGCCGAACAGAGGTAGAAGTTGAACCAGCTGCCGTTGACCGCGGTGCGGGTCAGCAGGTCGGTCTTGACCGGGGCCAGCTGCAGGAAGTCCTCCAGCACGTCGCCGGTGTCGGCCAGGTTGGTCGACAGGTCGCCCAGGGCGGTGATGTCGGCGGCCAGCGGGGGCCGGGCGTCGGTGAGGAACTGCGACGTCGTCACCGCGAGGGTGTCGATGGTCTGCAGCGAGTCGAAGATCGAGTCCCGGTCGGCAGTCAGCCCGCTGACGAACTGCTGGAGCGAGACCACCAGCCCGCTCAGCTGCTGGTCACGGGCGGCGAGGGTGCCCACGACGCTGTTCAGGTTGTCGATCACGCTGCCGATCACGGCGTCCTGGTCGGCCAGCGAACCGGTGAGGGACGCGACGTGGCCCAGCAGGCTCTGGATCGTGCCGCCCTCGCCCTGGAACACCTGGATCAGCTCGTAGGACAACCGGTTGACGTCGTCGGGGCTCAGCGCCTGGAACAACGGCTGGAACCCGCCGAACAACACGGTGAGGTCCAGCGCCGGGGTGGTCTGCGCCAGCGGGATGGTGTCGCCGGCGGCCAGCGTGCGGCCGGCGGACCCCTCGCCCTCGGTGAGCGCGACGTAGCGCTGCCCCACCAGGTTGCGGTACCGGATGGTGGCCTGGACCCCGGCGGGCAGCCCGACCCCGGACTCCACCTCGAGCCCGACCTCGGCGACCGGCCGCTCGGCGTCGTCGGACAGTCCGATGGAGGTCACCTGCCCGACCCGCACCCCGGCGATGCGGATCTCGTCGCCCTCGACGAGCCCGGCGACGTCGGTGAACTGGGCCCGGTAGGCGGTCTGGTCTCCGTACCCGGCGTTGGTGATGGTGGCCAGCAGCACGTAGCTGGCCAGGATCGTGACCATCGCGAAGACGACCAGCTTGACGATCGGTGCGGTCAGGCCCCTCACGGCACCATCACCTGCGTCCCGCGCAGCACCGGGGCCATCGAGGACGCCGCCAGGTCGGAGACGTCGGCCGGGTCGGTGCCGGTCTGGTAGCCCAGCAGGTTCCGCACGAAGTCCAGCTCCCCGGTGCTCCCGGCCAGTCCCCCGCTGCCGCCGCCGTCGGTGAGCCCGGACGGGAACGCCGAGGCCAGCGACAGGTCGGTGCCCAGCCCCGTGCCCTCGCGTCCGGTCCGGGTGTCCCCTCCGGGGATGTCGGTGGGACCCGTGCCGCCCAGGCAGCGCGGGTTGCCGCTGACCGGGTTGTCGGCGGAGTCCACGCCGTCCAGCGGCGGGACCGGGCAGTAGTACTCGCCCTGGGCCGCGGCCGCGATGATCCCGTCGATGTCGCCCAGGCCCCGGCAGTCGGGACCGGAGACGTCGTCGTAGGCGGGCTGGTCACCCGGGGCGTACGGGTTGCGCGGCGGGAGGGTGACCGTCAGGTCCAGGTTCAGCGACGGGTCACCGTCGGCGCCGAAGGCCTCGCTGATCAGCGGGTTGAACCGGGTCAGCCCGTCGAGCAGGCAGGGGTACTCCGGGGAGTACTCCGCGAAGAGGCCCAGCACCGGCCGGGAGCCGGCGGCGAGCTGGATGAGGGCGTCCTCGTTGTCGGTCAGGAAGCCTGCCGCGGTCTGCGCCGAGCCGCCCACCACGGTGAAGGTGCGCCGCAGCTGCTCGGCCTGGTCGGTGACCGTGGAGGCCGTCACCGACAGGTCGTCGAGCACCGCCAGCAGGTCCGGGGCGGCGGCGTCGTAGGTGTCGGCGACGTCGGCCAGCAGCGAGACGTCGGCCTGCAGCTCGGGCAGCACGGTGTTCAGCTCCCCCACGTAGGCACCGGTGTCGGCCAGGTTCTCCCCCAGCAGGTCCCCCCGGCCGCGCAGGGCGTCGGCGACGGCGCCCAGGGTGTAGGACAGGTCGGCGGGGTCGACCGCCTGCAGCAGGGGCAGCAGGTCGTCGATCACCCGCTCGAGCTCGATGGCGTTCTCGCTGCGGTCCTGCGGGATCACGTCACCGGCGGCCAACCGCTCCGCCGACGGCGCCTCCGGGAGCTGCAGGGCCACGAACCGCTCGCCGAACAGGGTCTTGGGCAGCAGCCGGGCGCCGACGTTGGCCGGGATCCGTGCCAGGTGCTCGGGCTGGATCGCCAGCTCGATCTCGGCACCGTCGGCGGTGGCGCGCACCGCGCGCACCTCCCCCACGATGACCCCCCGCACCTTGACGTCGCTGGCGGTCTGCAGCTGGTTGCCGATCGAGTCGGTCTGCAGCGTCACGGTGACCGCGCCGCTGAACGCCTTCTGGTACGTCGCGACGGCGAGTCCCAGCAGCAGCGCGATGACCACCAGGAAGGCCAGGCCCTGCACCCGCTGCCGGACGACGGCACCCCTGCCCCGGCTCATCCCGCGATCCTCACCGTCGTGGTGGAGCCCCAGATGGCCAGGGACAGGAACAGGTCGATGACCATCACGGCCACGATCGAGAAGCGGACGGCCCGGCCCACGGCCAGGCCCACCCCGGCCGGCCCGCCACCGGCGCGGTAGCCGTAGTAGCAGTGGCTCAGGATGATCACGACGCTGAAGACCAGCACCTTGAGGAAGGACCACAGCACGTCCTGCGGGGGCAGGAAGAGGTTGAAGTAGTGGTCGTAGGTGCCCGCGGACTGCCCGTAGACCACCGTGGTGATGGTGCGGGTGGCGAAGTAGCTGGTGAGCAGGCCGATCACGTAGAGCGGGATCACCGCGACGAAGCCCGCGACGATGCGGGTGGTCACCAGGAAGGGCAGCGAGGGCACGCCCATGACCTCGAGGGCGTCGATCTCCTCGTTGATCCGCATCGCACCGATCTGGGCGGTGAACCCGCAGCCGACGGTCGCCGACAGCGCGAGCCCGGCGACCAGCGGGGCGATCTCCCGGGTGTTGAAGTAGGCGGAGAGGAACCCGGTGAACGCCGAGGTGCCCAGCTGGTCCAGTGCGGCGTAGCCCTGCAGGCCGACCTCGGTGCCGGTGAAGAAGGACAGGAAGGCGATGACGCCGACCGTGCCGCCGATGACCGCGAGCGCGCCGGTGCCGAAGCTGACCTCGGCCAGCAGCCGGAACGTCTCCCGCTTGTAGCGCTTGAGCGTGCGGGGCGTCCAGGCCAGCGCGCGGCCGTAGAAGCCGAGCTGGTCGCCGAGGTCGTCCAGCGTGGTCAGCGGACGGCGGTAGACCGTGCGCACGATCCGCCGGGTGCGCACCTTGACCCGGTCGACGGGTGAGAGGAGGGCCATCGTCACTGGCCCTTCGGCGGCACGAGCTGGAAGTAGATCGCGGTGATCACGAAGTTCACCGCGAACAGGAGCAGGAAGGTGATGACCACGGACTGGTTCACCGCGTCCCCGACCCCCTTGGGCCCGCCGCCGGCCCGCAGGCCCTTGTAGGAGGCCACGATCCCGGCGATCAGGCCGAAGACCAGCGCCTTGATCTCCCCGGACCAGAAGTCCTCGACCTGGGCCAGCGCGCTGAAGCTGGCCAGGTAGGCCCCCGGCGTCCCCCCTTGGAGGATCACGTTGAAGAAGTAGCCGCCGGTGACGCCGACGACCGACACCAGTCCGTTGAGCAGGACCGCGACCAGCATCGAGGCCAGCACCCGCGGCACGACCAGGCGCTGGATCGGGGAGATGCCCAGCACCTCCATGGCGTCGATCTCGTCGCGGATCTTGCGCGCTCCGAGGTCGGCGCAGATCGCCGAGCCGCCGGCCCCGGCGATGAGCAGGGCGGTGACGATGGGGCTGGCCTCGCGCAGCACGGCCAGCACCGACGCCGACCCGGTGAAGGACTGCGCGCCCAGCTGGCGGGTCAACGACCCCAGCTGCAGGGCGATGACCGCGCCGAACGGGATGGCGACCAGCGCGGTGGGCAGGATCGTCACCGAGGCGACGAACCAGGTCTGCTGGATGAACTCACGCAGCTGGAAGGGCCGCCGGAACACCGCCCGGACGACGTCCAGCGCGAAGGCGAACAGGTTGCCGCTGGCCTTGAGCGGGCGCAGCGGGGACAGCGGACCGTCGAGGAGCCCCGGCGCCTTCGGCCGCTCTCCCGGGGCCGCGCTCACGAGCGGCCCCGCGGGTCGGGGACGACGAGGTCGGCGCCGTCCTCGGTGCGCCACTCCCGGCCGGTCCCCGCGGTCGGGGTGTAGCTGCCGGAGTCGGCGAGGGCGAGCAGGTCGGCGGGCAGGCTGGCCCGGATCGCGTCGGCGGTCGTCGGGTCGTAGGTGTGCAGCATCCGGGCCACCCGCTCCTGCCGCCGGCGGACGGCCTTGCGCTCGGGCAGACCGGGGGTGGGCTCCAGCTGCGGCGGCACCGCCTCGCCACCGGAGGCGCCCTTGGGGCCCACGCCGTTGTGCTGGTCACCGCCCCGGGCCTCCAGGGCGGCCATCTCGGCCTCGACCTGGGCGACGTCCTTCTCCTCGCTCATCCCGATCGGGCCCTCGCGGCGTCCGTTGAGGAACTGCCGGACGACGGGCTCCTGGCTGGTGAGCAGCTGCTCGCGCGGGCCGAACATCGCCAGGTGCCGCCGGAAGAGCAGGCCGAGGTTGTCCGGCACGGTGCGGGCGGTGCCGATGTCGTGGGTGACGATGAGGAACGTGGCGTCGATCTGGGCGTTGAGGTCGACGATCAGCTGGTTGAGGTAGGCCACCCGGACCGGGTCCAGCCCGGAGTCCGGCTCGTCGAAGAGGATGACCTCGGGGTCCAGCACCAAGGCGCGGGCGATGCCGGCGCGCTTGCGCATGCCGCCGGAGATCTCCCCGGGGAGCTTCCCCTCGGTGCCGGCCAGACCGACCATGTCCATCTTCTCGCGCACGATGGCGCGGACCTCGGACTCGCTCTTCTTCGTGTGCTCGCGCAGCGGGAAGGCGACGTTGTCGTAGAGGTTCATCGACCCGAACAGCGCGCCGTCCTGGAACAGCACCCCGAACAGGCGGCGGACGTCGTAGAGCTGGCGCTCGGAACAGGTGACGATGTCGGTGTCGCTCATGACGATCGAGCCGCGTTCGGGCTTGAGCAGCCCCACCAGGGACTTCAGGAACACCGACTTGCCCGTGCCGGACGGCCCCAGCATCACCGAGATCTCCCCGGGCGGGAGCGTCAGGGTGACGTCGGACCAGATGTTCTGGCTGCCGAAGGACTTCGTGAGCCCCTCCACGTGCACCGCGACGCCCACGTCCGACCTCCCTCACCGACCACGCTGCCGGTCCCGCCGCACCTGGTGGTGACGCACGTCCTACTGAGGAGTAACGAAGCGTCAGGTTGGTGGTTACGTGGGTCACGGCAATCTCGTGGACCGTGTCCCACCCGTCGGGGGGAACGCCACAGGGGCCGCCCCCCTGACGGAGGACGGCCCCTGTGGGCGGTGCGGGGTGGTGCGGGGTGGTGCAGTTACTTGACGGTCACCGTGGCGCCGGCGCCCTCGAGAGCGGCCTTGGCCTTCTCGGCAGCGTCCTTGGCGACCTTCTCCAGGACGGGCTTGGGCGCACCGTCGACGAGGTCCTTGGCCTCCTTGAGGCCGAGGGACGTGAGGGCGCGCACCTCCTTGATGACCTGGATCTTCTTGTCGCCGGCAGCCTCGAGGACGACGTCGAACTCGTCCTGCTCGGCCGGGGCCTCGGCAGCGGCACCGGCGGCCGCGGGGGCGGCAGCGGCGACCGGGGCGGCGGCGGTGACGTCGAAGGTGGTCTCGAACTCCTTGACGAAGTCAGAGAGCTCCAGGAGCGTCATCTCCTTGAAAGCGTCGAGCAGCTCGTCCGTGGACAGCTTGGCCATGATGTCTCCTTCTGGGGTCAGTCGTCGCTGGCCGCGGGCGCGGCGTCAGCGTCGGTCGTGTCGGGGGTGGTGGGTGCAGCAGATGCGTCGTCGGCAGGAGCGTCGCCCGCGGGCTTCTTCTCCTTGAGCGCCTCGGCGAGCCGGGCGACCTGCGACAGCGGGGCCTGGAACAGCCCGGCGGCCTTGGTGAGGTTGCCCTTCATCGCGCCGGCGAGCTTGCCGAGGAGGACCTCACGGGACTCGACGTCGGCGAGGCGGGTGACCTCGGCGGCATCGACCGTGCGGCCTTCGACGACGCCGCCCTTGACGACCAGGGCCGGGTTGGCCTTGGCGAAGTCACGGATGGCCTTGGCGGCCTCCACCGGGTCACCGGCGATGAACGCGATGGCGGTGGGGCCGTTGAGGAGCGGTGCCAGGTCGGCGTGGCCGACCTGGTCCGCAGCCCGCTTCGTCAGGGTGTTCTTGACGACGGCGTAGGTGCTGCCCGCACCGAGGGAACGACGCAGCTGGGTCAGCTGCGCCACGGTCAGCCCGCGGTACTCGGTGAGCACCGCCGCACTCGAGTCCTGGAACCGGCTGGTGATCTCGTCGATCACCGCGGCCTTGGCCTGGGTGGGCATGGGCCTCCTCTCTCAGTCGGGGCGACCACCGGAGGAGACACGGCGCGCGACGATCGAGGGGCCCGGAGAACGAGGACGCCCCGTGCGCGAGGCGCGACGGGGCGTGGAGCAGGCCGGAGCCTGGGCCGAGCATCCGTCCACCTGCGCGGGACGCCCGGTGATCCGGGACCTTCGATCGCACGCGGACGTGCGACGACCAGCGGTCTGGGGGGAACTCCGCACACAGTACGCCATCGGGCGACACGTACCGTCGCGCCGGCCATCCGGGCGGCCTGCAGCGGCCGAACGCCGGAGGATTCGTCGCCAGCACCCCGAACGACTGGAGCACCGTCGCATGAGCAGCACCCCCTCCCCCGACCGCACCGTCGCCGGCCGCCTCGCCGCCCTCGTCGGTGAGGTCTTCGGCGGCCGCGTCCCGGTCCGGATCCGCGCCTGGGACGGCAGCGAGGCGGGCCCGACCGACGCACCGGTCGTCGTCCTCAACAGCCGCACCGCACTGCGCCGACTGCTGTGGGACCCCAACGAGCTGGGCCTGGCCCGGGCCTACGTGGCCGGGGAGATCGACGTGGAGGGCGACCTCGCCGAGGGCCTGTCCCGGGTGTGGTCGCTGGTCCGCGAGCGCCCGCCGGTGCTGCCCGGCCTGGGCGACCAGCTCCGCTGGGCCCGCACGGCCCTGCGGTTGGGCATCGTGGGGCGTCGTCCGGCCGCGCCCCCGGAGGAGGCCGTGCTCTCGGGTGAGAAGCACTCCACCGACCGGGACAGCGACGCGATCAGCTACCACTACGACCAGAGCAACGACGTCTACCAGGCACTGCTCGACGAGCACATGGCCTACTCGTGCGCCTACTTCCGGGAGGACCCGGCCACCGACCCCGGCGCCGCCGACGGCAGCTACACCGTGACCGAGGCCCAGCGGGACAAGCTCGAGCTGGTGTGCCGCAAGCTCGGCCTCCAGCCGGGCATGCGCCTGCTGGACGTCGGCTGCGGCTGGGGCTCGATGCTGCTCTACGCCGCCCAGCACCACGGCGTGCACGCCACCGGCGTGACCATCTCCGCCCAGCAGCGCGACCACATCGAGAAGCTGGTCGCCGAGCGCGGGCTGGCCGACCGGGTGACCGTCCGGCTGCAGGACTACCGGGACGTGCCGATGCCGGCCGAGGGGCCCTACGACGCGATCAGCTCGATCGAGATGAGCGAGCACGTCGGCCAGGAGCAGTACCCGGTCTACGCCGACACGCTCCACCGGCTGGTCAAGCCCGGCGGGCGGGTCCTCGTGCAGGCCATGAGCCACCCGAGCGCCCCCGGTGGCGGTGCGTTCATCGAGCGGTACGTCGCGCCGGACATGCACATGCGCCCGACCTGGGGGACGGCGGAGATGCTCGCCCGCCCTGGCCTGGAGCTGCGCGACGTGGAGAGCATCCGGGAGCACTACGACTGGACCGTGCGGGCCTGGGCGCAGCGCCTGGAGGACCGGTGGGACGAGGTCGTGGCGATCATCGGCGTCGCCGGTGCGCGGATCTGGCGGCTCTACCTCGCCGGTGGCGGGCTCACCTTCGCCGAGAACCGGATGGGCGTGGACCAGCTGCTCTTCGTCAAGCCGACCGACACCGGCCGCAGCGGCATGCCCGCCACCCGAGCCCCCTGGTCGCTGTGACGGGGCTGGACTGGGGCGCACTGGGGGTCAACGCCCTCGTCACCCTCGGCGTGCTGCTGGCGGTGTTCACCGGCACCTGGCTGCTGGCACTGAGGCTGGGCCGGCACTCGGTGGTCGACGTCGTCTGGGGGCTGGGCTTCGTCGTCGTGTCCCTGGTGGGCCTGGTGATCGCCCGGGCCGGTGACCACGGCGACCTGGGGCGGCAGCTGCTGGCCCTGGGGCTCACGGCCGCGTGGGGGGTCCGGCTGGCCGTGCACATCGGCCGGCGCAACGGGTCCCGCGAGGACCCGCGGTACGAGGAGATCGCCGCCCGGGCCACCGGGTCCCCGGCCGCCCACCTCTACCGCCGGGTGTACCTGCCCCAGACGGTGGTGCTCTTCGTGGTCTCCCTGCCGCTGCAGGTCGCGGCCTACCAGGAGGACCCAGCCACCTCGGGCTGGCCGCTGGTGGCCGCTCTGCTCGGCGTGGTCGTCTGGTCGGTGGGGTTCACCTTCGAGACCGTCGGCGACTGGCAGCTCGAGCGCTTCAAGGCCGACCCGGCGAACCAGGGCGAGGTGAACGACCAGGGGCTCTGGAAGTACACCCGGCACCCCAACTACTTCGGGGACGCCGCGGTCATGTGGGGCCTGTGGCTGCTCACCGCCGGGCACTGGTCGGGCCTGGTCTTCGTCCTGTGTCCGGTGCTCATGACGCTGAACCTGGTCAAGGGCTCGGGTGCGGCGATGACCGACAAGCGGATGACGAGCTCCCGTCGCGGCTTCGCCGAGTACGTGGAACGCACCAGCGGCTTCGTCCCGCTGCCTCCCAAGAAGCGCTAGGCAACGACAGAGGGGCCCCGCAGCCGACCGGCTGCGGGGCCCCTCTGTTCGTGCGCTGGTGTCAGACCTGGGAGGCCTCGTCGACCAGCAGGTTGCGGGTGCGGTTCGGGTCGACCTGGATGCCCGGGCCCATCGTCGTGGAGACGGTGACCTTGCGGACGTACCGGCCCTTGGCGGCCGAGGGCTTCGCGCGCAGGACCTCGTCGAGGGCGGCGGCGTAGTTCTCCACCAGCTTGGCCTCGTCGAAGGAGACCTTGCCGATCACCAGGTGCAGGTTCGACTGCTTGTCGACGCGGAAGTTGATCTTACCGCCCTTGATGTCGTTGACGGCCTTGGTGACGTCGGGGGTCACGGTGCCCGTCTTCGGGTTCGGCATCAGGCCACGGGGGCCGAGGATGCGGGCGATGCGACCGACCTTGGCCATCTGGTCCGGCGTCGCGATCGCGGCGTCGAAGTCCAGGAAGCCGCCCTGGATGCGCTCGATCAGGTCGTCGGACCCGACGACGTCGGCGCCGGCGGCCTCGGCCTCGGCGGCCTTGTCACCGGTGGCGAAGACGATGACGCGGGCGGTCTTGCCGGTGCCGTGGGGCAGGTTGACCGTGCCGCGGACCATCTGGTCGGCCTTGCGCGGGTCGACACCCAGGCGCATGGCGACCTCGACGGTCGCGTCGTAGGACGTGGTCGACGTCTGCTTGGCCAGACCGGCAGCCTGCAGGGGGCTGTACAGCTGGTTGGCGTCGACGAGCTCGGCTGCCTTGCGGTAGCCCTTTCCGTGCTTGGCCATTCGAGGTCCTCCTCGTTCGAGCCGCCCGGGGGCGACTGGCGTGGTGTGCGGGCCTGGCCGGCCCTCCCACAAGAGCGTTGGTGCAGGTGCGGGGGTGTGACGGCCCTGGTGCAGGGTCCCGGTGCGCGCGGAGCGTGTGCCGGGGGGCAGCAGGGTCCTTCTCAGGAGACGGTGATGCCCATCGACCGGGCGGTGCCGGCGATGATCTTCTCGGCCTCGTCGAGGTCGTTGGCGTTCAGGTCGACCATCTTGGTCTGGGCGATCTCCCGGACCTGGTCACGCGTGACGCTGGCGACCTTGGTCTTGTGCGGCTCGCCCGAGCCCTTCTCGACACCGGCGGCCTTGAGCAGCATGCGCGCGGCCGGCGGGGTCTTGGTGACGAAGGTGAACGAACGGTCCTCGAACACCGAGATCTCGACGGGGACGACGTCCCCGCGCTGGGACTCGGTCTCGGCGTTGTACGCCTTGCAGAACTCCATGATGTTGACGCCGTGCTGGCCGAGCGCCGGACCGACGGGCGGGGCGGGGGTGGCCGCACCGGCCTTGATCTGGAGCTTGATGACCGCGGTCAACCGCTTCCTGGGGGGCATGACTTCCTCTTCTTGTCGTTCAGGGGGTGGTGCAGTTCAGCCGGGCTCGATCTGACTAGATCTTCTGTACCTGGCTGAAGGACAGCTCGACCGGGGTCTCCCGGCCGAAGATGGAGACGAGCACCTGCAGCTTCTGCTGCTCGGCGTTGATCTCGTTGATGGTCGCCGGGAGGGTCGCGAACGGCCCGTCCATGACGGTGACGGACTCGCCGACCTCGAAGTCGACCAGCGGGGTGGAGGACCCGCCACCGGCGGCCGGGGTGGACTCGGCCGAGGCCGACTGCTGCGGGGTGGTCGCCGGGACCAGGAGCTTGACGACCTCGTCGATGCTCAGCGGCGAGGGCCGCGAGGTGGCGCCCACGAAGCCGGTGACGCCGGGGGTGTTGCGGACCGCACCCCAGGAGTCGTCGGTGAGGTCCATCCGGACGAGCAGGTAGCCGGGCAGCACCTTGCGGTTCACCTGGACCCGCTTGCCGTTCTTGATCTCGGTGACCTCCTCGGTGGGGACCTCGATCTGGAAGATGAAGTCCTCCATGTCCAACGAGGTGATCCGCGACTCGAGGTTGGTCTTGACCTTGTTCTCGTAACCGGCGTACGAGTGGATGACGTACCAGTCGCCGAACGCGCGGGTCAGCGCCTTGCGCATCGCCTCGGCGGGGTCCTCGTCCTCCTCCTCGGCGGTCGCGAGGACCTCCTCGGTGAGGGGGTCGTGGTCGGGGGCCGGCTCGGTCGCGGTGTCCCCGACGAGCGCGTCGTCGACGGCGCCGCGGGCGTTGCCGCTGCCCCCGGCGACGGCGTCGGCCATCGGGTTGTCGGCGGTCAGGTCGGCGGTGTCGACGGAGCCCTCGGCCGCACCGGTCTCGCGCAGCCCGGTCTCGGCGTCGACGGCACCGGTCGCAGCGTCGACGTCGGCGTCGGCCGCCGGCTCGTCGAGGGTGCTCTCGGTGGCGGCGTCGACGGCCTCGTCGGTCTCGCGGGGGTCGGTCACGGGGAGGTTCTCTTTCCTGTGCGTCGGTGGTGCGGTGGAGCGTGCGGAGTGCTGTGGGTCAGCCGAAGACGGCGATGACGCCCTGGGCGAAGAGGATGTCCAGGCCGGCGACCAGCGCGACCATGAAGGCCACGAAGACGATCACGACGGTCGTGTAGGTGATGAGCTCGCGGCGACCGGGCCAGATGACCTTGCGGAGCTCTGCGACGACCTCCCGCAGGAAGCGGCCGATGCTGCGCTTGTCGCGCAGCTCGGCGGCGCGGGCCCGCTCGGCGTCGGCGCGGGTGCGGGTGCCGCCGTCGGCGTCCTTGCCGGCCGAGCTCTTGCCGGCCGTCGAGCCGCGCGCGGGCCGGGTGGTGCTGGCCTCGCTCGCCGGGCGGCCGCCGGGCCGGTCGCGTCGACGCACCCGGGCGGCCGGAGCCTCGTCCCCGGTGTCCTCGTCCTCGTCGTCGTCGGCCGTGATGGCACCGCGACGACGACGGGTCGGGGTGGCGACCACCTTGTCCTCGTCCTCGGCGGCCTCGGCGGCGACGGCGTCCTCGGCGGCCTCGAGCTCGGCGGCGTCGTCGACCCCGGGGGTCTCGGCGTCGATCTGCTCGTCGGTCAGCTCGCCCTCGGACGCGCTCTCGGCGGGGCCGTCGGAGGCACCGGCAGCGCTGCTGCCCGTGCTGCCCGTGGCGTCGGCGGCGTCACCGGAGGAACGGCGTGCTCGCCCGTCCTCGGTGCCCGGCTCCTCGTCGCTCACTGCGCCTCGCCTCGTCTGTGGTCCGTCGGTGGTCCCGCCCGCGACCGCACCGGGCGGCCGTGACCGGTCCGGCGAGCCGCACGGTGGCGGGTCGTGCACACCGCCGGTGGCGCCGACGGCACGAGCAGGGGTGACAGGACTTGAACCTGCAGCCTGCGGTTTTGGAGACCGCTGCTCTGCCAATTGAGCTACACCCCTAGGTGACCGACCCCGGGGGGACGGACACCGGGGCACCTGCCTGACGACGGCGCGGTCGGGCCACCCGAGGACTTCCACAGGTGGGACCGGGGCACGCCGGTGACAGGGTCAGGAACCCCAGGACGAGAAGTGTACGGGACCGGGTGCGACGGCAGCCACCACGCCGTCGGGGTGGACTGACACGATGGTGCCCATGACCGCCTCGCCTGCGCCGGGGAGCGGCTCGTCCGAGCCCACGACCCCGGTCCCCGCCCCGTCGTCCGCCCCGTCGTCCGCGGCCGCCCCGAGCACGTCGACCGGTTCGCCCGCCGACCGCCGGGTCTCCCGGCGGATCGGCGCGATCGCGGAGTCCGCGACGCTGGCCGTCGACGCCAGGGCCAAGGCGCTCAAGGCCGCCGGCAAGCCGGTGATCGGCTTCGGCGCCGGGGAGCCGGACTTCCCGACGCCGGACTACGTCGTCGCCGCCGCCGTCGCCGCGGCGCAGGACCCGAAGTACCACCGCTACACCCCCGCCGGTGGGCTCCCCGCGCTCAAGGAGGCCATCGTCGCCAAGACGCTGCGCGACTCCGGCGTGCGGGCCACCCCGGCCGACGTGCTGGTGACCAACGGCGGTAAGCAGGCCGTCTACGAGGCCCTGGCCACCATGCTCGACCCCGGCGACGAGGTGCTCCTCCCGGCGCCGTACTGGACCACCTACCCCGAGGCCATCCGGCTGGCCGGCGGCGTGCCCGTGCCGGTCGTCGCCGACGAGCAGTCGGGCTACCTGGTCTCGGTGCGGCAGCTGGAGGCCGCGCGCACCGAGAAGACCAAGGTGCTGCTGTTCTGCTCCCCGTCCAACCCGACCGGCGCGGTCTACCCGCCCGAGCAGGTCGAGGAGATCGGCCGCTGGGCCTACGAGTCGGGCCTCTGGGTGCTCACCGACGAGATCTACGAGCACCTGACCTACGGCGGGGTGACCGCCCCCTCGATGCCGGCCGTCGTGCCCGAGCTGCAGTCCCGCTGCGTGATCGTCAACGGGGTCGCCAAGACCTACGCGATGACCGGCTGGCGGGTCGGCTGGATCCTCGGCCCCTCCGACGTCGTCAAGGCCGCGACCAACCTGCAGTCGCACGCCACCTCGAACGTGGCCAACGTGTCCCAGGTGGCGGCGATCGCGGCGCTCACCGGCGACCTGTCGGCGGTCGACGCCATGAAGGTCGCCTTCGACCGCCGTCGGCACCTGATCGTGGACATGCTGCGGGAGATCCCGGGCATCGCCTGCCCCGAGCCCCAGGGCGCCTTCTACGTCTACCCGTCGGTCAAGGCCCTGCTGGGGCGGGAGATCGCCGGGCGGACGCCCACGACCAGCGTGGAGCTGGCCGAGCTGATCCTGGAGGAGGCCGAGGTCGCCGTCGTCCCCGGCGAGGCCTTCGGCACCCCTGGCTACCTGCGGCTGTCCTACGCCCTCGGGGACGACGACCTGGTCGAGGGCGTCACCCGGATGCAGCGGCTGCTCGGCACCGCCGGCTGACCCCTCCTCAGTCGGGCAGGTCGTCCTCGTCCAGCGCGCCGGCCTCGACCAGCACCCGGGTCGCGGCCGGCAGGTCGGCCAGGGCGAGGGCGAGGTCGGCCGGGGTCGCCGTCGTCCACGCGGTGGCGTCGACGTAGCAGCGGACCGCGGTGTCGAAGGCCTCGGCCCCCGCGGCGTCCCGCGCCTCGGCCAGTGCCGCAGCCCCCTTCCCGTAGACGGTCTCGATGTACGCCGCATCGGTCGGGAAGTCGGCCATCGTGCCGCCGACCGGGGCCTCCTCGGCCAGCGCCTGCTCGACGTGCGCCGGGGAGAGCGCCCCCTCGACGGACTCGGCATAGCTGGCGAAGGCCTCGTCGAGCCACGGGTCGCGGTACTGGTCGTCGCCGACCATCCCGTAGAACCACATGTGGGCCACCTCGTGCAGCAGGACCACCGGAGCCGCGCTGGCCAGCAGGATCGAGCTCGGGTACTCGATCCCGCCGCCGTAGTCGGGCAGCACGGGCACGGTCAGCGTGGCGTAGGGGAACGGGCCGAAGCGCTCGGCGAGGCGCTCCACGTCCTGGGCGGTGGCGTCGGCGACCTCCTGGGGGTCCTGGCGGTCACCGGCCAGCACGCCCGCGGTGACGCGCACCCCGTCCACCTCGGCGGAGGCGGTCGTGAAGCTGCCCACGGCGACGCTGACGTCGCGGGCCACCGGCTCCCGCGAGGTCCACCGCCGGCGTCCGTCGCCGGCATCGGTGGGCTCGGCCTGGTCACCGGTCATCAGCACGGTGAGCTCGGCCGGCGCCTCGACGGTGATCCGGGTGTCGGCGACAGGACTGGAGGCCGTCTCGCCCAGCAGGTCGACGAACGGGGCGCGGGACCAGCCGACCCCGGGTTCCCAGGCCAGCAGCGGCGCCCCACTGGCCCACCAGGACACCTCGTCGTCGGTGCCGACGCGGTCGAAGCCGCCCTCGCCGAGGGTCAGCGTGAACGCCAGCGTCACCTCGGTGGCGTCACCGGCGGCCAGCTCGTCGGAGAGCTCCACGACGTAGGCCCCGCCGGGTCCGGCGGCGCCCAGCGACTCGTAGGACCCGGCTGCCACGTCGTCGCCGGTCACGTCGTCGACGACCAGGGAGGAACCCGCCTCGGCCGAGCCCGGGGCGTTGGGCACCAGCCGGAACACCAGCTCGTCGACGTCGAGGTCCGGGGTGAAGACGACGGTCTCGGTGCCGGTGACGGTGCGCCGGTCCTCGGACAGGTCGAAGGAGAGCGCCACCTGCGGGCGGTCCGGGTCGGGGGCCGCCCGCTCGTCGGGACACGCCGCAGCACCCGTGGGCGCCTCGGTGGGGGTGGCCGCGGGGGTGTCGGCGACGTCGGCGACCCGCTCGGCGAACGAGGTGCACCCGGTGAGGACCAGGACGCCGCCGAGGGCAGCGGCGGTCAGCCTGCCGCGCCTGGTCACGGACTCAGCTCAGGACAACGACGGCACGGGCGAGGGACAGCACCTTCTCGCCACCGCTGGTGACCGTGAGGTCCACGCGGACCCGCTGGTCCTCCTGCAGGGCCGCCACCCGGCCGCGGACGACGACCTCGGCCCCCACGCCGTCGTCGGGCACCACGACGGGGCGGCTGAAGCGGACGGAGTACTCCGCCAGGGCGCCGGGGTCACCGGCCCAGGCGGTGACGGCGCGGGCGGCCAGACCGGCGGTGAGCATGCCGTGCGCGATCACGCCGGGCAGGCCCACCTCGGTGGCGACCCGCTCGTTCCAGTGGATGACGTTGAAGTCACCCGAGGCGCCGGCGTAGCGCACGAGATCGGCCCGGGTGACCGGGAAGACCTGTTCGGGCAGCTCGGTGCCCACCTCGACGTCGGCGTACCGGACGGCGGCGCTCACGCGGTGCCCCGGGCGACCAGCATCGAGCTGGTGCGGCAGACGGGCTCGCCGTCCTCGGTGGTGAGGTCCACCCGGGTGGTGAGCATGTCGTTGCCGGCCACGCTGCGGACCGCCTCGACCGAGGCGGTGGCGACGAGGCGGTCCCCGGCCCGGATCGGGCGGTGGTGCACGAACCTCTGCTCGCCGTGCACGACGCGGCTGTAGTCGATGGAGACCTCGGGGTCGGCCAGCACGACCTCCCCGGCACCCAGGCTCAGCACGATGGCGAACGTGGGCGGGGCGATGACGTCGGGGTGGCCGGCCGCGCGGGCGGCCTCGGGGTCGACGTACACCGAGTCGGGGTCACCGAGAGCGCGGGCGAACTCGGCGATCTTCTCGCGACCCACCTCGTACACGACGGAGGGCGGGTAGCTGCGCCCGACCAGTCCTGCGTCCAGCGCCATGCTCCCCGCCCTCCGTCGACGTCCTGCGTGTCCTGCTGGGGTCAGCGGGTCTCGCGGTGGACGGTGTGCTTCTTGTCCGTGGGGCAGTACTTCTTGAGCTCGAGCCGGTCGGGGTCGTTCCGACGGTTCTTGCGGGTGATGTAGTTGCGGTTCTTGCACTCCTGGCAGGCCAGGGTGATCTTCGGGCGTACGTCGGTGGCTGCCATGAGCGTTTCCTCGCCTTGTGGTGATCAGTGGTGTGCGGGGGGACCCCCGACACGGCGACGGACCCCGAGGTGGGGTCCGTCGTGGTGTAGCGGCGACCGGACTTGAACCGGTGACACAACGATTATGAGCCGTTTGCTCTACCAGGCTGAGCTACGCCGCCGGGTCGATCCTGCAGTCCGGTCTGTCGACTGGACCGGCCGATCGGAGCCCCTTTACGGAATCGAACCGTAGACCTTCTCCTTACCATGGAGACGCTCTGCCGACTGAGCTAAAGGGGCCTGCCTGCGCCGCTGAGACCCTACGCCCTGAGGCGCTGAGCCCCTCGCGGAGCGTGCCGGGAGACTCTAACAAACGCGTTCAGGACCGCACGAACAGCCTCCGGTGCGGCGCGCCCGGGGCGGCGGTGCGGACCCCCGTACGGGCCAGCAGCCAGGCCTCGAGGCGGTCGTCGGGGAGCGGCCGGCTGACCAGGAAGCCCTGCAGCTTGTCGCAGCCCATCTCGGCCAGCAGGTCCCGGGTGACCTCGTCCTCGACGCCCTCGGCCACCACCCGCAGGCCCAGGTTGTGCGCGAGCTCGACGATCGAGCGGGCGATGAAGGACTCGCTCTGGCTGGTCGACATGCCGAGCACGAAGGACTTGTCGATCTTCAGCTCGTCGATGGGCAGCTGCCGGAGCTGGGACAGCGAGGAGTAGCCGGTGCCGAAGTCGTCCATGGACAACCGCAGGCCCAGGGAGTGCAGGTCGGCCAGCACGGTGGAGTTGCGCACCGAGTCGTCGACCACGCTGCCCTCGGTCAGCTCGAGGGTCAGCAGCTCACCGGGCACGCCGTGCAGCCGCAGCGCGGCACGCACCCGGTCGACCAGGTCGGTCTCGGCCAGGCACCGGGCGGAGAGGTTGACCGCGACCGACAGGGCGATGTCCTGGTCCAGCCACCGCCGGCAGCGGGCCAGCGCGAGGTCGAGCACGTAGTCGGTGACCACGCCGATCCGGCCGATCTGCTCGGCCAGGCCGATGAAGTCGTCCGGGGGGACGTTGCCGTAACGCGGGTGCGCCCAGCGGACCAGGGTCTCCACCGCCACGATGTCCGACGTCGCGGTGTCCACGATGGGCTGGAAGACCACGGTGATCTGCTTCTCGGCCATCGCCGACTCGAGCTCGGTGCCCAGCTGCAGCCGGCGCAGGCTCTGCTGGTCCAGCACCGGGTGGTAGCTGGCCACCCCGCCGGAGCTGTGGCCGGCCAGCAGGGCGACGTCGGCCCGCTGCATGAGCGCACCGGACTCGTCCCCGTGCACCGGGGAGGCGGCCACTCCCAGGGTGAGCGACACCTCCAGGTCCAGCCCGGCCACCCGGGCCCGGGTGGACGCGGCGTCGCGCAGCCGGCGGGCGGCGCGCTCGGTGGCCGGCAGGCTCAACCCGGGCAGCAGGACGGCGAACTGCCCGCCCTCCATCCGGGCCACCAGGGCGGTGGGCGGTGCGTGCTCGCGCAGCAGACCGGCGGTCACGAGCAGGAGCTCGTCGCTGGCTGCGTGACCCAGGGTGTCGGTGACCTCGGTGTAGTTGTCCAGGGAGGCCAGCACCAGACCGATCCGGGCCACCCCGGGCGCCACGGCCAGCAGCGCGTCGACCTCGGCGGCCAGCCGTTGCCGGTTGGGCAGCCCGGTCAGCCGGTCGTGGTCGGCGTCGTAGCGGATCCGGGTCAGCAGCTGCTGCTGGCGGATGGCGGCGTTGACGTGGGTGAGCATCGAGTCCAGCGCGGCCCGGTCGCCCTCGGCGAAGGACACGATGTCGCTCTGCCGGTCGCACACCTCGAGGTAGCCGTACTCCCCCGCCGCGGTCACGACCGGGGCGCCGAGCACCTCCTGGGCCCCTCTGCGGTCGAGGGCGGCCCGCTCCTCGGGGGTGGCCCGCGCGCCGGTGACCAGCACGGGCGCCCCGTGCTCGGCAGCCACCGCACGGCGGCGGACGAGGTCGTCGGGGTCGCTGGGCCCGTCGTACCAGGGCGCCGAACCCCCGTCCTGCGAGACGACGAGCCGGGGCTCCTCGTCGAGGTACGGGGGCAGCCACAGGGCCACCCGGTCGGCGTTGAGGAGCTCCCGCACCGCGGTGACGATCTGCTGGACGCCCGCGTCGTCGGGGCTGACCTGTTCCACCCGTCGCGCGAAGTCGTAGACCCGCTGGACGTTGCGCCGTTCCCGGGCGACCCGGGCCGACTGCCGGAACACCGCCACCAGCGCGAGGACGACGGGGACGACCAGCGCCCAGGCCCACGGCGACTGCCCGGCGAGCACCAGGGCCACGACGGCGACCAGGCCGCTGAGCGGGCCCATGACGAAGACGGGCACCACGGCACCGGTCCAGTACGAGTGGCCCGGCGCCCGATCGGCGACGCTGATGGCCACCCAGACCATGGCGAAGGCCAC
The DNA here is from genome assembly GCF_001424455.1 of Geodermatophilus sp. Leaf369. NCBI lineage: Bacteria > Bacillati > Actinomycetota > Actinomycetes > Geodermatophilales > Geodermatophilaceae > Geodermatophilus > Geodermatophilus sp. Leaf369. The sequence continues at coordinate 963,353 of NZ_LMQA01000002.1, read as the reverse complement.
GACGCCGGCTGCGGTCACGGCGAGGTAGAGCACCAGCCAGCTGACCGGCTCCTGGATGTCCGGGGAGCCCAGCCAGCGGTAGACGGCGGCGGCCGCCGCGACCTCGACGACGGCCAAGGCGGCGTTGAAGACGGCCTTGGCGGCCACGTACCGCTTGACGGCCAGGACGACGCTCACCGCCACGACCCGGGCGACGGCGGTCCAGAAGCCCCCGATCTCGACCAGCCCGAGCACGAGGGCCAGTTCCACCGTGGCCACCGACAGCGTCTGACGGCGGTACTCGAAGTCGAAGTGCACCGACTCCGTCAGGAGGAAGGCGACCAGGAGGGCCACGACCGCGTACGCCGACGGGGCCGGCGTGACGTCGGCGAGGGAGAAGGAGGCGCCCAGGCACGCCAGCAGGACGGCTGCGCCGGCGAGGAGCCAGGGCTGCCGCACAACCGCTCGCCCAGCGGAGCTGGGGACCTGGACCTCGGCCAACATCGACCCTGACTGGTGTAGGGAAAGTCGTTGGCCGAGGCTAACAGCGATCAGGCCCCTGACCGGCCAGGCTCACCCCTCGGGAGGGGCGGGCCGGCCAGGGTGTCGACGGAGTCGACGCAGGGGTCAGCGGCCCCAGCGGGGGTTCCGGCCCCAGCGGGGGTTGCGGCCCCAGCGGGGGTTGCGGTCGGTGGACATGGCGGTGGTGCTGGACATGACGCCTCCTCAGGCATGGCAGGACTGCTCAGAGATGCGGGCAGCCGCCCACGCGGGGGCAGAGCAAGGTCGGCACGGACCGCTTCCTCAAGACTCCGGCGTGTCACCCACACGAGCAAGCCGTTGACAGCACGAACAGGTGACGACATGTGGCGTCATCACTCTGCGTCGAACCGATGGCACCCGGTGTCATCGAACGGGTGACACCCGGGACGGGTGGGTCAGGACGGGCCCCTGGTCCCGGAGTGGTGTCCGGAGTGGTGTCCGAGCTGGTCAGCGCGGGCCCGGCGCGCCGACACCGGGGTGGCCCGGCAGCACCGGTCGGCCGGGGCGACCGTCGGTGCGGTCGGGCAGCGCGAGCTCGGGGGCCACTGCCGGGGACGGTGCCAGCGGCACCGGCAGGGCCAGGGCCGCCGCCACCTCGTCGTGCGCCTGGAGCGCGCCGGCCAGCACCGCGGGGTCCAGCGCCGCTCCGGGGGACGTGTCCAGGCGTGCGGCGACCCCACCGGGACCGGTCGGCACCGGGGCCGGTGCGGGGCGGGCGACGGATCCGTCGGCGTGCAGCACCGGGGCGAGCAGACCCGCACCGGCCTGCAGGGCCTGGCCCCAGGGCCCGCGCACCAGCAGCACCGGGAGGGTGACGAGCAGGTCGTAGTCGGCCTTGCGGCCCGCGGCGTCGTGCCGGGCCACCACGGTCGGCAGCAGCCACGCCAGCCACCGCGCGTGGTCCTCCAGGGCGACCAGGGCGCCGGTCACCGCGGCCGAGGTGTCCGTGCCGGCCGCGGCCCGCTCGACGGCCGTGGCGACCAGGCCGCGGCGTTCCTCGGTGGACCCGAGCAGGGCGGCGCCGGACAGCAGGGCGGCCGATCCCGGCGCCCCGGGACTCCCCAGCCCGGCGACCAGGGGCGCGGGGTGGTCCACCGCCACCCGGGTCAGCGCAGGTGCCACCACCGCCCAGGTGCCCGGGTCGACGGTCAGCACGCGGGCCGAACCGGGCAGCAGGTCGGCACCGGCCGCGGTCAGGGCAGCCGCGACCACGTCCTCGGCCGCCGCCCCCGACCGACCCGCCAGCTCGACGAGGTCGACGAGGTCGGCTGCGCCGTCGGGCCAGGTGCGGCCGAGCAGCGCGTCCCAGGTCGGCCGGTCCGACAGCAGCCCCGCCGCGGTGTCGGACCGCCCCGCCGCCACCAGCACACCCAGGCCCACGGCCACCGGGTCCGGACCGGTGCCGGTGGTCCGGTCGACCGAGGACGACCCCTGCGCGGCCTCCCGGTGCAGCAGCCGGCGGACCCACCGAGCCGCGAGGTCGGCGCCGGCACCGGGCTCGGCCAGCACCGCCCCCATCCCCAGCGCCACCACGTCGGGGTCCCCCGACGGGTCGTCGGGGTCCAGCACCCCGTCGAGGACCGGGGCCGCGCCCGGCACGCGGTCACCGGCAGCCCCCGCCGCCCCGAGGGTCCGGGCCAGCACGCCGGCCAGCGGGTCGGTCGACCCGTCGGCACCGGAGGCCCCGACCTGGGTGAGGAGCTGGGTCAGCCCGCTGCGCCCCAGGGCCACGACCGCAGCCGCAGCCACCACCGGGTCGGCGAGGACCGGTGCGTACCGCTCCGCCGCGGCCACCACCTCTGCCGCGGTGCCCGGGGCCGTGAGCGCCCGGGCGGCCTCCCACCCGAGGTCCAGGAGCACCGAGGTGCCGTGGCCGGGCAGCACGACGGCCAGGTGCAGGGTCACCGCCGCCGAGGCCGACGACCCGCCCAAGTCCCCTCCCCCGCCCACCCCCGCCAGCGCACCGGCGAGCACGGCGGCGGTGCTCGCCGCGTGCTCGGCCACCGATCCCAGGAGGGCGGCGTGCTCGGCGGCGCGGTCGGCCTCGGCGGCGTCAAACCCGGCGAGCACCCCGGCCACGCCCGGCGGGTCCACCACCGAGCTGACCTGGGCGGCCGGGTCGACCAGGCTCGCGAGCCGGGTCTGCGCGTCGGCCGCGTCGGCCTCCTGGTCGGCCCGCAGCACGGACAACCGGGCACGGGCGGCGACCAGCTCGTCGTGGTGGGCGTCGACGGCGACCACCGCCGAGGTCACCGCGTCGTGGAGCGTCTGCACCACCGTGGCCGCCGTCCCGGTCTGCAGCGCCGCCGCCGAGGCATCGGCACCCAGCCACGCCGCCGCTCGGGCGGCCGAGCCCTGGAGGTGGGCGGCCGCCACCCCCAGCGCGAAGCCCGCCCCGGCCAGGTCGTCCCGCGCCGCGGCCAGCACACCGGGGTCACCCGGCGGGTCGAGCAACTCCACCGGCGGGGGCAGCACCGCGGTCACCGGGCCACCACGCCGCCCGGCGGCGCCAGCAGCGAACCGTCCAGACCCAGCCACGCGTCGGCGACCGCGGCGATCGTGGTGCCCAACCAGTCCAGCTCCCCCGCGACGAGGGTGGCTGCCGCCGCGGCGGCGGCGCAGAACGAGACCAGGGCCGGCTCGACGTCCCCGCCCACGGCGCCGTCCCCCAACCGGGCCGGGACGGCGGCGACGGTGGAGGAGGTGGCGGTCAACCCGTCGGCGAGGTCGTACAGCTGCCCCGGTGGCACCTCGATCGTCATGCCGGGGAGTGTGTCGCCGCCGTCCGACCGTCCGGACCCGTCGTCCACAGGCCCGTCGTCGTCCACAGGGCGGCCCACGGACGTCGCCTCCGGCCCTACAGTGCGCGCGTGGTCCCGCCGCCGAGGAGCTCCGAGGAGGGCTCCACGCTGCCGTTCGTGCTGGTCTGCTGGTCGGTGGCCGCCCTGATGGCCTTCGGCGCGATCGCCGCCTCGGACGCCTTCCTCGAACAGCGCCGCGTGCAGTCGGTCTGCGACGGGGCGGCGCTGGCCGCGGCCAACCGGACCGACGAGGGGCTCGTCTACCGCGAGGGCGTCGGCACCAGCCTGCCGCTGACCCGGGACAGCGCGCAGGCCGCGGTCGCCGACCAGCTCGCCGACGGGGGCACCCGGCTCGAGGCGTGGTCGGTGCAGACCGACGGGGTCGAGGTCACCGTCACGTGCACCCGCACCGTGAAGATCGCCTTCGGGTGGCTGTTCCTCGCCGGTCAGGGGCTGGAGCGCACCGCGGTGGCCAGCGCCCGGGCCCCCACCGCATGACGACGGCCCCCGACCGTAGGGTCGGGGGCCGTCGCACCAGGCGTGGCGGGTGAAGGATTCGAACCTTCGAAGGCTAAGCCGGCGGATTTACAGTCCGCTCCCATTGGCCACTCGGGCAACCCGCCGCGTGCGTTGGTGCCCGACGAGCGTACAAGACCGATCGGGCCGCCCACCGGGTGGTCCGACACCAGACAGAGAGGACCCCGGACATGGCAGATGCGTCCTTCGACGTCGTCAGCAAGGTCGACCGCCAGGAGGTGGACAACGCCCTGAACCAGGCGGGCAAGGAGCTCAGCCAGCGCTTCGACTTCCGTGGCACGAACGCCGCCATCGCGTGGGCCGGCGAGGAGGGCGTCACCCTCACCGCCGACACCGAGGAGCGGGTCGCCGCCGCGCTCGAGGTGTTCAAGGAGAAGCTGGTCAAGCGGGGCATCTCGATGAAGGCCCTGGACGCCGGCGAGCCCCAGGCCTCCGGCAAGACCTACAAGATCTCCGCGACCATCCAGCAGGGCATCGCCTCGGACAAGGCCAAGCAGATCGCCAAGACCATCCGCGACGAGGGCCCCAAGGGCGTCCAGGCCCAGATCCAGGGCGACCAGCTCCGGGTCAGCGGCAAGAAGCGCGACGACCTCCAGGCCGTGCAGGCCCTGCTGAAGTCCACCGACTTCGAGATCGCCCTGCAGTTCGACAACTACCGGTAAGGACCCCCTCGCCCCCCGCGCCACGCTCCGCGCGGCGCGGGGCCCTGCGAGGGGGCCGTTCCAGCACGTCACCTCGCGGCCATGGCCTCCAGGCGGGCGATGCGCTCGGCCATCGGGGGGTGGGTGGCGAACATGGTCGCCAACCCGGCCCCGCGGAACGGGTTGGCGATCATCAGGTGGCTCTGGGCGACCAGCCGGTCGTCCTGGGGCAGCGGCCGCGCCGTGACGCCGCTCTCCAGCTTGCGCAGCGCCGAGGCCAGCGCGAGCGGGTCCTCGGACAACTGCGCGCCCGAGGCGTCGGCCTGGAACTCCCGGCTGCGGCTCACGGCCATCTGGACCACCCCGGCCGCGACCGGACCCAGGACGACCAGCAGCAGGCTGCCCAGCGCGTTGCCCCCACCGCCGCGGTCGGACCGGCCGCCGAAGAGGCTCGAGAACGCTGCCACGTGCGCCAGCCAGGTGACCACGGTGGCCATCGCCCCGGCCACCGACCCGATCAGGATGTCCCGGTTGTAGACGTGGGACAGCTCGTGGGCCAGCACGCCGCGCAGTTCGCGACGGTCCAGCAGCTCCAGGATCCCCTGGGTGCAGCAGACCGCGGCCTTGCGCGGGTTGCGGCCGGTGGCGAAGGCGTTGGGCTGGTTGGTGGGGCTGACGTAGAGCCGCGGCATCGGCTGGCGGGCCTCGGTCGCGAGCTCCCGGACGATGGCGTACACCTGCGGCGCCTGCGTCTCGGTCACCGGGAACGCCCGCATGGACCGCAGCGCGAGCTGGTCGCTGTTGAACCACGCGTAGCCGTTGACGGCCACCGCGACCACCAGGGCGACCAGCAGGCCGCCCCGGCCGCCGATGAGCGCACCGGCGGCGAGGACCACCCCGGCCATCAGGCCCAGCAGCAGTGCGGTCTTCAGACCGTTGTTCCAGCGGTGCACGCCGGGGTCAACGCGGGGGCCCGGGAGGCCGTTCCCCGGCTGAGGCCCCCGGACCGGGCCGGTGCACCTCGTATGCTCGATCGATCGCCCGCCCCCCCGCCCCGACCGCCACGGAGCACCGTCCCATGAGCACCGACACCAGCACCGGCGAACAGATCTCCCTGCAGCCGGTCCTCCGGGACACCGCGCAGGACTCCGGCCCGCTGCCCAACCGGGCGTCCACGCGCGACACCCGCGAGATGGTCGCTCACGTCGCGGCAGCCCGGCCCGCGGCCGTGGCCCGGGTGGTCGAGGCGCTGACCGGGCCGGGCGTGCACGGCCGTGAGGTCACCGAGCTGCTGCAGTGGGTCGCCGTGCTCGCCAAGGAGGTCGTCGGGGACTGCGACGCCGCCGGCGTCACCGTGCTGAAGGACGGCACGCCCTTCACCTCGGCGTGGACCGACGAGCGCACCCTGGCCGTCGACCGGGACCAGTACGACGCCGACGAGGGCCCCTGCCTGCACGCCGCGCGGGAGGGCGTCTGCGTCCGGGTGACCGTCTCGGAGTCGATGCAGGCCTGGCCGGAGTTCACCCAGGCCGCGGTCGCCGACGGGGTGCGGGCCTTCCTGGCCTGCCCGTTGGTGGTCGACGACCAGCGTTTCGGGGCGCTGAACCTGTACAGCCACTCCCTCGACGGCTTCTCCGACGACGACGAGGCGGTCGCCACGCTGATCAGCCGGATCGCCACCGGGTTGGTCGCCGGGCAGCTGCAGCAGCACCGGTCGGCCACGCTGATCAGCCAGCTCGAGGAGGCCATCGCCTCGCGGGCGGTGATCGAGCAGGCCAAGGGCGCGGTCGCCGTCGTCCGGCGGATCTCCCCCGACGACGCGTTCGGGGTGCTGCGGACGGTCTCCCAGGACACGAACGTCAAGCTCCGCGAGGTCGCGGCCCGCACGCTGGCCGACTTCGGAGCACTCCCGAACCGAGCCGGCTGAGGGCACCCTCTGTGGGCTCGGCCACTGCAGGGGTCCTGAGCCGTCGCGCCCGCGACCCGCGCCGTAACCTCGGCCGGTGGAGGTACACCCCTGATGACTGACACCACCCCCGCCACCACCCCCGAGACGCAGCCCTCGGCGCCCGGCGGGCTCGTCAAGAGCGTCGTGGCCCTCGACCGGGTCGTGATCCGGCTCGCCGGCGACTCCGGCGACGGCATGCAGCTGACCGGCAACCGCTTCACCAGCGAGACCGCGTCCTTCGGCAACGACCTGTCGACGCTGCCCAACTTCCCCGCCGAGATCCGGGCGCCCACGGGGACCCTGCCCGGCGTCTCCAGCTTCCAGCTGCACTTCGCCGACCACGACATCATGACCCCCGGGGACGCCCCCGACGTGCTGGTCGTGATGAACCCGGCCGCGCTCAAGGCCAACATCGCCGACCTCCCCGGCGGTGGCCTGCTGATCGCGGACTCCGACGAGTTCTCCGCCCGCAACCTGGCCAAGGTCGGCTACGCGGAGAACCCGCTGACCGACGGGTCGCTGGACGGCTGGCAGCTGGTCAGCGTGCCGCTGACGTCGATGACCACCGACGCGCTCGCGGACTCCGGCCTGGGCAAGAAGGAGGCCGAGCGCAGCAAGAACATGTTCACCCTCGGCCTGCTGTCCTGGATGTACCACCGGCCCACCGAGGGCACCGTCCGCTTCCTGGAGCGCCAGTTCCGCAAGAAGCCCGAGATCGCCGCGGCCAACATCGCGGCCTTCCGCGCCGGGTTCAACTACGGCGAGACGACGGAGGCCTTCGCGGTCTCCTACGAGATCAAGCCGGCCCCGATGGCTGCGGGCACCTACCGCAACATCTCGGGCAACCAGGCACTGGCCTACGGGCTGGTCGCCGCCGGCGTCCGCTCCGGCCTGCCGGTGTTCCTGGGCGCCTACCCGATCACCCCGGCCTCGGACGTGCTGCACGAGCTGTCCAAGCACAAGTCCTTCGGCGTGCGCACCTTCCAGGCCGAGGACGAGATCGCCGGCATCGGCGCCGCCCTGGGGGCCAGCTTCGGCGGTGCCCTGGGCATCACGACGACCTCGGGCCCGGGTGTCGCCCTGAAGGCCGAGACGATCGGGCTGGCCGTGATGACCGAGCTGCCGCTGGTCATCGTCGACGTCCAGCGCGGTGGCCCCTCGACCGGGCTGCCCACCAAGACCGAGCAGTCGGACCTCCTCCAGGCCCTCTACGGGCGCAACGGCGAGGCACCGGTGCCGGTGGTGGCCCCGCGCTCCCCCGGTGACTGCTTCGACGCCGCGATCGAGGCCTGCCGGATCGCGCTGACCTACCGCACCCCGGTGTTCCTGCTGTCCGACGGCTACCTGGCCAACGGCGCCGAGCCGTGGTCGGTCCCGGCGACCGAGGACCTGCCCGACCTGCGGGTGGAGTTCACCACCGAGCCCAACGGCCAGGCCGCCGACGGGACGCCGGAGTTCCTGCCCTACCTGCGCGACCCGGAGACCCTGGCCCGTCCGTGGGCGGTGCCCGGCACCTCCGGCCTGCAGCACCGCATCGGTGGGCTGGAGAAGGCCGACGGCACCGGGAACATCTCCTACGACCCGGCCAACCACGACTTCATGGTCCGGACCCGGCAGGCCAAGGTCGACGGCATCGCCGCCAGCCTGCCCCCGACCGAGGTCGACGACCCCGACGGCGACGCCCGCGTCGCCGTCATCGGCTGGGGCTCCACCTACGGTCCGATCGGGGCTGCCTGCCGGCGGATCCGCCGATCCGGGCGCTCGATCGCCCAGGTCCACCTGCGGCACCTCAACCCGCTGCCCAACGACCTCGGGGAGATCCTGCGGTCCTACGACCGGGTGGTCTGCCCGGAGATGAACCTCGGCCAGCTCTCCAAGGTGCTCCGCGCGGAGTACCTGGTCGACGTGCAGAGCCACACCCAGGTGACCGGGTTGCCCTTCCGGGCAGCCGAGCTCGCCGCCGTCCTCCAGGACGCCATCGACGGGGCGACCGTCCCCGCCACCACCGGAGGCCAGTCGTGACCACGTTCTCGGACGACACCGCACACGCCATCGACACCCACGTGCACGAGCTCGGGATGCCGGCCTACGACCAGCGCATCGCCGACGCCGTCGCCCGCTCGGTGGAGACCAACGGCGAGAAGCAGACCACGCTCAAGGGCAAGGACCTCAAGACCGACCAGGAGGTGCGCTGGTGCCCCGGGTGCGGTGACTACGTCATCCTCAACGCGGTCCAGTCGTTCCTGCCCTCGCTGGGGATCGCCCGCGAGGACATGGTGATCATCTCCGGGATCGGCTGCTCGTCGCGGTTCCCGTACTACATGAACACCTACGGGATGCACTCGATCCACGGCCGCGCGCCGGCGATCGCGACCGGGCTGGCCGCCTCCCGTCCGGACCTGTCGGTCTGGGTGGTCACCGGGGACGGCGACGCGCTGTCGATCGGCGGCAACCACCTGATCCACACCCTGCGCCGCAACGTGGACCTGACGATCCTGCTGTTCAACAACCGGATCTACGGGCTCACCAAGGGCCAGTACTCGCCCACCTCGGAGATCGGCAAGGTCACCAAGAGCACCCCCATGGGCTCGCTGGACCACCCGTTCAACCCGGTGTCGCTGGCGCTGGGCGCGGACGCGACCTTCGTCGGCCGGGCGATGGACTCCGACCGCAAGGGGCTCACCGACGTGCTGCGGCAGGCCGCGGAGCACAAGGGCACCTCGCTGGTGGAGATCTACCAGAACTGCAACATCTTCAACGACGGCGCCTTCGAGCTGCTCAAGGACCCGTTGACCGGCAAGCAGTGGACGATCCCGCTGGTGCACGGGGAGAAGCTGGTCTTCGGGCCCGACGGCGCCTCGTGCGTGGTCGCCGACGGCTCCGGTGGCCTCCGGATCGCCGAGACCCACCAGGTCGCCGAGGCCGACATCGTGGTGCACGACGCGCACCGCACCGACCCGGCCTACGCCTTCGCGCTGTCCCGGCTGTCCAGCCAGGACCTCCGGTACACCCCGATGGGCGTCTTCCGCTCGATCGAGAAGCCGACCTACGAGGCGATGATGAGCGACCAGCTCGAGGACGCCCGCAGCGCCCAGCCCGCCGACCTGGACGCGCTGCTGCGCGGCAGCGACAACTGGGTCGTGGACTGACCGACGTGGACCACGCGCGGCCCCGGACGGCGATCGGCCAGCTGACGGCCGACGCCGTCCTGGGGTTGCGCATCGGCGCCCTGCGCGCCGGGGGGATGGCCCTCGCCGTCCGGGGCGACCGGGTCGCCCGCCTGCTGCACCGGCCGTGGCGGACCGACCCCTACCCGGTCTTCGCCGAGCTGCGGGCCGCCCAGGCGGCCGGCGGCCCGGTGCGCAGCCGCACCGGGCTCACCGCACTGGCCACGCACGCCTCGGTCGAGTCGGTGCTGCGGGACCGCCGCTTCGGGGTCCGGCTCTCCGACGGCGGCAGCCGGCTCGGGGACGGCGGCGAGGACGGCTCGTTGCTCGAGCCGGTCGACCTCTCGCTGCTCACCCTGGACCCGCCCGACCACACCCGGCTGCGTCGCCTGGCGCAGCCCGCGTTCGCCCCCCGGCGGCTGGAGCACTACCGGTCGGTGGCCGAGCGGGTGACCGGGGAGCTGCTGGACGCCGCGCTCGCCCGGGGCCGCTTCGACCTGGTGCGCGACCTGGCCTCGCCGCTCCCGATCACCGTCATCGCGGCGCTGCTCGACGTGCCCGACGTGGACAGCGAGCGGTTCGCCCGCTGGGGACGGGCGCTGGGGTCCTCGCTGGAGGGCGTGCGCTCCCCCGCCCACGCGCGGGAACTGGCGCAGGCCACCGCGGACCTGCGGGCGCTGTTCGCCGAACTGCTGGAGCAGCGCCGGGCCGACCCCGGCGAGGACGTGGTGTCGACCCTCGCCCAGGCCGTGGACGGCGGGCGGGCCACCGCCGACGAGGTGCTCGCGCTCGCCCAGCTGCTCCTGGTCGCCGGGTTCGAGACGACCACCAACCTCATCGGCAACGCCGTCCAGGCCCTGCACCGCACGCCGGGCCAGTGGGACGCCCTGGTCGCCGACCCGTCGCTGGCCGCGGCGGCCATCGAGGAGACGCTGCGCTACGACCCGCCGGTGCAGCTCACCGCCCGGTTCGCCCACGAGGACCTCGAGGTGGACGGCGCCCCGGTGCGGAAGGACAGCGGCGTGCTGCTGCTGCTCGCCAGCGCCAACCGCGACCCCGCCGTGCACGTCGACCCCGACCGCTTCGACCTGCACCGCGAGCAGACCGTGCCGCACCTGGCCTTCTCCGGCGGCGTGCACTACTGCCTGGGCGCGCCGCTGGCCCGGCTGGAGGGCGAGGTCGCGCTGCGGCTGCTCGCCGAGCGCGCGCCCCGGCTCCGTCCGGCCGGGCGGCCGGTGCCCCGCGTCGCCACCGTCCTCCGCGGTCCCCTGTCCCTCCCCGTCCGCGCCTGACCCCCCTGACGGGGGAGGCGCTCCTCGTCAGGGCGTGAGGGCGGTGGTCAGGACCTCGAGGGCGGGGACGAGGGCGGCCCGGGTGGGTGCGGCCCAGCCGACGACGAGGCCGGCGGGTCCGTCCGCGGCGGTGTGCCACGCCAGGCCGTCCACGGCGACGCCGCGGGCCGCTGCTGCGGCGCGGACGTGCTCCTCGGTCGCCCGGTCGGGCAGCGGGACGACGAGGTGCGCCCCGGCCGCGTCGCCCACGGTGCGGTGCCCGGCGGCCGTGACCGCGGCGCGGACCAGCTCCCGGCGGGCGGCCAGCTCGCGACGGAGTCGACGCAGGTGCCGGGCCAGGTCACCGGAGTCGGCGAGGTCGGCGAACACCCGCTGGCCGGCCCGGGCGGGCCGGGTCCCGGTGCGGGTGCGGGCCTCCAGCAGGGCGTCGCGCACCCACGGCGGGGCCACCAGCCAACCGACGCCCAGGGTGGGGCTGAGGACCTTGGACGTCGTCCCCAGGTGGACGACGACGTCGGGGCCCAGCGCGGCCAACAGCGGCAGCGGCGCCACGTCGTAGCGCAGCTCACCGTCGTAGTCGTCCTCGAGCAGCAGCAGTCCCTCGGCGCGGGCCCGGTCGACCAGCGCGACCCGGCGGGCGGCCGGCAGCCGGCCGCCGAGGGGGAACTGGTGGGCCGGGGTGCAGTAGACGGCGGCGAGACCGGGCGGCACCCGGTCGACCACCAGCCCGTCGGCGTCCACCGGCACCGGGACGCACTGCACGCCGGCTGCGGTGAGCGCACCGACCACCCGCTGGTAGCCCGGGTCCTCCACCCCGACCCGGGCGCCCGGCGGAAGCAACCGGGCGACCTCGGCGACCCCGGCCGACGTGCCGGACGTGCCCAGCACGTCGGCCGGGTCGGCCGGCAGCCCGCGGTGCCGGAGCAGGTGCTCGACGACGGCCGCCCCGAAGACCGGGTCGCCCCGGGGGTCCCAGCCGACGTCGGGGTCCCGGTCGCCGGCGGCCCGCCAGGCCCGGCGCCAGGCAGCCCGGTCCAGCACCTCCAGGCACGGCGCCCCGGGCCGCAGGTCGACCACGCCGGCGGCCGGGGCCACCCGGGACGACCGACCGGACGACGGCGCCGGCTGCGGGGTGCCGACGACGAAGGTGCCCACCCCGCGACGGCCCTCGAGCCAGCCCTCGGCGAGCAGCTGGTCGTAGGCCCCCGCGGTGACGGTCCGGCTGACCCGCAGCAGCGCGGCGAGCTCGCGGGTCGAGGGCAGCCGGTCCCCCGCACGCAGCGCACCGTCGGCGGTGGCCGCCCGCAGGCCGTCGGCGAGCTGCACGGCCAGGGGGGTGCCGACCGTGCGGTCCAGCACCAGCGGCGGGACGTCGACCACGGGCACCTCGAGGGGAGTGGACTGCCGGAACAGCGCGGGATTGGCTCTCGGAGGATGCCACGTACCGGGTCAGGGTGGTCCCGTGACCACGCCGCTCTCCCCCACCTCCCGCTCCACCGTGCGCCGCAACGCCGTCCGGGCCCGCAGCGACCGCGCGGAGCTGTACGCCCTGCTCGACGCCGGACTGGTCGGCCACCTGGGTCTGGCGATGCCGGCCGGGCCACTGGTCGTGCCCACCGCCTACGGCCGGGACGGCGACACCCTCTACCTGCACGGCTCGACCGGCGCGGCCACGCTGCGGGCGGCCGGGGGCGGACTGCCGGTGTGCTTCACCGTCACCCACGTCGACGGGATCGTCTACAGCCGCTCGGCCTTCCACCACTCGATGAACCACCGGTCGGCCGTCGTCCAGGGCACGGCCCGGCTCGTCGAGGACCCCGACGAGCGGTGGCACGGGCTCGGCGTCCTCACCGAGCACCTGGCACCCGGCTCGTGGACGGCGACCCGGCAGCCCGACCGGCGCGAGCTCGCCGCGACCGCCGTCCTCGCGCTGGACCTGACCGAGGCCAGCGTCAAGGCACGCACCGGCCCGCCCGGCGAGGACGAGCGCGACCTGACGGCCCCGGCGGCCGACTGGGCCGGCGTGCTGCCGCTGCGCACCACCTGGGGGACGCCGGAGCCCTGCCCGCTGCTGCCCGAGGACGTCCCCGTGCCCGAGCGGGTCAGCTCGCGGGGGTGACCCGGAGCAGCTGGTCGGCGCCCTCGCCGTTGTCGGTGGTCAGGTACAGCGAGCCGTCGCTGCCCAGCTGCGGGCTGCGGACCCGGCCGTAGGTGCCCTCCAGCTCGGGGATCCGGAACTGCTCGACCAGGCTGCCGTCCTCGCCCAGCCGCAGCGCCAGGACCCCGGTGTCCTTCTGCACGCCGAGCAGCAGCAGTCCGTCGTACTCGCCCCACTCCGCCCCGTCCAGGAACGTGATGCCGGAGACGGCGATGGTCGGGTCGCCGGAGCTCCACACGGCCTCGATCGCGCCGGGGATCTCGGTGTCGGTCATCGGGACGCTCTCGTCGTACTCGCCAGAGCCGACCGGGTCCCAGCCGTAGTTGCCGCCGTCCTCGGCGAGGTTGACCTCGTCGTCGACCTGGCTGCCCTGCTCGGCGGTGTAGACCGCACCCGTGCCGGGCTGCACCGCGATGCCCTGGACGTTGCGGTGCCCGTAGCCCACGATCGCGTGCGAGGTCGGGTCGGTGAGCTCGAGGAAGGGGTTGTCCGTCGAGGGCTGCCCGGTCTGCGGGTCGACCCGCAGCAGCTTGCCGGCCAGCGTGGAGAGGTCCTGCGGGTTGGTGCCGAGCGCGTTGTCCCCGGTGCCGACGAGCAGCTGACCGGTGTCGTCGAAGCGCAGCCGGCAGCCGCCGTGCCGGCCGGAGTCGGTGTTCACCGGGATCTGGCCGACCAGCGGGTCGGCCACCCGGGTCGCGGCGGTCCAGTCCGCGTCGACGGTCCAGCCGATCACCTCGATGCCGGGGCCGCCGTCCGCCCCGCCGTCGGTGACGCCCTGACAGGTGTAGAGGGTGCGGTCGGTGGCGAAGGCCGGGCTGAGCACCAGGCCCATGAGCCCGGTCTCGCCGTCGGCCCAGAGGTCGTCGAAGTCCGCCTCGAGCTGCCGGCTGGAGCCGTCGGGGAGCACGGCGGTGAACCCGCCGTCCCGCTCGTCGACCAGCAGGGTGCCATCGGGGGCCTGCGCGACGTCCCAAGGGTGGTCCAGGCCGTCCAGCACGGTCTCCACCTCGAGCGCCGGGGCGCCGGCGGGGGGGCTGGCGGCCGCGGCATCGGCCTCGGACTCCCCGGACGCCGACGAGCCGCAGCCGGCGAGCAGGACGACCCCGGTGAGGGCAGCGGTCAGGCGGGCGGTGCGACGGGTCCCCATGCGACCCATGGTCCCTGGGTCGCGTCGGTCATGCGGAGCGGGTCACCACGTAGTCGCACAGCGCGTCCAGCGCCTCGCGCACGTCGCCCTCGGGGACGGCGGTGAGCCGGGCGCGGGCCCGGTCGGCGTAGGACTGCAGCACCTCGGTGGCCCGGCCCAGCGAGGCCGAGGCACGCAGCAGGGCCAGCGCCTCGGCGTGGTCGGCCTCGTCGGTGACCGGCCCGGCGACGAGTGCGCGCAGCCGCGCCTCGGCCGGGTCGTCGCCGGCCAGCGCGAGCAGCACCGGCAGGGTGGCGATGCCCTCCCGCAGGTCGGTGCCGGGCAGCTTGCCCGACGTGCCGCTCTCGCTGGTGATGTCGATGAGGTCGTCGGAGAGCTGGAAGGCGACCCCGACCTCCTCGGCGAACGCGGTCAACTCGGCGACGAGGGCGGCGTCCACCCCGGCGAAGGTGGCCCCGAAGCGGGCGGAGGTGGCCACCAGCGAGCCGGTCTTGTCCGCCAGCACCGACAGGTGGTGGGCGATCGGGTCCTCACCGGCCGCGGGGCCCACGGTCTCCCGGATCTGCCCGGTGACCAGCCGCTCGAAGGTGCGGGCCTGGACGCGCACGGCCTCGGGGCCGAGGTCGGCCAGCAGGTCCGAGGCCCGGGCGAACAGGAAGTCGCCGGTCAGGATGGCGATGCTGTTGCTCCACCGGCTGTTCGCGCTCTGCGCACCGCGCCGGACGAGGGCCTCGTCCATGACGTCGTCGTGGTACAGCGTGGCCAGGTGGGTGAGCTCGCAGACCACCGCGGCGGTGGCCACCTGGGGCGCGTCGGCGTCGCCCAGGTGGGCGGCCAGCAGCGCCAGCACGGGGCGGAACCGCTTGCCGCCGGCGGTCATCAGGTGGGCGGCGGTCTCCCCGACGAAGTCGTGCTCGCTGACCACGGCGGCCTGCAGCTCGTCCTCGACCCGGGTGAGCCCTGCGGCCAGCGACTCCCCCAGCTCGCCCTCGGGCAACCAGGAGCCGATCGTGGAGGCCGGCGTGGCAGGGCGGTTCCACAGCTGCGTCTGGCTCCCGCCCCCGGCGGCGGGGAGGGCGGTGCGGGCTCCGGTCATAGACCGTCGAAGATAGACGCCGGACGAGGCCGGTGGACCGTCGGCCTGCTGTGCGTCCGCGCACCCCGCCGGCCGGTGCTCACCCGATCAGGGTGGCGGCGGACTCGGCCAGGTCCAGCACCGAGCCCGGGACGACGCCCAGCACCAGGGTGGCCGCCACGGTCACGGCCAGCACGACGGTCGTCGGCAGGCCGGGGACGCCGACGGTGGGGCCGTCGACCGCGGGCTCGGAGAAGTACATGAGCACCAGCAGCCGCAGGTAGAAGAACGCCGCGATCGCGCTGGTCACCAGGGCCACCACGGCCAGCGGCCAGGCCCCGACCTCGATCGCGGCCCGGAAGACCGCGAACTTGCCGGTGAACCCGCTGGTGAGCGGGATGCCGGCCAGCGCGAGCAGCAAGAAGGCCATGATCGCCGCGGTCAGCGGGGAGCGGCGGGCCAGCCCGGCCCACTGGGAGAGGTGGGTGGCCTCGCCATCGCCGTCCCGGACGAGGGTGACGACGGCGAAGGCACCGAGCGTGGTGAGGCCGTAGGCGAGCAGGTAGAACAGCGTCGCCGCCAGGCCGGAGCCGGTGCCCCCGCCCAGCCCGATGACCCCGGTGAGCAGGAAGCCGGCGTGCGCGATGGAGGAGTAGGCGAGCATCCGCTTGACGTCGGTCTGCGTGAGGCCGAGCACCGCGCCCACCACCATCGACACGATCGCGATGCCGTACACCAGCGGCCGCCAGGTCCAGTCCGCCGTCCCGAAGGCCACGTAGAGCAGCCGCAGGATCGCGCCGAACGCGGCGACCTTGGTGCAGGAGGCCATGAACGCCGTGACCGGGGTGGGGGCGCCCTGGTAGACGTCGGGGGTCCAGGTGTGGAAGGGCGCGACCGAGGCCTTGAACATGAGCCCGACGACGAGCAGCCCGAGGCCGAGCACCAGCAGGGTGCCGGTGCCGTCCTCGCTGACCGCGGCCCGGATCCCCGAGAGCCGGATGGTGCCGGTGGCGCCGTAGACCAGCGCCAGGCCGTAGAGGAAGAACGCCGAGGCGAAGGCGCCGAGCAGGAAGTACTTGACCGCCGCCTCCTGGCTGAGCAGCCGCCGGCGGCGGGCCAGCCCGCTCATCAGGTACAGCGGCAGGCTGAGCACCTCGAGGGCGATGAACATGACCAGCAGGTCGTTGGCGGTGGCGAAGAGCATCATGCCGCCGACGGCGAAGGAGGCCAGCGGGTAGACCTCGGTCTGCACCCGCTCGCTGGTCAGCAGCTCACGGTCCCGGGGGCTGCCGGCCGGCACCGCGGCGGCCGCGACGAAGGAGGACCGCGCCGGGTCCAGCCCGCGCTCGGCGAACAGCAGGATCGACAGCGCCCCCAGGCCGGTGATGGTGGCCTGCAGGAACAGCCCGGCCCCGTCGACGGCGAGCGCCCCGCCGGCGGTGACGGTCCTCGTGCCGGCGATGAGCAGGGTCGCGGCGAACCCGCCGACCATGCCGACCAGGGCGAGGGCGACCTGCACGGGGTGCCGCACGTGCCGGGGCGCGAAGGCCTCGACCAGCACGCCGATCGCGGCCGCCCCGAAGACGAACAGCAGCGGGGACAGCGCGGCCAGCGACAGCGACGGCGCCTGGATCGCACCCATCAGTTGGCTCCCTGCTCGGCGGTGACGGGTTCGTGCACCGGGGTCGACCCGGCCGGGTCGGAGCCGACGTCGACCATGGTCGCGGCGACCGCCGGGTCGATGAGGTCCAGCAGCGGCTGCGGGTAGACGCCCAGCCCGATGATCAGCGCGATCAGCGGGGCGACGACGGCGAGCTCCCGGCGGCCCAGGTCCCCGAAGGCCGACGGCTTCTCGGCCACCAGCCCGCGGGCCGGGCCGAACACCGTCCGCTGCACCATCAGCAGCACGTAGAGCGCGGCCAGCACGATGCCCACGGTGGCCAGCACGGTGAAGACCGGGATCGACGGGAACGACCCGATCAGCACCAGGAACTCCGACACGAAGCTGCCGGTGCCCGGCAGCGCGAGGCTGGCCAGACCCGCGACCAGCAGCACGCCGGCCAGCACCGGGGCCTTCGCCGCCACCCCGCCGTAGTCGCTGATCTGCCGCGACCCACCGCGGGCGATGAGCATCCCGACGACGAGGAACAGCGCACCGGTCGCGATGCCGTGGTTGACCATGTAGAGGACCGCGCCGGTGCCGCCCTCGGTGGTGAAGGCGAAGATGCCCAGCGCGATGAACCCGAAGTGCGCGATCGAGGTGTAGCTGACCAGCCGCTTGAGGTCCGACTGCCCCATCGCCAGCAGCGCGGCGTACCCGATGCCCAGCACGGCCAGCACCAGCACCGCGGGGGCGAAGGCCCGGGCGGCGTCGGGGAACAGCGGCAGGCAGTAGCGCAGGAAGCCGAAGGTGCCGACCTTGTCCAGCACCGCGACCAGCAGCACCGAGCCACCGATCGGCGCCTCGGCACCGGAGTCGGGGAGCCAGGTGTGGAAGGGCACCAGCGGGGCCTTGATCGCGAAGGCGATGAAGAAGCCCAGGAACAGGAGCTTCTGCACGCCGGGGTCGATCTCCAGCTGGCGCAGCGCGTCGAAGGCGAACGTGCCCGCCCCGAGCTGGGACTCGCTCACCACGAACAGCCCGATGACCGAGGCGAGCATCACCAGCCCGCCGAGCAGGCTGTAGAGGAAGAACTTCACCGCGGCGTACTGCCGGCGGGGCCCGCCGTAGCTGCCGATGATGAAGTACATCGGGACGAGCATCGCCTCGAAGAAGACGTAGAAGAGGAAGACGTCGGTGGCGGCGAAGACGCCGACCATGAACGCCTCGAGCACCAGCAGCCAGGCGAAGTAGGCCTGCATCGTGCGCCCGGCGGGCGCGGTGTCCCGCCAGGAGGCGACGACGACGACCGGCACCAGGAACCCGACCAGCAGCAGCATCACCAGCGCGATGCCGTCCACCCCGAGGGCGAAGTCGACCCCGAAGGCGGGGATCCAGGACACCGAGGTGACCAGCTGGAACCGGTCGCCGCCGGTGTCGAAGGCGACGGTGGCCAGCACGGCGAGGACGAACACCAGCCCGCTGACGCCGAGGGTGACCTGCTTGGCCAGGGCGTCCCGGCCCTTGGGCAGGGCCGCGACGACGGCGCCGCCGACCGCCGGGACGACGATCATCGTGAGCAGCCAGGGGTAGTCGCTCACGACAGCAGCTCCTCGTGGTCGGTGGGGGCGGTCATCCGGCGGCCACCGCGAGCAGGGCGCCGGCGACGAGCAAGGCGCCGCCGAGCATGCCGAGGGCGTAGGAGCGGACGAAGCCGGTCTGGGCGCGGCCCAGCCGGGCCGAGGACCCGCCGAGCCCGGCGCCGATGCCGTTGACCAGGCCGTCGACGCCGCGGTTGTCCACCCAGACCAGGGCCCGGGTCAGCCACATCCCCGGCCGCATCAGCAGCGACTCGTTGATCGTGTCCGCGTACAGCCCGGCGCGGGCGGCGCGGACCGGCAGCGACACCCGCTCAGGCGCCGTCGTCGGCACCTCGCGGCGGCCGACGACCACCCAGGCCAGCAGCACGCCCAGGGCGACCACCACGGTGACCAGCACGCTCACCACCAGCGGCGGGACGACGTGCGCGGCCTCCTCGGGCTCGCCGAACACCGGGGCCAGCCAGTCGGCGAGCGGGAAGACCTCGACCAGCAGGAAGCCCGCGGCGACCGACCCGACGGCGAGCACGACCATGGGCAGCGTCATCACCGCCGGCGACTCGTGCGGGTGGACGGCGTCCGGACCGGTGGTGGACCAGCGGGCCCGGCCGAAGAAGGTCATCAGCATCAGCCGGGTCATGTAGAAGGCGGTGAGCCCGGCACCCAGGACGGCGATCCCGCCCAGCAGGTACCCCGATGCGCCACCGCGGTCGAACGCGGCCTCGATGATCGCGTCCTTCGTGAAGTACCCGGACAGGAACGGGAAGCCGATGAGCGCCAGGTAGCCCAGCCCGAACGTCACGAAGGTGGTCTTCATCTTGGTGGCGAGGCCACCGAAGCCGCGCATGTCGGTGCGGTCGCCCATGGCGTGCATGACCGAGCCCGCGCCCAGGAACAGCCCGGCCTTGAAGAAGCCGTGGGTGAGCAGGTGCGCGATGCCCGCGGCGTAGCCGATCGGGCCGAGCCCCACGGCCAGGAACATGTAGCCGATCTGGCTGACCGTGGACCAGGCCAGCACCTTCTTGATGTCGTCGTAGGCGCAGCCGACGACCGCGCCGATCAGGATGGTGATCGCCCCGACCACGAGGACGACGGTGCGCGCGGTGGGGGTGGCGTCGTAGACCGGCGCACTGCGCGCGATCAGGTACACCCCGGCGGTGACCATCGTGGCGGCGTGGATCAGCGCCGAGACCGGGGTCGGGCCCTCCATGGCGTCGGGCAGCCAGGCCTGCAGCGGGAACTGGCCGGACTTGCCGCACGCCCCCAGGAGCAGCAGCAGGCCCAGGGCGGTGACGGTGCCGCCGGCCAGCAGCCCGACCGAGCCGAAGACGCCGGCGTAGGACGTCGTCCCCAGCTGGGCGAACATCAGGAACACAGCCAGGGCCAGGCCGACGTCGCCGACCCGGTTCATGATGAACGCCTTCTTGGCGGCGGTCGCCGCGGCCGGGCGGGTGTACCAGAACGCGATCAGCAGGTAGGACGCCAGACCGACGCCCTCCCAGCCGACGTAGAGGGCCACGAAGCTGTCGCCTAGGACCAGCAGCAGCATCGCGGCGACGAACAGGTTCAGGTAGGCGAAGAACCGGCGCCGCGCGGGGTCGTGGGCCATGTAGCCCACCGAGTAGACGTGGATGAGCGCGCCGACCCCGGTGATGAGCAGCACGAACACCGCCGACAGCGGGTCGAACAGCAGCCCGGCCGAGACGTCCAGCGAGCCGGTGGAGACGAAGGTGAACAGGTCGACGCCGACGCTCTTCGTCTCCAGGGCCGACAGCTCGAGCGCGCAGGCCACGCCCAGGGCGAAGGCGACGACGACGGTGCCGATCGCGAGGAGGTGGCCCCAGCGGTCGGTGCGCTTCCCACCCAGCAGGAGCACGGCGGCCCCGGCCAGCGGCAGCGCGATCAGCAGCCAGGAGGCAGCGAGGAGCCCGGTCGCGGGCACGGTGTCCATCTCGGCGCTCCGCTCAGTACTTCAGCAGGTTGGCGTCGTCGACCGAGGCCGACCGGCGGGTGCGGTAGATCGACATGATGATCGCCAGACCGACGACCACCTCGGCGGCCGCGACGACCATGACGAAGAACGCGATGACCTGGCCGTCGAGGGTGCCGGTGGACCGGGCGAAGGTGACCAGGGTCAGGTTGACCGAGTTGAGCATCAGCTCGATGCACATGAAGACCACGATCGCGTTGCGCCGCACGAGCACGCCCACGGCGCCGATGGTGAACAGCACGGCGGCCAGCACCAGGTAGTTGGCGATGCTCACCGCAGCTCACCCCCGGCGCCCCGGGTGGTGCCCAGCGCGCCGTCGGGACCCCCGCCGGTGTGGTCGGAGGCCGGCAGCTCGTCGACGACCTGCGGCTCCACGCCGGTGGCGAAGCTGGCCTCGGACGGGCTGCCGTCGGGCAGCCGGCCGGGGGCGGCGATCGAGTTGGCCCGGGCGTAGATGCCGGGGCCGGGCAGGGTCTGCGGCCGGTCCGAGGTGAGGAACCGGGCGCGGGAGAGCTCCTTCTGGGTCTGTCGGCTGCCGGGCTCGCGCTCGATGTGCGCCAGCACCATCGCGCCCACCGCGGCGGTGATCAGCAGCGCGCTGGTGACCTCGAAGGCCAGCAGGTAGCGGGTGAACAGCAGCTCGGCGATCGCCTGGATGTTGCCGTCGGCGGCACCCCCGGCCCCGCCCTGCACGGCCTCCAGCCCGACCACCGGGGTGTCCCGGGTGGCCTCGGCGATGCCGGCGCCGACCAGGCCCGCGAACCCGATGCCCAGCACGGTGGCCGCCACCCGCTGCCCGCGCAGGGTCTCCACCACCGAGTCCGAGGAGTCCCGGCCGACCAGCATCAGCACGAACAGGAACAAGATCATGATGGCGCCGGTGTAGACGATGATCTGCACCGCGCCCAGGAAGGGCGCGGACTGCACCACGTAGAAGACGCCCAGCGCGAGCATCGTGTTGACCAGGAAGAGCGCGGAGTGCACGGCGTTGCGGGCGAAGACCATGCCCAGCGCCCCGGCCAGGGCGATCGGGCCCAGGATCCAGAAGGTCACCGTCTCCCCGGTGCCGATGACGACGTCACCCACGGGGCGTCTCCTCGACCGGCACCCGCAGGTAGTAGTCCTTCTCGTCGTCCCCGAGGCGCATCGGGTGCGGGGGCTGCTCCATGCCCGGCAGCAGCGGGGCCATCAGCTGCTCCTTGGTGTAGATCAGGTCGCCGCGGTTGTCGTCGGCGAGCTCGAAGTCGTTGCTCATCGTCAGCGAGCGGGTGGGGCAGGCCTCGATGCACAGCCCGCAGAAGATGCAGCGCAGGTAGTTGATCTGGTAGACCGCGCCGTACCGCTCGCCCGGGGAGAACCGCTGCTCGTCGGTGTTCGTGCCGCCCTCGACGTAGATGGCGTCGGCCGGGCAGGCCCAGGCGCAGAGCTCGCAGCCCACGCACTTCTCCAGCCCGTCGGGGTGCCGGTTGAGCACGTGCCGCCCGTGGTAGCGCGGCTTGGTCACCTTGGGGACCTCGGGGTACTGCTCGGTGGTCACCTTCTTGAACATCGTCGAGAAGGTCACCCCGAAGCCCTGTGCGGGCGCGGGCAGCCAGCTGGTGCGCTTCGCCGGGGCGGACGCGGTGCCACCGGCCTGCTCGACCTCCCCGCCGGGGCGGCGGGCGGGGGTCCGGTCAGACATCGGTGTCCTCTCCTGCAGGGGTGGGACGGGTTCGGCGACCGGTGCCGACGACGGAGCCCGCGGCGACCTCCTCGCCCTCGCGCGACGACAGCCGCGGCGAGGGCGGGACGACGAGGTCCATCGGCGGGATCGGGAAGCCGCCCTCGGCGCGGGCCGGGCCGGTGCGCTGGGCCGGACGACGGCGCGCGCCGCCGGTGCGCACCGGGGGCAGCACCTCGGGCTCGGTCGGGTTGATCGACCCGGCGGCGGCGTTGAGCGCGGCGATCCGGGTGTCCTCGTTGCTCTTGCGGGAGGCCACCAGCAGCACACCGAGGACGACGACGGCGATCGGCACGCCCACGTAGAGCGCCACCTCGCCGCTGGACAGGTCGAACTCCCGGGACACGGTGCGCATGGTGGCCACCGCGAGGATCCAGACCAGCGCGGTGGGCACGAGCACCTTCCACCCGAAGCGCATGAACTGGTCGTAGCGCAGCCGGGGCAGCGTGCCGCGCAGCCAGATGAAGACGAAGAGCGCGGCGACGACCTTGCCGAAGAACCACAGCAGCGGCCACCAGCCGGTGTTGGCGCCGTCCCAGATCGAGATCGGGAACGGGGCCCGCCAGCCGCCGAGGAACAACGTCGCGGCCAGCGCGGAGACGGTGACCATGTTGACGTACTCGGCGAGGAAGAAGAGCGCGAACTTCAGCGAGGAGTACTCGGTGTGGAACCCGCCGACCAGCTCGGACTCGGCCTCGGGGAGGTCGAAGGGCGCCCGGTTGGTCTCCCCCACCACCGCGATGACGTAGATGACGAAGGACACCGGCAGCAGCACGGCGTACCAGCTGGGGCCCTGGAAGGTGGCGCCGAAGAAGCTGAGCTCGTTGCCGCCGGCCTGGGCCGCGACGATCTCCGAGGTGCTCATCGTCCCGGCGTAGAGGAACACCGCGACGATCGACAGCCCCATGGCGATCTCGTAGCTGACCATCTGGGCGGCGCTGCGCAGCCCGCCGAGCAGCGGGTAGGTGGAGCCGGAGGCCCAGCCGCCGAGCACGATCCCGTAGACGCCCATCGCCGAGCAGGCCAGCACGATCAGCACGCCGATCGGGGCGTCGATGAGCTGCAGCGGGGTCTGCTGGCCGAAGATCGACACCGACGGGCCCAGCGGAATGACGGAGAAGGCCAGGAACGCCGGGATGGTCGCGATGACCGGGGCGATGAAGTACACCGGCTTGTCGGCCAGCGTCGGCATGATGTCTTCCTTGAACGCCAGCTTCAGGCCGTCGGCCAGGCTCTGCAGGTAGCCGCGCGGCCCGACCCGGTTGGGGCCGGTGCGCTGCTGCATCCGGGCAACGACCTTGCGCTCGAACACGATCGCGAACAGCGTCATCACGACCAGCACGCCGAAGACGCCGACGACCTTGATCAGGATGATCCACCAGACGTCGTTCCCGAAGTCCTCCAGCGTGGGCTGGTCGGTGGCCGCCAGGACGCTCACGCGAGGCTCCCGCGGGTCAGGTGCACGACGCCGCCGGGGCCGACGCCCAGGTCGGTGCGCACGTGGCTGTCGGGCGAGCGCATCGGCACCCACACCACCCGGTCGGGCATCTCGGTGACCTGCACCGGCAGGGTGATCGACCCGGCCGGCCCGCTGACGGTGACCGGGTCGCCGTCGGCGACGTCCAGGCGCAGCGCGGTCTCCTTGCCCAGTCGGGCGACCGGCGGGCGGGCGGTGCCGGCCATCGCCGGCTCGTCGCGCTGGAGCGTGCCGTCGTCGATGAGCTGCCGCCAGGAGGCCAGCACCACGTCCTCGGCGCCCAGCCGCGGGCTGCCGGCAGGGGCGACGTCCAGGCCGCGCACCTCGCGGGTGCGGCCGGCGCCGCCGAGGGCGACCAGCTCGCGGCGGGCGTCGTCCACCCCGGACAGGCCCAGCCGGACACCGAGCGCGTCGGCCAGCCCCGACAGCACCCGGGCGTCGGTGAGCGCGCCGGTGCCGTGCAGCGTGGCGTCGAAGGGCCGCACCCGGCCCTCCCAGTCGAGGTAGCTGCCGGCCTTCTCCGGCGCGGCGGCGACCGGCAGGACGACGTCGGCGTGGTCGGTGACCGCACTCGGGAACAGCTCCAGGCTGACCACGAAGCCGGCCGCGGCGAGAGCGGCCTCGGCGAGGGCGGGGTCGGGCAGGTCGGCGGGGTCGACGCCGCCGACGAGCAGCCCGGCGAGCCGGCCGTCCCGGACGCCGGTGAGGATGCCGGTGGTGTCCCGGCCGACGCGGGCGGGCACCTCGACGCCCCACAGGGCGCCGACCTCGGTGCGGGCCTCGGGGTCGGCGACGGCGCGGCCCCCGGGCAGCAGGCTGGGCAGCGCACCCACCTCGACGGCACCGCGCTCCCCGGCCCGGCGGGGCACCCAGGCGACCCGGGCACCGGTGGCGCGGGCGACCGCGGACAGCGCCGACAGTGCGCCGGGCGTCTCGGCCAGCCGTTCCCCGGCGAGCACGACCGCACCCTCCAGGCGCAGCGCGGCGGCGGCCTCGGCACCGACCCCGCCGGCGGAGTCCGCGGCCAGGGCCCGGAGCACCGCGCCCTCCAGACCGGGCGGGGTGGCCAGCAGGGTGGCGTCGAGCTTCTCGCTGCCCCGGGTGGCGAAGGGGGCGACGTCGAAGACCGGCAGCGCCCGCTCGCGGACGGCGCGGCGGAGCCGGACGAAGACGATCGGCGACTCCTCCTCGGGCTCGAACCCGACCAGCAGCACGGCGGGGGCGGCGACCAGCTCGTCGTAGGTGACCGCGCCGGCGCCGGGCGCGGTGCCGGCGACGTGCGCCTCGAGGAAGGCGAGCTCCTCGGCGGAGTGCGCGCGGGCCCGGGCGTCGACGTCGTTGGTGCCCAGGGCGACCCGGGCGAACTTGGCGTAGGCGTAGGCGTCCTCGACGGTCAGCCGGCCGCCGGGGAGCACCCCGACCCCGCCGTCGGCGACCGCTGCGGCCAGGCCCTCGGCCGCCGCGGCCCAGGCCTCGGGCCACGACGCGGGCTGCAGTTCGCCGTCCCGGCGGACGAGCGGGGTGGTGAGCCGGGCGTTCGCGGCGGCGTAGCGGAAGGCGAACCGGCCCTTGTCGCAGTTCCACTCGGTGTTGACCTGGGGGTCGTCCCCGGCCAGCCGACGCATGACGGTGCCGCGCCGGTAGTCGGTGCGCTGGGCGCAGCCCGAGGCGCAGTGCTCGCACACGCTGGGCTCGCTGCGCAGGTCGAAGGGCCGGGAGCGGAACCGGTAGGCGGCGCTGGTGAGCGCACCGACCGGGCAGATCTGCACGGTGTTGCCGGAGAAGTAGGACTCGAAGGGCTCGTCGGCCGACACCGAGACCTGCTCGTTGGCCCCGCGCTCGAACAGCTCGATGAACGGGTCCCCGGCCACCTGCTGGGAGAACCGGGTGCACCGGGCGCACAGCACGCAGCGCTCGCGGTCCAGCAGCACCTGGGAGCTGATCGGCAGCGGCTTGGGGTAGGTGCGCTTGACGTCGACGAAGCGGCTCTCGGTGCGCCCGGAGCTCATCGCCTGGTTCTGCAGCGGGCACTCCCCGCCCTTGTCGCAGACCGGGCAGTCCAGCGGGTGGTTGACCAGCAGCAGCTCCATCGTGCCCTGCTGGGCCTTGTCGGCGACCTCGCTGGTGAGCTGGGTCTTCACCACCATGTCCGGGGTGACCGGCACGGTGCAGGAGGCCACCGGCTTGCGCTGGCCCTCCACCTCGACCAGGCACTGCCGGCAGGCCCCGACGGGCTCGAGCAGCGGGTGGTCGCAGAACCGCGGGATCTGCACACCGATCTGCTCGGCGGCCCGGATGATCAGCGTGCCCTTCGGCACCGCGACGTCGAAGCCGTCGATGGTGCAGCGGACGTGGTCCTCGGGGGTGTGCGGCCCGGGGACGGCGGGTGCCTGCGCGGGGGCGGGCTCGGGGGTGGTCATGCCATGGCTCCGACCGGCTCGAGGCGCAGGGAACGACCCAGCCGGCCCTGCTCGTCCTCGGGCAGCAGGGCGACGTAGTCGTCGCGGAAGTACTTCAGGGAGGACGCGATGCAGCTGGTGGCACCGTCACCGAGGGCGCAGAACGAGCGGCCCAGGATGTTGTCGCAGGTGTCGGTGAGCAGGTCCAGGTCGCGGGCGGTGCCGCGCCCGGCGACCAGCCGCTCCAGGATCTGGACCAGCCAGTAGGTGCCCTCCCGGCACGGGGTGCACTTGCCGCAGGACTCGTGGGCGTAGAACTCGGTGAACCGCAGGGTGGCCTCGACGATCGAGTCGGTCTCGTCGAAGACCATCAGCGCCGTCGTCCCCAGCATGGAGCCCGCGGCGGCGACGGAGTCGAAGTCCAGCGGGACGTCGAGGTGCTCGGCAGTGAAGTAGGGCGTGCTCGACCCGCCCGGCGTCCAGAACTTGAGCTCGTGCCCGGGCCGCACCCCGCCGGCCATCTCCAGCAGCTCGCGCATCGTGGTGCCCATCGGCGCCTCGTACTGCCCGGGGTGCACCACCCGGCCCGACAGCGAGTAGATCTTCGGCCCGGGCGACTTCTCCGGCCCGAACTCCTTGAACCAGGCCGACCCGCCGCGCACCACGAACGGCACGCTGGCCAGCGTCTCCACGTTGTTGACCACGGTCGGGGCGCCGTAGAGCCCGGCGACGGCGGGGAACGGCGGCTTGAGGCGGGGCTGCCCGCGCATCCCCTCCAGGGAGTCCAGCAGCGCGGTCTCCTCCCCGCAGACGTAAGCGCCGGCCCCGGCGTGCACCACGACCTCCAGGTTGTAGCCCGAGCCGTGCACGTCGGTCCCGAGGTGGCCGGCGGCGTAGGCCTCGGCGACCGCGGCGACCACCCGGCGGTGGGCGTGCACGGCCTCCCCGCGCACGTAGATGACCGCGACGTGGCAGCGGATCGCGTACGAGGCGATGGCCACGCCCTCCACCAGGGAGTGCGGGTCGGCCATCATCAGCGGGACGTCCTTGCAGGTGCCGGGCTCGCCCTCGTCGGCGTTGACCACCAGGTACTTCGGCTTCGCGGCCGGGCCGGTGGGGGTCTCCCCGGGCTTGGGCTGCGGGATGAACGACCACTTCATCCCGGTGGGGAAGCCCGCTCCCCCGCGGCCGCGCAGGCCGGAGTCCTTGACCAGGCCGACCAGCTCGTCGGGCGTCATGCCCAGCGCCTGCCGCCAGGCGACGTACCCCTCGGTGCGCTCGTAGGTCTCGATGGTCCAGGAGCGCTCTTCGGCGTACCGCGTGGTGAGGACGGGGGTGAGCGGCATGGCTCAGACCTCTCGCTCGACGGAGGTGCCGGCGCCGGACTGCGCCTGGCCATCGGTGCTGGTCTCGCTGCCGGCGTCCCGGTCGGCGGCCGCGCGGCCGGCCGGCTCGGGCCGGTCGGGGTGGTTCTGCTCGGCGCCGGAGCGCTCGGCCGGGTTGTCGGCCGCTGCCACCTGGGCGTCCGCGGCCTGCTCCCCCGGCGTCCCCCCGGTGTCCGGCCCCCCGGTGTCCCGGCTCACCGGGGTCCCCTCGTCCGGGGCGCTGACGGTCTCCGGGGTCTCGCGGGCGGGCATGGGCGGGGCGGCCTCGCCGCGCTCGGCGGCCAGCCGGACGCCGCGCAGGGTGGGGACGCCGGCCGAGGGCCCGTCGACGGCGGCCCGGGCGGCCCCGGCGTCGGCGTGCTGGGAGAGCCCGGCCAGCTGCCGGGAGATGCCACGGAAGTCCGTCAGCGGGGCCCCGCGGGTGGGGGCCGGCTTCTCGCCCCGGCGCAGCGCGGCCACGATCTCGAGGGCTGACTCGACGTCCTGCTGGTCGTAGAACTCGTAGTCCACGGTGACCACGGGGGCGTAGTCGCAGGCGGCCAGGCACTCGGCGTGCTCCAGGGTCACCGCGCCGTCGGCGGTGGTCTGGTCGTGGCCGACCCCGAGGTCGGCGCTGAGCCGGTCGTAGATGCGCTGCCCGCCGAGCACCGAGCACAGCGTGTTGGTGCAGACGCTGACCAGGTGCCGGCCGGTGGGGCGGCGCTTGTACATCGTGTAGAACGTCGCGACCGCGCCGACCTCGGCCTTCGTCAGGCCCAGCTCCTGGGCGCACAGCGCGATGCCCTCGGGTGAGACGTACCCCTGCACCGACTGGACCAGGTGCAGCATCGGCAGCAGCGCCGAGCGGGGCACCGGGTAGCGGGCCATCAGCTCGCGGCACTCGGCGCGGGTCTGCTCGGTCAGCGGCTCGAGGTCGGTGCGCTGCTCGGCCGGGCTGGAGTCCAGCCCGGTCACCGCCGTCCCCTCCGCCGAGCCCGGGAGACCCGTCATCGGTCCACTCCCCCCATCACGGGGTCGATCGAGGCGATCGCGGCGATGACGTCGGCGATCATGCCGCCCTCGCTCATCGCCGCCGTCGCCTGCAGGTTGGTGAAGCTGGGGTCGCGCACGTGGACCCGGAAGGGCCGGGTGCCGCCGTCGCTGACCACGTGGAAGCCCAGCTCGCCGCGGGGGGACTCGATGGCCTGGTAGACCTGCCCGGCCGGGACCCGGAACCCCTCGGTGACCAGCTTGAAGTGGTGGATGAGGGCCTCCATCGACTGGCCCATGATGTGCTTGACGTGGTCCAGGGAGTTGCCCATGCCGTCGGCACCGAGGGACAGCTGCGCGGGCCAGGCGATCTTCTTGTCCTCGACCATCACCGGGCCCGGGCGCAGCCGGTCCAGGGCCTGCTCGACGATCTTCATCGACTCGTTCACCTCGGCCATCCGGACCAGGTAGCGGCCCCAGGCGTCGGCGGTGTCGGCGGTGGGCACCTCGAAGTCGTAGGTCTCGTAGCCGCAGTACGGCTCGACCTTGCGCAGGTCCCAGGGCAAACCGGCGCTGCGCAGCACCGGGCCGGTGACGCCCAGGGCGATGCAGCCGGTGACGTCGAGGTACCCGACGTCGCGCAGCCGGCGCTGCCAGATCGGCTGGCCGGTGAGCAGCCGGTGGAACCCGGCGACCCGCTCGGGCATCACGGTGAGGAACTCGCGGATCTTGGCCTCGACGCCGTCCGGGAGGTCCTGGGCCAGACCGCCGGGGCGCACGTAGGCGTGGTTCATCCGCAGCCCGGTGATCTCCTCCAGCAGGTCCAGCACGAGCTCGCGCTCACGGAACCCGTTGGTCATCCCGGTGAGGGCGCCCATCTCCATGCCGAAGGTGGCCAGCCCGACGAGGTGGCTGGCGATCCGGTTGAGCTCCATGACCAGCACCCGGATGGTGGTGGCCCGCTCGGGCACCTCGATGCCCAGCAGCTTCTCCACCGCCAGGCAGTAGGCGGTCTCGTTGAACAGCGGCGCCAGGTAGTCCATCCGGGTCACGAACGTCGTGCCCTGGGTCCAGGTGCGGTACTCGGTGTTCTTCTCGATGCCGGTGTGCAGGTAGCCGATGACCACCCGCGCCTTGGTCACCGTCTCGCCCTCGAGGTCCAGCACCAGCCGGAGCACGCCGTGGGTGGAGGGGTGCTGGGGCCCCATGTTGACCACGAGGCGTTCCTCGGCGAGCGGGTCCGAGCCGAAGGTCAGGTCCCAGTCGCCACCGGTGACGGTGTAGACGCGGCCCTCGGTGGTCTCGCGGGACCCGGCGTACGGGTCGGTCGTCTGGGTCACCGGTAGCTCCGTCGCTCGTCCGGGGGCGGGATGGTCGCGCCGTGGTACTCGACCGGGACGCCGCCGAGCGGGTAGTCCTTGCGCTGGGGGTGGCCCTCCCAGTCGTCGGGCATGAGGATCCGGGTCAGCGCCGGGTGGCCGTCGAAGACGAGGCCGAACATGTCCCAGGCCTCGCGCTCGTGCCAGTCCGCGGTCGGGTAGACCGCGGTCACGCTGGGCACGTGCGGGTCCTCGGCCGTCACGGCGACCTCGAGCCGGATCCGCCGCCGGTAGGTCATCGAGGTCAGGTGGTAGAGCGCGTGCAGCCGCTTGCCGGCCGGGCCGCCGGCGTCGAGGTAGTCCACCCCGGACACCGAGGAGCACAGCTCGAAGCGCAGTGCGTCCTCGTCCCGCAGAGCCTGCACGAGGGTGAGCAGGTGCTCGCGCTCGACGAAGTAGGTGATCTCGCCGCGGTCGACCAGCACGCGGGGGACGGCGGCGTCGTAGGTGGCCTGCCCGACCGCCTCGATCAGCGCGTCGGTGACCTCGTCGAACCAGCCGCCGTAGGGCCGCTCGGTGGAGTGCAGCGCGACCGCGCCGCCGGGCTCGACCCGGACGAGCCCGCCGAAGCCCGAGGTGTCCCCGGAGCCGGTGACCCCGAAGGCACCGGTGCGGAAGGCCCCGGTCACGGACGCTCCCCCGGGAGCAGGACGGCGTTGCCGCCGCGCTGCTCGATGGCGAACTGGCCGGTGCGCCCGGCGGCCGCGGCGTCCTCGTAGGCCTTCTTCGCGGCCTTGTCCACCCGCACGGTGGAGGGCATCGCGACGTGCAGGTCCGGCGCGGTCCCGTCGGCCCGGGCGGCGGCGAGGGCGGCGGCGCGCTTGGGGCCCATCGGCTCGTGCTGGATCTTGTGGTGCAGCTTGAGGATGGCGTCCATGAGCATCTCCGGCCGCGGCGGGCAGCCGGGCAGGTACATGTCCACCGGGACGATGTGGTCGACGCCCTGGACGATCGCGTAGTTGTTGAACATGCCGCCGGAGCTGGCGCAGACGCCCATCGAGAGCACCCAGCGCGGCTCGGGCATCTGGTCGTAGATCTGGCGCAGGACCGGGGCCATCTTCTGGCTCACCCGCCCGGCCACGATCATCAGGTCGGCCTGGCGCGGGGAGGCCCGGAAGACCTCCATGCCGAACCGGGCCAGGTCGTAGCGGCCCGCACCCGAGGCCATCATCTCGATCGCGCAGCAGGCCAGCCCGAAGGTGGCCGGCCACAGCGAGGACTTCCGGGTCCAGTTGACCAGCTTCTCCACGCTGGTCAGCAGGACGCCGCTCGGCAGCTTCTCTTCCAGGCCCATGCGCTCAGTCCCATTCCAGTCCACCGCGACGCCAGACGTAGGCGTAGGCGATGAACACGGTGGCGATGAAGACGACCATCTCGATCAGGCCGAAGACGCCCAGGGAGTCGTTGGCGACCGCCCAGGGGTAGAGGAAGACGATCTCGATGTCGAAGACGATGAACAACATCGCGGTCAGGTAGTACTTGATCGGGAAGCGCCCACCGGTGAGCGGCTGGTCGACCGGCTCGATCCCGCACTCGTAGGCCTCGAGCTTGGCCTGGTTGTAGCGGCGCGGGCCGATGAAGGGCGCCGCGGTCACCGAGAACAGCGCGAACCCGGCCGCCAGCACGAACAGGCCGACCAGCGGCACGTACGTCGCGAGCACCAGCGCCTCCCCGAGTTCCCGCCGAGCTTGTGAATTGCTTCACAAGTGGTTTCAGCTCGACCCTATGTCGCCGGTCACAGGAAACGGAAGCCACCCCGGGTGGGCGTGGCGCAACTCAGGGCACCCTCACCGCGGGTGGCCGGGGTGCTCAGGCGGCGGGGAGGACCTTCGTGAGGACGGCGATGGTCCGGTCGACGGCGTCGCCGTCCCGGCCGTCGTGCAGGTTGCCCATCAGGCGCAGCGCGGCACGGACCAGCGCCGGGCGCTTGAGCCCGTGCGCGAGGGCGAACCGGGTGAACTCCGGGCGGGCCAGCAGGGCGAGGAAGCCGGCACCGAGCCGGTGGTGGCCGCCGTAGGAGTCCCGCAGCAGCTCCGGGTAGCGCCGCAGGACGGCCTCCCGGGCCGGGCCGACGGGCAGCGCGAGGGCCTCGACGACCACCTCGGCGGCCGTCCGCCCCGTCTCCATGGCGTAGCTGATGCCCTCGCCGTTGAACGGGTTGACCGAGCCGGCGGAGTCACCGACCAGCACCAGGCCGCGGGTGTACGCCGGTCGGCGGGACAGCGAGGTGGGCAGGCCGGCACCGCGCAGCGGGGTGGCCGCCTCGACGTCGAGCTCCCACTCGGGCGGGAGGGTCGCCAGCCAGCGGCGGTAGACGGTGCGGGCGTCGTCGTCGGCGGTGCGCCGGGTGTCCAGGAAGCCGAACCCGACGTTCGCCGTCCCGTCGCCCATCGGGAACAGCCAGCCGTAGCCGGGCATGGACGCAGCGTCCGGGCCGCGGTCGGTGAGGTCGAAGGAGATGTCGAGGTACGGGTCGGCCGCGCGCGGCGTCGGCACGTACTGCCGGACGGCGACGCCGAGCGGCAGGTCGGTACGCCGGTTCAGCCCGAGTGACTTCGCCAGCCGGCCGGACAGTCCCTCGGCGGAGACCACCAGCGGGGCGTGCCAGGTGGCCGGTTCTTTGTCCGGCCCGACCTGCGCGCGCACCCCGGCGACCCGGCCGGCCTCGTCGAGCAGCGGCTCGGTGACGGTGACGCCGTGGTGCACCTGGGCACCCGCGGACTCCGCGTGCCGGGCGAGGGTGTCGTCGAGGTCGGCGCGGGTGCGGATCAGCCCGTAGCCGGGCCAGTGCGACAGCTCCGGCCAGTCGACCTCGGTCACCCGACCACCACCGAACACCCGCAGCCCGCGGTGCCGCACCCACCCGTCGGAGGTGTCCACGCCCATCGCGTGCAGCGCGGCCACCCCGCGCGGGGTCAGCCCGTCGCCACAGACCTTCTCCCGGGGGAAGTGCGCCTTCTCCAGCACCACCACGTCCAGCCCGGACGACGCCAGCCACCAGGCCGCGCTGGACCCGGCGGGGCCGGCGCCCACGACGACGACGTCGGCACGGCGGCCGGTGGGGAGGGGCACCGGCCGATCCTAGGTGCGCCGACTCAGGTGGGCGGCGGCGCGATCGGGTCCGTCGGGCTGGGCGTGGGGCTCTCCGGCGGGCTGGGCTCGGAGGGCACCGGGTCGACCGGGGTGGGGGGCAGGCCCTCGGGGCCGGGGTCGGGTGTCGCGGGGAAGGTCATGCCGGGGTGTGCCCGGCGTCACGCGCCCGGAAACGACGGGTCAGACCCGGGTGCCCCGGTGCAGCGCGACGATCCCGCCGGTGAGGTCGCGCCAGGCCACGTCGGACCAGCCGGCGTCCTGCAGCTTGCGGGCCATCACCGGCTGCGGGGGCCAGGCCCGGATCGACTCGGCGAGGTACACGTAGGCGTCGGGGTTGCTGCTGACCGCGGTGGCCACCCGCGGCAGCGCCTTCATGAGGTACTCGGTGTAGACGGTGCGGAACGGCGTCCAGGTGGGGCTGGAGAACTCGCAGACCACCAGCGTGCCGCCCGGTCGGGTGACCCGGCGGAACTCGCGCAGCGCCGCGTCGGGGTCGGCCACGTTGCGCAGGCCGAAGGAGATGACGACGCCGTCCACGCTCTCGTCGGCCAGCGGCAGCGCCATCGCGTCCCCGGCCAGGAACGGCACGTCGCGTCCGGAACCCGCGCGCAGCATGCCCAGGGAGAAGTCGCAGGCGATGGCGGTGACCCCGCCGGAGGCGAGCTCGACGGTGGACACCCCGGTGCCGGCGGCCACGTCGAGGACGGTCTGCCCGGGGCGCGCGCCGAGGGCCTCGCGGGTGGCCCGGCGCCAGCCGGCGTCCAGCCCGCCGGAGAGCACGGTGTTGGTGAGGTCGTACTTGCCGGCGACCCCGTCGAACATCGCGGCGACCTCGGCGGGCCGCTTGTCCAGCGTGGCCCGGTAGCCCTGTGTCCGATCTCCTGCGCTCACGCCCGACGACGATACGGCGGTGCTCCTACTCTGGCTGGGGTGAGCACGGTGGCCGCGACGACGACGGACGTCGTCGTCACGACCCCGGTGGGCGCCCGCCGCACCCCCCTGCTGAACCTGCTGCCCGTCGAGGGCGCGGTCACCTGGGTGCGCCGCGGTGAGGGCCTGGTCGGCTGGGGTGAGGCCGACCGGCTCGAGGTGTCCGGCCCCGACGCGCTGGCCCGTGCCCAGCAGTGGTGGACCGACCGGTGCGCGCGCACCGAGGTGGTCGACCCGGTGGGCGTCCCCGGCTCCGGTCCGGTGGTGTTCGCCTCGATCGCCTTCGACCCGACCGCGGGCAATTCGGTGTTCGTCGTCCCCGAGGTCGTGGTGGGCCGGCGCGGCGGGCAGACCTGGGTGACCACCACCGGGGACGCGCTGGACCGGCCGGTGTTCGAGACCTCCGGGGAGGAGGCCGACACCTCCATCGGGCAGCTGGCCTACGCCGACGGCGCACTGGACCCGGTGACCTGGTGCGGCGCCGTGGCCCGCGCCGTGGCCCGGATCGACGCCGGTGAGCTGGACAAGGTGGTGCTGGCCCGCGACCTGCTGGTCACCGCCGACCACCCGTTGGACCCCCGCCGGCTGCTGCTGCGGCTGGCCGCGCGGTTCCCCGACTGCTGGACCTTCTCCGTCGACGGTCTGCTCGGCGCGACCCCCGAGCTGCTGCTGCGACGCACCGGGCGCGAGCTGTCCTCCCGGGTGCTGGCCGGGACGACGTCGCGCGGCGCGGGCGCCGAGGACGACCGGCTGGCCGACGCGCTGACCCACTCGGGCAAGGACCTGGCCGAGCACGAGTACGCCGTCGCCTCGCTGGTGGCCACGCTGAGCCCGTTCTGCGCGACCCTGGACGTGCCGGCCACCCCGCAGCTGCTGACGCTGCCCAACGTGCGGCACCTGGCCACCGACCTGCGCGGCACCCAGCGGACCGACTCCCCCGCCGGGCTGCTCGACCTGGTCGCCGCGGTGCACCCCACCGCCGCCGTCTGCGGCACGCCCACCCCGGTGGCCGCCGCGCTGATCGCCGAGCTCGAGGGCATGGACCGCGGCCGCTACGCCGGCCCGGTCGGCTGGCTGGACGCCGCCGGCGACGGCGAGTTCGGGCTGGCGCTGCGCTGCGCCCAGCTGACCGGGGGCGACGGCGGCGCGCAGGCACGGCTGTTCGCCGGCTGCGGCATCGTCGCGGGCTCCGACCCGGCCGCCGAGCTCGCCGAGACCCAGAACAAGCTCGCCGCCTTCCAGGCCGCGCTGGAGGACTAGGCGAGCACGGCCCGGACGCCGTCCTCGGCCCCTGGGCTGATCGCCGCCTTCCACAGCGCCCAGCCGCGCCCGCGCGCCCAGGTGTCCTCGTCGAGCCCGAGGCTGTCCCGGAAGACCGTGCGGCCGGGGCCCTCGAACACCGTCCAGGCGGGGACGACGTCGCAGGCCGGGTCGCCCACGCCGGAACAGCCGAGGTCGAGCAACCCGGCCAGTCGACCGTCCCGCACCAGCAGGTTGTCCACCGCCACGTCGCCGTGGAACCAGACCGGGTCGGCCGTCCACGTGCTGGCCAGCGCCTCGTCCAGCACGGCGTGCGCGGCGGCCCGCAGACCGTCGGGCAGCGCCTCGACCGCCGTCCGGGCCTCGTCGGCGTAGTGCGCGAGCGGACCGCCGCGATGGGCGCTGTGCCCACCCGGCGGGGGTCCGCCGGCGGCCGGGACGCCCCGCAGCGCGACCAGCGCGGCGGCGAGGTCACCGGCGAACACCACCGGGTCGGGGCGGGCACGGGAGGCCA
Source organism: Geodermatophilus sp. Leaf369 (assembly GCF_001424455.1). Lineage (NCBI taxonomy): Bacteria > Bacillati > Actinomycetota > Actinomycetes > Geodermatophilales > Geodermatophilaceae > Geodermatophilus > Geodermatophilus sp. Leaf369. The sequence goes on along the minus strand of NZ_LMQA01000002.1, from coordinate 927,751 downwards.
CGTCGCCGGTCAGCCACCGGCGCACCGACCACGGCAGCGGGAAGTCCGGCGTGGACTCCGCGACGGCCACCACCTCGGGCACCGGAAGAGGCAGGTGGGCGGCCAGGTGCGGGAGCCAGCGCACCTCCTTGGCCAGCTGCGGCACGTACTCCGGTGCGCTCGGCAGCCGGACGGTGAGCTCCTCGCCCAGCCGGAACGTGCGGTGGTCGTGGCCCTGCGGCTGCACCTCGCGCACCGGCAGGTCTGCCCAGTGCGGGAACGCACGGGCCACCAGCCGGGCGGCGAGGTCGGCGGTCAGTCGTCCACCCACTCGAGCAGGTCGCCGGGCTGACAGTCCAGCACCCGGCACATCGCCTCCAGGGTGCTGAACCGCACCGCCTTCGCCCGGCCGTTCTTCAGCACCGCGACGTTGGCCGGGGTGAGCCCGACCCGTTCGGCGAACTCGCCGACGCTCATCTTGCGGCGGGCCAGCTCCACGTCGATGCGGACGACGATGGACATCAGATGACCTCGTCGAGGTCCGACCGCAAGGTGGTGGCCTCCTTGAGCAGCGAGCGCATGACCACGACCACCAGGCCGAGGACGGCGACCCCGGTGGCCACGAGCAGCACCAGCAGGAGGACGCCGGGGTCGTCCGCCGTGGCGCCGACGAAGGCCAGCAGCGCGAGCAGGAGCAGCTCGGCACCGGCGACGGCGTAGACGATCCCGTCGACCCAGCCGAGCGAGGCCGGGGTGAAGATCCGGTCCCGCTGCACCAGGGTGAGCAGTCGCCAGGTGCACACCAGCACGACCTGCACGCACAGCACCCCCAGCACGGCGCCGATCGTCAGCGGCCAGCGCAGGTACGCCAGGTCCGGCTCCTGCTCGGCCATGTGCCGGAACTGACCGGGCAGCGAGAGCACCTGGAACACGACCAGCACCGCGAAGAGCGCGACCAGACCGGCGCGGAGCAGGGGCACCACACGGCGGGTCGTCAGCATCCACCGATGATCGATCGATACCGATCGGAGGTCAAGCGTCACCCGAGGGTGTCGGCGACCACCGCGCGGATCCGGACGGCCAGCTCGGCCTCGGCCCGCTGGTCACCCCGGACGACGACCACCCGGGGCCCGCCGGCCGCCAGGGCCGGGCCCAGCTGGGCGGCGTCGCTGATCGCGGTGGCGGCCCAGCCCATCGCCCGGGCGACCGAGACCAGGTCGCGGCCGTGCGGGGTGCCGAAGACCCGGCGGTAGCCCGCGGCGTGCTCGGCCCGGCCCGGTTCGAGCTGGGCGAAGATGCCGCCGCCGTCGTTGTCGGGGACCACCACGGTCAGGTCGGGCACCGGCTCGCCGTCCCCGGTGAGCAGGCCCTGCAGGTCGTGCAGGAACGTCAGGTCGCCCATCAGCGCGAACGCCGGGCCGCCACCGGCGCCCTGGTGGGCCAGTGCGGCCCCGATCGCGGTGGACACCGTGCCGTCGATGCCGGCCACCCCGCGGTTGGCCAGCACGGTCACCCCCTGGCGGGGGGCGGCCAGCCGGTCGACGTCGCGCACCGGGTTGGACGAGCCGAGCACCAGCAGCGCCCCGGCGGGCAGGGCCGCCACCAGGTCGCGGGCCAGCCGACCGGCGGTCAGCCGGGGCTCGGCGTCCAGCACGGCGTCCACCGCGGTGCCCACCGCGAGCGCGGCCTGCGCCCACTCGTCGGCCCAGCCGTCACTGACCAGGTGCCCGGACACGTCGAGCCCGCCGAGCGCGGCACCCGGGTCGGGCAGGACCCCGGACACCGCCGAGGAGCCGCGGCCGGCGTCGGGCCAGGTCGGGTGCGGGGTGAAGGTCTCGACCACGACGTCGGAGGCGGCCAGCAGTGCCGAGACCGGCCGGGTCAGCGTGGGCCGGCCGACGACGAGCACCCGGTCGGGCCGGTGCGCGTCGGCCCAGGCGCCCGAGCCGAGCAGCAGCGATCCGCCGCGCACCGCCGTGGCGGCACCCCACGCGCCGCTGCTGGGCTCGGCGAGCACCGGCCAGCCCCGCTGCTCGGCGACGACGGAGGTGCTGCGGCCGACCGCGGGGGGCGCGTCGCCGGCGACCACCAGGGTGCGTCGGCGCCGCGGGGTGCCGACGGCGGCCGGGGGCAGCGGGGTGCTGACCATCGGCCCGGAGCCCGGCGCCACGGTGGTCCAGGGCGCGCCGTCGGGCCGGCCGGCCCAGACCCCGGACGGCGGTTCCGGACGCGGGTCGTGGCCCTCGGGCATCAGCGGCTCGCGCAGTGCCAGGTTCAGGTGCACCGGCCCCGGGTCACCGGACAACGCCCCGCCGGCCACGATCAGCGCGCGCGCGGTCAGCGAGCGCCAGTACCGGTTCTGCGGGGCATCCCGGCCCTCCTCGGGGGCGCCGAGGTCGGCGGCCCAGCGCACCGCGCCGCCGTAGAGCCCCACCTGGTCGATCGTCTGGTTGGCCCCGGTGCCACGCAGCTCGGCCGGTCGGTCGGCGGTCAGCGCCAGCAGCGGCACCCCGGACTCGTCGGCCTCCAGCACCGCGGCGTGCAGGTGCGCCGTCGCCGTCCCCGAGGTGGTCAGCACCGGCACCGGCCGCCCGGAGGCCTTGGCCAGCCCGAGGGCCAGGAACGACCCGGTGCGCTCGTCGATCCGCACGTGCAGCCGCAGCCGGCCCGCCAGCTCGGCCTGGTGCAGCGCCAGCGCGACCGGGGCCGACCGCGACCCGGGGCAGACCACGGCGTCGGTCACCCCGCCGCGCAGCAGCTCGTCGACGAAGACCCGGGCGAAGGCGGTGGACGGGTTCACGCCGCGGCCACCCGCTCGAGCCGCTCGCGCCAGCGCCGGTCGGTCTCCGGGTCCGCGGCGACCGCGTCCACGGCGTCGGGGACGACGGCGCCGACCGGCAGCGCGCCGTCCACGGGGAGCAACGGGCTGGAGCTCACGTCGGCGGTGAACAGCGCCAGGCTGCCCAGCCCGCAGGCGAAGGGCAGCTCGGGCAGCGCGGCGGCCAGCGCGACCCCGGCGGCCAGACCCACCGAGGACTCCAGCGCCGAGGACACCACGCAGGGCAGCCCGTGCGCCTGCGCCACCTCCAGCGCGGCCCGCACCCCACCGAGCGGCTGCACCTTGAGCACCACCACGTCGCAGGCCTCCCGCAGGTCCACCCCGGCCGGGTCGGCGGCCCGGCGCACCACCTCGTCGGCGGCGACCCGCACCTCGATCCGGCGGCGCAGGGCCACGAGCTCCTCGACGCTGGCACAGGGCTGTTCCACGTACTCCAGGGTCCACCGGTCCAGCGCGCGGATGCGGGCCACCGCGGTGTCGACGTCCCAGGCGGCGTTGGCGTCGACCCGCAGGCCACCGGCCGGGCCCAGCGCGTCGCGCACGGCCTCGACTCGTGCCTCGTCGTCGGCGGCGGTCTGCCCGGGCTCGGCGACCTTGACCTTCGCCGTCCGGCAGCCCGACGTGGTGACGATGGCGTGCGCCTGCTCGGGGCCGACCGCCGGCACGATGCAGTTGACCGGCACCGAGCTGCGCAGCGGGGCGGGCCAGCCGACGGTCGCGGACTCGACGGCCGATGCCCACCAGCGACGGCTCTGCGCGTCGTCGTAGTCCCAGAACGGCGAGAACTCACCCCAGCCCGCCGGGCCGCGCACCAGCACGCCGTCCCGGACGTCGATGCCGCGGAAGCGGGTGCGCAGCGGGGTCGCGTACACCCGCACCTCCATCACGGGCGCGAGCCTAGGCCGCCTACCCTCGTCCCCCGTGGCCCGGCAGCTGTCCCTCGTGCCCGCGCCGCCCCTGGGTCCCGCGGTGCTCGAGCACGTCTGGCCCGCCCTGCGCGCGGCCCTGGACGGTGCCGCCCCCCTGGCCGTGCTGCCCGCCGGCGACGGTCCGGCCGCGACCGCCCGCGCCGTGCTGCGCCCCGAGGTGCCGCTCGAGGACGACGTCGACCTCGTCGTCGTCACCTCCGGGTCCACCGGCACCGGCCGGGGCGTGCTGCTGTCCGCGGCCGCCGTCCGGGCCTCGGCGACGGCGACCCTGGACCGGCTCGGCGGACCCGGCGACTGGCTGCTGGCCCTGCCGGTGAGCGCGATCGCCGGCCTGCAGGTGCTGGCCCGCGCGGCCCTCGCCGGCCGGACGCCGACCGTGCTGGGCCACGGCCAGCCGCTCACCGACGCCGTGGCCGCGATGCCGGGCGGGCGCCGCTACACCGCGCTCGTGCCCACCCAGCTGCGCCGGTCGCTGGCCGCAGAGCCCGAGGCGCTGCGGGCCTTCGACGCGGTGCTCGTCGGCGGGGCGGCCACCGACCCCGACCTGCTCACCGCGGCCCGGGACGCCGGGGTGGCCGTGGTGACCACCTACGGGATGACCGAGACCGCCGGCGGCTGCGTCTACGACGGCGTCCCGCTGGACGGGGTCGCGGTGCGGGTCGCCGAGGGGGTCGAGCTGGCCGGGCCGGTGCTCGCGCAGGGCTACCGGCTGGACCCCGCGGGCACCGCGGAGGCCTTCGCCGACGGCTGGTTCCGCACCCGGGACGCGGGCACGTGGGCCGAGGGCCGGCTCACAGTGAACGGCCGTCTCGACGACGTGCTCATCAGCGGCGGGGTCAACGTCTCCCCCCAGGCCGTCGAGGCCGCGCTCCGGGCGCACCCGGACGTGGCCGACGCCGTGGTCTCCGGGGTGCCCGACGCCGAGTGGGGCCACCGCGTGGTCGCCGCCGTCGTCCCCGCCCCCGGGGCCGCTCCCACGCTGGAGACGCTGCGGCCCTGGGTGGCCGCGCGCCTCGGCGCCGCGGCCGCCCCCCGGCAGCTGCACCTGCTCGACGCCGTCCCCGTGCTGCACACCGGCAAGCCCGACCGCCGCGCGGTCACCCGTCTGATCGAAGGAGCCTGATGGCCACCCCCGCCCAGTGGCTGGCCGGCGCCCGCCCGAAGACGCTGCCCGCCGCCGTCGCCCCCGTGCTCGTGGGCTCCGGCGTGGCCCAGGCCCTCGACGGCTTCCGGCTGCTGCCCGCGCTGCTCGCCCTGCTGGTGGCGCTCGCGCTCCAGGTCGGGGTGAACTACGCCAACGACCACTCCGACGGCAAGCGCGGCACCGACGCCGACCGGGTCGGCCCGATGCGGCTGGTCGGGTCCGGCGCGGCCTCGGCCCAGGCGGTGCTGGTCGCGGCCCTGCTGGCGTTCGCGGTCGCCGGGGTCGCCGGCCTCGCGCTGGCCGCGCTGTCGAGCTGGTGGCTGGTACTGGTCGGCGCGGTGAGCATCGCCGCGGCGTGGACCTACACCGGCGGCCCGATCCCCTACGGCTACCGGGCGCTGGGCGAGGTCTTCGTCTTCGTGTTCTTCGGCCTCGTCGCCACGGTGGGCACCACCTTCGTGCAGACCCGCACCGTCGAGGGGCTGGCCTTCGCCGCGGCGGTGCCGGTCGGGCTGCTGATCACCGCGATCCTGGTGGTGAACAACCTGCGCGACGTGCACGGGGACGCCGCCGTCGGCAAGCGGACCCTCGCGGTGCTGCTCGGCGAGCGGTCCACCCGGTTCTTCTTCGTCGGGCTGCTGGCGGTCTCGTTCGTGGTGGTGCTGCTGGTCGGGCTGGCCCGGCCCTGGGCGCTGCTGGGGCTGCTGGCCGCGCCGCTGGCCGTCCCCCCGGCCCGCACGGTGCTCCGCGGCGGCACCGGACCGGCCCTGATCAGCGCCCTGCAGGGCACCGGGCAGGCGACCCTGGTGACCGGCGTGGTCTTCGGGCTGGGGCTGGCCCTCAGCTGATCGGGTCGTCGGTCCCGCGCAGTCGGGCCCGCAGGTCCTCCTTGCCGGCCTTGCGCACCGCCGAGCGGGCCGCCAGCGCCTCCGTGAGCCGCTCCCGGACGCCCTTGAGGAGCACGAACGACAGCGGCATGGACAGCAGCAGCCCGAACAGCAGGCCGGGGAAGCTGCCCAGCCCCAGCGCCCACAGCAGCGCGACGAGCGCTGCGGCCAGCGCGAGCCGGCCCAGGGTGTAGAGCGCGAGCAGCGGCCACGGCGAGGGCGGCGTGGCCGGTCCCCCGGTCGGGCTCACCGGACGGGCCGGCTCGGGACGGGTCTCACTCGGTTCCGGTGCGGCCATGACGGCCCTCCCACTTGGTCGACAGCACGACGGTCGTCCGGGTGCGCGCGACGCCCCGGATCCTGTTCAACGCGCTGATGGTGTGCTCCAGTGCCGGGATGTCGGTCACCCGGACCTTGAGCACGTAGCCCTCCGAGCCCGCGGTGCGCCAGCAGTCCTCCACCGACGGCAGTGCGGACATCGCCTCCTCGAGGCCGACGTCGTCGACCTCGTCGCTCTCGATCACCCCGACCAGCGCGGTCACCCCGAGCCCGACCGACGCCGGGTCGACGACCGCGGTGTAGCCGGTGACGACGCCGTTGCCCTCGAGCTTGCCGACCCGCTCGTGCACGGCCGGGGCGGAGAGCCCGACCTGCCGGGCGAGCTCGGCGTAGCTGGCCCGCCCGTTGGCGCGCAGCAGCGCGATCAGCTGCTCGTCGACGGCGTCGATGTCGTCCTCCGGTGTGGTGGTCCTGTGCAGTCGGGTGATCACCCACCCCCGAGTATCGCCGCGCACGTACGCTGGGGGCAGAGCGGGTCTGCACGTCAGCGCACGGCGGGGAAGAGGGTGGCCCAGTGGTCTTTCTGGTGATGCTGGTGATCGCGGTCGCGGTGGTGGTGCTCGTCATGCGGGCGGCAGCCACCCAGGGCGGCGGTCCCGGCGGGTCCGGCGGCGGGGGTTCCCGGCCGCCCCGGCCCACGCGCGGCCCCAAGCCGCCGCAGCGCTTCGTGGCCCCGGACGACGACCCGGACTTCCTCCGCGAGCTCGACCGGCGCACCAAGCGCGACGACGCCTGAGCGTCCCACCCACCAGTCCCTGACGGGCCCCTCCGCACCGCGGAGGGGCCCGTCGGCGTCTCAGGCCGCGCTGGTGGTGGAGCTGTGACCGCCGCCGAAGAAGCGCCGCCACCCGCTGCGCCGCGGGGTGGGCACCTCGGCCGGGGCGTCCTGCGCTGCGTCCAGGGCCGCCAGCAGGGAGCCGTCGTCCCCGGTCGGCGCGGTGTCGGGCTCGCCGGGCCAGCCCAGGCCCTCGCCGCGACCGGGCGGGGCCGGCCAGCCCACCGAGGACGTCGACTGCGGGGCGGTCACGTTGGCCTCGCCCCGGTGGGTGCCGCGCGGCGCGGGCACCGTGCGGCGCCCGAGGGCGTCGGCCACCAGCGGGTGCGACCCGGCCCCGTCGATCGACGCGTGCCTACCCACGGTGGGCGCCTGAGAGCTCGTCCATGGGGGAAGAGTCCCACGGACAGGCGTCCGTGGCACCCCTCAGGCCGTCACGACCCCCCGGTCGGATGACGCAGCGTCACCGTCCGGGGAGTCAGACCCCGCCGTAGGAGTGCAGACCGGTCGAGACCATGTTCACGTAGAGCAGGTTGAAGACCATCACGGCCAGACCCACGACGTTGACCCAGGCCGAGGGCCGGCCACGCCAGCCGGCGGTGGTGCGGGCGTGCAGGTAGGCGGCGTAGACCACCCACGCGATGAACGCCCAGGTCTCCTTGGGGTCCCAGCCCCAGAACCGGCCCCAGGCGCTCTCGGCCCAGATGGCGCCGGCGATGACCGCGAACGTCCAGATCGGGAAGCCGAAGACGGCGGTGCGGTGCGCGGTGCGGTCCAGCGAGGCCGCGCTGGGCAGCTTGTGCACGATGCGCGAGGCCGGGGCGTCACCGGCGGCCACGCGGGACTCGTACCGGGAGCGCACCAGGTACATGACGCTGGCGATGCCGGACACGAAGAAGATGCCGAAGCCGAGGATCGCGGTGGTGACGTGCACGGCGAGCCAGCTCGAGCGCAGCGCGGCGACCAGCGGGCCGGCCTCGGCGTAGAGGAACAGCCCGATGCCCACCATGGACAGCACCACCGGGGCCAGCACGAAGACCCCGATGTGGCGCAGCGCCGGGGTGCGCACGGCGAGGACCAGGTAGACGACGACGGCGACCAGCACGACGGCGGTGCCGAACTCGTACATGTTGCCCCAGGGCAGCCGACCGGTGGCCGCACCGCGGGTGACGAGCACCCCGGCCTGGACCACGGCGCCGAGTGCGGTGAGCACCATCGCGGCGGTGCCGACCCGGCGGGCCCTGACCGGCTCGGCGGCGTCGGTGTCGGCACCGGTGACCGGACCGCCACCGCCGGCGGCGACGAGCTCGCGGGACCGGGCCGGGGCGTGCTTGCCACCGAAGGCGAGCTCGGCGCAGAAGGCCACGACCGCCAGGGAGTACAGGGCCACGGCGATGGAGAAGAAGGTGTCCGACAACGCGGCGAGCGAGGGGTCTGTCACGAGCGCTGGTTCTCCTCAGGCGTGGTGCGGGGGTGGTCGGCGTCCCGGCGGGCCAACGCGGCCGCGACGTCGTCGGTGAGTGTGGTGAAGCGTGGCGCGGTGTCCGCGCTGCCGCGGGTCAACGAGCCCACGGCGAGGACGGTACCCGCGCCGCCGGGCCCGGTGGTGGTGCGGGCGAACACCCGTTCCCGGCGCAGCAGCAGCATCCCGAGCAGGCCCACGAGCACCGCGATGGCGGCGCCGAGGACCCACACCTGACCGGGGTCGTGGTTGAGCTGCATGGCCGCGAACTGCTTGAGCCCGGAGAACGTGATGACCGTGCCGTCCTCCAGGGTGGTGGACTCCCCCACCGACAGGTTGGCCCGGCCGACCTCGCTGAGGGTGCCCCGGTCGATCTGGGTCTGGTCGACCGAGTAGACCGACTGCGGCAGCCCGGAGTCCAGTCCCAGGTAGCCGCGGTAGACGAACAGCGCGACCTGCGGGTCCAGCGGGCGCGGGTCGACCGAGGTGAGGACGCCGCCCTGCACCGAGCCGGTCGGGGCGAAGAACCCCTCCAGCGCGAGCTGGTCGTCGCTGCCCGGGACGTCGGGGAGCTTGAGCGCCCCCTGGCTGGCCATGGTCGTGGTGTCCGAGGGCAGGAACGGTGCCGAGACGTCGGTGAAGGCGTCCCCGTTGGGGAAGGTGACGGTGAAGACCGGCGAGAACCCGTGCCCGGTGGTGTAGACCCGCACGCCGTCCTGGCGCAGCGGGCTGTTCACCCCGATGGTCGTGTTCCGGCTGGCCTGCCCGGCCAGGCCGTAGTCGATGTCGGCGGTGAAGGAGGCCGCGGTGAGGTTCTCCTCGTAGTCGGCCTTGAAGTCCTCCAGGCCCACGCAGAGCGGGGCCATGTCGGAGGCGTCGACCAACGGGCCCGCGGAGTAGGTGTCGTACTGCTGGAAGGTGTTGCAGAACCGGTCGCCCTCGGTGACCAGGATCGACCCCTCGTAGCCCCAGAGCTTCCCGCCGGCCAGCCCCAGGAGCAGGGCCAGCAGCGCGAAGTGGAAGACGACGTTGCCGGTCTCCTTGAGGAAGCCCTTCTCCGCCGAGAGCTCGGGGCCGTGCCTGCCCTCGCGCCGGACGACGCGGAACCGGCGGACCCGGAGCTCCTCCTCGACCACGTCGAGGGTGTCGGCGGCGGGCAGCGGGCTGTCCAGGGTGGTGGACTCCGGCAGCCGGTGCAGGTGCCGTGGGGCCGGCGGGGGCTTCGCGACGACCGCACGGGCGTGCTCGATCGCCCGCGGGACGACGCAGCCGATGAGCGACAGGAACAGCAGCAGGTAGATCGCGGCGAACCACGGCGAGGCGAAGACGTCGAACAGGAACAGCTTGTCCAGCACCGGGGCCAGCGTCGGGTGCTCGGCGAAGTAGCCGGTGACCTGCGACTGGGACAGCGAACGCTGGGGCAGCAGCGACCCGGGGATGGCAGCCACGGCGAGCAGGAACAGCAGGATCAGCGCGGTGCGCATCGCGGTGAGCTGGCGCCACCAGCGCAGCAGCGTCGACCCCACGCGCGAGAGCGGGCTGGGCCGCGGCGGCGGTGCCGGGGACTGCGTCGGACGTTCGACCGTCGTGGTCACAGGAGTCCCTCCCCGAAGCCGGTGCTGGCGATCCAGGAGCGGAACCAGATCATCATCTCGGTCCAGGCGCCGGTGAGCAGGAGCAGTCCGACGACGATCAGCACCGCACCGCCGAAGCGGCTGACGGCGGCGGCGTGCCGGCGCAGGAAGGTCGTCGCGCCCACCGCCCAGCGGGCGCCGAGGGCGACGAGCACGAACGGCACGCCCAGACCCAGGCAGTAGGCGACGCCCAGGAAGGCGCCACGGGCCGCGGTGGCCTCGGTGAAGGCCAGCGAGTTGACCGCCGAGAGCGTCGGGCCCAGGCAGGGGGTCCAGCCCAGGCCGAACACGACCCCGAGCAGGGGCGCCCCGGCCAGCCCGGTGGCCGGCTTGACCGACAGCTTCTTGGTGCGCTGCAGGAACGGCAGCCAGCCCAGGAAACCCAGGCCGACGAGCACGGTGACCCCGCCCATGACCCGGGTGATGACGTCGGCGTGCACCAGCAGCAGCCGGCCCAGCCCGCCGAACGCGGCGCCGAAGGCGACGAACACGGCGGTGAACCCGAGCACGAAGAGGACCGCGCCCAGCACCATCCGGCCACGCGGGGAGCGCTCGTCGACCGGGGCGCGCACCGCGGTGGCCACCGCGCCGTCCCCGGCCGGAGCCGGCGTGGCCGGGGTCGCGGTGCGGACGCCGGTGCCGACCAGGCCGGTGACGTAGGACAGGTAGCCGGGCACCAGCGGCAGCACGCAGGGCGAGGCGAAGCTGATCAGCCCGACCAGCGCGGCCACGGCGGCGGCCACCAGCAGCGGGCCGTCGGTCACCAGTCCGGCGAAGGTCTCACCCACGGCTCAGCCCTCGTCCAGGACCCGGTCGAGGGCGGCGCGGAGGTCCTCCTGCGAGACGGCCGCGGTGTAGACGGCGGCCACCCGGCCCTCGCGGTCGAGCACGATCGTCGACGGGATGGCGGTGGCCGGGTAGTCCCGGAAGGCCAGCGCGACCTCACCGGCGGGGTCGAAGACCGAGGGGAAGGTGACGCCGACGTTCTCCACGAAGGCCTGGGCGAGCTGCTCCTGGTCCTTGACGTTCAGCCCGAGGAACTGCACGCCCTGGTCCTGGACCTCGGTGTAGACCTCCTGGAACTCGGGGGTCTCCACCCGGCAGGGCGGACACCAGGAGCCCCAGAAGTTGAGCACCGCGACGTCGCCGTCCAGCGAGGTGGACTCGAACTCCCCGCCGCCGAGCAGCGTGCCGGAGAACTCCGGACCGGAGGCCCGCTCGGCCTCGGGGATGACGTCACCGGACGGGGTGCCCTCGACGAACCGGAACTCCCCGCCGTTGTTGACGTCCACGGCGTTGGCCCCGGTGGTGCACCCGGTCAGCACGGCGCCGGCGAGTGCGAGACCCAGCAGCCTCCTCATGCGCCACCCACCGTGCCCTTCCCCGCGGGGCCGGCGGGCTCGGCGTAGTCGACCCGGGCCAGCCGGTCGTCCTCGAAGGTGAACGAGGTGACGCTGGCCAGCCCGCACTGCCGCTTGCGGGGGTCGTGCAGGTAGGAGCGGCCCTCGGCGTTCAGCCGCAGGGTCCAGATCGGCAGCTGGTGGCTGACGCAGACGGCGGCCGAGCCGCGGGCGGCGTCCCGGGCGGCGTGCACGGCACCGGTCATCCGCCCGGCGATCTCGGTGTACGGCTCGCCCCAGGAGGGCGTCCACGGGTTGCGCAGCCGCCACCAGTTGGCCGGGTGCTTGAGCGCGCCGTCGCCGACCCCGAAGGTCTGGCCCTCGAAGGAGTTGCCGGCCTCGATCAGCCGCTCGTCGGTGGCGATGGGCAGGTCCAGCGCGGTGGCGATCGGGGCCGCGGTCTCCTGCGCGCGCTGCAGCGGCGAGGCGACCAGGTGGGTGATCGGCGGCCGCTGGGCGAACCAGTCGGCGGCCGTGGCGGCCATCCCGTGGCCGGCGTCGGACAGGTGGAACCCGGGCAGGCGGCCGTAGAGCACGCCGGACGGGTTGAACACCTCGCCGTGCCGCATCACGTGCACCACGGTGGTCGTCACGGCTGGAGCACCTGGGCGTCGTGGGAGACCGCGGGGGCGGTGCCCGGGGTGGCCCCGGCGGCGGCGCGGGCCGCGGCCGGCAGCGCGTCGAGCACGTGGGAGACGGCCTCGTCGTCCATCGCGGCGTTGACGAACCACGACTCGAAGGCCGAGGGCGGCAGGTAGACGCCCTGGGCGAGCATCGAGTGGAAGAACGCGGTGTGCTGCGCGGTCTCCTGGGTGCGGGCGTCGTCGTAGTCGCGCACGACGCGCTCGTCGGGGACGAAGAAGACCGAGAACATCGAGCCGGCCCGCTGCACCCGGTGCGGCACCCCGGCCGCCGACAGCGCGGTCGACACCGCACCGCGCAGGGTGGTGGCGACCGCGTCGCAGCGCTCGTAGACCTCGGGGGTGCAGTGCTGCAGCGTGGTCAGCCCCGCGGCGACCGCGACGGGGTTCCCGGCCAGCGTCCCTGCCTGGTAGACCGGCCCGAGCGGGGCCAGCTGCTCCATCAGGTGCTGCTTGCCGCCGAAGGCCGCGGCCGGCAGGCCACCGCCCATCACCTTGCCGAAGGTGAACAGGTCGGCGTCGACGGGGTCCAGGCCCTGCCAGCCGGCCCGGGTGACCCGGAACCCGGTCATCACCTCGTCGACCACCAGCAGCGCGCCGTGCGCGGCGGTGATCCGGCGCAGGTGCGCGTTGAACCCGTCCAGCGGGGGGACGACGCCCATGTTGCCGGCGGCGCCCTCGGTGATGACGCAGGCGATCTCGCTGCCGCGCTCGGCGAACACGGCCTCGACCGCGGCGACGTCGTTGTAGGGCAGCACCACGGTGTCCGCGGCCGCCCCGGTGGTGACACCGGGGGTGTCGGGCAGGCCCAGGGTCGCGACGCCGGAACCGGCCGAGGCCAGCAGCGCGTCGACGTGCCCGTGGTAGCACCCGGCGAACTTGACGACGACGGGACGACCGGTCGCACCGCGGGCCAGCCGGATCGCCGACAGCACCGCCTCGGTGCCGGAGTTGACCAGACGGACCTGCTCGACGGCGTCCACCCGGTCGACGATCTCGGCGGCCAGGTCGATCTCCCCGGCGGTGGGGGTGCCGAAGGAGAACCCACGCCCGGCGGCGGCCACCACGGCCTCGACCACGGCGGGGTGCGCGTGGCCCAGGATCATCGGTCCCCAGCTGCTGACCAGGTCGACGTAACGGCGCCCGTCCACGTCGGTGATCCAGGGGCCGGACCCCGACGCCATGAAGCGCGGGGTGCCCCCCACGGCGCGGAACGCGCGCACGGGTGAGTTGACGCCACCGGGGGTCACCCGGGCGGCCCGGGCGAACAGCTCGGCCGATGCGGGGGCCTCGTACGGGAAGGTCACGCCCCCACTGTCCCAGGCGCGTCGGGCGGGGTGGTGGCCCCCGGGTGAGCTGTGAGCAGGGCCTCCGTCAGCTGTGCGGGGCGGCGCGTGGGGGCGAGCACGGTGGTGCCGTCGGTGCGCCGCAGCGGCAGGCCGACCCTGCCCTTGGGCACCGTGACCCCGCCACCGAGCACCGGGGCGCCGACGTCGACCCCCGCACTGCCGGTGCGCAGCGCGTGCAGGTCGACCTCGGCCAACGGCAGCCGCTCCCGGCCGACGACCAGGGTCGCGTCGGTGCCCCGGCCCTCGACCTGCACGGTCCACACCCGGTCGGCCGACACCACGCCGGCGGCGATGATGCCCAGCACCACGACGATGGCCAGCACCCACAGCAGCGGCGGCACGTCGCCCCCGGGCAGCAGCACGTCGGCGACGGCGAGGACGAGGAACACCGCGGTGACGCCGTAGAAGGTCCGCCAGGACCCACCCGGCTCCCGGTAGCTGGGTTCCATCAGCGGTTCAGCACCGGGATCAGCGCAGCCAGCCGGCTGCCTCGACCGCCCAGTAGGTCAGCACGGTCCCCGCGCCGGCCCGGCGGATCGAGGTGAGGGTCTCCAGCACCGCGCGCTGCCGGTCGACCATGCCGCGGGCGGCGGCCGCCTCGACCATCGCGTACTCACCGCTCACCTGGTAGGCGCTGACCGGCACGTCGACGGCGTCGGCGACCTGCCGGACGATGTCCAGGTAGGGCAGCGCCGGCTTGACCATGACGGCGTCGGCGCCCTCGGCGAGGTCCTGGGCCACCTCGCGCAGCGCCTCGGCCGCGTTGGGCGGGTCCATCTGGTAGGTCGAGCGGTCACCGAACTGCGGGGCGCCCTCCGCGGCCTCGCGGAACGGGCCGTAGAAGCCCGAGGCGTACTTGGCCGCGTAGGCCAGGATCGGCACCTCGGTGAACGCGGCGGCGTCCAGGCCGGCGCGGATCGCCGCGACCTGCCCGTCCATCATCCCGCTGGGGGCGACCAGGTGGGCCCCGGCCTGCGCCTGGGCCACGGCCACCGCGGCGTAGCGGTCCAGGGTGGGGTCGTTGTCGACCACGCCGGCCGGGGTGACCACGCCGCAGTGCCCGTGGTCGGTGTACTCGCACAGGCACAGGTCGGCCATCAGCACGAGCTCGTCGCCCAGGTCGGCCCGCAGCTGCTGCAGCGCCACGTTGACGATCCCGTCGGCGGCGTCGGCCTGGGAGCCCACCGCGTCCTTGTCGGCGGGGATGCCGAAGAGCATCAGCCCGCTGATCCCGGCCTCGGCCGCCTCGTGGGCGGCCTTCCGCAGCGAGTCCAGCGAGTGCTGGACGACGCCGGGCATCGAGCTGATCGGCACCGGGTCGGTGACGCCCTGCTTGACGAAGACCGGCAGCACGAGGTCGGCGGGGCTCACCCGGGTCTGCGCGGTCATCCGCCGCATCGCCGGGGTCGAGCGCAGCCGCCGTCCCCGCGCGAAGCCCGGGTGCGCCCCGCCGCTCACTCGGCGTCCTCGCTGGTGGCGGTCTCCCCGGCGGCCTCGGCGCGGCGGGCCTCGGCGAACGCGGCGAGGGCGTCCACCAGCGGGCCGACCGCGGCGGTCTCGGGCTGCACGTCGACCCGCAGGCCGAACTCGGTGGCGCTGGCCGCGGTGGCCGGGCCAATCACCGAGACGACGGTGCGGGCGTGCGGCTTGCCGGCGATGCCGACCAGGTTGCGCACGGTGGAGGAGGAGGTGAAGCAGACGGCGTCGAAGCCGCCGCCCTTGATCGCCTCGCGCACGGCGGCGGCCGGCGGCGCGGCGCGCACCGTCCGGTAGGCGGTGACGTCGTCGACCTCCCAGCCGCGGTCCTTCAGGCCCGCGGTGAGGGTCTCGGTGGCGATGTCGGCACGCGGCAGGAGGACCCGGTCGATCGGGTCGAACACGTCGTCGTAGGGCGGGAAGTCCACCAGCAGGCCCTCGGAGGACTGCTCCCCGGCCGGCAGCAGCTCGGGCACGATGCCGAACTCGCGGACGGCGTCGGCGGTCTGCTCACCGACGCAGGCGACCTTGACCCCGGCGAACGCGCGGGCGTCCAGGCCGAGCTCGGCGAACTTCTCCCGGACGGCGCGCACGGCGTTGGTGGAGGTGAACACGATCCAGCCGTAGCGGCCGGTGACCAGGCCCTTGACGGCGCGGTCCATCTGGGCCGGGCTGCGCGGGGGCTCCACGGCGATGGTGGGCACCTCGACCGGGACGGCGCCGTAGGCACGCAGCCGGTCGCTCATCTCCCCGGCCTGCTCGCGGGTGCGCGGGACCAGCACGCGCCAGCCGAACAGCGGGCGGGACTCCCACCAGGAGAGCTTGGCGCGCTTGTCCACGACGGCGCCGACGGTGACGACGACGGAGCCGGTGAGGGCCTCGACCCCGGCGGTCTTCTCCGCGACCGCGGACAGCTTGGCGGCGACCGACTTCTGCGAGGTGCCGGTGCCCTCGGCGGTGACGACCACCGGGGTGGAACCCGACAGCCCGCCCTCGACCAGGCCCGCGGCGACGCCGGCCAGCTGGTCGGCAGCGACCTGGAGCACCAGCGGGCTGCCGGTGCCGGTGGACGCGGCGGCAAGCGCCGCGAGGTCGGTGGGGGTCTCCCCGCGCAGGTCGGCCTGCACCGAGCCGGCACCGATCGCGACACCGGCGTAGGCCGGCACCGCGGTGCCGACGGCCACGCCGGGGACGACGTCGAAGGGCACGCTGGTCCGGGTGACCGCGAGGGTCTCCTTGACCACCGCGTCGGTGGTGAACGGGTCACCGGCGACGAGCCGGACGACGACCGAGCCGTTCTTGGCCGCGGCCACCGCCGTCTTGGCGGTGTCGGCGGGCTCGCCGCTGGCGACGGTCAGCTCGACGTCGGGGTGGGCCTCGCGGACCGCGTCGGTCAGCGGCGCCGGGACGTCGGCGTCGGTGATGACCAGGTCGGCGGCGGCCAGGGCGTCGGCGGCGCGGGTGGTCAGCAGTCCGGGGTCGCCGGGACCGGCGCCGACGAACACGACTCGGCCGGTCTGCTTGCGTGAGCGCGTCATCGCGTGCTCCTCATCTGATCCCCGGGGTGGGGTCGCTTGCGGGTGGATCGGGGGTCTGTGGGGTGCTGCTGGGTGGTGCGGTGGGTCATCGGCTGACGGCCATGAGGGCCGCCGCGCCGCGGTCGAGCAGCTCGGCGGCGAGCTCGCGGCCCAGCCGGGCCGGGTCGGCCGCGGGGCCCGACGTCGACCCGCGGACGGCGTCGCTGCCGTCGATCGCGGTGACCGAGGCCCGCAGGTACAGCTCGTCGCTGCCGTCCTCGGCCTCGCCGATCTCCGCGTGCGCGGCGACCGGGGCACTGCAGCCGGCCTCCAGGGTGGCCAGCACGGTGCGCTCGGCCACGACGCAGGCGCGGACGCCCGCGTCGTCGAGGGCGGCCAGCAACGACCGGGTGGTCGCGTCGTCGCTGCGGCACTCCACGGCGAGCGCCCCCTGCGCCGGCGCGGGGAGCACCTGCAGCGGGTCGAGCACCTCGGTGACCGCCTCGAGCCGGTCGAGCCGGGCCAAGCCTGCCCGGGCGAGGACCACCGCGTCCAGTTCGCCGCTGCTGACCTTGCCCATGCGGGTGTCCACGTTGCCGCGGATCGGCACGACCTCCAGGCCCAGACCGAGCGCGCGCAGCTGGGCCACCCGGCGCGGGGCGCCCGTGCCGACGGTGGAGCCGACGGGCAGCTCCCCCAGGGTCAGGCCGTCGCGGGCGACGAGGGCGTCGCGGGGGTCCTGCCGGGCCGGGACGGCGGCGATGGTCAGCCCCGGCTCCTCGGCGGTGGGCAGGTCCTTGTAGCTGTGCACCGCGAGGTCGACCGTGCCGGCGTGCAGGGCGTCGCGCAGCGCGCTGACGAACACCCCGGTGCTGCCCAGCTGGGTGATGGCCGCGGCCGACCGGTCGCCCTCGGTGGTGATGTGCACCAGCTCGACGGGGACCCCGCTGGCCGCGGTGATGGCATCGGCGACGTGCTGGGACTGGGTGAGCGCCAGCCTGCTGCGCCGGGTGCCCAGCCGCAGCGGTGGGCGGGTCACGAGACCTCCCGGTCGACCCGGGGCCGGCCGGTGCCCGCGGGCAGGTCGGCGTCCACGACGGCCTCGGCCAGGGTGGCCGAGCTCGTGTCGGCGTCCAGGCCCAGCCCGAACAGCGCGCGCAGCGCGTCGGCGTAGTCGGTGCCGCCCGGGGCCCCGGCGAGCTCCTTGACCCGCACGGTCGGCTCGTGCAGCAGCTTGTCCACGACCCGGCGCACGGTGCGGGCGATCTCGCTGCGCGCCCGGGCGTCGAGGTCGGGCAACCGGGTCGACAGCCGCAGCAGCTCGGCGTCGACTACCCCGGCGGCCTGGCTGCGCAGCGCGGACACCGTGGGCGCCACGGCGGCGGCCTGCCGCTCGGCGCGCAGCAGCGAGGTCTCCAGCTCGACCAGGGCGTGCGCGGCGGCGATGTCGTCGCTGGCCACCGTCCCCGCCAGCGAGCCGGCGTGCCGCTCGGCGCGCTCGCCCTGCAGCATCGCGAGGTCGACCACGTGCACCCCGGGCAGCGCGCCCACGGCCGGGTCGACGTCGCGCGGCAGGGCCAGGTCGACGACCACCAGCGGACGGTCGCGGCCGACCATCGCCGAGGTGACCACGTCGGTGCCGATCACGGTGCCGGTGGCACCGGTGCAGGTGACCAGCACGTCGGCGAGGGCCAGCTCCTCGGCGAGGGACTCCAGGTCGGCGGACCGGCCCTGCAGGGACTCGGCGAGCCGGGCGGCCGAGGCCGGCGTCCGGCTGGCGACGGTGAGGGCGGCGCCGCGGCGGGCCAGCGTGGTCGCGGCCAGTGCGCCCATCGAGCCCGCGCCGACGACGAGCACCGGACGCCCGGCCAGGTCGCCGATCCGCTCGGTGACCCGCTCCAGGGCCACCGACACCAGCGAGGCGCCGGCCTTGTCGATGCCGGTCTCCGAGTGCACCCTCTTGCCCACCCGCAGCGCGCGCTGGGTGATCGGGTGCAGCTCGCGGCCGATCGTGCCCTCGGCCTGCGCGAGCGCGTACGCCGCCCGCAGCTGCCCGAGCACCTGGGTCTCCCCGACGACCATCGAGTCCAGACCGGCGGCGACGGTGCAGAGGTGGCCGATGGCCTGGTCCTCGTAGTGCACCGTGACGTAGGGCGACAGGTCCTCCACGGTGGCCCCGGCGTGCCGGGCGAGCACCCGGCTGACGTCGGTGACCCCGCCGTGGAAGCGGTCGACCTCGGCGAAGACCTCGACCCGGTTGCAGGTCGCGAGAACCAGGGCCTCGGAGACGTGCTCGGAGTCCAGCAGCTCGTGCAGGGTCTTGGCCGTGTCGTCCCCGGTCATCGCGACCTGCTCGAGCAGGGCGACCGGCGCGGTCTGGTGGCTGATGCCGACGGCGAGCAGGCTCATCGGGCGACCCCCACGGCGGTGAGGTCGGTCGGGACGGTGTCGGGCACCAGCTGCACGCCCTTCTGCTGGTCGAGGAAGGCGAGCACCTGCAGCTCGACGGAGAGGTCCACCTGCCGGACGTCGACGCCGGCGGGGACGGTGAGCGCCTGGGGGGCGAAGTTCACGATGCTGCGCACGCCGGCGGCGACGAGCCGGTCGCAGACCGACTGGGCGACCTCGGCCGGGGTGGTGACGACGGCGATGGTCACGCCGTGCTCGGCCACCACGGCCTCCAGGTCCTCGACCGGGCGCACGGTGGTGTCCCCGACGAGGTCACCGACCCGGGCGGGGTCGGCGTCCAGCAGCCCGACGAAGGTGAAGCCGCGGCTGCCGAAGCCGGCGTACCCGGCCAGGGCCGAGCCCAGGTTGCCCATGCCGACCAGCACGCAGGCGCGCTGCTGCTCGACCCCGAGGGCCCGGGCCAGCCGCTCGCGCAGCGCGGGCACCGCGTAACCGACCCCGCGGACCCCGCAGGGGCCCAGGTAGGAGAGGTCCTTGCGCAGGCCGGCCGGGTTGACCCCGGCGGCCGAGGCCAGCTCCTGGCTGGACACGTGACTGCGACCGCCGCCGGAGAGCCCGGCGAGCACACGCAGGTACACCGCCAACCGGGCGACGGTGGCCTCCGGGATCATCCGGGGCCGCGGCTGCATCACGGGCCAACTCCACAGCGGTCGGAGACCGCGCGACGGGCGGGAGCCCGGGCGATCTCGCAGACATCGGGGGTGCCGGGGCACGTCTCGCTCCGGCAACGCCACGGTAACCGCTTGTGAACGCAGGAACAAAGTCGCTGCGGGCGTCTGTGCAGGTCATGCGCGTCCGCTGTGGTGGAGAGCACCCTACGGCGGCCCGCCGGAGCCGTCTCAGGCGGTGCCGAGGTCCCGGCGCAGCCGCGGCACGTCGACGGTGAAGTAGGAGTGCTCCCGCCCGTCGAGCAGCACCACCGGCACCCGGTCGCCGAACTCGGCCTGCAGCTCGGGGTCGCCGTCCACGTCGACGGCGGTCACCGTGAGCGACGCCTCCTCGGCCAGCCGACCCAGCGTCTCGGCCGCCACCGCGCACAGGTGGCAGCCGTCCCGGGTCAGCAGCTGCAGCCGCGGGGTCTCCGGCTCAGTCACCCCGGGTCACCCCCTCGACCTCCTGGGTCTCCGCGGCCATCCGGTCAAGCCCCAGCTCGCGCAGGCGGGCGCGGCTCACCTTGCCGGTGAGCGAGTGCGGCAGCTGGTCCACGAACCGCACCGAGGAGGGCACCTTGAACCGAGCCAGCGAGCGGGCCGCGAAGGTGCGCAGCGTCTGGACGTCGACCTGCGACCCGGGCGTGCGGACGACGACGGCGCGCACCGACTCCCCGGTCCGGTCGTCGGGGACCCCGATGACCGCGGCCTCCGCCACCTCCGGGTGGGCGTCGAGCACCCGCTCGACCTCGCCGGGGTAGACGTTGAACCCGCTCACCAGCACCAGGTCACGGCGGCGGTCGACCAGGTGCAGGTCGCCGACCGCGTCCCGGTAGGCGATGTCCCCGGTGACCAGCCAGCCCTCGTCGTCCGGGCCGTCGGCGCCGTCGGGCCAGTAGCCGGAGAACAGGTTGGCCCCGCGCACGCAGACCTCGCCGGCGCTGTCCGGGGGGTCGTCGCCCCACGGGTCGCCGAACACGTCCTCGCGCACCTTGCTGCCGGGGTCCGGCCCGGCGCCCGGGCCGCCGGCGGTGTCGCGCAGCACCAGCTCCACCCCGGGCACCGGGGCGCCGATGCAGCTGGGCTTGGCCCGGCCGGTGACCAGCGTGGTGGCCAGCACCGGGGCTGCCTCGGTGAGCCCGTAGCCCTCCCAGACCGTCACCGCGGCCCGGTCGCGCATCGCCGTCCAGACCCGGGCCGGCAGCGGGGCGGCCCCGCAGCTGGCGGTGTGCACGGCGGCGAACGCCCGGCGCAGCGCGGTGTCCGAGCCGGTGTGGTCGGCCGCGGCCAGCCAGGCCTGGTACATCGGCGGGGCGCCGGGGACGGCCGAGACGCCCTCGGCGGCCATCAGCTCCAGCGAGGACACCGGGTCGAAGGCGTCCACCAGCACCCCGCACGCCCCGGTCGCCGCGGTCAGCCCGAGCCCGCCGTTGAGCCCGTAGACGTGGAACAGCGGGAGCACCAGCAGCACGACGTCGCCCGGGCGCACCGGTGCCGGCTCGACGGCGAGCACCTGCCGCTGGTTGGTCAGCAGCGCCGCGTGGGTGAGCATCGCGCCGCGCGGGCGCCCGGTCGTGCCGCTGGTGTAGGCCAGCAGGGCCAGTGCGGAGGCGTCCGAGGGCGGGGCCGGCGGGGCGTCGTCGGACTCCGGCGGGCCGTCCAGCACCGGCACCCCGGCCGGGCCGGTGCGCTCCTGCGTGGCCACCACCAGCCGGGCGCCGGAGTCGGTGAGCAGGTGCTCGAGCTCGGGGTCGGTGTAGGCCGGGTTGACCGGGACGACGACCAGGCCGGCCCGCAACGCGCCCACCACCGCCAGCACCCAGTCCACGCCGTTGGGCAGCTGGACGGCCACCCGGTCGCCGGCGGCGAGCCCGCGGGCGGCGTAGCCGGCGGCGGTACGGTCCACCTGGGCGTCGACCTCGGACCAGGTCAGCCGGCGGTCGCCCTGCACCAGCGCGGGGGCGTCCGGGGTGGCGCGCGCGGCGGCCCGGAACAGCCCGTCGAAGGTGGCGACGCCGTCCGCGCCGCCGTCGTCGTCGTGGTGTGCCGGCACCGGGACCACTCCCTCGTCAGTCGGCTGCGTCGCTCGTCCCGGGGGGTCCCGCGTGGACGCAGGCCACGGATGTTGTCACCATGGGCCCCACCTGCGCAGGTCGCCCCGTGCGAGGTCCGCCGGTCCGGTGACGAGGAGGTGCACGAGGCAGTGGCCCGTCCGCACCCGACCGATGCCGCCCCGCTGTCCGGACGCGCCGCCGCCCCCGACTCCGAGGACCTCCCCACGGTCCCCCGCCCCCGGCCCTCGCCCCGTCCGCGCACCACGGACCGGCCCACCCCGGCACCCCGCCGCCCGGTCGACGACGCCCCGCCGGTCGTCGCCGTCCCCGCGGAGCCGGAGCCGGAGGAGGACGTCGAGGACCTCGAGGACCTCGGGGACGACCTCCCCCTCGAGCCCGAGGGCGAGGAGCAGATCGCCGTCTGGACCCTGGTCCAGCGCGCCCAGGAGGGCGAGGCCGAGGCGTTCGGCCTGCTCTACGACCGGTACGCCGACATGGTCTTCCGCTTCCTCTACCACCGGGTCTCCGACCGGCAGACCGCCGAGGACTTCACCAGCGAGACCTTCGTCCGCGCGCTGCGCCGGATCGACTCGCTGTCCTTCCAGGGCCGCGACGTCGGGGCCTGGCTGGTCACCATCGCCCGCAACATCGTCCGGGACCACGTGAAGAGCAGCCGGTTCCGGCTGGAGGTCAGCACCGCCGACATGCGCGACGCCGACCGGGCCACCGACGGCCCGGAGGACGCCGTGCTGCAGGGGCTCACCAACGCCGAGCTGCTCTCCTGCATCGGCCGGCTCGGCGACGAGCAGCGCGAGTGCATCGAGCTGCGGTTCCTGCAGGGCCTCTCGGTGGCCGAGACCGCGGCCGCGATGGGCAAGAAGGACGGCGCGATCAAGGCGCTGCAGCACCGCGCGGTCAAGCGGCTGGGCTCGCTGTTGCCGGAGGGTCTGCGATGAGCCCGACGGGTGTGACAAGTTACCCATCGGTACCCCGTACCGGTACCCGGCGACCGTCGTTGCGCCTGGTGACGGCCCCCTCGGGGCTGCACGGGGCAGACGGAGGACGGCAGTGAGGCACGGCGCGCAGGAGGGACCCACGGTCGAGGCCGGGGACGGCCCGGTCACGCCCGCCGACGCCCTGCTGACGCGGCTGGCGCTGCTCTCCCGGGACGCCCCCGACCTCGAGGCCGACGTCCGGTCGGCCCAGCGGGCCCGGCTCGTGGCCATGGCCGCCGTCCGCACGCCGGAGCCCGCACCGACCCTGGCGCAGCGGGTCCTGGCCCGCCGCGCCGTCGACGCACCCGCATCGCCGTGGCGGACCCGCCTCACCGCGGGGCTGGCCGGTGCCTCGCTGACCGTCGCCGCACTGGGCGGTGTGGTGGCCCTGGCGCAGGGCGCCGAGCCCGGCGACCTGCTCTACGACCTCAAGCGGGGCACCGAGCAGACCCAGCTCGCGCTCGCCTCGGACTCCGAGCGCGGGCTCACCCTGCTGGGCTTCGCCTCGACCCGGCTCCAGGAGCTCGGCGAGCTGGCCGCCGGCGAGGCCGGTGCCCTGCCCGCGGCCGCCCCGACGGCCGACGGTCCCGACGTCGTGCTGGCCGCCGGCGGCCTGGACGCGGCCACCGTGACCAGCGTGCTCGACACCATGGACGACCAGACCCGGGAGGGCGCCTCGGCGCTCACCACCTACGCCCTGCAGGCCCAGGACCGGGCCTCCTTCGGCGTGCTGTCGGACTGGGCGGACGGCCAGCGCAGCGGGCTCGACGCGCTCCAGCCCTCGGTGCCCGAGGCCGCGGTGACCGAGGTCAGCGAATCCCGGCAGATCGTCTCCCAGGTGGCCGCCCGGGCCACCGCCCTCCTGGCCGCCCTGGACTGCCCCGGCGGCCCGGTCACCGCCGGCAGCGATGCCCTGGGTCCCGTCCCCAGCGCCTGCGTCAGCGCCACCGGGCCGGCCACCTCGACCACCACGGCCCCGGTGCCCGGCTCGGTCGCCCCGAGCACCGCGGCCCCCGCGCCCGGGACGGCGGCCCCGACCGCGGCCCCCACCTCCGGGGGCGCTGCGAGCACCGGGGGCGGTCAGGGCGGCGGCGCCGGCGGGACCGGTGGCGCCGGCTCACCGGCACCCACCACGGCTGCTCCCGCCGCCCCGACGTCGTCCGCGCCGACGGCCGGGCTGCCGCTCCCGGTCCCGGTCCCCACCGCGGTCCCCACGACCTCGGGTGGCGCGCTGGTCGAGCTGCCCCCGGTGGGCCCGATCGAGGCCTGCCTGCCCCCGCTGGTGACGGTCGGCTGCCGCTAGGGTCGTCCCCGGTCGACCGTCCGTCCGTCCCGACAGTCCCAGGGGGTCCACCGGTGGCTCGAGTCCCCTTCCGCGGAGCCCGCGCCCGCACACCGGCGCTGATCGAGGACGAGGAGACCCGCGCCCTCGTCGCCGGTGCCGCCGCGGCGGCGGCCACGGAGGTCGAGCCCCCCGCGGCCGCCGAGCCCGACCCCACCGCGGCGGCGTTCTTCGACTGCGACAACACGATGATGATGGGCGCCTCGCTGTTCTGGTTCGCCCGTGGCCTGGCCGCCCGCAAGTACTTCACCGGCCGCGACGTGGCCTCCTTCGTCTGGCAGCAGGCCAAGTTCCGGGTGGCCGGCAGCGAGCAGGCCATCGACCTGCACACCGTGCGCGACAACGCACTGGCCTTCATCGCCGGCAAGACGGTGGTCGAGATCGTCGACGCCGGCGAGGAGATCTACGACGAGCTGATGGCCGACCGCATCTGGGCCGGCACCCGGCTGCTGGCCCAGCAGCACCTCGACGCCGGTCAGCGGGTCTGGCTGGTCACCGCGACCCCGATCGAGCTGGCCTCGATCATCGCCCACCGGCTGGGCCTGACCGGCGCCCTGGGCACGGTCTCCGAGGTGGTGGACGGCGCCTACACCGGCCGGCTGGTCGGTGAGCTGATGCACCACGAGGCCAAGGCGCAGGCGGTGCGGGCGCTGGCCGAGCGGGAGGGCCTGGACCTGCGTCGCTGCACCGCCTACAGCGACTCCTCCAACGACCTGCCCATGCTGTCCCTGGTGGGCACCGCGGTCGCGGTGAACCCCGACGCCGAGCTCAAGGCGGTCGCCCGGTCCCGCGGCTGGGTGGTCAAGGACTTCCGCACCGGCCGCAAGGCGGCGCGCATCGGCGTCCCCACCCTGGGTGCGGCGGCCCTCGGCGGCGGCGCGGTCAGCGGCCTGCTGGCGCTGCGCCGACGCAACGTCTGGCCGTTCTAGCTGAAGACCGACCGGCGCTTGAGGAGCAGCTGGTAGAGCGAGTGCTGGATGGTCTCGCGCACCTGGTCGGTGAGGTTGAAGACCAGCATCGGGTCCTCGGCGGCGTTCGGGCCGAAGTGCGCGGTCTCGATCGGCTCACCGAAGGCGATGAACCACTTCGAGGGCAACGGCACCAGCCCGGCGGGGCCCAGCAGCGGGAACGTCGGGGTGACCGGGAAGTAGGGCAGGCCGAGCACCCGGGCGACGGTCTTGGCGTTGCCGATCATCGGGTAGATCTCCTCGGCCCCGACGATGGCGCACGGCACGATCGGCGCCCCGGTGCGCAGGGCGGCGGTGACGAAGCCGCCGCGGCCGAAACGCTGCAGGGTGTACCGCTCGCTGAACGGCTTGCCCACGCCCTTGAACCCCTCGGGGAAGACCCCGACGAGCTCGCCCTCCGAGAGCAGCCGTTCGGCGTCCTCGTTGCAGGCCAGCGTCGCGCCGAGCTTGCGGGCCATCGCGCCGATGAAGGGCACCTGGAACACCAGGTCGGCGCCCAGCAGCCGGAAGCGGCGCTCGGCGGGGTGCTCGTCGTGCAGCGCGACGGTGGTCATCAACGCGTCGACCGGGATGGTGCCGGAGTGGTTGGCGACGACGAGGGCGCCCCCGACGTCGGGCACGTTCTCCAGGCCGAGCACCTCGACCCGGAACCACTTCTCGAACAGCGGGCGCAGCACCGGCATGAGCAGGTGGTCGGCGAGGTCGGGGTCGAACCCGAACTCGTCGGTGGCGTACTCCCCGGTGAGCCGGCGGCGGAGGAACTCCAGCCCGCCGGCGACGTGGGCGTCCCAGCCCTTGCCGGGCGGGGCCGGCTCGGGCGGGGGCTCCGGGCCGTCGGGGTGCAACCGGATGACGCGGGCCTCAGGCATCGCGCACCGCCCGGAGCCCGGCGGCGACCGGGGTGCCGGGGCGACGACGTCCGCCGGCGAGCGAGCCGACGTCGTCGAGGAGGGTGGCCACCTGCCCGACCACGTGCTCGGCCGCGGCCGCGACGCCGCCGACCAGCTCGGGCCGGACGACGGGGGCCACGGTGCGGGCGTAGTCGGCCAGGGCCTGCTCGGTGGTGAAGCGCGGGGTGTAGCCGAACTCCTCGCGCAGCACCCGGGTGTCGACGACCCGGCCGAAGTTGAGGAAGCGCATCTGCTCCGGGGAGTAGTCGGTGATCCCGGCCTGCCGGGTGAGCCGGCCCAGCGGCCCCATCGCCGCACTCGGCAGCGGCAACGCGACCCGGCCCAGCCGGCGGATCGCCTGGGAGAGCAGCACGGTGCCGGGGGCGCCGACGTTGACCGTCCCGGCGAAGTCCCCGGTGGTGGCCCGCACCAGCACGGCCACGGCGTCGTCCTCGTGGAGCAGCTGGACGCGGGCGTCGAAGCCCAGCGCGGTCGGCACCACGGGCATCCGCAGGAAGCCGGTGAGCAGCGAGTCGATCCGCGGGCCGATGAAGTTGGTGAACCGCAGCACGGCGACGTCGACCTCGGGCCGCCGGCGGGTGAAGGACCGGACGTAGCCCTCGATGTCCAGGCTGTCCTTGGCGAAGCCACCACCGGGCACCCGGCGGGCCTGCATGGACTCGGTGAACACCGCGGGGTCGCGGGGGCTGGCGCCGTAGACCGCACTGGTGGACTTGAGCACCAGGCGCCGGACGGAGGGCGCGCGCTGGCAGGCGGCCAGCAGCTGCATCGTGCCGATGACGTTGAGTTCCTTCATCGACGTGCGCCCACCGGATCCGCCCGGGGTGGAGCTGATGTTCATGTGCACGACGGTGTCGACCGACGCCGAGGCGATGACCTTGCCGATCAGCGGGTTGCGGATGTCGGCACGCACGAACTCGGTGCGCCCGAGGCGGCGGAGCGCCTCGGGGCCGGGGGGCACGGAGTCCACCCCGATGACCCGCTCGATCGAGGGGTCGGCCGCGAGCTCGGCCGCCAGCGCCCCGCCCAGCCACCGGCTCACACCGGTGACGAGCACGACCGCGGGCGGCACGAGCGTCAGCTCACTTCTTGTTGCGACGCTGGACGCGCGTCTTCTTCAGCAGCTTGCGGTGCTTCTTCTTCGCCATCCGCTTGCGGCGCTTCTTGATGACCGAACCCATGTGATGCTCCCGACGTCGTGGTCGCCGGCACCCGACGAGCGACCCGGAGGTCACGCCGGGCACCGCGCGAGGGTGTTCCGCTCGTGACGCCGCCCCCGGTGGGGGCACGGCGTTCAGCGACCGAGCCTACCTGGGGCCCTCGGCCCCGGCCCCTTCGCAGGGTCCCGGCCGGCGCGGAGCGTCGGTCGGGGGGCGGAGGGGTCCTTCCTCAGGCGATGTCGGTGTACGCGTCGCGCAGGTAGTCCTGCACGGCGCGCTCGGGCACCCGGAAGGACCGGCCGACGCGGACGGCCGAGAGCTCGCCACCGTGCACCAGGCGGTACACCGTCATCTTGGAGACCCGCATCATCGCGGCGACCTCGGCGACGGTGAGGAACGTGACGGCCGACCGCTGCGGGGCCGCAGGGGCCTGGCGGTTGACCGGGCCGGCGGCCGGGTGGGCTGCAGGCACGGGACGGGCGACCGACGCAGCCGAGACCGGGCGGGCGACGGGTCGCGGGCCGGGCTGAGCGGGACGGGCGTTGTAGCCGGTGCTGCGCTGGGGCATGGTCATCTGTTCATCTCCGCTACCTGGCACGAATCGGGCCGCCGGCTTCCCCACCGGCGGACGGGACACGTACGTGCTGGAAGAGACGTTAGGGGGCGGTTGGGACAGATGCGATGGGTGAAGCGGACAAGCGGACCGGTCCGTCCTGGGCACATGTCGACACGACAGAGCGTGGTCACCCCCTGACGGCGCGTCGTTGCCGGGTCGACACGTCGTCATGACGCTCGGTGGCGACAGGGTTGTGCCGGTCTGGACGGACTGCTGTCACATGTTCACCACGGGTGAGGACGGAGCGGTTCGCTCGAAAACAACCGCACCACGTGCCACTCGGGCGTGTCGCAGCCCCACGGGCGGGTGTCGAGGGGCGTAGAGACCGACGGCCGTCTCCGTCACCCCCTCGGACGACCCTCGATCGGGCTCAGCGACCGAGCTCGACCGAGCGGTCGTGGGCGGCCTCGATGGCGGCGATCAGGGCGGCCCGCACCCCGTGCCGCTCGAGCTCGCGGATGGCCGCGATCGTGGTCCCGCCGGGGCTGGTGACCGCCTCGCGCAGCTGCACCGGGTGCTCCCCGGAGTCCCGCAGCATGGTCGCCGCGCCCAGGGCGGTCTGCACGATCAGGTCCGCGGCCAGCGTGCGCGGCAGGCCGAGCAGGATCCCGGCGTCGATCATCGCCTCGACGAGGAAGAAGAAGTAGGCCGGGCCGCTGCCCGACAGCGCGGTGACCGCGTCCTGCTGGGACTCCGGCACCCGGCGCACCTGGCCGACCGCCGACAGCAGCGCCTCGGCCTCGTCCAGGTGGGTCTCGTCGGCGTGCGCCCCGGCCGACAGCACGCTCATGCCCTCGTCGACCAGCGCCGGGGTGTTGGGCATGACGCGCACGACCGGCGTGCCCGGGGGCAGGGCGGCCTCGATCCGGGCGGTCGGGACGCCGGCGGCGACGGAGACGACGAGGTGGTCGCCGTCCACGTGCGGGGCCAGCAGGCCCAGCAGGGTGTCGACGTCCTGCGGCTTGACCGCCAGCAGCAGCACCCTGCTGGCCGCGGCAGCCGCGGCGAGGTCCATCGCGCGGATGCCGTGCCGCTCGACGAGCTCGGCGGCCCGCTGGGGGCTGCGCTCGACGACGACGATGCCCGCGGCAGCGCCGGGACGCCGGACCAGGCCGGACACGAGGGCCTCGCCGATCTTCCCGCCGCCGACGACGGCGAGTCCGGTGCGGCCGTGGCCGGGTGCGGGGGTGGGTGCGCTGGTCACGCGCAGACGCTAGCGGGGGCCGGTCAGGTGCCCGAGAGCAACCCGGCCGCGGGCACCACGGCCAGCAGGGTGCCGGCGAACAGCAGCACGAGCAGCACCCGGGTCTCCAGCGGCGGCTGCTTCTGCCTCGCCCGCCAGGTGGCGACCCCACCGACCAGACCGGTGACGACGACCGGGGCGGCGACCGCCGCCAGGTAGGGCAGGAGCTCCCAGAGCACGGTGAACAGGTAGTAGACGCCGATGCCGACCCCGACGGCCACCAGCAGCTCCGCGGCGAAGCGGGCCCAGGCCAGCGCCGACTGCCTCCCCGTGAGCGGTTCGCGCTCCTCCTCGGCCGCCGGCAGCACGACCTTGGGGATCGGACCGGTCGAGGCCAGGTCGGGCGCACCGGACCGCGACCCCACGCCACCGGGCACCCCGGGGGTGCGGGAGGGGCGCAGGCCGGGGATGGCGGCCGTGGTGGGCCCGCTCTCGAAGAGCACGCCCTGTCCGGGGGCGACCGGCTCGGGGAGGTCGACGTCGGTCTTGCGGCGACCGACACGGGGTGGCGCGGGCTCGGCCGCGGGGGTGGCCTCGTCGTCCGCCCGGCGGCCGGCGCTGCGGCGGTCGCCCGTGCGCCGGTCCCCACCGGAGACCGGGGGCCTGGTAGACCCCTCACCCGGACGGCGGCGCCGTCCGGCGGGTGGGCCCGACGTGCCCGGCCGGGTGCCCGCCTCGGACTCCAGGCCGTGCTCACGCAGGATCTCGGCCAGGGAGCGGACCGAGTGGTCCACGGGATCGCTCACGCGCCCTCCAGTGCGTCCAGTCGGCGCAGGATGATGCCCTCGCGCAACGCCCAGGGGCAGATTGCCACGAACGGGACGTCGACCGCCCGCAGCGCCGCCCGGGCCACGACCGCCCCGGCCGCGACCTGGTGGGCCCGGTCGACCGAGACGCCCTGCAGCTGCGACAGCGCCCCGGCGTCGATCCGGGAGACGAACCCGACCAGCTGCCCCAGGCTCACCGCGCTCATCTGGCGGGGCACCCGGAGGCCGGCCGAGTAGGGCGCGGCCCCGGTCAGCCGGGCCAGCGTGCGGAAGGTCTTCGAGGTGGCGACCACGAGATCGGGGGGCCCGGCCGCGGCCAGCCGCCGGGCCGCCGGGGCGAGCAGGCGGGAGGCGTGCGCGTCGAGCTCGGCGAGGGCCTCCAGGCTCGGGGTGCCGCCGCCGTGCGCCGAGGGCAGGAACCGGCGGGTCATCCGGCCGGCGCCCAGGGGCAGCGACAGGGCGACGTCGGGGTCCTCGTCGATGCCGGTGGCCAGCTCCAGCGAGCCGCCGCCGATGTCCAGGGCCAGCAGCCGGCCCGCGCTCCACCCGAACCAGCGGCGGACGGCGAGGAAGGTCAGCCGCGCCTCGTCCTCCCCGGTGAGCACCTGCAGGTCGACGCCGGTGGCCTCGCGCACCCGCTCGAGCACCCGCGGGCCGTTGGAGGCCTCCCGGATGGCCGAGGTGACGAAGGCCAGCAGCTCCTCGCAGCCCTGCTCGTCGGCGACCTGCCGGGCCCGGCGGACGGCGGCCAGCAGCGCCTTCTCCCCCGCCTTGGACAGCACTCCGTCGTCCCCGACGTGCTCGGAGAGCCGCAGCACCGACTTGTCGTCGTGCGCCGGGGTCGGGTGGGCGCCGCGGTGGGCGTCCACCACGAGGAGGTGCACCGTGTTCGAACCGACGTCGAGCACTCCCAGCCGCATGGTCGGACAGTCTGCCGGGTGGCCGGGCGCCGGCCCGCACGTGGTGGACTGGACCGGTGCCCGAGGACGACGTGAGCGGTGAGGTCGGGCCGGACTTCGCCCGGGAGTGGGTGGAGTTCACCGACCCGGCCGACCCCGACCACCGGGTGCGTGCCGACCTGACCTGGCTGACCTCGGCGTGGACCTGCGTCTACGGCCGGGGCTGCGCAGGGGTGGTCGCCGGGCGGGCCGAGGACGGGTGCTGCAACCACGGCGCGTTCTTCACCGACACCGACGACCTGGAGCGGGTCACCGCGGCCGTCGCCGAGCTGACCGGCGCCGACTGGCAGCGTCGCCCGGAGTGGGCCGCGGACTGGACCGAGCCCGACGAGCTCGAGGACGACGGGGAGCAGGCACTGCGCACCCGGGTGGTGGACGGGGCCTGCGTGTTCCTCAACCGGGCCGACCACCCCGGCGGCGGGGGCTGCGCGCTGCACGGGCTGGCCGAGCGCACCGGCCGGCACCCGCTGGAGACCAAGCCCGACGTGTGCTGGCAGCTGCCGGTGCGCCGCGAGCAGGAGTGGGTGGACCGCCCCGACGACACCCGGGTGCTGGTGAGCAGCATCGGGGAGTTCGACCGCCGCGGCTGGGGCCCCGGCGGCGCCGACCTGCACTGGTGGTGCACCGGGTCACCGCTGGCCCACGTCGCGCCCGAGCCGCTGGTGCTGACCTACGCCGCCGAGCTCACCGAGCTCCTGGGCCGGCCCGCCTACGCCGAGCTACGCCGGCTGACCGAGGCCCGCCTGGACCTCGGCCTGATCGCCCCGCACCCCGCCAGCCCCCGCCCGGTGCCGGTCCAGGTCCACCGGCACCGACCCACCACCTGAGCCCAGCCGGGTGCGGAAGGCCTGCCGGTAGGCCCGCGGGCTGATCCCCCGGCGGCGGGCGAACTGCTCGCGCAACCCGGCCGCGGTGCCGAAGCCGACCAGCCGGGCCACCTCCTCCACCGGTGCGTCGGAGTCGGTCAGCAGCGTCTCGGCCGCGGCCAGCCGCTGGTCCAGCAACCAGGCGTGCGGCGTCGTCCCGGTGGTGGCCTTGAAGCGGCGGGCGAAGGTGCGCGGGCTCATCAGCGCCCGGCGGGCCAGGCCGTCGACGGTGATCTCCTCGGCCAGGTGCGCCTGGGCCCAGCCCAGGACGACGCCCAACAGGTCGTCCTCGCACCGGGCCACCGGGGTGTCGACGTACTGGGCCTGCCCGCCGTCCCGGTGCGGGGGCACGACCATCTCCCGGGCCAGCGCGTTGGCCGGTCCCGGCCCGTACTCGCGGCGCACCCAGTGCAGCAGGGCGTCGACCCCGGCGGCCGTGCCGGCCCCGGTGATGACCGACCCCTCGTCGACGTAGAGCACCCGGGGGTCGACGTCGACGGCGGGGAACCGGGCAGCCAGGTCACCGGCCATCCGCCAGTGCGTGGTGGCGCGCAGGCCGTCCAGCAGGCCGGCCTCGGCCAGCACGAAGGCGCCGCTGCAGTGGCTGATCAGCTGGCCGCCGCGGGCGTGGACCGCGCGCAACGCGTTGAGCACCGCGGGCGGGCAGGGCGCCTCCTCGTCGTGCCGGGCGGTCACCACCACGACGTCGGAGAGGGCCAGACGGTCCAGCCCGTGCTCGACGACCACGGTCAGGCCGGTGTCGGTGCGGACCAGGCCCGGCACCTCGGCCACCAGCGCGTAGTCGAAGCGCGGCAGGCCGAAGCGGGTGTGGTCGTAGCCGAACACCTCGCTGGCCGAGCCCAGCCCGAAGGCCCCGAGCGTGCCGTTGCCGGCCAGGACGCTCACCACCAGGGGACGCGGGTCGCTCATGCGGCAGAGCATGGCAGGAAATCGACGATCGTGGTCGTTCCTGCCACTTCTGGTCCCGGCCGGACCGCGCCAGGCTGCTCCCATGCTGCTGATCACCTGCCCCGTGACCCACTCCGACCAGCTGGTCGCCGACCGTCGGGTGCGCCCGGTCGCCGACCCCCGCACCCGCCCCGGCGTGGTCGCCGTGGCGGTCGGGTGCCCGTGCGGGCAGAGCCACGTCTACCTCACCGGCCGGCGCATCGAGGAGGCCCGGGCGCGGCTGTCCTGCACCGCCCGGGGCCGGGCCCCGCAGCCCGCGGGCGCTCGCCGCGCGGACTCCCCGGTACCCGCCTAGCCTCGAACACATGAGCGAATCAGAGTCGAAGGTCAACACCGGCCAGCCCGGTGACCCCACCGCCGAGAAGGACCCCAACGACTGGGTGACCGGCGACGAGCCCGCCACCGGTGCGCAGAAGAGCTACCTGTCGACGCTGGCCCAGCAGGCCGGTGAGGACGTCCCCACCGACATCAGCAAGGCCGACGCCTCGATCAAGATCGACGAGCTCCAGGAAGAGACCGGCCGCGGCAAGTGAAGGACCCCCTCGCCCCCCAACGGCACGCTCCGCGCGCCGTTGGGGCCCTGCGAGGGGGCCGTTCCATCGGGCTGCGGTTCTAGGCCTCGAACTTGTAGCCCAGGCCCCGCACCGTCACGAGCCACTTGGGGGTGGCGGGGTCGGGCTCGATCTTGGCGCGCAACCGCTTGACGTGGACGTCGAGGGTCTTGGTGTCGCCCACGTAGTCCGAGCCCCAGACCCGGTCGATGAGCTGCCCGCGGGTGAGCACCCGGCCCGCGTTGCGGAGCAGCAGCTCCAGGAGGTCGAACTCCTTGAGCGGCAGGGAGACCGGCTCGCCGTCCACGGCAACGGTGTGCCGTTCGACGTCCATCCGCACGGGGCCGGCGCCCAGCGTGGCCTCACCGACCTGCTCGGTGTCGGTGCCCCGGCGCAGCACCGCGCGGATGCGGGCCAGCAGCTCCCGCGCGGAGTAGGGCTTGGTGACGTAGTCGTCGGCCCCGAGCTCCAGGCCCACCACCTTGTCGATCTCGGTGTCCTTGGCGGTCAGCATGATGATCGGCACCGCGCTCTTGGAGCGCATGGTGCGGCACACCTCGGTGCCCGACAGCCCGGGCAGCATGAGGTCCAGCAGCACGATGTCGGCGCCGTTGCGGTCGAACTCGGCCAGGGCGTCGATGCCGTTGGCGGCGACGACCGCCTCGTACCCCTCACGGCGCAGCATGTAGGACAACGCGTCGGAGAAGGACTCCTCGTCCTCCACGACCAGCACTCGGGTCATGACCGTCCTCTCGGGGAACTCGGTTCGGCGTCGGCGTGACCCACGGGGGTCGCTCCGACGGCAGCTCGCAGGGCGGCGACCCGGTCGACCGACCGGCCCGCCTGGTCGTCGGTGGGTGCGGTGGTCGTCTCGGCGGGCTCCACGGGGGCCAGCGGGATGCGCAGGGTGAACGTCGACCCCAGGCCCTCCTCGCTCCACACCGTCACCGAGCCACCGTGGTTGGTGGCCACGTGCTTGACGATCGCCAGCCCGAGCCCGGTGCCGCCGGTGGCGCTGGCCCGCGACTGGTCGACCCGGTAGAAGCGCTCGAACACCCGGGCGCGGTCCGCGCGCGGGATCCCGATGCCGGAGTCGGTCACCGCGATCTCGGCGAACCCCGAGCGGGCCCGGGTGCCGACGGCGATCTTCGTGGCGTCCGGGGAGTAGGCCACCGCGTTGGCCAGCATGTTGGTCACCGCGGTGGCCAGCTGGGCCTCGACCCCGCGCACGACCAGGCCCTCCTGCTCCCCGACCGCCAGGTCGATGCCCTTGGCGGCCGCGGCCAGCCGGGTGCGGTCCACGGCCTCGGCGACGACGGTGGAGACCTCGACGGGGGCCAGGTCGGGCAGCGGCTCGGCGCCCTGGAGCCGGGACAGGTCGATCAGCTCGCGGACCAGCCGGGCCAGCCGGTCGGCCTCGTGGGTCATCCGGGCGGCGAAGCGCTGCACCGTCTCCGGGTCGTCGGCAGCACCCTGGGTGGCCTCGGCCAGCAGCGCGAGCGCCCCGACCGGCGTCTTCAGCTCGTGCCCGACGTTGGCGACGAAGTCGCGGCGGACCGCCTCGACCCGGCGGGCCTCGGTGACGTCCTGCAGCACCAGGGCCACCGGGCCGGGCTCCAGCGCCGGGCCTCCGCCCAGCCGGACGCCGTGCACGCCCACCATCCGGGGGCCGGAGCCCACGAGGTCACCGGGCAGCTGGACGTCGGCCCGGCAGCTGCTGCCCCCGCGCACGTCCTGGGCGATGGCCAGCAGACCCGGGACCAGGAGCCGGGTGCCCCGGACGATGCCCAGCGCGCGGGCCGACGGGTTGGCCAGGACCACCTCGTCGGCGGCGTCGAGCAGCACGACCGCGGGGTCCATCAGGTCCACCAGCCGACGGCTCAGGACGGCGACCGGTGGCGCCGGGTCGGGCTCGTCGACCGGCGACGTGGGCGGCCCGGCACCCACGGGACGGGAGCGGGCGACGAGGAGGCCGACGGTCACCCCGCCCAGCAGCAGGCCGAGCGCCAGCCACAGCAGCGGGTGCACGGGATCGATGCTAGGCCGCTCCGGGCCCCGTCCTGCCCCGGATCCGGCCCGCGCACCCCCACCGGGGGAGGTGTTCACGGGCGCGTGTCCGGTCGTTCACCTGCGAGGCCCGACAGCGGTGCCCCGCCCTCCCTATCCTGGCCCCAGGCGCGACGGAGGCACCCAGACCGGGGTGCGCCGCGCCGGTGACGACGCGGCGAACGGGCCGCGTGCTGGAGGGGACCATGCGGGACAGCTACCGCGAAGAGCTCGACGACATCAACGCCCAGCTGGTCGAGATGACCAACTCGGTGGGCTCGGCGATGAGCAAGGCCACCACCGCCCTGCTCGACGCCGACGTGGCCCTGGCCGACCTCGTCATCGCCGGCGATGCGCACATCGACGCCGTGCGGGAGAACGTCGACGACCGGTGCTTCACCCTGCTGGCCCGCCAGCAGCCGGTGGCCACCGACCTGCGCGCCATCACCACCGCGATGGCCACCGTGCAGGACCTGGAGCGGATGGGCGACCTCGCCCAGCACATCGCCAAGGTCGCCCGGATGCGCTTCCCCGACCACGCGGTGCCGCAGGAGGTCCGCCCGGTCTTCCTGGACATGGGCCACATCGCCGAGAGCCTCGTCGCCCAGGCCGGCACGATCATCGCCAAGCGCGACGTCGAGGCCGCCGTCCGCCTCGAGGCCGACGACGACCTCATGGACCGCAACCACCAGCAGCTCTTCCGCGAGCTGCTCAGCGACGACTGGCCGCACGGCATCGAGTCGGCCATCGACATCACCCTGCTGGGCCGCTACTACGAGCGCTTCGCCGACCACGCCGTCAGCGTCGCCCGCCGGGTGGTCTACCTCGTGACCGGCGAGCGCCCCCTCCCCATCGCGAGTTAGGGGCCAGGCCCCGGGGCGATCTCCCGGGGCCCGGCTCCTAGCGCTTGCCCTGGTTCGCCACCGCCTCGATCGCGGCAGCGGCGGCGTCGGGGTCGAGGTAGCGGCCGCCGGGGGTGGTCGGCCTCAGGTCGGCGTCCAGGTCGTAGCGCAGCGGCACGCCGGTCGGGATGTTCAGCCCCACGACCTCGTCGTCGCCCATGCCGTCGAGGTGCTTGACCAGCGCCCGCAGGCTGTTGCCGTGCGCGGTGACCAGCACGGTCTTCCCCGCCCGCAGGTCCGGGACGATCGCGTCGTACCAGTACGGCAGCATCCGGACGACGACGTCGGCCAGGCACTCGGTGGCCGGCCGGGCCTCCGGGGGCAGGAAGGCGTAGCGCGGGTCGGCGTCCTGGCTGTACTCGTCGCCGGCGTCGATCGGCGGCGGCGGGGTGGCGTAGCTGCGCCGCCAGGTCATGAACTGCTCCTCGCCGTACTCGGCGAGGGTGGCGGCCTTGTCCTTGCCCTGCAGCGCGCCGTAGTGCCGCTCGTTCAGCCGCCAGGAGCGGGTCACCGGGATCCACTGCCGGTCGGCGGCGGCCAGCGCCAGCTCGGCGGTGGTGATCGCCCGCTTCAGCAGCGAGGTGTGCAGCACGTCGGGCAGCAGGCCCTCGGCGGCCAGCAGCTCGCCCCCGCGGGCGGCCTCGGCGCGGCCCTTCTCCGACAGCTCGACGTCCACCCAGCCGGTGAACAGGTTGGCCTT
Organism: Geodermatophilus sp. Leaf369; assembly: GCF_001424455.1. Classification (NCBI taxonomy): domain Bacteria; kingdom Bacillati; phylum Actinomycetota; class Actinomycetes; order Geodermatophilales; family Geodermatophilaceae; genus Geodermatophilus; species Geodermatophilus sp. Leaf369. The sequence continues at coordinate 891,212 of NZ_LMQA01000002.1, read as the reverse complement.
GTTCCACTCGCTCTCGCCGTGGCGGAGCAACACGAGAGTCCCGGTATCGGTCACGGGACCATCCTGCCCGACGCTCAGCCGGTCAGGAGCGGCCAGGCCAGCCAGAGCTCCAGCAGCGCCGGGGGCACCAGCCCGACCAGCAGCCAGACGCTGCGCACCCGCCGCCCGGTGCTCCAGCGGACGACGCCGACGACCGCCACGCACAGCGCCACGGTCAGCACGCCGTAGACCACGGCCGCGCCGTCGTCACCGGTGGCGAACTGGGCGAAGGCCGAGCGCACCGCGCACCACAGCAGCGGGTAGGCCAGCGCCGAGGCCAGCACCACGCCGGTCAGCGCTCTGGTGCGCTCCCGGGCGGCCTGCTGGCGCGCGTCCACCGGACTCAGCCCAGGGTGCCGGCCCGCCAGCGGCGGGCCGTGGCGGCGAGCTGCTCGGCGGTGCGCCCCAGCGCGTGCCCGCCGCGGGTCACCCGGTCGGCAGCCGCGGAGTCGGTGTCGTCGAGCTCGTCGGCCAGCGCGGCCCGCCCCCCGGCGACCACCCAGCAGAACGCCGCCGCCCGGTCCAGGGCGACGTCGAGGTCGCCCTCGAACACCCCGGTGAGCACCGCGTCGGCGAGGTCGCGGACGCCGTCGGGACCCGGCGGGTCGGCCAGCCCGGCGACGACCTCGCGGGGCAGCACCCGGCCCCGGCCGGCCTCGAACTGGCGGGCCGCAGCGACCGGGTCGCGCTGCACCCAGGCACGCAGCAGGTAGAGCCGCCACAGCGCACCGGGCAGCGACACCGGCGGGCTGTCGGCCCACAGCTCGGCGAGCTCGTCGAGGCCCTCGTCGTCGGCCAGGGTGACCAGTCGGCGGGTGACCTCGGGGTCGTCGGTGTCGCGGGCCCGGTCGACCAGGGCGAAGGCGACCCCGCGGGCGGCCTCGACCGCGGCGATCGGGTCGACCTCCCCGGCGAGGTGGTCGCCGAGGGTGGCGCGCAGCAGCGGTCGGCGGGATCGGGCGGCCATCGGTCCTCCTCGGTGGTGACGGCCGCGGGTGGGACGACCTCCTCCGTTGTACGTGGCCGGACGCCGGGAGGCCAGCCGGTCAGCCCTGGTCCCCCGCCGGTTCGACCCGACGGCCCGGCAGCCAGACCAGGCAGATGACCGCGGCCACGACGGCCGAGGCCGCCGTCCCCACGGCCGTGACGTGCATGGCCTCCACGAACGCCTGGCGCGCCGGGGCGAGCAGCCCCTCGGCGTCCGGCCCGGCGACCCGCACCGCCTCGATGGTGGCCACCACCGACTGCCGGGCCTGCTCCCGGGCACCCTCGGGCAGCAGCTCGACGGCGTCCCCGAGCCGGGCGGCGTAGACCCCGGCCACCAGCGACCCCAGGATCGCGACGCCCAGGGCGCCACCGACCTGGCGGACGGTGTTGTTCACCGCTCCCCCGGCGCCGGCCTTCTCCCGGGGCACCACGCTCATGATCGACTCGGTGGCCGGGGCAAGGACGGTGCCCAGGCCGAGGCCCTGCACGAAGAGCACGACGAGCACCAGCCAGACCGGCGGGTCGACGTCGAGCAGCTGGTTGGCCGCGAACGCCGAGGCCATCAACCCGAACCCGGCAGCGCAGACCAGCTTGGCGCCGAACCGGTCGGCCAGCCGGGACGCCCGCGGGGAGGCGATGGCGATGGCCACCGCCATCGGCACCAGGGCGGCGCCGGACTGCAGCGGCGAGTAGCCCAGGGCGCCCTGCAGGTAGTAGACGAGGTAGAACGTCGCGCCCTGGAGGGCGAAGAAGTTCAGCGCGAGCGCGGCCGCGGCGGCCGAGAAGGCCGGCAGCCGGAACAGCGACACGTCCAGCGCCGGGTGCTTCGTGCGGCGCTGCCACCACACGAACACCCCGAGCACGAGCAGCCCGCCCAGCAGCGGTGCGAGCACCCCCGGGGTGCCCCAGCCGACGCCCTCGCCGCCCCGGATGATGCCGAACACCAGCGCGCCCAGCCCGGCCACCGACATCAGCACACCGGGGACGTCGAGCCGGCCGGGAGCCGGGTCTCGGGACTCCGGCACCAGGAACAGCACCCCGAGGGCGCCCAACGCCGCCACCGGGATGCCGAGCAGGAAGACCGCGCCCCACCAGTAGTGCTCCAGGACGAGGCCCCCGGCCAGCGGCCCGCCGGCGATGCCGATGCCGGCGGCCCCGGCCCAGACCCCGATCGCCCGACTGCGCTCGGCGGCGGGGAAGACGTTGCTGATCACGGCCAGCGTGGCCGGTTGCACGGCGGCCCCGCCGACCCCCATCAGGGCCCGCCAGGCGATCAGCTCGCCGGCCGAGCCGGAGAAGGCGGCCAGCAGGGAGCCCACGGAGAACACCGCGAGGCCGATGAACAGCACCCGCCGCCGGCCGATCCGGTCACCGATGACACCCCAGCTGAACAGCAGCCCGGCGAACACCAGGATGTAGGAGTCGATGGCCCACTGCAGCTGGCTCTGCGTGGCCCCGAGGTCGCGCTGCAGGGTCGGCAGCGCCACGTTCAGCACCGAGTTCCCCATGATCACGACCAGGACGCAGACGATCATGGTGACCAGCACCCACCAGCGGCGCCGGTGGGCCTCCCCCGTCGTCGCGGTGGGCGGCTGGTCCGTGCGGGTCACGACTCCGGCGCGGGGTCCGGACGGCGCTGCGCGAAGTCGGCGAAGGCCTCCAGGTTGCGCAGGGACTCCCCGCGCTTGACCCGCCAGTCCCACTCACGCCGGATGGAGCTGCCGAAGCCGATCTCCAGCATGGTGTTGAAGTGGTCGTCGGCGTAGCTGAGGACCGCACCCAGCAGCCGGTCCAGCTCCTCGGCGCTCACCGCGGCGTGGCTGAGCCGACCGGTCAGGTAGACGTCCCCGACGCTGTCGACGGAGTAGCTGACGCCGTACATCCGGGCGTTGTGCTGCAGCAGCCAGGTCCACAGCTGCTCGCGGTTCTCGTCGGGCTGGCGGCAGACGAACGCCTCGACCCGCAGCCCGTGGTCGCCCAGGATCAGCCCGCAGACGGTCGTGAGCTTGTTGTGCCCGGGCAGGTCGACCAGGAAGCGGCCGGCCGCCGGGTGCTCGTAGACCAGCTCGGCGTCGCGCAGCGCGGCGTCCACGACGGCCTCGAGCTCGTCCAGCGACCTCACCGCGAGCCCCCGGTGCCCGAGAGCGCCCGGACGGCGTCGCGCACCCGGTCGCGCGGGGAGCGGACCTGCTGGGCGGCGTCGAGCTCGGCGATCGCGGCGGTGTAGGCGCCGAGCAGGGAGTCCGCGGTGCGGTCCCAGCTGAACCGGGCGGCGTGCCGGCGGGCGCCCGGTGCCAGCACGTCGCGCTGCTCGACGACCTTGCGGATGGCCGCGGCGTAGTCGGCCGGGTCGTGCCCGTCGACCAGGACGCCGGAGACGCCGTCCTCGACCGCGGTGGGCAGCCCGCCGACCGCGGCCGCCACCACCGGGGTGGCGCAGGCCTGGGACTCCAGCGCGACCAGCCCGAAGGACTCGTTGTGGCTGGGCACCACGGTGACGTCGGCGGCCCGGTAGTGCTCGGCGAGGGAGTCCGGGGCCTGCGGCGGGACGAACCGGACGACGTCGGCGATGCCCAGGGAGACCGCGAGCTCCTGCAGCTGGCGCGGCTCGGCCAGGCCGCTCCCGCTGGGGGCCCCGACCACCAGCACCTGCAGCCGGTCGCGCAGCGCGGGCTCGTCGGCGAGCATCCGGGCCGCGGCGTACAGCAGCACGTCGGGGGCCTTCAGCGGCTGGATGCGGCCGACGAACAGCAGCACCAGGGCGTCGTCGGCGACCCCGACGGCGCGTCGGGCGGCCGCCCGGTCACCCGGGGAGAACCGCTCCAGGTCCACACCCGGCGGGACGACGAGGGTGCGCGCCGGGTCGGCGTCGTACCAGCGCACGAGCTGGCGGGCCTCCTCGGCGGTGTTGGCGATGAGCCGGTCGGCCTCGGCGACCACCTGCTCCTCGCCGATCACCCGGGCGCGGGGCTCGGGGGCGTCCCCGTCGGCGAGCGCGGCGTTCTTGACCTTGGCCAGCGTGTGCGCCGAGTGCACCAGCGGCACGCCCCAGCGGTCCCGGGCCAGCCAGCCGACCTGCCCGGAGAGCCAGTAGTGGCTGTGCAGGACGTCGAAGTGCCCCGGTTCGTGCCGGGCCTCCTCGCGCAGCACCGCGGCGGTGAAGGCGCACAGCTGGGCCGGCAGGTCGTCCTTGCCCAGGCCCTCGAAGGGCCCGGCCGACACGTGCCGCACGGTCACCCCCGGCACCATCTCCACGACCGGCGGCAGGTCGGAGCTGGTGGCCCGGGTGAACACCTCGACGGCCACGCCGCGGGCGGCCAGCCGCCGGGAGACCTCGACGATGTAGACGTTCATGCCCCCGGCGTCACCGGCCCCGGGCTGGTCCAGCGGGCTGGTGTGCACGCTGAGCGTGGCGACCCGGCGGGGCAGCAGCGGCTCGCCGGAGCGGAGCACCCCCGGGCGCAGCGGACGGCGAGCGGGCACGTGGCTCCTCCCGCCGGTTCGTGTCCAGCGCTCGGACGGGCACCGGTGTCGACTCACCATCCTGCACCAGCAGACTGGGGGCATGCCTGCCGAGCACCCCACAGCGCGCCCCTCCGCCCACCCGTTCCCCGGCGACGGCCGGGTCGCCGTCGTCACCGGGGCCTCCAGCGGCATCGGTGCCGCCACCGCCCGCCGCCTGGCCGCCGACGGGTTCTCCGTCGTCCTGGGCGCCCGCCGGATGGACCGGCTGATGCCGCTGGCCCAGGAGATCGGCGGCACGGCCGTCGAGCTGGACGTGACCGACGACGCGTCGGTCGCGTCCTTCGCGGCCGGTCTGGAGCGGGTCGACGTCCTGGTGAACAACGCCGGTGGCGCCTTCGACGCCGCCCCCGTCGCCGAGGCCGACCTGGACTCCTGGTCGCGCAGCTTCGAGGTCAACGTGCTGGGCACCGTGCGGGTGACCAAGGCGCTGCTGCCGGCGCTGCGGGCCTCCGGCGCCGGGGACGTCGTCTTCGTCGGCTCCACCGCCGGGCTCGTCAGCTACGAGGGCGGGGCGTCCTACACCGCGGCCAAGCACGGCGTGCACACGCTGGCCGGGACCATGCGCCTGGAGCTCGTCGCCGAGCCCGTGCGCATCGTGGAGATCGCCCCCGGGATGGTGAAGACCGAGGAGTTCGCGCTCAACCGCACCGGCGACCCGGCGAAGGCCGCCGCGGTCTACCAGGGCGTGCGCGGGCCGTTGGTCGCCGAGGACGTCGCCGACTGCATCGCCTGGGCCGTCACCCGCCCGCACCACGTGAACATCGACCTGATGGTCGTCCGCCCGCGTGCCCAGGCCGCGCAGCACAAGGTGCACCGGGAGGGCTAGGGACGGACCGCCGTCGGCTCGGGGACGAGGGTCACGCCGAAGCGGTCCCGGACGGCGTCGACGACGCGGCCGGCGAAGGCGAGCAGCTCGTCGGCGGTGGCGCCCGGCTCGGTGGTGAGCGCCAGCGAGTGCCGGGACGACGTCCCCACGTGGCCCTCGCGGGTGCCGCGGCCGAAGCCGGCGTGCTGCACCAGCCAGGCCGCCGACAGCTTCACGTCCTCGCCCGCGGGCCAGCTCGGGCAGCCCTCGACCGCCATCGACGCGGGCACCACGGGGTTGGTGAAGAACGAGCCGGCGCTGCGGGAGTCCGGGTCGCCCGGGTCGAGCACCATGCCCTTGCCGCGGCGCAGTTCGACGACGGCGGCCCGGACGTCGGCCAGCGGGGCCCGGTCGCCGGGAGCCACCCCCAGCCGCTTCGCCAGTTCCGCGTACCCGACCGGCATCGACAACGGCGAGGCCTCGAGCCCGAACGTCACGGTGAGGACGACGAAGACGCCGGGGTGCTGCTTGAGCGCGGAGTCCCGGTAGCCGAACCCGCAGTCGGCCGGCGACAGCGTGCGCACCGACCCGTCGCGCCGGTCCAGCACCTGCACGGCGGTGACCGTCTGGGCGACCTCCTGGCCGTACGCGCCGACGTTCTGCACCGGGGTCGCGCCGGTGCTGCCCGGGATCCCCGACAGCGCCTCGATGCCGGCCAGTCCCTCGGCGACGGTGTGGGCGACCAGGTCGTCCCAGGGCTCGCCGGCCTGCACCTCGAGCGCGTCGCCGGTGCGGACGACCCCCCGCGACCGGACCGCGACGACGTCCCCCGGCCAGCCGGCGTCGGGGGCGACCACGTTGGAGCCACCGCCGAGCACCAGCAGCGGACGGCCGGCGTCGTCGGCCTCGCGGACGGCGGCGACCAGCTCGTCGGCGGTGGTCACCTCGACGAGCCGGTCGACCGGCCCCCCGACCCGCAGCGTGGTGAGCTCGGACAGCGGGACCCCGGTCAGCAGCTGCACGGCACCACGGTAGCCACCGCGCGACTACCCTCCGGCCCGGTGAGCGACTCCGGCAGTGACCACACCGCCAAGGCGGTCCTGCCCCCCGCGCGCAAGCGGCCCCGGCTGGCCGCCGGCCGGGCCCGGGCGATGGGCCTGCCCACCCGCGGGACGACGAACGCCAACCGGCTGCGCCGGGTGGACCGCTGGCTGGTGGCCACGCAGGTGCCCCGGCTGCGCGACGCGACCCGCCCGCTGGTGGTCGACTTGGGGTACGGCGCGTCGGCGGTGACCACGCTGGAGCTGGTCTCCCGGCTGGGCGACGAGGTCGACGGCCTGGAGGTGGTGGGCCTGGAGATCGACCCGGAGCGGGTGGCGTCGGTCGAGGCCGACCGGGACCCGCCGCGGGTGGACTTCCGGGTGGGCGGCTTCGAGCTGGCCGGGTTGCAGCCGGTGGTGGTGCGGGCGTTCAACGTGCTCCGCCAGTACGACGAGGAGTCCGCCGCCCGGGCCTGGCAGACGATGTGCGCGGCGCTGGGCGCCGGCGGGCTCCTCGTGGAGGGCACCTGCGACGAGTGGGGACGCCGGGCGACCTGGGTGGCGCTGGACGAGTCCGGGCCGCTGACCCTGACGCTGAGCGCCAAGGCCTCGGACCTGGAGCGGCCCTCCGACCTGGCCGAGCGGCTGCCCAAGGCACTGATCCACCACAACGTGCCCGGGCAGCCGGTGCACGCGTTCCTGCAGGCCTTCGACGCCGCGTGGGCCGCGGCCGCGGGGTTCTCCACGTTCGGCCCGCGGCAGCGCTGGACGGCCTCGGTCGAGGCGCTGGCCGAGCAGGGCTGGCCGCTGGTGGGCTCCAGCCGGCGCTGGCGGCACGGCGAGACGACCGTCCGCTGGGAGGCCGTCGCGCCGGTCTGACCGGCGGCTGCGCGAGGATGGCCGGGTGCACCTGCCCGTGGATCGTCTGGTCGACGCCGTCGTCTCCGACGGCGAGCGCTTCGGGGTGGTCGCCGAGCTGCTGGCCACCGGCCGCACCCCGGTGCAGGGCGGGCTCGCCGCCCCCGTGCCCTGGGTGCCGGAGTGGACCGCCCGCGACCTCGTCGTCCACCTGGGCACCGTGCACCGCTGGGTCACCGGCATCCTCCGGGCCGGCGCCGCCGGAGACACCTCGCCGCCCCCGTCGCCGCACCACCCGCCGCACGACGACCTGCACGGCTGGTTCGCCCTCGGCCTCACCGAGCTGGTGGCCACGCTGCGCACCACCGACCCCGACCAGCCGACCTGGCACATGAGCCCGGCCGCCGACACCGCGCGCGACTGGGCGCACCGGCAGGCCAGCGAGCACCTGGTGCACCGGTTGGACCTCGAGGCCGCCGCGGGGGTCGAGCACGCACCGGTCGACCCGGAGCTCGCCGCCGACGGGGTGGGCGAGCTGCTGCACGTCGTCGTCCCCCGCTGGGCGCACACCGCCCCGCTGGCCGACGCCCGGGCGACGGTGCGGGTCCGGGCCACCGACACCGGGGCCACCTGGTCGGTGTCGGTGCGCGACGGCGTGGTCGGCGCGGACCCCGACGGCGAGCCCGACGCCGTCCTCGCCAGTACCGCCGAGCACCTGCTGCGCCGGCTCTGGGGCCGCCCGGCCGAGGTCGACGTGACCGGCGACCCCGCCGCCGAGCGCCTGCTGCGCGGCCGCTGATGGCCCGCCGCGAGAAGCGCACCGCACCGCCGCCGGAGCACCCCGAGCTGCCCGGTCCGGTGACCACCGCCGGGGGCACCGCGGAGATCCTGGGCGACGCCGACCGGGAGCGCTCCTACGTGCTGATGCTCGACGGGGTGCCGCAGTCCCACGTCGACCTCGACGACCCCGCGCACCTGGAGTTCGAGTACGTCCGGCGGATGGGCCACGTGCTCGACCTGCACGGGGACGACGACAGCAGCCCGTTGGACGTCGTCCACCTCGGCGGCGGGGCGCTCACCCTGGCCCGCTACGTCGCGGTGACCCGCCCCGGGTCCCGCCAGCGGGTGGTCGAGCTCGACGAGCCGCTCACCTACCTGGTGCGCGCCCACCTGCCGCTCCCCCGCGCCGCCCGGGTGCGGGTGCGCGCCGCCGACGCCCGGGCCGGGCTGGAGGCGTTGCACGACGCGAGCGCCGACGTCGTCCTCGTCGACGTTTTCGCCGGCGCCCGCACGCCCGCGCACCTGACCAGCACGCAGTTCGCCGCACAGGTCGCCCGGGTGCTCAAGCCGGGCGGGGTCACCGCCTGGAACGTCTCCGACGGCCCGCCGCTGACCTTCCTGCGCACCCAGGCCGCGACGCTGGCCGGGGTCTTCGCCCACGTGCTGCTGGTCGCCGAGCCCGGCACGCTGCGCGGGCGGCGCTACGGCAACACCGTCGCCGTCGCCTCCGACGCCGAGCTGCCCGTCGCGGGCCTGACCCGGCGCACCGCGGGTGACCCCATGCCGGCCCGGGTGGTCGCCGGCCGCGACCTGACCACGTTCATCGGCACCGCGGTGCCGGTTGACGACGCGACCGCGGTGCCCTCCCCCGAGCCGCCCGCCGGCGTCTTCGGCTGACAGGCGGCCCCCAGCCGCCACCCCTAGGGTCGGGTCATGACCGCTCCCAGCCGCCGCTTCGCCCGCGACACGAACAACAAGGTCATCGCCGGGGTGTGCTCCGGCCTGGCCCGCCAGTTCGGGATCTCCCGCAACGGCCTGCGCATCGCCGCCGTCGTGTCCTGCATCCTGCCGGGCCCGCAGTTCATCGCCTACGTCGTGCTCTGGGTGGTCATGCCCAAGGGCTGATCAGCCCACCGGTTCCACCGGCGGGGTCGGCGGCGGCGCGACGGCCATCATGGTGGCCTGCATCGCCGCCACCAGCTTCTCCCCGCCGGCGCCGTCCAGGGCGTGCACGTCGCCCCGGGTGACCACGATCGTCCGGCCGGCGCGCAGCACGGTGGCCGTCGCCCGGAAGCGGGCACCCGCCGCCGGGGCGACGAAGTTGGCCGTGAAGTCCACGGTCAGCACCTCCCGGTCCGCGCCCATCGTGGACAGCGCCGCGTACCCGCAGGCGGTGTCGACCAGCGTGGTGACCGCACCCGCGTGGGTGTAGCCGAACTGCTGGGCGAAGCGCGGGTCGCTGGGCATCTCCAGCACCGCCCGGCCGTGGCTGATCTCGACCAGCTCGGCGCCCAGGGTGGCGAGCATGGCCTGGCGGTCGAAGCTGGCCCGCAGCCGCTGCTCCTCGGACTCCGGCAGCGGCTCGGTCACCAGCTGGTGTTGCCCTGCTGCAGGCCCTTGAGCGCCGGTCGCACGTCGACCAGGTACACGATGATCGCGATGATCGCCGGCAGGCCGAGGAAGCTCATCGGCGAGAAGGCGAAGACGATCAGCGTCGCGACGGCGGTGATGCCCACCCAGGCCGGCTTGGACAGCTTCCCGGCCGCGACGTACCCGGGCGCCGGTCGGATGATCGCGTCGACCGTCGCCCACGCGCCCAACGCCAGCACGGCGTAGGTGATGACGGCGAACAGTGCGCTGTCGAAGCCCGGCATGGCCCGAGGGTAGCCGCCGCCGACCGCCCCCGGGCCGATCCGGTCAGCTCTGGGAGGACGGCGCCGAGCTGGAGGACGACGGCGCCTGCGAGGAGGCCGACGGCGCGTTGCTGGAGGCCGAGGGGGCGGTGGACTTCGCCGGGACGGCGGTGGCGCGGGGCAGCGGGGCCTTGCTGGTGGCCTTCGCGGGGGTCCGCTTGGCGGCGGCGCGCTTCGCGGGGGCCTTCTTCGCCGGCGTCTCCTTGGCCTCGTCGACGGCCTTGCTGGTGCGTGCCTTGGTCTTCTGGGCGGCCGAGGTCACCTCGTTCGCCGCCTTCGAGGCCTTCGACGCGCTCTTCTGGGCCACCGAGGTCACCTCGTCGGAGGCCTTCGCGACGACCTCGTCGGTGGTGTCCAGGACGTCCTCAAGGGCGTCCTCGACGGTGTCCACGGCGCGCTCGGCGCGGCCGACGACCGAGCGGAAGCCGGGCTGGCGGCGCAGGTCCTCCACGACCTCCTCGCCGCGGGCGGCCAGGCCGGACAGCGTGCTGGCGGCCTGCTCCCGGACGCTCCCGACGAGACCGCCGGCGTTGCCGGCCTTGCTGCGGGCGGCCTCGGCCCGGCTGCGGACCTCCTTGGCGGCGAGGTCGGCCTGGACCTGGGCCTCGCCGGGCAGCGCCTCGGCCTTGGACCGCAGCGAACCGACCACGGACCGGGCGTGGTCGACGACGACGTCGGTGGCGCCGATGGCGGCCAGCACGCCGGTCTTGCCGGTCTCGACGAGCGCGTCGGCGACCTTGCGGCCCTCGGTCACGGCGGCCTCGCCGTAGCTCTTGATGGTCTCGGTGGGCTTGCTCATGCCGACTCCTCCTGGGGGTCCGGTGCGGGGTTGGTCAGTGCGTGCTCGCGGGCGTACGTCTCGTACAGCTCCAGGAGCACCTGCTTGTGGCGCTCGGAGAGGGACAGGTCGGCGCGGATGGCCGCGACGGTGTCCGGGTTGCCCGACCGGCGGTCGAGGATGCCGGCCTGCTCGTAGAGCGTCTCGGCGGAGATCTTCAGGCCCCGGGCGATCTGGGCCAGGATCTCCGCCGACGGCTTGCGCAGTCCGCGCTCCACCTGCGAGAGGTAGGGGTTGCTGACCCCGGCGGTGCGGGCCAGCTCGCGCAGCGACACCTGGGCGGTGTTGCGCTGGCTGCGGATGAAGTCACCCACCTGGGAGCTGACCGCCGTCGACACCGTGGTCGCCTCGGCCGCCGCGGAGGCGGCAGCATGGGTCACGCTGTCGCGGACGGTGCTGACGATCTCCGACGGGTTCTGCACACCGGCGACGCTAACCGTGGGTGCTAGCTCCAGCAAGCGGGGCAGCGGGCGGAGTGACCGATCCCTCAGCCCAGCACGGCGGCGGGGCGCACCTCGCCGACGGTGCCGTCCCCGCCGCTCACCGGGGTCACCGCGAACGGGGCGAGCTCGGCCTCGGAGACCCCGAGCAGGCGCAGCCCGGCGCTCAGCGCGGGCATCCGGCCACGGTCGCCGCCGTCCTCCAGCTTGAGCGCGACCGCGCCGCGACCGGGCAGCGCGGCGACGTGCACGCCGTCGGCACCGCCCTTGACCAGCAGGTCGGGCACGGCGCCCATCAGCAGGGTGTCGTCCCGGCCGGTGCCGGCCACCAGCCACGGGTGGGCGCGCATGGCGTCGGCGACCGAGCGGTCCCGGCTGCCCCCGGGCGCCTGGACCAGGGAGAGCACGCCGCGGGCCAGCGCGGTCACCGACAGCGCGTGCTGGGGTGCCCCGCACCCGTCGACGACGACGGCGCTGACCGGCTCGCGACCGGCCTCGCCCAGCCGGGCCTCGACGGCCTGCTGCAGCGGGTGTGCCGGGTCCAGGTAGCCCTGGGTGGGCCAGCCGGCGGCGACGCAGGCCGACAGCATCGCGGCGTGCTTGCCCGAGCAGTTCATCGCCGCGCGCCGGGGCGCCCGGCCCTCGACCAGCCAGGTGGCCCGTTCGCGTTCGTCCGAGGGCAGCGCGGGCGGGCAGCCCAGGTCGTCCTCGGTGAGCCCGACGGCGGCCAGCATGGCCAGGGCCAGCTCGACGTGCCCGGGCTCGCCGGTGTGCGACCCGGCGCCGATCGCCAGCTCCTCCGTCGTCCGCGGCGTCCAGCCGGCGGCCAGCAGCGCGGTGGCCTGCACCGGCTTGTTCGACGACCGCGGCAGGGTGGGCCGGTCGACGGCGCCGACGGCGTGCGTCACGGCCCCGTCGGCGTCCAGCACGACCAGCGAGCCGCGGTGCGCGGACTCGGGGAACCCCGACCGCCACACCTCGACCAGGACGGGCTGGTCCGGGAAGTCCATCAGTGGCGACCTTCTGCGGCGAGGAGCTGGGCGACGTCGGCCTCGCCGTCCCGGTACCGGCGGCCGAGCTCGCCGGCCAGGGCGTCCATCACCTGCTGGACACCGCGGCGGCGCTCGGACAGCCCACGCTCACCGGCGGCCAGCGAGCGGGCGGCGTGCTCCAGCTGGTCGTCGGGCAGCTCGCCCACGTCGGAGAGGTCGACCCCGGGCGCCAGGGAGTTCACCCAGTGCTCGTGGTCGGCGGGGTTGCTGGGCTGCACGGTCTGGTGCCGGCCCAGGCCGTGCGCGGGGCCGCGCCCCTTCTCGGACAGGATCTCGGGCAGCAGGTCGACCAGCGAGCGGCCGTCGTGCTCTGCCCGGCGCTGGAGCTCGCGGCGGACGATGTCGAGCCGGCCCTGCAGCAGCCGACGGGTGTAGGAGAGGTCGACCTCGGACTGCTCGGCCTGCCGGCGCAGCGCGCGGACGTCGGTCATCGTGCGCTGCTCGACCCCCTCGAGGAACTGCGGCGCCAGCAGGGTGTCCACGGCGGGCCCGCCGGCGGTGGACGCGACGGGGGTGGGCTCGGTCATCGGGGTGCCTCCTGCAGGGAACGGATGCCCAGCAGCTCGCGCGCCTGGGTGGTGGTCAGGGCCGGCCGCTGGGCGATCCGGGCGAGGCCGGCCGCGCGGGCGACCAGCTGGACGTTGTCGCGCACGGGTTCGCCGGGCGCGTAGGTGAGCGTGTCCTCCATGCCGACCCGCAGGTGACCGCCGGCCGAGAGCGCGGCCAGCATCACCGGCAGCGACGTCCGGCCGACGCCGGTGGCGGCGAAGGTCCAGCTCGGGTCCAGGACGGGCAGGCACGCCGCGAGCGCACCGGTCGTGCCGGGCATCCCGCCGGGCACGCCCATCACCAGGTCGACGTGCACGTGCCCGCCGTGCGGCAACCCGTGCCTGTCCAGCAGCCGGCGCAGCGTGGTCAGGTGCCCGAGGTCGAAGGCCTCGTACTCCGGCACGATGCCGCGCTGCTGCATCTGGGTGTGCAGCTCGACGATGAGGTCCCACGGGTTGCTGAAGACGTCCCGGCCGAAGTTGACCGTGCCCAGCGACAGGGACGCAGCGTCGGGCTCGGCGTCGAGCACCGCGACCCGGTCGGGCAGCGGGTCGGTGACCGCGCCTCCGGAGGACAGCTGCACGACCAGGTCGGTGGACTCCCGGACGGCGGCGACGACCTCGCGCACCCGGACCAGGTCCAGCGTCGGCCGGGTGTCCAGGCCGCGGACGTGCAGGTGGACGACGGCGGCACCGACGGCCTCGCAGTCCCGGGCGGTGGACACGACCTCCTCCACCGTCACCGGCAGGGCGGGGACGTCGGCCTTGGCCGACTCCGCTCCCGTGGGGGCGAGGGTGATGAGGGTGCCCGGCTGGCTCACCGGCCGATCGTCGCAGACCGGACCGCGCGCACCCGCTCCCGGGCGGCGACCAGGGTGTCGTCGAGGGTGACCACCAGGTCGTCGGGGTCGACGACGGCGACGCTGCCGCCCACCCGCAGCTCCACCGGGGCCGCGGCGGACTTCTCCAGCACCGAGGACTTCACCAGCGCCAGGCCGACGACGCCGAGCTCGTGGTGCCGGACGACGGTGCCGACCCGGCCCACCTCCTTGGTGCCCGAGAGCAGCGGGGTGCCCGCCTCGGGGAGGTGCTCCTCCATGCCGTCCAGGTGCACCAGCACCAGGCGGCGCGGCGGGCGGCCCAGGTTGTGCACCCGGGCGACGGTCTCCTGGCCCCGGTAGCAGCCCTTCTCCAGGTGCACGGCGGTGCGCAGCCAGGGCGTCTCGTTGGGGATGGTGCGGTGGTCGGTGTCCACGCCCAGCCGGGGGCGGTGGGCCTCCACGGCCAGCGCGGTCAGCGCGTCGACCCCGGCGAGGGTGGCGCCGGCGTCCAGCAGGACCTGCGCCCGGGCGTCGAGCTCCGCGCGCGGCACGAGCAGGTCGACGACCTCGGCGGTGCCGTCACCGACGGCCGGGGAGCGGCGGGCCCAGCCGCCGCCGTCCAGCGCGACGACCGACCACGGACCGACCGGCACGGGCAGTCCCGCGGCGGTGAGGACGTCGTCCCCGCGCGGGCCGACGAGGCTCAGCAGCGCCCACTCGGGCGTCACCAGGGCGGGCTCGACGCGCAGCATGAAGCGCATCCGGTCCAGCCAGCCGACCAGCTCGGCGCCCCGGCCGGGCTCGGTGTCGCCCCAGGTGGTGCCGCCGAGCTCGGCGAGCACGACGTGGTGCTCGACGTGGCCCTGCGGGCTCAGCACGAGCGCCTCGGTGCCCGCGCCGTCGGTGAGCTGGTCCAGGTGCTGGCTGAGCAGGCTGTGCAGCCAGGTCAGCCGGTCGACGCCGGGGACGACGAGGACGTCGCGGTCGCTGCGGTCGACGAGCACGGCGGCCTCGGCGCCACGGCGCTGCTCGGACAGCGGTGAGCCGTAGTGCGCGGCGACCGCGCCGGACTCGGTGGCGACGGCAGCCGGTCGGTGCAGCAGGGGCGAGCTCATGGGGACTCCGTTCCGGCCGCGGCACTGCAGTCCCGGCAGGTGCCGGACAGCGCCACATGACCCACGTCCACCCTGAAACCCAGGTCGGCGCCCAGACGTTCCGCGACGCCGTCCATCAGGCCCGGGTCGACGGACTCGATCTTCCCGCAGGTGGCGCAGACGACGTGCAGGTGCGGGTGCTCGGCGGCGTGGTAGACCGGCGCGCCCTTGCCCAGGTGGGTGTGCCAGACCAGGCCGAGCCGGTCCAGCAGCTCCAGCGTCCGGTAGACCGTCGAGGTGTCCGGGGCGGCTCCCCCGGGCCCGGCGTCGGCGCGCAGCCGGGCGCCGATCTCCTCGGGCGTGCCGTGCTCGAGGTCGGCGACCGCGGCCAGCACGCGCTGCCGCTGGTTGGTCAGCCGCAGACCGCGCGAGCGCAGCTGGTCGGCCAGCGGGGGCGCCTGCTGCGGGTCGTGGCTGTGGTCGGGCACGCCCGCGAGCCTAGGACCGCCCCTCCCACCACGACAGCACCCGCATCGCACCGAGGGTCACCCACCGGGAGGGCTCGCCGGTGGGGACGTCGACGTCGAACCACACCGCGCCGGGTTCCACCGGCCCCTGCAGCCAGCGGCCGTCGGGCTGCCGACCGGCGCGGAGCAGCTCGACGGCGTCGGCGGCCCGCGGGTCGGGAGGAGTGCCGTCGACCAGGCTCGCGGCTCGCAGGTGCTCCAGCGCCCGGAGGACGTCGTAGCGCCAGCGCGAGGGGTGCGTCGGCGGGGTCAGGCACGCGTCGAGCAGCTCGTCGGTGGAGAGCCGGCGGGTCAGCCGCCGCTCCAGCAGGTACCGCTCCCCGCGGTGGCGGGCCGCGCGCAGGTCGTCGTCCCCACCGGTGGCGAGCTCGTGGGCGAGCAGGCCGCGGACGGCGTTGAGCGTGGAGTGCACCGAGGAGCGGGTGGAGCCCTCGACCCACTCGCAGTTCCAGCCGCCGTCGGCGAGCTGGTGGGCGGGGAACCAGTGCGCCAGGGCCTCGACGTCGGCGCCGAGCCAGCCACCGGTGGCCAGGGTGGTGGCGTTGATGCAGACGTCGACCTCGCCACCCCAGAACGGGAGCCGCTCGTCGTACTCCCAGCGGCTGTTCGCGGCGAGCAGCTCGGCGGTGCCGGCCAGCCGGTCGGCGTCCAGACCCCACTCGCGGAGGGTGGCCAGCGACCAGGTGGTCGCCGTCCAGGGCTGACCCTCGCCCTCGGGGACGTGCACCTGCCCGTCGACCTTCGGGAAGAAGGCGCCGCCGGCCCACTGGCCGTCGGGGTCCTGGTGGGCGAGCAACCGGGCGCCGAACCCCTCGGTGGCCACCCGCGCGCGGGTCGCCTGCCAGACGTCGTCGGGGGCGCCCGCCAGGTCGCGCTCGACCTGCCAGCGCAGCGCGGGGTCGCTGTCGAGCAGCCAGCCGAGGACGTCGTCGTCCGCCATGCCGGAGACCGTAGGGCCTCCTAGGCTCTCCCGGTGTTCTTCCTCTTCGGGTTCGGCGACAAGCAGAAGGACCTCGGTCCGGGCCAGACCCGCACCTGTCCCCGCTGCAGCAACACGACGACCTGGGGCCGGGTGAAGCGGTACCGGCAGTTCACCGTCTTCTTCGTGCCGCTGCTGCGCTGGAAGCGCCAGGAGCTCGAGATCTGCGGGATCTGCGGCACGACGCTGGCGGTCTGACCGGTGGACGACGTGCGCGCGGTGGCCGTCTGGCGGGACGGGACGGCGGTGCGGGTGCCCGCCGACGAGCCGGTGGTGACCGCCTTCGACACCGGCCTGGCCCGTGGGGACGGCGTCTTCGAGTCCGTCTGGGTCGTCGGGGGCCGCACCCCGCACCTGGCCGACCACCTGGCCCGGCTGCACCGCTCGGCGGCGCTGCTCGACCTGCCGCCGGTGGACGACGAGGTGTGGACCGCCCTGGTGGCCGCCGCGACCGACGGCTGGCCGGCCGACGTCGAGGGCGCGTGCCGGCTGTTCCTCACCCGCGGACTGGGCGAGGGCCACCCGCCGACCGCCCTGGCCCTGCTGGCCCCGGTGCCGCCGGAGACCGTCACCCAGCGCATGGCGGGCATCTCCGTGGTCGCGCTGACCCTGGGCGTCGCAGCCGACGTCCGCGCGGTGTCGCCGTGGCTGCTGGGCGGGGCGAAGACGCTGTCCTACGCGGTGAACATGGCAGCGCAGCGGCACGCCCACAGCGTCGGCGCCGACGACGTCGTCTTCACCTCGGTCGAGGGTCGCCTGCTCGAGGGCCCCACCTCGACGGTGGTCTGGGCCGCCGGCGGCACGCTGCACACCCCGCCCCTGGACACCGGCATCCTGGCCGGCACCACCCAGGCCCGGCTCTTCGCCGCCGCCGAGGCCACCGGCTGGCCCACCGCCGTCACCCCCGGCACCCTCGCCGACCTCCACGCCGCCGACGCCGTCTGGCTGCTGTCGGGCATCCGCGGCGCCGCCCCGGTCACGTCGCTGGACGGCACGCCGCGCGGCGACGCCGGGCTGACCGTTCGCGTGCAGGAGCTGCTGGCCGACTGACCCTCCGGGGGGCGGACGGTCCTGCGTCCAGCTCGCCGCAGGACTCAGGCCGCTCTCGTCGGGCCCGTCGCGAGGTGGCGGGCCAGGAAGTCGCACGTGGTGCGGAGCAGGGCGAGGGCGTGGCTGTCGGAGTACATGCCGTGGTCGGCGCCGGCGATCTCGTGGTGCTCGACCGGCACGCCGCCGTCCCGCAGGGTCCGGGCGAGGCGGGCACCCTCGGCGGCGAGGGTGTCGAGCTGCGCGGTCTGCACCAGGGTGGGCGGCAAGGCGTCGGCCAGGTGGTCGTCCCAGGCGGGGGAGACCGTCGGCTCGGCCTGCCGTGCGGGGTCGGGGACGTGGGCCCACTGGGCGAAGCCCTGGACGAAGGGGCTGATGGCCGGCCGGCGGGCCGAGGACCGGCGGTCGGTGCGGGTGAGGTCGAGGACCGGGACGGTGAGGCAGGCGGCGGCGGGTCGGGGCAGGCCGCGGGCGTGCAGGTCCTGGCAGATGTTGACGGCGAGCTTGGCACCGGCGCTGATGCCGGACACCACGAGCTGGTCGGGGTCCCAGGCGTGGGCCGCGGCGTGCTCGCGGACCCACCGGGCCACGTCGGCCATCTGCTGCTCGGGCACCGGGTACCGGACACGGGGGGCGGTGTCGTAGTCCGGCAGGACCACGCCAACACCCAGCTCGGCGACCAGGTGCCGGGCCAGCGGCAGGTCCTGCTCGGGATTCCGGTTGACGAACCCCCCGCCGTGCAGGTGCAGCACCACCGGGACCGGTCCGGAGGAGGCCTCGGGGTGCAGGACCACGGCGCGGACCCGTCCGTGTCGGGTGGGGATCTGCACCGTGGTGGGTGCGGGCCCCTGAGCGTGCGGGAGCCGCCGGAGGGCCGGGGGTGTGAGCCGCACCCGGGAACCGAGGTGCGCCAGGACCCAGAACGCCGGGTGGAACGGTCGTCGCCTCATCGGTGGTCCACCCTGCCACGCCCACGCTCACCCACCCGGGGCACCGACGACCACCAGCTCGATTCCCTCGGGGTCGGCGAGCGACCACCGGCCCGCGGACTCCCCCAGGACCCGGCCACCGGCCGCGACGGCGATGGCCAGGCGCGCCTGCACGACGTCGGCCGGCACCGCCAGCTCGACGTGGACCCGGTCGCGCTGCCTGCGCCGCTCGGTGTCCGTCGCGTCCAGCTCTTGGAAGACCAGCGTGGGGTTCAGCCGCCGCGGGTCGTGGACGTCGCTGGCCCCGTCCCGGCGGTCGGGTTCGTAGCCGAGCGCGGCCGTCCAGAACGCACGGACGGCGTCGACGTCGGCGGCGTCGAGGAAGAGCTGCACGAAACGCGGTAGCGCCGGGTCCGCGGTCGCCCCCAGCTCGCGCGCCACGGTCTGGAGGCGGGCGGCGAGGTCGGTGAAGTCCAGCTCGAGGCCGTGGGCGGCGGCCTCCCAGCGGTCCTTGCCGCTGTCCAGGACCACCAGCCCGGGGCGCAGGTCGATCAGCAGGGGGAACCCGGCGTCGTCGGCAAGGGCCGCAGCCGCGGCGGCCAGGTCCCGCTGCTGGCCCGTCGAGGTGGTGCGGTAGCAGGCCACCGCACCGAACACGGCGGACCAGTCGGCGGTCGCCGGGCTATCGCCGAGCCGGTCGCCGGGCACGAGGTCGACCTCGTTGCCGTCGGGGTCGGCGTGCCGGACGCCGTAGGGCCCCGACGGCTCGCCCGGGCTCACCTGGGCGACCACGGCGGCCGGCCGCACCACGTCGAGGTGGAGGCGGTTGCGCAACGGTCGCGGGTCGGTGGCCGGCCGGATGCCCATCGCGGGGTCCCGCCGCAGCGGGTCCGCCAGCCCGTCGTCGTCCCCCGGCTCGTAGCCGAGCACCCGCTGCCAGAACGGCCGCACCGCGGACGGGTCGCCGGCGTCGACCACGACGCGGAGGTGCTGCAGCACGGTCGGATCGGCGGTCAGCCCCAGCTCCCGCGCGGCGGCCGACACCGCGTCGGCACGGTCGTCGGAGTCCAGGCGCACCCGCAGGCCGGTGTCGCGGACGTCGACCGCCGCCCCGGCCGACAGGTGCGCGACCTCCCCGGCGAGCGCGGCCCCCGCGACGAGCGAGGGCGCGTCGAACCACGCCGTGGTGACGCCGTCGACCGTCCGCCAGTCTGCTTCCGGTGCTGTCATGGCGGCACCCTAGGGACTCGACGGGCATGCTGCAGCCGTGCTCGTGGCCATCGGAGGACTCCCCGGCGTCGGCAAGACCACCGTGGCCCGGGCGGTGGCCGGCGCGCTGCCCGCGGCCCACGTGCGGATCGACGCGCTCGAGGTGGCGCTGGTGCGGCAGGGCGTGGTCGCGGAGGGCGAGGTCGGACCACACGGGTACGGCCTGGCGCTTGCCGTGGCCGACACCTGCCTGGCAAGCGGTGGGCACGTCGTCGTCGACGCGGTGTTCGACGTGCACGAGGCCCGGCAGCCCTGGGACGAGCTCGCCGCCCGGTACGGGACGGAGCTGCACTGGGTGCGGCTGGTGTGCAGCGATCCGGCCGAGCACCGGCGCCGGGTGGTGGAGCGCAGCGCGGACATCGCGGGCCACCAGCTGCCGAGCTGGGACGACGTGACCGGGCGCGTCGTGGACACCTGGGACCAGCCGCACAGCGTCGTGGACACCGCAGCCGGCGATCCGGTTGCAACCGTTCTCGCAGCTCTGCAGGGTGTTCAGGACCCTGGCGCAGGCCCTACCGTCCGGTCATGACGACGTTCTGGATCGTGGTGGGCGTGCTGGTGGTGGCCGCGCTGGCGGCGATGCTGGTGCACGACCGCCGCGCGAAGGCCCGGGGCTCCCGGTTCGACGCCGACGGCATCGGCGGCGGTGCGACGGGCAGCCCGGAGGCCTACCGCAGCTCGCCGGGCAGCCACCCGACCGGCTGGGGCCGGGGGACGGGCGGCGGCGCGGGCTGATCGGCGTGGATCCGGCTCAACGCCGGTCGCGGACCCACCGGTCGCGCAACCGCCGGAGCCGGACACCGGCGACGGTCAGGAACGCCGCGATGCCGACGACGGCGAACGCGATGCGCCCGTAGGAGCCGTCGACGGACACGGCGACCACCAGAGCGATCACGGCCAGGAACGCTGCGATGCCCAGGGCGAGCTGGTACCGGGTCAGGTCGACGGGTCGGGCCACGACGGCAGGCTAGGGCCGCGGACCCCGACACGGGCAGGGACGACGGTCAGACGCGCAGGCGGTCGAGCACGATCTCGGTGCCGTCGGGGCGGAACGTGCGCCAGCGTTGCCCGGGTGGTGCTCCGTCGTCACGCTCGACCCGGAACCCGTGGTGGACCTTCGTGTGGTGGCGTTCGCAGAGCAGCGCCGAGTTGTCGAGGCTGGTGTCGCCGTCGTCGCGGAGCCACTCGAGCAGGTGGTGGACGTCGCACCAGTGCGTGGGGGCGTGGCAGCCGGCGAAGACGCAGTGCCCGTCCCGGGCTTCGACGGCCTTGCGGATGTGCGGTGGGACGACCCGCTTGGTGCGCCCGACGTCCAGCGGGAGCCCGTCGGGGCCCATGACGATGCGGGTGATGGCCGAGTCACAGGCGATCCAGCGGGCCCGGGCCGCGCTGATGGTGGCGCCGAAGCCGGTGGTGGCGGTGTCGCGACCGGTGGCGGGGTCGACCAGGTCCTCGAGGTCGATGGTGACGACGACCTGCGGCTTGACCGTGCGCAGGAACGGCAGGTCCCCCTGGGCCAGGGCGTTGTCGCAGAGCTGGACGAACGCGTCGCCCTTCTGCTGGGCGCGGGTGCGCAGATCGCCCAGCGGGCGGTCGGCCTGCACGATGGACTCGATCGCGGCCAGTGCCTTCTCGAACCCGACCGGGTCCAGGTCGAACCGCCCCGACCCTGAGCCGTCGGCGCGGCGGCTGAGCGTCAACGACCGCCGCTCGGTGGGGTCGGGCTCGGGCCCGTCGGGGTCCAGGGCGTTGCGGAACGCGTTCACCGCGGTGGCGAGCTTCGCGTGCGGCAGTGTGCGTGCGACCTCGGTCCACGCCTCGTCGAAGGCGTCGAGGTCGACGTCCTGCTCCGCGGCCGCAGCGATGTCACACGGCCGCAGCGCGTCGGCGACCACCCCGACCTGGGCGGCGGTGACCGCCCCCTCGGCGAACGCGGCCTCCAGACGTGGAAAGTGCTCCAGCGCCCGGCCGGCCCGCACCACGGCAGCGGCTGCTCCGTTCGAGAAGTGGTGGTGACCGCGCAGCAGCGACTGCATCGTCCTGAGCCCGTCGTGCTCAGCAGCACCGACCACGTCGGCGTGCCGGACGGTGCGGGTCAACTCGGCCGAGGCCCGGTTGACGAACTCGACCAGATCGGCCGTCCGCTCCAGCAGCGCACCGTCAGGCAGTGCATGGAGGTCGTCGACAGCCAGGGCGTCCAGCGCGGACCGCAGCTCGCTCACGACACCTCCCAGCTGTTCGATCAGGTGTTCGAAGTCTACCGCAGCAGGAGACCCCGGAACAGCTGAATCCCCAGCTCAGAGGCCTGTCCACAGATCCGCGAACGGGCTTGACACCCGTCATAGCTGCGGGTGCCCGAACAGCCCGGGCAGCCCCCCGGTGTGCAGGAAGACCACCCGCCCCGGCGGCAGCGACCCGGCGGTCGCCGCGGCGACGAGGCCCGCCATCGCCCGGCCGGTGTACGTGGGGTCCAGCAGGACGCCCTCGGTCCGGGCCACGAGGGTGAGGGCGTCCCGCGTCGCCGGGGTCAGGTGCTCGTAGCCCTCCCCGATCTGCCCGTCGTCGACCCGCAGACCCGCAGCGGAGACCCCCATCTCGTCGAGCAGCGTCGCCACCGTGTCGTGGGCGTCGACGACGGCACCGGTGGCCACCCCGAGCACCCGCGAGGTGCCCAGCGCCGCCACGAGGCCCGCCATCGTCCCGCCGGACCCGACCGCGACCACGACCAGACCGACGTCCGGCACCTGCTCCAGCAGCTCCTCCCCGGCCCGCCGGTAGGCCTCGGCGCTGCGGGCGCTGGTCCCACCGAACGGGATGAGGTGGGCGTGGCGCTGCTGGGCGAGTCCGGCGGCGACGGCTGCGGGGTCGTCGTCCCCGGCGAACACGACCTCGGCACCGAGGAGGTCGTCCAGCAGGAGGTTCCCCCGCCGCTGCTCGGGCTCGTGCCCCGAGAGCACCAGGACGCAGCCCAGCCCGCACCGGGCGGCCGCGGCGGCGGTGAGCCGGGCGTGGTTGCTCTGCGGCGCCCCGGTGGTGACGACGACGTCGGCGCCGGCCTCGAGGGCGTCGCCGATCGTGACCTCCAGCTTGCGGACCTTGTTGCCGCCCCCGCCCAGACCGATCAGGTCGTCGCGCTTCACCAGCAGCCGGTCGGCGGGCAACCCCAGGGCGTCCGCCAGGCGCGGTGCGGCGTCGACCGGCGTGGGCCCGCCGACGAACGGGGGTGCGCCGGTCATCGCCCGTCCACCACCGTGTCCACCGTCCACTCCCCGCGGGGCTGGGCGTGCAGCTCCCAGTACGCGTCGGCGAGCCGGTCGGGGTCGAGGACCGTGCCCGGGGCGATGACCCCGACGACCGTCACGCTCGCGACGTGCACGCCGTCCTCGGCCAGCTGATCGTGCAGCACGGCCACCGCGTTGCGCAGCGCCGCCTTGCCCAGCGTGAGCGAGGCGTGCTCCGGATCGGGGTACAGCGCCGGTCCGCCGCCGGTCACCAGCAGCGTCCCGGCACCGGCCGCGCGCATCGCCGGGGTGAACACCTGCGCCGCGACCACGGCGCCGACCACGTCCACGGTCAGCGCGTGCTGCAGGTGCTCGGCGTCCGCGGTGAGCAGGTCGTCGCTGACCACGAGGCCGACGTTGTAGACCACCACGTCCGGGGAGCCGACGGTCTCCAGGGCGGCGCGGAAGGCGGTCGGGTCACCGGCGTCGGCGGTCACCGTGGAGACGGCCACCCCGGCCGCTCGCAGGTCGGCCGCGATCGGGGACAGCGTCTCGGCGGTGCGGGCCACGAGGGTCACGGTGGCGCCCTCCCGGCCGAAGCGGCGGGCGATGCCGGCACCGAGGCCGGGTCCGGCGCCGATGACGACGACGTGGCGGGGGGCGGTGGATGCAGTGGTCACGGGACGGGGAGATGCCCACGCCGCGCCCGCCCGACACCGGTAACCTCGAGAACGGTGCGCCGGGAAGTCTGGTCGGCAACTCCTCAGTCGACCCCTGCACCCGGAGCCGCCCCGTGACCACCCCCGCCCGGCTCTTCTCCCGCGGCACGTACTCCGAAGCCACCCGGATCGCCGCCCTCCTGCGCAAGGAGACCGTCGGCGGCGTCCTGCTGATCCTCGGCGCCGCCATCGCCCTCGTCTGGGCCAACACCCCCTGGGCCGCGGCCTACGAGGGGCTGCGCGACACCGTCGTCGGGCCGTCCGCGCTCCACCTGGACCTCAGCCTCGGCACGTGGGCCGCCGACGGGCTGCTGGCGGTCTTCTTCTTCGTCGCCGGCCTGGAGCTCAAGCGCGAGTTCGTCGCCGGCGACCTGCGCGACCCCAAGAAGGCCGCCCTCCCGGTCGCCGCGGCCGTCGGCGGCATGGCCGTCCCGGCGCTCATCTACACCGCGATCAACCTCGGCAGCGACGACGGGCTGACCGGCTGGGCCATCCCCACCGCGACCGACATCGCCTTCGCCCTGGCCGTCCTGGCCGTGATCAGCACCCACCTGCCGGCCGCGCTGCGCACCTTCCTGCTGACCCTCGCGATCGTCGACGACCTGCTGGCCATCACGATCATCGCGGTCTTCTACACGTCGTCGCTGGCCTTCGGGCCGCTCGCCCTGGCGCTCGTCCCGCTGGCGCTGTTCGGGTTCCTGGTCCAGAAGCGCATCCGGCACTGGTGGCTGTTGATCCCGCTCGCCGTCCTCACCTGGGGCCTGGTGCACGAGTCCGGGGTGCACGCCACGGTCGCCGCCGTCCTGCTGGCCTTCACGGTCCCGGTCGTGCGGCAGGCCCCCGGCGAGGGCCCCGGCCTCGCCGAGCACTTCGAGCACCGCATCCGGCCGATCTCGGCGGGCATCGCCGTCCCGGTCTTCGCGTTCTTCTCCGCCGGCGTGACCGTCGGCGGGTTGTCGGGTCTGGGCGCCTCGCTCACCGACTCCGTGGCCATCGGGATCATCGCCGGCCTGGTGCTCGGCAAGGCCGTCGGCATCACCGGGGCCACCTGGCTGGTCAGCCGGTTCACCAAGGCCGAGCTGGACACCGACCTGCGCTGGCCCGACGTCGTCGGCCTCTCGCTGCTGGCCGGCATCGGGTTCACCGTCTCGCTGCTGATCGGGGAGCTGGCCTTCGGTGCCGGGTCGCTGCGCGACGAGCACGTCAAGGTCGGGGTGCTCACCGGCACGCTGCTGGCGGCGCTGCTGGCCACCGCGGTGCTCAAGCCGCGCGACCGGGTCTACCGCCGGCTGGCCGAGGCCGAGGCCCGGGACGACGACGGCGACGGCATCCCCGACGTCTACCAGGAGCACGGCCGCGCCGTGGAGCAGACGCCTCCCCGGGAGACCGTCGACGAGGCCTCCGAGCGCCGCCGCCAGCCGTTCACGGACAGCTGAAAAAGGGTGTTGCGCGGGTGCGAAAACCGGTCGTACGGTGACTGCACACGAGAGAGGAGGTGGTCCGAACAATTGATGTCGTTCAGGACGCGTGAGGTGGCTGTCCGCTAGCCGCCGTCCAGATGGGCCGCCCGCTCGGCACCGGATCAACCCGGTCTGAGCGCGTGGCATCGCCCGTCCGCCGATGGCGGCGAGCGAATACCGGACAGTCACCCGACCCCCGGGCCGCCGACCCAGTCCAGTCGGCCCGCGAGCCGCTCCCCCGCCCCAGGGCAGGGTCCAGCGCCGCGGAGCAGCCCGGGGGTTGTCCACGTCCAGGGCCGGTCAGAACCCCCGTGCGGCCGCCACCCCTGCGGCCAGGTCGGCGTCCAGCGGCCCCAGCGCCGCCGCCAGGTCGGCCTCGGTGAGCCCCGCTCCCGCCCGGCCCAGCGCCTGCACCGCCGCCCGCGGCGTCGGCCAGTTCTGGCCCTGCTCGTCGGCGACACCGTCCAGGTAGGAGTCCACGAACCCGACCAACGCCGCGTCGCTGCCCGCCGGCAGCTGCAGCTCGGCGAAGCCGTCGGGCAGGTCGTAGATCGCGCGCTGCCACCGGGCGCCGTCCCAGCCGTAGACGAACCCGACCTCTCCCTCGCGCGGCACCCCGGCCGCCCACCACCCGGGGACGTCGACCAGCAGCTCCCCGGCCGGCTCGCCGTCGCCGGCCCGGGTCAACGCCGTGCGGGAACTCTCGTGGTCCCAGCCGCTGAGCACCGCGAACCCCGGCGCGGGCTGCACCAGCTGCGCGGTGTTCCCGCCGCCGTCGTCGTGCCACCAGAGCCGACCCGCGGCGCCGTCCCGGGCGTGCGAGGTGCCCGGGAAGCCGAGCGCGGCGACGACGGCCGAGCAGGCCGCCCACCGTCCCCGCAGCACGTCGAGCGGGTCGAGGTCCACGGTCTGCAGCGGCACGGCTCGACACTAGGCACGATGGCCCGCATGGACTCATCGACGGTCGAGACCCGACTCACCCAGGTGCTCACCGGCTGGGCGGCGGCCTCGATGGTCGTCGGAGCAGCGCTGTCGGTCGACCCGCGCACCCGCGGGTTCGGCCGGCAGACCGCCGCCTGGGGCGCGGTCGACGGCCTCATCGCCGGCGTGGGCGCCCGCAACCGGGCCCGCCGCGGGCCCACCGACCCGGCCCGCCTGCGGAAGGTCCTGCTGGTCAACGCCGGTCTCGACGTCGGCTACCTCGCGCTCGGGGCGGCCCTGCTGCGCACGACGCGTTGGCGTGGGGACGGCGCGGCGGTGGTCGTCCAGGGCGCGTTCCTGCTCGCCCTGGACGCCACCGCCGCCTCAGCCCTCAGAGGCGACTGAGCTCGTCGGCCAGGTCGTCCAGGCCCAGCGACCCCTGCGACAGCGCCGCCATGTGCCAGGCCTTGAGGTCGAAGTCGGCCCCGCGGGCGGCCTGCGCGGCGGCCCGGCCCTCGAGCCAGGCCCGCTCCCCCAGCTTGTAGCTGATCGCCTGCCCGGGCATGCCCAGGTAGCGCACGAGCTCGCTGTCCAGGAAGGCTGCGTCCCGGCCGCAGTACTCACCGAAGAACGCCCGCGCCAGCTCCGGGGTCCAGGGCTGCCCGCGGTGCTCGGTGAGCGCGCCGTCGGCGTCGTCGGGGATCGTCAGCTCCAGGTGCATGCCGATGTCCACGACCACCCGGACCGCGCGCATCTGCTGGGCGTCCAGGTAGCCCAGCCGGGCGCCGGGGTCGGTGAGGAAGCCGAGCTCGTCCATCAGGCGCTCGGCGTAGAGGGCCCAGCCCTCGAGGTTGGCGCTCACCCCGCCGACCGCGGTCTGGTAGGTCGAGAGGTCCTTGGCGACGTACGTCCACTGCGCCAGCTGGAGGTGGTGGCCGGGGACGCCCTCGTGGTACCAGGTCGAGACCAGGTCCCAGAGCGGGAAACGGTCCTTGCCCAGCGTGGGGAGCCAGGTGCGGCCGGGCCGGGAGAAGTCCAGCGAGGGCCGGCTGTAGTACGGCGCGGCAGCGCTGCCCGGCGGGGCGATCATCGCCTCGACCCGCTTGATCGGCTCGGCGATGTCGAAGTGCGTGCCGTCCAGGGCGACCATCGCCTCGTCCATCATCTGCTGCAGCCGCTCGCGGACGGCCTCCACGCCCTCCACGGCCTCCCCGTGCTCGCCCAGCCAGCGCATCGCCTCCATCGGCGTGGACCCGGGCAGCACCTGCTCGGCCGCGGCCCGCTGCTCCTCACGGATCCGCAGGTGCTCGGCCCAGCCCCAGGCGTAGGCGTCCTCCAGGCCGGTGCCGGCACCCAGGTCGCTGCCGTTCCACCGGCGGGCGAAGCGGGCGTACCGCTCCCGGCCGACGGCGTCCGGGGTGCCCTGGGCCTGCGGCAGGTAGACGTCCCGCAGGAAGTCGCGCACGTCGGCCACCGCACCGTCCGCAGCCGCGGCGGCGGCGTCCAGCTCGGTGCGCAGCTCGGCCGGACCGTCGGCGACGAGCCCGGCGAAGTACGGCCCGGACAGCCACTCGCCCAGCTGTCCGACGACGGTCTCCACCTGCCGCGGGGCGGCGAACAGCCCGCGGGAGGCACCCTCGATGAGGGCCTCGAGGTAGCCGCGGTACGCCTCGGGCACCCGGGCCATCCGGCGGCCCAGCACGGCCCAGTCCTCGGTGCTCGCCAGCGGCATCATCGAGAACACCTGGCGGACCGAGTGCACCGGGGAGAACAGGTTGGACAGGTCCCGCAGACCCTCGTCCGCGTCGTGCACGTCGAGGGCGGCACCCAAGCGCTCACGCAGCAGGCGGGCGCAGCGGAACTCGACCGGGTCGTCGGCCAGCGCGGGGTCGGCGGCCAGCACCCGGTCCAGCTCGGCGAGGGTGTCCCGCACCAGCTGGGCCTCGGCCTCGAGACCGGCCGGGGAGTACGTGGGCAGCCGGTCGTCACCGGGGCGGGTGCCCAGCGCGGTGGCGGTGATCGGGTCCAGGTCGCAGAGGGCGTCGACGTAGGCGTCGGCGACCTGTCGGGGGGTCGTGTTCATCGGATCCTCTCCAGGCGTGCCGACATCACCGGGCGCAGCCGGCCGTCGTCCCCGGCGCGGTCGACGGCGTACATCAGCGCGCCCTCGACGATGCCGTAGAGCCGGGCCGCCTTGGTGACGTCGGGGTGGTCGGGGGTGCGGGCCAGCACGTCGCTGGCCAGCTCCCAGCTGGTGGTGGTGCGGGCGGTGCCGACGTAGATCTCGACGAGGCCCTCGGGGTGGGCCACGAGCAGCTCGACCTCGTCGTCCCCGCGGGGCCGCCAGAACCCGGACTCCCGGACGTCGGGGCCGGCGACGGTGCCGTCCTCGGCGATCCGCCAGGTGCGGGACTCGTAGGACAGGAAGTCCCGGCCGTCGTGGGCGAAGCGCACCCACTGCCCGAACCGGTGGTCGCCCTGCGTGCCGGCCGCCTGGCCCTCGCCGTGCCACTCCCCCAGCAGCGGCAGCACCGACAGCAGCTCGTGGGCCACCTCGGGGCCGGTGCGCACGTCGGTGGTGTCCACGACGGGCAGCTCGGTGGGACCGGAGACGGGCTGCTCGGGCAGCCCGGCCGGGGTCGGGTTCGTCATCGGGGGCGTTCCGTCCTCTCGTGGCGGGTGAGTCGCAGGGCACCGGCGGCGCACGCCAGCGCGGCCAGCACGGTGAGGGCGACGAGCACCCAGGCAGTGACCAGACCCATGCCCGCCACGGTAACGAGCCCTCAGGCCGCGCCCACCCGGGCCGTCGCGACCGTCACCCGGCAGACCTCGTCCCAGGGGGTCGGCTCGATCCCGAGCACCGTGGTGGTCTCCGCGCCGTCGACGGTGAAGTCGGCGTCCCACTGGTGTCGGATCGCGGTGATCTCCCGCATCTGGGGGACGACGAGGCCCATCGCGGTGAGCACCGGCCACGGGATGCCCGAGACCCGAGCCGGCCGTGCGCCCATCGCGGCAGCCAGGTCGGTGAGCGCCCGCCGCTGGCTGCGGGCCGGGGTGGACGGCACGATCCACGGCCGTCCCCAGGCCCGCTCGTCGGTGCCCAGCACCGCCATCGAGGCACCGACGTCGGGCAGGTACGCCCAGCTGTGCAGCACGTCCGGGTCACCGACCACCCAGGCCCGCCTCCCGGCCCGCAGCCCGGCCAGCTGACGCACCAGGTGCGAGTGCGCCGGGGGCACCGTCGGCCCGACGAAGTCCGACGCCCGCGCCTCGGTGACCCGCACCCGGCCGGCCTCGTGCGCGGCTGCCATGTCGGTCCACACCCGGGTGCGCACCCGGCCCTTCACGTCGGTGGCGGCCAGCGGGCTGTGCGCGGTCATCGGCCCGGTCGGGCGGCCGTGCACGTAGAGGTTGCCCATCGCGACGAGCACGGCTCCGGTCTGCTCGGCCGCACCCAGCAACGCCGCCGCCAGCGGGGGCCAGTCGGTGGCCCAGCGGTGGTACTCCGGGTTCACCGCGTTGTAGAGCGCGTCGGCACCCCGGGCGGCTGCGGCGATCGCGGCGGCGTCGGTCGCGTCGACGGCGACGTGCTCGACGTCGGCCGTCGACGTCCCGCCGCTGCGGGAGAGCACCCGCACCTCGTGCCCGGCCCGCAGCAGCGCCTCCGCCGTCGCCGTCCCGACCGGTCCCTTGCCCACGATCACGTGTCGTCCCACGACTGCTCCTCAGCTCGGTGCGAGAGCACTGCTCTCGCTGCATGGGGAGCCTGGTCCGCTGCACGTCCCTTGTCAAGAGCGGTGCTCTCGTCGCAGATCGCTGCTAACGTCCGCTGCATGGTGAGCAACGCCCGGGAACGCGCCCGCGTCGCGTTGACCGAGGAGATCCTCGAGGCGGCGCGCGGCCAACTGGGCACCGTCGGCGCCGCCGCGCTGTCGCTGCGCGCGGTCGCCCGGGAGCTGGGGATGGCCTCCTCGGCGGTCTACCGGTACTTCCCCAGCCGGGACGACCTGCTCACCCGGCTCATCACCGAGTCCTACGACGCGCTGGGCGCAGCTGCCGAGGAGGCCGACGACCCCGCGGCGTCCCCCCGGGCCCGCTGGCACGCCGTCTGCGCCGCCGTCCGCACCTGGGCCGTGGCCCACCCGCACGAGTACGCCTTGCTCTACGGCTCGCCGGTCCCCGGGTACGTCGCCCCGCAGGACACGGTGCCGGCCGCGGTGCGGGTGGGCGTCGTCCTGGGCCGGGTGCTGGGCGACGCCGCCCGGGCCGGCCTGCTGCCTCCCGCGGCGGGGGCGCCACCGCACCTGGTCACCGCCGACGCGGCCACCGTGCTGGGCGGCGAGCACCCCTCCCTGGACGACGCCGTCCGCGCTCGGGCCCTGCTCACCTGGAGTTCGCTCTACGGGCTGGTCGGCTTCGAGCTGTTCGGCCACTTCGTCAACTCGGTCGCCGACGCCGATGCCTTCTTCACCGCCCAGGTCGACGTCCTCGCCGACCTCCTCGGGCTCTGACCCGGACGCACGAGAGCCCGCCCCCACCACGTGGGGACGGGCTCAGGTGAGGTGCTTCAGGCGATCGCGAGGGTGGTCTCGTTCAGGCCGACCTCGGCCGACAGCACCCGCTCGGCCCTGCCGACGCGGGCCAGCGAGCGGAGCTTCCAGTCACCGGGGGCGGCGAAGAAGCGGAACTCGCCCTCGGGGCTGGTGACGACCTCGGCGGTGAACTCGTCGGTCGAGTCCAGCAGCCGGACGTAGGCGCCGGCGACGGGGTTGCCGTCGTGCCAGACCTGGCCCTGGATGACCGTCTGGGTGGTGAGGTCGACCCCTGCCAGGGAGCCGCCCTGCTTCGGCGCGGAGCACATCGTCAGGCGCCCTTGGCGATCGGGACGCCGACGAGGGAGCCGTACTCGGTCCACGAGCCGTCGTAGTTCTTCACGTCGCTGTGGCCCAGCAGCTCGCGCAGCACGAACCAGGTGTGGCTCGAGCGCTCGCCGATGCGGCAGTAGGCGATGGTCGACTTGCCGTCGTCGAGGCCGGCGTCGGCGTAGAGCTTCGCGAGCTCCTCGTCGCTCTTGAAGGTGCCGTCCTCGTTCGCGGCCTTGCTCCACGGCACGTTGACCGCCGAGGGGATGTGGCCGGGACGCTGGGCGCCCTCCTGCGGCAGGTGCGCGGGGGCCACGAGCTTGCCGGCGAACTCGTCGGGGCTGCGCACGTCGACCAGGTTCTTGGTGTCGATCGCGGCCACGACCTCGTCGCGGAAGGCACGGATGGAGGTGTCGGGCTCGGCGGCCTGGTACTGGGTGGCCGGGCGGCTCACGGCGTCCGAGGAGAGCGGACGGCCGTCGAGCTCCCACTTCTTGCGACCGCCGTCGACCAGCTTGACGTCGCGGTGGCCGTAGACCTTGAAGTACCAGTAGGCGTACGCGGCGAACCAGTTGTTGTTGCCGCCGTAGAGGACGACGGTGTCCTCGTTGCTGATGCCCTTGGCGCTCAGCAGCGCGGAGAAGCCCTCGCGGTCGACGAAGTCACGGGACTCGGCGTCCTGCAGGTCGGTCTTCCAGTCGAGCTTGACGGCGCCCTCGAGGTGGCCCCCGTCGTAGGCGGCGGTGTCCTCGTCGACCTCGACGAAGACGAGGCCGGCGTCGCCCAGGTGCTCCTGGGCCCAGTCGGTGCTGACGAGCACGTCGGTGCGGCTCATGGGTGTTCCTCCTGTGTGTGCGGTCTGGGGGGTGCGGATCGAGCGGTGCAGGTCAGGCGGTGCGCGCGCGACGGGCGAGCAGGTACAGCTCGCAGCCGAGACAGAACCCGACGGCGGCGTTGAGGAGGGCGGCCACGAGGGCCAGCCCGGTGGCGACGAACCCGACGAGGGGGGCGCCGGCGAGGAAGCCGACGGTGCCCACGAGGGCGAAGCCGAAGCCGACGAGCTGGGCGAACCGCGGCGGGGCCTCGGCCTCCCGCTCGCGGACCGGCCCCAGTCGCGGGGCGACCAGGGTGCGGAAGAGCACGCCGTACGGGGCGTACCGCAGCCCGGCGAACGCGCCGACGGCGAAGACGACGGCCTGGACGGCGAGGAGCCAGCCGCTGCCGGTCAGCAGCACGACGGCGAGCACGACGGTGGTGACCCAGGCGCCGAAGCGCGGGCCGCGGACGTCGACCACCGGCGTCCGGGTGGCGGACGCAGGGGGGTGCAGCGGGGGTGTCACGGTGTGGGGCCTTCCGACGGCGGTCAGGGCGCGTCGAGGCGGGGTGTGCGCCTCAGGAGGCGCGACACAGGCAGCTGCCCAGGCGGCACAGGTCCACTGTGCGTCGCCGAGTCAGCAGGGTGCCCACGGCGCGAGGGTAGCAACACCCGGGGCGGGGCGTGATCACGAGGCCGGAGCGGCCGGGGCGTGCGCGTCCACCAGGGCGCGCAGCTCGTCGGGCCGGGGGGCGCCGCTGCTGCGGCCCAGGACCGTGCCGGCGCGGTCGAGGTAGAACAGCGTCGGGGTGCGCCGGACGTCCAGGGCGCGGACCGCCTCGAGCTGGCTCTCGGCGTCCACGTGGACGGCGGCCAGGCCCGGGTGGGTGGTCTGCAGCTGGGTCAGCCGGGCCTTCGTGGCCCGGCAGGGTGCGCAGAACGCGGTGGCGAACTGGACGACGGTGAGGTCGGCGTCCTCCGGGCGGACGCCCAGCGAGCGGAGCACGTCGGTCGTCGTGGTCACGTCGTCCTCCCCGGTCGTGCGGACGGCGCCGCTGCGGCTGCGCAGCCACCAGGCTGCGACACCGGCCACCACGAGGGAGACCAGCAGCACGACTGCACCGGTCCCGTCCACGCTCCGCCCAACACGACCGGGTTGGTGGGGATTCCCGTCACTGCAGGACGACGTCGGTGGCCTCCACGGTGACGTCGACGCCGGTGTCGGTGGTCTCCAGCCCGGTGAGCTGCAGGCCGAAGGGCAGCGTGGGGATCGTGTACCGGAAGTCGAGCAGGTCCTGCGCGGCGTCGACCAGGAAGTCCGGGACGTCGATGCCGGCCCCGGACGCCTGCTGCACGTCGATGACGAGGTCCTGCCCGTCGAGGGCGACCGTCCCGGCTGCGGTGAGCCGGATCGACTGGCCGAGCACCTCGACGGTGCGGGTCACCCGCACACCGTCGCCCTCGCGGGTCAGCTCGACGTCCCCGTCGATCTGGGAGGCGACCAGGGCGTAGGTCAGGGACGCGCGCCCGTCGACCCGTTCGACCGGGATGGCCGACACCTCGCCGCCGACCACGTCGGACAGCGGCACCTGGACGCCCTGCAGGGACACCTCGGCGCTGCCGCCCTCGGGCAGGCCCAGGTCGGCCGCGGTCAACCCCAGCCGGACGTCGGAGTACCGGCCCTCGACGGCCTGGGTGAGGAACGGGAACCCGGTGATGTCGACGTCGGGCTCGCCGGCCAGCTGGCCCTGCCGGGCGACCTGGGCGGCCACCTGGTCCTCGGCGACGACCACCCCGACCCGGTCGGCGGCCACGAGCAGGCCGAGCAGGACGAGGACGGTGATCAGCAGGCCCTTCACCGGCCCGATCCTCCCCGAGCCCCCGCCCGGGCGCTCAGAGGCTGGTCTGGGCCAGCGCGTACGCCACCGGGGCGGCGGCGGCGAACGGCACCACCGCCTGGACCACGGGCAGCGCCCACCCGCGCTGCGGGCGTTCGGCGACCACGTAGCTGGCCCCCACGGCCACCAGCGCGGCGACCCCGGCCACCGCAGCGCCCGTGGTGGCCGCCGACAGGCTGTCCACCAGCTCCCCCGGGGTGCGCCGCAGCACCGACACGGCGACGCCGGCGAGCACCGCGAGCAGCAGTGCCAGCAGGCCGCGGGGCACGCCGAGGGCGATCTGCGGGCGGGGCAGCAGCAGGTCGACGAGGTGGCCGACCAGCAGGGCGACCCCGACGACGAGGACCGTGGTGTCGACGGCCCGGTCGGCGTCGGCGTCCCCGGCGGAGGTGAGCAGGACCGCCAGCGCGGCGACGACGCACAGCAGCATCACCACCCCGGCGAGCGAGGCGACGAGGTAGCGGCGGGGGGCCGGGCGGGCCATCTGGTGCAGCACCGCCACGAGCAGCCCGGGCCCCAGCACGACCAGCAGCATCCCCGGCTGAGGCCGGTCCGGCAGCGCCATGAGGAGGTCCGCGCCGATCGCGGCAGCCGCCCCGATGGCCAGCGACCCGACGAACCCGCGGATGCCGGTGGCGGTCACCCACGCCGCGACCAGGGCCAGCTGCACCACGAGCAGGGCGGCCAGCCGGCCGGGGTCGCCGGCGACGGCGGGCACCCCGACCAGCAGGGCGGTGACCACGACGACGACGCCGGCCGCGGGCAGGTGGTGGGCCGCGCGGGGGAGCTCGGTCTCCAGCGCCGAGTGGCTCACGGGTGGCTCGGGTCGCTGGGCACCGGCGCATCGTCGCAGAGCCCGACGCGGCCCACGGTCTCCCGCGCCCAACGGCCGATCCGCTCGGCCAGGGGCACCGTCATCCCGGACTCGGCGTGCCCCATCCCGGGCACCTCCCACACCGTCGTCCCCGGCCCGGCCGCCCGCGCCAGCGCCCGCACGTGCTCCAGCGGGAAGTAGTGGTCGCGGTCGCCGTGCACCAGCAGCAGCGGGGTGGGCGCGATCCGGCTGACCAGCTGGACCGGGGCAGCGGGCAGCTCGGCCCAGGGCGCCCCGAGCCGGATGCCGGTCACCCGGGGGCCCAGCCGCCGGCCCAGCCCGGTCTCCAGCATCCCGTTGACCCGGCGCATCGGGACGGTGTCCCGGACGTACCAGCGGCTGACCGCGCTCACCCCCACGACGGCGTCGGGCCGGTGCTCCCCGACCGCGGCCTGGCGCAGGGCCACACCCGCGCCCATGGACAGGCCCACGGTCACCACGGTCCCGGCGCCGGCGGCCCGGGCCGCCCGCACGGCCGCGTCGACGTCGAGCACCTCGTCGTCCCCGCCGACGCCGGTGGCGCCACCGGACCGGCCGTGGCCGCGGAAGTCCAG
Source organism: Geodermatophilus sp. Leaf369 (assembly GCF_001424455.1). Lineage (NCBI taxonomy): Bacteria > Bacillati > Actinomycetota > Actinomycetes > Geodermatophilales > Geodermatophilaceae > Geodermatophilus > Geodermatophilus sp. Leaf369. The sequence continues at coordinate 856,398 of NZ_LMQA01000002.1, read as the reverse complement.
GCCGCGCACCTCGCCGAAGGCCGCGAGCACGTGGGCCAGCCGGCGGAACGGGGCGCGGGCGGTGGAGTTGGTGAACCCGTGCGCCAGCACGAACGTCAGCGGCCGCTCGTCACCGCCCAGGGGCCGCGGCAGCGCGGCGGGGACGACGATCCCGCGCAGGTCCACCCCGTCGGCCGTGCGCACCGTCACCGCACGGACGTCGCTCGAGGTCGGTACGGCGGGGCCCACGTCGGCTATCCTGCCCTCTCACCTCGACACCGGCGTCGACGCCGAGGCAGTGCAGTGCGTGTGAGGAGACGACATGCGGCTCGTGCTCATGACATCCGCCCGTCAGGCGACGACCGAGGTGCTCCCCGCCCTGGGTCTGCTGGCCCACCAGGTCCGCGTGGTCGCCCCGGAGCTGTCCAGCCTGCTCGACGGGGACGCCGGCGACGTCGTCCTGGTCGACGCCCGGCACGACCTGGTCTCGGCCCGCACGCTGTGCGCGCTGCTGTCCTCGACCGGCGTCGCGGCCTCGGTGGTCGCCGTGCTCAGCGAGGGCGGCCTGGTCGCGCTGTCGGCCGACTGGGGGGTCGACGACGTCGTCCTGGACACCGCCGGCCCGGCCGAGGTCGACGCCCGGCTGAAGTGGGCCTCGGCCCGCCGGCTGGCCGCCTCCACCCCGACCGCCGCCGACGACGGCGGGGTCACCAAGGCCGGTGAGCTCGTCATCGACGAGCACAGCTACTCCGCCAAGCTCCGCGGCCGCCCGCTGGACCTCACGTACAAGGAGTTCGAGCTCCTCAAGTACCTGGCCCAGCACCCGGGCCGGGTCTTCTCCCGCGCCCAGCTGCTCCAGGAGATCTGGGGCTACGACTACTTCGGGGGCACCCGCACCGTCGACGTCCACGTGCGTCGGCTGCGCGCCAAGCTCGGCACCGAGCACGAGCAGCTGATCGGCACGGTGCGCAACGTCGGCTACAAGCTCGACCAGCAGGTCGCCGATGCGACCGCGGCGGCCAACATCGCGGCCGAGACCACCGACAGCGGCGCCCCGCTGCGCTGATCGGCAGACCCTGACCCCCACCCCGCACCCGACCGTCACCGACGTCGACCGGCTCCCCGCCGGCGACGTCGCGGACGTGCTCGCCCTGCTCGCCGCGGCCACGGCCGCCGACCGGGTGCGTCCGGTGTCGGAGGAGGCCGAGCTCCGGCTGCAGCACGGCGGTCCCGCGGGCGGCCACGACGTGCTCGCCCGGGACGACGTCGGGGCCCTGGTGGGCTACGCCCGGCTGGAGACCGAGGGCGAGGAGGCCGAGGCCGAACTCGTGGTCGCCCCCGCCGCCCGGCGCACCGGGGTGGGCGGCCTGCTGCTCACCCGGCTCGAAGCGCTCGCCGCCGACCGCCCGCTGCGGGTGTGGGCGCACGGGGAGCTGCCCGGCTCCACCGAGCTGGCCACCGGCCGCGGGTACGCCCGGGCCCGCACGCTGCTGCAGATGCGCCGCCCGCTGGACACCGTGGACCCCGACCCGCGCCCGGAGCTGCCCGCCGACGTGGTGGTGCGCGCCTTCCGCCCGGGCCAGGACGAGGACGCCTGGCTGCACGTCAACGCCCGCGCCTTCGTCCACCACCCCGAGCAGGGCGGGATGACCGCGCAGGACGTCGCCCTGCGCGAGGCGGAGGCGTGGTTCGATGCGGCCGGGTTCCTGCTCGCCTGGCGGGTGGCCCCCGACGGCACGGAGACCCTGCTGGGCTCGCACTGGACCAAGACCCACCCGGCCGGCGAGGTCGGCGACGAGGCGGTCGGCGAGGTCTACGTGCTCGGCGTGGACCCCGACGCCCAGGGCCTGCGGCTGGGCCGGGCGCTGACCGACCTGGGCCTGGCGCACCTGCGCGGCCGCGGTCTGGCCGAGGTGCTGCTGTACGTGGAGGAGGACAACACCCCGGCGGTGTCCCTGTACGAGAAGACCGGGTTCACCCGGTTCGCCGTGGACGTCTCCTGGCGGCGGGACCCCGCTCCCTCCTGACCGACGGTCACCGCAGTACCACTCCCCACCCCGATGACGTGAGCCATCCCTCACCCCGTCGGGCGATCCTCGGGCCGCGTTCACCTCCCGTTCACCGACGCACCCGGATCCGTCCACCTCGCACTCCTAGGTTCCAGGAGGTCGGGCTGCCGCTCGGCCGTGCACGGGCACCGCCGAGGCGAGAAGGGCACCGAGATGACACAGGTCCGCCCCTCCGCTCCCCCGCCGGGACGTCCTGGCTCCGACGCCGCCGTCGCCGTCGAGTCCCCCACCCGCAGCGCACGAGCTCATGGAGCCCAGCGGTGACCACCACCGAGACCCCACCCCTCCCCACGACCGGCCCCCGCCAGGTCGGTGACTCCGTCTTCGCCGGCACCGCCCGCGCCGCCGGCATCCTGATCCTGGTCGTCCTGGCCGGGGTCGCCCTGTTCCTGGTCACCGAGGCCACCCCGGCGATCACCGCGGCCCCCGAGGACGTCCCGGGCGGCGAGGGGCTCGCCGCCTACATCGGCCCGCTGATCTTCGGCACGCTGCTCGCGGCGGTCATCGCGCTGGTCGTGGCCACCCCGCTCGCAGTCGGCATCGCCCTGTTCATCACGTACTTCGCCCCGCGCAAGCTGGCCCAGACGCTGGGCTACGTGGTCGACCTGCTCGCCGCGATCCCCAGCGTCGTGTTCGGCTTCTGGGGCATCTTCGCCCTGGCCCCGGCGCTGGTCCCGCTGTTCGGCTGGCTGGAGGAGCACCTCGGGTTCATCCCGCTGTTCGCCGGGCCCGCCTCGAGCACCGGCCGCACGATGCTCACCGCCGGTCTCGTCCTCGCGGTGATGATCCTGCCGATCATCTCGGCCATCTCGCGCGAGGTCTTCCGCCAGGCCCCGACGCTGCACCAGGAGGCCGCCCTGGCCCTGGGCGCCACGCGCTGGGAGATGATCAAGATGGCGGTGCTGCCCTACGGCCGCTCCGGCGTCATCGGCGGCGCGATGCTCGGTCTGGGCCGCGCGCTGGGCGAGACCCTCGCGATCGCCCTGGTGCTCTCGGTCTCCGGTGGCATCACCTTCAACCTGATCTCCTCGAGCAACCCCTCGACCATCGCGGCGAACATCGCGCTGAACTTCCCGGAGTCCACCGGGCTCGACGTGAACGCGCTGATCGCCAGCGGTCTGGCCCTGTTCGTCATCACCCTCGCCGTCAACATGGCCGCCCGGTACGTCGTCAACCGGCGCGCCGACTTCACGGAGTGACCCCGATGAGCACCCAGACCCCCACTGCCCCCAGCCGCCCCGAGTCCACCCCCGAGTTCGACCTCGCCGCCGAGTCCGGCAACCGGCTCCCCCGGTTCGCCGGCTGGGGCCTGTTCGTCCTCGGCGCCCTGCTCGCCGCCGCCCCGACCGCCCTGCTGGGCTGGTCCACCGGCCTGTTCGTCGTCCTCGCCGTGGTGCTGGGCACCTTGGTCACCTGGGGCGTCTCGCGCGCCGTCGAGGGCCGCCGCAAGTCCACCGACCGACTGGTGACCTGCCTGGTCAGCTCCGCCTTCGCGATCGCCATGGTCCCGCTGTTCTCGCTGGTCTACACCGTGGTGAGCAACGGCGTGGGCCGGCTGGACGCCGAGTTCTTCACCAGCTCGATGGTCGGTGTGGTTGGCGAGGGCGGTGGTGCCTACCACGCGATCATGGGCACGCTGATCGTCACCGCACTCGCCACCCTGATCTCGGTGCCGATCGGCGTGATGGCCGCGATCTACCTGGTCGAGTACGGCAACCGCGGCAAGCTGTCGAAGTGGATCACCTTCCTGGTCGACGTGATGACCGGCATCCCCTCGATCGTCGCCGGCCTGTTCGCCTACGCCCTCTTCGCGCTGCTCTTCGGCCCGGGCGTGCGGCTGGGCGTCGCCGGTGCGGTCGCCCTGTCGGTGCTGATGATCCCGGTCGTCGTCCGCTCGGTGGAGGAGGTCCTCAAGCTCGTCCCCAACGAGCTGCGGGAGGCCGCCTACGCCCTGGGCGTGCCCAAGTGGCGCACGATCGTCAAGGTCGTGCTGCCCACCGCGGCCGCGGGCCTGGGCACCGGCATCACCCTGGCGATCGCCCGCGTGGTCGGCGAGACCGCCCCGCTGCTGATCACCGTGGGCATCACGACCGCGCTGAACTTCAACCCGTTCGACGGCCGGATGGCGACGCTGCCGGTCTACGCCTACTACCAGCTGACCCAGCCGGGTGTGCCGCCGGAGTTCGGCATCAGCCGGGCCTGGACGGCAGCCCTCCTGCTGATCATCCTGGTCATGGCGCTCAACCTCATCGCCCGCCTGATCAGCCGGGTGTTCGCACCCAAGACCAACCGCTGACCCCGAACCCGACCCGCAGAGAGACGAGAGCAGACACCATGGCCAAGCGCATCGAGGTCTCCGACCTCGACATCTTCTACGGCAACTTCAAGGCCGTGGAGGGGGTCAACGTCTCGATCGAACCGCGCAGCGTCACCGCGCTGATCGGTCCCTCGGGGTGTGGCAAGTCGACCTTCCTGCGGTCGCTCAACCGGATGCACGAGGTCATCCCGGGCGCCCGCGTCGAGGGCAAGGTCGTCATGGACGGCCAGAACCTCTACGACCCGGACACCGACCCGGTCGCCGTCCGCCGGCAGATCGGCATGGTCTTCCAGCGCCCCAACCCGTTCCCCACGATGTCGATCTACGACAACGTGGTCGCCGGGGTGCGGCTCAACGGCGGCCGGATGAAGAAGTCCGACACCGACGCCATCGTCGAGCGCTCCCTGCAGAGCGCCAACCTGTGGAACGAGGTCAAGGACCGCCTCGACCGCCCCGGCGCCGGCCTGTCCGGTGGCCAGCAGCAGCGGCTCTGCATCGCCCGCGCGATCGCCGTCGAGCCCCAGGTGCTGCTCATGGACGAGCCCTGCTCGGCCCTGGACCCGATCTCCACGCTGGCCATCGAGGACCTGATGACCGAGCTCAAGGACCGGTTCACCATCGTCATCGTCACCCACAACATGCAGCAGGCCGCCCGCGTCAGCGAGCAGACCGGCTTCTTCAACCTCAACGGCGTGGGTCAGCCGGGTCGGCTCATCGAGTTCAACCCGACCGAGAAGATCTTCAGCAACCCCGACGTCAAGGCCACCGAGGACTACATCTCGGGCCGCTTCGGATAAGGACCTGGTCCCTCCCCACGACACGCTGCGCGCGCCGCGGGACCCGGGGACCAGGCCGTTCCATCAGGGAGGCCCCGTCGACCACCGGTCGGCGGGGCCCTCGTGGTCTCAGCCGCAGGTGGCGGTGGCTTCGGGGGTGGGGGTCGCGGTGGGGACGGCGCTCTCCGGGAGCGCGGCGCCCACGGTGACCGGCTGGACGGCGACGTCGGGGCTGGCGACCACCAGCTGCACCGCTCCGCCGACCGCGTCGCTGGGCTGCAGGACCGAGCCGGGGACGGCGGCGGCCACCGTGCTGGCCTGCGCCGCCGCGTCGGGTCCGAAGCGCACCAGCGTCTGGGACACCGCGCCGGACTCGGTGCCCACGGTGCCGGTGCGGAAGCCCTGCGCGGCCAGCGCGGACGCCGTCGAGGTGGCCACCTCCCCGGTCGCGCCGTCGTCCCCACGGGTGCCGGTGGCGTCCAGGACGTCGACGGTGACGTCGGCGGGGGCCACCGAGACCGTGGCCGGAGCCGCCACCGGGGCCGTCTCGGCGGTGGCCGGCTCGGTCGGGGCGGGCAGCGCGCCGGTGCGGATGACCGCGTCGAACAGGCTCCGGGTGGCGTCGCCGTCGAGCAGCACGTGCGCGGCGGTGCCGCCGGTGGGCACGTAGCCGACCCGCTCGACCGGCAGCGTGGTGCGCTCCACGGCGTCCCCGGACACCTCGCGCAGGGTCGAGGCCAGCGCCCGGACGTCGCCCAGCGTCGTGCCGTCGTCGACGGTGAACGCGTCGGCGGCCCGGGTGAGGAAGGACGTCGTCCCGATCGGGTCGACGAGCGACCCGGGGCTCAGCGCCTCGCGCAGGGTGGAGGTCAGCAGCAGCTGCTCGCGTTCGGCCACCTCGGTGCCGGTGACGTCGGAGCCGCTGCTGCCCGGGCGCAGCACCCCGGCGACCTGATCGCCGTCGAGCTCGCTGGTGCCCGCGTCCAGGGTCACCGCGGCGCTGCCGGCCGGCAGGGGCGCCGCGAGGCAGACCGAGATGCCCCCGACGGCGTCGACCATCCCGGGCAGCCCCCCGAGGTCGACCCCCAGGTAGTGGTCCACCCGCAGGCCGGACAGCTGCTGGACCGCGCGGACCAGGCACGAGGGTCCACCGTCGAGCAGCGCGTCGGCGAAGGACTCCGAGGTGGGCTCCCGCCGGCCGCCCTCGGCCGTGCGGCACTCGGGGGTGTCCACCAGGGCGGTCGGCGGGACGGTGACCAGCACGGCTCGACCGCCCTCGGCGGGCACGTGCGCGATGAGCGTGGTCACCGACGCCGGCCCGGTCTGCCCCGGCAGGTCGGTGCCGACGACGAGGTAGGTCTGCGCGCCGGCCTGCAGCTGGGGCGCGAGCACCTCCGGGGCGTCGGTGGCCAGCGCCGCGACCCGCTGCACCGACCGGTCGACGTAGAAGTACAGCCCCACGTAGTAGCTGCCGACCAGCCCGAGCAGCACCGCGAGGACGACGACGGCGCGCACCAGGCGGCGCCGCAGCGGGCTCATCGCGGCCCGGCGCTCCGCACGGGTCGGCGGCCGCTGGACGATCGGCACGTCCCGGCCCGGGATCGGCGGGACGGGCGCCCCGGCCCGGGCGGTGCCGGGCAGCGGCGGCACCGGGGTGGACAGCCGGACGCCGTCGCCCTGGGCTGCCGCCCGCGGGGTGCCGGGCAGCGGTGGCACCGGCGCCGAGGGCCGAGCTGCGGGCGGGGTGGGCGGCGGGACGGGCGGGGCGACCGGCGGGGTGGCGGCCTGCGCCGGGAGCTCGCTGGTGACCGGGGGCTGCGGGTCCACCGGGCGCCGGTCCGCGCGGCGTCGACCGGCGGCCCGCCCGCCGGTGTCCTGGGCCTCGCGGGAGCGGGCGAGCAGGGCCTCGACGGTCAGCGCCGCATCGGCGGCGCGCCCCCCACGCCGCGAGGCACGGCCCCCGCGGGGGGTGCTGGGGTCGGTGGGGCTGGTGGGGTCGGGGTGTCCGTCGCCGGGGCCGTCGTCCCGCCTCGGCTGGTCAGCCACCAGGTCTCGACACCCCATCGTCTGTGCTCCGCGGCGCCCTCGGCCCCGGCCGCCGGTCCCCGCCACGAGGTCGGCCGACGCCGCCGTCGGGGACCCGGCCACGATACGGGGAGGTCGGCAGCACCCGGTCGCCCCACGCCGGGTCCGTTCCCTGCGTAGCGTCGGGGCTGTGAAGCTGCCTCCGCTGCCCGGCCCGGCCGACCTGTTCTCCGCCGCGGAGGGCCTGCGCGACCTCGTCACGCAGTCACTCGCCCTCGTCCCCCGGGTCGTCGCCGCGGTCGGGCAGGGTGAACTGCTGCTGGACCGGGTGGCCGTGCTGCTGGCCCGGGTGGAGGCCGTCGTCGACCGCGCCGAGGACGCCGTGGCCGGGGTGGAGGGCACCAAGGCCCGCGCCGACCTGGCCATCGCCGGCGTCGCAGCGACCCGGGCCGCCGCGGACGAGGCGATCGCCGGGGTGGTGGACACCAAGCGGACCGCCGACGAGGCCATCGCGGGAGTGGCCGGCACCCGCACCGACGCGGACTCGGCGATCGCCGGGATCGAGACGACCCGGGCCGCCGCCGACGCGCTGCTCCTCGAGGCGACCGCCCTGCTCGGCCGCACCAGCCCGCTGCTGGACGCCTACCAGCCCGCCCTGGAGCAGCTGGCACCGCTGCTGCGGACCTTCGCCGACGACCTGGACCCCGCGGAGATCGCCGCCCTGGTCACCCTGGTCGACCGGTTGCCGGTGCTGGTGAAGCACCTGGACGAGGACGTGCTGCCGGTGGTGGCCTCGATGGGCGACCTGGCCCCCGACGTGCACCAGCTGCTGGACACCGTGCAGGACCTGCGCGAACTGGCCAAGGGCTTCCCGGGCTCCAAGCTGTTCCGCCGCCGGGGTGCGGAGGAGATCGCCGAGGAGGAGGCCGGCCAGCGCGGACGCTGACCGACTTCGGCCACTCAGTCCTCCGTGGGGTGGCCCAGGGCGCGGACCACCTCGCCGATCCGGGTGTAGGTCTCCCCTCCGGGCAGCCGGGACAGCTCGTCGGCCACCGCGTCCGGCGCCCGGTGGTCCAGGGCGGCCTCGACCAGGTCGGCGCCGGTGCTCGGGAAGTCCGCCCGGTCCAGCCAGCGCGCCAGCTCGCTCCGCAGCTGCACGGTCGCGGCGTCCGTCCCGGCCGGCACCCCACCGGTCAGGGTGCCGTCGGGAGCGGCGTCGACGTCGGGCTGGTCCTCGCCGCTGGGCTCGGCCTCCCGGGACTCCTCCACCCGGCCGTCGTGTCCGGTGCGGGTGACCGCCTCGGACTCCGCGGCGAGCACGTCGTCGCGCATCGCGCCGTGCGTGCCGCCGGTCTGCACGTCCTCCGCCGGACCGGTCACTGCTTGTCCAGCGCCTCGGGCTTGTGCACCGCGGTCTTGCCGGACTTGTCGCTCTCCACCTCGTACTGCGGCTCGTCCTCGCTGGCCTTGACCGTCCGGCCGCCGGCCTCGGTCTCCTCGGTGATCTTCCGTGTCACGGTGCCCTCGGTCTCGGTGCCGTGGGTCTTCCAGGTGACGTCGTCACCCTTCTTGAGGTCGTCGCTCACGTCGTGCTCCTCGCGTCGTCGGGCCCGACTGCTGCCCGCCCCGCCCCGGGTCCACACATCCGGCGCCGGCGGGACGGCTCGTCGACCAGCGGAAGCCCGGTTGGTCACCCGTCCGGGTGGCTGGAACCGCTCCAGCCGCCCCTGGGCCCCGGTGCTCACGTAGCGTGGTGTCCAGGACGACGCGACCGCCGCGAGGCCCGGTCGGAGCACCGTGACAGTCACTCTCTGTGATCAGTCGTCCTCCTGATCGCCGGCCCGGTCGGCCCCATTCCCCCGGGGCCGGCCGGGTCGGCCCCGCCGGCCGCCCTAGGCTGGCCGGTCGTGAGCACCCTCGACGTGAGCAGCCCCGAGGGGACCCGCCCGGTCGACGTGCTGACCGTGGTGTCCACCACCGACGTCACGCCCGCCGTGCGCCGGGTCTCGCTGTCGGCGTCTCCCGAGGTGGTCGCCGCAGCCGGACCCACCCTGGCCCTGCTCGTGCCCCGCGTCGGGGACCGCTCGCCCCGCTGGCCCGACGTGGCGCGGGACGGCCGGATCGTGTGGCCGCAGGGCAGCCACGGCGTCGCGCTGCGCAGCTACACCGCGCGCCGGCAGGACCCCGGTGCCGGCCTCGTCGACATCGACTTCGTGCTGCACGGCGACGGCCCCGCCGCCACCTGGGCGGCCGCTGCCACCCCGGGAGACGTGCTGGCCGTGGCCAGCGTGGCCCCCCTCGGGCACACCCCCGCCGGGTGGGTGCTGCTGGTCGGCGACGAGACCGCGCTCCCGGCGATCAGCCGGATCCTCGCCGATGCCGACCCCGGCACCCGGGGCGTGGCCCTGCTGGAGGTCGCCGGCGCCGCTGAGGAGCAGCCCCTGGCGCACCCCGCCGGGGTCGAGGTCCGCTGGCTGCACCGCGGGGACGCCGACCCGGGGGCACCCGACCTGCTGGTCGCCGCCGTCGCCGCCCTGGAGACGCCGGCCGACCCCGACGTCTTCGCCTGGGTCGCGGCGGAGTCCGCGACCGTCCGCGCCGTCCGGGCCGACCTCCGTGGACGGTGGGGCCTGGGCCGGGCCCAGCACCACGCGATCGGCTACTGGCGGCGTGGACGGGCGATGTCCCCCGCCGGGTGACACGGACGGCTTCGCAGACTCCTCACAGGTAGCGTCCAGTCCGGGCCCAGTCGCTGCGAACAACCTGTGGCCCATGACGACGACGGCACCGGAGCGCGGAGGGCACGTGAGCAGCAGCGCGGGACCCCGGACCCCCGAGGCGCGGCTCCTCGTGGTGGACGACGAGCCGAACATCCGCGAGCTGCTCTCGGCCAGCCTGCGGTACGCCGGCTTCGAGGTGGCGACCGCCGCCGACGGCCAGCAGGCCCTCGCCGTCGCCGCGCAGTTCCGCCCCGACCTGCTGGTGCTCGACGTGATGATGCCCGGCCTCGACGGCTTCGGCGTCGTCCGCCGACTGCGGCAGAACGGCACCCAGACCCCCGTGCTGTTCCTCACCGCCCGGGATGCCGCCGAGGACAAGGTGTCGGGCCTGACGCTGGGCGGCGACGACTACGTCACCAAGCCCTTCAGCCTCGACGAGGTCCTGGCCCGCATCCGGGCCGTGCTGCGCCGCAGCCTCAGCGCCCGGCCGGTCGGTGAGGCCCCGCGGCTGGTGTTCGCCGACATCGAGCTGGACGAGGAGTCCCACGAGGTCCTCAAGGCCGGCGAGCTGATCAGCCTGTCGCCCACGGAGTTCAAGCTGCTGCGCTACCTGATGAGCAACCCGGGCCGGGTGCTCTCCAAGGCGCAGATCCTCGACCACGTGTGGAACTACGACTTCAACGGCGAGGCCAACGTCGTGGAGTCCTACATCTCCTACCTGCGCCGCAAGATCGACACCACCGAGCCCCGGTTGCTGCACACCCTGCGCGGCGTCGGCTACTCGTTGCGCCTGCCCCGCGGGAGCTGAGCCGCCCCCGTGTCCGGCAGCGCCACCGATCTCCTGGAGGCCGACCAGCCGCCGCTGCACCCGCAACGGGTGCCGCTGCGGATCACCCTGGTCGGCCTCCTCGTCGTGCTGGTCGCCCTGGCGCTGGCCGCCACCGGCTTCGCGGCGACCAACCTCCTGCGCGAGTACCTCGTCGACCAGCAGGACGCCCAGCTCAGCGGCTACGCCCGCGACCTGGAGGGCGACCCGGCGACGACCCAGACCAACTGCAGCTCACCGGGGTTCCCCTTCGGCGCCAGCTACTTCGCCTGCGTGCCCACCGACGGCCAGACCCGGGTCTTCTACGGCCCGCGGACGAGCGTCTCCTCCCTGCCCGACGTCTCGGCCATCGACGTGGACAGCATCGCCGCCTACGACGACGCCCCGCTCACCGTCCGCGGGGCCGACGGCAGCACCTCCTGGCGGCTGGTGGCCGCCCAGGTCTCCGACGGTCTCGTCGTGGTCGTGGGCATCGACCTGTCCGACGACGAGAAGATCCTCGGCCGGCTGATCGCCATCCAGGTCGTCGTCGGCCTGCTGGTGCTCGTGCTGCTGGGCGTCGCCGGGTACCTGCTGGTGCGCAACTCGCTGCGCCCGCTGGTCGAGGTCGAGCACACCGCGGCCGCGATCGCCGGCGGCGACCTGTCCCGCCGGGTGCCCGCAGGTGACGACCGCACCGAGGTCGGGCGGCTGTCCACGGCGCTCAACGGGATGCTGAGCCGGATCGAGGGCGCGTTCCGGGCGCAGGCGACGTCGGAGGAGCAGGCCCGGGCCTCGGAGGCCCGGATGCGCCGGTTCGTCGCCGACGCCAGCCACGAGCTGCGCACCCCGCTGACCTCGATCCGCGGCTTCGCCGAGCTGCACCGGCACGGCGCGGCCAGCGACCCGGAGAGCACCGCCCGGATGATGGGCCGGATCGAGGCCGAGGCCACCCGGATGGGCCTGCTCGTGGAGGACCTGCTGCAGCTGGCCCGGCTGGACCAGCAGCGCACCCTGGCACTGCTCCCGGTCGACCTGGCCGAGGTCGCCGGGGACGCCGTCCACGACGCCGGCGCGGTCCAGCCCGACCGGCCGGTCTCCCTGGTGCTCGAGCCCTCCCTGACCGACGTCCCCGTGGTGCTGGGCGACGAGTCCCGGCTGCGCCAGGTGGTGGGCAACCTGGTCACCAACGCCCTCACCCACACCCCGGTCGACGCCGCGGTCACCGTGTCGCTGTCGGAGGACCCCGCGGACCCCGACGTGGTCACCCTGACCGTGGCCGACCGGGGCCCGGGCATGGACCCGGCCGACGCCGAGCGGGTCTTCGAGCGCTTCTACCGGGCCGACGCCTCGCGCACCCGGGCCGCCGGGGGCACCGGGCTGGGCCTGTCCATCGTGTCCTCGCTGGTGCAGGCGCACGGTGGCACCGTCACCGTGCGGACGGCGCCCGGTGAGGGAGCCGCCTTCGTCGTCCGGCTGCCCCGGTCCGGCCCCCCGGACAGCGGCCAGCTGGTGCCCGGGGAGGACCCCGACCCCGCCACCGACGCCCCCGGCTAGCCTCCCCCGGTGCCCGCCCCGCAGACCCCTCGCCGCGACGCCGTGGACCGGCTCGGGGCCGCCACCCGCCGGCTGCGCAGCGCCGTCGTCGGCACCGAGGCCCCCGACGACGTGCTGGACGACGTCGTCGCGCAGCTGGACGCACTGACCGACCTGCTGGCCGCGCACCCCCGGGCCGCCGGTGAGCCGCCCTCGGCCGACCGGCGAGATGACGGCGGCCTCGCCCCCACCGGCGCCTCGGCGTTCGACCCGGCCACCGGCAGCGGCAGCCCGGTCGCCCCGCCGCTCACCGTCACCCGCGCCCACCACGCCGCCACCGGCACCTGCCGGCTGGGCGCCGTGCAGCAGGGGGCACCCGGTGCGGTGCACGGCGGGGTGCTGGCCCTGCTCCTGGAGACGATGACCGGCCAGGCGGTGCTGGGCGACGACCAGCCGCGGCTGGTCAGCAAGCTGGCGATCGCCTACCGCGGGCCCGTGCCCCAGGACGCCGACCTGGTGCTCGAGGCCCGGGTCACCTCGGCCGAGGACACCCGGTGGCGGGTGACCACCACGCTGGCCACCGCCGCCGAGCCCGGGACCGTGCTGACCGAGTGCCAGGGCACCGTCCTGCAACTGCGCCCCGACCAGCTGGCCCGGCACCGCGCCCTGCAGGCCTGACCGGGCGGGATACGGTCCGGCGGTGACCACCGAGAGCCCCTACGACCCCGAGCTGATGGCCGCGGTCACCGACCTGGGCGACGCCGTCCGCGAGCTGGTGCAGGCCTCGGTGCGCACCACGGTCGGCCCCAGCCAGCTCGCCGCCGCCGCTGCCCGGGCGCGGGAGATCAGCCGGGGGCTGCTCACCAGCACCCGGGACCGGCACGAGCTCCCGGCCCTGGACGACCCGGTCGCCTTCCGCCGGGTGTTCTCCCCGGTCACCGGGGTGGGCAGCGCGATCGCCCCGCCGCTGCGCATCCGCCGGGACGGGGCCGGCGTGGTCGCCGAGGCCACCCTGGGCCTGCAGTACGAGGGCCCGCCCGGCTTCCTGCACGGCGGCATGAGCGGTCTGCTGATGGACCAGCTGCTCGGCTCCGCCGCAGTCGCTGCCGACCGCTGGGGCATGACGGCGCACCTGGAGCTGGACTACCGCGGCCCGGTGCCGCTGCAGACCCCGCTGGTGTTCCGCGCCTGGGTGGCCGAGGAGGACGGCCGCAAGACCATGGTCCACGGCAGCGTCGCCCTGGCCGCCGACCCCGACCGGGTACTGGTCTCGGTGCGCGGGCTCTTCGTCACCCCCCGGGACGAGCAGATGGCCGCCTACTTCGGCGAGATCACCGACGCCTCCGGCAAGCACGCCCCGCCCGGTCGGGCCACCGACGCCACCGCCCTGCACCCCGGGGACGACGCGTGAGCCGCAGCGACGTCGAGGTCGCCGCCCTCGCCGCCCGGGCCGCCGCCGACGTGCTGCTGCCGCTGCTGCAGGCCGGTGAGCTGCACGACGAGGCCCTCGGGGACGCCGGGGACGCCGCCGCCCAGGCCGCGATCGCCGCCGTCCTCGCCGAGCACCGGCCCGACGACGCGGTGTTCAGCGAGGAGGCCGTCGACGACCCGGCCCGGCTCACCGCCGACCGGCTGTGGATCGTCGACCCGCTGGACGGCACCCGGGAGTACCGCTCCGGGGACCGGCACGACTGGGCGGTGCACGTGGCGTTGTGGGAACGCTCCGCGGGCGACCTGACGGCAGCGGCCGTGGGGCTGCCCGCACTCGGCGAGGTGGTCACCACCGACCCGGCCCCGGTCGTCCCCCCGGTGCCCGACGGTCCGCTGCGCGTCGCGGTGTCCCGCAGCCGACCGCCGGCGCAGGCCCGGGCCGCCGCGGACGCCCTGGGCGCCGTCCTCGTGCCGTTGGGGTCGGCCGGCTACAAGACGCTGGCCGTGGTGCGTGGGGAGGCCGACGCCTACGTGCACGCCGGCGGGATGTACCAGTGGGACTCCGCCGCCCCGGTCGCGGTCGCCCGCGCCGCGGGGCTGTTCGCCTCCCGGCTGGACGGCTCGCCGCTGGAGTACGCGGTGGCCGAGGCGTGGCTGCCCGACCTGGTCGTGTGCCGGCCCGAGCTGGCCGACCGGGTGCTGGCCGCGGTGCGCGCCGGGGCATGAGCGAGACTGGTCGGGCAATCCCCACCTGACTGGTGGGGATGACCCGTCCGTCGCCCTCGAGCACCCGGAGCACCTGCGCGTGAGCACCCCTGAGCACCGGCTGACCCAGCTGCAGACCCTCGAGGCCGAGTCGATCCACGTGATCCGCGAGGTCGCCGCCGAGCTCGAGCGCCCGGTGCTGCTCTTCAGCGGCGGCAAGGACTCGATCGTCATGCTCGAGCTGGCCCGCAAGGCCTTCGCCCCGGCCCGCATCCCGTTCCCGGTGATGCACGTGGACACCGGACTGAACTTCCCCGAGGTGCTGGCCTTCCGTGACCGCCGGGTGGCCGAGCTCGGGGTGGAGCTCGTCGTGGCCTCCGTGCCCGACGCGATCGCCGCCGGCACGGTGAAGCAGGAGCCCAACGGCTCCCGCAACCGCATCCAGACTCCGGTGCTCCTGGACGCCGTCGAGCAGCACGGGTTCACCGCCCTGTTCGGCGGTGCCCGCCGGGACGAGGACAAGGCCCGGGCCAAGGAGCGGGTGTTCAGCTTCCGCGACGAGTTCGGGCAGTGGGACCCCAAGAACCAGCGGCCCGAGCTCTGGGACCTCTACAACGGCCGGATCCACCTGGGTGAGTCGATCCGGGTGTTCCCGCTGTCGAACTGGACCGAGCTGGACATCTGGGGCTACATCGCGCAGGAGCAGATCCCGATCCCCGACCTCTACCTGGCCGCCGACCGTGACGTCGTCGACCGCGCCGGGATGCTCTACGCGGTCAACGAGTTCATCACCCCCCGGGACGGCGAGGAGGTCACCCGCCGGTCGGTGCGCTACCGCACCGTCGGGGACGCCAACCTCACCGCGGCCGTGCCCTCGGAGGCCGCCACCGTCGAGGAGGTCATCGCCGAGATCGCGGTGACCCGGCTGACCGAGCGGGGGGCCACCCGCGGCGACGACAAGGTCAGCGACGCCGCGATGGAGGACCGGAAGAAGGAGGGCTACTTCTGATGGGCCCGTCGCCGTCTGCGCAGCAGCAGCCACCGCACCACGCCCACCAGCAGGGCCAGGCCCAGCAGCCAGCCCACCACCTCGGGCACCCCGGCACCGAGCGGGGCGCCGAAGGCCGCGTCCAGCCCGCGGCTGACCAGCACGGTCACCCCGTAGCCCACCAGGTAGCCGACCACCACGACCGCCAGTGCCGGGACCAGCGGTGCGAAGAACACCGGCCCAGCGTCCGCCTGTGCGCCGTCCCCCGCCACACCCCGACCCAGGAGGTGGCCGCGTGAGCGACCACGACGCCCTGACCTCCGCCGCCGCGGAGCTCGCCACCGCCCGCAAGGACATCCTGCGGATCGCGACCGCGGGTTCGGTGGACGACGGGAAGTCCACCCTCATCGGCCGGCTGCTCTACGACAGCAAGGCCGTGTTCGAGGACCAGTACGAGGCGATCTCGCGGGCCAGCCGGGGCGACCACGTCGACCTGTCGCTGCTCACCGACGGCCTGCGCGCCGAGCGCGAGCAGGGCATCACCATCGACGTCGCCTACCGGTACTTCACCACCCCGCGGCGCACCTTCGTCCTGGCCGACACCCCCGGGCACGTGCAGTACACCCGCAACATGGTCACCGGCGCCTCGACCGCCGACCTCGCGATCGTGCTGGTCGACGCCCGCAAGGGGGTGCTCGAGCAGTCCCGCCGGCACGCCTTCCTCGCCTCGCTGCTGCGGGTGCCGCACCTGGTGGTCGCGGTGAACAAGATGGACCTCGTCGACTGGTCGCAGGACGTCTTCACCGCCATCCGCGACGAGTTCCGGGCCTTCGCGGCCAAGCTCGACGTCCCCGACCTCACCGTCGTCCCCATCTCGGCGCTGGCCGGGGACAACGTGGTCACGCCCTCGGAGCGGATGCCCTGGTACGACGGGCCCTCCCTGCTGGACCACCTCGAGCGGGTCGAGGTGGGCAGCGACGTCAACCTCGCCGACGCCCGGTTCCCGGTGCAGTACGTGATCCGGCCGCAGTCCGACGCGCACCGCGACTACCGCGGCTACGCCGGCACCGTGGCCAGCGGGGTGTTCCGCCCGGGCGACGAGGTGCAGGTGCTGCCCTCCGGCCGGACGACGACGATCGCCGCCGTCGACGGCCCCGCGGGCCCGGTGGCCAGGGCGTTCCCGCCGATGGCGGTGACCCTGCGGCTGACCGACGACGTCGACGTCTCCCGCGGGGACCTGCTGTCCCACCCCGCGGGCGGGCCGACCGCGACGCAGGACCTGGACGCGGTGGTCTGCTGGATGACCGACGAGCCCCTGCGGCCCCGGCAGAAGCTGGCCGTCAAGCACACCACCCGCTCCGTGCGGGCGGTGGTGAAGGCGCTGCAGCACCGGCTCGACGTGAACACCCTCGAGCCCGACGACACCGCCACCGAGCTGGGGCTCAACGACATCGGCCGGATCACCCTGCGCACCACCCAGCCGCTGTTCGTCGACGACTACCGGCACAACCGGGCGACCGGCCGGTTCATCCTGGTCGACGAGGCCACCAACGCCACCGTCGCGGCCGGGATGATCACCACCGCCTCCTGACACGCCGAGAGCGCCCTCCCCGGGGTCCGGGGAGGGCGCTCTCGTCCGTGCTGCGGGGTCAGGCCGCGGCCGTGCTCTCCGCGGTGCTGGCCTCGGCCTCGCCGGCCGCGACCGCCAGCGCACGGCGGGTGAGCAGCCGGGCCAGGTGCGAGCGGTACTCGGCGTCGGCGTGCATGTCCGAGGACGGCGAGGTGCCCTCCGCGGCCAGCGCGGCGGCCTCCTCGATCGACTTCCCCTCGGCCAGCGCGGCCTCGACGGCGGTGGCCTTCAGCACCACGCCGCCCATGTTGGCCAGTGCCACGCCGACCCCGCCGCCGGGCAGGTGCGCCACGGCGGCCGAGACGATCGGCCAGTCGTTCTCCCGGCGGGTGAACTTCTCGTAGGCCCAGCCGGCGTCGCCGGTGCGGGGGACGCGGAGCTCGACGATGAGCTCCCCCTCCTCCATGGCCGTCTCGAAGAACCCGAGGAAGAACTCGGTGATCGGCACGGTGCGCCGGCCGTTCGGGCCCGCGAGCACCACGTCGGCGCCGAGCGCGAGGAGCGCGGTCGGCAGGTCCGAGGCGGGGTCGCAGTGCGCGACGGTGCCGCCGAGGGTGCCGCGGTGGCGCACCTGGGGGTCACCGACGCGGGAGGCGACGTGCGGCAGGAGCGGCACCTCGGCCTTCGCCACGTCGGAGTTCTCCAGGTCGTGGTGCCGGGTGCCGGCCCCGATGGCGACCTGGTCGCCGTCGACGCGGACGTAGTTGAGGTCGGCGATCCCGGAGATGTCGATGAGCACCGAGGGGATGGCCAGCCGCAGCTTCATGATCGGCAGCAGCGAGTGCCCGCCGGCGAGGATCTTGGCGTCCTCGCCGTGCTCGGCCAGCGCCGCCACGGCCTCGTCGACCGAGGAGACGCGCACGTAGTCGAACGGGCTGGGGATCACGCGGACACCTCCTGCGACTGCGGGACCTGACCGGCGACCGGTCCGGCCTCGGCGGCCTTGAGGACCGCCTGGACGATGTTGTGGTAGCCGGTGCAGCGGCAGAGGTTGCCCTCCAGGCCCTCGCGGACCTCCCGGTCGGTCGGGTTCGGGTTCGCCGCGAGGACGCCCACCGAGGCCATGACCATGCCCGAGGTGCAGAAGCCGCACTGGAGGCCGTGCTCGGACTGGAAGGCGGCCTGCACGGGGTGCAGCTCGCCGTCCTCGCCGGCCAGGCCCTCCAGCGTGGTGACCTGCGAGCCCTCGGCCTGGAGCGCGAGCACCGTGCAGCTCTTCACCGACAGCCCGTCGACGATCACGGTGCAGGCACCGCAGGACGTCGAGTCGCAGCCGATGTTGGTGGCGGTGAGCCCCAGGTTGTCGCGCAGGTGGTGCGCCAGCAGCATCCGCGGCTCGACCTCGTCGGTCCGCTGCTGCCCGTTGACGGTCATCGAGACCTGCATCAGTTCGTGCTCCCGTTCTGGGTCTGCTGCGCGGCCTGGACGGCCTTCCAGACGCGCATGGAGGTGGCGGGCATGTCGACGTGCCGGACGCCGAGGTGGGCGACGGAGTCGATGACGGCGGACTGCACCGCCGGGGTGGAGCCGATGGTCCCGGCCTCCCCGATCCCCTTGGCACCCAGCGGGTTCATCGGGGTGGGGGTGGCCATCTCGACCAGCTCGAAGCTCGGGAGCTCGGTGGCGGAGATGAACGGGTAGTCGGCCAGCGTGGAGGTCTGCGGGTTGCCGTCCTCGTCGTAGAGGACCTCCTCCAGCAGGGCCTGGGCCACGCCCTGGGCGATGCCACCGTGCCGCTGGCCCTCGGCGAGCAGCGGGTTGATGATCGTGCCGGCGTCGTCGACGGTGACGATGCGGACGACGGTCGCCTTGCCCGACTCGACGTCGGTCTCCACGACGGCCACGTGCGCGCCGAAGGGGAAGGTCGCGGCGGCTGCGGTGAAGGTGGTCTGCACCATCAGCGCCTCCTCGGCGGCCAGCTCGGCGAAGCTCACCGAGACCCCGGGCGTGCCCTTGACCTGCAGCGAGGCGGAGCCCAGGTCGACGATCAGGTCGTCGGGGTTGGCCTCCAGGCGCTCGGCGGCCCGCTTCTTGGCGACCTCGACGAGCTCGACGGCGGCCTGGTGCACCGCCGCACCTCCCTGCTGCAGCGAGCGGGAGCCCATGGTGCCGCCGCCCTTGGGGATCCGGTCGGTGTCACCGTGCAGGACGGTGATCTTCTCGACCGGGATGCCCAGCTGGTCGCTGGCGAGCATCGCCCAGGTGGTGGCGTGGCCCTGGCCGTGTGGCGAGGTGCCGGTGAGGACGGTGGCGGTGCCGTCGGCGTGCACCTCGAGCTCGGCCTCCTCGCCGGTGCCGGCGCCGTTGTCGGCCCCGGTGATCTCGACGTAGGTGCTGATGCCGATGCCCAGCTGGCGGGCGTCGCCACGCTCCCGGCGTGCCTTCTGCTCGGCGCGCAGCCCGGCGTAGCCCGAGGCCTCGAGGGCGCGGTCCAGCGCCGCGACGTAGTCGCCGCTGTCGTAGGTGGCGCCCATCGCCGTGGTGTGCGGCTCGTCGAACTTCGGCACCAGGTTGATCCGGCGCACCTCGGCCGGGTCCATGCCGATCTCGGCGGCGAACAGGTCGACGGCCCGCTCGACGGCGGCGGTGGCCTCCGGTCGGCCGGCGCCGCGGTAGGCGCCGATCGGGGTGGTGTTGGTGGCCAGCGCACGGGCCTGGGCGTGCACCTTCGGGAAGGCGTACGTGCCGGGCGTCATCAGCATCGTCAGCGTGGGCAGCACGACGCCGATGCGCGGGTAGGCGCCGCCGTCCTGGTCGGTGACCAGGCTGTAGGCCTCGATCTTCCCGTCCCGGCTGCCGCCGATCTTCACGACCTGGTCCTGGCCGCGGCCGTGCAGCATCGAGGTGAGGTTCTCCGAGCGGCTCTCGGTCCAGCGGACCGGGCGGCCGGACAGCTTGGCCAGGTGTGCGACGAGGGCGTACTCGGGGTCGGCACCGATCTTGGCGCCGAAGCCACCACCGACGTCGGGGGTGATCAGGTGGACCAGCGAGGCGTCCAGGCCGAGCCACTCGGCGATCTGGCCCTTGGCCTGCTGGGCGCCCTGGTTGGTGCACCAGACGGTGACCCGGCCGTCCTCGCCCCACACGGCCGAGGTCGCGCGGGTCTCCAGCGGCACCGGGGCGACGCGCTGGTTGACCACGGCCTGCTCGACGACGACCTCGCAGCCGTCGAAGAAGTCGGCCGGGGCGGGCTCCCCGAAGGCGGCGAGCACGTTGGTGCCGGCGGCCGGGAAGAGGATCGTCTCGTCCTTGGCGGCGTTCGCGGTGCCGACGACGGCGGGCAGCACGTCGAGGTCGACGACGACCTGCTCCGCGGCGTCCTCGCCCTGGTAGCGCTCCTCGGTGAGGACGACGGCGATCGCGTCACCCACGAAGCGGACGGTGTCGGTGCACAGCCACTGCCGCTCGAACTCGGCCGCGATGAACGGGAAGGGCGGGGCCAGCGGGGGCAGGTCGGTCAGGTCGGCGGCGGTGTAGACCGCGACGACGCCGGGAGCCTGCTTCGCGCCCTCGGTGTCGACCGACAGGATCTTTGCGTGCGCCACCTGGGAGCGGACGAAGGTGGCGTGCAGGGCGCCGGTGAGGCGCTCGTCGGTGAGGTCGTCGGTGTAGACCGCCCCACGCGTCAGGAACTGGGGGTCCTCCGTACGGACCACCCGGGTGCCGAGGATGCTCATGCGCTCGCTTCCACTGTTCGACGTCGGTGTTGCACAGGGGTGTTGACGTCACTCTTGCACGGTGGTGTGAGCGGGACCACCCCCGGTCGCAGCACGCTTGCACCCAGGTGGCACCGGGTGTCATCCGAGCCGGGTGCGGCCCGCCGCCGGAGCCCGTGGTCTGCTGACGCCGTGAGCGGACCGGGGGCTGTGGGCACCCTGCAGACACCCCCGGCCCGGACGACGGCCGGGACCCTGCTGCTGGCCCTCGCCGTCGTCCTGGTGGCGCTCAACCAGCGCCCGGCGGTCGTCGGGGTCGCACCGGTGCTGGTGGAGCTGCGGGCCGACACCGGGCTGTCCAGCGCGCTGGGCGGGCTGCTCACCTCGCTCCCGGTGCTGTGCTTCGGTGCGTTCGCCCCGGTCGCGCCCCGGCTGGCGCGCCGGCTCGGGCTGGAGACGGCGGTCGCCGCCTCCCTGGTGCTGCTGACCGGCGGGGTCGCCCTGCGGCTGCTGGACCCGGTCGCGGCCCTCTACGGCGGCACGGTGATCGCCGGCGGTGCCATCGCCGTCGCGAACGTGCTGGTCCCGGCCTACGTCAAGCGCGAGTTCGCCCGGCCCGGCCTGGTCATGGGCGTCTACTCCGCCGCGCTCAACGTCGGCGCCGCGGTGGCCGCCGGGCTCACCGTGCCGTTGCAGATGGCGCTGGGGCTGGACTGGCGGACGGCGCTGGCCGGGTGGGGGCTGCTCGCCGTCCTCGCCCTGGCCGTGTGGCTGCCGGTCGCGGGCACCGGCGCCAGCCGTCGCGGCGGGGTGCGGGCGCCCGGGGCGTCCTGGGGGTTGCTGCGGGAGCCGCTGGCCCGCCGGGTGACGGTCTTCCTGGGCATGCAGTCGACCCAGTTCTACGCGTTGGCCGCCTGGCTGCCGACCCTGCTCACCGACGCCGGGCTGCCGGCCGCCGACGGCGGGGCGCTCCTGGCGGTGTCCACGGTGACCGGCGCGGTGGGGGCCTTCCTCGGGCCGACGGTCGCGGGCTCGATGCAGGCCCGCGGGCGGGGGCAGCGGCCGCTGGTCCTCGTCGTCCTCGCCTGTTACCTGGTCGGCGTGGGCGGGCTGCTCCTCGCCCCGACCACGGCGACCGTGGTGTGGGTGGCGGTCTTCGGCGTCGCCCAGGGCGGCGGGTTCGCCCTGGCGCTGACGCTGATCGTGCTGCGCTCGGCGACCCCGCTGACCGCGGCCCGGATGGGCGGGGTGGCCCAGTGCCTGGGCTACCTGGTCGCGGCGGCCGGTCCGGTGGTGCTCGGCGTGCTGCACGACCTCACCGGCGGGTGGTCCTGGCCGCTGGCCCTGCTGCTGGTGCTGCTGCTCCCCATGGCCTGGGCCGGGTGGGGGGCGGCCCGCGACGTCGTGCTCCCGGAGTCCTTCCCGGCGCCGCCGCGGGCCTGAGGCTCACTCCGTGGGCTTCGGGGCCTCCGAGGCGTCGCCGTCCCAGTCCTTGCCGGCGTTCTGGGCGTTCTCCGAGGCGCTGTCGGTCTCCTCGGCCACGATGTCGACCATCTCGCGGTCGCTGACGCCCTCGCCGGCGGGCGCGGTGGTGCCCGAGCTGTAGCTCTCGACGGTGTGCGTCTCGGTGTGCGTGGTGGGCTCGCTCATGTTCTGCACTCCTTCTGAGGTGGTCACGGCTCAGTCCCCCGCCGCGGATCGACGCAAACGGACAACGCGGTCCCGCAGCCTGGACGCCGTGCTCGGTCTCGCCGTCCACCTCTCGTTCAGGCCGGACAGATGGGCACGGTGCACCTGAGCTGGCGCAGCGGGGTCGAAGAGCTCGTCTGCACCAGCCGCTGCGGACAGGGCTCGATCACGCAGGTCCGACGGGTCCAGCAGGTGAGCCCGGATGCCGTCGGCGAGAGCTGTCACGTCTCCCTCCGCGACCAGGTGCCCGTACCTCCCTCCCGCGAGGACCTCGGCAGGTCCCGCTGTGCAGTCGAAGGCGAGGCAGGGGACGCCACAAGCCAGGGCCTCCGCCAGTGAGAGGGAGAACCCCTCGTAACGGCTGGACAGGACGTAGAGCGCGGAACGGGCCACCACGGAATGCGGGTTCGGGGTGAACCCCGGGAGCCGCACCGAGTCCGCGACGCCCAGCTCGGCGGCCAGCGCCTCGAGGGCCTCCCGCTCACCACCTTCACCCAGGACCACCAGCTCGTGGCTCGGCGCACCGTCCTGCAGGGCTCGTGCGTGGGCTCGGACGAGCAGGTCGAAACCCTTCTGGTGTTCCAGACGTCCACTGGACACCACCGTCGGGTTGCTGACCGAGACCGCGACGGCCGGTGCTGCCTCGGACTGCTGCAGCACATCCCGCCGGTCCACGGAGTTCCGGGCCACGACGACGCTCCTGCTCGACACCCCGAGGCCCTCGATCGCGGGGCGCAGACCATCAGATACCGAGACCGCCAGGGAGGACGTCCGCAAGATCCAGCGGGTGATCGGACGGAGAGGCCGGTCCACGTAGTCCTCGACTGCTCTGTCGGGACGCGACTGCACGGTCACAGCGAGCGGGCGGCCTGTGAGGGAGGCTGCCATCCGCGCCACCAGCAGGCCGAAGCCCACCTCTGTGCCACTCACCACCACCTCTGCACGACGCGCCCGCAGCACAGCCCGCAGTAGCGCCCTGGGCAACGCCGTCCGCAACTGCGCGCCGGGCCGCGTGGCTCGCACGACGTCGAGCCCAGGGGGCAGCGCCGCGGTGCTCCCTTCTGCCTCCCAGGCGACCACGAGGACAGTCACGTGATCTCCGCCCTCATGCCACCGGGCCGCCCGGTCGAGAGTGACCCGGGTCGCCCCGCTGTCTCCCAGGTCGGACACCACCACCATCACGTCCATCAGCTCTCCTTCTCCGTCGTCATCTGACGCAGGTCAGCCGGCCGGGACCTCGATCGCGTCGATGGCCTTGAACAGCCGCTGCTCGCTGACCGGGCGGGGGGTGCCGACGACCTGGGCGAACAGGCCGATCCGCAGCTCCTCGACCATCCAGCGGATGCGCAGCACCGGGTCGTCCGGGCCGCCCACCCCGGGCACCTTCGCGCGCAGGTCGCGGTACTCGGTGGCCACGGCCTCCACCGTGGCCTGGCCCAGGGCGTCCCGGGCGGCGTTCGCGGGCAGCTTCTCCAGCCGGTGCGCCATGCCCTTGAGGTAGCGCACCAGGTCGGGCAGCCGGCGTCGTCCGGCGGTGGCGACGAAGCCGCGGTGCAGCAGCCCGGTCATCTGGGCCCGCAGGTCGGCGATCGCGGCCTCGGGCACCCGGCGGCCCGGGGCGGCACCGATCGCGATGGCGGTCTCCCGGGCCTGGGTGAGCACCGCCTCCACCTTGCGCACGCAATCGGCGGTGATCGTGTGCAGCTGGGTGCGGGAGCCCTCGACCAGCGCCTCGAAGGCGGCCTGGTCCCGCGGCGGGCCGCCGTGGGCGGCGATGAGCTCGTCGGCGGCGGCGTCCACGCAGTCGGCGACCAGGTCGGGGATCTCCCCGTCGGGGTTGAACTGCAGGGCCAGCCGGCTGCGCGGGCCCAGCGACTTGACCACCGGCTTCACCGGGGAGGGCAGGCTCAGCAGCAGCAGCCGTCGCGCGCCCAGCCAGGTGAGCCGGGAGGCCTCGGCCGCCGTCGGCACGACCCGGACGCCGACCGTGGCGCCCTCGTCGACCAGGGCCGGGTACGCCGTCACCAGGTGGCCGCCGCGGGAGACCTGCACGGTCGCCGGCAGCGCGCCCAGCGTCCAGGAGGTCAGCCCGGTGCGGGTGACGTCGGCCGACGCCCGCGCCAACGACGCCCGTGACTGCGGGGCGACCTGCCGGCGCAGCGCAGCCAGGTCCTTGCCCTCGGCCAGCGGCCGCTGCTGGTCGTCGAGCACCCGGAAGGTGGCCCGCAGGTGGTCGGGGACGTTCGCGGTGTCCCAGGCGTCCGGGGGCACCTGCACCGCGACGGCCCGGCGGATCTCCCGCTCCAGCGCCGGCAGCAGCGCCTCGGTGGGGTCGATGTGCGGCAGCACCTCGCGCACCCGGTCGGGGATGGGCACCAGGCCGCGGCGCAGCTGCTTGGGCAGCGCCCGCAGCAGGGCGGTGACCAGCTCCTCGCGCTGCCCGGGCACGGTCCAGGCCAGCGAGGCGCCCGAGGTCTGCTCGGCGACGGTGTCCAGCACCGCGAGCGGGACGTCGACGGTGATCCCGTCGTCGTCGGCACCCGGGTCGAAGGCGTAGGTCAACGGCAGGGTCAGGCCCTGCGTCAGGTGCACCTCGTCGGGGAAGTCCCCGGCCGCGACCTGCTCGGCGACGGCGGCGTCGGTGACCATCGCGGGGGTGAAGTCCAGCAGGTCCGGGCGCTGCCGGCGAGCCTGCTTCCACCAGCTGTCGAAGTGCCGGGCGCTGACCACCTCGGCCCCGATGCGGGCGTCGTAGAGCTCGAACACCGTCTCGTCGTCGACCCGCAGGTCGCGGCGGCGGGCGCGCTCCTCCAGCTCGGCGACCCGGGCCAGGACCTGCTGGTTGTGCGCCCAGAAGCGGTGGTTCGTCGTCCACTGGCCCTCGACCAGGGCGTGCCGGATGAACAGCTCCCGGCTGACGACGGGGTCGATCGAGCCGTACTGCACGCGCCGACCGACGACGAGCGGGATGCCGTAGAGCGTGACCCGCTCGGTGGCGACGACGGAGCCGCGCTTGGCGTCCCACCGCGGCTCGCTGTACTGCCGCTTGACCAGGTGGTCGGCCAGCTTCTCGATGGTCTCCGGGTCGACCCGGGCCACGGTGCGGGCGAAGAGCCGGCTGGTCTCCACCAGCTCGCCGGCGACCACCCAGCGCGGGGGCTTGCGGGTGAGCACCGAGCCCGGGGCGATGACGAAGCGAGCTCCGCGGGCACCGGTGTACTCGCGGGAGCCGCGCCGCTTCTCGGCCGGGGCGGCGTCCTTGCCGGGCTCCAGCTGGAGCCCGACCTGGGACAGCAGGCCCGACAGCAGGGCCGCGTGCACCCCGCGCTCGTCGGGCTCGGGGGCCAGCTCGCCGGTGGTCATCCCCAGCCGCCGCGCGGTGCCGCGCAGCTGGCCGTGCAGGTCCTGCCACTCCCGGATCCGCAGCCAGTGCAGGTACTCGCGCTTGACGGTGCGGCGGATCTGGTTGCCCGACAGCTCGTCCTGCTTCTCGACCAGGTACCGCCAGAGGTTCAGGATCGAGGTGAAGTCGGAGTCCTCGGCGGCGAACCGGGCGTGCAGCTGGTCGGCGGCGGCCTGCGCGTCGGCCGGGCGCTCGCGGACGTCCTGCACGGTGAGCCCGGCGGCGATGACCAGCACCTCCTCCAGCACCCCGCGCCGGTCGGCCTCCACGACCATCCGGGCCAGCCGGGGGTCCAGCGGCAGGGCGGCCAGCGCGCGACCGGTCTCGGTGAGCTTGCCGTCGGCGGTGAGCGCCCCGAGCTCCTCGAGCAGCGCGATGCCGTCGGCCACCGAGCGTCGGTCCGGCGGGTCCAGGAACGGGAAGTCCTCCACCTCGCCCAGGCCGAGGGAGGCCATCTGCAGCAGCACCGAGGCCAGGTTGGTGCGCAGGATCTCCGGGTCGGTGAACTCCGGCCGGGAGTCGAAGTCGTCCTCGCTGTACAGCCGGATCGCGATGCCGTCCGAGGTGCGCCCGCACCGGCCGGCGCGCTGGCGGGCCGAGGCCTGGCTGACCGCCTCGATCGGCAGCCGCTGCACCTTGGTGCGATGGCTGTACCGGGAGATCCGCGCCGTCCCGGGGTCGACCACGTAGCGGATGCCGGGCACGGTCAACGACGTCTCGGCGACGTTGGTGGCCAGCACGATCCGCCGTCCGGTGTGCTGCCGGAACACCCGGTGCTGGTCGGCCGCCGACAGCCGCGAGTAGAGCGGCAGCACCTCGGTGTGGGCGAACGCGGCCTCCCCGAGGGCGTCGGCGGTGTCCCGGATGTCGCGCTCGCCGGCCAGGAACACCAGCACGTCCCCCGGGCCCTCGGCGACGAGCTCGCGGCAGGCGTCGACGATCGCGGTCACCTGGTCGCGGTCGGGGTCGGCCTCCGGGTCGTCGGGGTCGATGACCGGCCGGTACCGCACCTCGACCGGGTACGTGCGCCCGCTGACCTCCACGACCGGCGCATCGCCGAAGTGCTTCGCGATCCGGTCGACGTCGATCGTCGCCGAGGTGATCACGATCTTGAGGTCGGGACGACGGGGCAGCAGCTGGGCCAGGTAGCCGAGCAGGAAGTCGATGTTCAGCGACCGCTCGTGCGCCTCGTCGATGACGATCGTGTCGTACTGGCGGAGCAGCCGGTCGCGCTGGACCTCGGCCAGCAGCACGCCGTCGGTCATCAGCTTCACCAGGCTGGTGTCGCCCACCTGGTCGGTGAACCGGACCTTGTAGCCGACCACCTCGCCCAGGGGTGAGCCCAGCTCCTCGGCCACCCGCTCGGCGACGGTGCGGGCGGCGATCCGGCGGGGCTGGGTGTGCCCGATCCGCCCGCGCACGCCACGGCCCAGCTCGAGCAGGATCTTGGGCAGCTGGGTGGTCTTGCCCGACCCGGTCTCCCCGGCGACGACCACGACCTGGTGGTCCCGGATCGCCGCGGCGATGTCCTCGCGCCGACCGCTCACCGGCAGCTGCTCGGGGTAGCTGACGGTGGGCACCGCGGCGGTGCGGGCGGCGATGCGCGCCTCGGCGCGGACGACGTCGGCGGCGACTTGCTCGTGCTTGCGGGCCCGGGCGGCCGGGTCGCGCACGGAGCGCAGCCCGTCCAGTCGACGGCGCAGGCGGTGCTCGTCCTCGATCGTCAGCGTGGACAGCCGCGACCGCAGGTCGTCGGACTCGGGCACGTCTCTCCTCGGGGGGTCGTACGGGGGCGGTGTCCCCAGGGTCCCACCCGTCCGCCACCGCGATGTCGCACAGCCGAGACCCGTGTACGTCACAACTGGTTGCATGTAGCGCGCAACAGTCCTATCGTCCTCGCGTCCCACTGCACGGCACACCCGGAGACCGCATGCCCCGCCCCGACACCCTCCCGGCCCCCGTCCGGCTCGACGACGTGCACGCGCTGTCCGACGAGCTGGCCCGGCTCATGCGGGTCGTGCACGCGCTCAAGGCCCAGTTCGCCGCCTCCGGCAGCGGCGACGCCGCCCGCGAGCGCGCCGCGCACGTGCTGCTCTTCCCGCTCACCCGGCTGGGTCCGCTGCGCCAGGGCGCCCTCGCCGAGCTGCTGCACGCCGACCCCTCGACCGTCAGCCGGCACGTCACGCTGCTGGTCGAGCGGGGCCTGGTCCGTCGGGTCGCCGACGCCTCCGACGGCCGGGTCAGCCGGCTCGTGGTCACCCCGTCCGGCGAGGCCGTCACCGAGGGGATGAAGGCCGAGCGCGAGGCCCTCTTCGCCAAGGTCACCGAGCACTGGGCCGACGCCGACCTCGCCGCCCTCACCGGCCTCCTCCACCGCTTCGTCGAGGACCTCACCACCGCACTCCCCGACACCTCACCCACCGGCAGCGCCACCACCCCCGAGAAGGACCGATGACCCAGACCACCGACCGCGACACCGCGGCCGCACAGAAGAAGGACGCCCGCGCCGCAGCCGCCGCGCCGGACGCCTCCGGGGCCTTCACCCACCGCCAGATCATGACGATCCTGATCGGGCTGCTGCTGGGCATGTTCCTGGCCGCGCTGGACCAGACCGTGGTCTCCACCGCGATCCGGACGATCGCCGACGACCTGCAGGGCTACGACCTGCAGGCCTGGGCCACCACGGCGTTCCTCATCACCTCGACCATCGCCACGCCGCTCTACGGCAAGCTGAGCGACATGTACGGCCGCCGGCCGTTCTTCATCTTCGCGATCAGCGTCTTCGTGGTCGGCTCGTTCCTCTGCGGCATCTCGCAGTCGATGTACGAGCTCGCCGCGTTCCGCGCCCTGCAGGGCGTCGGCGCCGGTGGCCTGATGTCGCTGGCACTGACGATCATCGCCGACATCGTGCCGCCCCGGCAGCGCGCGAAGTACCAGGGCTACTTCATGGCCGTCTTCGGCACGTCCTCGGTGCTGGGCCCGGTCATCGGCGGCTTCCTGGCCGGCCAGGAGTCGATCCTGGGTCTGGCCGGCTGGCGCTGGATCTTCTGGGTCAACGTCCCGCTGGGCGCCATCGCCTTGGCCGTCGTGTTCAAGAACCTGCACCTGCCCAAGCGCAGCAACCGCCACAAGATCGACTGGCCGGGTGCCCTCGGGCTCGTCGTGTTCCTCGTCCCGCTGCTGATCGTGGCCGAGCAGGGCCGCACCTGGGGCTGGACCGACCCCAAGTCGCTGATCGCCTACGTCGTCGGCGCCCTGGGCTTCGTCTGGTTCTTCGTCGCCGAGCGCTCCTACGGCGACGACGCCCTGCTGCCCATCCGGATGTTCAAGAACCGGACGTTCACCATCAGCGCACTGAGCTCGATCGTGCTGGGCGCCGGCATGTTCGGCGGCATCCTGCTGCTGCCCCAGTACCTGCAGATCGTGCACGGCTCCAGCCCCACCGTCGCCGGGCTGCAGATGATCCCGCTGGTCGGCGGCATCATGCTCGGCTCGATCACCGCCGGTCAGACCATCTCCCGCACCGGCAAGTACCGGCTGTTCCCGATGGTCGGCGTCGTCCTCATGGTGATCTCGCTGGTCAGCCTGTCGTTCATCGTCGACTCCGACACCTCGGTGTGGTCGCTGGTGCCGTTCATGGTGATGCTGGGCCTGGGCCTCGGGTTCAACTTCCAGCCGATCATCCTGGCCGTGCAGAACGCGGTCAGCCCCAAGGAGATCGGCGTGGCCACCTCCTCGGTGACCTTCTTCCGCCAGATGGGCGGCACGCTGGGCACCGCGGCCTTCCTCTCGGTGCTGTTCTCCGCACTGGGTGACAAGGTGCCCGCGGCCTACGCCGAGGCCCAGGGCACCGAGGCCTTCCAGGCCGCGGCCGCCGCCAACCCCGACCAGGCCGCCCAGCTGCAGGGCGCGGGCACCGACCTGGCCGACACCTCGGTGTTCCAGCGGATCGACTCGGTGCTGGCCGCCCCCTTCAAGGAGGGCTTCTCCAGCTCGATCGACCTGGTCTTCCTGATCGCCGCCGGCGTCGTGGCGCTGGGCTTCTTCGTGCTGGTCTTCCTGCCCCAGCTCGAGCTGCGCACCACCTCGGGCGTCCAGGGCCAGGCCGAGGGCGAGGGCGAGGCGGCCACCCGCACGGCGAACGCCGTCGGCGCCGCAGCACCCACGTCCAGCGCCGCGACCGGGGCGGTGTCCCAGGACGGCGCCCCGGCACTGGACACCGAGGCACACGGCCGGCACGAGGCCGAGGAGCACGGCCGGCACGAGGGGGACGACGACACCCCCACCGGCCTGGCCAGCATCCCGGCCGAGCACCTGCCGAAGTAGCACCCGCACCCCCGACGAGGCCCCCGACCGCACCCGCGGCCGGGGGCCTCGCCCTGTCCGGGGTGGCTCGTGCCGGACGGGGGTGCGACGGTCGGGGCATGACCACCGACGCGCTCTTCCCGGGGTTCGACGTCCTCGACGGTGCCGTCGAGCACGAGCACGGGGGGACGACGGTGCACGCCGTCGTCGGCGGGGAGGGCCCACCGCTGCTGCTGCTGCACGGCTACCCGCAGACCCACGTCATGTGGAGCTCGATCGCCCCGGACCTGGCCCGCGACCACACCCTCGTCGTCCCGGACCTGCGCGGGTACGGCGACTCCGGGACGCCGGCCGACGGGGAGGGCCACGCCGGGCACTCCTTCCGCGCGATGGCCGCCGACGTCGCCGCGCTCATGCGCGAGCTGGGCCACGAGCGGTACGCCGTGGTCGGACACGACCGGGGTGCCCGGGTGACCCACCGGCTGGCCCTCGACCACGCCGACGCCGTCGAGCGGGCCGCCGTGCTCGACGTGCTGCCCACCACGCACGTCTACGGCCACGTCGACCGCCGGCTGGCCACCGCGTACTACCACTGGTTCTTCTACCTGCAGCCCGAGCCGCTGCCGGAGAACCTGATCGCCGGCGACCCCACCGGGTACCTGCACAGCCTGCTCGGTGGCTGGGGCAGCGGACTGGACGTCTACTCCCCCGCCCAGCTCGCCGAGTACGAACGCTGCTTCGCCGACCCGGCCACCCGGCACGCCATGCTCGAGGACTACCGCGCCGGCGCGTCGATCGACCTCGAGCACGACGAGGCCGACGCCGCAGCCGGGCACCGGGTCAGCTGCCCGCTGCTCGTGCTGTGGGGCTCGAGGGGCGTGGTCGGCACCGGCCCGGACGACGTCCTGGCCGTCTGGCGCGAGCGCGCGGACGACGTCCGCGGCGAGGCCGTCGACGCCGGCCACTTCCTGGTCGACGAACGACCCGACGAGACCCTCACCGCCCTCCGCGCCTTCCTCCACCCCTGAACCGCGGTCTCTGGGAAAGTGGGCCGGTGCCTGCCTCTCTGATCCTGTCCCGCCGTGACCTGGACTTCCTGCTGCACGAGTGGCTGCAGGTGGAGACCCTGACCGAGCGCGAGCGGTTCGCCGCGCACGACCGGGACACCTTCGACGCGGTCCTGGACCTGGCCGCGGAGATCGCCACCGAGCACTTCGCGCCGCACAACCGCACCGCCGACGAGAACGAGCCGCACGTCGTCGACGGGAAGGTCGTGCTGGTCCCCGAGGTCGCCGCCGCGCTGCGGGTGTTCGGCGAGGCCGGGCTGGCCGCGGGCACGTTGAGCGAGGAGCTCGGCGGGATGCAGCTGCCCCAGGTGGTCAGCAAGGCCATGACGACGTGGTTCCAGGCCGCCAACATCGGCAGCTCGGCCTACCCGTTCCTCACCATGGCCAACGCGCACCTGCTCATCGCGCACGGCAGCCAGGAGCAGGTCGACACCTACGTGCGGCCGATGGCCGAGGGCCGCTGGTTCGGCACGATGGCGCTGTCCGAGCCGCAGGCCGGGTCGTCGCTGGCGGACATCACCACCCGGGCCGAGCGCCAGGACGACGGCACGTTCCGGCTCACCGGCACCAAGATGTGGATCTCCGGCGGCGACCACGAGCTCAGCGAGAACATCGTGCACCTGGTGCTGGCCAAGATCCCCGGTGGTCCGGCCGGGGTGAAGGGCATCTCGCTGTTCATCGTGCCCAAGTTCCTGCCCGAGGGCGACGGGATCGGCGAGCGGAACGACGTCGTGCTGGCCGGGCTCAACCACAAGATGGGCTACCGGGGGACGACGAACACCCTGCTCGGCTTCGGCGAGGGCGTGCACACCCCCGGCGGGCGCCCCGGCGCGGTCGGGTTCCTCGTCGGGGAGGAGAACCGCGGCCTGGCCGCGATGTTCCACATGATGAACGAGGCCCGGGTGGGCGTCGGGCTGGGCGCGACGGCGCTGGGCTACACCGGCTACCTGCACGCGCTGGAGTACGCCAAGACCCGCACCCAGGGCCGCCCGCCCGCGGGCAAGGACCCGTCCGCGCCGCCGGTGCCGATCATCGAGCACAGCGACGTGCGCCGGATGCTGCTGGCGGCCAAGAGCTACGTCGAGGGCGGCCTGGCCCTGGGGCTGTACTGCGCGCTGCTGGTGGACGAGGAGGAGACCGCCGAGACCGAGGCCGAGCGCACCCGGGCGCACACGCTGCTCGAGGTGCTCACCCCGATCGCGAAGAGCTGGCCCTCCCAGTGGGGGCTGGCCGCCAACGACCTGGCCATCCAGGTGCACGGCGGCTACGGCTACACCCGCGACTTCCCGGTCGAGCAGTTCTACCGGGACAACCGGCTCAACCCGATCCACGAGGGCACCGTCGGGATCCAGGGCCTGGACCTGCTGGGCCGCAAGGTGGTCGCCGGGGGCGGTGCGGGCCTGCGGGTGCTGGCCGGGACGATCGCGGCGACCACCGCGCGGGCCGCGGGCACCGAGTGGGCCGACCTGGCCGCCGACGTCGACGCCGCGGTGGCCCGGGTCGCCGAGGTGACCACGACGCTGTGGTCGGCCGGTGACCCCGACGTCACGCTGGCCAACGCCACGGTCTACCTCGAGGCGGTCGGCCACGTCGTCGTCGCGTGGCTGTGGCTGGAGCAGGTGCTGGCCGCCGGCGACCGGGACGGGGACTTCTACGCCGGCAAGCGCGCGGCGGCCCGCTACTTCCAGCGCTACGAGCTGCCGCGCACCGGGCCGCAGTTCGACCTGCTGGCCAGCCTGGACCGCACCACCCTGGACGCCCGGCCCGACTGGCTCTGAACAGCACGACGGCCGCCGTCCCGGGAGGGAGCGGCGGCCGTCGGGTGGTCCTGCTACGCGGTGGCGGGGGCCGCCTCCGGTGCGCTGCGCGCAGCGGCGGTGGCCCGTCGCTCCTGCTCGTAGCGCGCGGT
Organism: Geodermatophilus sp. Leaf369; assembly: GCF_001424455.1. Classification (NCBI taxonomy): domain Bacteria; kingdom Bacillati; phylum Actinomycetota; class Actinomycetes; order Geodermatophilales; family Geodermatophilaceae; genus Geodermatophilus; species Geodermatophilus sp. Leaf369. The sequence goes on along the minus strand of NZ_LMQA01000002.1, from coordinate 823,388 downwards.
GGACTGCGATCCCAGTGCGATCACGAGGGCGGTCAACAGCAGGAAGCCCAGCAGGGCCACGGCCGGCCAGAACACCATCGGAACAACAACCCCCAGCGTGCAGTGCGGTGGCCGGCGGGGGTGGGCCCCCGGCGGCGTCTCGTCAGGATCGGTGATGCCCGTGCCATCGGCGGCCGAACCCCCTCGGTCGGGGGAAATCACGTGAACTCCCCGTGACGAATCCCGCACCCCGCGACGGACCCACGCGTCTGGTTGCCCCCTGCACCCCACTCCGTGGTGTCATCACCGGGGACGGTCACCACCGTCCGTCGAACCTCGGAGGTCCCCGTGCGCTCCCGCACCCCTGCTCCCGGGCTGCTGGTGCTGACCCTGGCGCTCTCGGTCACCACGCTGTCGCTCCTGCAGTCCCTCGTCGTCCCGATCCTCCCGGTCATCGGGGAGCAGCTCGGGGTCGGCGCCGGTGCGGCCGGTTGGGTGCTGACGGCGAACCTGCTCGCCGCTGCCGTGCTCACCCCGGTCATCGGCCGGCTCGGGGACACCCTCGGCGAGCGCCGGGTGGTCCTGGGCGTGCTGGGCGTCGTCGCCGTCGGCACCCTGCTGGCGGTGCTGACGACGTCGCTGCCGCTGCTGCTGGTCGCCCGGGTGCTGCAGGGCGCCTCGTACGGGCTGTTCCCGCTGTCGATCTCGATCCTGCGTCGGGAGCTCCCGGCGGAGAAGCTCACCGTGGCCATGTCGATCGTGTCCAGCACGCTGGCCGTCGGCGGCGTCATCGGCCTGGTGGTCACCGGCCTGCTCACCCGGGACGGCGGGGACTACCACCACCCGTTCTGGCTGGGCTTCGGCATCGCCGTCGTCGCGCTGGCCCTGGCCGCCTGGGTGCTGCCGGCCCGCGAGCCCAACGCCACCGGCGGGGTCGACTGGTGGGGCGCGGTCGTGCTCGGTGCCGGTCTGGTCCTGCTGCTGCTCCCGCTGTCCCAGGGGCACACCTGGGGCTGGACCGACCCCCGGACCCTAGGCAGCCTGATCGCCTCGGTCGTGGTGCTCGCCGGCTGGGTCGTGCTGCAGCGCCGGCGCACCCACCCGCTGGTCCGCCCGCAGCTGCTGGCCGACCGCCGGATGCTGGTGCCCAACCTGGCCGGGCTGATGACCGGGTTCGGGCTGTTCGCCTCCTTCCTCGCCGTCACCCAGTTCGTCCAGGTGCCCGAGGCCGCCGGCTACGGGTTCGGTGCCAGCACGCTGGAGGCCGCGGTGGTCTACCTGCTGCCCGGGGGCATCGTCGGGGTGCTGCTGGCCCCGTTCGCCGGCACCGTGGTCAACCGGATCGGCGGCCAGGCCACCCTGCTCATCGGCGCGGGCTCCGGGCTCCTCGGGTTCGTGCTCTTCGCCGTCGCCCGCTCGACGCCGTGGGTCGTCGTGCTGGTCGGGCTGACCACCCAGCTCGCGGTCACCGTCGCCTTCGCCGCGCTCCCGGCCCTGGTCGTGCAGGCCGTCGAGCCCTCGGAGACCGGGGTGGCCAACGGGGTCAACTCGATCACCCGCTCGGTCGGCAGCGCGCTGGCCAGTGCGCTCATCATCACCGTCGTCGCGGGCTCGGCCGACGCCACCGGCCTGCCCAGCAGCGGCTCGTTCACCATCGTGGCCCTGCTGGGTGCCGGCAGCGCCCTGGTGACCGCGTTCGTCGCGGTGTGGGGCCTGGTGTCCGACCGCCGGGGCGGGCGGGGCCGCCGTCCCGACGACCTGGCCGAGGTGGAGCGGGCCTGCGCCCGGGCCGGCGAGTGGTCCCCGGTGTCCGGCATCCGCTGAAACGGGTTCGGCCTGATCCGGTACGGGCACGCCCCGAGGGACACACCCCTCGACCCACCGGAGCACCCCCATCGCCAGCACCCGAGCACGTGACGGCGGCACCCAGACGGACCCGGTGCCCCAGGACGACCAGATCACCGACGGCGGACGGGCCGACCACGCCCCCACCGGGGCCGTGGGCAAGCCGACCACCGCCGGCACGTTCAAGCGGCTGGTCACCGAGACCAGCGAGGACAACCTCACCGACTGGGCGGCCTCGCTGACCTACTACTTCGTGCTGGCCATGTTCCCCGCCGTCATCGCGATGATCTCCGTCGTCGGCCTGGTCTTCGAGCCGCAGCAGATCAGCGACGCGCTCACCACGCTGCTGCAGTCCATCGCCCCCGGCACCGCCGCGGACACCTTCAGCGGGGTGATCGAGCAGCTCGCCGGCAGCACCGCCACCGCCGGGATCGCGCTGGTCGTGGGCCTGGCAACCGCGCTGTGGGCCGCCTCGGGCTACGTCGGCGCCTTCACCCGGGCCGCCAACGTCATCTGGGAGACCCCCGAGGGACGGAAGTTCTACAAGCTGAAGCCGCTGCAGCTGCTGATCACCCTGATCGGCATCCTGTTCGTGGCCCTGATCGCGCTGTCGGTCGTGGCCACCGGCCCGATCGTCGACGCGATCGGCGAGGCGCTCGGCCTGGGCAGCACCGTCACGACCGTCTGGGACATCGCCAAGTGGCCGGTGATGGTCGTGATCGTGGCGATCATGATCGCGATCCTCTACTACACGACCCCCAACGTCCGGCTGCGCGGCTTCCGCTTCGTCTCCCCCGGCGCCGCGTTCGCCCTGGTCGTCTGGATCATCGCCTCGGCGCTGTTCGCCTTCTGCGTGGCGAACTTCGGCAGCTACAACAAGACCTACGGCGCGCTCGCCGGGGTCGTCGTCTTCCTCGTCTGGCTGTGGATCACGAACCTGGTGCTGCTGATCGGCCTGCAGCTCGACGCCGAGCGCGAGCGCACGATCGAGATGAAGGAGGGCGTGCCGCGCGCGGACAAGGAGATCCAGCTCGACGCCCGCGCCGAGCCCAAGGAGCAGAAGACGACCTAGCCGGACCGGCCCGGTCCGGCCGCGAGCAGCACGACCAGCAGGAGCGCGAGGGACGCCGTCAGCACGCCCAGCACGGCGGCGTCCCGCAGCGTGCGCTGCCGGGGCGTGCGCTGCCGGGCCAGCGGCGACTCCGCCCGGCGGTGCGGGCCCAGCAGCCGGACGGCGAAGAGCACCAGCAGTGGCAGCTGGGCCACCCACAGCGCCGTCCGCAGCCCGCCCTCGGCCCGGAACTCCCCGCCGAGCACCAGGGCGTGCCACAACGCCAGCACGTAGGTGAGCGCGGCGGCCTGGTGGGCCAGCAGCCACACCCGGCGCGGCACCCGCCGCCGCAGGTACCAGCTGGGGCCCAGCAGCACCGCCAGGTAGAACGCCAGGATCCCGGCGCTCCAGCCCAGCCGGCCGGTCTCGGCGGTCTGCGGCACGAACGAGGCCAGCCACGACCCGCCGCGCAGCCCGACCACCGAGGCCACCGCGTGCAGCAGGGTCAGCGCGAGGACGGCGAGGCTGACCTGGCGGTGCGCGGTGAGCAGCCCGACCCGGCCGCCGAGCCCCCGGGGACGGCGGGACCCGGCCACCAGACCGAGCACCAGCCCGCCGTAGGCCCACAGCAGCGCGGCCAGGCCGGAGCCCAGCAGCACCTGGTGGGCCGCACCGCCCTCCCCGGGCCGGGCCGGGACCATCAGGGAGAAGGCGACGGCGACCGCGGTGACGACGAGGGCGTGGGCGAGCCCGGCCAGGCGGCTCAGGTCGCGGAGCGGCGCATCGACCACATCTGGGCCGGCCGCTCGAACTGGGTCGCGATCTCCCAGCTGACGTGCGGCGGGCCGGTCTCCTTGCGGAAGTTGGCGACCGCGACCCGGGCCAGCTCGGGGTCGGCGGCGACCCGGGCGGCGAGCTCACGGGCCCGCGGCTCGACCTGGTCGGACTCGACCGCGGCCCAGGCCATCCCGAGCTCGACGGCACGGGTGCCGCTGATCTCCTCGCCGAACAGCGCCATGGCCGCTGCGGCCTCCCGGCCGATCAGCCGGGACAGGATCACGAAGTGCCCGCCGCCGGGGTGCAGGCCGCGCTTGAGGAACCCGCACAGCAGCCGGGCGTCGGTGGCCACGACCCGCAGGTCGGCGGCCAGCAGCATGTTCATCCCGGCGCCCACGGCCGAGCCGCGGACGGCGGCCACGGTGGGCACCCGCACCTGACCCAGCCGGTAGAACGAGTCGTAGATGGCGCCCATGCCGGCGTAGGCGTCCGGGGCGGCGGGGTCCCTGCCGGCGTCGGTGAGGGTCTGCACGTCCCCGCCGGCGCAGAAGCTCTTCCCGACGGCGGTGAGAACCAGGGCGCCGACGTCGTCCCGGCCGTCGACCTCGTCGAAGACGCCGATCAGCTCGGCCGCCATGGCCGGGGTGAGCGCGTTGCGGCGGTCGGGGGCGTTCAGGGTGACGACGGCGACGCCGTCCGCCACCTCGAGCAGGACCTCGGGCACAGCGACTCCTCGTGTCGACGGGGGCCGGCGACGGTGCCGGCCCCCGTGATCAGACCACGCGGGTCAGGAGGCGGCGCGCTCCTCCTCGAGACGCTCGGCGCCCGAGGTGGTCTTCAGCGTCTTCTCCTGGACGAAGAGGACGACGACCAGCGCGAGGGCGGCCAGCGGGGTGGCGATCAGGAACAGCTCGGCGGTGGCGTTGCCGTAGGCGTCCTGCACCAGGCCCTGCACCTCCGGGGGCAGCGACGCGACGTCGGGCACCGCGCCGTCCCCGGTGCTGGAACCGCCGAGCACCGACAGGTCCGCGGCGACCCGGGCGGCGAGCACCGCACCGAGCACGCTGACCCCGATGGTGCCGCCCAGGCTGCGGAAGAACGACAGCACCGAGGTGGCCGCACCCAGCTGGGCGGCCGGGACGTCGTTCTGTGCGGCCAGCACCAGGTTCTGCATCAGCAGGCCGACGCCGATGCCCAGCACGACCATGTACAGCCCGATCTGCACGATCGGGGTGTCGGCCGACAGCGTGGCCAGCAGGCCGAAGCCCAGGGTCATCAGCACGCCACCGGCGACCAGGAAGCGCTTCCAGCGGCCCGTGCGGGTGATGACCTGGCCGGCGACGGTCGAGGAGACCAGCAGACCGCCCACCAGCGGGAGGCTGAGCAGCCCGGCCGCGGTCGGGGAGTAGCCCAGCGACACCTGGAAGTACTGGGAGAGGAAGACCGTCCCGCCGAACAGCGCGATGCCGACCAGGGCGCTGGCGATCACGGTGAGGGTGACGGTGCGGTTCCGGAAGATCGACAGCGGGATGACCGGCTCGGGGACCTTGGACTCCACCACCAGGGCGAGTGCGACGAGCAGCAGCCCGCCGCCGACCATGAGCGCGCTCGGCCCGGAGACCCAGTCGAAGCTGCTGCCGGCCAGGGTCACCCAGATCAGCAGCGAGGAGATGCCGCCGGTGATCAGCAGCGCGCCCAGCCAGTCGATGTGCACCTCGCGGCGGCGCACCTGGGTCAGCTTCAGCGTCTTCTGCAGCAGCACGACCGCGGCCAGGGCGAAGGGGACGCCGAAGAAGAACGTCCAGCGCCAGCCCAGCCACGAGGTGTCGACCAGCAGGCCGCCGATGAGCGGGCCGGAGACGGTGGCGACGGCGAAGACCGCGCCGAAGACGCCGGCGTACCGGCCGAGCTGACGCGGCGGGATCATCGCGGCCATCACGATCTGCACCAGTGCGGTCATGCCGCCGGCGCCGATGCCCTGCAGCACCCGGGCGGCGATGAGCATGGTGGTGTCCTGCGCGAAGCCGGCGACCAGCGACCCGGCCACGAAGGTGCCCAGCGCCAGCTGGACCAGCAGCTTCTGGCTGACCAGGTCGGCGAGCTTGCCCCACAGCGGCACGGTGGCCGTCATGGCGAGCAGCTCGGCGGTGACCACCCAGGTGTAGACGGACTGGCTGCCGCCCAGGTCGGCGATGATCGTGGGCAGCGCGTTGGACACGATCGTCGCGGCCAGGATGGTCACGAAGATGCCGACCATCAGGCCGGACAGCGCCTGCAGCACCTCGCGCTGGGTCATCGCCGCACGGGTGCCCCCGGCGGTGCCGCCGGCGGGGTCGGCTGCGGGATCGGCGGTGGTGGTCACGGTGTCCCTCTTCTCGGGGTGGGGGTGGGGAGGCCGTCGACGACGGCGTCCAGCGCCTCGTCGAGCAGCCCGTGCAGGGAGGCGGTGGCGCCGGCGCTGTGCCAGCGCCAGAGCGAGACCCGCAGGACGGTGCTGACCACCGCGGCGACCAGACCCGGGTGGAGGTCGGCCTCGGCATCGAGGCCCGTGCGGGCCGCCACCGCCAGCGCCAGCTCGCGCTCGTCGGCCGAGCCGGTCTCGACCAGCCGGGGCAGCAGCGACGGGGTCGCGATGACCACGGCGAACACGCGCCGCCAGGTGTCGCCGTCGGCCTGCAGGCGGTCCAGGCAGGCGTGCAGCGCGGCCCGCAGGGCGGTCAGCAGCGGGACGTCGGGCCCCTGCTCGGCGAGCAGGTCGACCAGCCGCGGCCCGCGGTCGGGCTGCAGCAGGGCCTCCTCCTTGGAGGCGAAGTGGTTGAAGAAGGTGCGGTAGGAGACCCCGGCCGCGGTCGCGACGTCCTCCACGGTCACGTGGTCGAAGCCCCGCTCCTCGGCCAGGCGGAGCACCGCGTCGGCCAGCGCGGCCCGGGTGTCGGCCTTCTTGCGCTCGCGCAGGCCCGTCGTCGTCACGCGGACCATGGGACACCCTCGCTGCACACTGTGCAATCTTGCAGGGTGTGCAGCCGATCACGGTGGTGCCGGTCACACCCCCCGTCGTCCCGGAGTGGTTCCATTCCCGGAACAGGCGTGCGCGGAGGGAGACGGGTGACCGAGGACGGCGAGGGTGCTCCGGCGTCACAGACGCTGGACCGGGGCATCCGCGTCCTGGAGCACCTGGCCGCCACCCGCGAGCCGCAGTCGATCGCCACGGTCGCCGCCGCGGTGGGCGTGCACCGCTCGATCGCCTACCGACTGCTCCGCACGCTGGAGGCCCACCGGCTGGTCGAACGCGACGACGCCGGCAGCTACGGCGTGGGGCTGGCCGTCGTCGGGCTGTCCCGGTCGGTGCGCCGCACCCTGCAGGCCGCCGCCACCCCGGAGCTCGCCCAGCTGGTGCGGTCCCTGGGCATGACGGCCTTCCTCGTCGTCCGGGACGGCGACGAGGCGGTGACCGTGAACGCCGTCGAGCCCCGGGACAGCCCCGCCCACGTGGCGTTCCGGCCCGGCAACCGGCACCCGGTCGGGCTCGGCGCCACCGGCCTGGCCCTGCTCGTGCCCGACGAGCCCTCCCCCGACGACCGCACCGACCTGGTCACCGCCCGGGCCCGCGGCTGGGCGTCCACCCTCGGCGAGGTCATCCCCGGGATGCGCGCCGTCGCCGCGCCCGTGCGCCACGCCGACGGGTCGACCGCCGGGGCGCTGGCGGTCATCTTCGTCGACCAGGCGGTGGACGACGCCGTCGTCGGCGCCGCGCTGGCCACCGCAGCCGACCGGGTGTCCGCCGTCCTCGGTTGAGCCTGCCGCGGCCGGGTAGGTGCGCACCTCCCCGAGGAGAGGAACCACCGTGCGCCTGCTCGTGCTGGGAGGTGGGGGCTTCCTGGGCTTCCACGCCGCCACCGCCGCCCTCGGCCGGGGGGACGACGTCACCGTGCTGTCCCGCTCCGGGTCCTCGGTCCTGGACGGCGCCGAGGTGATCACCGGTGACCGGGAGGGCGACCTGTCCGCCCTGCAGGGCCGGGAGTGGGACGCGGTCCTGGACACCTACACCGACACCGACCTGGGCGCCCCGGCCGTGCGGCGCACCGCCGAGCTGCTGTCGGGCTACGTCGGCGTCTACGGCTACGTGTCGGGGATGAGCGTCTACGCCCCGTCCGGCAGCGCGGTCCCCACCGAGTCCGGCGCGGTGCGCTCCCCCGGCACCGAGCCCGACGACGACCCCCTGCAGGAGCGCTCCCTGGCCAAGCTGGCGGCCGAGGAGGTGCTCGCCGAGGCCTTCGACGGCCCGGCCCTGCTCCCGCGGGTCGGGATCATGGTCGGCCCCCGCGACCCCTCCGACAGGTTCACCTACTGGCCGCTGCGGATGGCCTGGGCCCTGGGCGGCACCCGCGAGGGGCCTGCGCTGGTGCCGGGCGACCCCGACCGCCCGGTGCAGTACAGCGACGCCCGGGACATCGCCGCCTGGACCGTGGGGATGCTGGCCGCCGGCCGCGGCGGGGTGTTCAACACCGTCGGGCCCGGACGCCGGGAGACCCTGGGCGAGGTGCTCGCCGCCTGCCAGGAGGCCGCCGGCATCACCTCCGGGCACGTCGAGCTGGTCTGGGCCGACGAGGACTGGCTGCGCCCCCGGCTCGCCGACCACCCCGAGGAGCGCCGGCCGCTGTGGTTCCCCGAGGACCAGATCCCGCAGGAGGCCATCGACTCCAGTGCGGCGGTCGCCGAGGGCCTGGTGTTCCGCCCCGCGGTGGAGACCGCCCGGGACACCCTGGTCTGGTCGTGGGACCACGTCGTGGCCGACGGCCTGGAGGCCGGGTTCAGCGCCGACCGCGAGCGCGAGCTGATCGAGGCCTGGCGCGCCCGCTGACCCGGCTACCGTTCCGGGCATGACGACCCCCGGCAACGAGACCACCCCGGAGACCGACGAGACCTCCCCCGCGAAGACCCCGGTCTGGTGGACGGCGGTCCCGGTGCTCGTAGGCGCCTACGCCGTCTACGGCCTGCTCCGCGGCGACACCGGGTCGATCTGGCCCTGGGGCGACCTCGTCGTCCTCGCCGTCGCCCTGGTCCTGCTGGCCCTCGTCCTCGCCCCGAAGCTCAAGGCCCGCCGCCGCCCCTGACGAGGAGCACCCTCCTCGTCAGGGCCGGGCGGCCTCCGGGACCCGGGCGGGGTCGGGGAAGGAGCGGTCGCCGAAGAGGACCGCGCGGGCCGCGGCCCGGCCGGGCGGTGTGCGCAGCAGTGCGAACCCGGCCTCGGCGACCAGCGGGGTGCGGACGGCGGCCAGTGCTCGCCGCATCGCCAGCCGGCCGCGGAACCGGGCCCGCAGCGCCGCCCCGTCGTAGTGGGCCGGCGGGCGGCCGGTGCGCAGTGCGTCGTCCAGCACCTCGACGGCGTGGTCGCTCAGGCGCAGGCACGGGTCGAGTCCGCCGGCGGTGAGCGGGGAGACCGCGCCGGCCGCGTCCCCCACGAGCAGGCCGTCGGCGCGGCCGATCCGGGCGAGGAGTCCGCCGACGGGTATGGGGCCGCCGCGTCGTTCGACGTCGTCCGGACGCCGGACGGCCTCGAGCCCGGGGGCGGTGGCCGAGAACCGGCGCAGTGCGGTGGTCATGCCGTCGGGGAAGCGGGCGGCGTACCCGGCGACGCCGACGTGGGCGTGCCGGCCGTCGTCGACCACCCAGGCCAGGTACCCGGGGGCCAGCCGCGGGTCGAGCACGCAGTGGAAGGTCGGCGTCCGGTCGTGCTCCGGGACGGCGAACACCTCCTCGGCGCCGATCAGCAGGTGCCGGTTGCGGTCCAGGCCCAGCTCGGCCGCGACCCGGGAGCGCGCGCCGTCCGCGCCGACCAGGAAGCGGGCGCGCACCCGCAGCGGGCCGGCCGGGCCGGTGAGCCGGTGCACGCCGGCGTCCCGCCCCTCGTACCGGGTGCCGAGCGCGAGCAGCACCCCAGCGGCCTCGGCGTCCCGGGCGGCGGCGAGGTAGAGCGGGCCCATGTCGCCGACCCGGAACTCGTCCCGCGGGCTGTCCAGCACCACCGGACGGCGCAGCCCCGGCGGGTACAGCGCCACCCGGCGGATGGGCGGCCCGAGGCAGGCCTCGGGCAGCGGGAAGTCGTCCAGGGTCTTGCGGACGAAGATCCCGGTGGTGCGGACGGCGACGTCCAGGGCCCGCCGCCGGTCGACCAGCAGCACGTCGTGCCCGCACCGGGCCAGACCGGTGGCAGCGCGGAGCCCGGCGAGACCGGCCCCCACCACGAGGACGTCGACGGCGATACTCGGCAGCGGCATGTGCCGACTGTCGAGCACTACCGATCGAGTGTCAATCGATGCTCATCGCGTGTCGATGACTAGACCGCGAGAACGGCGCCGTTCTCGGTGGGCACTCCGGCGCCCCGACGGGTCGGGGTCTGCTCCCCGGCCTCGACCGCGACCGACAGCCGGTTCTCCGCCGGCGGCAGCGGGCAGGTCGCGAGGTCGGTGTAGGCGCAGGGCAGGTTGACCGCCCGGTTGAGGTCCACGACCACCGCACCGTCGGCGTCGGGCTGGACCTGCAGGGAGCGGAACGCGTAGGTGCTCTGCCCGGACGTGGCGTCGGAGAACAGCAGCATCAGCCGGCCCTCACCGTGGCCGGGGAAGGCGGTGAGCGCCAGGTCCTGGCCGTCGAGGGTGAACTCGACCCGGCCGGGGGCGTCGTAGACGTGCTCCACGCCCTCGAACGCGCCGCCGACCGTGGTGGGCCGCACTGCGTCGAAGGGGACGTAGCGGCCGACGGAGCGCCAGCGGGGGTCGGCCGGGAAGGCCGGGGTGCCCTCGTGCCCGCGCAGCAGCGGTGACTGCGGGTCGCGCAGCCGGACGACGTACCGGCCGCCGCGCTCCGCGACCTCGACAGCGGCGTCGCCGGCGTGCGCCAGGACGCTCTCCCGCAGGCCCAGCTCGCCGAACGCGTGCTCGCCCACGACCGGGGCGCCGTCGACGCTCAGCTCCTCGCCGTCGGCCAGCGTGACGACGACCCCGCGCGCACCGGCGGACCACCGACCGGGCACGCCCGGCACCTCGGCCGGCTCCTCGGTCAGCCAGCCCAGGGCGATGACGGCGAGGAAGCCGTGCGGGTCGGTGAGCGTGGCCTCCTTCTGCGCGTGCCACGCCTCCCACTCGGCGGTGAAGACGTCGGTCTCGGGTGCGGTGGTGGTCATCGGTACCTCCGGTGGGGTGCAGTGCCCGTCGGAGGTGGTCAGCGCAGCCGCCGGCGCGCGTGTTCCCGGGAGGTGGGCCCCGTGGGGATCGAACCCACAACCCGCGGATTAAAAGTCCGCTGCTCTGCCAGTTGAGCTAGAGGCCCTGGCCGGTGCGAGTCTCCCAGACCGCTTCCCCGCCCAGCCGCCCGCAGGACCTGGCGTGCTCCGGCCGCATCCTGGGGGCGGAATGCGGACGCGGCACGCCCGATCTGGCCATCCCGGCCACTGGGACTCGTTGAGGCCTCAACCGGGTGAGCGGGCACCCGGTCACGGAGCGCCACGTCACAGGGCCGACCGGTGGCGTGCGCGCCGTGACTCTCCGCAGCCGTCACCTCGCGTGAGGACGACGCCGCCGTGTCACCCGCTCGGCACCGCTGTACGCCCGCTCGGGGGATGGCACGGCCACGGACGGTTACCTACGGTTCTACTTGTCACTGACGGTGACGGACGACGCCGGGGAGGCGCCGTCCACTGGGGGAGCCGAGCCCGCGGCGTAGCGGGTGCAGCACGGCTGACAGACACCGTTCCTGACTCTCGGTCATCAGCCGCCGGTCACTCTCCGGCACCATCGAAACGAGTCACGCATGTCCAGCAAGGACCTGGTCGTCCCGACCCGGCACCTCACCCAGGGCTCCGTCCTGCCCGCCTTCTCGGCCGGCGACGCACCCGTGCTCAAGGTCGCCGCCAGCCTCGGCGAGGCCAAGCGCAGCGTCTCCCGCTTCCTGCACGAGATGCGCTACCGCCCGCCGAAGCGCAAGACCGCCCGGATGCTCGTGCTCATCCCGGCGCACAACGAGGAGGCCACCATCGGCCGCACCCTCGAGGCGCTGCTGACCCAGAGCCGGGTGCCCGACCGCATCGTCCTGCTGGCCGACAACTGCACCGACCGCACCGAGGAGATCGCCCGCCGCTTCCGCGGGGTCACCGTCATGCGGACCGTGGACAACACCGAGCGCAAGGTCGGCGCCCTCAACCAGGGGTGGCGCCGCTGGCAGGCCGGCTACGACTACGTCGCCGGCATCGACGCCGACACCATCCTCGCCCCCGACTGCCTGCAGCAGCTGGAGGAGGAGCTGGCCCAGACCGCCCGCCCCGGCGGCGTGATGGCCCGCTACACCTTCGACCAGAGCCTGGGCTCCACCGCCATGGCCCGGATGCTCATCCGGATGCAGCGCCTGGAGTTCGCCTCCTGGACCATGGACGCGCTGCAGAAGAACCGGAAGACCTACGTCCTCGGCGGTCAGGCCTCCCTGTTCAGCGGCGAGGCACTGCGCAAGGTCACCGAGATGAACCAGACCCAGGGCCCGTGGGACACCACCGCCCAGGTCGAGGACATGCAGCTCACCGGCGACCTGCGCGGGATGAACTACCAGACCCTGGTTTCCACGACGGCCCGCGCCCACGCCGGCCCGATGCTGACCATGCGCTCCCTCTGGGCCCAGCGGCGCAAGTGGGACGAGGGCATGGCCCGGCTGCTGGTCCGGCCCTCGCTGAACAAGTGGACGATGACGCTCTGGAAGCAGCAGCTCTCGCTGCTGGCCAACGGCGTCAGCCGGCTGCTGTTCCTCTTCCTGCTCACCGCCTCGCTGATGGTCAGCCAGTTCGTCTGGTCCTGGATCTGGCTCACCCCGCCGGTCGTGGCCTCGATCCTGAACGCCAAGCTCGCCTGGCGGGTGCCCAACCGGACCATGGGCGACGTCCTGGCCGGGGCGCTCCTGATCCCGGTCGAGCTCTACCTGTGGATGCGGCTGGCCTGCACCACGGCGAGCTGGGCCAACGTGCTGGCCGGCATCAAGAAGGACGGCTGGGAGAACCAGGCCCGCGCCGAGCGGGGCGTCTCCAACGGCCCCGGCAAGGTCATCGCCTGGATGACCGGCATCTCCGTCGTCGTCGCCCTGGTCGTCTTCGGCTGGCTCAACGCCGGCCCGGTCTTCCAGGAGCGCGTGCTGACCGTCGGCTGGGGCGTCCTGGCCATCACCACCGTCGTCCAGACGCTCTTCATGGTCGTCCGGATCCTGCGACCGAGTCGGGGCCTCAAGCCCTGACCCCCCTGACCCCGCCCGCGTCCTCCCCCCAGCGACGCAGGCGGTGATGACCCCGGCCCCGGCCGGTCCCCTCCCCCGGGACCGCGTCCGGGGTCGGGCTCGTTCAGCCGCAGACGCGGTCCACCAGCGCCTGCAGCCGGGCCCGCTGGGCGTCGGTGAGGGGCAGGTCTGGCACCGCCTCGGTCTCTCCCACCCGCACCCGCAGCGGGAACGAGAACGGCTTCTTGGCCTCGGCCAGCACGTGCGGCTCGCAGGTCGCCAGGGTGATCCGCAGCGGCAGCACCAGCTCGCCGTCCTCCAGCGCGACCGGCAGGTCGGTCGGGGTGGCCGGCTCCAGCAGCACGCTGCGCCCCAGGGCGGTGACCTCGACGTCCTCGTCGTGCCCGGCCACCCGGGTGAGGACGACGTCGCCGGTCACGTCGTCCGGCCCGTCGGTGAGGCCGCGCACCTCGAGGGTGACGGCGGCGGCGAACTCCGCGACGGCGCACTCCTCGCCGGCCACGGTCGCCAGCGCGTCCCCTGCCAGGGGGACGACGAGGTCCTCGCTCTGCCCGCCGTGGGTCACCGTGACCCGGGCGGCGACCGGCTCGACCGGCCGCCCGCAGTCGACCGCCCCGAACGGCACCGGCAGGTCGATGGTCTGGCCGGCCCGGTACTGCGTGTCCTCGACCGTGGGCGGCCGGGCCGCGAAGGCGGGGCTCTGCAACGCGACCGCGGTGACCGTGAGCGGCTCGGCGGCGGTCAGCCGCACCTGCACCTGCCCACCGACCGCCTCGTCGGTGCGCAGCCGGACGACCTCGCCGGAGAGCTCGTCGACCGCCGGCAGCGACGGAGCGGCAGCCGGTTCCCCGGCGCTGCACCCGGCCGCGAGCAGGACGACGAGGGTCCCCAGGACCGCCGTCGCCCGCATGCCGGCCGACCCTAGGAGGCAGCGTGCGCCCGGACCACCCTCCGCCGGGCCCAGGCCGCGGTCACCAGCCCGGCCAGCACCGCGCCGGTGGTGTTGAGCAGGGCGTCCAGCGGGGACACCACCCGGTCCAGCGGCAGCCACCACTGCAGCGCCTCGATCGAGCAGGCCACGGTGAGGGCGGCAGCGAGCAGCCGGCCCGGCCGACGCAACGACGGCCAGCGGAGGACGGCGAGCACGGCCAGCGGGACCAGGAGCGCCAGGTTGCCCAGCAGCTGGGTGAGCGTGCCGGCGTCGTCCAGGCCGTCCAGGTACCAGCGCAGCTCCACGGTCGGGGCGCCCCAGGACCACCCGCCACCGGGGCCCGCAGGGGTCAACGTGGCCAGCACGACCAGGAGGACGGCCCCCACGAGCGCGACCCCCGGCACGAGACGGCCCGGATCGGCGGTCCGGGGGGCGGGCCGGGCGAGGGTCGGTGCGGTCACTCCCCCACGGTCACCCGGCGCCCCGTGACCGCCCCGGGAGGGAGCTGTGGGTCCCCTGGGCGACCCCGAGGTCGGTTGCAGGTGACAACCGTCACGGTTCCTGGCGCGCCCACCGGGAATGCACATCCGCTGCAGGGGTTGGCCACGTAAGCAGTACCGAGAGCTGTTGCGAGACCCCCGCACCGCCGAGCACCACCGCACCATCGGAGAACCCCGTGACCTGCCCGACCCTGCTCCGCCGCCACCCCGCGGTGGACGCCGTCTCCGACGCGGCGGACGAGTCGGCCCACCGGGTGCGTTCCTTCCTGCAGGGCCTGCGCGACGGCGACGCCGGCAGTGCCCAGTTCGCCCGCTTCGTCTTCGTCGGCGGCCTCTCCAGCGCCCTCTACGCCGTCCTCTTCGTCGCCCTCGACGGCTTCGGCGACCAGGCGGCCAACCTCGCCGGCGCGATCGCCTCGACGCTGCTGGCCAACGAGCTGCACCGCCGGCTCACCTTCCACGCCGACGGCCGGGTCTCCTGGTTCACCGCGCAGTGGGAGGGCGGCGGCCTCGCCGTCGTCGGTCTCGTCGCCACCTCGCTGGCGCTGGCCTTCGCCCACCAGCTCCTGGGCGACACCACCTGGCAGGTGAACGTGCTGCTGATCGGCGCCGTCACCGGGGCCATCGGGCTGGTCCGCTTCGTGGCCCTGCGCGCCTGGGTGTTCACCACCCGTTCGCTCCAGCGCGGGTAGTCCTGGGCTCACCGGGTAGGTGGTTGAGGACGCAACCGTCCTCGAGACCCCGGAGGCCTCCCCGCATGACCAAGATCGCTGTCGTCTACTACTCCTCCACCGGCAACACCCACCAGCTCGCCCAGGCCGTGGCCCAGGGCGCGCAGGACGCCGGCGCCGAGGTGCGCCTGCGTCGCGTCGCCGAGACCGCGCCGGACGCCGCACTGGACGCCAACCCGGCCTGGCGCGCGCACGCCGACTCCGTCGCCGACGTCCCGCTGGCCACCCCGGACGACATGGAGTGGGCCGACGGCTACGCCCTGGGGACCCCCACCCGCTTCGGGACGCCGTCCGCCCAGCTCAAGGGCTACATCGACACCCTCGGCGGCCTGTGGGGCACCGGGAAGCTCGCGAACAAGGGCGCCACGGCGTTCACCAGCGCGCAGAACACCCACGGCGGCAACGAGTCGACCATCCTGACGCTGTTCAACGTCTTCTCCCACTTCGGCGCCGTCATCGTCCCGCCGGGCTACACCGACCCGCTGCTGTTCGCCGCCGGCGGCAACCCCTACGGCACCTCGGCCCCCTCGGGCGGCAACCCCGACGCCGTCGCCGACGAGGTGCTGGCCGCAGCCCGTTTCCAGGGCCGCCGGCTCGCCGAGATCAGCGCCAAGATCACCTCCTGAACCACCCGCGCCCGGACGTGAGCCTGCTCGCGTCCGGGCGCGGCCCCACCAGGGGCTCACTACCCTGACCCGGTGACGACACCGCCCGTGACCAGCGACGACGTCGAGGGCGACCCGACCCCCACCCCGGCCCGCCGCAGCCGGCTGCGGGGCCCGGTCCGCTGGTTGCAGCGCATCGTCGTCGCCCTGGTCGGGGCCACCCTGGGTGTGCTGTTGTTCGCCCGGGTCGAGGCACCGATCGGCCCCTTCGACGCCACCGTCGCCTTCACCCCGGCCACCGACGGTGGGGCCGAGCTCGAGATCCCGCCGCTGGGCGCGCTCGCCGTCGACGCCTACGACGGTCCGCTCCGGCTGGACGTGCAGCTGCGCCGGGTCGACCAGCTGCGGGCCCAGGAGCTGGCCACCGACCCCGGTCAGCTCGACGGGGTCGTCGACCGGGTCAGCGCCGACCTGCAGGCCGCGGTCGTCCAGCTGGCCTGGACCACCGCCGCCGCCGGCATCGGCGGTGCGGCGCTGTTCTCCCTCGTCGCGCTGCGCCGGAAGCGGGAGCCGCTGATCGCCGTCGGGCTGTCCACCGTGCTGCTGGTCGGCACCGCCGGCCTGGGGGCTGCGACCTGGCGGCCGGAGGCGCTGTCCCAGCCGACGTACACCGGGCTGCTGGTCAACGCCAACAGCCTGATCGGCAGCGCGCAGGACATCGTGGCCCGCTACGACGCCTACCGGGCCTCCCTGGAGGACCTGGTCACCAACGTCAGCACGCTCTACTCCGCGGTGTCCACGCTGCCCGACCCCTCGGGCACCGGCGACAGCGTGGCGCTGCTGCACGTCGCCGACATCCACCTCAACCCCGCCGGGGCGGACCTGGTGGAGCAGATCGTGAGCCAGTTCGACATCGACGGCGTGCTGGACACCGGCGACATCGTCGACTGGGGCAGCGCCGCGGAGAACCAGACCTTCGACTGGATCGGCGACCTCGGCGTCCCCTACGTCTACATCCGGGGCAACCACGACTCGCTGAACACCGCCCTGGCCGTCGCCGCGCAGCCCAACGCGGTCGTGCTCGACGACTCCGCGACGACGGTGGCCGGGATCGAGGTCGTCGGCGCACCCGACCCCCGGTTCACCCCGGACAAGGACGCCATGCCCGAGACCCAGACGCTGGAGGAGACCGGCGAGGAGCTGCGTGACTTCGCAGAGACCCTCGACGACCCGCCGGCCATCGCGATGGTGCACGACCCCAAGCAGGCCCCGCCGCTGGACGGCGTGGTCGACGTCGTGCTGGCCGGGCACACCCACACCCGTGAGGTGTCGGTGCTCGAGGACGGCACCCGGCTGATGGTCGAGGGATCCACCGGCGGCGCCGGGCTGCGCGGCCTGCAGGGCGAGGACCCGACCCCGCTCAGCGCCACCGTGCTCTACCTGGACCCCACCACCGGCGCGCTCACCGCCTGGGACGAGATCACCCTGGGCGGCCTCGGCCAGTCCGAGGTGACCATCCAGCGGCAGTACGTCGAACCGCTGCCCACCGGGGACGACGAGACACCCACCGACGAGACACCCACCGACGGGACACCCACCGAGGCTCCTGCGGGCCCGACCGGCTGAGCCCTACGCTGCGGCACCATGCGCCTGACGACCCGCCCCGCCCGCCTCGCCGTCCCGCTGCTGGTCGGCGGCCTCGCCCTGGTGCCGCTGGCCGGCTGCTCGTTCACCTCGAACAACGTGTCGTGCTCGGGCTCGGAGTGCACGGCGACCCTGACCGGGGAGGGCTCGGAGGCCTCGATCCTCGGCAACTCGCTGGTGTTCGCCGGCACCCAGGACGGCCGGGCCACGCTGTCGGTCGGGGACGCCGAGGTCTCCTGCGCCGCCGGGGAGAGCGTCAGCGCCGGACCCCTGGAGCTGACCTGCACCAGCGTCAGCGACGACTCCGTGGAGCTGTCGGCCTCGCTGGGGTAGGTCAGGGGGTCTGGACCTCCACCACGACCCGCGAGGGTCCGGTGAGGGCGTAGACCCGGAACGGGGTCTCCGCGCCGAGACCCACGTAGGCCAGCGCCTGGCCCTCGAACACCGAGTCGTAGAAGACGCCCTGCACGGTCCCGGTGTCCGAGGCCGTGCCCCCGCGGGCGATCTCGGGCACGTCGGGCGCCTCGTAGGGGTTCGTGACGCCGGTCAGGGTGACCCGCAGGAACGTCGTCCCCGGCACGTCCACCGGGTCGCCGGTGCCCTCGGCCGTCGCGCTGTCGGTGTAGGCGACGTCCCAGCCCGGCACGGCGCTGCCCGAGACCTCGAAGACCACGCGGTCGAAGCCGTCGTGGGCCCCGATCCGCAGGTCGGTGACCACCGTCGGGCCCTCCCCGGCCTGCGCCTCGCCGGTGTCCGGCTCGGTGTCCGCCGGGAAGGGCGGTGCGTCGGTCGCCGCGTCGTCCTCGGTGTCGTCGGCGGGCGTGCCGGCGCTCCCGGTGGTCGTCGTCGGGGTCGTGGAACTGCTGGCGGCGGCCGGTGAGGAGCTGCTCGAGGTCTCCTCGGTGTCCCCGCCGCCGCAGCCGGCGAGCAGCACCAGCGCGGACAGCGGGACGGCGGCCAGTCCTCGGGTCAGGGCGGTGCGTGGCATGTCCCCACCCTGGCAGCCCCGATCCCGATGGCGGCCGACCGGCGCGCGGGCCTCCCCCGGGCAGGTGAGGCTGCCCTGCCGTTTCACCTCGGCGGGCACCGGGGAGGACGCACCGGCCCCACACCCCACCCCGGAAGGTCCCCCGTGCTCGACGTCACCGACCTGGTCCTCGAGGACCACCACACCATGCGCCGCCAGTTCGCCCTGCTCGACGACGTCTGGGACGACCCGCGCGCCCTCGGCATGATCTGGAAGGGCCTCGCCCGACTGCTGGACGTGCACGCCGCGTGCGAGGAGGAGGTGTTCTACCCCTACCTGCTGAAGTACGGCGACTCCGGCGACGACGACGCGACCGAGGGCGACGTCGTCGACGAGACCGACGACGCGATCGGCGACCACGACGAGATCCGGGACGCCGTGGCCGCCGCCGGCAAGGAGGAGCCGGGCACCGAGGCCTGGTGGGCGGCGGTGCGCAAGGCCCGCGAGGAGAACGACGACCACCTGGCCGAGGAGGAGCACGACGCGCTGCCGGACTTCCGCCGCAACGCCTCGGTCGAGCTGAGGGCCGAGCTGGCGCTGCGCTGGCTGGACTGGCGGTACGCGCACGACTCCGGCGAGGGCATCACCTACGACAAGGAGCCCGAGGCCTACATCGAGCAGTACCGGTCGCACTCGGTCGCCGACCCGGTCGAGCACCCCGTCGCGGCGACCTCGGTCACCCACGGCTGAGCAGCTCCTGGCTCGTCCGACCCCCTGTCCCGGGGGGTCGGGCGAGCCGTGTATGGTTCGTCCTGCCTCCAGCGAGCACGAGCCCTCATCGTCTAGTGGTCCAGGACGCCGCCCTTTCAAGGCGGTAGCACGGGTTCGAACCCCGTTGGGGGCACGCACCACAGCACAACAGCAAGGCCCTGTAGCGCAGTTGGTTAGCGCGCCGCCCTGTCACGGCGGAGGTCGCGGGTTCGAGTCCCGTCAGGGTCGCCGACCGATGTCCACGGAAAGCACCAGCCCGAGGATGCCGGCACCGGGGCCAGGTAGCTCAGTCGGTACGAGCGCTCGCCTGAAAAGCGAGAGGTCGGCGGTTCGACCCCGCCCCTGGCCACCCCACTCCCGCCGAGTCCTTCCACAGGATCGGCACAGCACCTCCACCTGGTCCACAGAGGCCGCCCCCGCAGAGTCGTCTCCACGACCTGAGGAGGACCCGTGGAGCAGACCGACCCGCTCGAGACCCGCCGCCGGGGCACCCGCCGCGTGCGGGCGGTGACCGCGTCGCTGGCCGGGGCGGCCGTCGTCGGCACCGGGGCGCTCGTCGTCGTGGTCGCCGACCAGCACCCGGCTGCCGCGTCCTCGTCCACCACCACGCAGGTGCCGGCCGACGCCGACCGGCCCACCGTCCCGTTCGGCGGCCCGCCCTCGACCGGACTCGGCCAGGCGGCCCCCGCCGGCGGCGGCTCGCACGCCTCGAGCGGTGGCTCGTGACCAGCACCCTGCCGGCGCGCACCGTCGCGACGGCGGACTGGGAGGCCTGGACCTGCCGGGTGCGGCTGGCCGTCACCGACCCCGCCGCGCTGGACGAGGCCCGTGAGCTGCTCGTCGACGACCTGGCCACCGTGGACCTGGCCTGCAGCCGGTTCCGCCCGGACGCCGAGCTGGCCCTGCTGGACGGCGCGCAGGGCCGCTGGGTGACGGTCAGCCCGCTGCTCACCGAGGCCCTGCAGGTGGCGGTGCGGGCCGCCCGGCTCACCGCCGGGGACGTCGACCCCACCGTGGGCGGCGCCATGGCCGAGCTCGGCTACGACCGGGACCTCGACCGGATCGACCCGGGCGCGGTGCCCGGCGTCGTCCACCCCGTCGCCGGCTGGCAGACCGTCGAGCTCGACGTGCCGGGCAACCGCGTCCGGGTGCCGGCCGGGGTCCGGCTCGACCTGGGTGCGACCGCCAAGGCCTGGACCGCCGACCGGGCCGCGGCCGAGATCACCCGCCGCACCGGGGCCGGGGTGCTCGTCTCGATCGGCGGGGACGTCGCCGTGGCCGGGCCCGCCCCGGAGGGCGGCTGGAGGGTGCGGGTCTCCGACGTCACCGGGGACCCCGACGGCCCGGCGCCGGCGGGCTCGGCCGTGGTCACGCTGACCGACGGCGGGCTCGCCACCTCCAGCACCCGGGCCCGGCGCTGGCTGCACGGGGGCGTCGAGGTGCACCACCTGCTGGACCCGCGCACCGGGCTGCCGGCCCGGTCGGCCTGGCGGACGGTGAGCGTCGCCGCGGGCAGCTGCGTGGACGCCAACACCGTCAGCACCGCCTGCGTCGTCCGCGGGCACCGGGCCCTGCCCTGGCTGCGGGAGCTCGGCGTCCCGGCCCGACTCGTCACCGAGGACGGCGACGTGCTCACCGCCGGGGGGTGGCCGGCGTGACCGCGCTGACCGACGGCGCCTTCCTCTGGTACCTCAACCGGGCCACCGGGCTGGTCTCGCTGCTGCTGATGACGGCGACCGTCGTGCTCGGCGTCGCCGTCCAGCGGCAGGTGCGGCTGCCCGGTCTGCCGCGCTTCGGCGTGGTCGGCCTGCACCGCAACGTGTCGCTGGTGTCGGCGGTGCTGCTGGTCGTGCACGTGGTCAGCGCGGTCGTCGACTCCTACGTGAGCATCGGCTGGCTGGACACCGTCGTCCCCTTCGTGTCGGGCTACGAGCCGTTCTGGGTCGGCCTGGGCACGCTGGCGGTCGACCTCACCGCGCTGGTCGTGGTGACCAGCCTGCTGCGCGGCCGTAACCCGGCCCGCGTCTGGCGCGGCGTGCACTGGACCTCCTACGCGCTGTGGCCGCTGGCCTTCCTGCACGGGCTGGGCGCCGGCACCGACCTCGGGTCGGGCTGGGTGCTCGCCGGCGCGCTGGCCTGCGCCGCCGCGGTGGCCGTCGCCTCGACGGTCGCCGCCACCGGACGGCTGCGTTCCCGGCCCCCGCTGGAGCGGGCCCCCGCCGCGCTGGCCGCCGTGTCCGCCGGCCCCTCCCCCGCCCCCTTCCGGAACAGGTGACCCCCGTGAGCGCACCCCCGATCACCCGCGGTCTGCTCGGCACCGGTGACCCCTCGCTGGGCGCCCACCTCGCCGCGCACGGCCCCCTGCCCACGCACGGCGACCCGGTGCTCGCCGCCGCCGGGCTGACCGGCCGCGGCGGCGCCGGCTTCCCCACCGCCCGGAAGCTCGCCTCGGTCCGGGATGCCGCCCGTGCGGCGCGCACCCCGGCCGTCGTCGTCGGCAACGGCGGGGAGGGCGAGCCCGCGGCGGCCAAGGACGCGACCCTGCTGGCCCGCTCCCCGCACCTGGTGCTGGACGGCCTGGCCCTCGCCGCCCGGGCGGTCGGCGCGGACACCGCCGTCCTGGCCGCCGGTCACCACCAGCTGGCCGGACTGGACCGTGCCCTCGCCGAACGGGGCGACCGCGGCCGGGTGCGGCTGGTCGGACTGGCCGACCGGTTCCTGGCCGGGGAGGAGACCGCGCTGGTCGCCGCGGTCGAGGGCGGCCCGCCGCTGCCCCGCGGCAAGAACCCCCCGGTGTGGCAGCGCGGGGTGCGGGGTCGGCCCACGCTGGTGCAGAACGTGGAGACGCTGGCCCGCCTGGCGCTGCTGGCCCGTGGGGAGTCCGCTGCCGGGCACACCCTGGTGACCCGGCACGGGCACACCGTCGACGTCGCGGAGGTGCCCCTGGGGGCCCGGCTGGGCGACGTGCTGACCGTGGACGCCGGCGTGCAGGCCGTGCTGGTCGGCGGGTACCACGGCAGCTGGCTGCCCGCGCTCGTCGCGGCCGGCGCGACCCTGGACCGCGACGGGCTGGCCGTGCACGGCGCCGCGCTCGGTGCCGGGGTGCTCGCCGCGCTGCCCGCCGACCGGTGCGGGCTGCGGGAGAGCGCGACCGTGGTCGGCTACCTGGCCGCCCAGTCCGCCGGCCAGTGCGGGCCCTGCCTGAACGGGCTCCCCCGGATCGCCGCCGCCCTGGACCGGCTGGCCCGCCCGGGACCGCCCCCGGCCGGCCTGCTGGACGACGTCGCCCGCTGGTCGGGCCTGGTCGTCGGCCGCGGCGCCTGCAGCCACCCCGACGGCAGCGTCCGGTTCGTGGCCAGCGCCCTGCGGGTGTTCGCCCCGGAGCTGGCCGCGCACGGCGCGGGCTGGTGCACCGCGTCGTCGTCGGCACGGCCGTTCCTGCCCGTGCCCGCGGTGACCCGGTGAGCGACCGGCTGCGGGTGGACCCGATCGGCTGCCAGGGGCACGGCGTGTGCGCCGAGCTGCTGCCCGAGGCGATCGCCCTGGACGAGTGGGGCCACCCCCTGCTGGCCTCGGGCGCGCTGCCCGACGACCTGCGCCGTCCGGCCCGGCGTGCCGTCGCGGCCTGCCCCGCACGCGCCCTGCACCTGGACCGTGCGGCAGACTCCGGGCGCTCGGCAGGTCGACAGACACCTCCTGGGGTGCTCACAGGGAACGCGCAGGGAGGGCTCGCACAGTGACTGCCATGACCGCGACGATCCCCACCTCGACAGGCTCCCGGGCGCAGCTGACCCGACCGGACGGCAGCGCCCTGCGGGTGCTGGTCGTCGACGACGAGCGCTCCATCTGCGAGCTGCTGTCCATGGCCCTGCGCTACGAGGGCTGGGACGTCAAGACCGCCTCCGACGGCACCGAGGCCGTCAAGGCCGCCCGGGAGTTCCGCCCGGACGCCGTCGTGCTCGACGTGATGCTGCCCGACATGGACGGCCTCGAGGTGCTGCGCCGGGTGCGCGCGGACCAGCCGCTCGTGCCGGTGGTCTTCCTGACCGCCAAGGACGCCCTGGAGGACCGGATCGCCGGGCTCACCGCCGGCGGTGACGACTACGTGACCAAGCCCTTCTCCCTCGAGGAGGTGGCTGCCCGGCTGCGTGGCCTGCTGCGCCGCACCTCCCGCGTGGTGGCCGACGACGGCCTGCTGGTCGTCGGCGACCTGACCCTGGACGAGGAGTCCCACGAGGTCACCCGCAGCGGCGACGACGTCCGGCTCACCGCCACCGAGTTCGAGCTGCTCCGCTACCTGATGCGCAACCCCAAGCGGGTGCTGTCCAAGGCCCAGATCCTGGACCGCGTGTGGCAGTACGACTTCGGCGGCCAGGGCAACATCGTCGAGCTCTACATCTCCTACCTCCGCCGCAAGATCGACGCCGGTCGCTCCCCGATGATCCACACGCTGCGGGGCGCCGGGTACGTGATCAAGCCCGCCGTCTGACCCCCGAGTGACCCCTCCCGCGCCCGCGACGACTCCCCCCGGCCACCGCCGGCGGCTGTCGTTGCGGGCGCGGTTGCTGGTGGCCTTCCTCGTCCCGACGCTCGTGGTGCTGGCACTGGTCGGGGTGGTCTCCACCCTCACCCTGCGCCACCAGCTGGTCAGCCAGGTCGACGAGCGACTGGCCGCCGCGGACTACCGGGCCACCGAGACAGCCCAGGGGTACGGCCCGCCCAGCGGCGCCCCGCAGGGCGGCGACGAGGACGGCGACGGGGACGGCGACGAGCCGGACTTCCTCGACGTCCGCGGCCAGGGTGCCGGCACCCTCACCGCGACGGTCGTCGACGGGGAGTGCACCACCTCCACCGTGCTCGGCGACCGGTTCGCCACCACCACGCTGACCGCCGCGCAGGGGTCGACCGTGGCCGCGGTCGACCCCGGCAGCGGCCCGCGCACCGTGGACCTGGGCGGGGACCTGGGCGACTACCGGGTCGTCGCCAGCCGGACCCCGGACGGCGACGTCATCGTCACCGGGCTGCCGCTGCAGGGCGCCAACCAGGCGCTGCGGATCCTGGTCGCCGTCGAGGTGCTGGTCGGCCTGCTCGGCCTGGTCGCGGCCGCGCTGGCGGCCACCGTGGTCATCCGGCGCACGCTGCGCCCGCTGGACCGGGTCGCCGCCACCGCCACCCGGGTCTCGGAGCTGCAGCTGGCCACCGGCGAGGTCACGCTGGCCGAGCGGGTGCCGCCCGGGGACACCGACACCCGCACCGAGGTCGGCCAGGTCGGCACCGCGCTGAACCGGCTGCTGGACCACGTCGAGGGCTCGCTCACCGCCCGCCAGGCCAGCGAGACCCAGGTGCGCCAGTTCGTCGCCGACGCCAGCCACGAGCTGCGCACCCCGCTGGCCTCCATCCGCGGGTACGCCGAGCTGGTCCGCCGCCAGCACACCGACGTGCAGCCCGAGGTGGGGCACGCGCTGCGCCGGGTCGAGTCCGAGGCGGTGCGGATGTCGGTGCTGGTGGAGGAGCTGCTGCTGCTGGCCCGCCTGGACGCCGGGCGCGACCTGTCCCTGGGCGAGGTGGACCTCGCCGCCCTCGTCGTCGACACCGTCTCCGACGCCCACGTGGCCGGCCCCGACCACCACTGGCGGGTGGACCTCCCCGACGCCGGCGTGCTGGTGCCCGGCGACCCGGTGCGGCTGCACCAGGTGTTGGCCAACCTGCTCGCCAACGCCCGCACGCACACCCCCGAGGGCACGACCGCGACGGTCCGGCTGCGCACCGAGGCCGGCTGGGCCGTGCTCCAGGTGGTGGACGACGGTCCGGGCATCCCCCCGCAGCTGGTCGCGCACGTCTTCGAGCGCTTCGCCCGCGGTGACTCCTCCCGCTCCCGGCAGGCCGGCTCCACCGGCCTCGGCCTGGCGATCGTGGACGCCGTCGTCACCGCCCACCACGGCACGGTCTCGGTGGCCAGCGAGCCCGGGCGCACCGTGTTCACCCTCCGGTTGCCGCACGCCACCGAGGTCGCCCGGGAAGCCGACCCGGAGTCCCTGGCGTGATCGCCGGACAGCCGGGTAGGGCTGGCACATGACGAGCCCCGACACCCCGCCGTCCGAGAGCCCCGCCGACGCTGCCGTCGACGCCGCCCCCGAGGTGTCCACGTCGACGCCGTCCCCCGGCGTGACCTGCGTGACCGTCGTCGGCGAGCTCACCGCCGAGGCCCGCAAGCCGCTGATCCGGGTGGTCACCGACCTGCTGCTCGGCGACCAGCCGCCCAAGAAGATGCAGCTGGACCTGCACGGCGTCACGTTCCTCAACTCCGCGGGGCTGTCGACCGTGGTCCAGGTGCACCGGATGCTCGAGGGCCGCGGCTCGGAGCTGCAGCTGCTGGTCGGCACCACCGCCGTCGCCCGCCCGCTCCAGCTGTCCGGCCTCTGGCACCGCTTCCAGATCGTCGACGGCCGCCACACCCCCTGACGCGATCCCAGAAACCGCGGTTTCTGGGGCGCTCCCCAGCCCCGGAAACCGCGGTTTCTGGGATCAGAGGCGGGGGAGGTGGTGGGCCAGGTCGGGGTGCGGGCCGGGGGGCTGCGCGTCGGGGACGACGTCGGCGGTGCCGAAGAGGGCGTCCAGCGGGAGGTCCCAGCGGGCGGCCCGGCGCAGGGCCCGGGTGGCCGACACGGTCACCACGGCGCCACGCACCTGCCCGACCCCGCCCGGGCGCACCCGCTCGACCAGCGCGGCCAGCCCACCGCGGGCCCACAGCAGCGGCTCGACGAGGTCGACCTGGGTGCGGCAGCGGGCCAGCACCGCCGGCGGCGGGTCGCCCGCGTGCACCCTCGGGTCGCCGTCGAACAGGTCGGCAGCAGGCGTCCAGACCTGGACGTCCAGGCCCGACGCCAGCACCGACCGGACGCCGAGCACGGTGGCGTCGTCGTCAGCACCCGGCGCCACCCGGACGACGACGTCGGGGTGCGGCCACCAGCCGCCCACGCCGCGGGCCGCCGGGTCGGGCAGCAGCCGGGCCAGCGACCGGGTCTCGGCGTTCTTCTCCCGGCGGGCGGCGACCGGGTCGTCCCCGCGCAACCCCCAGTCGGGCCCGTCGTGCCAGGCGACCGCCCGCTCGCGGTGGGCCAGCACCGCGCCGGCGGTGACCAGCCGGTGGGCCAGCTCCCAGTCCTCGCCGCCGTAGCCGCCGAAGGTCTCGTCGAAGCCGCCCACCTCGGTGAACAGCTCGCGGCCCACGCCCATGACGGCGCTGATCACGAACCGGTAGGAGCGGTCGTCGGCGTCCAGCAGCGACCCGGCCTGCCGCAGCCAGGCGGGTTCGGTGAGCTCCTCGGGCGCCGGACCGCCGGCGAACCAGGCGTGCAGCCGCTCGGGGGTCCAACCGGCGAGGTCGGCGTGCCGGCGGCGGCCGGTGACCAGCGCGTCGGGGAGCAGGGCGGGCAGCGCGGCCAGCTCGGCGACGTAGCCCGGCTCGGGCACGGTGTCGCCGTCCAGGAAGAGCAGCACGTCGCCGTCGGCGGCCCGGGCGCCCAGGTTGCGTGCGGCGGCGGCCCGGAACCCGCGGTCCTCCTGCCGGACGACGGTGACCCCGGCCGGCACCCGCGGCGGCTCGGGCGAGCCGTCGTCGGCGACCACCACCTGCAACCGGGAGGCCGGGTGGGTCTGCCCGGCAAGACCGGCGAGCACCAGGTCCAGCTCGGCCTGGGCCCGGTAGTACGGCACGACGACCGACACGGTGGGCGGCTGCGCCGGCACCGCGTCGGCGAGCGGGGACCAGTCGTTGCCGGCCACGACGTGCCGGCCGTCGGGGAGGGTCAGCACGCGGCAGCCCAGACGGCCCGGTAGGCCGCGACCGTGCCGGCGAGGTCGGCGCCGGTGGGCGTGCCGGGCGCCAGCCAGGTGGAGGCGGGGTCGGCGAGTGCGGCGGCCAGCGCGGGCGCCAGCTCGTCGTAGAGCGTGAGCGTGCCGGGCAGCCGCGCGGCGACCTCCCGGGTGTAGGCCACGTCGGGCACCAGCGGCCGGCGTCCGGCGGCCAGCCAGCTGCCGATCGAGCCGGACGCGCTGACGTGCCGGTGCGGGGCCAGCGGCACCGAGGCGGCACGCAGCCGGGCGGGCAGCTCGGCGTCGGGCACGTAGCCGGTGACGGTGAGCGGGCCCAGCGCGGACAGCTCGGCAACCAGGTCGTCGTGCCCGTCCGAGGGCCGGCCCAGCGCGGTGAGCCCCACGCCGTCCGGCAGGGCGCGCAGTGCCTCGTCGTGGCCCTTGCCCGGGTAGAGGAAGCCGAGGACGACGACCTGCCCGTCCGGCTCAGGCAACGGGCCGGCGGGCAGCGTCATCACCGGCAGCGGGACGACGACCGGGGTGCGGTCGGAGAACGCGGCGAGCCGGGCGGCCTCGTGGTCGCTGTTGACCACCACGGTGGCCGCTGTCGCCACGACCGCGGCGTAGGCCCGGGCCCGGCGCTGCTGGAGCACCGAGCCGTCGTCGGGCGGCACGTCGTGCAGGGTGACCACCAGTGGGCGGCCCAGCCCGGCCGCCGCCGCGGTGAACGCCTCGGCGCTGGCCTCGGCGGTGGGGGCGAACAGCCGGTCGGTGTAGTGCACCTGCACCACGTCGACGTCGGCCGGACCGGGGGCGACCAGCGGTCCCCCGTCGCCCTCGGCCACCTCGCGGGCGTACCGCACGACGCCGTGCTCGGCCGGCCCGACGAGCAGGTGCCCGACCCTCACGAGCTGGTGCGGTCCGCGGCGACCCGGCTGTAGACGTGGGCGTGCACCCGGCGCAGCTGGGCGCGCTGCTCGGCCCGCCAGGCGGGGTCCGCACGCGGCGGCCAGGGCCGGGTGACCGCGACCAGCACGGCGCCGGTGAGCGAGGCGGTGTCCAGCCCGCGGACCTCGTCGTTGCCGTAGGTGACCACGTCGGACCACTGGTCGGCGTAGTGCCCGCAGGTGGGTGCCACCACCCGCGTGCCGACGTCCCGGCAGGCCTCCAGCCAGCCCGAGTGGGTGCCGAACCGGTGCGGCAGCACCGAGACCGCGATGGACTGCAGGTAGGCGGTGAGCTGGTCGTCGTCGTAGCGGCCGTGCACCGCGAGCTCGTACTCCCCGCGCTCGGCGCCGGCGACCAGCCCGGGCACCCGGGCCTCGAGGTCGACGTCGTCGTGCACGTCGACCCGCAGCCGCCCGCCCCCGGACACCGCACCCGACGCGGCCGCCCGGACGACGTCCAGCGGGTCGAGCAGGTTGGTGCGCAGCGACTTCAGGTGCACCCCGACCAACCGGGGCTCCCGACCGACGTCACGCAGCGGGGTGACCAGGCCCGGGTGCGCGACGACGATGCAGCTGCGCTGGAACCGCTCGGCGATCTCGTCCGCGGCGCCCTCGGTGAGGGTCAGCACCACCTCGGCGGCACCGAGGAGGGCGGCCAGGTGCCGGTCGTGCCGCTCCCGGGTGGAGTGGTGCGGGTTGCGCAGGTCGTGCACGGTCACCACGAGCGCGACGCGGCTGCGCCGGACCGTCTCGGTCCAGGCCAGCATCTCGTCGGGGGTCAGTCCGTCGAAGCCGAAGTGCAGGTGGACGACGTCGACCTCGTCGGCGTGCGCGGCCAGGTACGCCGGGTCCAGCCACGGGCTGGGCGCCCAGGGGTCGCCGTCCGGCGGCGGCGGGCCGACCCGGACGACCTCGGTCGGCAGCACCGCGTCGAGGTAGGGGTGTGCGTAGGGGACGGTCGCGACCCGGATCACGCGGCCACCCACCCGTCGTCGGTCTGCCGCACCAGGCCCCGTTCGGCGAAGGCGTCCAGCCAGCCCTGCATCGGCCACCAGCCCCACCGGTCGGCGAAGACCCGGCCGTTGACCAGCACGTCGTCCAGGTGCTCGACCGGGGGGCGGGACACCGGGTGGTGCTGGTGGAACGCCGCGGCGCCCCCGACCCAGCGCAGCGGCACCCCAGCGGCGTGCGCGGTCTCGGCGAAGTCGGTGTCCTCGCCGCCGTAGCCGGCGTAGGCCTCGCAGAAGCCGCCCAGCCGGGTCCAGGTGCCGGTGGTCAGCGCGAACGACAGCGACCAGAAGAGCCGGTGGTCCGCGGCGGTCTCCACCGTGCCCTCGGCGGGCACCGGCCGGGCCGGGTGCGGGTCGGCGAGGGTGTGCAGGGTGGCCAGGTCGTAGCCCGCGGCGGACGGCGGGGGCAGGTAGCTCACGGGTCCCGAGTCGAGCACACCGTCCTGTGCGACGGCTGCGTACCGGGCCACCAGCGTCGGCGCGGGCACGCAGTCGACGTCCAGGAAGACCAGCAGCTGCGCGCCGTCGGCGATCGCCGCGGCCGCCCCGGCGTTGCGGGCCGCGGCCAGCGGGAGCCGGTCGGCGGCGGGCAGCTCGACCACGGTGGCCCGGTCACCGACGGCGGCACGCACCCCGTCGTCCCCCATGGCGACCACGACGTGCCGGTCGGCCGGGCGGGTCTGCGCGGCGAGCCCGGCCAGCTGCAGGGCGAGGTGGTCATGCCGGCCGTGCACGACGGTGACGACGGCGGTCCTCATCGCCGCGCCACCTCGGTGACGACGGCAGCGGCCCGCAGCGCGGCGTCCCCGGGCGACCAGCGCTCCCAGGCCCCGCCCCCCAGCTGCTGCGCCCGGGCGAGCAGTCCCGGCCACTCCTCGGCGGCCGGCCAGACGGGCAGGCCGACGGCGATGCCGGTGTCGTGCAGTGCCTCGGTGGTGCGGTGCTGCTCGCGGAAGGGCCGGTCCTGGGCCACCACCACGGCCGGACGGCGCGCTGCCGCCACCTCGGCCAGGGCGTTCTGCCCGGCGTGGGTGACCACGACGTCGGCGGCCGACAGCAGCGGCCACGGGTCGGCCGACCACTCACCCGGGCCACCGAGCACGGTCCAGGTGAGCTCGGGGGTCGCGGCCCGCAGCGCGTCGACGTCCGCGGCGGTGACGGCGCTGCCGCCGCCGCCGGCCAGCAGCACGGCCGTGCCCTGCGCACGGGGGGCGGGCTCGCGGCCGTCGAACCGGGAGACCGCACCGACGTGCACGGCCTTGTCGCCGTACTCGGCCAGCCACGGCGGGTCGAGCACGTCCTGCGGCCAGAAGGCCAGCACCCGGTCGGCCACGGTGTACCCGGTGGTGTGCGGGGTGTCGGTGCGGTCCCCGGGCATGGCGGTGACCACCACCGGCACGCCCATCAGCCGCAGGAAGACGCTGACCTCGACCGACACGTCGACGACCACGACGTCCGGGCGTTCGCGCTCGACCCACGCGGCCAGCCGGGCCATCCGGGCGCGCATGCCGTCGTGCCCGCGGGGCGCCCAGTGCAGGGCACCGCCGGCGGTGACCTCCTCGGCCGGGTGCGCGTCGTCGGGGTCGAGCTGGACCCAGTCGGCGAACGGCGCGCCCGGCGAGGGCAGCGAGGACAGCCCGACCACGGGCTGGTCCAGCGCGGCCGCCACCACGGTCGCGCGGTGCAGGTGACCGCGGCCCTGGTGGTGGACGTACCAGCCGATCACGGCGCCGCCGTGACGCCCGCGCTCACCAGCGACGCGTAGAGCTGCTCGTACCGGGTGACCATGGTGTCCACCGAGCAGTGCGTGCGGGCCCGCTCGCGGGCGGCGGCCCGGGACAGGCCCTCGGCCTCCGGGATGGCCGCGGCCAGCGCGGCGACGTCACCGGCGGGCACCAGGCGACCGACCGCGGGGGTCAGCACCTCGGGGATGCCGCCGCGGGCGAACGCGACGACCGGGGTGCCGCAGGCCAGCGCCTCGGCGACGACCAGGCCGTAGGGCTCGTCCCAGCACGGGGTGACCAGCGCGACCGAGGCCCGGCCGACGGCGGCGGCCAGCTCGTCCTGGCCGAGGTGCCCGAGGTGGGTGACCCCCAGGCCCAGGAAGGGCTCGATGGTCCGCTCGAAGTAGCCGTGGTCGATCACCGGACCGGCGATCTGCAGCTCCCGGCCGGCGGCCAGCGCGGCCTGCACGGCGAGGTGGGTGCCCTTCTCCGGCACGATCCGGCCCGACCAGATCAGCGGCCCGCCACCGGGGCCGGCGACCCAGCGGGTCAGGTCGACGCCGTTGGGGACGACGCCGACGGGCTGGCGGACGCCGGCCACCCCGGACCAGGCGCGCGCGGTGTGCCCGCTGACCGCGACCAGGTGCACCGGGGACGGCGTCCCGCTCTGCAGCGCCGACTCCAGCCACGGGGTGGGCGGGCAGTGCAGCGTGGACACCATCGGGACCCGCAGGGCCGGGGCCATCGCGATCGGCAGGTAGTGCAGCGAGTGGTTGTGGACCAGGTCGAAGTCGTGCGCGCGGGCGCCGGTGAGCTCCATCATCAGGCTCAGGTAGGCGTGGTGGTCCTCGAGGAAGACCTCAGGGCCCATGCTCACGTCGGCGCGGGCGGCCGGGCTCACCTCGACGGTGCGCACCGGCAGGCTCTCGGCGCCCAGGCTCGGGTCGGACCCCGGCCCGGCGAACAGCGTCACGTCGTGCCCGCGGGCGGCCAGGGACCGGGTGAGCTGCCAGACGTGCGCCTCGAGGCCGCCGGCGAACGGCTCGGCGATGGGGAACCGGCTGGACGCGATCAGCGCGATCCGCAGCCGTCGGCCGGGCTCGGCCGGGGCGACCGGCAGCGAGCTGACGGTGTGCAACCGGGTGGAGCGGCGCGGGCGGGGCAGGGTGGCCAGGCCGGAGGAGCGGCGGCCGCGGCCCTCGGAGGCCGGCCGGGTGGTGGAGAGGGGGTCCTGCTGCTGGGACACGGGGTTCTCGGACACGGACGGGCGACACCTCCAAGCGGGGAGCACCCGCGCAGGACCGGTGGGTCCGCGGGGTGCGGTGGGTGGCGGTCTGGCCCCGCTTCATGAGGCGACGACGCGGGCCCGGATCACCGTCCGCTGCGTCATCGGACCGAACGGCCCTGATCTTCACAGACGGGGGGGCCCCCCGCGACCCCAGGTCGCGTGCGATGTACCACCGGCCCGGTGTGTGGTCTGCGTAACCGCCTCTTCCGGGGGGTGCTGATGATCACGGCAGGCGGTCGCGGGTAGCGGTTCGGTAGCGTTCCGCCACCGACCGGGGACGTCTGGGCCTCCTGCGCCACCCCGGTCCCGTCGACGAGGGGGAACCGTGACCGAGCGCGGGGACGACCGCACACCGGGTGGACAGCCGGGCGGCTGGGGCGCCCAGCGCCCCGGCGGCCCGCAGGGGCCCGGTCCCCACGGGCCCGGCCCCCAGGGCCCGCAGGGGCCCGGTCAGCAGGGTCCCCAGGGGCCCCCGCCCGGTCGTCCCCCGGTGCCGCCGTCGGGGTGGCCCCGTCAGCAGGGGCCAAGTCAGCAGGGGCCAGGTCCGCAGGGTCCGCAGGGTCCCGGTCAGCAGGGCCCGCGACCGCCGGCTCCGCCGTGGGCCACGCCTCCCGGCCAGCAGGGACCCGGTCAACAGGGGTGGGCGCCGCGTGAGGACACCCGCCAGTTCGGCGCCGTCCCCCCGCAGTCCGGTCCGTCCGGCCAGCCCGGTGGCTCGTCGTCGTCCGCGGCCGGTGGGTGGTCCCCGCAGGGTGGCCAGCCGGCCCCCTGGACCGCCCAGCCGGCGACGAGGTCCAGCCGCAAGCCGCTGGTCATCGGCGGCGCGGTGCTGCTGGTCGCGCTCCTGGTCGCCGGTGGCCTCTTCTTCTTCCTGCGCGGCGGCGACTTCACCTACGCCGGGCGCACCGTCACCGAGCCCGAGAAGGTGCTCACCGACGGCGAGAGCGCGATCGACGCCTACGTCAGCAGCCGCAACGGCGCCAGCAGCGACGACACGGCCTGCTTCTACCGGTACCTGGACGCCGACACCACCGACGTGCAGGACGACCTGGTGTGCGGCCCGGTGCTCTTCGTCGACGGCGACACCGAGGCCCAGTACCTGCAGCTGCCGGTGACGCCGTCCGCCGGGTCGGGCGACGTGACCCTGGAGGTCGCCGCGGAGCCGAGCGACCCCGAGCCGCAGCCGATCGGCGACCGTGAGCTGCTCAGCCGGCCCGACGGGTCCTCCCCGCCGGACGGCGCCGGGGGCCTGGAGGTGCCCGAGCCGCAGCGCGCCGAGCCCGGCTACACCGCCGAGGGCCCCTTCGACGACGTCACGCTGGAGGCCCCCTCCGGCCCGGCCGTGCTGGCCGGCCCTGCCGCGCGGGTGACGGTGACCGAGGTCGGCGAGGCCGACCGGGTGGGCACCGGCGACGACGCCCGCCGCCCCGCCGAGGGCGAGGTGTTCCGGGTGTTCGGCTACCAGCTCGACTCCGGCATCGGCCTGTCCAACACCGCACCGTCGCTGGCCTACCGGGTCGACGGGGGCGACGAGGTCCCGGTCGACTCCGCCCTGGTCAGCCCCGGTGCGAGCATCGAGGGGCTGCTCTCGGTCCCCGAGGGCGCAACCCTGGACCTCGTCGTGACCGACGGCGACGTGGTGCAGACGCTGTCGCTGGTCGACGGCACCCCCGGTCCGGACAACCTGCAGGTGCTGGTGCGGGAGAACACCGAGGCCGCACCGGTGCCGGCCCAGCAGATCCCGGGCGTGATCAGCGCCCCGGGCCGGGTGACGACTCCGTTCACCTTCACCGTGACGATCCAGAGCGCCGAGCTGTCCTACTACGCGGGCACCAACGTCACCGCCCTGCCCTCGGGCCCCGACCGGGCGTTCCTGGTGCTCGACACCGACCTGGTGGCCGACGGGCTCAGTGGCGGCGAGGGCCCGGCGGAGTACTTCACGCTGACGCTCCCCGACGGCACCGTGGTGCCCAGCCAGGACCTGGTGCCCGACCCGAGCCTGGTGGGGACGGCGTTCGACGTCCCGGCCGACTTCACCGAGGGCACGCTGACCTTCGGCGGCGTCTTCACCTACCCGGACACCGCGACGGTCGACTTCCAGCCGAACACCCTGTCCTTCGCTGTCTCCGTCCCCGCCGGCTGACCCGACGGGTGGCCATCGCAGGAAGCGCCCTTTCCGGGATCCCGGAAAGGGCGCTTCGTGCGCTGGGCGGTCAGGGGGTGCGGAGCTCGGCGAGGATGGGCTTGGCGACGGCGAGGGCGTGGTTGGCGGCGGGGACGCCGGCGTAGACCGCGGTGTGCAGGCAGACCTCGGCGATCTCCTCGTCGGTCAGGCCGTTGTGCACCGCAGCCCTCACGTGCAGCGCGAACTCGTCCCAGTGCCGCAGCGAGGCGGTGATCGCCAGGGTGAGCATCGAGCGGGTGCGCCGGTCCAGACCGGGGCGCTGCCAGAGGTCACCCCAGGCCACCCGGGTGATGAAGTCCTGGAAGTCGGCCGTCAGCGGGGTGACGGCGGCGACGGCGCGGTCGACGTGCGCGTCGCCGAGCACCTCGCGGCGGGTGCGCATGCCGGCCTCGCGGCGCTCCTCGTCGGTGCTCACGAGGCACTGCCCAGGTGGGCCAGCAGCGCGTCGGTGACCTGCTGCGGCTGCTCGAGGTTGGCGATGTGCGCGGCCGGGGTGAGCTGCAGCAGCTGTGCCTCGGGGACCGCCTCGGCGATCGCGGTCTGGTGCTCCGGGGGGAGCGCCGGGTCGTCCAGGCCGCTGACCACCAGGGTGGGCGCGGTGATCCGGGCGAGGTCCGCGCGCAGGTCCATGCCCCCGACGGCGGCGCAGCAGCTGGCGTAGCCCTCGTCGGAGATGCCCTCGATGGTGGCCCGCATCTCGGCGACCAGCCCGGGGTTCGCCGCCGCGAAGTCCGGGGTGAACCAGCGCCCGACGACGGTCTCGGCCAGCGCGCCGGTGCCCTGGGTGCGGGCGGTCTGCGCCCGCTCCACCCAGGCGTCGGGGTTGCCGGTGTGCGCCGAGGTGCACAGCAGCGCGAGCCGGTCGACCCGCTCGGGGTTCCGGGCAGCCAGCCGCATCGCCGTCATGCCGCCGATCGACAGCCCGACGACGTGGGCCCGCTGGACGTCCAGCCGGTCGAGCAGGGCGACGAGGTCGTCGGCCAGGTCGTCGATCGTGGAGTCGCCGTCGGGCACCGGGGAGCGGCCGTGGCCCCGGGTGTCGTAGCGGACCACCCGGTAGCGCTCGGTCAGCGCGGGCACCTGCGGGTCCCACATGGCCAGGGTCGCGCCGAGGGAGTTGGACAGCACGACGACGGGTGCGTCGGCCGGGCCCTCCACGAGGGCGTGCACGTCGATCGGGGGCACGGGGTTCCTCTCAGTCCTGCATCGAGACGGTGTGCGCGGCGAGTGCCGCGTCGGTCTGTGCGCCGGCCTCGCCGACGTCGGGGGTGGCGTGGGCGAGCAGTGCGGCGACGTCGACGTCGGTCCGCTCGGCGACGACGTCGGCCAGGGTGCGGCCCTCCCGGGCGGCGGTGCGGACGGCGTCGGCGGCGGCGTCGTGGGCGGGCCCGCGGCCCAGGCTCCCGGTGAGCGCGTCGGCCAGCGCGCCGGCCAGCTGCGCGCCCCCGGCGGCGTCCACCACGGCGGCGGCGCGGGCGGTGTCGACGGTCAACCCGCCCAGGCAGTCCGCCAGCCAGGCCGCGGCCGAACCGACCGTGGCCAGCAGCGCCGAGAGGGTGGGCCACTCGCTGTGCCAGGCGCCGGCGGAGCGTTCGTGCTCCTGCTCCATCGCCCCGAACAGGGTGCCGACCAGGCCGGGGGCACGGCGGGCGCAGGCCCGGGCGGAGATCGCGGCGACCGGGTTGCGCTTGTGCGGCATGGCCGAGGAGCCGCCGCGGCCCTCGCCCGACTCGGCCGCCTCGGCGACCTCGGTCTGGGCCAGCAGCACCACGTCCACCGCGACCGTGGCGACGACGCCGGCGGCAGCACCGAGGGCACCGGCCAGGTCGGCGACCGGCAGCCGGGTGGTGAACCAGGGGACGGCGGTGGTCTGCAGCCCGAGCTCCTCGGCCAGCGCCGCGCGGAGGTCGACGCCGGAGCCGCGGCTGGCGGCCAGCGTGCCGACCGCGCCGCCGTACTGCACCGGCAGCGAGGCGTCCACGGCGCGCAGCCGGGCGCGGGCACCGTCGAGGGCGGCGAGCCAGACCGCGGCCTTGAGCCCGATCGTGGTGGGCAGCGCCTGCTGCAGCAGGGTGCGCCCGATGGTGACGTCGTCCCGGTGCTCGCTCGCCAACCGGGCCGCGGCGTCGGCCGCGGCGGCGAGGTCGGTGTCGACGGCGGCGAGGGCCCGGCGGGCGACGAGCACCAGCGCGGTGTCGACGACGTCCTGGCTGGTGGCGCCCACGTGCACGGCCGCGGCGGCGTGCGGGCCGACCGCGTCGGTGAGCGCCCGGACCAGCGGGGGCACCGGATTGCCGGCGTCCGCGGCGTGCGCGACGACGGTGGCCAGGTCCAGCGAGCCGGGCTGCCCGGCGAGCCGGGTGACCTCGGCGGCGGAGGTCTCGGCGACCAGCCCGACGTGGGCCGCGGCCCGGGCGAGCGCGGCCTCGACGTCCAGCATGGCCTGCAGCCAGGCCTCGTCGGAGACCGCCGCAGCCGCTCCCCCGCGTGCGAACGTGCCGTCCCAGAGTCCCGTCACGCGCCCATCCTCACACCGCGAAGAAGACGGTCTCGCTGTCTCCCTGCAGGTGCACGTCGAGCCGGTAGCCGTCCTCGGTCGGCCGGGCGACCAGGGTGGCCTGCTGCTCGGCGCTCAGACCGGCCAGCACCGGGTCGGTGGCGTTGGCGTCGGCCTCGTCGGCGAAGTAGACGCGGGTGACCACCCGGTCCAGCAGCCCGCGGGCGAAGACCGAGACGTCGACGTGCGGGGCCTGCCAGCCACCCTCGCCGTCCGGCACCGGGCCGGGCTTGAGGGTGCACACCGCGTACTCGCCGTCCCGGGTGTCCGAACGGCCGAAGCCACGGAAGCCCTCCGTGGTCGCCGCGCCGCGGGGGTCGTCGGGGTGGGCGAACCGGCCGTCGGGGTCGGCCTGCCAGGTCTCCACCATCGCGTCGGGGACGACGTCGCCGTTGCCGTCGAGCACCCGGCCCCGCAGCCAGACCGCGCCCGGGGTGCCCTCGGCGACGGCGAACGGGCCGTCCGGCCAGGTCAACCCGATGGCCAGGTAGGGCCCGACGGTGGCGCTGGGGGTGGTGCGCAGGGTGAGCGGCCCGTCGAGGAACCCGGTGCCGCGGCGCGGGGTGCCCGGCCGCCGGTCGTTGGTCTCGTCGGCGTCGCGCACCAGGTCGCTGTCGTGGGCGCTCACGCGACGTCCCCGTCCTCGTCGGTCTCGAAGGGCGTCTGAGCGGTGCCGCGCAGGACGATGTCCCAGGCGTAGGCCAGCGCCCAGTCGGGCTGGGTGCGGGACAGGTCGAACGTGGCGATCGCGCGGTCGCGGGCGCCCGGCGGGATGGCGTTGAAGATCGGGTCCTGGCCGAACAGCGGGTCGCCCGGGAAGTACATCTGGGTGACCAGCCGCTGGGTGAAGGCCGTGCCGAACAGCGAGAAGTGGATGTGCGCCGGGCGCCAGGCGTTGTGGTGGTTGCCCCACGGGTAGGCGCCGGGCTGGACGGTCGTGAACTCGTAGCGGCCGAGGGAGTCGGTGACCACCCGGCCCAGGCCGTCGAAGTGCGGGTCGAGCGGGGCGGGCCAGTTGTCCACCACGTGCCGGTAGCGGCCGGCGGCGTTGGCCTGCCAGATCTCCAGCAGCGCGTGCGGCACCGGACGGCCGCCGCTGTCGAGCACCCGGCCGAACACGATGATCCGCTGCCCCTGGGCCTCACCCCCGGCGCGCAGCGTGAGGTCGGCGTCCCCGGGAGCGACCCGGTCCTCACCCAGCACCGGGCCGGTGACCTCGGTGAGGCGGTGCGGCAGGTCGACCGGGGTGCGCAACGGAGCGCGCAGGCCGGTGGACCGGTAGCCGGGGGAGGCGACCGGGGTGCGCTGGTCGCCGTCCTCGGGCAGGTACCTCGGCAGGACGAACGAGGACGGGGAGCCGGACATGGGCCGCAACGTACGACGTGACCCGGGTCTCTGGCACTCTCGTCCTCCCACTGGGCGGAAGGGACATGATGGCGGGCGGGGGCACGGCGGGGCGGTCGGTGACCTCCCGCGCGCTGGCGGTGCTGGACGCCTTCGACGCCGACCACCCGCGACTCACGTTGAGCGAGGTCGCATCCCGCAGCGGGACGCCGATGACCACCGCGCACCGGCTGCTGGGCGAGCTCGCGGCCTGGGGGGCGCTGTCCCGTCGTCCGGACGGGCGGTACGAGATCGGTCGCAAGCTCTGGGACCTCGGCCTGCTGGCCCCGGTGCAGGCCGAGCTGCGCCAGGTGGCCAGTCCGTTCCTGCTCGACGTGCACACCGCCACCCGGGACACCGTGCACCTGGCCGTCCGCGACGGGACGACCGCGCTCTACGTGGACCGGGTGTCGGGCCGGGAGTCGGTGCCGGTGGTCAGCCAGGTCGGCAGCCGGCTGCCGCTGCACGCGGTCGGGGTGGGCAAGGTGCTGCTGGCCGCAGCACCCGACGACGTCGTGGAGCAGGTGCTGCGGTCGCTCACCCGGGAGACCCGGCACACCCTGGTCGACCCCGGCCGGCTGGCCCGCGAGCTCGCCGAGGTCCGCCGCAGCGGGTCGGCCCGCACCTCGGAGGAGATGAGCCTGGGGGCCGCGTCGGTCGCCGTCCCGGTCAGCGTGGTGCTGCCCGGGGGACGGCCGGTGGTCGCCGCAGCACTGGGCATCGTCGTCCCCACGCACCGGGCCGAGCGGGACCTGCCGCGGCTGGTGCCGGTCCTGGAGGTCGCCGCCCGCGGCATCGGCCGCGAGCTGGCCCGCACGGCCGAGTTCTCCTGACCCTCCCCCCTCCCTCCCCTCCCCTCCCCTTCTCTCGTTGATCATGGGGTTGTCGCCACCGGAACCGCCCGTACGAGCGTGTCCCCTGGCAACGACCCCATGATCACGCGAGAAGGGGCGGCCGAGGGCTTCCGGTCAGCGGAAGGGATCCGTCGCCCCGCCGACGTCGTCCGGGTCACACTCCGGGCGTGCGTACTCAGGTGGGGATCATCGGGGCCGGGCCGGCCGGACTGCTGCTGTCGCGGATGCTCGCGGTGCAGGGCATCGACTCGGTCGTGCTGGAGAACCGCAGCCGCGACTACGTCGAGGCGCGGATCCGGGCCGGGATCCTCGAGCAGCACACGGTCACCACGCTGCGCGACGTCGGCATGGGCGCCCGACTGGACCGCGAGGGCCTGGAGCACGACGGGATCTACCTCCAGTACCCGGGCGTGAAGCAGAAGCTGGACTTCCCCGAGCTGTGCGGTCGCAACGTGTGGATCTACGGGCAGTCCGAGGTGGTCAAGGACCTCATCGCCGCCCAGCTCGACGACGGCCCGCCGCTGCTGTTCGAGGTCTCCGACGTCCAGCCGCTCGACGTGGACACCGACACCCCGCGCATCACCTTCACCGACGCCGACGGGGTGGCCCAGGTGCTGGAGTGCGACGCGATCGCCGGCACCGACGGATTCCACGGCGTCTCCCGGCCGATCGTCACCGCGGCCACCGACGGGCAGCTGTGGGAGCGCACCTACCCCTTCGCCTGGCTGGGCATCCTGGCCGACGTCGCCCCCAGCACCGACGACCTGATCTACGCCCGGCACCCCGACGGCTTCGCGATGCACTCGATGCGCTCGCCGTCGGTGTCGCGGCTCTACGTCCAGGTCGACCCCACCGAGAAGATCGAGGACTGGTCCGACGACCGCATCTGGGAGGCCCTCGCCACCCGGATGGCGATGCCCGGCTGGGAGCTGCAGACCGGGCCGGTGACCGAGAAGTCGATCCTGCCGATGCGCTCGTTCGTGTCCTCCCCGATGCGGCACGGCCGGCTGTTCCTGGCCGGGGACGCCGCGCACATCGTGCCGCCGACCGGGGCCAAGGGCCTCAACCTCGCCGTCGCCGACGTGACCCTGCTGGCCCAGGCGCTGGTGCGGCTGCTGGCCGAGAAGGAGACCGACCTGGTCGACGCCTACTCCGACAAGGCGCTGGCCCGGGTCTGGCGCTGTACGCACTTCTCCTGGTGGATGACCTCGATGCTGCACACCTCGGGCGACCCCTTCGACGAGGAGCTGCAGCTCTCCCAGCTGCGCCGGGTGTGCGAGTCCGAGGCAGCCCAGCGCGAGCTCGCCGAGATGTACACCGGCCTGCCGGTCGCGCTCTGAGGAGCCTCAGCCACCCGACAGCGCGGTGAGCGCCCGCACGGCGTCACCGCCGGCGACCAGGGGGACGACGAACCGCGCCGCCCCCACCCCCAGCCCGACCTCCACCACGTCGGCGTAGCGCCGGTGCGGGGTGACCGCGTGCAGCTCGACCGCGGCTGCCGGCAGCACCAGGCGGGACAGCGAGCGGTCCGGGGCCCGCCCGCGCACCACGGGCTCGGCCCGGGACAGCACCTCGAGGGTGGTGTCGTCGAGGTGGACGAGGGTCGCGGGCAGGGTCGCCGGGGACAGCCGGTGCCCCACCCGGGCGAGCACGCCGGTCGGGCTCAGCCAGGTGCGGTGCTGCACGGCGAGCAGGCGGCCGCCCGGACGGCCGCCACGGACCTCGCCCAGTAAGGCGACGAGGTCCACGTCTTCGCGCCCCAGGTCACCCCTGTCCAGTGCCACGCCCGGACCGGCCGTGGCCCGACGGGACGGGAGGGTCGCGGTCAGGTGGTCGACGAGCTCACCGACCGTGGCCGCCGCCGACCCGTTGTAACCGATCCGCACCGACCCGCCGTCCCGGTCGTAGACCGCCAGCCGGCCGTCGAGCAGGTCCACGGTGTCCCGGACCCCGGCCACGGCCCCGGCGGGGACCCGGCGCACGGTGAACCCGGGCCCCGGGTCGACCGTGCGGCTCACGACCGTCAGGGCCCCGCCCTCGAGCGCCAGCAGGTGGTCGTACAGGTCCATCCCGGGGACGGCGTCCCGACGCGCGACGTTCCGCGGCACCTTGAACGCCACGGTCGACCGCGCCACGTCCACCCCGGCCGGGCGGAACAGCGGCGGCACGTCCTCCGTCGTCCGCACCGGGAGGATCCAGGGGCCGAAGGCGTCGTACTCCTGGAGCTGGGTGGCGGACACCCGAGGAGTCTCCCCCGACCACGCGTGCGCACCGGCTCGGTCGGGGGCACCCTGACACCCGTGCTCCAGACGCCCACCGAACGCCGCGCCCCCGGGGACCTCCTGCGGCGCACCCTGCTCGCCGGCGGTGCGCTCCTCCTGCTGGCCGGCTGCGGAGGTGGGGACGACGACACGGCCGACCGCCCGGCCCCGGCGACCGAGCTGACCGTCGAGCTGGACGCCGAGGGCACCGGGGACGTCGTCACCGCCACGCTGACCTGCGACCCGGCCGGTGGCGACGTGGCCGACCCGCGCGCGGCCTGCGACCAGCTCGCCGCGGTGGGCGTGGCCGGGTTCGCACCGGTCGGCAGCGACGTCGTCTGCACCCAGCAGTTCGGCGGGCCGCAGACCGCGACGGTCACCGGCACCCTGGACGGCGAGGACGTCGACGCCACGTTCTCCCGCACCGACGGGTGCGAGATCAGCCGCTGGGACGCACTGAGCGCCGTCCTGCAACCGGCGGGTTGACCACCGGGACAGCTGGGGCGGGTGGGACCAGGTCTGTCACAGTCCCCGCAGTCGCCGGCCGATGTTCGGTGACATCTGCTCACGCGACGGAACGGTCCGCGTACGTACCGTCATGCCCATGATGGAGACGCTCGTGATCGTCGGTGGTGTGCTGGTGGGCCTGCTGGTGCTGCTGGCCCTGATCGTGAGCCTCAGCGCCCGCCCGGCCGCCGGCCGCGGGACGACGACGGCCACCCGCACCCCGGGCTGGGTCGTCGACTCCGGCCAGAAGCACCCGGACGCCTGGGCCCCGCTGTCCAACACCAGCACGTCCATCCGCGCCACCCGCTGACCCACCCCACGCCCCCGCGGCGTCGATCAGCTGGGACGACCACTGTGCGTCCTCCTCCACCGACGCCGGTGGAGGAGGACGCACGTTCGTCGTCGGAGCTGATCGACGCCGGGGTCAGGCGGGGAGGGCGCGGCGGCGGGCGGTCTCGGCCTCCAGGCGGGCCAGGGTGTCGCGGCGGGCGGCCAGCCGGGACTCGATCGCCGTCCGGGAGAAGACCTCCCCCGGCGTGGTCAACGGCACCGGGCGCCCGGTGCGCCGCCACGGGGCCACGGCGTCCTTGCCGGGCCGCACCAGCTGGAGCAGCTGCTCGGTCGCCTGCACCGATCCCAGCGCCGCCAGCCAGGTCTGGTGCAGCTGGTCGTCGGACAGCGCGGTGGGCTCGACGTCCGCGGGCTGTTCGAACCGGTCACCCAGGTGGAGCAGGTCGCCACCGCCGAGACCGGGGCGTGAACCGTCCCGCCCCCAGGCCCAGGGCTCGGTGGGCGCGTCCTCGGTCCGCTCGCCGAACACGTGCACGGCCGGTCGCCCGCAGTGCGGGCAGTCGCCCCGCCAGACCCAGCCGCGGGACTCCTCGTCGGCGACGGCGATCGCGGCCCCGACCGGCAGCGGCTGCCCGCAGGAGTGCGGGCGGGCCTCCAGCAGGAACGCCAGCTCCCGCTCACCGCGCACCTGGGGGCCACTGCGCAGCAGCACCCGGTCGGGCCACTCCTTGGCCGACCGCGTCTGCAGCGGCAACGCG
Organism: Geodermatophilus sp. Leaf369; assembly: GCF_001424455.1. NCBI lineage: Bacteria > Bacillati > Actinomycetota > Actinomycetes > Geodermatophilales > Geodermatophilaceae > Geodermatophilus > Geodermatophilus sp. Leaf369. The sequence goes on along the minus strand of NZ_LMQA01000002.1, from coordinate 780,737 downwards.
GGCAGCCACACCACGGCCAGGACGACGAAGGGAACGAGCATCGAGGGCTCCTGCTCGTTGCCCTCACTGAGCACGTACCAGAGCAGGAACACGGCGATGAACACGCAGACACCGGTGGTCAGCCGGGCCACGAAGAGCCCCTCGCGGTAGCTGCCGAAGTGCAGGGCGCGCTTGACCCCCCGCCAGGCCAGCGCGGACAGCAGGAACAGGGTGCCGCTGAACAGCACCGTCTTCACCAGGGAGAGGAACACCCCGTCGTCCCCGGTCCAGGTGTCGACCAGGACGAGGAGCGCCAGGACCAGCAGGACCAGCGGCACCAGCGCCATCAGGGCGACGGCGAGGAGCACCGACGCCGGTGGACGTCGACGACGCAGGCCGGCCAGCACCTCGCGGGTGGGCGGGCCCTCCCCCACGGGCGGGCGGGCGGCCTGCAGGACCTTGCGGGTCTCCATCAGCGGCGGGGGCTTGCCGGGCTGGGTCACGGCACGACCCTGACACGGCAGCGTGCCGGGCCGGGTGCCACCGGGACGGATAGTGTCGCCGCGATGTCCTCCGCCCCGCCGCCGGACGCGTCCTGGCTGCTCCCCCTCGGCCGATCCCTGGGGCCCCGGGAGGACGGCGTCACCCACGACGTGCTGGCCGGTCGGGTGGTGCACGCACTCGACCCGGTCGGCTGGCTGGTCTGGTCGCTAAGCCACGGACTCCCCGGTGCCGCAGCCCCCTGGACCGTCGCCGACCTCGAGCTGCAGACCACGGCCGCCGGGCTGCCCGACACCCCCGCCGTCCTCACCGACCTGCTCGACCGGGGCCTGGTCACCGCGGTCGAGCCCGACGACGCCGAGCTGCTCACCCGGGTCCGGGCGACCGTCCAGCTCCCCGCCCTGGGCAACAGCGCCGCGGAGCCCGAGGTGTGGACGCTGGGCACCCCGGAGGTGCCGCTGGTGCACCTGGACCGGGTCACCTTCGACGCGGTGACCAGCGCACACCGGTTCCCCGACCTGGCCGCCGCCGTGGCCTGGGCCGCGGGCGCCGCCGGCCGGGCCGGGCTCCCGGCCGCCGCCGGCAGTGACGCCGCCGTGCTCGCCGTCCGGGTCCGGGAGGCCCTCCCGCTGCTGCTGGCCGTCGGCGCGGTCCACCTGGAGCTCGTGACCGTCGGGGCGTCGGCGTGAGCCTGCCGGGCGGCGCCCGCCTGCTGCCGGTCGGCCAGCGGCTGGGTGAGCTGCACACCGGGACGGGCGGGGAGACCCGGGGCCTGCTGGTGCACACCGGCGGGGAGGCCGTGCTGGTGGAGGACGGCGACCCGGCCGACCTCTGGGACGTGGCGCACGGGCTGACCGCCGTGGTCGGCCACGTGGCCTGGGACCGCGGACAGGTCGGCGCGGTGTTCCCCGACCTGGGCCCGGCCGACGTCGACCGGCTGGTCGAGGACCTGCTCGCCCGCCGGCTGCTCGCCGAGGTCGACCCCGACGACGCCGAGGGGTTCCTGGCCGGCCACCGCTGGTACAGCCGGCTCTCCGGCCTGGGGTACCTCGAACGGGACCACGGCTGGGTCTGCGGGATCGGCGTCCCCGGGGCGCCCCCGGTCCGCGAGGTCTCCCCGCGGGTCTACGAGTTCTGGAGCCTGGCCCCCGAGCTGGGCTCGCTGGCCGAGGCGGCGGACTTCCTGGCCGCTGCCGCCGTCGACGACCCGGGCGTGACCGCGGCCGAGACCGACCCCGCCGCGGTGCGGGCCGCCGTCGTCGACTGGTTGCACGACCTGCTCTGCGTGGGTGCCGGCTGGCTGGAGGCCCTCCCGTGAGCGTGCCCGGGCCCGGACTGCTCGCGCTGGGCTGGTGCTACGAGCTGTGGCCCGACGGCGCCTCGGTCGCCGTCGGCCGCCGTCCGATCGACCCCTGGGACGCCCTGACGCACCGCGTCTGGGCGGCCACCCGGGGCGCCCCGGACCACCCGGCCGGTCAGCCGTGGACGCCCGCCGACGTGGCCCGGGTGGCCGGCACGACCGGGCCCGACACGACCGCCGTCCTCGGCGACCTGGTGGCGCAGGGCGCCGTCGTGGGCATCGACCCGGCCGAGCCGCGCCCGGTCGCCCGGACGCTGACCCTGCTGCCGCTGGCCGAGGGCTGGGGCAACAGCGCCGCCGAGCCCACCGTCTACCGCTACGGGCTCGGGGACGTCGAGCTGGCCCGGCTCCCCCGGGTGCTGCACGACGCGCTGTCGCTGGTGCACCGCTGGCCCGACCTGGCCGCCGCCTGCGACGGGCTGGCGGCCATGGCCCGGGACGCCGACGTGCCGATGGACGAGGCCCGGGACGGCGACGCCCTGCTGCGGCTGGTCGTCGGCTGGCTGCCGGTCTGGTGCTCGATCGGACTGGTCTGCGTACAGCCGGCCGGGGAGGTCTGATGGCCGACGTCGACCAGCAGTGGCCCGGGCTGGTCCTGCCCGTCGGGCACCGGCTCGGCGAGCTGCACGACCCCTCCTCCCCCGGGCCCCGGCAGGTCGTGGTCCGGCACGGCGCGACCGCCGAGCTGCTCACCCCCGAGGACTCCCGGGTCTGGGAGCGGGCGCACGCCGGCGGGGAGCCCTCCGGGGCGCGGGCCGTGGCGGTCGCGCGCCGGCTGCTCGGACTCGGCGTCGACCCCGACGAGGCGGTGCCACGGCTGGTGGCGCGCGGGCTGCTGGTCCACGTCGACCCCCGGGACCACGACGCCCCGAGGGTGTCGGCCACCGTGCGGGCCCGCCCGTCGGGCCAGGCCACCGGGGCCGCCCCGGACGGGACGACGGGCTACGGGCTGCCCGGACTCCCCCCGCTGACCCGGCTGACCGGGCGGCACGTCGACGTCTGGTTGGCCGCCGTCCTGGCCACCGACCTGCGGCGCGCCGCTGCCGGGGTGCAGGCGCTGTGGGCCGAGGACCTCGACGGCGCACCCGGCCCGGACCTGGAACGGCGGGTCCTGGTCGACCTGTGGGATGTCGTCGCCCAGATGGTGTCCGACGGCGCCGGGCACCTCGACACCGCCGGCTGAGGTCCTGCCCTACCCCTCCACCGGTTCCGGGGTCAGCCGGCCCAGCAGCTGGGCGACCGGGGTGAGCCCCAGCGCGGCCGTCGCGGCCGCGGCCTCCCCGGCAGGCAGGACGCGGGGTCCACCAACCGGCTGCACCGTGCCGTCCGAGGTGACGGTCACCGGGTACTCGGCCAGGTCGGGGCGGCCGCCCGGGCCCGGCCGCTCCGCGAGCAGCACCAGGCCGCGCAACCGGTCCGCGGCGCCGTCGGGCAGCAGCCGGTCCAGCGCGCCCGTGACCGCCTGCTGCACCGCGGCGGGCACGCCCCACCAGAAAGCCGCACCGGGCACCTCGGACAGCACCAGCACCGGACGTCGACCCGGGCCGGGCTCGACCCAGCGCGCCAGCACGGGCAGTGACTGCCCGGTCGGGGAGGTGACGTGCACGACGGTGGCCGTCGTCCGGCCGGTGCCGTCGGGCCGGTCGTCGACCAGCACCCGCTCGTCGGACCCGCCGGGGGACGGGACGTGGGCCGGGGCGTGGGCCGGAGCAGCACCCGGAGCGGGCGCCGTCGGGCGCGGGCCGTAGGGGAAGGGCGGTGGCGCGGCTCCCGCGGGACCACGGGACGGTCGGGTGGGTCCGGCCGCCCGGGCTCGGTCCGGCGGGACCGGCGCGATGTCCCGGACGACGCGCACGACGACCTCGTCCTCCTCCTCCGGCCACCAGCCCGTGGCGTTGGCGATCCTTGCCATCCGGGCCCAGTCGATCCCGGCGCTCGCCGTCCCGGCACCGTTCGCCGGGCCGCCGGGCAGGGCGGCGTCCAGCTCGAGCACCCGGTCCAGCTCGGGGCTGCCGGGGACGTCGCCCGGACCGAGGCCGTCCGCCCGGGCCGCGTGCAGCAGACGGGAGATCCGCTCGGGGGCCTCCGCGCGGGGTGCCACCGACAGCCCCGTGGCCAGTCGGGAGAGCGCGGCGCGGCCCGCGGGCTCGCCGGGCCGCGCACCGTCCAGGACGGCGCGGGCGACCGCTTCCGTCTGGGTCTGCATCCACTCGACCAACCGGACGACGAGCCCGGCAGGACGCCGGGGCACGGCGTCCTCGGCCTGCTGCTCGACCTGGACCGCGCGGGCGGTCGAGGCCGCCTCGGCCCGCCGGACGGCGTCCAACAGCCCGTCGCGGGCGGCCCGCGGTCGGCCCAGCTCGACCTCACGCAGTGCCACGGCCCGGGCGGCCTCGTGCACCTTCAGCGCGGCCGCCCGCTGCTCCCGGGTCGCGGCCCGGCTGTTCTCGGCCCAGGACTCCAGGCTGGTCGACACGCCCGCCGACACCGCGGCCCCGAGTGCGGCGACGACCGCCACGGCCCCGACCTGCGGCAGACCGGCCAGCGTCGTCCAGGTGCCCGGGTCCCAGAGCGCACCGGCGTCGGCGGCGAAGCTGGCGTGCCAGGCGACGACCGAGGCCACCGTGCCCAGGACCGGCGCGGCGACCGCGGTGGCCACCGACCGCACCCAGGGCGCGGTGACCGCCGCATCGGGGGTGACCGGGCCGGGCGCAGCGGGCACGGTGGGTCGGACCGGCGTGGGGCCGGGCACCACCGGCAGCTCCACCGCCGGGTCGGCCGGGCCGACCAGGGCGTCCAGCAGCCGGCGGCGGGCGACCTGCCGCTCGGCGCGGGCCTCCCGGACCCGGTCGACCCCGGCGGCGACGTCCTCGGCCGCGGCGAGGTCCTGCCGGCGGGCACGGGCGACGGCGCGGGCGTCGGCCACCTCGGCGTCGAGCAGCACGCGGGCAGCGGCGGGCAGGTCGGTCTTCGCCCGGGCCCGGGCCGTGGTGGCGCGCTCGACGGTGGAGGCGGCGGCGTGCTGCCGGACCGCGGTGGCCACGGCGGCGCCGACCGGCAGCACCCCGAAGGCGACCAGCGCGAGCGGGCCCACCCCCACGCCCAGCAGCACCCCGGGCAGGGCGGTGAGCGCACCGGGCACCGCGACCCCCCAGGCGGCCGAGGCCAGGTGGCTGCGCAGCCGGGGTACGGCGGTGGGGAGCGTGTCCAGCTGCGCGACGACGGGCTGCAGCGTGGGGTCCAGCAGGAGCCGGCGGTGCGGCCAGCCCAGGGCGTCGGGGTCGGACCCGGTCCCGGTGGGGTCGCTGAGCATCCCGGCGGCCTCGGCCGCGGCCCGCAGTCGGGTCTGCAGCGCCGGGTCCGGGTCGTCGCGTCCGGCGTCCAGCACGGCCTGTGCGGCGGTGGCGACGTCGGCCAGCCGGGCCCGGTCGGCCGACCCCAGGGACGCCGCGTCCAGCGGGCCGCGGACCCCACCGGGTGCCAGCACGGGACCCGACGGGGTCTGGTCGGCCATGCCGTCAGCGGCCGGGTCCCCGGTGACCGGCCGTCCGGTAAGTGGGCCGCGGACGGCTGCCAGCAGCCGTTCGGTGGCCTCGCGCGCCTCGACCTCGACCTGGAGCTCCGCGGCCGCACGGGCCTGCGCGGTGGCCGCACCCCGGGCCTGCTCCACGGCCTTGCGGGTCTGCTCGAGCTCGGCCTTCCGGTCGGCGAACGAGCGTTGCGCGTGCGCAACCAGCCCGGCCGCGGCCGTCGAGGCGAGCGCGCCCCAGGCCAGCGCCGGGGACAGCGGCAGCGCGACCAGGGCGAGGACCCCCACCCCGACCAGCGCGGTGGCCGGACCGGTCAGGCTCCGGGCGAGCCACGCGCCGAACCGCGGCACCGACGGCCGGACGTCGGGCGGGCCGGACGGCGTCGTGGCCACCACGTCCCCCGACCCGGTGGGGGCGGGGGCGGCGGGGGTGGTCGCCGGCGGCAGGACGCGACCGGGCCTCGCCCGGTCCGACCGGTCCACCCCGGCCGAGGCCAGCTCCGTCCGGAAGGCCTCGACCTCACCGGCCAGCCGGGCGGTGGCGGCGTCGAGGACCCCGCGGACCGCCGGGGACGGACCGCGCCGGGCGTCGTCGTGCACCGCCATCCGGGCGCTGAGCCGCGCGTGCGCCCGGTCGGCGAGGCCGAGCGCCGTCGAGGCCGCGACCCCGACCGCGGCGGAGGCCACCGCCGTCCCCAGCCTGGCCCAGTCCCCGCTGAGGGCACCGACGAGCAAGCCGGGCACCTGGGCGAGGACCGCGGGCAGGCCCCCGCCGACGAGCACCCGGACCGTCGTCGCCAGCCGGCCGGCCACGGCCTCGGGCACCGCGGAGGTGCCCAGCAGCTCGTTGAGGGTGCGCGCGTCCGCCTCGACGTCGGCCGGCAGCGCGGCCAACCGGAGCTCGACGTCCGGGCTGCCGCCGACGACCTGCCCGGTGGCGGTGTCCGCCGCGCCCTGGACGAGGCCGAGCTCGGTCAACAGCTCGGTCGCCGGTCCGCGGGCGCGCAGCCTGGTCGGGCCGGTGCCCTCCACCATCCATCGGCGCAGGTCGGCGAGCCGCTCGGCCTGCTCGGGGGAGACGACGCGTCCGGCCGTCAGCCCTGGTCGGCCACCATCTCCTGGTAGACCCCCGCTGCCGTGTCGTGGCCGTTCGACAGGACCGGTCGGACCGTCCCCCGGCGCACCAGGTAGGCCGAGTCGCCCCGCTGGCGGGGCGCCGGCGCCGTCCACCACGCGTCCCGGAACGGCCGGACGTCCCAGCTGCTCGGGTCCTGCTCCGTCGGGTCGACCCCCAGCCACCGCAGCACCGTCTCCAGTGCCTCCTGCGGTGTCCCCGGGGGTGTCGGTCCCGCTGTCTCGTGCTCGCTCAAGCGCTGCTCCCGTCCACGTGCCGCCCGGCTCCCGGACGGCTGCCTCGACCTGCCACACCTGCCGCTGGTAGCCCGGGGGCCACCCGGACGTCTCGCCGGTCTGCCCGTCCACCCACTGCACGCCGTCCTCGGTGACGACGGCGTTGAACCAGTGCCCGCCGTCGGGCCCCAGGTCCGGGTCGTGCCAGTCCACCCCGACGACGGCGACCGTGCGCACCGGCCGCCCGACGAGGTCGGTCTCCAGCGCCGCCCAGGCGTCGGCGGTGAACTGCACGTGGTCGGCGTCGGGTGCCGCGGTGAGGGTCTGCGTCGGCTGGCTCCCGGTCCAGGACCACATCTCCTGGCTCTCACCGGGCCGGAGGGCGCCGTCGCCCAGTGCGGGTCGGACGTCGATGCCCTGCGCGATGTCGGCCACCGCGCGGGAGCACTCACCGCAGTTGTTCGCCCACGGCTGGGCCTGCGCCGAGCGCGGGTCCAGGGCCCGCAGCACCGGGTTGACCGCCGGTACCCAGGCCGCCAGGTCTGCCAGCGGGTCGGTGGGCACCACCCGGGCCAGGGCGGCCGCGACGTCGTCCCCGGGTGACAGGTAGCGGCCGGGCTCGACGACCGAACGCGGGACACCCGTCTCGACGTCCCCGGGGCGGAACGCAGGTGCGGCCGCAGCAGGACGACGACCCCCCGGTCCACCGTCGAGGATCTCCGTTCCGCCGACCCGTTCCCCGGGCACGGCATCGCCGTCTAGTGCTCCACGACCCCCCGGTCCGGCCAGGTCCCCGTCTCGCGCTGCCGCTTCAGCACGGCCCGGACCAGCGTTGGCATGAGCGGTTCCTCCCCGCCCACCGTCGGCCACTGCGTCGGCGCCCTCGGATCGAGCACCACCCGTCTCGACAGGGCCCCCGGGTCGTCGCCCCACCGGTACTCGACCGTCTCCGGGGTCTCGCTCGCCTTGCGGTACACCAGGTACACCGCCATCCGTGCCCTCCAGACCTTCGATCGTCTCGTCGGCGCGGGTGGGCTCACCCGGCAGCCACTGCCCCTCCACCACGCGGTTCGCGGCCTCGTGGGCCTCGCGGTGGGTCGCCTCCGGGTTCTCCGCCCGGTGGCCGGACTCGGCGACCTGGTGCTCCACCAGGGCGACGTCGACCGCGGTGTGCGTGCCGCGGAGGACCCGGGTGAACGCCTCGGCCACGTCCGGGTCCGGGTCGAACCGGGCGCGGCGCGTGGGTCGGCCCGTGTCCGGGTCGGTCAGCAGGTGCTCGTCGACGACGACGTGCTGCAGCGCCCGGCGGACGTCCTCCGCACCGAACCCGGTGGAGCTGTCGGCGCGGGGGGCGTCGACCAGGTTGCCCGCCATCGTCGCGGCGGCGGCGGGGTCGCCGACCAGCGCGTCGTAGACCCGCTGTGCCCACTCCCCCTGCACGTCGGGGTCCAGCACGTCCCGCGGCCGGACCGCGCCCCCGGTCTCCAGGGGGGAGTCGTCCCGGGTCAGCTCGGCGGGAGGTCCACCAACGTCGAGCCCGCGGTCACCGCTGCCGCGTCCTCCGGGTGCAGCAGGAGCCCCAGCAGCTCGCCGTCCGCCGTCGTCCGCGAGTGGATCTCCCGGGACCGGACGCGCACCCGCTGGCCCGTCCCCTCGACCTGCAGGGTCGACGCGGTGAAGGGGATCTCCCCCTCCTCCAGCCAGCCCAGCGCCGCCGGGCCCGACCCGGTCAGCTCGTACGTCCTCTGCACCCGGTACCGCACGCCCACGTCCACCCTCCTCGTACGTCTGCCACGCGCCGTCCTCGACGCCGCGCGCCTCGGACTCCAGGTGCGCCGCCTCGGCAACGCCGGCCTCGACCGGGAGGGCGTGCGGGATCAGTCCGTCAGCTCGGTCCGCTCCTGCCGGAGGTCGGTCACCTCCGTCGGTGCTGCCGTCCCCACGTAGACCCCCGGCGCGGCCTTCGTCAACCCCAGGGTCCGTGCCTCCGTCTCGTCCCGGCCCAGGTACCCCAGCCGGAGGGCCCCCGACGGGGTCCGTCCCTCCACCCGGAACGGTGCTCCCCTCCACCGGCAGTACGTCGCCAGGCGGTACGGCTGCGCCTGGGTCCTGGGCAGCACCCGGGCCCACCGGCCGGTCAGCGTCGTCGTGAACTCCGGGTCCACCTGGACGTCGGCGAACACCTTCACCGAGCCCGGGGGGCGGCCCGTCGTCGCGGCCTCCCAGGTCCGACCCTGCCAGTCCACGTAGAGGCCGTCCGGACGGGTCGGTTCCTCCGGGTGCGGGGTCTCGGGCATCGGTGTCCTCCGTCGTCGTCGCTGCGGTGCTGGTCTGCTGGGCCTGCGCGCCCTCCACGGTGGGGAACCAGACGCCGTCCTCGAAGACGGCCAGCAGGGTCTCCCGGCCCTCGGGGTCCACCCCGTAGATCTCGGCGCCGTCGGGGAGGGGGGAGAAGTCGTCGGCCAGGAACTCGGGCACCCGGACGTCGGGGCTGGAGGTGAGGCCGTTGCCGGTGAACGGCGGGTCCCAGTCGTCCTGGCCCCCGAGCTCCGTGGAGTAGGGCGTGTGCAGCGCCGACGCCGACTCCACCGGGAAGCGCAGCACGGGGGTGAAGGAGTCCTGTGGTGTGTAGGGCGGGCGTCCGTTGCGCTCCACGTAGCCGGGGTCGTCGTACAGCAGCGCCAGTCCGTCGATGACCTGCGCCGGTGTCGTCAGGTCCTGCACGTCGGACGCGCGGGTGGTGAAGCCCTTCGTGCCGGCGGGGTCGAACAGGACGACGTCCCCGACGACGACCGGGGTGTTGGACAGGTAGTTGCGCAGGTGCTCGCCGGTCAGCGCGCGCTGCGCGAGGTCGCCGTCGGCCAGCACGACGGCGTCCCGGACGGTGCGCAGCACGGTCCGCTGGTCGGCGTCGAGGTCGGCCAGCGGGGTGGTGCGCAGGGCGTCGTAGGCCTCGGGGGTGACCCCGGGCGGGAGGTGTGCGGCCAGGTCGGCGTCGAAGGACGGCGGCAGGTCGAGCTGCGCCCGGGACCAGGAGGGCGTCACCCGGACCCCGTTGGCCAGCAGCACCTGACCGTCGTCGTCGAGGTTGCGAGGCGCGAGCGGTCCGGACGTGCCGTCGGAGGGCGACTGGTCGCTCGGGGTGCCGTCGCTGGGCGGCCCGTCGCCGGGCGGCGGGGTCAGCTCTGGATCAGACCCCGCTGCGGCCAGGCGCCCTCCCGACTGGCGGCCACCGCCGCCCGACCGATCACCTTCCCCGTCAGTGCCTGGCTGATCCCCTCCGGGAGCACCGTCTGCGACGGGTCCGCCTTGAGGATCGTCACCCGGTGCCCGGTCGGGTCCTCCGCCCCGCCGAAGAGGTACTCCACCTCCGTCTCGGTCTCGGCTGCCTTCGTGAACTCCAGGTAGATCGCCACGGGACCCTCCGTCGGGGATGCGCTGTCTGGTCTCGGGGCGCGGAGCCGGGATGTCGGACTCCCAGTCCGCCACCTCGTTGGCTGCCGCGTGCGCCTCGCGGTAGGGCGCACCCGGGTTCTGTTCGTAGTGCTGGAGCTCGGCCAGCTCGTGCTCGAGGAGCATGCGGTCCTGCGGCAGGTGCGCCCCGGGCTGCTGCATCCGGAACCACGCGTCGGCGATGTCGGCGTCGGCGTCGTACCGCCGCATCGACGTGCCGTCGCCCTCGGGACCGTCCAGCGGGTGCTGGTCGAGGAACAGGTGCTGGTGGACCGCGGCGAGCTCGGCGGCGCTGAACCCGGTCGACCCGTCGGCGCGTGGCGCGTCGGCGAGGGCCGCTGCCATCCGGTCGACCGCGCCCGGGTCGGCGCGGATCTGGTCGTAGGCGAGCCCGGCCCACACCTCCTGCCCGGCGTAGTCGGTGGCGCGCGGCCGGACGGCGCCACCTGTCTGGGCCTGGGCGTCCGCCCCGGGTTGGTCGGTCGACGCGTCGGTGGTGCCCGCAGCCGCGGCGTTCCTCGCGCGCAGGGCCTGCAGCAGCTGGTCGGAGGTGACGGGGCTGCCGTCGGGGTTGGTCGCCCCTGCCGCGGCGGCGTTCGCCGCGAGCGTGGACACGACGGAGTCGCGGGTGTCCACGGCCTGCTGCAGCCGCTGCTGGGTCTCCGCGTCGGCCCGGGTCCCCGCGTCCTGGCCGGTGTCGGTGTCGGTGTCGGTGTCGGTGTCGGTGGCCGTGTCGGTGCCGGTGGCCGCGTCAGTGCCGGTCGCCGCGTCAGTGCCGGTCGCCGTGTCGGTGCCCGTGGCCGTAGCGGCCGGGCCGTCGGTGGTTGTCGTGGTGGTTGTCGTGGTGTCCGTCGAGGTCGAGGCGGTGGACTCGGCCGACCTGGGGGACGCGGTCGCGGAGGACTGCTGACCGGCCGTCGTGGACGTCGTGGTCGGGGCCGGGGCCGGGCTCGTGGTCGACGTGCTGGTGGCTGCGGGGGCAGGGGCGGGTGTCGTGGCTGCCGGGGCGGCCGTGTCGGTGCCCGTCGAGGTGTCCGCCCCCGTCGAGGTGTCGGTCGCCGCGTCCGTACCCACCGACGGGTCCGAGGTCGCCGGGGCGCCGGTCGGGTCCGCGGTGGTGGAGGTGTCCGATGCCGCCGGGGACGCCGTCGTCGACGTGTCCGCGGGGGACGCGGGGGTGGTGTCGGTGGCGCTGGAGGCAGGCGGCCCGGACTCCGTCGGGCTCTGCGCCGCCGGGGACGTCGACGTCTCCCCCGGGGCCGAGGCCGTCGTCTCGGTCGTGCCCCCGCTGTCGGTGGTCGCCGGGGAGGACTCGGTGGTCGACGAGCTGCCCGGACCGCTGCTCGTCGAGCTGTCGCTGCCGCCGGACGTGCCGGAGTCGGTGCCCCCGCCCGAGGACGACGGGGACGAGTTCGCGGACGACGGCCCCTGGCCGCCACCACCCTGGCTCCCGGACCCCTGGGCCCCACCGCTCGCCGGGGCGCCACCGGACGGAGCCCCACCGGAGGGCGCCCCCCCGGAGGGAGCCCCACCGGACGGTGCGGCGGCCACGGGCGTCCCGCCCGCAGCGGCCGGCGCCCCCGAACCGCTCGCGCCGCCGGCGCCCGAGGTCGCCCCTCCGCCCCCGGCCCCCGCCGCCGCTGCGGACCCGGAGCCGGGGGTCGCCAGACCCGAGCCCGTGGCCGACCCGCTGCCCCCCTGGGCTCCCCCGCCCCCGGGAGCCTGCGCGCCCTGTCCCCCGGCCGCCGGGGCCGAGGTGCCCTGGCCGGCCGAGCCCGCGCCCGTCCCCGGAGCACCCCCGCTCCCGCCGGTGGTCGCACCGGCCCCGCCGAGCTGGCTCTGCGCGGCGTCGCCCCGCGCCACGGCTGCTGCTGCGTTGTTCGCGGCGGCGTCGGCCATGGTGGTCACCGGGTGCCGCACCGCCTGCGCGACCTCGACGCTGGTCGGGCTGATCGTCCCGGCCCGGCCGGCCCCGCCCAGCGCGGCAGCCAGCACGTCACCCCCGGTCGGCAGGGACCACTGCCCGTTGACCACGCCGTTGGTGAGGGTGTTGGCCAGCGGTGAGGTGATCGCGTTGTTCGCCGCGGCGTTGGCGGCGTTGCCCGGCCAGCGGCGGACGGCGTTGCCCACGCCGGGCAGGTTGCCGGTGGCGTCGCGGCCCACCCGGTTCAGCGGGAGGTTGCGGGTGGCCCGACTGAGCGCCGGCGCGACCGCACCGGCACCGATCAGCGCGCCGGCGGCACCCCCGGCGGCCGCGGTGAGCGTGTTGTTCCAGTTCCAGCTGTCCCGGGTGCCCTGGGCGATCTGGATGCCCTGGCTGATCGAGTCGATGAGGACCTCCTCGCCGACCTCCTCGATCACCTCCCGACCCATCCGGTTGGCCAGGTTGCGGGCCATGCTCTGCGCCGCGCGCTCGCCGACCTCCTGGGCCGCCTCCCGGGCGACGGCCCGGGTCAGGGCCTTGGTCGCGAACTTCTTGGCGACCGCGGCGATGATCTTCTGGATGATCTGACCGATCGCGGTGCGCGCGGTGGCGGCGATCGGACCGAGGGCACCGAGCGAGGCCCCACCGCTGAAGAACGCGGCCACGACGGCGATGAACGCCGCGATCACCGCCACCCAGAAGGCGACGTTGATCGAGATCTTCCCGAACTGGGTCTCCCGGGCGAAGTTGTCGGTCTGCATCGCCATGGACTGGGCGTTCTGCATCAACGCGACCAGACCGGCCTCCGGGGAGGCGACCAGCTGCGAGCTGAGGTCCTCGAAGGTGGTCGCAGCCGGCGCGTCCCACCCGGCCTTGAGCTGGCTGCTGGCGTCGCTGAGGTCGGAGGCAGCGGTGGAGAGCTCCTCGACGAGGTCGGACCAGGCGGCGCTGATGTCCCAGACGGCGCTCTCGCTGCCCTCGGGCCAGCTCTGGCCCGCCACGATCATGGAGACGAGGTCGACGAACCAGTCGGGCTGGTCGCCGATCTCCCACGCGGGGCTGACGTCGCCGGAGCTCACGTCACCCCCGTCTCGTCGTGCTGCTCGGTCGTCGGCGGGCAGTCTGGCAGGACGGTCCGTCCAGAACGGTCGGACCTGCCGACCGACCCGTGATCAGGAGGAGGGGCCGCGCAACGCGTCGCGGATCGAGACCCGCGGGGCCTCGTCGTCCTCCCGGTCCGTGGGCAGGTCGGTCAGCTCCGTGTGCACGGCCGCCGACTGCGGTCCGGGCGCTGCGCCGCCGCCCTGCTGACCGCCGCCGGCGGCACCGCCGGCACCCATCGGGGCACCGGAGGACTGCTGACCGGCCTGACTCGACGCGCCCGGGTCGGCCCCGGCGGGGGACTGCAGCGGCTGGACCGCCTCGAGCGGCGTCGCGCGCTCCAGGGGCGCGGACGCCTCGGCGGGCGCCGACGCGGCCTGCGCCTGTCCCACCACTTCGGCAGGTGCGTCCACCGGTGCGGACGACGCCTCCACCGACGGAGCCGAGGAGCCGGCCGTGCCCAGGGCGACCGCCTGGTCGCCACCGCCACCGCCGCCACCGCCGCCGCCCGCGCTGGACGTCGCTGCGTCCGACGTCAGCGCGACGGCCTGGTCCCCACCGCCGCCGCCGGTCGACGGCGCAGGGTCCGACGTCAGCGCGACCACCTGGTCACCACCGATGGACCCCGCCCCGGACGTCACCGTCGGTGCACCCCCCTGGTCCCCACCGTGTCCGCCCTGCCCGGTGCCCGGGCCGCCGTCGGTCGACAGCGCCACGACCTGGTCGCCACCCTGCCCGCCGCCGTGTCCCGGCCCGCCGTCGGTCGACAGCGCCACGACCTGGTCGCCGCCGTGGCCACCGCCGTGCCCGTCGGGTCCAGCGTGCCCGCCCTGACCGCCGCCGCCCTCCAGGGAGCCGAACGCCGACACGACCTCGGCGTGGTCGCCGCCGGGTCGACCACCCTCACCGCGTCCACCCTCGCCGCGTCCACCCTCGCCGTGGCCGCCCCCCTCGCCTCGCCCGCCGTCCACGGGTGCCCAACCGTCCGTCGCCACGGCCACGACCTGATCGCCGCGACCGCCTCGACCGCCCTGGCCGCCCTGGCCGCCGGCCGGCACCAGGCCGGCCTCGACGACCTGCGCGCCGTCGCCCCGACCACCGCGGCCGCCGACGGGGGCGAAGGCGGAGACCACGGCCGACGAACCGCCGGCCGATGCACCGCCACCGCCACCACCACCGCCGCCGGAGGCGCCACTGCCGCCGCCGCTCCCGCCGCCCGCGGCGGGCGCCCCGGTGAACTGCCCGTCGGCCTGCCGGACGGGTGCGGCCTGCTCCTCGTCCGAGGCCAGGGAGTTGCCGATGGCCGTCCTGGCGTCCTGGCCCAGCTCGTGCAGGCGGGTGGAGTGCTGCTCGATGCCGTCGGCGACCTGCCCCGACGCGGTCGGGTAGTCGGCGGCGAACTGCGCACCGGCGCCGTCGGCGCCCCAGGGTGCGGCGCCCTCGAGGCCGCGGATGGTGCTCAGCCGGGCCTGGACGTTCTGTCCGAGGGCCGTGTCGGCGGCCTCCCAGGCGGTGATCCCCTTGCCGGCCTGGGCCTCGTCGATGCGTACCTCGTCGCCGCTCATCCCGTCACCTTCCCTGGATCTGCTGGTTCATCGCGCCGAGCATCCCGTCGAGGTCGCCCTCGACGGTGGCCCGCATCTGCTCGGGCGGGATGATCGACTCGAACGTCTCCACGACCTGGTCGCGGGCCTTCCCGATGGCCTTCTGCACGGTCGCGGTGATGGTGTCGGCCAGCTCCCGCGAGTCCGGCCGCCGGTAGATGCGGGGGTCCAGGTCGAGCCGGACGAGGTCCCCACGCGGCCCGACGGTCACCGTCACCAGCCCGTCCTTCGACTTCTCGGTGACCTGGACGGCGCGCGCCTTCTCCACCAGGGCCGGCGCCTGCTCGACCATCTGGGAGAACTTCTGCTGCAGCTGCTCCGAGTAGGCACGCAGCGCCGCGGTCTCCGGCAGCTCGCTGGGTTCCACGGGGTCCTCCTCGGCGTGCGCGCAGGTCTCGGGCCGGGTGGGACGATACTGGTCCGGTCCGGTACGCACCTGCGATCGGGGACGACGACGCACGATCGGGGGACGGGCGCGTGCACCGCTGGGCCGGACGGGGCGGGCTGCTGGTGACCGCGACGCTGCTGCTCCCCCTCGGTGTGGCGGCCCCCGCGGCGGCCGTCCAGGTCTGCGAGCAGCCACCGGCAGCCGCCGGCACCGTCCCGGACGTGCCGTGGCCCCAGCTGTCCTGGGACCCGGCGGAGACGGTGTGGCCGTTCAGCACCGCAGCGGGGGTCACCGTCGCCGTGCTCGACACCGGCGTGCAGGCCGACGTCCCGCAGCTGGCCGGGCACGTGCTCGAGGGCGTCGACCTGGTGCGCGGGGGTCCGGCCACCGTCGACTGCGTCCCGCACGGCACCGCCCTCGCCGGCATCGTCACGGCGCAGGCCGCCGACGGCGTCGGCTTCCGCGGGCTGGCCCCGGACGCCTCGGTGCTGCCCGTGCAGGTCACCGACCAGGCGGCGACGGCGCCCGACGCCGACGCGGTCGACCCGGCCCGGGTGGCGGCGGGCATCGACGCAGCGGTCGGCGCCGGTGCCGGGGTGGTGCTCCTCGGGGTGGTCCTCTACGCCGACGACCCGGGGGTCGCGGCGGCCGTGGAGCGTGCGCAGGCCGCCGGTGTCGTCGTCGTCGCCCCGGTCGGGGACGGCCACGACGGCCAGCGGGACGGCACCGGGCCCACCACGGGCCGGGCCACCCCGTACCCGGCGGCCTACGACGGCGTCATCGGCGTCGGCGCCGTCGACGCCTCCGGCCTACGGGCGGCCTCCTCCCAGGTGGGCGACTACGTGGACCTGGTCGCCCCGGGGCAGGACGTCGTCTCGGCAGCGCTGGGCGGTCAGTCCCTCTACGAGGGGACGGCGTTCGCCGCGGCCTACGTCGCTGCCGGTGCGGCCCTGCTCGTGGGCGACCCCGACCTCGCCCTCCCGCAGGGCGCCGAGCGGGTCACGGCGGTGGCCCGCAGGCTCACCGCCACGGCCGTCGCCCCGCCGTCGTCCACGGGGTACGGCGCGGGTCTGTTCTCCCCGGGCCGGGCGTTGACCGAGTCGTTGACCGACGCGGCCCCGGCCCCGCTGCCCGGTCGCAGCACCCCGTCTCCGGACCCGGCCGCCGAGGCCCGCGCGGCCGCCGAACGGTCGGCCGCGGCGACGTCCACCGGCTGGGCGCTGGGCCTCGGAGCGGTGGCCGTGCTGGTCGCGGTGGTCACCCTCGTCGTGCCCCGCGCCCGTCGGCGCGGGTGGCGCACCGGACGCCCCGCGCCGGTGGTGCGGGACGAGGTGGAGCCCGGGTTCATCCCCGGCGACGCGCTGTTCCGCCCGCCTCCCCTGCCCTGAGCCTCCTGGGCCCCGGACGCGCGACGGCCGCCGTCACCGGGTGGGGTGACGGCGGCCGTCGAGGGACCTGTCCGGCGTCAGCCGCCGGAGACGAGGTTCGTGTTGCGGCTCTCCACGCCCTGCGAGGTCTCGGCTGCGCTGGTCAGCGAGGCCTGGAACTGCTGCAGAGCGGACTTGATGTTGTCCGAGGCCGTCGTCCACTGGCCCTGACGGGTGCCGTAGGCCTGCTGGGCGTCGGAGTCCCACGTCGCCATCAGCTTGTTCACCTGGGCGTTCACGTCGGACAAGGACGCGTCCAGCCCCGAGGTCGCCTTCGACACGTCGGAGGCCGCGTTCTGCTGGAGGGTCCAGCTGACCTGGTAGTCGCCACCGCTGCTCATCGTCTGGGTCTCCTTATCGGGTCAGGCCGGACGTGATGCCGCCGGCAGCACTGTCGACGCTGGTCATCGACGAGCCCATCTCGTCGTCGGCCTGGGTGTAGTTCGTACCGGCCGTGCCCACGTCTGCGGCGATGGACCCCAACGCCTGGTACATCACGTCGCTCTCGTTCTTGACCGTGGCCCGCACGCGGGCGAAGGCGGTCGCGAACTGACCGCGCGACGCCTGCTCCAACAGGGTCAGGTCGCCGTCCAGGGTGCGGAACGTCGACGCCAGAGCGGTCGATGCGTCGGTCGCCGAGCGGGCGAACTCCGCCATCTGCTGTGGGCTGGCACCTGTGCCGTCTGCCATGTGTCCTCAATCCCTCGTGTCCGGCCGTGGTGGACCGGTCGGGCCGTGGTGACGCTCGATGGCGCCGTGAGCGAGGCGAACGGTACCCAAGAGGGCCGGAGCCCGCGACCCTCAGCTGCCGCAGACCCCGTCCCGGACCCGCAGCTCACCCGTATGGGCGATGAGCGCAGGTCAGGCCGGTGCGGCCGCGGCGACCGGGTCCAGAGCCGGCCCCTGGGGCACCCGGGCCACGAGCGACTCGGGCAGCGCCAGCGCCTCGACGTCGGCGTACCCGAGGGTCGCGGCGACCTCGTCGTCGGGGACGGCGAACCGCCGTCCGTCGTCGGTCACCAGGAACAACGGGCCGGTGCCGGCGGTGGCCGAGGACAGCGACCGGACCAGCGCCCCGCCGCCCGGGGGGACGACGACGGCGTCGGCGAGCACCGTGCCCTCGGAGCTGCGCTGGGGGGTGTCCGCCGCGGCGGCGGTGTCCACCTCGGCGCCCAGGGAGACCCGGGCGGGCTCCTCGGCACCGGCGAAGGCCGCGCACAACGTCGTGCTCTCCGACGACGGGTCGGCGACCGGGGGCTGCTCCGCCGGGGGGTCGGCCGAGGTCGGCTCGGGGAGGGCCACCCGGTCGGTGGCGTTGGCCTCGGCCGCGGACAGCGGCAGCGCCTCGGGCCGGGCGCCGCCGTAGACGCTGCCCTGGATGTCCGGGTCGGCGAGCAGGAGCGTCGACTGGACCTGGGTGATCTCGATGATCGCGTCGACGTCCACCTGGTAGTACTGCTCGTCGCCGTTGGGCGACTGCACGACCCGGACCTGGCCGACGACGCCCCCGGGGACGGCGGACGAGGGCTGCCCCCGGTCGGCGACCGGCTCCGGGGCCAGCGCACGCCCCTCGGGGAGCCCGTCCAGCCACGCCGTGCCGACCTGCACCTGGGGCTCGTCGCGCAGGACCAGGCCCTCGAGCAGCACCTGCTCGTCGGGCACCGGGAACTGCCGACCGCCCCAGACGACGTGCAACGTGCCGTCCTCGACGTCCCGGACCAGCACCATGGCCTCGCCCAGCTCGGCACCGCCGCGGGCACCGCCGCCGACCAGCAACGCGGTGCGCGGCTCGGTCTCCCCGCTGCTGAGCTCGACCGGGGCGGCGCAGAGGGTCCACGGGTCGGCCGAGACGGCGTCCGCCGGGGGCAGGGAGTCCGGCCCGCCGACGATCCCCAGCCGCTGACCGCGGGGGGCGGCGCCCAGCGACTCCCGGGACACCGACACGGTCTCCGTAGTGCCGGCCAGGAGCACGGCCGAGGCGTAGTCGGTCACCGGGTGCAGGGCGAAGTCGCCCCCTGCGCCCTCGAGCCAGACGTAGCGCGCCCCGGTGCCCTCCTCCACGAGGACGGCACCGGACTCCTGCCACGAGGTGTTGCCCCCGGGCCGGATCACGCCGATCACCCCGGTGACCGCCAGGGACAGCACGGCGACCATCACCCCGGCGAACACCGCCCCGGTCGAGCGCTTCAGCGGGTCCTGGGCCGGGTCGGTCTCCCGCAGCACCAGCCCGGAGACGACGCGACGGACGAGGAACTGGTAGCTCTGGTAGAGGTCCCGGCGACTGGCCACCGGGTCAGCCGTACAGCCCGCGGACGTAGCCGTACAGGCCCACGACCACACAGACGGTGGGGATCACGGCCAGGACGACCAGCACGTCGAGGACGTCGGCCAGCCGGCCGACGTAGGGGCCGGGGGTGCGGTCCCGGTAGACCAGACCGGAGACCAGGACGACGGCGGCGGCCACGACGAGCACCGGCAGCACCACCGCGATCCGGGTCCCGGGCTCCAGGCCCACCGCCGCGGCGACGGCCAGCAGCAGCAGACCGCCGGCCCCGCCGGCCAGGAGCGGCAGCCGGTGTCGCAGCGCCGGGAAGAGCCGCGCGCGCAGCAGGCCCGCCACGGCGACGAGGGCGACCAGCACCAGCGCCGACGTCCGGCCGCTGCCCACCAGCAGGACCGCGGCGAGCACGGAGGTGAGCGCCCCACCCCCGAGCATCCCGGTCAGCAGCTCGTCGGAGCGGCGGACCCGGGCCAGGACCCGGGCCCGGGACACCGGCGGCGGATCGGCGAGCAGGTCCTCGGTGGTCGAGGGCAGCGTGGGCACCGGCAGCCCGCCGAGCCGGATGCTCAGCAGCGGCACCAGCGGGGTGACGGCGACGACCACCGCGGTGGTGATCGCAGCCGCGTCCACCGCGTCCACCGCGTCGGTGCGGGCCACGAGCGCGCCGAGCAGACCGCTCAGGCCGACCACCACGCCACCGACGGCGTACTGCGTGCGCCCGGCCACCCCGACCAGGGCGAGCACCGAGGCCACCACGAGCGCCACCGACCCGCTGAGCACCTGGGCCGGGGACACCGCGCCCAGCGGCAGGTCGCCGAGCCCGACGACCACGCCGCCCGCGGCCGCGCCCGCGGTGCCCACGACCGAGAGCGCCGTGCCGGCGTCGGCGTCGGCGGCCACCCGGGACACCACGACCCCGCCGGCCACGGCGAGCAGCCCGACGCCGAGCAGGAGCAGGCCCGGCAGCGTCCAGGACGGCCCGGTGGTGAGCAGCAGACCGACCGCGACCAGCAGGGCGGCCGTCGAACCGGCGACCCCGGCACGGCGGGTGGCCGCGCTCCCCCACGTCCGGCTCTGCGCCCGGGCGTCGGTGGCGATGGCGTCGACGACGTCGTCGTAGTCCAGTTCGGGCCACTCGGCCTGACGGGGCAGCAGGTGCAGCACCTCGCCGTCCCGCAGCTCCTGGGCGGCCAGGGAGCGGGCGGAGTCGACGAGCGTGCCGTCCGAGCGCCGCAGGACCCAGCCGCCGTGGTCCTGGCCCTCGTCGGCCAGCCCCTCACCGGCGTTGCGCAGCACCGCGGGCAGGAGCTCGGCCACCGGCACGGACTCCGGCAACGCCACGTCGATCCGTCGCCGTGGGGCGGCCACGGTCACCCGGGCGAGCCCACCTCCGACCGCACGCGTCACCGCTCGCCCACCCGTCCGTCTCGACCCGACCCGACCCACGGGACCCGTCCGGGGGGTCGTCCCCCGCCCGGCGCGCCCATACGATACGGATCGGTCGGCACCCGGCCCGTCGTGGCACACCGCACCCAGGCACACACGCAGCAGGGACCCAGGAGGTCGCGCCATCAGCACGGTCGTGCTCCGCCGCCAGCCCCGCCGGGACGCCCCCGAGCTCCCCTCGGGCGAGGTCGTCCTCGACCCGCCCCCGGAGATCCCCGACGCCGGCGGTCGCAAGTGGACCCAGATGCTGATGATGCTGCCGATGCTGGCCGGTGCCGGGGCGATGATGCTGATGTTCTCCGGCGGCCGCGGCGGCCCGCTCGGCTACGTGGCCGGGGGCCTGTTCGGCGTCTCGGCGCTGGGCATGGTCGCCATGGGCTTCATCAACGGCGGTGGCGGCGGCAAGAAGGAGATGGCCGCCAACCGGCGCGCCTACATGCGCCACCTGTCCCTGCAGCGCCGTTCGGTGCGCCGGACGGCGGCGCAGCAGCGCGAGGCGATGCTCTACCGGCACCCCGAGCCCGACCAGCTGTGGGTGACCGCGGCCAGCCACCGCCTGTGGGAACGCCGGGCCGAGCACGCCGACTTCGGCGTCGTCCGGATCGGCCGCGGCCCGCAGGCGCTGGCCACCCCCGTCGTCCCCCCGCAGACCCGCCCGCTCGACGAGCTCGAGCCGCTGTGTGCCAGCGCGCTGCGCCGCTTCGTCCTCACCTACTCCACCGTCCCCGAGCTGCCGGTCGCGATGGCGGTGAACGGGTTCTCCCGGGTGCACCTGGTGGGCCCGCGCGAGCGCACCCGCGCCCTGGTCCGCGCGGTGATCGGGCAGCTGGCCGTGCACCACAGCCCGGACGACGTGCTGGTCGCCGTCGTCGCCGGGACCGAGGAGCGCCCCGGCTGGGAGTGGGCCAAGTGGCTCCCGCACGGCCTGCACCCCGAGCGCACCGACGCCCTGGGCAAGCTGCGCCTGGTCACCCCGACCGTGCCGGCGCTGGAGGCGATGCTGGACGACCTGCTCGCCGTCCGGCCGCGGTTCAACCCCGCCGGGGCCACCGCGCAGGTCGCCGGTGCCCACGTGGTCGTGGTGCTCGACGGCGGCGACGTCGCCGGGTCCAGCCACCTGATGAGCGACGGCGGCGTCGAGGGCGTCACCGTGCTGGACCTGTCCACGCCCCCGCCGCGGCTGCTGGACCGCGGCACGCTGGTGCTCGAGGTCGACGAGACCGGGCGGATGCGCAGCCGCACCACCGACGGCGCCGCGGAGATCGGCCGGGCCGACGAGCTGGCCGCACCGCTGGCCGAGGCACTGGCCCGCCAGCTGTCGCCGTTCCGGCTGTCGGCCGGCGCGCGCGGGGAGCAGGCGATGAGCACCGCCATGGGCCTGGCGGACCTGCTCGACATCTCCGACCCGTTCACCTACGACGTGGCCGCCGGCTGGGCCCCGCGCCCCAACCGGGACCTGCTGCGCGTCCCGATCGGCATCGGCCCCGACGGCTCGCCGATCGAGCTGGACATCAAGGAGTCCGCCCAGGACGGGATGGGCCCGCACGGCCTGCTGGTCGGCGCGACCGGGTCGGGCAAGTCCGAGCTGCTGCGCACCCTGGTGCTCGGCCTGGCCGTCACCCACGACTCCGAGACGCTGAACTTCGTCCTGGTCGACTTCAAGGGCGGCGCGACCTTCACCAAGCTGGACCGGTTGCCGCACACCAGCGCCGTCATCACCAACCTGGCCGACGAGCTGCCCCTGGTCGACCGCATGGTCGACGCCATCAACGGCGAGCTGCTGCGCCGTCAGGAGCTGCTCCGCTCGGCGGGCAACTACAGCTCGCTGCGCGACTACGAGCGGGCCCGCACCTCCGGGGTCCCGCTGGCCCCGATGCCGACGCTGCTGATCATCTGCGACGAGTTCAGCGAGCTGCTCAGCGCCAAGCCCGACTTCATCGACCTCTTCGTGCAGATCGGCCGGGTGGGCCGTTCCCTCGGCGTCCACCTGCTGCTGGCCAGCCAGCGACTGGAGGAGGGGCGGCTCCGCGGCCTGGACACCCACCTGTCCTACCGGATCGGGCTGCGCACCAACTCGGCGATGGAGAGCCGGGTCGTGCTGTCGGCCCCGGACGCCTACGAGCTGCCGCGTGCCCCCGGGCACGGCTACGTCAAGTTCGGCACCGAGGCGCTCGAGCGCTTCCGCGCGGCCTACGTGTCGGGCACCTACAAGCGCCAGAGCGAGCGCGGTGAGGTGCAGGCCGCCGAGGGCCCGACCGTGCACGCCTACGACACCCAGTACCTGGCCCCACCGGTGACCACGGTCGACCCGGACGAGCCCGCCGCCACCGACGACGACAGCGTCGGGGAGAGCCTGCTCGACGTGCTCGTCGAGCGGCTGGAGGGCCGCGGCGCCCCGGCGCACGAGGTGTGGCTGCCCCCGCTGGCCGAGCCCGCCACGCTGGACCAGCTGCTGCCCGCGCTGGTGGCCCACGACGACCGGGGCTGCACCGTCGACGCCCCGGACCTGTGGGGGACGCTGCGCGCCCACGTCGGGATCGTCGACAAGCCGCTGGAGCAGCGCCGTGACCCGCTGGTGCTGGACCTGTCCGGTTCCGGTGGCCACCTGGCCGTGGTCGGTGGACCGCAGTCGGGCAAGAGCACGGCGCTGCGGTCGCTCGTCGCGAGCATGTCGCTGACCCACACCCCGCGCGAGGTGCAGTTCTACTGCCTGGACTTCGGCGGCGGGACGCTGTCCAGCCTGGCCGAGCTGCCGCACGTGGGCACCGTCTCCTCCCGTGCGGACGGCGACCAGGTGCGGCGCACCATCGCCGAGCTGCAGGGCCTGCTCGCCCACCGGGAGGCCCGCTTCGGCCGCGAGCGCATCGACGGCATGGGCACCTACCGGCGCCGACTCCGCTCGGGGCAGGTCTCCGACGACCCCTACGGCGACGTCTTCCTCGTCGTCGACGGCTGGCTCACCGTGCGCAACGAGTTCGAGGAGCTCGAGCCGGTCATCACCGACCTCGCCAGCCGGGGTCTGTCCTACGGCATCCACGTGGTGGTCTCGGCCGGGCGCTGGATGGACCTTCGCCCCGCCATCCGCGACCTCTTCGGCACCCGGCTCGAGCTGCGGCTGGGCGACCCCAGCGACTCGGTGCTGGACCGGCGGACCGCGGTCAACGTGCCCGCCGAGACCCCGGGCCGGGGGATCACCCCCGAGAAGCTGCACCTGCTCACCGCGCTGCCCCGCATCGACGGCGAGCAGTCCGTCGAGGACCTGGCCGACGGCGTCGCCGGTCTGGTCGACGAGGTCAAGACCCGGTGGCAGGGCCCGGCCGCTCCCGGCGTCCGGCTGCTGCCCGCACTGGTCGAGCACAGCTCGCTGCTGAGCGACCCCAACCTGGGCATCGCGATCGGGCTGACCGAGAACGACCTGTCCACGGTGCACCTGGACCTCTCCAGCGAGCCGCACCTGGTCGTGTTCGGCGACGCCGAGTCCGGCAAGAGCGCGTTCCTGCGGACCTTCGCCCGCCGCCTGGTCGAGGAGCGGTCGGCCTACGACGTCCGGGTGCTCACGCTGGACTTCCGGCGCTCGCTGCTGGGCGTCGTCGAGGGCGAGCACAGCATCGGCTACGGCACGTCGGCGCCGATGGCGCGGGACATGATCGCCGAGGTCGCCGAGGTGATGCGCAGTCGCCTGCCCGGCCCGGACGTGACCGCGGCCCAGCTGCGCGACCGCAGCTGGTGGGACGGCCCCGAGCTCTACCTGGTCATCGACGACTTCGACCTGGTGGCCGCGAGCAACCCCAACCCGCTGCTCCCCCTGGTCGACTTCCTGGCGCAGGGGCGGGACGTCGGGCTGCACGTAGTGCTCACCCGGCGCAGCGGCGGCGCCGGCCGGGCCCAGTTCGAGCCGTTCCTCATGCGGCTCAAGGAGCTGGGCACCCCGGGCATCGTGATGAGCGGCGACCGGAGCGAGGGTGCCCTGGTGGGCAACGTCCGGCCGATGCCTCTCCCGCCCGGTCGGGGCTGGCTGGTGACCCGCAAGCGCGGGACCGAGCTGGTGCAGGTGGCCTGGGCGGACCCGGCGGGCTGAGCCACCC
Source organism: Geodermatophilus sp. Leaf369 (assembly GCF_001424455.1). Lineage (NCBI taxonomy): Bacteria > Bacillati > Actinomycetota > Actinomycetes > Geodermatophilales > Geodermatophilaceae > Geodermatophilus > Geodermatophilus sp. Leaf369. The sequence goes on along the minus strand of NZ_LMQA01000002.1, from coordinate 756,309 downwards.
GATCGTGTGGTGCAGGCCGCTGGGGACCGCCGTCGGGGCTGCGACCAGCCGGAACGGCCCGGTACCCTTGCGCGCGCAGCACCCCCGGCCCCCGCGGCCGGGCACGACCACGACCCACCCACATCGATGCGGGGAGACGACGTGAGCGACGAGACCAGGGCCGATGCCGACGGCATCTCCGACTTCGGGATGCAGACCGTCGAGCAGACCAAGACCCTGGCGGACGGGTTCACCAGCAACGCCGCGGACGTGATGGGTGCCAACGTCGGGGTGAGCGGCCTGGACACCGCTGCGTACTTCCAGGGTTCCTACGCCAACCACGCCGAGGCCCTGGCCGCGTTCATCGCCGAGGCCGGGGACGGCCTGATGTCCCTGGGCTACGCCGGGGTCACGGTCGCCCAGAACTACCGGGACGGCGACGCGGACCAGCAGGCGCTGATGGACGGGGTGGGCGCGGCCTTCGCCCCGCCCCCGGGCACCCCTTCCCTGCAGCGTGACCGCGAGGAGCAGCAGCGCAACGCCGCGGACCAGGGGCCTGCCACCGGGGACGCGCCCACGGCCTGGAGCCCGCCCCCGCCCACCGGCCCGATGGTGTGCACGCCCAACGGCAACGTCCCGGCCGGCTCCGGCGAGGACGACGAGCCCACGCCGTTCGAAGAGGTCCAGGACGTCAACGAGGACATCGGCGACGGCGCCGAGGCCGACTTCAACGCCGCCGACCACGCGGACGAGACCCGCGAGAACGTCGAACGGGCCGAGGACGAGGCGGACGACGAGGTGCTCATGGCCCCCGGTGACCCGTCGGCCGCGAGTCCGTCGCCGGCCACCGCCTGACGGGTCGCGCGGGCTCGAGCACGTGCAGCCCTGAGACCCACCGTCCGACGCCGCGAGCCCCACCCGCACCTTCCCGACGAGGAGCACCGTGTCGACCACCTTCGGGTACACCCCGTCCGGCGCCGGTGAGACCTACCCCGCGACGCACCCGTGTGCCATCGGCGACGACCCGTACACGATGGACATCAAGGCCCACTACCAGCTGGTCATGATGGAGGACCCCGAGTCGGTCACCGCGGCTGCGACGGCCTGGTCGGGCATCAGCACGGCCCTGGACGCCCAACGCGAGTCCCTGACCACGAGGGCGACCACGCTGCAGGGTCAGTGGGAGTCCGACGCCGCCGAGGCCTTCCTCCTCCGCGTGGGTGAGTCGACGTGGTCGCTGGACGACTGGTCGGCTGCCGCGAAGGAGACCAGCACCGCCCTGGAGACCCTCGCCACCCAGATCACGAGCGCGAAGACCACGATGGAAGAGGTCTGGTCGGCCTACGCGCAGGAGGCGCGGGAGACGGCCGAGGAGGACTCGACCGAGGGCATCGGGGGCGTGGGGTTCGGCGACATCGGCGACGCCTTCACCGAGGACCGTTCGGCCACGGTGCTCCGGGAACGGACGGAGGAGTCACTCCGCCGCGTGATCAACCCGCTGATGCAGGCGTACGCGGAAGCAGCCGGCGCGATCGCGCAGGGCTCGAAGTGGGCCGGCCCGACGAACGCGGCCACCCCCAGCGACGCCGCCTGGGCCGGGGCGATGGGACAGCCCGGTGCACCCGGTGCCCCGGGTGCACCCGGCGCCCCCGGCGGTCCGGGCGCACCGGCCCCGGTGGCCCCTCCCTCGGGGGTGCCCGGCCAGCCGCCCGGCACCCCGCCCGGTCTCCCGCCGACGTCGCCCCCGGTGACCGAGGTCGGCATCCTCGTCCAGCAGCCGCAGGCCCCGGTGGCGCCGGTGGCCCCCGTGATGCCCGTGGCCCCGGTCGTGCCGGTGGCGCCGTCCGTGCCGGTGGCGCCCGCCCAGGTCGCGCCGCCGCCCTCCGGCGTGGGCACCGCGCCGACCGCGCCCGCCGTGCCGGGTGGGCTCTCCGGTGCTGCAGCTGCCGCCGGTCTGGCCGGTGGCGCGGCCGCGGCCGCAGCCGGTCGGGGCGCACCGCCGGCCGCTCCCGGCGGTCTGGGCGGCCGCACGTCGGCCGGTGCACCCCCCGCCCCCGCCTCCGGGCGGGCTCCCGGTGCCCCGGGCGGTCCGCAGACCCTCCAGGGCCGCAACGCACCGGGGGCACCCCCGGCCGGCGGTGGCGGGCGCCCCGCCGCACCCCAGCTCCCCGGCCGCACCGCCGGTGGACCGGACAGCCCGGCCGGCCAACGTCCCGGCGCCCCCGGTGGCCCGCCCGGACAGGGCCGACCCGGCGCCCCCGGAACCCCACCCGGCCAGGGCCGACCCGGCGCTCCCGGTGGCCCCCCGGCGCAGGGACGCCCGGTGCAGGGCCGCCCCGGCAGCCCCGACCTGTCCGGCCGCACCGGCCCCGGCCGTCCCGGCACGGGCAACCCGGCCGGTCCGCACGCCCCGGGCACCCCCGGCCGCCCGCAGGGCCCCGCCGTCCCCCGCCCGCTGCAGGGCAGCCGTGGCGGTCCGTCGGTGCAGTCCCGACCGGGCGCCACGGCCGGCGGCCCCGCCGGCGGCACCCCCACGACGCCTCCCGGTCTCGGCGGGCGCGCCGCCCCGACGCGGGCCACCCGCCCGGAGACCTCGGCGACCGCGCGGTCCTCCATCCGCACCGGTCTGTCCGGGCGCAGCCCGGTCACCGGCAGGTCCGCGGCCGGTGCCGGCACACCCCCGGCCCCCCGCCCCCCGGCGGTGGCCGGCCGCAAGCGCGAGGACGAGCGGACCACCGCCCTGCCCGAGCGCGTGGGCGACGCCGAGCTCTTCGACGTCGACCAGGCCGGGTCCGGGGTCATCGAGCGACCCGAGGAGCGCACCCCGGCCCGCCGGCCGGGGCCCGCCCTCGGTGGCGAGCGCTGACGTGACCACGCCCCCGGCCGACCGGGACCGCACCCCGGGCCGGCACTCCGGCGCCGCCGCCGCACCCACGCCCGTTGCCCCACCGCCGCCCGCCCCCGAGCAGCGGGCGGCCCAGCGGCCTCCGGCTCCCGTCCGGCGCATCGCCGCTCCGCCCGCCGCCGGCACGCTGACCGGGAGGGTGCGCACGGCCCGCCCGGCCGGTGCCCCGGTCCCTGCCGCTGCCCCCGCCCCCGCCTCCAGCGGCCCCGCCCCGGCACTGACCCTCGACCCGGCGAGCGCCTACGGCGCCCGCTCCGCCGCACCCGCCACCGCGGCCCGACCGGAGGCGGAGTGGTCGGCCACCGCGCTGGCCGCGGGCTCGGCCGTGGGCACGGCGACCCCGGCGGTCGAGGCGGAACGGGGCACCACCGCTGCCGAGGAGGCCCGGGACCAGCCCGCGGGCGAGGCGGCGCCAGAGGTCCGGGACCGGCCCCCGGCCCCGGTACCCACCCGACCCCGCGTCCCGCGCCGACCGTGGACCCTGGGCGGGCTGCACCTGGTCCAGGTGCTGGTCTGGGAGCTGGCCCTCGTGGCCGTCCTCGCCGTGCACCGGGAGCCCCTGCCCGTGCTCGTCCCGGTGGCCACGGTCGCCGTCCTCGCCCTGCTGCTGACCACCGTGCGGCTCTCGGGCCGCTGGGCCTGGCAGGTGCTGGCCGCCCGGCTGCGCTTCCGGGGACGACGCCGCCGCACGGACCCGCCCGGCGCCGACCCGGTGGCCGCGGCCGACGCCGTGCTGGGTGCGGTGACCCGGGGCGGCTGGATCGACGTGGTCCGGGTCGACGGCGTGGACGCCGCGGTCTTCGACCACGCGGGCGGCGCGAGCGTCGTCGTGGAGGCCAGTCCGGCGACGACCCACCCCTTCGACGACCGGGTCCCGGTGCTGCCGGCACTGGGCAGCCTGCTGCCCGCGCCCGAGGACGGTGGCCCCCAGGTCACCGTCCAACTGCTGGTGCAGACCGTGCCGGCGCCGGGCGTGCTGGGTCCCGAGGACCCGGCGGCGGTGTCCTACCGGGAGCTGACCGGGGGGTCGGTCCCCGCGCGCCGCCGCAGCTGGATCGCGCTGCAGGTGCAGCGGCCCCCGGTCGACACCGACGAGGAGGACCTGCGCCAGGCACTGGTCAACGCGGTCCGGCGGGTGCAGCGCCAGGTGCGCCGCGCAGGTCTGCGCGGCCACCTCCTCGGCCCCGAGGACGCACGGGCGGGCGTGCTCACCCTGGTCGGGGGCACTCCGGACGGCACCCCACCCGGTGGCACCCAGGAGACCTGGCGGGCCTGGCACGGCGGGGACCTCCAGCACGTCACCCTGCACGTCGCACGGTGGCCCGACCTCGGCGACGGTGACGCCGCCCGCGCCTGGGTCGACCGGCTCGGCGAGGTGCCGGCCCTCACCACGACGGTGTCGGTGGCCGCCCGGCGCACCGGAGACGAGCTGGACCTCGAGGGCACGGTCCGGCTCGTGCTCCCCCCGGGGGACGACGCCCGGGCCGCGGTCACCGCACTGGTCGAGCAGGCGCGGGCCCTCGGCGGCACCGTGCGCCGACTGGACGGCGCGCACGCCGCGGGTGTCGCGGCGACCCTCCCGCTGGGCGGGTTCCTCCGGTGACCGCCCTCCCCAGCCCGGCGTCCGTCGTCCCGGCGACCGTGCTCCCACCGCTGCGCGCCGATGCCACCACCGTCGACGCCCTGCACGTCAGCTCCGGCGGGGGCGGGCTGGTGCTCGGCCGGGACCGGGACGGCGAGACCGTCCGGCTCGCGCTGTTCCGGCCCGAACCGACGGTGGCCCTGGCCGTCGCGCCGCTGTCCCTGGTCCAGGTGCTGGTCGTCCGGTCCCTCGCACTCGGCGCCCAGGTCGTCGTCCAGACCACCCGGCCCGCGGCCTGGAGCACCTTCGCCCAGCTCGCCGCCGGCCGCACGGGGTCCGTCAGCGTCGTGGACCAGCCCGGGACGCTCCGCCCGGGCACGCTCGCCGTCCCGCAGCTGCTGGTGGTCGACGACGAGGCCGGGGGCGGGGACCCGCACCGGGTGGGCGCCTGGGCCACCCAGCTGACCCTGGTGGAGAGCATGAGCCGCTGGAACGCAGCCGGGGTCGGGAACGCCGACGTCGTGCTCACCCAGGGCCTCGGGCTGAGCTCGGCGCAGGTGGTGGGGCGCGCGATGGGCCTGCCCGACCCCGAGGCCGCCCTCGCCGGCCTGCCGGGGGACGTGGTGACCCTGGTCAGCCGGGCCGTCGCACGCTCGGTGCAGGTCGTCCCCACCAGCGTCGAGCAGTGGCTCCTGCAGGCGGCCGCGCGCCGCTGAGCTCAGTCGAGCAGGGCGGTGTCCTCACGCAGGCCGCGCACCTCGTCCCGGAGCACCCACCGCCGGTGCACCCCTCGGGCGACCCGTTCGAAGCCGGCGGCCGCCGCCTCGGGGGTCGAACCGCCGGCGTACTCGACCAGCAGGTCGCCCCCGCCGTCCCCGGTGCGCTCGTCGTGCACGTGCACCGGCAGGCCGCGCCAGGTGCCCGCGGTGCGCACCAGCAGCAGCACGTCGCAGTCGGCCGCCGGCACCTGGCGCACCCACGGGCCGTCGTCGGTGACCGCGTCGAACCCGGCGGTCGCGCGGGGGGCGACCAGCCACACCCACAGACCGTCGAAGCGCTGCTCGGGGGTGGCCCGCAGCTCCTCGCCCCGCCAACGGGCCCGGTACGTCGTCCACCTCACGGCTGCGCCTCGGTGACCACCAGCGACCAGACCTCGCGGACGCCGTCCCACACCGCCCGGGCCTGCTGGGCACCCGACGGGTGCAGCTCCCACAGCTCGGCGCCGTGTGGGAGCAGCAGCCCCTGCACCCGGTACTCCCGCACCAGCGAGTCCGGCTGCGCCCACCCGGTGCCGGTGAACGGCTCCTCCTCGACGACCCAGCCCGCCACGGCGTCCCGGCGTTCCTCGTCGACCCCGCCCAGCGGCGTCCGGACCAGCTCCGGTCCGACGACGGCCCAGCGCAGGACGGTGACCGACCCGGTGTCGGAGAGCAGCTCGTCCTCCTCGGCGGCCCGCCCGACGGCGTCGACCAGCGCGGTGGGGGCACCGAGGTGGGCGACGTCGGAGGCGTGGTGCACGTAGCCGGACACCCGGGCCTGCGACGCGGCCAGCAGCACCGGGACGTCGGCCGGCCTCAGCAGCTGCTGGACCACCGCCGGCAGCGCGTCGGGGTCGGCGGCCCGGTCCTCGGCCAGGGTGGGTGCGGCCAGCCGGGCCACCGTGCCGGACTCCAGGAAGAAGGGGTGCTCGGCCCCGGCGTCGACGGCGAGCCCGACGCGGGTGTCCGGCCAGCCGGCGGCCAGCTCCAGGAACGGCGCGACCCGGGCGTGGGTGGCCTCGCCGCGGGTGCACTGCTGCATCCGCTCCACCGAGCTGTAGGCGAGCACCCAGGTCACGCCCTGCGCCTGCGCGGTGGCCCAGGCCGCCGGCTCGTCGCCGGCCGCGGCGGCCGGGGTGATCGGGAGCGCGAGGTCGCCGGTGCGCAGCAGCGCCAGACAGCGCGCGGTGTCACCGGCGCGGGCGGCGGCGTCCAGCGCGGCGGTGAAGACGGCGGGGTCACCGAGCTCCGGGCCCGTCCCGTCGTCCCCCGGTCCGCTCACCTCGGCGAGCCTAGGGGCAGCCGCGACAGTAGGGTCGCAGCGGACCCGCGGGTGCCGTAGAGGACCCGCTCCGACACGTCCGCGAGCAGGAGCTGAGCAGCACCGATGAGCGCCACCCTGCAGGTGTCCACCGACCGCCCCGGCGCCTACCCGACGCTGGCCGAGGCCCTGCTGGACGCCGGTGCCGGCGCGACCGTGGTCCTGGCCGCGGGCACCTACGACGAGGCCCTGGACCTGGTGGGCGCGGACGTGACGATCACCGCGGCGGACGGCGTCGAGGCCGCCGACGTGGTGGTGGGCGGCTCCTCCTACGACCCCACCCTGCGGGTCCGCGGGGGCTCCCTCACCGTCCGCGGGATCACCCTGGTCGGTCGCGAGGCGCACGTCGTGGACGCCGCCGAGGCCACGCTCACCCTCACCGACGTCACGGTGCAGGCCGGCTACGGCGCCGGCGTCCGGGCGGTGGACCGCTGCACGATCACCGTCACCGGTTGCACCGTCACCGGCGCCCAGCAGGGCCTGGTGGTGGAGGACTCCACCGGCACGGTCAGCGGCACCACCATCGCCGAGAGCGCCGACGACGCCGTCGTCGTCCGGCTCGGGGCCGACCCGGTGCTGCGCGACTGCACGATCCGCGGGGCGGGCAGCCGCGGCGTGTACGTCTACCAGTCCGCCCGGCCCACGCTGGAGGGCTGCGAGGTCTCCGCGACCGGCGACCAGGGCATCGCGGTCGCCCAGGGCGGGGCCCCGGTGCTGATCCGGGTCTCGGTGACCGACACCCGCGGGGTCGGCATCGACTTCGCCGCCGGCACCTCCGGCCGGGTCGAGGGCTGCCGCACCGAGGCCACCGCCGCGCCCGGGGTGCGGATCGACGACGCCGCCGACGTCGAGGTGACCGAGGCACCGAAGGCCGCCGCGGTGGGGGTGGGCGCCTCCTCGGCGGCCAAGGGCGACCCCGAGCGCGTCGAGGAGCTGCTCGCCGAGCTCGACCAGATGGTCGGGCTGGAGAGCGTCAAGGACGAGGTCCGCTCGATCATCGACGAGATCCAGGTCAACGAGTGGCGGCGCAGCGCGGGCCTGGCGGTCGGTGGGTCCAGCCACCACCTGGTGTTCGCCGGCGCCCCCGGCACCGGCAAGACCACGGTCGGGCGCATCTACGGCCAGCTGCTCGCCGCACTGGGCGTGCTGCCCGGCGGTCCGCTCAAGGAGGTCTCCCGGCGCGACCTGGTGGGGCAGTACATCGGGCACACCGCGGAGAAGACCGCGGCGGTGTTCGACGAGGCCGTCGGCGGGGTGGTGTTCCTCGACGAGGCCTACACGCTCTCCCGGCAGGCCGGCGGGGGCGGCAACGACTTCGGCCAGGAGGCGATCGACATGATCGTCAAGCTGATGGAGGACCGCCGCGACGCCCTGGCGGTGATCGCCGCGGGCTACACCGCCGAGATGGTCCAGTTCCTCGACGCCAACCCCGGGCTGGCCTCGCGGTTCGTCAAGACCGTGGAGTTCGAGAACTACGGTCCCGACGAGCTCACGCTGATCATCTCCCGGATGATCACCGGCGGGGACTACCTGCTCGACGGGGACGCCGAGCCACTGCTCCTGCAGCACTTCAGCACCGTCGAGCGCGGCGCGGACTTCGGCAACGCCCGCGAGGCGCGCAAGCTGTTCGAGAAGCTCCGCAAGGTGCAGTCCCAGCGGCTCCGGCAGCTGGGCGAGCGCCCCACCCTGGCCCAGCTGCAGACCATCACCGGCGACGACGTCCGGGCCGCCGTGGCTGCCTAGGGCGTGGCGAGCGCCGCGCCGAGCGCGGAGGCGGCCAGCCGGATCGCCGCCGAGCGGGTGCGGCCGTCCAGGGCCTCGAGGTGCAGCTGGCTGCCGGTGGCCAGGTGCCGGTCGGCGGGCACGGTCAGGAAGTCCCCGGCCAGCCCGGCGAACCGGGTGCGCGCCTCGGCGATGTCGACCGCCCCGCCCTGGGCGGGCACGTTGGTGACCGCGACGATGCTGCGGTCGGCGAGTGCCTCGAAACCCGACTGGCGCAGCCAGCGCAGCACGTTGTGGCTGGCCAGCAGCCCGTCGACGCTGGGCGAGGTGGCCAGCACCAGGCTGTGGCAGCCGCTGACCACCCGGCGCATGAGCGGGGTGGCCAGGCCGGCGCCGCAGTCGGTGACCATCACGGCGACGTGCTTGAAGACGGCGTTCATCGCCTGGACGTAGACGTCCTCGGTGAGCTGCGCGCTCTGCTCGGGGTCCCGGCCGCTGGGCAACACCCAGGCACCGTCGGCCGAGCGGGCCAGCGCGCCGGCGAGCACCTCGAACCGGCCCGGGTCGCCGGCCGCGGCGAGCTCGTGCGCCGAGGCCTGCAGCGGCACGCCGGTGCGCAGCGCGAGGGACCCGAAGGTGGTGTCGGTGTCGAAGAGCAGCACCGGGTCGCGGCGGGCGCGGGCCAGCGTGCTGGCCAGCAGCACCGACAGCGTGGTCTTGCCGACCCCGCCCTTGAGCGCGATGACCCCGATCCGCCGCGGGGAGGGCACCGGTGCGGCCAGGTACCCGGTCCAGGCGGCGACGTCGGCCGGGCCGGGCGTGGGGTCGCCCTCGGTGAGGCCCCGGCCGAAAAGCCGCCGGCGCGGGGCCGGGCGGGGCGCGTCGAGCCCGGCTACCCCGGGGTCGAGGTGCGGGGCGCTGCTGGTGCCGGAGTAGGGCAGGGGCGGGTGGTGCGGTGAGCTCACGTACGGACCCCGCCCGGGTCGGACACGGGGAGGGCACCCTGGGCGGCGAGCGGCGCCGTCGTCCGGAGAGTCCTCATGCCGCACAAGATACGACCCTGCGGGGGCCGTCACCTGCAGGACGTGGCCCGCCCCCACCCCACCGGGTCAGCCGCCGGTGACCAGCTCGGCAGCCCGTTCACCGATCGCCACCGCCGTCGCCGCCGGGCCCCGGGTGGTCACCTGGGGCATGACCGAGGTGTCCACCACCCGCAGGCCCTCGACGCCGCGCACCCGCAGGTGCTGGTCGACCACTGCGCCGGGGTCGGTGTCCGGGCCCATCCGGGCGCTGCCCGACAGGTGGATCGCCGTGGCCAGGTGCGACCGGGCCCAGGCGTCCAGCGCCCCGTCGTCGGCCAGCACGTCGTCGGGCAGGTCGGTGCGCCCGGCGACCAGGGGGCCCATCGCGTCGGTGCGCAGCAGCTCCGCGGCCAGCCGCACCGCCTGCCGCATCCGCCGGCGGTCGGTCCCGGTGCTCAGGTAGCGGTACCGGATGCGCGGCTGGACCGCCGGGTCGGCGCTGGTCAGCGTGAGCACGCCGCGGCTGTCCTCGGCCTGGAGCGCGACGCCGAGGTACAGGTCGTCCCGGGTGCGGGCCTGCTGCCACACCCGCTGCAGCGAGGTGCCGCGCAACGCCCTCAGGGTCGCGGCCGGTCGGCGGAGCACCTCGGTCAGCCCGGAGAGCGCGTGCCCCGAGGAGCGGGACAGCATCACCTTGCTGAACGGCTTGAGCCACGGCATCACCTCGAGGTGGTCCGCGGTGTTCAGCGCGGTGGTCAGCGGCAGCATCGCCCGCGGCATCGGCGTCCGGCGGGTGGGCTGCCAGGTCACGTAGAGGTCGGGGTGGTCGGTGAAGTCGGCCCCCACCCCGGGCAGGTCGACCAGCGGGGTCACCCCCACCGCGCGCAGACCGTCGGCCGGACCGATGCCCGAGAGCATCAGCAGGTGCGGGGAGCCGACGGCGCCGCAGGCCAGCACGACCTCGGCGGCCCGGTGCTCGGTGCCGTCCGCCGTCCGCACCCCGACCGCGCGGCCCCGCTCCACCAGCACCCGGACGACGGGGCTGTCCCCGCGCACCGTCAGCCCGGGGTGCCCGCGCCGGGGCGAGAGGTAGGCCATCGCGGTGTTCACCCGCACGCCGTCGCGGACGTTCACCGGCACCGGCCCCACCCCCGGTGGGGCGTCACCGTTCTTGTCCGGCTCGGCGGGGAACCCCAGCTCCAGGCAGGCCGCGGTGAACGCGTCGCTGACCGGGTGCGGCGCCGTCGTCCGGCTGACCGGCATCGGGCCGGTGGTGCCGTGCAGCGGGTCGCTCTCGCTGCGCCGGAAGGAGGGCAGCACCGCCTCGTGCGACCAGAGGTCGTTCCCGCGGGCCGCCCAGCCGTCCAGGTCCTCCTTCGTCGCGCGGATGAAGTAGGTGCCGTTGAGCGCGCTGGACCCACCCAGCACCCGGCCGCGGGGCACCGGCCAGCGCAGGTCGTCGGTGAGCTCCCCGGTGAGGTCCCAGTTCGCCGGGTGACCGGGGACGGCGGCGCCCATGGTCGCGGCGTCCCGGATCGTGGCCGGGAAGTCCTCGGGCTGCGGGTGGTCGCGGCCGGCCTCGAGCACGAGCACCGAACGGCCGGCGTCGACCAGCCGGGCGGCGAACGCGCACCCGGCGGACCCCGCGCCGACCACGACCACGTCCCGGTCGGTCACAGGCCCAGCACGCCCGGCAGGTCCAGCCGGCGGACCTTGCCGGTCGAGGTGCGGGGCAGCTCGCCGACCGGGTGCAGGGACTTGGGCCGCTTGGCCGGGGCCAGCCGCTCCCGGGCCCAGGCCCGCAGCTCCTCGGCCGGCACGTCGCCGACGTAGGCCGCGACCACCCGCTGGCCCCAGTCGTCGTCGGGCACCCCGACGACGGCGGACTCCACCACGGCCGGGTGCGCGTCGAGCACGGCCTCCACCTCGGCCGGGTAGACGTTGACCCCGCCGGAGATGACCAGGTCCTCCCGGCGGCCGTCCAGCCACACGGTGCCGTCCTCGTCCACCCGGCCGAGGTCGCCGACGGTGACGAGGTCACCGCGCCAGGCGGCGGCGGTCTTCTCGGGGGCCCGCCAGTACTCGAACCGGGCCCAGCGGGGGACGGCGCACCACAGCTGCCCGCGTTCGTCGGTCTCCAGGCTCCGGCCGGGCCGGGCCCGCCCCACGCTGCCCGGGTGGGCCAGCCAGTCGGCGGCCGAGCAGACGGTGAACTGGGCCTCGGTGGAGCCGTAGAACTCCCACACCGCCCCCTCGGGGAGCGCCTCGACGACCGCCCGCTTCGTCGGCTCGGGGCAGGGCGCGCCGGCGTGGGCCAGCACGCGGAAGGAGGACCAGTCGACGTCCTCCCGGAGCAGCCGCTGCAGGTGGGTGGGCACGCAGAACGTCGTCGTCGGGCGCAGCCCGCTGATCACCGCGGCTGCGCGGGCGGCGTCGAACGGACCGGGCAGCAGCACCTCTCCCCCGGCCAGCAGGGTGTGCGCGGCGAACCGCAGCGGGGCGGAGTGGTGCAGCGGGGAGAGCACCAGGTGCCGGTCGGTGGGCACGAAGCCCCAGAGGTCGATCTCCTCGGTGGCCAGCGCCCGGGCGTCGTCGTCGGTCAGGACGCCGGACCACACGCCCTTGCGTCGTCCGGTCGTCCCCGACGTGTAGTGCATCGGCCGGGCCAGCGGGAACGGCGCCAGCTCGGCGGTCGCCCCGCCCAACAGCTGCGCCGGGTCGTCCCCGACGTCCAGCGCGGGGTCGGCGTCGGCCACCAGGTCGGCCCGCTCGGCCGCCGGCAGCGCCGGGTCCAGCACCACCGGGACGACGCCCACGCGCAGCGCGCCCAGGACGACGGCCAGCAGCGCCGGGGACGCCGAGGCCGACACGACCAGCCGGTCGCCGCGGGTCAGGCCGAGGGCGGCGAGCGAGCCGGCCACCCGTCGCTGGTCGGCGAGGCTGTCGGCGGCGGTGACGAGGGGGACGTCGGCGGTGACGGTCACGCCCGCACGGTAGGCCCCGTCCGCTCAGGCCACCCGCCAGCTGTCCCCCGCGCCCCGGACGACCTGGCCCTGGGCGGACAGCTTGGCCAGCGTGGCCCGGGTCGACTGCGCCGCGGCCGGCCAGACCTCGCGGGGCACCGCGGCGTAGACGTGGGCGACCAGCTCGTCGACGGTCTGAGGGCACGGCAGCAGCGCGTCCACCAGCTGCCACTCGCGGTACGCCCGGTGCGCGGCGTAGAAGTCCAGGACCGCGCCGACGTCCTCGGTGAGCTCCGGGCCGTGCCCGCAGTACAGCGCCGAGGGGCCCAGGTCGTGCACCCGGCGCAGCGAGTCCAGGTAGGCCAGCACGTCGCCCTCGGGGTGGGTGACCACCGAGGTGCCACGGCCCAGCACGTGGTCCCCGACCAGCACCGCGCCGGACTCCAGCCGGAAGGCCAGGTGGTCGCTGCAGTGCCCCGGGGTGCCGACGACGTCCAGCACGGTGCCGGCCAGCTCCACCCGCTCACCGTGCTCGAGGAGCCGGCCGGCGGGCCCGGCGACGTCGGGTGAGGACGCCGCCACGGGGACGCCGAACCGGGCCGCCCAGGGCAGTGCGGCCTCGGCGTGGTCGCCGTGGTGGTGGGTGACGAGCACGCCGACGACCTCGGCGTCCCGCGCGGCCAGCACCTCCTCGACCGCGGCCAGGTGCGCGGCGTCGTCCGGGCCCGGGTCGACGAGCACCGCCTGCCCGCCGCCCGGGGCTCCGACGACGTAGGTGTTCGTGCCGTCCAGGGTCATCGGCGACGGGTTGGGCGCCAGCACCCGGGTGACCAGCGGTTCGAGCTCGGCGGTGCGGGCCAGCTGCCCGGGTGCGGGCAGGTCCCAGGAGCGGCGGGGGTCCGTGGGGGCGGTCACCCGGGCAATGTAGGCACCTGGATACGGTCGAGGCCATGCGTCTCCCCGTGCGCCTGCTGTGCGCCCTCCCGGTGTCCCTGCTCGTGCTGAGCGGCTGCTCGCAGAGCGAGGACGACGTGCGGATGGACGCCTTCTGCTCCGACGTCCCGGCGTTGCTGCGCGACGTCACCGCCGACCTGAACGCCTTCGACGGCTCCGACCCGGCGTCCGGCCCGGCCCTGGTGGACGACGCGGTGACCCGGCTGGAGGCCGTCGACCCGCCCGCCGACGTCAGCGACGAGTGGGACCGGCTTCTCACCGCGTGGACCGGTGTCCGCGACCTCCTCGGGCAGGCCGACCTCACCGACCCGTCGGCGAACACCGCGCTCGCCCCGGAGCTGGAGAGCCTGGGCACCGAGCTGACCGAGGCCGGCGGGGCGGTCGACGACTGGGGCCAGGCCAACTGCTGAGCCCGGACCGCTCCGTAGCCTGACCGGATGCGTCTGACCACCACCGTCACCTCCGGCCTCTCCGCGGCCGCCGCCCTCGTCCTGCTCACCGCCTGCGGCGGCTCGGACTCCGACGCCACGGCGTCCTCCTCCGCCGGCAGCAGCGCCGCCGGCAGCTCCAGCCCGGCGGAGTCCAGCGCGGCGACCGACGACGAGTCGGTCGCCTTCTGCACCGAGGCCGAGGCCGTGCTGACCGAGGTCGGACCGCAGCTGGAGTCCGCCACCCCCGAGACGATCCCGTCGGTGCTGCAGCAGGTGGTGGACGGCTTCGACACGCTCACCCCGCCGGCGGCCATCGAGGGCGACTTCGGCACCCTGCGCGACGCCTACGCCACCCTGCTGGAGTCGGCGAACGCCAACGACCTGACCACCCCCGAGGGCGAGTCGGCCTTCCAGGCGGTGTTCGCCGACGTCACGTCGGAGGCCACCACCGCCGAGACCGCGGTGGGTGACTGGATCGACACCAACTGCGCGGACGGCGCGACGCCGACCTCCTGAGCACGGTCCCCCGGGTCCCCTACCCTCGCCGCATGCGCCTGTCCACCACCCTGACCTCGGGCCTCTCCGCGGCCGCGGCCCTCGTGCTGCTCACCGCCTGCGGCGGCTCGGACACCGACGATACGGCGGCCTCCGCGTCGTCGTCCGGCAGCTCGGCTGCCAGCACCTCCAGCGCCCCGGAGACCACCGAGGGCGGTGGCGACACCGAGGCCGACGCCTTCTGCACCGAGGCCCAGGAGGTCTTCACCGACCTGGAGTCCGCCGGGACGACGGGCGACCCGGCTGCCCTGCCGGGCCTGCTGGCCGAGGCCTCGGAGCGGATCTCGGCGATCGAGGCCCCGGCCGAGATCAGCGGCTCGTGGGACACGCTGACCCAGGCCTTCGCCGGCATCGTCGCCGACACCCAGGGCCTGGACCTCAGCACGGCCGAGGGCCAGGCCGCGTTCACGTCCGCGCTCGGCTCGCTCCAGGGCGAGGCCGCCACGGCCCAGACCGACGTGCAGACCTACGTGCAGGCCAACTGCGACCTGCCCACCACCGCACCGACCTCCTGACCCCACGCACGACAGCGGCCCGGCACCCCTCGAGGGGTGCCGGGCCGCTGTCGTGTGCGGTCAGCAGCCGCGGATGGTCACTCCACGCGCCGCCATCCACGGCACCGGGTTGACCTGACCGCCGTACATCACGCCACCGGGGTGCACCTCGAAGTGCAGGTGCGGGCCGGTGGACTGGCCCTTGTTGCCGACCTCGGCGATCTGCTCGCCGGCCGAGACCCGCTCACCGGCGGAGACGAAGTACCGGTTCACGTGGCCGTAGACGGTCACCGCGCCGTCGTCCCCACGGATGTAGACGGCCTGGCCGAAGCCGCTGGCGGCACCGGCCCGGGCCACGACGCCGGAGGTGGCCGCGTAGATCGGGGTGCCGATCGGGGCGGCGATGTCCACGCCGCCGTGCAGGGTGCCCCAGCGGCTGCCGAAGCAGCTGCTGGTCCGGCCGGCCGCCGGGAGGACGTAGCCCGAGGACCCGGCGGACACCGAGCCACCGCCGCCGCTGCTGGCGCCGCCACCACCACCGCCGCCACCGCCACCGCCACCGCCACCGGAGGACGGCGCCGGGGTGCTGCGGGCAGCGGCGGCAGCAGCCGCGGCGGCCGCGGCGGCCTGCTGCTGGGCGGCCGCGGCGGCGGCCTCCTCGGCGGCACGCTGGTCCAGCCACGCCTGGTAGGCGTTGCGGGCGCCCTGCAGGGAGAGCAGCTGGATCTGCGCGGCCTGCAGCTGGGAGTCGTAGGCGGCCTTGTCGGCGCTCACCTGGGCGTAGACCGCGGTCTGGTCGGCGACCTGGGCATCGGCGTCGTCCTTGGCCTCGGTGGCGGCCTGCTCGGCCGCGGCCTGCACCGCGAGCGCCTCGCGGGCGGCGGAGTCGGCGTTGGCCTGCTGCACCCGGGCGACCTCGAGGTCGCCCAGCACGTCGAGCTGGTTCTCCGCGACCCAGTCCAGCATCGCGGCCCGCTGGACGAGCTCGGCCGGTCCGCCGGCGTCGAGCAGGGCGACCTCGCTGGTGAGCGCGGCACCGTTCATGTAGCTGTCGCGGGAGAAGTCGCTGAGCCGGCCCTGGGCGTCGGTGACGGTCTGGGTGGCGGCGGCGAGGTCGGCCGCGGTCTGGTCGGCGGCCGCCTGGGCGGCGGCCAGGGCCTCCTCGGCGGCCAGCAGGGCCGTTCCGGCGGCCTCGGCCTGCACCTGCACCTGCTCGAGCTGGGACTCCGCGGCGGCGACCAGGCCGGCGATGCGGCCCACCTCGGCCGCGGCGGCGTCCTGGGCGGCCTGGGCGCCGCCGATCTCGGCGTCGCTGGGGTTGACCGGGGGGGCCGGCACGGCGAGCGCGGGACCGGCACCGGTGACCACGAGCGCAGCCGCGAGCAGGCCCACCAGCGTGCCGGTCAGGGTCCGCCCGGCACGACGGCGGTGCGTCGTCGCGGGTCGGGTCGGACGTGTCCGGCGGGTGCCGGGGGCACGCAGCAGCAGCAGCTGCGACATGGTCGCTCCCTGGGGAAGAGGGATGGACGAGTGGGACGAAAGAGTCCCACCCGCACCACGAGTCACACGAGCAACACGCGGGAGCGCGGCGGAACTCGTCAGTTGCCGATCGCAACCCACGCCGTTCTGTCTCTTCCCCATCGACATGGGACGGGTGGGACTTGAGGGGCTCGGGAGGAGAAATCCCTCGAAGGGGAGCGGCGTGCCGCTCGACCCCGTCCCGCGGGTGCGCTAGGAGACCGGCGGGGTGGGGCGTTCCAGCTCGTGGGCGAGCTGGTCGAGCTCGGCGCCGCCGGCCATCATCGAGGTGATCTCGTCCCGGGTGACCTCGTCCTTGCGGAAGTCGCCCAGGCTGCGGCCGCGCTTGAGCAGCACGAACCGGTCACCCACCGGGTAGGCGTGGTGCGGGTTGTGGGTGATGAACACGACGCCGAGGCCACGGTCGCGGGCCTGCGCGATGTAGCGCAGCACCACCCCGGCCTGCTTGACCCCCAGCGCCGACGTCGGCTCGTCGAGGATCAGCACCCGGGCACCGAAGTACACAGCGCGGGCGATGGCCACCGACTGCCGCTCACCGCCGGACAGGGTGCCGACCGGCTGGTCGGGGTCCCGGACGTCGATGCCCATGGCGAGCAGCTCCCGCCGGGTGGTCTCCTTCGCCGTCGCCGCGTCGAAGCGACGGAAGGGGCCCCACCCCCTGGTCGGCTCGGACCCGAGGAAGAAGTTCCGCCAGATCGCCATCAGCGGGATCATCGCGAGGTCCTGGAACACCGTCGCGATGCCGGCGTCCAGCGCCTCGCGGGGGGCACCGAAGCGCACCGGGGTGCCGTCGAGGAGCAGCTCGCCGCGGCTGGGCTGGTGGACCCCGGAGAGCACCTTGATCAAGGTGGACTTGCCCGCCCCGTTGTCGCCCAGCACGCAGGTGACCTCACCGGCCCGGACGCTGGTGGAGATGCCGTCCAGGGCGATGACGGAGCCGAAGTCGCGGCCGATGTCGCGCAGCTCGAGCAGCGGGGGCGTGCCGGTCGTCTCGGTCATCGTCGGGCCTCCGCGTAGCGCCGGATCGCCCGGTTGGTGAGCACGGCCAGCAGCAGCATCGCGCCGAGGAAGAAGAAGAACCAGTCGGAGTCGTAGCGCAGGTAGACGATCCCCTGCTGGGTCATGCCGAAGATCAGCGCACCCAGCGAGGCCCCGATCGCCGAGCCGAAGCCACCGGTGAGCAGGCACCCGCCGATGACGGCCGCGACGATGTAGATCAGCTCGTTGCCGATGCCCACGTTGGCCTGCACCGAGGTCTGGCGCACCGCGTAGACGACCCCGACGAACCAGGCCGCGGCCGCCGTGGTCATGAACAGCGTGATGGTGGTGCGGGCGGCCGGGACGCCGACGTTGCGGCTGGCCACCTCGTCGCCGCCGGTGGCGAACACCCAGTTGCCGAACCGGGTCTTCAGCAGCACCCAGGTGGCCAGCGCGGTGAACAGCACCCACCACAGGATCGCGATGCGGAACGGCTGCCCGGCGATGGTCACGGTGGAGGCGAAGACGGCCTCGGCGGAGTCGAAGCCGTCGGTGGCCCCGATGCCCCCGGCGTTGACCGTGCCGGTGAACAGCTTGGTCAGGCCCAGGTTCAGGCCCTGGAGCATGAGGAACGAGCCCAGCGTGATGATGAAGCTGGGCAGCCCGGTGCGGACGACGAGGAACCCGTTGAGGAACCCGACCGCCAGGGTGATCACCAGCGCGACCGCGATCCCGACCCAGATGCTGGTCTCGAACTGCACCGAGACGATGCCGACGGTCAACGCCGACGTCCCGGTCATCACCCCGGCCGACAGGTCGAAGTGCCCGCCGATCATCAGCAGCGCCACCGCGCAGGCCATGATCCCCAGCGTCGACGCCGGGTCCAGCCAGTTGGCGATGCCGGCCGGGGAGACGAAGACCGAGGACTGGGCGGCGAAGAACGCGAAGACGACGACGGCGCCCACCAGCGCGCCCAGCTCGGGCTTGACCAGCAGCCGCTTGAGCAGGCCCACCGAGGCCACCCGCTCGTCGGCCGCGGGCCGGCTCGGTGGTGCGTCCGTCGTCGTCACGGGTGTCTCCGTCGTCTGTGTCAGCTCGGTGGTGGTGTCAGCGGGTGCCGGAGGACGCCAGCTCGGCGATCTCGTCGACGTTGTCGGCGTCCACGATGCCGGGGCCGGTGAGGACCGGCTGGCCACCACCCACGGTGTTCAGGTTCTGCGCGTAGAGCTGCAGCATGACGATCGGCAGGTAGCCCTGCTCGTACTGCTGCTGGTCGACGGCGAAGGAGATGCTGCCGTCCTGGATGCCGGCGATGACGTCGGAGTTGAGGTCGAACGTGGCGATCTCGGCCTCGCTCCCGGCGTCCGTGGCGGCGGTGGCGGCCA
The DNA here is from genome assembly GCF_001424455.1 of Geodermatophilus sp. Leaf369. Taxonomy (NCBI): domain Bacteria; kingdom Bacillati; phylum Actinomycetota; class Actinomycetes; order Geodermatophilales; family Geodermatophilaceae; genus Geodermatophilus; species Geodermatophilus sp. Leaf369. Next base: position 737,721 of record NZ_LMQA01000002.1, on the reverse strand, counting down.
CCGCGGCGACGGCGGAGTTCAGCGTCAGGACCGCGTCGATGCTCGGGTCGCTCTGCAGCGAGGAGGTGATCGTCGACTGCGCGGCCTGCAGGTCGTTGATGTCCACCTGCAGCGTGGTGACGTCGGTGCCCAGGCCCTGCGAGGCACCGTCGCAGCGCTGCTCGAGACCGATGTTGCCGGCCTCGTGCACCACGCACAGCACGTTCGTCCGGCCGTCGGCGGCCAGTCGCTGGCCGGCGCCGAGCCCGGCGATGGTCTCGTCCTGCCCGACGTGCCCGATCGCACCGAACTCCACGGACTCGGCCGCACCGGAGTTGATCGTCACGACCGGGATCCCGGCGGCCACGGCGTCCTCGACGGCGCTCTGCAGCGCGTCCGGGTTGGCCATGGAGACCACGATGCCGTCGACGTCCTGGTTGACGGCGGCCTCGATGAGCTGGGACTGACGCTGCGGGTCGCCGTCGGACTGGTAGTCCACGTCGATGCCGAGGTCCTCCCCGGCCTGCACGGCGCCGTTCTGCACGACGTCCCAGAAGGCGTCCCCGGCCGAGCCGTGGGTGACGACGGCGAAGCTCAGGCTGTCGCCGTCCGCGCCGGTGGCCGCGGCGTCGTCGTCGCCGCCGGAGCAGGCGGAGAGCAGCAGGGGTGCTGCCAGGGCGAGGGCGAGCAGCCGCTGGGGTCGAGCCATGGGAGTCCTCCGGGTGCGTGTGCGTGCCGCGGTCGCACCATCGCTCCCGCGGGGGTCCTGCGTCCCGGTCTCGTCCTGGTCGGACGGACGTCGGTGGACGGGGCCCCGCACGGAGTGTGCGGCACGCGGGGCCCGAGCGGGACGCCCGACCCCCCGGGCGGGTGCCCGTTCCCTACGCTCGGCCCGTGGACGTCATGGGCTCCGGGCACGAACAGGTCGTCTTCTGCTCCGACGAGGAGTCCGGACTGAGAGCGGTGATCGCGGTCTACTCGACCGCCCTGGGTCCGGCCCTGGGTGGCACCCGCTTCTTCCCGTACGCCTCCGAGGAGGCCGCGGTGACCGACGCGCTGGCCCTGTCGAAGGCGATGGCCTACAAGAACAGCCTGGCCGGCCTCGACCTCGGCGGCGGCAAGGGCGTGATCATCGGCGACCCGAGGACGCAGAAGACCGAGGCGCTGCTGCGGGCCTACGGCCGGTTCGTCGAGGCCCTCGGTGGCCGCTACCTCACCGCGTGCGACGTCGGCACCCACAACGCCGACCTCGACGTCGTCGCCCGGGAGACCCGCTTCGCCCACGGGCGCTCCCTGGCGTACGGCGGGTGCGGTGACTCCTCGGTGCTCACCGCGTTCGGCGTGTTCCAGGGCATGCGGGCGGCCGCCCAGCACCGGTGGGGCTCCCCCACCCTCGCCGGGAAGACCGTCGCGGTCGCCGGCGTCGGCAAGGTGGGCTCCTGGCTCGTCGACTCCCTGGTCGAGGACGGCGCGTCGGTGGTCGTCACCGACGTCGACGCCGCAGCCGTGGACCGGCTGCAGGCCAGGCACCCCGGCGTCCGGGCCGTCGGCGACACCGCCGAGCTCGTCCGCACCCAGCACGACGTCTACGCACCGTGCGCCCTGGGCGGGGCCCTGGACGACGAGACCGTGGCCGTGCTGCCCGCCGAGGTGGTCTGCGGCGGGGCGAACAACCAGCTCGCCCACGACGGCACGGCCGCCCTGCTCGCCGACCGCGGGGTCCTCTACGCCCCCGACTACCTCGTCAACGCCGGCGGGGTGATCCAGGTCGAGGACGAGCGGCACGGGTTCTCCTTCGCCCGCGCCGAGGCCAAGGCCACCACCATCTTCGACGTCGCCCTGCGGGTGTTCGCCGCCGCCGACGCCGACGGGGTCTCCCCGGCCGTCGCCGCCGACCGGCTCGCCGAGGAGCGGATCGCCTCGGTGGGCCGGCTCAGCAGCATCCGTTTGCCCCACCACGGCTGAGACACGCACCACCATCGCGCCCGTGACACCCCGCCCGACCTGCCCGTCCGGGTGGCGGAGGACGGGGACGCGTGCCGACGCCCGATCCGTGTCGTAAGCTCGGCCCAGGACACAGTCAACTCAGTCGGGGTCTCCACACGGGCCGTCCAAGCCCGGAGCTGGACGCCCGCACTCCGGTTACGAGGGGGTCGAGCCATGGGGCGCGGCCGAGCGAAGGCCAAGCAGACACGCGTGGCCCGTGAGCTCAAGTACAGCTCACCGTCCACCGATCTCACTGCTCTGCAGCGAGAGCTCGGTGGCCAGCCGTCGACCTACGTCACTCCGGTGGCCGCGGACGACGACGACGGCGACGAGCTCGCCGGCCGGTGGGCCACCGACGACGACACGGACGACGACTGGGTAGCCAGTCGCTGATCCGCTGCGCCGTCACGGCCAGCAGGACCGGACCACAGCACTCTCACGACACCGTCGCCCCTCGGGACGACGGTGTCGTCGTGTTGTCCACCGTCCGATCCCGGGGACCGCGGTCCCCGGGAGATCAGCGGTAGGAACCGACCAGCCGGGCGGCGGGGGCCGCGTCGTCGGCCCGGGTGCCGATCGTCCCGGCCACCCACGTGGGCACCCCACGGGCGGCGAGCAGCTCCAGGGCGCGGTCGGCGACGTCGGGCGCGACCGCGGCGACCATGCCGACGCCGCAGTTGAACGCCCGCTCGGACTCCGTGCGCGGCACGCCGTGGGACTCCATGAGGTGCACCGGCGCCGGGAGCGCCCACGTGGAGCGGTCCAGCACGGCCTCCAGGCCGGCGGGGACGACGCGGGCGGCGTTGCCGGCCAGGCCACCACCGGTGATGTGGGCGAAGGCGTGCACCGCGTCCACCCCGAGCTCGGCGACCAGCGCCAGGCAGTCCAGCGCGTAGACGCGGGTGGGCTCCAGCAGGGTGGCGCCCAGCTCCCGGTCCAGTCCGGCGGGGGTGCTCAGCAGGTCCAGTCCGGCCGAGGCCACCACCCGACGCACCAGCGAGTAGCCGTTGGAGTGGAACCCCGAGGACGCCATCGCGAGGACGACGTCGCCGTCCCGGACCCGCTCCGGGCCGAGCACCGCGTCGGCCTCGACGACGCCGACGGCGGTGGCGGCCAGGTCGTAGTCGTCGGCGCCCATCAGGTCCCCGTGCTCGGCGGTCTCCCCGCCGACCAGCGAGGCCCCGGCGAGGGTGCACCCGGTGGCGATGCCGGTGACGATCGCGGCGATCCGCTCGGGCACGACCTTCCCGCAAGCCACGTAGTCCTGCAGGAACAGCGGCTCGGCGCCGCAGGCCACCAGGTCGTCGACGCACATGGCGACCAGGTCGATGCCCACGGTGTCGTGCCGGTCCAGCTGCCGCGCCAGGGCGATCTTGGTGCCCACGCCGTCGGTGGAGGAGGCCAGCAGCGGCTTGCGGTACTTCTGGGTGTCCAGGGCGAACAACCCCGCGAACCCGCCGAGGCCACCCACGACCTCGGGCCGGTTGGTGGCGTGCACGGCGCTCTTCATCAGCGTGACGGCGCGCTCGCCGGCGTCGATGTCGACGCCGGACCCGGCGTAGGTGAAGCCCCCGGTCACGGGCGGGACAACGCGTCGTCGGCGCCGCCGGCGGTGCTCGGGCTGCCGGCCTGCTGGCCGGTCCACCCGCTCACCGCCCGTGCAGCCGCACGGTCGACGTCGTCGAGCACCGGCAGCGTGCGCCGGGAGATGCCCTCCAGCACGTGCTTGCCGAGCACCTCGGGCTCCCCCAGCGGGATCGGGTACTCCCCGGTGAAGCAGGCCGAGCAGAGCCGATTGGCCGGCTGCTCGGTCGCAGCGATCATGCCGGCCTCGCTGACGTAGCCCAGCGAGTCGGCGTTGATCGAGGCACGCACGCCGTCGACGTCCAGCCCGTTGGCGACCAGCTCGGCCCGGCTGGCGAAGTCGATGCCGTAGAAGCAGGGCCACTTCACCGGCGGCGAGGCGATCCGGACGTGCACCTCGACCGCGCCGGCCTCGCGCAGCATGCGGATGAGCGCGCGCTGGGTGTTGCCGCGCACGATGGAGTCGTCGACGACGACCAGGCGCTTGCCGCGGATGACGTCACGCAGCGGGTTGAGCTTGAGCCGGATCCCGAGCTGGCGGATGGTCTGGCTGGGCTGGATGAACGTGCGCCCCACGTAGGAGTTCTTGACCAGGCCCAGCCCGTACGGGATGCCCGAGGCCTCCGCGTAGCCGACGGCGGCGGGGGTGCCCGACTCGGGCACCGGGATGACCAGGTCGGCCTCGACCGGGTGCTCCTTGGCCAGCCGCCGACCGATCTCGACCCGGGCGGCGTGCACGCCGCGGCCGGAGATCGTGGTGTCGGGGCGGGCGAGGTACACGTACTCGAAGACGCAGCCCTTGGGCTCGGCGACCGCGAAGTGCTGGGAGCGCAGGCCGTCCTCGTCGATGGCGATCAGCTCGCCGGGCTCCACCTCACGCACGTAGGAGGCGCCGACGATGTCCAGCGCCGCGGTCTCGCTGGCCACGACCCAGCCCCGGTCGAGCCGGCCGAGCACCAGCGGCCGCACGCCCTGGGCGTCGCGGGCGGCGTACAGCGTGGTCTCGTCCATGAAGGTGAAGCTGAACGCCCCGCGCAGCAGCGGGAGCACCTGCATCGCCGCGGCCTCGACCGACAGGTCCTGCTTGGCCGCGATCAGCGCGGTGACGATGTCGGAGTCGGTGGTGGAGGAGAACGCACCGGAGACGCCCTCGTCGGCGGCCCGGCTGGCCAGCTCGGCGGTGTTGACCAGGTTGCCGTTGTGGCACAACGCGATGCCCGTGCCCGAGCCCGAGGTGCGGAACGTCGGCTGGGCGTTCTCCCAGGTCGATGCCCCGGTCGTGGAGTACCGGGTGTGCCCGACGGCGAGGAACCCGCGCAGGCTGGACAACGTCGACTCGTCGAAGACCTGGCTCACCAGCCCGAGGTCCTTGTAGACCACCACCGAGGCGCCGTCGGAGACCGCGATCCCGGCGGCCTCCTGGCCTCGGTGCTGCAGGGCGTAGAGACCGAAGTAGGTGAGCTTCGCGACCTCTTCACCGGGCGCCCAGACACCGAAGACGCCGCAGGCGTCCTGGGGTCCGGCGTCCTGGGGATCGAGGTCGTGCGTCAGCCGTCCATCACCGCGAGGCACGACGACGAGGGTACCGGCGCCCGGCGACCTGACCAGCCCCGGTCGGGTGGCTCGCGCCACTGCCGACCGGGACCGCCGGTCAGTGGATGTTGTCGGTCTCCGCCGACACCGTGGTGTCGTCCCCGTGCCCGGTGCGGACGACGGTGTCGCCCGGCAGCGTCAGCAACCGCTCGCGGATGCTCGCCACGATGGTCGGGTGGTCGCTGAAGGACCGCCCGGTCGCGCCCGGGCCGCCGCAGAACAGGGTGTCGCCGGTGAAGACGGTGCCCAGCTCGGCGGCGTGCAGGCAGGTGCTGCCCGGGGAGTGCCCGGGGGTGTGCAGCGCGGTCAGCGTCGTCCCGGCGACGGTGAACGAGGTGCCCTCGACCAGGTCGTGGTCCGGGGTGTCCTCGGCGTGCACGACGTCCCACAGCATCCGGTCCTGGGGGTTGAACCAGATGTCGGCCCCGGTGGCCTCGCGCAGGGCCACCGCGGCGGTGATGTGGTCGTTGTGCCCGTGGGTGAGCACGATCGCGGTGACCGTGCGGCCGCCGATCGCCTCGAGGATCGGCACCGCGTCGTGCGGGGCGTCGACGACCAGCACCTCGCTGTCGTCACCGACCAGCCAGACGTTGTTCTCGACGTCGAAGTCCTGCCCGTCGAGGCTGAACACGCCGGGGACGACGGCCTTGTCGATCCGCGCCGGCATCAGAACACCACGACCGAACGCAGCACGTCGCCGTGGTGCATCTTCTCGAACGCGGCCTCGACGTCGCCGATCGCGATCGTCTCGGACACGAACGCGTCGAGGTCGAAGCGGCCCTGCAGGTACAGGTCGATGAGCATCGGGAAGTCGCGGCTGGGCAGGCAGTCGCCGTACCAGGAGGACTTCAGCGCACCGCCGCGGCCGAAGAGCTCGATCAGCGGGAAGGTGATCTCCATCGTCGGGTTGGGCACACCGACCAGGACGACGGTGCCGGCGAGGTCGCGGGCATCGAAGGCCTGCTGGTAGACCGCCGGGTGCCCGACCGCGTCGATGGCGACGTCGACGCCGAACCCGCCGGTGAGCTCCTTGATGGCGGCGACCGGGTCGGTCTCCTTCGAGTTGACCGTGTGGGTGGCGCCCATGCCCGTGGCCCACTCCAGCTTGCGGTCGTCGAGGTCGACGGCGATGACCTTCGCTGCGCCGGCGAGCCGGGCGCCGGCGATCGCGGCGTCACCGACACCGCCGCAACCGAACACGGCCACGGTGTCGCCGCGGCCCACGCCGCCGGTGTTGATGGCGGCACCGACACCGGCCATCACGCCGCAGCCGAGCAGGCCGGCCGCGGTCGGGGAGGCGGCCGGGTCGACCTTGGTGCACTGCCCGGAGTGGACGAGGGTCTTCTCGGCGAACGCGCCGATGCCCAGCGCCGGGGACAGCGGGGTGCCGTCGGCCAGCGTCATCTTCTGCGTGGCGTTGTGGGTGTCGAAGCAGTACCAGGGCTTGCCCTTGGCACACGCCCGGCACTTCCCGCAGACCGCCCGCCAGTTCAGGATCACGAAGTCGCCCACGGCGACGTTCTCCACGCCCTCACCGACCGCGGAGACCACGCCGGCGGCCTCGTGGCCGAGCAGGAACGGGAACTCGTCGTTGATCCCGCCCTCGCGGTAGTGCAGGTCGGTGTGGCAGACCCCGCACGCCTGCACGTCCACGATCGCCTCACCCGGACCCGGGTCGGGGATCAGGATCGTCTCCAGCGAGACGGGGGCACCCTTGCTGAGGGCGACGACGCCCTGGACCTCGTACGGCATGCACCGGAGCCTATGGGTGGGGTACGACAGGCGCTCCAGGGACGCCCCAGGTCACGATCCGGCGTCGACTTCGGCCCACACCCCTCCAGAGGGGCCTCCGGGCGCGCGATCGGTTGCACACCGCACTACCGTCAGCGACCGCATGGCCCGCGTCACACAGCGGGCCCCCAGCAGACCCAGGGGCACCGCCCCGGCACAGGAGGACCCTCGGTGGCTGTTCCCAGCTTCCTGGCGCGCGAGAAGACCGTCGCCAAGCCCGGTTTCAACCGGTGGCTCATCCCACCGGCAGCTCTCGCCGTGCACCTGTGCATCGGCCAGGCGTACGCGACGAGCGTCTACAAGACCGCCCTGGTCGAGCACTTCGACGCGAGCCTGACCTCGATCGGCGTCGTCTTCTCGATCGCCATCGTGATGCTCGGCCTCTCCGCGGCCGTCTTCGGCACGTGGGTGGACCGCAACGGCCCCCGCGCCGCCATGTTCACCGCGGCCTGCTTCTGGTCCGTCGGCTTCCTGGTCGGCGCCGCCGGCATCGCCACGAACCAGCTCTGGCTGCTCTACCTGGGCTACGGCGTCCTGGGCGGCATCGGCCTGGGCATCGGGTACATCTCCCCGGTCTCCACGCTGATCAAGTGGTTCCCCGACCGCCCGGGCCTGGCCACCGGCATGGCGATCATGGGCTTCGGTGGAGGTGCGCTCATCGCCACCCCGCTCTCCCGCCAGCTGATGAGCCTGTACGACCCCGCCTACGACGGCACCGCGGCCACCGTGCCCAGTGGTGGCGCCGTGGCCGGGCTGTTCGTCACCCTCGGCCTGGTCTACCTCGTCTACATGATGGCCGGGGCGTTCATCGTGCGGGTGCCGGCCGAGGGCTGGAAGCCCGACGGCTTCGACCCCTCCACGGTCAAGCAGAAGTCGCTGGTCACCACCGACAGCGTGTCCGCGGCCAACGCCATCAAGACACGGCAGTTCTGGCTCCTGTGGGTGGTGCTCTTCTGCAACGTCACCGCGGGCATCGGCATCCTCGAGCAGGCCAGCCCGATGATCCAGGACTTCTTCCGCGAGGGAGACGCCTCCACGGTCGCCGCGGCTGCCGGCGCCGGCTTCGTCGGCCTGCTGTCGCTGTTCAACATGGCCGGCCGGTTCGTCTGGTCCTCGACCTCGGACAAGATCGGTCGCAAGCCGATCTACATGGTCTACCTCGGTGTTGGGCTGCTGCTCTACGTCGCCCTGGCCACCGTCGGCAGCTCGGCCACCTGGCTCTTCGTCGTCCTGGCCGCCGTCATCATCAGCTTCTACGGCGGTGGGTTCGCCACGATCCCGGCCTACCTGCGTGACCTGTTCGGCACCTACCAGGTCGGCGCCATCCACGGCCGACTGCTCACCGCCTGGGCTGCGGCCGGCGTTGCCGGGCCGCTGATCGTCAACGGCGTGCTCGACACCCAGGGCACCCCCGGTGAGCTGGTCGCGGCCGACTACCGGATCGCCCTGTTCATCATGGTCGGCCTGCTCGCCGTCGGGTTCGTGGCCAACCTGCTCGTGACCCCGGTCGCCAGCAAGTGGCACGAGCCGAAGTCCGACACCACCCCCGCCACCCCGGAGAGGAGCGCCGCCCGATGAGCACCCCCCAGCGCACGCAGTCGTCCACCCCGACCCTGCTGATCGTCATCGCCTGGCTGCTGGTCAGCATCCCGCTGGCCTACGGCCTGGTCCGCACGATCATCACCGCGGCCCCGCTGTTCACCGGCGGCTGACCCGCCCCGCAGCGCGACCCGACGCCCCGTCCACCCCTGAGGTGGGCGGGGCGTCGTCGTCCCCACCCCCCCCGCCCCCGTGGCAAAGGAACCTCTACACCCCCTGCTGAGCCGTTCAGGGGGTGTAGAGGTTCCTCTGCCGATCGTCAGGCGGGCAGGCCGCTGCGGAAGGGGCGCAGCGGGAGGACGGCGGCCAGGTCGGCACGGTTGCCGCTGGCCGCCACCTTGCCGGCCGCCACCGCCTCGCCCCAGCTCTGCAGGCCGCTCACCAGGCGCAGCCACGTCGCCGCGTCGGTCTCGACGACGTTGGGCGGGGTGCCACGGGTGTGCCGCGGGCCCTCGATGCACTGGACGGCGACGTGCGGGGGCACCCGCACCTCCACCGAGCGGCCGGGCACCTGCTGGGCCAGCCAGCGAGCGGTCGTCTTCACCGCGGCACCCAGCACCGCACGCGCCGGCTGCTCGGCCTCGCCCCGCAGCCAGGGCAGGCAGGGGGCGAGGGCGTCGCGGAGCGCCTCGGCGGGGATCGGCGGCGTGCCGGCCATCAGCTGGTGGGGACCGCCCCGGTGGGGACGGCGCCGACGGTCGCCTCGGGGGTGTCGAAGAGTGCGGGCAGCGTGGTCGACCAGGCGGTGCGCAGCTCGGCGAGCGGCAGCTCCAGCAGACCGTCGACGACGAGCGCCTCCCCGCCGGTGGTGCCCAGCTCGACCGCCGGGACGCCGCGGCCGCGGGCGGCGGCCAGGACGGTCGCCGGGTCCGAGGTGCTGACGACGGCGCGGGCCACCGACTCCCCGAACAGCGCAGCCGTCGGGTCGCCCTGGACCGACACCGTGGCGCCGACGCCGTACCGCAGCGCCGACTCGGTCAGCGCCTGCGCCAGGCCGCCGTCAGAGAGGTCGTGCGCGGAGCTGACCAGGTCGTCGGCGGCGAGGTCGGCGAGCAACTCGCCCAGCGCACGCTCGGCGTCCAGGTCCAGCCGCGGCGGGAGCCCCCCGAGGTGGCCGTGCACGACCGAGGCCCAGGCCGAGCCGCCGAACTCCGCGGCCGAGGTGCCGAGCAGCACCAGGGTCTCCTCCGCGGCCCTCCAGCCACCGGACACCCGGGTGCGGACGTCGTCGTGCACGCCCAGCACGCCGATCACCGGCGTCGGGTTGATCGGCACGTCGCCGGTCTGGTTGTAGAGGCTCACGTTGCCGCCGGTCACCGGCAGACCCAGGGCGCGGCAGCCGTCGGCCAGGCCTCGGACGGCCTCGGCGAACTGCCACATGACCTCGGGCTCCTCGGGGGAGCCGAAGTTCAGGCAGTTGGTGACGGCCAGCGGGACGGCGCCGGAGACGGCGACGTTGCGGTAGGCCTCGGCCAGGTTGAGCTGCGCGCCGGTGTAGGGGTCCAGGCGGGCGAACCGGGCGTTGCCGTCCAGCGCGAGGGCGATGCCCCGGTGGGTGGTCTCGTCGATCCGGACGACGCCGGCGTCCTCGGGCTGGGCCAGCACGGTGTTGCCCTGCACGTACCGGTCGTACTGCTCGGTGACCCAGGACTTGTCCGCGCCGTCCGGGCTGGACACGACCGCGAGCCAGTCGGCCCGCAGGTCGGTCGACGTCGTCGGTGGCAGGTCGGCCTGCAGCGCGTCGAGGTCGGCCGGGCGGGCCATGGGGCGCTCGTAGACCGGGCCGTCGAGGGCCACGGTGCGCGGGGGGACGTCGACGATCTGCTCGCCGTGCCAGCCGACGGTGAGCCGGTCGCCGTCGGTGACCTCACCGATGACGGTGGCCAGCACGTCCCACTTGGCGCAGACGGCGAGGAACTGCTCGACCTTGGCGGGCTCCACGATCGCGCACATGCGCTCCTGGGACTCGCTCATCAGGATCTCGGCGGCGGTCAGCGTGGAGTCGCGCAGCGGGACGGTCTCCAGGTCGACGTGCATGCCCCCGGAGCCGGCCGCGGCGAGCTCGCTGGTGGCGCAGGACAGCCCGGCGCCGCCGAGGTCCTGGATCCCGGTGACGAGGTCGGCGGCGAAGATCTCCAGGCACGCCTCGATGAGCAGCTTCTCGGTGAACGGGTCGCCCACCTGGACGGCCGGGCGCTTGGCCGGGCCGTCGGCGTCGAAGGTCTCGCTGGCCAGCACCGAGACCCCGCCGATGCCGTCGCCACCGGTGCGGGCACCGAAGAGCACGACCTTGTTGCCCACGCCCTCGGCCTTGGCCAGCCGGACGTCCTCGTGCCGCATGACGCCGACACACAGTGCGTTGACGAGCGGGTTGCCGGCGTAGCAGTCGTCGAAGAGCAGCTCGCCACCGATGTTGGGCAGGCCCAGGCAGTTGCCGTAACCGCCCACGCCGGCGACGACGCCGGGCAGCACCCGGGCGGTGTCGGGGGCGTCGGCGCGGCCGAAGCGCAGGGAGTCCATCACCGCGACGGGGCGGGCACCCATGGTGAGGATGTCCCGGACGATGCCGCCGACCCCGGTGGCCGCGCCCTGGTAGGGCTCGACGTAACTGGGGTGGTTGTGCGACTCGACCTTGAAGGTCACCGCGTACCCGTCGCCGACGTCGACCACGCCGGCGTTCTCCCCCATGCCGACCAGCAGCGCCTCGGACCGCGGCAGGTCCCCGAAGGTGCGCAGGTGGACCTTGGAGGACTTGTAGGAGCAGTGCTCGCTCCACATGACCGAGTACATCGCCAGCTCGGCGGTGGTGGGGCGGCGCCCGAGGATCTCCCGGATCCGGGCGTACTCCTCCTCGCGCAGGCCCAGCTCGCGCCAGGGCTGCTCCTCGTCGGGGGTCTCCCCGGCGCGGGTGACGGTGTCGACGGTCATGCGGCGAGTGCTCCCTGGAGGACCGAGGTGAAGAAGCCCAGGCCGTCGGTCGAGGGTCCGGTGAGGTCCTCGACGGCGTGCTCGGGGTGGGGCATGAGGCCGACGACGCGACCGTCGGCGCTGGTCACGCCGGCGATGTCGCGGGAGCTGCCGTTGGGGTTGCCGCCGGTGTACCGGACGACGACCCGACCCTCGCCCTCGAGCCGGTCGAGGTCGGCGTCGGCGCCGACGTAGCGGCCCTCACCGTTCTTGACCGGGACGACGATGGTCTGGCCCTGCTCGTAGGACGAGGTCCACGCGGTGTCCGCGCGCTCGACGAGCAGGCCCTGGTCGCGGTTGCGGAAGTGCAGGTGGCTGTTGCGGGTGAGCGCGCCGGGCAGCAGGCCGGCCTCGCACAGCACCTGGAAGCCGTTGCAGATGCCGAGCACGGGCAGACCCTGGCGGGCACGGTCGACGACGGTCCGCATCATCGGGGCCCGGGCGGCGATGGCGCCGGCGCGCAGGTAGTCCCCGTAGGAGAAGCCCCCGGGCAGGACGACGGCGTCGACCCCGGCCAGGTCGTCGTCGGCGTGCCAGAGGGCGACGGCCTCGCCGCCGGCCAGGCGGACCGCGCGGGCGGCGTCGACGTCGTCCAGCGAGCCCGGGAAGGTGATGACACCGATCCGCATGCTCAGGACCCCGGCTGGGTCTCGAGGTGGAGCTCGACGTCCTCGATGACGGGGTTGGCGAGCAGGGTCTCGGCGATCTGACGGAGCTCGGCCTCGTCGGGGGTGCCCTCGACGTCGAGGACGAAGTGCTTGCCCTGCCGGACGCCGGTCACCCCGCTGTGGCCCAGTCGGCCCAGGGCGCCGAGGACGGCCTGCCCCTGGGGGTCGGAGATCTCTGGCTTCAGGACGACGTCGACCACCACGCGAGGCACGGCGCCGAGGGTACCGGGGCCCGGAGTGCCCCTCGGACGCTCGCTGTCCTCACCCCGACGGGTCAGGTCCCCCGATCAGGTAGTTCCGGAACAGAGACTGCCGATAGTTCACTCAGTGGAGCCGGACGGACACGTTCCGGTACCTCCTCGTGAAGTGGATCGTCCGTGAACAAGCGCAAGCGCTCCGGCCTGCTGGCCCTGCTCCTCGTCGGCATGCTCGGTGGGGGCATCGCCTTCGCGGCGTGGTTGACCAACGGGACCGGCTCCCTGGGTGGCCGCGCGGGAGACGCCCAGCAGTTCCTCGTCATCGCGACCACCCCCGCCACCGACCTGCTGTACCCGGGCGGCACGGGCATCCTCACGGGCACCATCACGAACCCCAACGACTACCCGGTCCAGGTGCAGTCGGTCACCCTCGGGGCCATCACCACCAGCAACCCCGACTGTGACGCCTCGAACGTCTCCTTCCCCACCGTCACCCTCACGGGCCTGACCGTGGTGGCGCCGGCGGACTCCGCAGGCACCGTGCTCGCGCTGCCGAACGCGATCGCCATGGACGCCGATGCCGCGGACGAGTGCAAGAACGTGACCTTCACCGTCGCCGTCACCGCCACCGGGACCTCGGTCCCCTGATGACCACGATGACCCTGCGACGGTCCCGGCACACCGCCCGCCGACGGCTCCTCGTCGTGGTGGCGGCCGCGGCGGTGCTCCTGGGCGGCGGCGTGGCGTGGGCCGCGTGGACCGCGACCGGCACCGGCACCGCCGCCGCACAGGCGGTCACCGCCACCGTCGCGGCAGTCACCCCGGGCACCCCGACCGCCTCGCTCTACCCGAGACCCACGGCCGGGTACCCCACGACCGGACCGGGTTCGATCGTGTTCACCGTCAACAACCCGAACCCGTACTCGGTCACCTACAACGCCATCGCCCTGGGCGCCGTCACGTCCGGGAACGAGGGCGCGTGTCCCGCGACCAACGTCGTGCCGGCCACGCCGACGCCCACGGTGTCGATCACGGTGGCGCCGAACGCGACGTCGACGTTGCAGACCGTGCCGGCCGCCCTGTCCATGCTGCAGTCGGCGCCCAACGGGTGCCAGGGGGTGACCTTCACCGTCGCGGTGACGCTGACCGGCACCTCCGTGCCCGCCTGAGCCCGTGGAGGTCACCCGCGTCGTCCGGCGAGGCCTGACCTCCCTCGCCGTCGCCGTCGTGGTCCTCGGAGGGCTGACGACCACCCCACCTGCCCGAGCGGCGTGGTCGGCTGCCACCACTCCGGGACCGGCAGCCAGCGCCTCCGTCACCCTCACCGCCCCGACCGGCCTGACCGTCGCCCGGAACAACGGGGTCCTGAGTTCGACGGTGACGGTGTCCTGGAACGCCGTCCTGGTGGCCGGCACACCGGTGCCCGGCTACCGGGTCGTCCTGGGCGGGAGCGGGGTCACGCTGCCGACGACCCGCGGGTGCACGACCACGGTGACCACGACCAGCTGCACCGACGTCTTCGCCCTCAACCTCCTCGCCCAGTACACGTACGAGGTGCGCGCGGTCGTCAACAACTGGACCGGGCCACCCAGCACGGGCTCCGCGTGACCGCAGGTGCCGTTCGAGGCGATTCCGTGACCCCTCCGGCCGATACCGGCAGCAGACCCGTGCCGTTCGGCGCACGGCGGCCGACGACAGGAGCAGCCGTGAGCGACCCCAGCGCGCCCGGCGCGACCCGTCCGGCCACCGGCACCAGCGTCGAGGTCGTCGGCGAGGACGGTGGCACCCAGGCGCACAGCACGGTCGACAGCAGCCTGGAGCAGGAGCTGGTCCTCGAGGTGGGCAGCGACCGCGAGGGCCGCCGGGTGCGACTGGGCCTGGGCGCCCGGGTGTCGGTGTGGTGGAGCCCGGCGGACACCCCGGTCCGCTGCCGGCCGTACGAGCTGGTCGACGTCCGTGGTGGCGTCGTCCCCACCTGGCGGTTGCGGCCCACCGGGCCCGCGGTCGATGGCGACCGCCGGGTGCACCCGCGCGCGCCGGTGCACGTCCCGGTCGGGCTGGCGATGCCCTCGGGGATGCTGCTCGGCGAGACCGCCGACCTCAGCGAGGGCGGGTTGCGGGTGGTGTTCGTGGCCGAGCCGACGGCGGGCTTCGGCGACGTCGTGCACCCCCTCCCCGACCCGGGTGACCGCGCCACGATGGCCATCGTCCTGGAGGGCGTCCGCACCGAGCTGCGCTGCCGCGTCGTGCACCGCCAGCGCCTGCCCGACGGCCGCAGGACGCTCCGGGTCGCCTTCGAGGACCTGCCCGACGACGTGCGCGTGCGGCTGCGCTCCACCACCGCCCTCGAGCTCGCCCACCGTGCCACCCGCGTCTGACTTCCGGGCGACTCGGTTCCGCGAGGCTGGAAGCGGGACCGTCCGGTCTCCGGTCCGGCTAGCGTCCTCCCGATCCTGGAGGGAGGCCGACGTGACCCTGGCCAGCACGGTCGGCCGTGACCGGCCGGACTCGGGCGCCCGTGTGACGGTGCTCGCCGACGACGTCCTGCACGCCACCGAGGTGCGCCTGTCCACCGAGGTCGAGCTGACCGCTGCCGTGGCCCGCACCAGGGACGGCCGCCGCGTCCGACTCGCCCTGGGCACCGAGCTGCTGCTCAGCTGGTCCGCCGACGGTGGCGTGCGCGCCCGCCGCTACCGGGTGGCCGACGTCCTGGGCGGTGGTGACCCGCGGTGGTCGCTGCGACCGCTCGCCCCCGCCGAGACCGGCAACCGCCGACTCGCCCCGCGGGCCGACATCGCCGTCCCGATGGCCGTCCAGGGGCCCGACGGGCTCGTCGTCGGCACCACCGTGGACCTGTCGGTCTCCGGCGCGCGGATCGCGTTCCCCGAACCGACCCTGCGCCGCCGGCTGCCGTCGGCCGGCGACCCGGCCCGGCTGGTGCTGGTGGTCGACGACGTCCGGCTCGAGCTGGACGCCGACGTCGTCGACCTCGCCGCCCGGCCCGGGGGCCTCCGCGAGCTGCGGGTGGCCTACCTGGGCCTGGACCAGCCCACCGTCGAGGCGCTGCGGACGACGGTGGAACGGCTGCTGGGCGAGCGGGTCAGCTGAACGGCGTCCCGGTCAGCTGCTCGTAGGCGCTCACGTACCGCTCGCGGGTGGCCGCGACGACGTCCTCGGGCAGCTCCGGCGGCGCCGACTGCCGGTCCCAACCCGACGACGTCAGCCAGTCGCGCACGTATTGCTTGTCGTAGGAGGGCTGCGTGGCGCCCGGGGACCAGGTGACGGCCGGCCAGAAGCGCGAGGAGTCCGGGGTCAGCACCTCGTCGGCCAGCACCAGCGTGCCGCCCGCGACGCCGAACTCGAACTTGGTGTCGGCCAGCACGATGCCGGCGGCCGCGGCGATCTCCGAGCCCCGCCGGTACAGCGCCAGCGTCAGCTCCCGCAGCGCCGCAGCCTGCTCGGCGCCGACGAGCTCGACGGTGCGGGCGTAGGTGATCGCCTCGTCGTGCTCGCCCACCTCGGCCTTGGTCGAGGGCGTGTAGACCGGCTCGGGCAGCCGGGAGCCCTCGACCAGCCCGGCGGGCAGGACGACGTCCTGGATCGCGCCTGCGCGCCGGTACTCCACCGTGCCCGAGCCCGAGAGGTACCCCCGGGCCACGCACTCGACCGGGGCCATCTCCAGCCGGCGGACCAGCATCGCCCGCCCGGCGACCTCGGTGGGGACGTCGTCCGCACTGAGCAGGTGGTGCTGGGCACCGTGCGCGGCGAGCACGTCGGCGAGCTGGTCGAACCACCACACCGACAGCTGCGTGAGCACCCGGCCCTTGTCCGGGATCGGGGTGGGCAGCACGTGGTCGTAGGCCGAGATGCGGTCCGAGGCGACCAGCAGGAGGCGGTCGTCCCCTGCGTCGTACACCTCGCGGACCTTGCCCCGGGCGAGGAGCGGGAGGTTCACGACAGGGCGGCCAGGCGCTCGAACAGCGGGTCGAGGTTCTGCACGTACCGCTCCGGTCGGCAGATCTCGTCCAGCCGCGCCTCGTCGAGGGCCACGCCGTCGGTCTCTGCCTTGGCGCGCAGCGTCTCCCGGAACGGGGTGCCGGTCTTCCACGTCTCCATGGCAGCGGTCTGCACCAGGGCGTAGGACTGCTCGCGGCCCATCCCCGCCTCGACCAGCTCCAGCAGCACCGAGGAGGTGTAGATCAGCCCGCCGGTGGAGTCCAGGTTGGCCCGCATCCGCTCGGCGTCCACGACCAGGTTCTCGACCAGACCCGAGGTCAGGTCGAGCAGGTAGTCGGTGGTGATCGCGGCGTCGGGGAGGAAGACGCGCTCGGTCGAGGAGTGCGAGATGTCGCGCTCGTGCCAGAGCGGGATGCCCTCCATGACCGGCACGATCGCGGCCCGGACGACGCGGGCGAGCCCGGCGATCCGCTCGGAGCGGATCGGGTTCTTCTTGTGCGGCATCGCGCTCGAGCCCTTCTGGCCCGACCCGAAGGCCTCGGACAGCTCGCGCACCTCGGTGCGCTGGCCGTGCCGGACCTCCAGCGCGATCGCCTCGCAGACGGTGGCGATGATCGCCAGGGCGGAGACCCACTCGCTGATCCCGTCCCGCAGCACCACCTGGGTGGAGGCGTCGGCGGCGCGCAGGTCCAGCGCCTGCGCGACGGTGACCTCGACCGAGGGGTCGATGAGGGAGTAGGTGCCCACCGCACCGGAGATGGCGACGACGCCGACCGCCGTGCGCGCGGTGCGCAGCCGGTCGCGGGAGCGGGCGGCGGCGAAGGCCAGGTCGGCGACCCGGTGGCCCCACACGTCGGGCTCGGCGTGCACGCCGTGCGTGCGGCCGACCTTGAGGGTGTCCCGGTGAGCCAGCCCGTGGTCGCGCAGCGCGGCGACCAGCCGGTCGGCCTTGGCCAGCAGCACGTCGGTGGCGTCGGTGAGCTGCACGGCCAGGGCGGTGTCCAGCAGGTCCGAGCTGGTCATGCCGTGGTGCACGTAGGCCGCGGCCGAGCGGGGCTCGGTGTTGTCGGCCCACGCGCTGAGGAAGGCGATGACGTCGTGCTGGGTGGTCGCCTCGATCTCGGCGACCGCCTCGGGGGTGGGCGCCGGGGCGTTGCGCACCGGCTCCACGACCTCGGCCGGCACCCGACCGGCGGCGGCGTGCGCCTCGAGCACCAGGGTCTCCACGCGGCACCACAGCTCGTACTTGTGCTGTTCGCTCCAGACCACTCCCATCTCGGGGAGGGTGTAACGCTCGATCATGCGGGTACCAGGGCGGATCGGTCAGCTCGTCGCAGCACGGGGACATCCTCGCGCACGGCCGGCGTGATCGTGAACGGCCCTGCCCCAGCCGCTGCACGTGCACCACCCACCGCGACACCCACCAGCCCCGTCGGACTCCGGTCCACCCGGCCCGGCACACCCGAGGTCCCCCATGCTGCAGCGAGCGAACCACCTGCTGGACCGGGCGCGCGAGCGCATCCGGGCCGCCGCCGAGCACGACCCGCACGCCTGGCCCGACGGCACCGTCCTGGTCATGGAGGACGGCAGCCGGGTGACCGTCGACCACGTCGAGGACCCCGTCGAGGACGACCTCCGGGACGACGTCGGCGACGACGACCTGATCGAGGACGACGCCCGGGAGCACCCGCTCGGCAGCCCGCACCCCGACGCCCCCGACCTGGACTCCCCCGGAGGGGTGAGCGGTCCCCCGGCGCAGGGCCGCGCCGACCAGCGGGTGGCCCAGCGGCGCACCGCCCAGCGCCGGCGCAGCCTGCTCGCCTCGCGCGAGCCCCAGCACGCCGACGCCAACGTGCCCAACGCGCTGAAGACCGCCGCGGCCTGGGCCTGGCGGATCATCCTGGTGATCGCCGGGATCTACGCCGTCCTGTACGCCGCGGCGTACATGGCCGTGGTCGTGGTCCCGGTGATCGTCGCGCTGCTGCTGGCCGCGCTGCTGCAGCCCGGGGCGTCGTTCCTGCGCCGGCACGGCTGGCCCTCCTCGCTGGCCGCCCTGGCGATGCTGATCGTCGGCGTCGGGGTCGTCGCCGGGATCATCACGCTGGTCGTCGAGCGGTTCGCCGCCGGCTTCTCCGACCTGGTCGCCCAGCTCGACGAGGGCATCGGCCAGATCCGGGACTTCGTCGTCACCACCCTGCCGGTCACCGAGCGCCAGATCGACAACGCGATCACCAGCGCCCAGTCCGCCCTGGCCGACAACCAGTCGACCCTCACCCAGGGCGCGCTGACCACGGCGGTCACCGTCGGGGAGGTGCTCACCGGCCTGGTGCTGGCGTTGTTCACGCTCTTCTTCTTCCTCAAGGACGGGCGCAGCATCTGGCTGTGGATGGTGGGGCTGCTGCCCGCCGACAGCCGCGCCTACGTCGACGAGGCCGCCCGACGCTCCTGGCGCACGCTGATCTCCTACGTCCGCGCCACCGCCGTGGTGGCCCTGGTCGACGCGGTCGGCATCGGCATCGCGCTGGCCGTGCTCCAGGTGCCGCTGGTGGTGCCGCTGGCCGCGCTGGTGTTCCTCGGGGCGTTCATCCCGATCATCGGGTCGTTCCTGGCCGGGTCGATGGCCGTCCTGGTCGCCCTGGTGTCCAACGGGCCGATCACCGCGCTGCTCGTGCTCGGCGCCACCGTGCTGATCATGCAGCTGGAGGGCCACGTGCTGCAGCCCCTGCTGCTGGGCCGGGCCGTCCGGGTGCACCCGCTGGCCGTGGTGCTCGCGATCGCCGCCGGCCTGCTCATCGCCGGCATCTTCGGCGCGCTGATCGCCGTCCCGACCATCGCCTGCGTGAACGTGGCCGGCACCTACCTGACCCGCCGGCACGAGGGACCGCGGCCGCCGGAGCCACAGCCGCGCCGGGACAAGGTGCCCGTCGCCACCGAGTGACTCAGACGGTGATCCGGCCCTCCAGGGCGGCCAGGCCGATGTCGGTGCGCCAGTGCGCGCCGTCCAGCCGGACGGCGGCCACCCGCTCGTAGGCGGTCTGCCGGGCGTCGGCCAGGTCGGTGCCGACGGCGGTCACCGCCAGCACCCGCCCCCCGGCCGAGTGCACGCTGCCGTCCAGTGCCACCCGGGTGCCGGCGTGCAGCACGCCCTCGCCGTCGGCACCGGTGACGACGTCGCCGGTGCGCGGGGACTCCGGGTACCCGTGCGCGGCCACGACGACGGTCACCGCGGCACCCTCGGCCCACTCCAGCGGCGGGTGGGCGGCGAGGGTGCCGGTGGCCGCGGCCAGCAGCAGCCCGGCCAGCGGGGTGCGCAGCAGCGGCAGGACGACCTGGGTCTCCGGGTCGCCGAAGCGGGCGTTGAACTCCACCACGCGCACGCCCCGGCCGGTGAGCGCGAGGCCGGCGTAGAGCAGACCGCTGAACGGCTCGCCGCGCCGGGCCATCTCGTCGACGGTCGGCTGCAGCACGGTGGTCAGCACCTCCTCGACCAGCCCGGCGGGGGCCCAGGGCAGCGGGGCGTAGGCGCCCATGCCGCCGGTGTTCGGCCCGCCGTCGCCGTCGTCGCGGCGCTTGTGGTCCTGGGCGGGCAGCAGCGGCAGCACCGTCGTCCCGTCGGTGACGGCGAACAGGCTCACCTCGGGGCCGTCGAGGAACTCCTCGACCAGCACCGAGTGCCCGCCCTCCAGCACCGCGTGGCCGTGCACGAGGGCGGCGTCCCGGTCGGTGGTGACCAGCACGCCTTTCCCGGCGGCCAGCCCGTCGTCCTTGACCACGTACGGCGCCCCCGGGGCGTTGACCGCGGCGACCTCGTCGAGCGCGGTGTGCAGCTCGGCCTCCCCGCCCACGGCCCAGGACCGCGCCGTGGGCACGCCGGCGGCCTCCATGACGTGCTTGGCGAAGGCCTTGGAGCCCTCGATCTGCGCGGCCTGCGCCGACGGGCCGAAGCAGGCGATGCCGGCGTCCCGGACGGCGTCGGCCACCCCGGCGACCAGCGGCACCTCGGGCCCGACGACGACGAGGTCGGCGGCCCACGCCACGGCCAGCGCGGTCACCGCCTCGGGATCGGCGGCCGCGACCGGGTGCGCCTCGGCGAGCGCGACCGTGCCGGCGTTGCCCGGCGCACAGGCCAGCGCCGTCACCGCGGGGTCGTGGTCGAGGGCGACACAGAGGGCGTGCTCACGAGCACCGGAACCGATCACGAGCACGCGCATGGCGGGGAACCTACCGGGGCGCCCCGCGATCGCGAGGTCGGTCACACCCGGGCTGCTGCGCCGCAGGTGAGCCGGTCGTCCGCGCGATGGTCAGGCGACTGCCAGGCTCCGTTCGCCGACTGGACACCCGCCCGGAGTCTCCTGGGAGCCATGGACGAGACCGACCTGAGGGTCGCTCCTGCCGCCGCCCCCTCCTCGCGGGTCACCCGCCGTCGACCCGTGGTGGTCGGGCACCGGGGCGCCCCCGCGCACCGGCCCGAGCACACCTGGTCGGGGTACTCCCTGGCCCTGGACCTGGGCGCCGACCTCATCGAGCCCGACGTGGTGGCCACCCGCGACGGGGCCCTCGTCGTCCGGCACGAGAACGAGCTGTCACTGACCACCGACATCGCCGCGCACCCCGAGTTCGCCGACCGCCGGCGCACCCAGGAGGTCGCCGGGGAGATCTACACCGGCTGGTTCGCCGAGGACCTGACCCTGGCCGAGGTCCGCACCCTGCGGGCCACCGAGCGCTGGCCGCAGCTGCGCCCGGGCAACACCCGGTTCGCCGGGCTCGAGCCGGTGCTCACCCTGGCCGAGGTGGTCGCGCTGGCCACGTCCCGCGGCGCCCGGGTGCAGGCCGAGCTGAAGAACCCCACCTGGTCGGCCTCGATCGGGCTGCCGCTGGCCGAGCTGGTGGCCGCCGAGGTCACCGCCGCGGGTGCCCTGGGCGACGTCGTCCTCCAGAGCTTCGACGCCGCCGGGATGCGCGAGCTGCGCGGCCGGCTCGGCGCCGCCGCCACGCTGGTGCAGCTGGTCGGGAGCGAGGCCGTGTACGACGGCATGGTCACCCCCGCCGGGCTGCGCGAGATCAGCACCTACGCCGGGGGCATCGGCCCCAGCACCAAGCGGATCCTGCTGCGCGACGCCGACCAGACGATGGTGGGCGTCTCCGACCTGGTCGCCCAGGCGCACCGGGCCGGGCTCACCGTCGTCCCCTACACCGTGCGGGCGGAGAACACCTTCCTGCCGCTGCACCTGCGCCGCGGCACCGACCCCGCCGCCCGCGGCGACGTGCACGCCGAGGCCCGCCTGCTGCTGGCCCTGGGCGTGGACGGCGTGATCACCGACAGCCCCGAGGTCGCCGTCCGCGAGCGCGCCGAGCTCGAGGCCCCCGCCCTCGCCCCGGTGCGCCCCCGGCACTGACGCCCCCGGAGCTTTGATCAGGGTCCTGCGCGGATGTACGTCCTCCCCCGCGATCGTTCGCGGGGGAGGACGCACGTCGATCAGGGACCCTGATCAACGCTCCTGAGGGCGTCAGTCCAGGAGGTCGTGGATCAGCACGTTCTCGTCGCGGCCGGGGCCGACGCCGATGACGCTGATCCGGGCACCCGAGAGCTCCTCGAGGCGCTTGACGTAGGCCTGCGCGGTCGCGGGCAGCTCGTCGAAGGTGCGGCAGTGCGTGATGTCCTCGGACCAGCCCGGCATCTCCTCGTACACCGGGGTGGCGTGGTGGAAGTCGGTCTGGGTCATCGGCATCTCGTCGTGCCGGACGCCGTCGACGTCGTAGGCCACGCAGATCGGCACCGTCTCCAGCCCGCTGAGCACGTCGAGCTTGGTGAGGAAGAAGTCGGTGATGCCGTTGACCCGCGAGGCGTACCGGGCGATGACGGCGTCGAACCAGCCGCAGCGCCGGTCGCGGCCGGTGGTCACGCCGACCTCGCCGCCCTGCTTGCGCAGGTACTCCCCGAAGCCGTCGAACAGCTCCGTCGGGAAGGGGCCCGAGCCGACGCGGGTCGTGTAGGCCTTCAGGATCCCGACGACCCGCGTGATGCGGGTGGGCCCGATGCCCGAGCCGGCCGAGGCGCCGCCGGCGGTCGGGGACGACGAGGTGACGAACGGGTAGGTGCCGTGGTCGACGTCCAGGAGCGTGCCCTGCGAGCCCTCCAGCAGCACCCACTCCCCGGCGTCGATCGCGTTGCCCAGCAGCAGGCGGGTGTCGGCGATCCGGTGCTTGAGCACCTCGGCGTACCCGGCGTACTCCTCGACGACCTCGTCGACGTCGATGGCCTTGCGGTTGTAGACCTTGACCAGGATCTGGTTCTTCTCCCGGAGCACGGCCTCGAGCTTGTCGCGCAGGATGCCGAGGTCGAGGAGGTCCTGCGCGCGGATGCCGACGCGGGCGACCTTGTCGCCGTACGCCGGGCCGATCCCGCGGCCGGTGGTGCCGATCTTGGCCTTGCCCAGGAAGCGCTCGGTGACCCGGTCCAGGGCGCGGTGGTGCGGCATGATCAGGTGCGCGTCGCTGGAGATCACCAGCCGCGACGTGTCCACCCCGCGCTCCTCCAGGCCGGCGAGCTCGCCGATCAGCACCTCGGGGTCGACGACGACGCCGTTGCCGATCACCGGCGTGCAACCCGGGGTCAGGATCCCTGAGGGGATGAGGTGGAGGGCGTACTTCTCGCCGTCCGGGGTGATCACGGTGTGTCCGGCGTTGTTCCCGCCCTGGTAGCGGACGACGTAGGGGACGCGGCCGCCGAGGATGTCGGTGGCCTTCCCCTTGCCCTCGTCGCCCCACTGGGCACCGATCAGCACGACAGCCGGCATCGGGTGGATCTCCTCAGGTTCTCGGGCCCCGGCGACGACCGGCTGGCAGGTGGGAGGGTATCGCTGTGCCCGTCGTCCCGTTCGACCTGCGCGGTCTCGCCCCCGGTCAGGGGCCCTCGCGCCGACACGTCGCGTCCGTGGTCGACGCGGCGTCCGGCCAGGACACGACGATCGCCGTCGCCGGCCGGGTGCCGGCCCTGGCCGCCGTCCTCGCCCGGCTGTGGAAGACCGACCGGCTGCCCGGGGTGGCCGTGGCATGGGAACCGGTGGACGGCGACCGCGACTGCTCCGGCCTGGCCCGTGACCTGGGCCTGGGCACCGGGGAGCCGCGCGAGCTGTCCCTCGTGCGCGACGACCACGGAGGGGTGCTGCTGCACCACGGCCGCGTCGAGGCCGCCGGCGAGCCGCGCCGGGCGCTGGCCCGCCGCTTCGGCGCGCAGGCCCACCACGACAGCACCAAGATCGCCGACGGCCAGATCACCCGCATCGAGGTGCGGCCGCGCTGGGACGTCGCCGACGAGCTGAGCGTCGGCGTGGTGACCGTGCCACTGCGGCCGCTCCGGCGCAGCACCGGGCGGGCCGTGCAGATCGCCTGCGACCCGGCCCGGGTGGTGCGCGACGGGGTGCCGCTGGACCGCGACGTCGTCCGCTGGACCTGGTACGCCGACGACCGGGTGCGCTGGCGGCTGCAGCCCTAGCGACCGGGCGCCACCACCGGGACGACGGTCGTGGCGTGGGTCGCGCCCGCGGCCCGCAGCGCCGCCCGCCCCGGACCGGCGGTGACCGCCATCAGCACCAGCCCGACCCCGGCGAGCACCAGGATCGGGACCCCGCCCCGGAGCGCGTCCCCGCTGGCCAGCGCCAGCACGGTGGGGACGACGAAGCCCGCGTACACCGGCAGGTAGAACGCGCTCAGCAACGCACCGCGCCGGTCCGCGGGCGCCACCCGGTCGCAGACCGCCACGCCCGAGGTCATCCCCAGCCCCTCCCCCAGTCCGATCAGCAGGCAGGCCGGCAGCACCCACGGCCACCCGCCGGGCTGGACGGCCAGGTACCCCAACGCGCAGCCCACCGCCGCGAGCAGCGCCGCCAGCGGACCGGCCACCACCGGGCCCAGCCGGGTCGCCAGCGGGGTGACCAGCGCGGCGCTGCCCTGCACGAGCAGCGCGGACAGCCCGACGAGGGCGAACACCGCCCCGAACCCGGCTCCGGCGACCAGCAGCGGGAACACCGTCAGCGACAGCACCGCGTACGTGTAGACGGTCAGCCCCACCGGCACCAGGTAGGCCCAGAACGCCCGGCGGGCGACCCGGGGGACGCCGAGGGCCAACCGACCGGGACGGCGTTCCAGCACCGTCTCGGGCACCCCGCGCAGCGCGAGCACCGCCACCAGCAGCAGCACCGCCGAGGGCACCAGCGCGACCAGCTGGGGTGCCGGCCCCCACTGCACCAGCAGACCGGCGACCAGCGGGCCCGCGGCGAACCCGGTGGCCATCGCCGCACTGGCCACGGCCGCGGCCCGGCGCACCCGACCCGGTCCCTCGTCGTCCTCGGAGGCCGACAGCTCGCGCAGCCACACGGTGCCGACGGTGAACACCGCCCCGCTGGCCAGGCCCTGGGCCACCCGGCCGACCACCAGCAGCGGCACCCCGCCGACGTCGGCGGCGATCAGCACCAGCGTGCAGACCAGCGCGGCGACCACCCCGCCGACCACCACCCGGCGTCGACCGTCCCGGTCCGAGAGCGGGCCCGCCAGCAGCAGCGAGGGCACCAGACCGACGGCGTAGGCGGCGAAGAACAGGGTCAGCGTCAGGGCGCCCAGGTCGAGCACGTCGGCGTACCGCAGCAGCAGCGGGGACGGCGACTGGGTGCTCACCGCCGTCGCGAACAGGGCGAGGAGCAACCGGCGACGCTGCCGGGAGGGGGCCATCTGCGCACCGTAGGGGGTGCGGGGCCCGGGACGCCCCCCGTCGTGGACACTGGGGCACACCGCCTGCGCCGAGGAGGACCCGCTGCCGTCCACCCGACCGCAGGCGCGCGCGTGAGCACCGCCCAGCTGCCGTTCACCGCCCGGCCGGCGCCCCCGCCGCGGTCCCCCGGGCGACGTCTGATCGACCGCGCCCTGGCCCGACCCAGCCTGGCGGCCCTGGTCGCCACGATCGCCGTCGTCGTCTTCTTCGCCCTGCAGGCGCCCCAGCTGCTGACCACCGGCGGCATCGCCACCGTGCTCGACGTGGCAGCCCTGCTCGGCATCGGCGGGGTCGCCGTGGCGATGCTGCTCATCGCCGGTCAGTTCGACCTCTCCGTCGGGGTCGTCGCCACCGGCAGCAGCCTGGTCACCGCGCTCCTGGTCAGCCAGGCGGGCTGGGGGCTGTGGCCGGCGCTGGGGGTCTCGCTGGCCGCCGCGCTGCTCACCGGGCTGGTCAACGGCCTGCTCGTGGTCAGCACCGGGCTGCCCAGCTTCCTGGTCACCCTGGCCACGTTCCTGGTGCTGCAGGGCACCTCGATCGCCGTCACCGAGGCCGTCGCCGGCTCCGGGCAGATCAGCGGGCTGTCGGCCGCCCCCGGCTGGGAGTCGGTGCGGGCGGTCTTCGGCCTGACCGTGCAGCTGGGCGACGGCCGCTTCCGGGTCTCGCTGCTGTGGTGGCTGGGCGTGACGCTGCTGGCCAGCTGGGTGCTCTGGCGCACCCGGTTCGGCAACGCGGTGCTCGGGTCCGGCGGCGCCCCCCGACCGGCCCGGGAGCTCGGCGTCCCGGTCACCCGGACCACGGTCACCCTCTTCCTGGGCACCGCCGCCGCCGGCTGGCTGATCGGCACCCTGGGCCTCGTCCGCCTGAGCGGGGTGCAGGTCGACCCGGTGCTGGGGGCGGAGATCGAGTACGTCGTCGTCGCCGTCATCGGCGGGTGCCTGCTCACCGGGGGCTACGGGTCGGCGGTCGGCGCCTCGATCGGGGCACTGCTCTACGCCGTGGCCCGCGAGGGGATCGTGCTGGCCGGCTGGGACCCGCGCTGGTTCCAGGCCTTCCTGGGCGTCCTGCTGCTGCTCGCGCTGCTGGCCAACGGCGTCGTCCGGCGTCGGCTGCTGGCGGTGCCACGGTCGTGACCGGCACCCAGCCGCCGCTCCCCTTCGAGGAGACCTTCCCCGGCGACCCGTCGGGTGACGCCGTCGCCGGTGACCCCACCGCTCCCCCCGCGGGCACCCCGGTGCTGGAGCTCAAGGGGCTCAGCGTCCGGTACGGCAACGTGCCCGCGCTGGCCCGGGTCTCGGCCCGACTGCGCGCCGGTGAGGTCACCTGCGTGCTGGGCGAGAACGGCGCCGGGAAGTCGACGCTGGTGCAGGTGCTGTCCGGGGTGCGCCGGCACGACGAGGGCGAACTGCTCCTCGACGGCACCGCGGTCCGCTTCCGGTCCCCCAAGCAGGCCCGCGCGCGCGGCATCGCCACCGTCTGGCAGGACCTCGCCGTCGCCCCGCTGATGAGCGTGTGGCGCAACTTCTTCCTCGGCTGCGAGCCCACCCGCGGGGTCTGGCCGCTGCGCCGACTGGACCGCGAGGGCGCCCGGGAGACCACGGTGCGGGCGATGGCCCGGGTCGGGGTCACCGACATCGACCCCGACCGCCCGGCCAGCGCGCTGCAGGCCGGCGAGCGGCACAGCCTGGCCATCGCCCGCGCCCTGCACTTCGGCGCCCGCGTGCTGGTGGTCGACGAGTCCTCCGCGCCCCTGACGGTCAGCCAGCACGCGCTGGTGCTCCAGTCGGTCAGCGCCGCCCGCGACCAGGGCCTGGCCGTCGTCCTGGTCACCCACAACACGCAGTACGCGCACATCGTCGGCGACCGCTTCCTGCTGCTCGCCGGCGGCGCCGTGGCCGGCAACCTCACCCGCGACGACGTCGACGTCGACGACCTCACCCGCCTGGTCGCCGGCGGTGACGACCTCACGGCGCTGGTCACCGTCCTCCGCGCCGCCCACCCCGACCTCCGCTGACCCGCCCCTGTCCGGTCATCTGGCAGGGATCCGGTCACCGGACACGCTGACCGGATCCCTGCAGGGTGACCGGATCACCCTGCGCGCGGACGACGACGGCGCCCGTCCAGCACCCGGAAGAGCGGTGGCCCGGGCGGGACCTGGGCCAGGAGACGCACCAGCCGGTCGAGAGCTCGCGGCCACCCCTGGTCGTCCAGGTCGGCGTCCACGACCGTCCAGAACCTCAGGCCGGCCGCGATGAGCGCCTCCCGCTGCCGCTTCTCCGCCCAGTGCGCCTGCTCGGTGGTCCGGCCACCCCACGGATCCCGGTACTTCACCCGCCCGTCGCAGGCCATCAGCACACGCTGCCGCCGCCAGAGCCCGTCGGCCTCCCACGTGACGGGCCCAGCGACGACGACCACCTGCAGCTGTGGGATCTCGATCGACGCCTCCACCAGCCGGAGCCTGGTCCGGGTCTCCAACGGGGAGTCCGCTCCGTCGCAGCTGAGGTCTGCCACCCGGCGGGCGGCGGCCACGCCCCGCTGGCCGGCGGCCTCGACCAGGGCCTCCGCCAGCTCCGCCTCGCTCAACCGCCCACCCCAGCGTGCGGCGTCGGTGAGGATCAGCGCCTCCTCCAGCGTCCACTCCCGGGCGCAGTCGACGACGGTGCGGGCGAGCGTGGTGACGGGCAGTCCCAGCCGGGTGGTGGTGGAGCCGGGTGGCAGCGGCGCGTGGGTGACCTCGTAGCCCCGGCCGCGCCGGTGCTGCGTCGGGTCGGTCAGAGTGACCGTCCCGCGCAGCCGGCGCGAAGTGGGCAGGCCCCACACCCGCGCGGCGGACAGCCCGCTCAGCACCGCTGACGGGCGGGCCAGGGTCAGCACCACGGCGGAGGCCTCCAGCACCGGGCGCCGGCCTTCGGCATCGGCCGCGGCCAGGACGTCGGTAGCGACGAACGCACCTCGCCGTAGCCGCACCCATGCGCCGGCGTCGACCAGGCGGCGCACCTCCTGGGGCCCGATGCCCGCGCGGACGAGGTCCCGGGTGCAGACGACGCCGTGCTGTCGCTCGGCCGCCAGCCGCAGGAAGGAGTGCACCCGTCCACCGTGCCGACCCGGAGGCTCCCGCGGGCGACGTTGGCAAGATCTGTGGACAACGAACAGCCGATCACCGTGCAGGGATCCGGTCGGCGTGTGCGGTGACCGGATCCCTGCCAGGTGACCGGCTGGGGTGGAGCGGGAGCGGGTCAGGCGGCGAGGCTGGGGTCGCAGTCGCGCAGGAGCTCGGTGAGGCGCTGCGTCTCTGCGGTCTCCCCGATCGCCTCGCTGGCCTTGGCCAGCTCGGTCACGCAGCGCAGGAAGCCCTGGTTGGGCTCGTGGCTCCACGGGACCGGGCCGAAGCCCTTCCAGCCGTTGCGGCGCAGCGCGTCCAGGCCGCGGTGGTAGCCGGTGCGGGCGTAGGCGTAGGCCTCGATGGTGCGGCCTCCCTGCAGCGCGTTCTCGGCCAGTGCGGCCCAGGCGGCGCTGACGGTCGGGTGTGCAG
Source organism: Geodermatophilus sp. Leaf369 (assembly GCF_001424455.1). NCBI lineage: Bacteria > Bacillati > Actinomycetota > Actinomycetes > Geodermatophilales > Geodermatophilaceae > Geodermatophilus > Geodermatophilus sp. Leaf369. The sequence goes on along the minus strand of NZ_LMQA01000002.1, from coordinate 709,101 downwards.
AGGCGACGACGGCCGGGTCGGTGCCGTCGGCCAGCGCGTCGTCGGCCTCGGGCTCCGCGGGCAGGCGGGTGGCCGGGGGCTCGCCGAGCAGGTTGTGGTGGGAGTGGGTCACGACTGGGCCCTGCCCGCCGACAGCAGGTCCTCACACGCGGTCTGCACGCGCTCGGCCATGCCGATCTCGGCGGCCTTCATGTAGGTGCGCGGGTCGTAGACCTTCTTGTTGCCGACCTCGCCGTCGATCTTCAGCACGCCGTCGTAGTTGCTGAGCATGTGCCCGGCGATGGGGCGGGTGAAGGCGTACTGGGTGTCGGTGTCGACGTTCATCTTCACGACGCCGTAGGACAGCGCCTCGCGGATCTCCTCCTGCGAGGAGCCCGACCCGCCGTGGAAGACCAGGTTGAACGGCTTGCTGCCGGCCTCGAGGCCGAGCTCGGCGACGACGACCTCCTGGCCCTCCTTGAGGACCTCGGGGCGCAGCTTCACGTTGCCCGGCTTGTAGACCCCGTGCACGTTGCCGAAGGTCGCGGCGAGCAGGTAGACGCCCTTCTCGCCGAGGCCGAGGGTCTTCGCGGTCTGGATGAAGTCGCCGGGGGCGGTGTAGAGCTTGTCGTTGATGTCGTGGCTGACGCCGTCCTCCTCGCCGCCGACGACGCCGATCTCGAGCTCCAGCACGATCTTCGCCGCGGAGGTCTTGGCGATCAGCTCCTCGGCGATGGACAGGTTCTCGTCCAGGTCGATGGCCGAGCCGTCCCACATGTGCGACTGGAACAGCGGGTTCTCGCCCCGGTCCACCCGCTCCTGGGACAGCGCGATGAGCGGCCGGACGTAGGAGTCCAGCTTCTCCTTCTGGCAGTGGTCGGTGTGCAGCGCCACCTGGACCGGGTACTGCTTCGCCACGACGTGGGCGTACTCGGCCAGCGCGCTGGCGCCGACCACCATGTCCTTGACCCGGGTGCCGGAGATGAACTCCGCACCACCGGTGGAGAACTGGATGATCCCGTCGCTGCCGGCGTCGGCGAACCCGCGCAGCGCGGCGTTGACCGTCTCCGAGGACGTGCAGTTGATGGCCGGGTAGGCGAAACCGCCCTCCTTCGCCCGGCTGATCATGTCGGCGTAGACCTCGGGGGTCGCGATGGGCACGGTGACGCTCCGATCAGATGAGGGGGTCCTGCTCACGGTCAGTATCCCGCTCCACCGGGGGGACGACGACAGCGGGCGAGCGCGGGACCGGGCAGGATCGTCCGCGTGGAGCCCGTGCATGCCGGTGGCGCCCGGGGGCTGCCGCGTGCCCTGGGCGCGGTCTTGGTGCTCGCCGGGGTCCTGGTGAGTTCGCTGACCACCGGCCGCGGGTCGCCGTGGGCGACCGTCCCCGCCGAGCTGGTCGCCAACGACCTGACCGCACTGGACCCCGCCTGGTGGGCGACGGTCGTGGTCGCCGTGGCCGGGACGTGGCTGGGTGCGTGGGTCGCGCTGGCCGCCCTGCCCCGCGGGGTCGCCGGCCGGGTGCTGGTCACGGTGGTCTACGTGCTGCCCCCGGCGCCGCTGGCGCTCGACGCCCTGCAGGTGGGTGGGCAGGACGCCGTGGTGGCCGTGGTCCTGCTGCTGGTGCTGTGGCCGGTCCCGTTGCTGCTGCTGTGGACCGGCCGGCACGCCCGGGCGGCCGCCACGGCGAGCGGCCTGGCGCTCGCTGGCCTGCTCGGGCAAGCGGTCGTTGTCGGCCGGCTGCTCGTGGACGGGGCCGGGCCGACCGGGGAGCTCTGGCTGGCGACCGGCGGGGTGCTCGCCGTGGCGGTCGGCGCCGGGGTGCTCCTGCGGGGGGAGCGGGTCAGCCCCTGACGACCGCGCTGGCCTTGCGGGCGGCGACGGCGACGACGTCGTAGGTCGGGGAGAACGGCGGGGCGTAGGACAGGTCCGACGCCGCCAGGTCCGCGGCGGTCATCCCGGCCCAGATCGCGGTGGCCAGGACGTCGACCCGCTTGCCCGCGCCCGGGCCGCCCACGACCTGACCGCCCAGGATCCGGCCCGAGCCGACCTCGGTGACCAGCTTGACCGTCAGCCCCTCGGCGCCGGGGTAGTAGCCGGCCCGGGTGGTGCCCTCGACGACGTCGCTGGTGAACGCGTAGCCGGCCTGCTCGGCCTGGGTGGTGCACAGGCCGGTGCGGCCGATCTCGGTGTCGCCCACCTTGGTCAGCGCCGTCCCCAGCACGCCGCCGAAACGGGCCGGCCGGCCGGCGATGACCGAGCCGGCCACCCGGCCCTGCTTGTTGGCGTGGGTGCCCAGCGCGACGTGCTGGGGCTCACCGGTGAGCTGGTGGTACGTCTGGACGCAGTCCCCGGCGGCGAACACGTCGGGGTGGCTGCGGCTGCGCATCGTGGCGTCGACGTCGATCCCGCCCGTCACCCCGATCGCGATGCCCGCGGCCTCGGCCAGCGATGCCTCCGGGCCCATGCCCAGCCCGAGGACGACGATCTCGGCGTCGTAGGAGCCCTCGTCGGTGCGCACCCCGCAGGCCCGTCCGTCGGCGTCCAGCAGCACCTCCTCGACCGCCTGGTCGGTGTGCACGGTCATCCCCAGCTCGCGCATCGCGGCCAGCACCAGGTCGCCCATGTCGGCGTCCAGCAGGCCCATCGGCAGCGGGTCGGCCAGCACGACGGTGACGTCCAGGCCGCGGGTCTGCAGCACCTCGGCCATCTCCAGGCCGATGTAGCCCCCGCCCATGACGACCGCGCGCCGGGGACCGTCGGCGGGCAGCTCGTCAATCGCGGCCCGGATGGCCTCGCCGTCGTCGAGCCGGTGCACGCCGAACACCCCCGGGGCGTCCAGGCCGGGGATCGGCGGGCGGGTGGGCTTGCCGCCGGTGGCGATCAGCAGGGTGTCGTAGTCGAACGAGCGACCGTCGGCGGTGGCCACCGTCCTGGCCTCGGTGTCGATCGCGGTGGCCCGGGTGCCGGTGTGCACGGTGAGCCCCTTGGACCGGTGCTCTTCGGGGGTGCGGGCGACCAGGGCGTCGCGGCCCTCGACCAGGTCACCGATCCAGTAGGGGATGCCGCAGGCGGAGAACGAGGTGTCCCCGCCCTGCTCGAGGACGACGATCTCCAGTTCGTCCTCGTCCCGGATCCGTCGCGCCTGGGCGGCGGCGGACATGCCCGCCGCGTCGCCCCCGATCACCAGCAGTCGTGCCCGCCCCGTCATGGACCGAGCGTCCCAGGAACCACCGGGTTCAGCGCAGCGAGGCCGCCCCGGCCAGGTCGGACACCGTCGCCGAGCGGAACATCTTGCCCGGGTTCAGCAGCCCCTGCGGGTCCAGCGCGGCCTTGACCGCCTGGTGCACCGACAGCGAGACCGGGCCGATCTCGCGCTCGAGCCAGTCGGTCTTGAGGTTGCCCACGCCGTGCTCGCCGGTGATCGTGCCGCCCAGCGACAGCCCGAGCTCGAGCACGTCGTCGAAGGCGCTGAACGCACGGGTGCGCTGGTCGTCGTCGGTGGGGTCGAACACGACGGTGGGGTGCATGTTGCCGTCCCCGGCGTGCCCGACGACGCCGATGACCAGACCACACCGCTCGGCGATGGCGTCGCAGCCGTCCAGGAACGCCGCGATCCGTGAGCGGGGGACGGCGACGTCGTCGATGAGCGTGGTGCCCAGCCGCTCCAGGGCGGGCAGCGCCATCCGGCGGGCGGTGAGCAGCAGGTCGCCCTCGGCCGGGTCGTCGGTGACGTGCACCAGGTCGGCGCCGGCGTCGCGGCACAGCTGGGCCAGCGCCTCCATCTCGTCGACCGCGGCCTGCCCGCCGGCGTCGGACTGGGCGACCAGCAGGGCGTGGGCGTCCCGGTCGAGGTCTGCCTTGAGCATGTCGTCCACGGCCCGGATGCAGGTCCGGTCCATCACCTCGAGCAGGCTCGGCACCAGGCCCGAGGTCACGACGGCCTCCACGACCTGCCCGGTCTGCGCGGTGGTGGTGAAGCTGGCGACCAGGGTGACCGGGGTCTTCGGGGCAGGGCGCAGCGACAGGGTCGCCTCGGTGATCACCCCGAGGGTGCCCTCGGACCCGACGAAGAGCCGGGCCAGGTCGTAGCCGGCCACGCCCTTCACCGTCCGGCGCCCGGTGCGCAGCACCCGGCCGTCGGCGAGCACGACCTCCAGGCCGAGCACGTAGTCGGTGGTCACGCCGTACTTGACACAGCACAGGCCGCCGGAGTTGTTGGCCAGGTTGCCGCCGATCGTGCACCAGTCGTAGGAGGACGGGTCCGGCGGGTAGAACAGCCCGTCGGTGGCCACCGCGTCGCGCAGCGCCTTGTTGACCACCCCGGGCTGGACGACGGCGAGCCGGTCGGCCGTGGACACCTCGAGGACCGCGTCCATCCGGGTGAGCACCAGGGTGATCGCCCCGTCGATGGCGTTGGCCGCCCCGGCCAGCCCCGACCCGGCACCGCGCGGGACGACGGGGACGCCGTGCGCCGAGGCGATCCGCATCACCGCGGAGACCTCGTCGGTGGTCCGGGGCAGCACGACCGCGGCCGGGGTGCCGGACTCGGCCAGCATCGCCTGGTCCCGGGCGTAGGCGGCGGTCACGTCGGGGTCGGTGAGCACGCTGCCGGCACCCAGGGCGTCGACGAGCTCGTCGAGCCAGGCGGGCACGGGTGCGGTGTGCGACGTCGTCGTCGCGGTGATGGCGGTCACGCGTCCACCGTACGACGGGCCACCGACATCCAGCTCCTGCACAGCCGACGCCCGTACGGTCCCGCCCCGTGACCGGCTTCCTCGACCCGACGAACCTGATCGACACCTTCGGGCTGATCGGCATCGCCGTGGTGCTGTTCGCCGAGTGCGGGCTGCTGGTCGGGTTCTTCCTGCCCGGGGACTCGCTGCTCTTCACCGCCGGGCTGCTGGCCGCCGCCGGCCGCATCGCCCCGCTGTGGGTGCTGCTGCTGGTGCTCCCGGTCGCGGCGATCGCCGGCAACCTGGTGGGCTGGTGGATCGGCCGGAAGGCCGGGCCGGCGGTGTTCCGTCGTCCGGACAGCCGCCTGTTCAAGGCCGACCACGTCGACCGGTCCCAGGCCTTCTTCGACCGGCACGGCCCACGCACCGTCCTGCTCGCCCGCTTCGTGCCGGTGGTGCGCACCTTCGCCACGGTGATGGCCGGCGCCTCCCGGATGGACCTGCGCCGCTTCGCCCTCTGGTCGGCCCTGGGCGGGGTGCTCTGGGCCGGTGGGCTGACCCTGCTCGGCTTCTGGCTGGGTCAGGTCGCCCTCGTCCGGGAGCACGTGGAGCTGTTCGTGCTCGGCGTCGTGGCGCTGTCCCTGCTGCCGGTGGTGGTCGAGGTGCTCCGCACCCGCCGGACGACGGCCTAGGCCAGACCCAGGTCGCGGAGGTCGAACGCGGCGAGGTAGGTGTACCCGGCGGCCTCGACGGCCGCGCGCGCCCCGCGGTCGACGATCACGGCGATGCCGACGACCTCGGCCCCGGCCTCGGTGAGCGCCTCGGCGGCGGTCAGCGGGCTGGTGCCGGTGGTGGAGACGTCCTCCACGACGAGCACCGTGCGGCCGGCGACGTCGGGGCCCTCGATCCGGCGCTGCAGGCCGTGCGCCTTGCCCTGCTTGCGGACGACGCAGGCGTCCAGGAAGCCCTGACCGTCGCTGGCCGCGTGCAGCATCGCCGTGGCCACCGGGTCGGCGCCCAGGGTCAGCCCGCCGACGACGTCGTAGGACAGGTCGACGGTGAGCTGGCGCATCACCCGGCCCACCAGCGGGGCCCCCTCGTGGTGCAGCGTCAGCCGGCGGAGGTCGATGTACCAGTCGGCCTCGGCGCCGGAGGACAGCGTCACCTTCCCGTGCACCACGGCGAGGTCGGTGATCAGCTCCAGGAGCCGGTCACGGTCGGGGTGGTGGGAGGGCGCGGTCATGCGTCCGACCGTACTGGGGACGACGATCCGGGCATGACCTCATCCTCGGACCGGGTGGCCGCGGCCGCCCTCGCCGTCGGTTCCGCCGTCGTCGGTGGCCTGGCCACCGACCCGGACAGTCGCTGGTTCCGCCGCCTGGACAAGCCGGCGTTCTACCCGCCGCCGCAGGCCTTCGGCATCGTCTGGAGCGCGCTCTACACCGGCATCGCCTGGGCCGGTGGCGAGGTCCTGAGCCGGGCCGACGGGCAGCAGCGCCACGACTTCGGCCGGGCCTACGCGGCGAACCTGGCGCTGAACACCGCCTGGACGCCGCTGTTCTTCCGGGCCCACCGGCCGTGGCTGGCCACCGCGGAGTCCGCTCTGCTCACCGCCTCCACGGTCGACCTGGTGCGGCGGGCCGACCGGGTGAGCCGTCCCGCGGCCGCGGCGCTGGTGCCCTACGCGGCCTGGACGGCGTTCGCGACGGTGCTGTCCGGGGCCATCGCCCGGCGGAACTGACCCACCACGCGCGGCAGGGCCGCCGTCCGGGGTGCGGACGGCGGCCCTGACGGGTCGTGCGGGGTTCGATCAGGCAGCGGCGGGCGCGAGGACCTGGTCGATGATGTAGACGGTCGCGTTCTCGGTCTGCACGTTGCCGCAGATGACGTTGGCGTCAGCGGAGGCCAGCAGGGTCTGGTCGGCCGAGATGGTGAACGACTCGCCGGAGCCCTCGATGGTGACGGTGTCGCCGAGCAGGGTGGTCTGCTCGCCGGCCAGCGCGTCGGGGGCCAGGCGGCCACCGATGACGTGGTGCTGCAGGACCGAGGTCAGCTGCGGCACGTCGGCCAGCAGGGCGTTGAGGTTCTCCGACGGGACGGCCTCGAACGCCGGGTTGGCCGGGGCCAGCACGGTGATGTCCTCGGCGGAGTTCAGGGTGTCGACCAGGTTGGCGGCCGTGACGGCCTGGACCAGGGTCGAGAGCACCGGGTTGCCGGAGGCGGCGGTGGCGACCGGCTGGGCGCTCATCGTGTCGAAGGAGCCCTCACCGTCGGTGGGGACCAGCGAGCAGGCCTCGCCGAAGGGCTCGGTGGAGGCGGCCTCGGTGGTCTCCGAGGAGGTGGCGCTCTCGGCGGCCGAGGAGGCAGCGGAGGTGGCCGAACCGACGGCGTCGCCGGCCTCGTCCGCGGCGTCGGAGCCACAGGCGGTCATGGTGAGCGCGAAGGCGGAGGTGGCGGCGATCAGGGCGCCACGGGTGAGACGGGTGCTCTTCATGGGGTGGTGCTCCTCGTACTCGTGCGACGGCGTGTCGCGGTGGGGGGTTGTCCCGGTCGGGCCGGGGCGCCTCCGGCCGGATGGCCGTCGACGAGCTCTGTGGGTGTGCTCAGCTGCTGGACAGCGGAAACACGGTTGGGTGGTTCGTGATCACGTCGTGACCACCCGGATCGAGTGCAGTCCGGTGGCGCCGTTCGGGAACGGGGCGACCCGCTCCTCGGTCTGCGTCTCACCGGTCGTGTCGGTGGCCCGGACGGTGAACTGGTGCTGGCCGGCGGCGAGGTCCACGGGCAGGACCCACTGGCGCCAGAGGTCGGCGTTCACCTCGGGGGACAGCTGCGCCTCCACCCAGTCGGCGTCGTCGACCTTGACCTCGACCTTGGCGATCCCCCGACCCTGGGCCCAGGCGACGCCCGCGACCGGGGTCGTGCCGGCGGGGATGTTGCGGAGGGCAGCCGGGGTGTCGATCCGGGAGAAGACCTTGATCGGGGCGTCGGTGGCCCAGTCCCGCTCGGTCCAGTAGGCGTCGACGGCGTCGTAGGTGGTCGCCTGGATCTCGGTGAGCCACTTGCAGGCCGACACGTAGCCGTAGAGACCGGGGATGAGCATCCGGACCGGGAAGCCGTGGTCCACCAGGAGCGGCTCGCCGTTCATGCCGATCGCCAGCATCGCGTCCTCGACGTCCAGTGCGGACTCAGTCGGGGTGCCGATGGTCATGCCGTCGGAGGACCGGCAGACCAGCTGGTTGGAGGAGGTCTGGACGCCGTTCTCGCGGAGGAAGTCCCCGAGCGGGACGCCGATCCAGCGGGCGGTGCTGGCCAGCTTGCCGCCGACCTCGTTGGAGACGCAGGTCAGCGTGATGTCCCGCTCGATCAGGTCGTCGCGGTCGAAGAGCTCCTGGAGCGTGAAGCTGCGGGGGCTGTCGAACATCCCGCTCAGCGTCAGCGAGTACTCCGAGGGGCTGATCTGGGGCACGGTGATGGCCGTGTCGACCCGGTAGAAGTCGGAGTTGGCGGTGAACAGCGGGGTCAGGTCGGGGGTGCTGGTCGCCAGGTCGGCACCGGCCGGCAGGGCCGGGGCGGCCGAGGACGGGCTGGGCAGGCTCAGGTCGGACCGGGCGCCGGCGACGTCGAAGCGACGCTGCAGCAGCCGGCCACCTCCGCCGGTGACGACGGCGGCACCCACCGCGACACCGGAGGTGAGGAAGAAGCGGCGGCGGTCGAGTGCGAAGCCCTTCCGGTCACCGGAGCCGAGCACCTCGCGCAGCCGGTCGACGATCGCCTCGTCGGCGTGCTGCCGGGAGGCTGTCGAGCCCCCACCCTCGACCCGGGCGACCGGGGCGGGGGCCGAGCTGCGGGCGGAGGCCAGCAGCGGGGAGACCAGCGCGCCGAGGGCGACCACGCCCACCAGGGCGCCGACCAGGGAGGGCAGCCCGTCGAGCAGGCCACCGGCCGGGCGGGTCACCGCGGCGACGACGCCGATGACGCCGAAGAGCGCGATGCCCAGGAAGCCGACCAGTCGGCTGCGCAGCGAGACCAGGCCGACGGCGAGGGCGTAGAGCGCGATGACGACCAGCACGCCGCCGATGAGGACGATCTTGTCGTCCTCGCCGAACTGCTCGATGGCGAAGCTCTTGAGCGACTCTGGGGTGAGCGTGATGGCCGCGTTGCCGACGGCGACGACCGGGCTGGAGGCGGGGCCCACGAGACCGGCGACCAGCTCCCCGACGCCCAGCGCGACGGCGGCGGCCAGGAGGCCGGCGAGGGCGGCGAGCACCCGACGCAGTCGACGGGCACCCCGGGTGGGGGCGTCGTCGGCGCCGGCTGCGGGGGCCGGGGACTGCTCGGTCAGGGTCACGCCCTGGGTTCGGGCCGAGTGCGTCAACGGTTCATCACGAACCTGTAACGACTGTGGAACGGGGCTGAGCACCGGCTGTGGGTCTGCGTGCCAGGGTGGGCCGGTGCCCCCCACGAGCAGCCCGTCCCCGAGCCCGGCCCCGCCGTCGTTGCGGATCGCGGTCGGCCTGCTGCTGCTGCTCGCGGTGCTGCTCCTGGCCAGCGGGGCGTTGACCCTGGCCGGGCGCGAGACGGTGGTCGACCGGTTCCTGTCCGTCCAGCCCGACCTGGACCGGGAGACCGTGATGCGGTCCCTCGTGCTGGGCCAGGTCCGCTACCTGCTGGTCGGGGTCGCCGCGCTCGTGGCGGCCGTCTTCCTGCTGCGCCGCCGGGCGTGGTCCCGCTGGCTGGGCCTGCTGGCCGTGCTGTTCCTGGGCCTGCTGACGCTGCTGTCGATGGTGGACGCCGGCGGCGCCACCCTGTTCTCCCTGCTGGTCGTGGTGCTCTGCGTCGGTGCCGCCAGCAGCCTGCTGGCCGGGACCACCGCCTCCGCCGTCGGGCGCGGTCGGACGCCGGGGAGCACCCCGGGGACCGCCGCGCCCGACCGGCGCAGCTGACCGGGGGTCAGCCGGGGAGGCCGGCCTTCCGACGCTGGCCCTGGACCCGGTACCAGTCGTTGGACGGCTTGAGCGCGAGCAGGGCGACCGCCGCGGCGAGCAGCAGGAACTGCAGCACGCCGAGCAGGGTGATCACCAGCAGCGGGGCGCCGAACACCGAGAAGACCCCCAACAGGCCCAGCCCGCCGAACACCCAGAGCACGATGCGCGCCCAGTTCTGGCCCTTCCAGGCGAAGTACGCCATGGTCCCGTAGAGAGCGACGCCGAGAAGCGTGACGATCGCGCCCGCGGTCACCCCCGTGGTGCTGATCGAGTCGGTCAGCGACGAGCCGAACGTGGCCTCGTAGTCGGCCCGGCTGTAGCCGAGGTCCTCGAAGGCCTGGTCGACGTAGGCGTCCAGGTTGACGAACGTGATGATCGAGGTGATCAGCCCGATGACGGCCGCGGCCACGAAGGCGTAGATGCCGTACGTGACCGTGCTCGGCCGCGACATCGGCGGCGGGACCGGCCCACCGGGGCCCGGCTGGCCGTACCCCTGCTGGCCGTACCCGGGCTGGCCGTACGCCTGCTGCTGCCCGTACGGCGGCTGGCCGTACTGCGGCTGTCCCTGCTGCTGACCCCAGCCCGACGGCGGCTGCTGGCCGTAGCCGCCCTGGGGCTGCTGCCCCCAGCCACCCTGCGGCTGCTGGCCGTACCCGCCCTGCGGGGTGGGGCCTGCGCCCTGCCCGCCCTGTTCTCCCCAGCCGGGCTGCCCCTGCTGGCCGTACCCCTGCGGTCCGGACACTGACTGCTCCTCGCTGACGACTGCACTGGCGCGGGGATCATGTCCTGTCCGGTCCGCCGGTGGGCGCCGACGTGCCGACCGGCCACCCGATCGGGCGGGGTGCGTCCGGTCGCACCCACTCCCGGCTGTCCGGGTGCAGCAGCAGCCCGAGGACGACCACCCCGGCGAGCACTCCCCACGGGGAGAGGGACACCGTCGCCACCGCCAGCCCGGCGACCTCGACGACCACCAGCACCCACCAGGCCCACCGGTGCCGGCCGTGGAACGCCCTGAGCACCAGGCCCCACCCGACCAGCAGGCCGACCACACCGCCGAGCACCGGCCCGGCCACCCCGGCCGGCTCCGCGAGGGCGAACGTCGACAGCGCCAGGAGGGGCAGCCCGACCAGGACCATCTGCAGCACCCCCAGCCGCACGACCCACCGCGTCGCCTGCAGCCCGCGCACCCGGGACCGCACCCCGCCCACCACGCCCATGCCGCCCACCCCGTCCGTCCCGGCGACCGGACCACCCGGCCGCGCAGGAGGGACGGTGTCAGCCGGGACCGACCCCGCGCGGGCTCCGTCCACAGCCTGTGGACGGAGCCCGCACAGGGGTCAGGCGACCGGCTCGGCCCGCCGCACGGTCAGCCCGGCGTCGGTGGCCCCGCCGGTCGCGTCCCAGGCCACGTCGACCTCCACGCCGTCGCCGTCCCGGACCTCGCCGGACAGCAGCGCCCGGGCCAGCTGGTCCCCGATCGCCGACTGCACCAACCGGCGCAGCGGGCGGGCGCCGTAGACCGGGTCGAACCCGGTCATCGCCAGCCACTCCTTGGCCGCGTCGGAGACCCGCAGGGTCAACCGACGGGCGGCCAGCCGGCGGGCCAGCACCCCGACCTGGATGTCGACGATGCCGGTCAGCTCCTCGGTGCCCAGCGCCCGGAAGACGACCACGTCGTCGAGCCGGTTGAGGAACTCGGGCTTGAAGTGCGCCCGGACCACCTCGTCGACGGCCCGCCGCTTGGCGTCCGCGGCGATGGACTGGTCGGCGATCACCTGGGAGCCGAGGTTGGAGGTCAGCACCAGGATCGTGTTCCGGAAGTCCACGGTTCGGCCCTGGCCGTCGGTCAGCCGGCCGTCGTCGAGCACCTGCAGCAGCACGTCGAAGACGTCGGGGTGGGCCTTCTCCACCTCGTCGAGCAGCACGACCGTGTACGGACGACGACGCACCGCCTCGGTGAGCTGCCCGCCGGCCTCGTAGCCGACGTACCCGGGAGGCGCCCCCACGAGCCGGGACACCGAGTGCTTCTCGGCGTACTCGCTCATGTCGATGCGGACCATGGCCCGCTCGTCGTCGAAGAGGAACTCCGCGAGCGCCTTGGCCAGCTCGGTCTTGCCCACGCCGGTGGGGCCCAGGAAGAGGAAGGACCCGGTGGGGCGGTCGGGGTCGGCCACCCCGGACCGCGCCCGTCGGACGGCGTCGGCGACGACCCGCACGGCGTCGGGCTGGCCGACCACCCGCCCGGCGAGCACGTCCTCCATCCGCAGCAGCTTGGCGGTCTCGCCCTCCAGGAGCCGGCCGGCCGGGATGCCGGTCCAGGCCTGCACGACCTCGGCGATGTCGTCGGGGCCGACCTCCTCCTTGAGCATGGAGGCCTCGCCGGTGGCACCGGAGGCCTCGGCCAACGCCTTCTCCAGGGCCGGGAGCTGGCCGTAGCGCAGCTCGGCGGCCCGCGCCAGGTCGCCGTCCCGCTCGGCCCGCTCGGCGTCGGAACGGACCGCCTCCAGCCGCTCCTTGGTCTCCCGGATGCGGTCGATGGCGCCCTTGTCCTGCTGCCAGCGGGCGGTGAGCTCGTCGAGCAGCTCGCGCCGGTCGGCCAGGTCCTCGCGCAGTGCGACCAGCCGGGCCTGCGAGGACTCGTCGTCCTCCTTCGCCAGCGCCATCTCCTCGATCTCCAGCCGGCGGACGACGCGCTCGACCTCGTCGACCTCGACCGGGCGGCTGTCGATCTCCATCCGCAACCGGCTGGCCGCCTCGTCGACGAGGTCGATGGCCTTGTCGGGGAGGAAGCGGGCGGTCACGTACCGGTCGGACAGGGTCGCGGCGGAGACGATCGCGGCGTCGGTGATCCGCACACCGTGGTGCACCTCGTAGCGCTCCTTGAGCCCCCGCAGGATGCCGATCGTGTCCTCGACGGTGGGTTCACCGACGAAGACCTGCTGGAAGCGCCGCTCCAGCGCGGCGTCCTTCTCGATGTGCTCGCGGAACTCGTCCAGCGTCGTGGCGCCGACCATCCGCAGCTCGCCGCGGGCCAGCATCGGCTTGATCATGTTCCCGGCGTCCATCGCGGAGTCGCCGCTCGCGCCGGCCCCGACGATGGTGTGCAGCTCGTCGATGAAGGTGACGATCTCGCCGTCGGACTCGGTGATCTCGGTGAGCACGGCCTTGAGCCGCTCCTCGAACTCCCCGCGGAACTTGGCCCCGGCGACCATCGCGGACAGGTCCAGGCTCATCAGCCGCTTGCCCTTGAGGCTCTCCGGCACGTCGCCGGCGACCATCCGCTGGGCCAGGCCCTCGACGATGGCTGTCTTGCCCACGCCGGGCTCCCCGATGAGGACCGGGTTGTTCTTGGTCCGGCGGGAGAGCACCTGCACGACCCGGCGGATCTCGGCGTCCCGGCCGATGACCGGGTCCACCTTGCCCTCCCGGGCCCGCTCGGTGAGGTCGACGGCGTACTTCTCCAGCGCCTTGTAGGTGCCCTCGGGGTCGGCGGAGGTGACCTTGCGGGTGCCCCGCACGGTGCGGAAGGCCGCGAGGAGCGCGTCGTCGGTGGCCCCGGCACCGGTGAGCACGGCGCCGGCCTCGCCGCCGACGGTGGCCAGCTCGACCAGCAGGTGCTCGGTGGACACGAACTCGTCACCCAGGGCCGTGGCCTGCTCGCCGGCGGCGTTGACCACCCGCAGGAGGTCCCGGGACGGCGACGGCGCGGCGACCGTGGAGCCGGACACGCTGGGCAGCCGGCGCAGCGCGCTCTCGGCCTTGGCCCGCACCTCCCCCGGGATGGCGCCGGTGGCCTGCAGCAGCGGACCGGTGATGCCCTCGGGCTGGTCCAGCAGGGCGACCAGCAGGTGCAGCGGCTCCAGCGCCGCCTGCCCGCGGTCGACCGCCAGCCGCTGGGCCGCGGCGATGGCCTCCTGCGAACGGGTGGTGAGCTTGTCCATGGTCGGGGTGGGGTCCTCTCGGGTGGGGTGCGCGGGTGACTCGTCGGGACAACGGGCGGTGGGTTGAGTCTGTTCCGCTCAACTCTGCGCGTCCAGTCGGGCACGACCCGGTCGCGTGTCGGAACCGACAGGCCCGCGCACCGCCCAACCCGGTCGGGCACCACCTAGGCTGACCCGATGACGGACACCCCGTCGCCGAGCGTGGCTCTCGACGACCAGCTCTGCTTCGCCCTGTACGCCGCCTCGCGGGCGGTGACCGCGCGCTACCGCCCGATGCTGGACCGGATGGGCCTCACCTATCCCCAGTACCTGGTGATGATGCTGCTCTGGGAGACCGACGGGCAGACCGTGGGCCAGCTCGGCGCCCGGCTCTCCCTGGACTCCGGCACGCTGTCGCCCCTGCTCAAGCGGCTGACCGCCGCCGGGCTGGTCAGCCGGCACCGCCGGGTGGACGACGAGCGGTCGGTCTCGATCCTGCTCACCGACGCCGGTCGCGCCCTGCAGACCCAGGCGATGGACGTGTCGAGCGAGATGATCGGGGCACTGGGCCTGGAGATGGCCGAGTTCGACCACCTCAAGGACGAGCTGCGGGCCCTCACCGAACGCGTCGCGGAGGACGGGAACACTCTCCGCGGCTGATCGGTTGTGCACGACCGAACGGGGTCACCAGGCGGTGGCCCCTCGTCGACAGAGGAGTCAGCATGCCCACTCGCACCGCACGCACCGCCTGGAACGGCACCCTGGAAGAGGGCTCGGGCCAGGTCGAGCTCACCAGCTCGAAGGTCGGCACCTACGAGGTCTCCTTCCCCAAGCGGGCGGCGGACGAGGCCGGCGGCACCACCTCCCCCGAGGAGCTCATCGCCGCGGCCCACTCGTCCTGCTACGCCATGCAGCTCTCGGCCCTGATCGCCCAGGCCGGCGGCACCCCGCAGTCCCTGGACGTCTCCGCTGACGTCTCCCTGGGCCCGGACTCCGCCAACGGCGGCTTCAAGCTCACCGGCATCAAGCTGACCGTCCGCGGCGAGGTCGACGGCCTCGACGCCGCCGGCTTCGACAAGGCCGCCCAGGACGCCAAGGCCGGCTGCCCGGTCAGCAAGGCCCTCACCGGCGTCGAGATCACCCTGGACGCCGCGCTCGAGTCCTGATCGACCACGCCACGCCACGCCACGGCCCGCCCCCGCACCGGGGGCGGGCCGTCGTGCTGTCCGGACCCTGGGTGCGCGCACAGCGGGCGCACGGGGGACGGCGGCACCGTGGGGGGCATGACACCTCCCGCCGAGCACCTCCTGGAGACCCGTCGGCGCGGCACGCTGCGGCTGCGGCTGGCCACCGCCGGCGTCGCCACCGCCGCGCTGCTCGCCACCGGGGCGGCGACGGTCGCCCTCGCCGACACCGGGACGACGGCCACCGCCGAGTCGAGCAGCGCCGCGTCGAGCGGCACTGGGTCCACCACCGCCGGGTCGAGCAGCAGCACCGACGACGGCATCTCGTCGTCCGCCGGCGTGGGCCCGTCGTCCTCGAGCACCGCCGACGCCTCCTCCGGCGGCAGCTGAGCCCTCAGGTCCGCCAGGTGTAGCGCCGCTCGGGCCGCCCGGTCGTGCCGTACCGCAGGTGCACGACCGCCTGCCCGGTCGACAGGTGGTGCTCCAGGTAGCGCCGGGCGCTGACCCGGGAGGCCCCCAGCGCCTCGGCGCACTCCGAGGCCGACAGCCCCGGCTCCCCCGCCGCCCGCAGCACCTGCTCCACCCGCTGGGCGGTCTCCCGGGACAACCCCTTGGGCAGACCCCGGGCCAACTGCGCCTCGCGCGGCCCGGTGAATGCCCGGTCGACGTCGGACTGCTCCGCCGCCCCGACGGAGGACAGGTGCTCGCGCACCTCCCGGTAGTGCAGCAGCCGCACCCGCAGGTCCTCGGCGGTGAACGGCTTGAGCAGGTAGGACACCGCCCCGCCGCGGACGGCGGCCTGCACGGTGTCCACCTCGCGGGCCGCGGTGACCATGAGGACGTCGACGTCCGGGCTGGACTCCCGCAGCCGGCGCAGCACCTCGGTGCCGACCAGGTCGGGGAGGTGGACGTCGAGCAGCACCAGGTCCACCCCGCCCAGGTCCACCCGGTCCAGCGCGTCCTGACCGGTGGCGGCCACGCCGACCACGGTGAACCCGTCGACCCGGCCGACGAACCCGCGGTTCACCGCGGCCACCATCGGGTCGTCGTCGACCACGAGCACCCGCACGCTCACGCCGCACCCACCGTCGAGGACGCCAGCTCCGCGGCGCCCACCGGCAGCCGGGCGGTGAACACCGCTCCCCCGCCGGCCGGGGAGTCCACCCGCACGTCCCCGCCGCGGCGGCCGGCGACCAGCTGCACCAGGGCCAGGCCCTGACCGCGCCCCTCCCCGGGCTTGGTCGACACCCCGCGGCGGAACACCGAGTGCAGCACGGCGTCGTCCACACCCGGGCCGTCGTCGGCCACCCGGACCACGACCTCGTCGTCGGCCACCCGCACGTCGACCTGCACCCGGGCGCCGGGCCGGTCGGCGACGGCGTCCAGCGCGTTGTCCACCAGGTTGCCCAGCACGGTCACCAGGTCGGCGGCCAGGCCGGGGGCGACCCGGGGCAGCGCGCTGCCGTCGGTCACGACCACGGTCGCGCCGCGCTCCCGGGCCAGGCTGGACTTCGCCGCCACCAGGGCGCCGACCGCCGGGTCGGCCAGCCGCCGGGTCACCGCGTCGTCCAGCACCGCACCGTCCCGCCCGAGCGCCTCGATGAAGACGACCACCTCGTCGTGCAGCCCGAGCTGCACCAGGCCGGAGATGGTGTGCAGCCGGTTGGCGAACTCGTGGGTCTGGGCGCGCAGGGTGTCCCCGACGTCGCGGCTGGCGACCAGCTGCTGCTGCAGCGCGACCAGCTCGGTGTGGTCGCGCAGGGTCGTGACCGAGCCGAGCACCCGGCCGGCACGGTGCAGGTCGGTGCGGGTGAGCACGAGCAGCCGACCGCTGCGGACGACCATCCGGTCGGGGTCGGGGGTGCCGGTGGCCCCGGTCAGCAGGCCGAGCAGCGGCTGCTCGGTGACGTGGTCGGCCAACGGGGCCCCCACGCAGTCCTCGGGCAGGTCCAGCAGCTCGACCGCGGCCTCGTTGACCAGCGTCACGCGCCCGTCGGCGTCCAGGCCGAGCACGCCCTCGCGGATGCCGTGCAGCATCGCCTCGCGGTGCTCGGTGAGCGCGGCGATCTCGGTCGGCTCCAGGCCGAGGGTCTGCCGCTTGACCCGGCGGGCCAGCAGCACCGAGCCGGCCACCCCGAGGACGCCGGCGACCAGCAGGTAGGTGAGCAGGTCGGGCAGCGCGGTGACCAGCAGCGCGGCGGTGCTGGGGTCGTCCTGGGCGACGACGACGGTGCCCAGCAGCGTGCCGTCGTCGGCCAGCACCGGGGCGCGGGCGGCCCGGACGTCCCGGTCGCCCAGCGTCGTCCCCCCGCTCCACCCGGCGCCCAGGGACACCGCGCCGTCGTCGGCGCCGGGGGTGAGCACGGTGCGCAGCAGCCGCGGGTCGTCGGGGGCGGCGAGCACGGTGCCGTCGGCGTCGGTGACGACGATCGAGTCGACCGCGTTGGTGGTGCGCAGGTCCTCCACCACCGGGGCGAGCTGGACGCCGTCGGCCACCCGGGCCAGCTCGTAGCGCAGCACCGGCAGGCTCGCCGCGTACTCGGCGACCGCCCGCACCCGCCGGTCGGCACCGGTCTCGCTGGTGAACCGGCTCTGCGCGACCGACACCGCGGCGACGCCGAGCACCACGACGGCGACCAACCCGAGCTGGAAGGCCAGCAGCCGGCCGGCCAGCGAGGTGGGACGTCGGTTCACGGGCCCATGATGGCCCGCCCCGTGGCGTGCCCCACCATGGGCGGATGCGCAGCCGGGCCGGACTCGTCGCGGTCGCACTGCTGCTCGCCGGCTGCGGCGGGGGGCCGGCACCGGTCGAGGACCTGCGGGTCATGGTGCCCAACACGGTGGGCGGTGGCTACGACGTCACCGGCCGGACGGCGGCCCGGGTGCTCGAGGAGACCGGCCTGGCGCCCGGGGTGGAGGTCTTCCAGCTGCCCGGCGCCGGCGGCGCGGTGGGGTTGGCCCGGCTGGCCGGGGAGGCCGGCAACGGGGACCTGCTGATGAGCATGGGGCTGGGCCTGCTGGCGGCGTCCCGGGCCAGCGACGTCACCACCACGGTCGCCGACGTCACCCCGGTGGCCCGGCTCATCGAGGAGCCCGCCGCCGTCCTGGTCACCGCCGACGCCCCGTACGACACGGTCGCCGAGCTGACCGACGCCTGGGCGGCCGACCCGGCGGCGTTCCCGGTCGGCGGCGGGTCGGCACCGGCCGGGCCGGACAGCCTGCTCGCCCTCCAGCTGGCCGCCGCGGTCGGGGTCCCGCAGGACGGGGTGGACTACGTGGCCTTCGACGGCGGCGGCGACCTGGTGCCCGCGCTGCTGTCCGGTCAGGTCGAGGTCGCCTTGTCCAGCACGGCGGAGTTCGCCGACCTGCTGGCCTCGGGCGAGGTGCGGGCACTGGCGACGACCGGGGCGCAGCGGGTGCCCACCGTCGACGCACCCACCCTCACCGAGCTCGGCGTCGACGTCGTCTTCACCAACTGGCGCGGGCTGGTCGCCCCGCCGGGGCTGAGCACCGAGCAGGTGGACCGGCTGACCGGGCTGGTGGTGGCGATGCACGACTCCCCGCAGTGGCGGGCCGCGCTGGCGACCAACTCCTGGACCGACGCCCTGCTCACCGGCCCCGCGGCCGCGGAGTTCTTCACCGAGCAGCAGCAGGTGGTCGACGACGCACTGGACCGCGGCTAGGCGGCCTCGCGGACCGCCATCCCGACCAGCACGGTGCGCACCAGCGACTCCGCGGCGTCGGCGACCAGCGCGGCCGCCTCGTCCATGGCCCGCTGCAGCGACATCGGCCCGGGCACGATGCTGCTCACCGCGGCCAGCCCCATCGCGTAGACGGCCTCCCAGCCCTCCCCCAGCGTGCCGGCCAGCGCCACGACCGGGGTCTGCGCGGCGCGGCAGCGGCGGGCCACCTCGGCCGGGACCTTGCCGTGCGGGGTCTGGGCGTCCAGCTGCCCCTCGGCGGTGATCACCAGGTCGGCGGCCGCGATCAGCTCGTCGAGGCCCTGCCCGGTCAGCGCCCGGTCGAGGAAGACGTCGAACCGGCAGGCCAGGGTGGCACCGACGGCCATCAGCCCGGCACCCAGACCACCGGAGGCACCGCCGCCGGGGACGACGGCGAGCTCCCGACCGCACGCCCGGGAGAGCGCCGCCGCCCACCGGTCGAGTCCGGCGGCGAGCAGCTCGACCTGCGCCGGGGTGGCGCCCTTCTGCGGTCCGAACACCCGGGCCACCCCGTGCGGGCCGGTCAGCACGTTGCTGGTGTTGCCGGCCACGACCAGCTCGACCTCGGACAGTCGCGGGTCGAGTCCGGACAGGTCGACCTCGGCGACGTCGGCCAGCGCGGCCGCACCCCGGCCCAGCTCGCGACCGTGCGCGTCGAGCACCCGGGCGCCCAGGGCCTGCAGCGCGCCGGCCCCGCCGTCGCTGGTGCCCGAGTCCCCGCAGCCGACCACGACCCGCCGGCACCCGGTGTCCAGTGCCGCCCGCAGCAGCTCGCCCACCCCGGCGGTGGTCGTGCGGGTGGGGTCCCGCCGGTCGACCGGGACCAGGGACAGCCCCGCGGCCGAGGCCATGTCGATGACCGCCGTGCCGGTGGCGGCCCCGCCCAGGACGGCGACGTGCGCCCGCACGGGGTCACCGACCGGACCGGTCACCTCGACCGGCACGACCGAGCCGCCGGTGGTCGCGGCCAGCGCCGCGGCCGACCCCTCGCCGCCGTCGACCAGCGGCATCCGGTCGATCACGGCGTCCGGCAGCACCCGGCAGACGCCGACGGCGATGGCGGCGGCCACCTCGCCGGTGTCCAGGCTCTCCTTGAAGCCGCTGGGGGCGATCAGCACGCGGGTGAGGGTCATGAGGGGTCCTTCTCTCGGTCGAGGGGTGGGGGTCAGGAGCTGTGGGGCAGACCGAGGAGCGGCCAGACGACGAGGGCGAAGACGAGGACCAGGACGGCGGTGAGCGGGCCGAGCACCGCGGACAGCCGGCGCAGCTCGCGCGGTCCGTACGTGGGGGCGCCCTCGATGCCGGCGAAGACCGCGACCGGCTTGGCCGAGGCGGGCAGCGTGTGGCAGAAGCCGGCGGCGGCGGTCGAGGCCAGCGCGGCGGCGACCGGGTCGACGCCGGCCACCGGGGCCAGCGCCACGACCAGCGGGACCAGCACGGCCGAGCGGGCGGTGCGGGAGGCGATGACGAGGTGCGCGGCGGTGCTGACCGCCACGACGACGGCGAGGAAGGCGACCGGGGAGCCGGTGACCGGCCCGCCGAGGGCCAGCCCGGCCAGCGCGGCCGCCGCGCCGGAGTCGACCAGCGCCGAGCCGAGCGCCAGGGTGGCGGCGAGGAACAGCAGCAGGGACCAGGGCACCCGCGCGAGCGCCTCGGACAGCGTCGTCCCGGTGACCCCGGGCGCGGTCACCACGAGGGCGGCACCGAGCGCGACCAGGGCCGGGCTCAGCCCGTGCAGGGCCTCGGTGCACCAGAGGGTGACGACGACGCCCAGCAGCACCAGCACCCGTCGCTCCTCGGGTCGGAGCCTGCGCGGGGTGCCGACCTCGGCGGCCAGCCGCTCGGCCGGCACGTGCAGCGGGGTGCGCCGCTCGGCGCGGTCCACGGTCTGCCGCAGCACCAGCTCGGCCGCGGTGTGCGAGCTGACCAGCGCCAGCGGCAGGCCGAGCAGCGCCCAGCGCAGGAACGACACGCCCTCCCCGGTGGCCTCGGTGAGCACCGCGCTGGTGACCAGGTGTGCACCGGCGCCGAGCAGCGACCCGACCGCCGACAGCAGCACGACGGTCGGCACGAGCAGGGCCAGTCCGCGGACCAGCTGCGGCCGGTCGGCCAGCACCCGGGCCAGCGCCAGGAACACCGGCAGCGCCAGGGCGGCGCGGCCCGACGTCGAGGGCACCATGAAGGTGGTGGCCACCAGGGCGAGGGTGGTGAGCTGGAACAGCGTGCGCGGCGTGCGGGCCCGGGCCAGCAGCCAGCCGGCGGCCCGGTCGGCCAGCCCGGAGCCGGCGGCGGCCACCCCGACCACGAAGGCCGCGACCAGCAGCCAGACCACGTCGGAACCCAGGGTGCCGAAGAGATCCTCGACCGGGAGCACGCCGGTCACCGCGAGCACCAGGGCCGCGGCCAGCGCGACGGCGGTGTCGTCGAGGTCGGTGGCCACCCAGGCCCAGGTGGCGACGGCGAAGACCGCCAGCGTCAGTCCCCCGGCCGGGTTCAGCCCCCCGACCAGGACGGCGCAGAGCACGGCGAGCAGCACCCCGGCCAGCAGGGCCAGTCCGGCCAGCCGGCCACGGCTCGCGCCGGCCACCGCGTCCCGCACCCGCTCACGTGCGGCCACCCGGAGCCGGTCGCGCCGGCCGGGCGCGGTGGGCAGCGGCCGGGTGACGTCGTCGCGCTGGAGCGTCGGGGAGGTGGGCACGGGATGAACCGTGGTCGTCGTCCCGGTGACCGGCGTGAGACGACGGTGGCAGACCTCTCATGACGCACGCGAGGCCCGCCCCCGGGTGGGGACGGGCCTCGTGCGGTGTCTGCGCGGTGGGGTCAGCGGCGGGCGTCGACCGGTTCGTGCCGCCCGCCCTGATCCAGCTCGGTGCCGGTGAAGACGGTGACCCGCACCGGCTCCTCGGGGGCGTCCGGACCGGCCACGGCGTGCCGGCCGGCCAGCTGGTCGTCCACCGCGGCCGTGCTGTCGGCCGGGGTCGCCCCGGCCTGCTCGCCGGCCACCCGCTCGTCGCCGCTCTCGGTGCGCAGGGCCACCTCGTGGATGAAGACCACGGCCACCACGGTGATCACCGACAGGAGCGCGGCGATCAGGAAGATCCGGCCGGTGGCGTCGCCGTAGGAGACCCGGATGAGGTCCTGGATCTCGGGCGGGGCGGTGGTCAGGGTCGCGAGGCCGATGTCGCCGGACCCCGCCTGGCCGGCCGCGCCGGCCGGGAGGCCGTCGGTGATCAGGCTGGTGACCCGGGCGCTGAGCACCGCACCCAGCACCGAGACGCCGATCGTGCCGCCGAGGCTGCGGAAGAACGCGACCGCGGAGCTGGCCGCCCCGAGGTCGGTGGCCGCCACGGTGTTCTGCACGGCCAGCACCAGGTTCTGCATCGTCATGCCGATGCCCAGGCCGAGGACGGCGAGGAAGACGCCGAGCACGACCATGTTCGTGGTGTGGTCGATGGTGGCGAGCAGGCCGAAGCCGGTGGCCACCAGGACCGAGCCGCTGACCAGGTAGGCCTTCCACTTCCCGTAGCGGGAGATCAGGATCCCGGACGCGGTGGAGGAGACCAGCAGGCCGCCGACCATCGGGATGGTGAGCAGGCCGGCCGCCGTGGGCGAGTAGCCGCGGGAGATCTGCAGGTACTGGCCGAGGAAGACCGTCGAGCCGAAGAGCGCGACACCGACGGCGACGCTGGCGATGATGGCCAGGGTGGTCGTGCGGTCCCTGAACAGCCGCAACGGGACGATGGGCTCCTTGGCCCGCATCTCGGTGACGATGAACGCGGCCACGGCGAGCAGGCCGCCACCGACCATCAGCAGCGTCTCGACCGACATCCAGGCGAACGTGTCGCCGGCCAGGGTGACCCAGATGAGCAGCGAGGAGACACCCGCGGTGAGGAAGGCCGCACCCAGGTAGTCGATCGACACGTCGCGCTTGATCGTGGGCAGGTGCAGCGTGCGCTGCAGCAGCACCAGGGCGACGACGGCGAAGGGGACGCCGACGAAGAAGCACCAGCGCCAGCCCAACCAGCTCGTGTCGACCAGCAGGCCACCGATGAGCGGGCCGCCGACGGTCGCCACGGCCATCACGCCACCCAGCAGGCCGGAGTACCGACCGCGCTCACGGGGGCTGATCATGGCCGCCATCGCGATCTGCACCAGCGCCTGCAGGCCACCCAGGCCCAGGCCCTGCAGCACCCGCCAGCCGATCAGCGTGGGCACCGACTGGGCGAGCCCGGCCAGCATCGAGCCGACCACGAAGACCACGATCGCGATCTGGATGAGCAGCTTCTTGCTCATCAGGTCGGCGAGCTTGCCCCAGATCGGGGTGGACGCGGTGCTGGCCAGCAGGGTGGCGGTGACCACCCAGGTGTACTGGCTCTGGCTGCCGCGCAGGTCGGTGATGATCGTGGGCAGGGCGTTCGAGACCACGGTCGAGGACAGGAACGCCACGAAGAGCGCGAGCAGCAGCCCGGACAGCGCCTCGAGGATCTGCCGGTGGGTCATCCGGCCCTGCTGTTCGACCGGGGCGGTGGCGGCCGGTGCTGACCGGGCGTCGGACCGCTCGGTGGTGGTGCTGGCCATGCTGGTTCTCCTGGTGCGCTTCGGTGTCGCGGTGGGGCGGGCTGGGGGCCGGGTGGGGGGCCCGGTCAGCCGGGGACGGGGTGCAGGGCGCGGTCGACGCCGGCGGCGGCCAGGTCGGCGCTGAGCCGTTCGATGAGCCGGCCCAGCAGCTCGGCCTCGTCGTCGGTCCAGTCGGCCAGGGCGGCCACGGCCCACTCGCTGCGGACCTGGCGGGTGTGGGCGAGCACGGCGCGGCCGGCCTCGGACAGCCCGAGCAGGCTGGCGCGGCCGTCCTGCGGGTCGGGACGGCGGGTGATCAGGCCCGAGCGCTCGAGGACGGCGACCTGACGGCTGGCCACCGAGCCGTCGACCCCGAGCTGGAGGGCCAGGGCACTCAGACGCTGCTCGCCACCGGACTCCAGCGGCACGAGCACGGCCCAGCCGTAGGAGGGCAGGTCGCCGTAGAGCTCGTGCGCGGCGCGGTGGGAGAGCTGACGGCCGACCCGGAGCAGCTGACCGATGCCGACGGTGAGCCGGTCGGTGGTGTCACGGGTGATCCGCACGGTCGCCTCCTGTTGTAGACCTCAACCATCCTCGGTCAGATGGTTGCTGTCTGCAACAGGAGTGGGCTGTGAACCCGCCCACCAGGGCGGAGGTGGACCCGGGAGGTCAGTCCTGGGCGGCGCGGACCTGGGCCTCGCGGGCCTCGCCCAGCCGGTTCAGCCGGCCCAGCAGCTCGGCCAGGGTGGAGACGTCGCGGGTCGGCCACTCCTGCAGGTCGGCCTCCCAGCGGGCGCGCCGGGCGTCCCGGATCTCGGACAGCCGGCGGTGCCCCTCGACCGACGTGCTCAGCACCTGGGCGCGCCCGTCGTCGGGGTCGGCGGCCCGGTCGACCAGGCCGGCGTCGACCAGGGAGGCGACCTGCCGGCTGACCGTGCTCTTGTCCAGGCCGAGGCGGGCGACGACGTCACTGGCCCGCAGCGGGCCGGCGTCGTCGAGCAGCACGAGCAGCCCGTAGGCCGCGCCGTCGAGCCCGCTGGCGAGCTCCCCGGCCAGGCGGCCCTGGATCGCCCGGGCCCGGCGCAGCAGCAGGGCCACCTCGCGTTCGAGCTTCACGTGGGCCCCGTGCGCGTCCAGGTCGTCCCCGGGACGGGCGTCGAGGGCCCCGTCCTGGGTGGCCGGGGACGAGAGCTGCTCGGTCACGGTCATGTCGTCCTCCACGTACACGCCCTCCGATCCGTTCCCGGCCGGCCGCTCGGGCCCGGTCACCGGCTGCCCCGCGGGCCGCGCGGCCGCCAGACCACGAGCGCCGTCCCGGGGTCGGGGTGACCCAGGTCGGGCCGGAAACCGGAGCGGACCGCGGACTCCGCCGCCATCGCCCGGCGCTGGGCGCCGTCGAGCTCGGCGAGCAGCTCGTGCACCCGGAGCTGCAGGGCCTCCACCTGGGACTCCAGCTCGATGATCCGCTTGATGCCGGCCAGGTTGACGCCGTCCTCCTGGCTCAACCGCTGGACCTCGCGCAGCAGGGCGACGTCGCGCGGGCTGTACCGGCGGCCGCCCCCGGGGGTGCGGCCGGGCCGGACCAGCCCGAGGCGGTCGTACTGGCGCAGGGTCTGGGCGTGCATGCCGGCGAGCTCCGCCGCGACGGAGATCACGAAGACCGGGGCGTCCTCGGCGACCGGGCGCGGGTCGCTCACCGGACCCACCCGCTCACGACCCGCTCCCACCCCGGACCGCCGCGGTCACGTGCGGGCGGGGGTCCTCGTGGAGCTCGGTGGCCAGGGCCTCGACGGCCTCCCGGGCCGCCGGGCTGAGCGTGTCGGGCACGGTGACGACGACGGTGACCAGCAGGTCACCGGCCACGCCCTTGGTCTGCACGCCGCGACCGCGCACCCGGAAGGTGCGGCCGCTCGCGGTGCCCGGGGGGACCCGCAACGACACGTTGGTGTCCAGGGTCGGCACGGTGAGGGTGGTGCCGAGCGTCGCCTCGGCGAAGGTGACCGGCACCTCGAGGGTGAGGTCGTTGCCCTTGCGCCCGAAGAGGTCGCTGCCGCTGACGTGCACGACGACGAACAGGTCGCCGGCCGGGCCGCCACGACGGCCGGGGGCGCCCTTGCCGGCCAGCCGGATGCGCTGTCCGTCCTTCACCCCGGCGGGGATCCGGACGGTGATGGTGCGGGTCTGGTCGGTGATCCCGCTGCCCTTGCAGGTGCTGCACGGGTCGTCGACGACCGAGCCGCTGCCCCGGCACTGCCGGCAGGGCTCGGAGAAGGCGAACGCGCCCTGGCTGCGACTGGTGACACCGGCCCCGTGGCACACCGGGCAGGCGTGCGGGCTGGTGCCGGGCTTGGCGCCGGAACCGTGACAGGTCGGACAGGAGCCCGGGCTCTGCATCCGCAGCGGGACGGTCACCCCGAGCACGGCCTCGTCGAAGGCCAGCGTCGCCTCGGTCTCCACGTCCTGCCCGCGCGCGGGTCCGGACGCGGCCTGCTGCCGGCTGCGGGTGCCACCGGGGGCCCCGCCACCGCCGAACAGCCCGCCGAAGATGTCGCCGAGCCCGCCGGCCCCGCCGGCGTTCCCACGGGAGCCGCCGGCCTGACCGAACAGGTCACCGAGGTCGAAGGCCTGACCGCCCTGGCCGGCCCCGGGGAACCCGGAGCCGGAGAAGCCGCCGCCGGATCCGCCCCCGGCGCGGAAGCCGCCGGAGCCGAACAACCGGCGCGCCTCGTCGTACTCGCTGCGGCGGGTGGGGTCCGAGAGCACGTCGTAGGCCTCGGAGACCTCCTTGAACCGGGCCTCGGCGGCGTCGTTGCCCGGGTTCTTGTCCGGGTGGAGGTCGCGGGCCAGCGCCCGGTAGGCCTTCTTGATCGCGGCCGGATCGGCGTCCTTGGCGACGCCCAGCGCGGCGTAGTAGTCCTTCTCGATGAAGTCCCGGGTGCTCATCGGGCGCCCCCCTCCTGCTCGGTCTGCCCGCGCGCGGCGGGCGGTGTCTGGTGCCGGTGCGTCTGCACCGGTGGGTGTCCGGGACGGCGCGAGGCCGTCCCGGACACCGGGGGCGGGCTCAGCCGGTGGGCTGCTCGCCCTGCTCCGGCTCGGCCGTCGGGGCCGCTGCGGCGGGGCTATCGGGGTCGGAGACCCCGACCATCGCCGTGCGCAGCACCCGCTCACCGCGCCGGAAGCCCGGGCGCAGCACCGTGGTCGCGGTGGGGACCGCGACGTCGGGGGAGGTGTCGTGCAGGACCGCCTCGTGCAGGGCCGGGTCGAACGGGTCGCCCGGGGTGCCGAAGGTGGTCACCCCGAGCCCATCGAGGAGGCCGAGGACCCGGTCAGCCACGACCTTGAAGGCGCCGGTGAGGTCGCCGTGCTCGCGGGCCCGCTCGATGTCGTCGACGACCGGGATCAGCTGGCCGGCGAACCGCTCGGCGGCCTGGTCGACGACCACGACCCGGTCGCGGTCGACCCGCCGCCGGTAGTTCGCGTACTCCGCGCTGACGCGCTGCAGGTCCTCGGTCCGCTCGGCCAGCTGCCGGGCGGTCTCGTCCTGCGGCTCCTCGGTGGACGGGAGATCGGTGACCTCGCCGCTCACCGCCTCGCCGGTGGTGGCATCGGGCTGGTCGACCTCGGGGGTCGATCCGGTCTGCTCGCTCATCTGCTCCCCTGGGGTGGCCGGTGGTGCCTGCCCTGCTGGTGACCCGGCGACGGGTCCGGGGGTGCCGGCCGACGCGTCCTGCTCGGACGCGTCGACCGGCACCCCGGCCTGGTCGGTCACTTCTTGTCGGTGTCCTCGTCCACGATCTCGGCGTC
Source organism: Geodermatophilus sp. Leaf369 (assembly GCF_001424455.1). Classification (NCBI taxonomy): domain Bacteria; kingdom Bacillati; phylum Actinomycetota; class Actinomycetes; order Geodermatophilales; family Geodermatophilaceae; genus Geodermatophilus; species Geodermatophilus sp. Leaf369. The sequence continues at coordinate 682,268 of NZ_LMQA01000002.1, read as the reverse complement.
GACGACGTCGTCGTCGGCCGGGGTCGAGTCCGAGCCGCCGGTCGCGCCGGCCGCACCGGCAGCGCCGGGCTGGCCCTCGGCGGCGGCGTTCTCCGCCTGCTGGGCGTAGAGCGCGCCACCGACCTCCTGGGAGATGCGGGCGACGTTCTCCTGGGCGGACTTGATCGCCTGGTGGTCGGAGCCACCGAGGGCGGAGCGCAGGTCGGTCAGTGCCGCACCGAGCTCCTCCTTCTTGTCCTCGGGGATCTTGTCGCCGTTCTCCGCCAGGAACTTCTCGGTCTGGTACTGGAGGGACTCGGCCAGGTTGCGGGTCTCGGCCTCGTCGCGGCGCTTCTTGTCCTCCTCGGCGTGGGCCTCGGCGTCGGCCATCATCCGGGCGATGTCGTCCTTGGGCAGGGCCGAGCCACCGGTGATGGTCATCGACTGCTCCTTGCCGGTGCCCAGGTCCTTGGCGTGGACGTGGACGATGCCGTTGGCGTCGATGTCGAAGGCGACCTCGACCTGCGGGACACCGCGGGGCGCCGGGGGAAGACCGGTCAGCTCGAACATGCCGAGCTTCTTGTTGTAGGCGGCCATCTCGCGCTCGCCCTGGAAGACCTGGATCTGCACCGAGGGCTGGTTGTCGTCGGCGGTCGTGAAGATCTCCGAGCGCTTGGTCGGGATCGTGGTGTTGCGCTCGATGAGCTTGGTCATGATCCCGCCCTTGGTCTCGATGCCCAGGGACAGCGGGGTGACGTCGAGGAGCAGCACGTCCTTGACCTCGCCGCGGAGCACACCGGCCTGCAGTGCGGCACCGACGGCGACGACCTCGTCGGGGTTGACGCCCTTGTTGGGCTCCTTGCCCCCGGTGAGCTCGCGGACCAGGTCCGAGACGGCCGGCATCCGGGTGGAGCCACCCACGAGGACGACGTGGTCGATCGCGCTGACCGGGATCCCGGCGTCACGCACGGCCTGGTTGAACGGGGCCTTGGCCCGGTCCAACAGGTCCTGGGTCAGCCGCTGGAACTCCGCGCGGGTGAGCGTGACGTCCAGGTGGAGCGGGCCGTCGGCGCCGGCGGTGATGTAGGGCAGGTTGACGTTGGTCGACTGCGCGCCCGACAGCTCGATCTTGGCCTTCTCGGCGGCCTCGCGCAGGCGCTGCATGGCCAGCTTGTCCTTGGACAGGTCGATGCCGTTGGCGGCGTTGAAGGTCTTGACCAGGTGGTCCATGACCTTCTGGTCCCAGTCGTCGCCACCGAGGCGGTTGTCGCCGGCGGTGGCCTTGACCTCGATGACGCCGTCGCCGATCTCCAGCAGGCTGACGTCGAACGTGCCACCACCGAGGTCGAACACCAGGATGGTCTGCTCGGTCTCGCCCTTGTCCAGGCCGTAGGCCAGCGCGGCCGCGGTGGGCTCGTTGACGATGCGCAGGACGTTGAGGCCGGCGATCTCACCGGCCTCCTTGGTGGCCTGGCGCTGGGCGTCCTCGAAGTAGGCCGGGACGGTGATGACCGCGTCGGTCACCGGCTCGCCCAGGTAGGTCTCGGCGTCGCGCTTGAGCTTCTGCAGCACCCGGGCGCTGATCTCCTGCGGGGTGTACTGCTTGCCGTCGATCGCGTCGGTCTTCCAGGTCGTGCCCATCTCGCGCTTGACGCTGCGGATGGTGCGGTCGACGTTGGTGACCGCCTGGTTCTTCGCCGACTGCCCGGTGAGGACCTCGCCGTTCTTGGCGAAGGCCACGACCGAGGGGGTCGTGCGGGAGCCCTCGGAGTTGGCGATGACCGTCGGCTCGCCACCCTCGAGGACGGCGACGACGGAGTTGGTGGTGCCGAGGTCGATGCCGACTGCTCGTGCCATGGGTGTCTTGGCCCTTCTCGTGCGGTGTCAGGTGTGGTGCGGGTCCGGTGGGTGTCACGTGCCCGGGCCGGCGGTGTCGTACACACGCCTTGCGCCGAGGCCGCTCAACTTTCCTGCCCACCCTAACGGCAGACCCCCGTGCGGTGTTCCCGGGGAGGTCAGCGGGCCGGTGAGGGGTCGGACAGGTCGTCCGCGCCGGCCCGGGGCACCGGGAGGCGGCTCACCACGGCGTCCCGCCCGTTCTCCTTGGCCACGTAGAGCAGCCGGTCGGCGCGCAGCACGACCGCCTCGACCGAGTCGGCGTCGGTGACCACGCTGACCCCGAAGCTGGCCGTCATCGACAGCCCGCCCGGGAAGGCGTGGGCGGCGATGTCCGCGCGCAGCCGCTCGGCGATCGCCGACCCCGCGGCGAGGTCGGCCCGCGGGACCAGGACCAGGAACTCCTCCCCGCCCCACCGACCGACGACGGCGTCGGGCCGCAGCGCGGCGGCGGCGACCACGGCGACCTCCTGGAGCACCAGGTCCCCGACGTCGTGGCCGTACCGGTCGTTGACCGCCTTGAACCTGTCGAGGTCGAACAGCACCACCACGGTCGGTCCGTCGTCGCGGCGGCCGTGCACCGCCAGCTGCAGCCGGTCGACCAGGCTGCGTCGGTTGGGCAGGCCGGTGAGCACGTCGGTGTCGGCGAGCTCGCGCAGTCGGGCCGCCTCGGCCCGGGTGACGGCGAGGGCCTCCTTGCTGCGGGCCATGAGGAAGGCCAGCATCGACAGCACCACCACGTAGCCCAGCGCGCCGACGAACTCCGCGGCGAGGTCGCGCGAGCTCTGCGACGGGAGGAACCGGACCAGTCCGATCACCAGGGCCGCGACCGGTCCGATCAGCGAGGCCGGCAGCGCCCAGCGGGTGTCGAACCACAGGTAGGCCAGCAGGATGAGCAGGCACAGGTTGGCGAAGACCCCCGGGTAGAGGGAGGCGTAGGCCGCGTCGTCGTCGGCGATCGTGCCCAGCTGGACGGCCATCGTGGTCAGCCAGACCACCGCGACGGTCAGGTAGCCGCCCAGCTCGACGTAGCGGATGCGCGCGGGGCGGAAGAGCAGGACCGCCACGGCGGAGAGCAGGAAGACCGCCAGCAGCGGGAAGCTGAACCGGGTCTCGACGGTCGTGCCCGCCCCGGTGCCCACCTGCCAGGCGCACCCGACCAGACCCACGACCGCGATGGCCAGGTAGACCCGGCGACGCACCTCTCCCTGCACGGTCACCCACCCCTGGCCGGCCGCGGTCGCTGGGGCCAGCGACTCCGACGGCGGCGACAGGCTGACACGCGGGTCCGACACCCGGCAACGTCCCCGACCCCCGGGCGGGGGTGCCGGGCGGTCAACGCCGGTGTGGACTACTGGCCAGTACGGACCGTCGGTGCCCTCGGCTATCGTGCGACGGGAGTCACCGTGGTCGCTCGACGCACGGGGAGAGGGATTCTCGTGGGCCCGTTGCAGATCGTCCTGGGCACGTTGTGCGTGCTGCTCCTCGTCGTCGCGGTGGTGCTCGCGACGCAGGCCGTGCGGAAGATGCTGGCGGTCATCAAGACCGGTCAGCCCGACGGCACCCGGTTCGGCCCCGTGGGCCCCCGGTTGAAGAACCTCGCCGTGGAGTCCCTGGGCCACACCCGGATGCTCAAGTGGTCCACGATCGGTGCGGCGCACTGGTTCGTGATGGTCGGCTTCTACGGGCTGTTCCTCACCCTGGTCGAGGCCTTCGGCGAGGTCTTCTCCCCCACGTTCCACCTCCCGCTCATCGGGAACTGGGGCGTGTGGAACCTGTTCGTCGACGTGATCGGCCTGGGCACCGTGCTCGGCATCCTGGTGCTGATCGTGATCCGGCAGAAGGACCACCCGCGCCGCACCGGCCGCAACGGCCGCTTCACCGGGTCCAACGAGGGCCGGGGCTACTTCGTCGAGGCCGTCGTCCTGGTCATCGGCATCTGCATCCTGTCGATCCGCGCCGCCAAGATCGCCTCGGGCATCGACGACGCCCCCGGCTGGTCGCACCCGGTCAGCTCCGCACTGTCGAACCTCTTCCCGGACAACGCCGACCTGGTCAGCGTCATCGCCTTCGTCAAGATCGTGGTCAGCCTCGTCTGGCTGATCGTGATCGCCCGCAACCTGACGATGGGCGTGGCCTGGCACCGGTTCAGCGCGTTCTTCAACATCTACTTCAAGCGCGAGGACGACGGCGCGGTCGCCCTGGGCGCCCTGCAGCCGATGACCTCCGGCGGGGTGCCGATCGACTTCGAGGACCCCGACGAGGACGCCACCTTCGGCCGCGGCAAGATCGAGGACTTCACCTGGAAGGGGATGCTGGACTTCACCACCTGCACCGAGTGCGGGCGGTGCCAGAGCCAGTGCCCGGCCTGGAACACCGGCAAGCCGCTGTCGCCGAAGATGCTGGTGATGGACCTGCGGGACCACCTCTACGCCAAGGCCCCCTACCTGGTCGGCGCGCGCACGGTCGGCGACGGCAAGGGCGAGTCCGACGGCGGCGAGTCCACGATGACGCCCGAGGCCCCGTCGGCCGAGCAGACCTGGTACTCCGGCTTCGCCCGGATCGAGGGCACCAACGACGCCCAGGCCGAGCGGCCGCTGGTGGGCACGCTGGAGGAAGGCGGGGTCATCGACCCCGACGTCCTCTGGAGCTGCACCAGCTGCGGTGCCTGCGTCGAGCAGTGCCCGGTCGACATCGAGCACGTCGACCACATCATGGACATGCGGCGCTACCAGACCCTGATCGAGTCCAGCTTCCCCTCCGAGGCCGGCGTGATGCTGCGCAACCTGGAGAACCGCGGCAACCCGTGGGGCGTCAGCCCGTCCACCCGGGACGAGTGGATGAAGGACGTGGACTTCGAGGTCCGTCAGGTCGACGGGGCGATCGACGACGACGTCGAGTACCTGTTCTGGGTCGGCTGCGCCGGGGCCATCGACGACCGGGCCAAGAAGGTCACCAAGGCCGTCGCCGAGCTGCTGCACACCGCGGGCGTGGAGTTCGCCGTGCTGGGCTCGGGCGAGACCTGCACCGGTGACCCGGCCCGCCGGATGGGCAACGAGTTCGTCTTCCAGCAGCTGGCCGCGGAGAACGTCGAGACGCTGAACACCGTCTTCGAGGGCCGCAGCGAGGGCCGGCGCAAGATCGTGGCGACCTGCCCGCACTGCTTCAACTCGATCAACAAGGAGTACCCGCAGCTCGGCGGCGACTACGACGTCGTGCACCACACCCAGCTGCTGGGCCAGCTCGTCGAGGAGGGCCGGCTCGTGCCGGTCACCCCGATCGACCGCAAGGTGACCTACCACGACCCCTGCTTCCTGGGCCGGCACAACAAGGTCTACACCCCGCCGCGGGAGATCCTGGACAGCGTGCAGGGCCTGCGCACCCAGGAGATGCACCGTTGCAAGGACCGCGGCTTCTGCTGCGGGGCCGGCGGTGCCCGCATGTGGATGGAGGAGAAGATCGGCTCGCGGATCAACATGAACCGCACCGAGGAGGCCCTCGAGCTCGAGCCCGACGTCATCTCCACCGCCTGCCCGTTCTGCATCACGATGCTCAGCGACGCGGTGAACAGCAAGAAGGAGAAGGGCGAGGCGGCCGAGCACGTCGAGGTCCTCGACGTCAGCCAGATCCTGCTGCGCGCGATGGCCCCGGTCGGCGCGGCCGCCGCGGGTGCGGAGTCCGGGCCCACCCCGGGGTCCGAGGGCCCCGGCGACCGGGGCACCGCCCCGCAGGGCACCGAGCACGGCGAGACCCAGCAGGGCCAGTCCGGCCCGGGCTCGGCCCCGGCCGAGTAGCAGTCGCAGCACGACGGGGCCCCGGGAGCACACGCTCCCGGGGTCCTCGTGCGTCCGGGGGACACTGGGGCCGTGAGCTTCATCTTCGGCGGGGTGCGCGGGCGCGAGGACCCCGAGCTGGCCGCCGGCAACCGGCGGTCGGCGATGCACTACGCCCGCGACGTCAACGACGAGCGGGTGCTCGCCGACGACCGGCCGACGATCCGGCGGGGCAACCACTGGGCCTGGCTGGCCGTGGCCGTCGTGGTGCTGGCGGTGCTCGGGTTCGCCGGCGCCCGCGGCGAGGACGAGGTGCCGCTGACCGCGTCCTGCGACGCCCCGGCCATCGGGGTGTCCTCCAGCGAGCTCACCGCGGGGCAGACCTTCTACTACCGGCTCACCGGCGCCGACGACACCGCCTACGTGGTCACCGTCGACGGCGAGCCGGTGCGCGGGGACGCAGGGTCCACGGTCTCCTACACCGAGACCGACGCCGGCCCGTCCCTGGAGCTGGCGCAGTGCCTGTCCCCCAGCCTGGCGCTGGCCGCACCGGCCGGCGACGGCCCGCACGACCTCGCGCTCCTCGAGCTGGCGGCCGACGGGACGACGACGACCGTCGCCCGGGTCACCGTCCAGGTGTCGGGGACCCGCTGAGGAACTGACGGGGTACAACACTCCCCGTGCTCCTCCACCTGCGCCTCACCGTGCCCGCCGAGCGGTGCGGTGCGGTCCTCGCCGTCCTCGGCGCCCACGTGGGGGTGACCCACCTGGTGCACCTGCCCGGCGTCGTCCGCCGTCCTGACGGCGACCTGGTGATGTGCGACGTGGCCCGGGAGTCGGTGGACGAGCTGGTCGACGAGCTGCAGCGACACGGCGTGGAGCGCGACGGCGGCATCGCGATCGAGTCGATCGACACCTCGCTGTCCGAGACCACCGACCGGTCGGTCCGGGACGCCCCCGGCGACGGTGCCGACGCCGTGGTCTGGGACCAGGTCGTGCAGACCGCCGACGAGGAGTCCCGCCTCACCCTGACCTTCTGCGCCTTCCTGACCATCGCCACGCTGCTGGCCGCGCTGGCGATCGTCACCGACTCGGCGGTGCTGCTGATCGGCGGCATGGTGATGGGCCCGGAGTTCAGCCCGCTGGCCGGCATCGCGCTGGGCCTGGTGCACCGGCACCGGGCGGTCATCCGGCACTCGGTCCGCTCGCTGACCGTGGGCTTCGCGATCGCCACCGTGCTCACCATCGGGTTCTGCCTGGCGCTGCGCGGGCTGGGCTGGGCCGACGTCGGCGACCTGCTCGCCGAGCGCCCGGCCACCGGGTTCATCACCCGACCCGACCGCTGGTCGTTCCCCGTCGCGTTCATCGCCGGGGTGGCCGGGATGCTGGCCCTGACCAGCTCGAAGTCCGCCAGCCTGGTCGGGGTGTTCATCTCGGTCACCACCGTGCCGGCGGTGGCGGCCTTCAGCCTCGGCGTGGCGTTCGGCGACTGGGCCGACGCCGGCCGCTCGGTGCTGCAGCTGGGCATCAACGTGGTCGGCATCCTGCTGGCCGCGGTCCTCACCCTGCTGGTGCTCAAGGCGGTGTGGCGCCGGGTGCCGCGCGCGGTGCCGCGGCTGGTGCGCGACCCCCTCTGACGGGGGCCGCCGACACGGGCTCACGGCCTGGACGTGCCACGATGGCCCGCGTGGCGCACTCGTCAGCCTCGCCCGGGGCGTTGTTGCACCACGTGCGCACCGGCCGGGCCCGCAGCCGCGCCGAGCTGGTGGCGCTGACCGGGGCCGCCCGCAACACCGTCAGCGGCCGGGTGGACCAGCTGATCGCGGCGAACCTGCTCGCCGAGGTCGGCCGCGGCTGGAGCACCGGGGGCCGGCCCCCCACGATCCTGGAGTTCAACAGCGGGGCCGGCTGCGTGCTGGCCGTCGACCTCGGGGTGACCAGCGTCGACGTCGCGGTCACCGACCTGTCCGCCCGGGTGCGCGCCACCCTGGGGCACCCGATCGACATCTCCGACGGACCGGGCCCGGTGCTCGCCGAGGTCGACCGCCTGTGCCGGGCCGCGCTGGCCGAGGCCGGGCTGGGTCCGGACGACGTCCGCGCGGTGGGGGTGGGCGTGCCCGGTCCGGTGGAGTTCTCCACCGGGCGGCCCTCGCACCCGCCGATCATGCCGGGCTGGCACGACCACCCGATCCCCGACGCGTTCGCCGCCTACGACTGCCCGGTGTTCGTGGACAACGACGTGAACGTGATGGCGCTGGGCGAGATGGGCGTCGGCGGCTCCGACCAGGACGTCCTCGTGGTCAAGGTGGGCACCGGCATCGGGTGCGGGGTCGTGGTCGAGGGCCGGGTGTACCGGGGGGCGCAGGGCAGCGCCGGGGACATCGGGCACATCCACGTCCCGGTCGCCGACGGTCGCACGGTGCTGTGCCGCTGCGGGAACGTGAACTGCCTGGAGGCCCTGGCCGGCGGCGCCTCGCTGCTGCGGGACGCGCTGGCTGCGGGGATGGCCGTCTCCACCACCCGGGACGTCGTCGAGCTCGCCCGGCACGGGGACGGTCCCGCGCTGGAACTGGTGCGCGGCACCGGCCGGACGATCGGCACGGTGCTGGCCGCCCTGGTCAACTTCTTCAACCCGCACCGGATCGTGGTCACCGGCGGCGTGGCCCAGGCCGGGCTCCCGCTGCTGGCCGGCATCCGGGAGGCCGTCTACGGCCGGTCGATGCCGCTGGCCGCGCGCACGCTGGACATCAGCGTCAGCCAGGCACCGGAGATGTCCGGGCGGGTCGGGGCCGCGCTGATGGCCATCGAGGGCTGGCTGGACGAGGACTCGGTCCGCGACGTGCTGGACGCCGCCACCTCCTGAAACCCAGGAGTCGGTGTCGTTTCGGTAACGACGCCCGAGCTGCTTGACCGTGCTCTGCGCCACCCCATAGGTTCACGCCTGCACACACTTGTGCTCATTGGTGAGCACAAGTGGAGTCGAGAGGTGGCACCGTGGCCCAGGTCGACCCCGCGTCCCGCGGGTCCGCTCCCCTGCTGCAGGTCGAGGGGATCGTCAAGACGTTCCCCGGTGTCCGTGCGCTCGGTGGCGTGGACCTCGACGTCCGGGCCGGTGAGGTGCACTGCCTGCTCGGCCAGAACGGCGCCGGCAAGTCCACCCTGATCAAGGTCCTCGCCGGGGCGCACCAGCCCGACGAGGGCGTCATCCGGTGGCGTGGCGAGGAGACCCGGCTCGCCGACCCGCAGGCCGCGTTGAGCCTGGGCATCGCCACGATCTACCAGGAGCTCGACCTCGTCGCGGGGCTGTCGGTCGCCGACAACGTCTTCCTCGGTCGCGAGCGCTCCCGGTTCGGCCTCAGCCGCCCGGCCGCCCAGCGGGCCGCCACGACCGAGCTGCTCACCCGGCTCGGCCACCCGGAGATCCGTCCCGGCACCGAGGTCGGCCAGCTGTCCGCGGCCTCCCAGCAGATGGTGAGCATCGCCCGGGCACTGAGCCAGGACGCGCGGCTGATCGTGATGGACGAGCCCTCGGCGGTGCTCGACGGCGAGGAGGTGGACCGGCTCTTCGACGTCGTCCGGGACCTCACCGCCGACGGCGTCGCGGTCGTCTACATCTCCCACCGCCTGGAGGAGATCCGCCAGATCGGCGACCGGATCACCGTGATCAAGGACGGCCGGACCGTGGCCACCGGCCTCCCGGCCCGGGACACCTCGACCCGCGACGTGATCACGCTGATGACCGGCCGGGACATCGAGTACGTCTTCCCCGAGCGCCGCGACGTCGCCCCCGGCGGGGAGCCGCTGCTGGAGGTCACCGACCTGTCGGTGCCCGGCCGCTTCGAGGGCGTCTCCTTCACCGTCGCCCCCGGCGAGGTCCTCGGCCTGGCCGGGCTCGTCGGGTCCGGGCGATCGGAGATCCTCGAGGCCGTCTACGGCGCCCGCCGGCCCAGCAGCGGCGAGGTCCGGGTGGGCGGCAAGCGGCTGCGCGCCGGGGACGTCGCCGCGGCCGTCGGCGCCGGGGTCGGGCTGGCCCCCGAGGAGCGCAAGAGCCAGGCCCTGCTGCTCGGTGAGCCGATCTACCGCAACATCACCCTCTCCAGCCTGGCCCGGTTCTCCCGCGGCGGGTTCCTCTCCGCGGGCGCCGAGCGCACCGCGGCGCGCGAGCAGACCGAGGCACTGGACCTGCGGCCGGTGGACGTCGACCGCGAGGTGCGCACCCTGTCCGGCGGCAACCAGCAGAAGGTCGTGCTGGCCCGCTGGCTGCTGCGCGAGTGCCGGGTGCTGCTGCTCGACGAGCCCACCCGCGGCGTCGACGTCGGCGCCCGGGCCGAGATCTACGGCCTGATCCGGGCCCTGGCCGACCGCGGCGTCGCCGTGGTCGTCGTGTCCAGCGAGATCCCCGAGGTGCTCGGTCTCGCCGACCGCGTGCTGGTGCTCGCCGACGGCCACGTGCTGGCCGACGAACCCGCCACCGCCCTGGACGAGCACCGGGTCCTCGACCTGGTCATGCAGGGCACCACCCACCCGAACACCACCCTGACCGAGGGACACGTGGCATGACCGAGGACACCCGCACACCCGTCGCCGCCCCGGAGACCCCGACCGGCGCCAGCCCACGGACGACGTCCTCGTCGGCCGGCCTGCTGGCCGGTCCGGTGGGCCGCAACCTGGGGCTGGTGGTCGCCTTCGCCCTGCTCTGCATCGTCGGCATCATCACCGCCGGCGACCGCTTCGCCAGCACCGACAACGTGCTGACGATCCTGCGGCTGGCCGCGGTCGTCGGCGTCGTCAGCATCGGCATGACGTTCGTGATCATCGGCGGCGGCATCGACCTCTCCGTCGGCGCGCTGGTCGCGCTGGCCTCGATCTGGGCCACCACACTGTCCACCCAGGCGATGGCCGCCGACACGCACTGGATCCTGATGGTCGGGGCCGCCGTGCTCGTCGGCGCGATCGCCGGGCTGGTCAACGGGGTGGTCATCGCCTACGGCAAGCTCGTGGCCTTCATCGCCACGCTGGCCATGCTGGCCGCCGCCCGCGGCCTCGCCGAGATCATCGCCAACCGGCGCACCCAGATCGTCCAGGACCAGGACTTCCTCCGGTTCTTCTCCGGCAGCCCGCTGGGCGTCCCGACCCTGGTCTGGATGTTCGCGCTGGTCGCCGTCGCCGGGTGGGTGCTGCTCAACCGCACCACCTTCGGCCGCCGCACCTTCGCCGTCGGCGGCAACGCCGAGGCGGCCCGGCTGGCCGGCATCCGGGTGCAGCGGCACACGGTCGCCCTCTACGTGCTCTCCGGGGTCACCTGCGGCCTGGCCGCGGTCATGCTCATGGCCCGCACGACGACCGGCAGCTCGACCCACGGCACGCTGCTGGAGCTGGACGCGATCGCCGCCGTCGTCATCGGCGGCACGCTCCTCATCGGAGGCCGCGGCACCATCGTCGGCACCGTCCTGGGCGTGCTGATCTTCACCACGCTCAGCAACGTCTTCACGCTGAACAACCTCTCCAGCTCCGCCCAGGCCGTCGCCAAGGGCGTGATCATCGTCGCCGCCGTGCTGCTCCAGCAGCGGGTCGCGGCCGGCCGCCGGCAGCGGCGCTCGTCGAAGGCGCTCCCGCCCACCGCCGCCGAGGGCGCCCCCGCGGGGGCCAGCCCCGGCGTCCCCGCCCCCTGACCTCCCCTCCCCAGCCCCACCCCGGCACCACCCACCCCTCCCGAGGAGAACCCATGTCCGCACGGCACCGTCGCCTGCTGACCAGCACCGTCGCCCTGCTCGGCGCCGGCGTCATGGTCACCGGCTGCACCGGCAACACCCCCGAGGCCACCGGCTCCGGCGGGGGCGGCAACAACGCCGCCAGCTCCAACGACGACACCGGTGACACCGTCACCATCGGCTTCTCCGCCCCCGCGGCCGACCACGGCTGGATGGCCCAGATCACCGCGGCCGCCCGCGCCGAGGCCGACGGCTACGAGGACGTCGACCTCGTCGTCGCCGAGGGCACCAACGACGTGTCCGCGCAGATCGCCCAGGTCGAGACGTTCATCAACGACGGCGTCGACGCGATCGTGCTGCTGCCCTTCGACGGCGCCGCGCTCACCCCGATCGCGCTGGAGGCCATGCAGGCCGGCATCCCGGTGATCAACGTCGACCGTGAGTTCGACGACCCGGACGCCGCCCGCGTGACGATCCTGGGCGACAACTACGGCATGGGCGTCTCCGCCGGTGCCTACGTGTGCTCGCAGCTGGGCGACCAGCCCGACGCCGTCGTCGCCGAGGTGGCCGGGATCGACTCCCTCCCGCTGACCCAGGAGCGCAGCCAGGGCTTCTCCGACGCCCTCGCCGACTGCGGCCTGGACGTCGACAACCGGGTCGCCGCGGAGTTCACCGTGGAGTCCGGCGAGGAGGTCACGGCGAACCTGCTGCAGGCCGCCCCGCAGATCGACGCCCTCTGGAACCACGACGACGACCAGGGCATCGGCGTGCTGGCCGCGATCACCAACGCCGGCCGCGACGAGTTCTTCATGGTCGGCGGCGCCGGCTCGGCCAACGCCATGCGCTCCATCGAGGCCGGCGACTCGGTCCTGCAGGCCACCGTCATCTACCCGGCCAGCCAGGCCGCGGACGGCGTCCGGCTGGCCCGGCTCATCGCCCAGGGCAAGGCGCTCTCGGACCTCATCGACGTCGAGGTGCCCCGGCAGATCACCCTGTCGGCCCCGGTCGTGACCGCCGACAACGTCGACCAGTACATCGACAGCGCGTTCGAGTCCTGACCCACCGGTGGGGTGCGCGGGTCACGCCCGCGCACCCCACCTCCCCCCTCCGAGAGGACTCGAGATGAGCACCCCCCTGCGCGTCGCGATGATCGGGCACGCCTTCATGGGCGCCGCCCACTCGCAGGCCTGGCGCACCGCCCCCCACTTCTTCGACCTGCCGCTGCACCCCGAGACGGCCCTGCTGGTCGGCCGGGACGCCGCCCGCACCGCGGCCGCCGCGGACCGCCTGGGCTGGGCGGCCACCAGCACCGACTGGCAGGACGCCGTGCAGCGCCCGGACGTCGACCTGGTCGACGTCTGCACCCCCGGCGACACCCACGCCGAGATCGCCATCGCCGCCCTCGAGGCCGGCAAGCACGTGCTGTGCGAGAAGCCGCTGGCCAACTCCGTCGCCGAGGCCGAGGCCATGGTGGCCGCCGCCGACCGGGCCGCCGAGCGCGGCGTCCGGGCCATGGTCGGGTTCACCTACCGCCGCGTCCCGGCGATCGCCCTGGCCCGCCGGCTCGTCGCCGAGGGCCGGATCGGGGAGGTGCGGCACGTCCGCGCGGCCTACCTGCAGGACTGGATCGCCGACCCCGCCGCCCCGATGTCCTGGCGGCTGGAGGCCGACAAGGCCGGCTCCGGTGCGCTGGGCGACATCGGCGCGCACGTGGTCGACCTGACCCAGCACATCACCGGCGAGCAGGTCACCGGGGTGAGCGCGGCGCTGGAGACCTTCGTCAAGGAGCGTCCGCTGCCCGCCGCGGCCGGGTCGCTGTCCGGCACGGCCGGGGAGGGCACCGGCTCGGTCACCGTCGACGACGCCGCGGTGTTCCTGGCCCGCTTCTCCGGCGGCGGACTCGCCACCTTCGAGGCCACCCGCTTCGCCCTGGGTCGCAAGAACGCGATCCGGATCGAGGTCAACGGGTCACTCGGCAGCCTGGCCTTCGACTTCGAGGACATGAACGTCCTGGAGTTCTTCGACGGCGCCGACCCCGACGAGACCGCCGGCTTCCGCCGCATCGTCGTCACCGAGCCCGGGCACCCCTACGTCGGCGCGTGGTGGCCGGCCGGGCACGGGCTGGGCTACGAGCACGCGTTCACCCACCAGGTCGTCGACCTGGTCGGCGCCCTGGCGGCCGGCGAGCAGCCCACGCCGTCCTTCGCCGACGGGCTGGCCGTGCAGCGGGTGCTGGACGCCGTCCAGCGCAGTGCCGCCGACCGCTCCGTCTGGACCCCCGTCCCCTGCTCACCGAGGAGCTCCTGATGCCCCGCCCCGTCACCCTGTTCACCGGCCAGTGGGCCGACCTGCCCTTCACCGAGGTCTGCCGGCTGGCGTCGGGCTGGGGCTACGACGGACTGGAGATCGCCTGCTGGGGCGACCACCTCGACGTCGTGCGGGCCACCGAGGACGACGCCTACCTGCGCGGGAAGAAGGACCTGCTCGAGCAGCACGGCCTGTCGGTGTTCGCCATCAGCAACCACCTCAACGGCCAGGCGGTCTGCGACGACCCGATCGACGAGCGGCACGCGAACATGGTCGACCCGCGGGTGTGGGGCGACGGCGACCCCGAGGGCGTCCGCCGCCGGGCCGCCGAGGAGATGAAGGCCACCGCACACGCCGCGGCCGCGCTCGGCGTCCGGACCGTCGTGGGGTTCACCGGGTCCTCCATCTGGAAGACCGTGGCGATGTTCCCCCCGGTGCCCGAGTCCATGATCGACGCCGGGTACCAGGACTTCGCCGACCGCTGGAACCCGGTGCTCGACGAGTTCGACGCCGCCGGCGTCCGGTTCGCCCACGAGGTGCACCCCTCGGAGATCGCCTACGACTACTGGACGACGGTCCGGACGCTGGAGGCCATCGGCCACCGGGAGGCCTTCGGGCTGAACTGGGACCCCAGCCACTTCGTGTGGCAGGACCTGGACCCGGTCGGCTTCCTCTGGGACTTCAAGGACCGGATCTACCACGTGGACTGCAAGGACGCGAAGAAGCAGGTCGGCAACGGCCGCAACGGCCGGATGGGGTCGCACCTGCCCTGGGCCGACCCCCGCCGCGGCTGGGACTTCGTCTCCACCGGGCACGGCGACGTCCCGTGGGAGGCGTGCTTCCGGATGCTGAACACGATCGGCTACGCCGGCCCGATCTCGGTCGAGTGGGAGGACGCCGGGATGGACCGCCTGGTCGGTGCCCCCGAGGCGCTGGAGTTCGTCCGGAAGCTGGCGTTCGACCCGCCCACGGCGTCCTTCGACGCCGCCTTCTCCCGCAGCTGACCCCGCCACCCGGCGCCGCGGCCCCGGGTGGAACATGGCCTCTCGTGAGCAGCACAGCACCAGCCCCCGCCGGAACCTCCCGACGGGGGCTGGTGCTCGTCGCGGTGGCCATCGTGCTGACCGGGTTCAACCTGCGGACGGCGGTCAACGGCGTCGGCCCGGTGCTGCAGGAGATCGAGGCCGGGCTGGGCATCTCCTCCGGTGCCGCCGGGCTGATCACCACCATGCCGCTGCTGTGCTTCGCGGTGATCGGGTTCGCCGGCCCGCCGCTGGCCGCCCGGTTCCGCGACGGGCACGTGCTGGCCGCGGCCCTGCTGGTGATGGCCCTGGGCGTGCTCGGCCGGGCCGCGGCGCCGTCGTTCTGGCTGTTCCTGCTCGGCACCGTGGCCACGATGGTCGGCGGGGCGCTGGGCAACGTGCTGCTGCCGGGCATCGTCAAGCACTGGTTCCCGCACCGCACCGGGCTGCTGGTCGGCGCCTACAGCACCACGATGGCGATCGGCGGCGCCGTGGCCAGCGTCTCGACCGCGCCGATCGCCGAGTCCGTGGGCGCCGACGGGTGGCGCTGGGCGCTCGGGGTCTGGGCGGTGTTCGCCGTCCTCGCCGTCGTCCCGTGGCTGCTGGTGCCGCGGCGGACCGCGGCGGCCGGCACGCCCCGCGGCGCCGTCCGCCTGCGGGTGCTGGTGCGCTCGTCGCTGGCCTGGCAGCTCGCGGTGTTCTTCGGGCTGCAGGCCATGCAGGCCTACGTGATCGTGGGCTGGACGGCGCAGTACCTGCGCGACGAGGGCATGTCGGCCGCCGCGGCGGGGGTGCTGGTGGGCGTGAACGCGCTGATCGTCATCCCGCTGAACGCGCTGGTGCCCTCGGGGGCGGTCCGGCAGTCCTGGCAGCGCCCCATGCTGGTGGGCTTCATGGCCTGCTACCTGGTCGGCTGGACCGGGCTGCTGCTCTCCCCGCTCACCCTGACCTGGCTGTGGATGTCGATGCTCGGCATCGGGATGGGCACGTTCGCGATGGTGCTGTCGCTGCTCGGGTTGCGGGCCCGGACGCCGGAGACGGTGAACGCACTGTCGACCGTGGTGCAGGGCTGGGGCT
Source organism: Geodermatophilus sp. Leaf369 (assembly GCF_001424455.1). Classification (NCBI taxonomy): domain Bacteria; kingdom Bacillati; phylum Actinomycetota; class Actinomycetes; order Geodermatophilales; family Geodermatophilaceae; genus Geodermatophilus; species Geodermatophilus sp. Leaf369. The sequence goes on along the minus strand of NZ_LMQA01000002.1, from coordinate 666,503 downwards.
ACGCGATCGCCGCTGTCGGCCCGCTGCTGGTGGGCCTGCTGCGCGGGCTCACCGGCGGGTACACCGGCATGTTCGTGCTGGTCTACCTCGGGGTCGCCGGGCTGTTCGTCACCGGTTGGCTGGTCTGCGCCGACCGGCAGGTGGACGACGAGGTGCCCGAGCTGCGCGCCGATCCCGACGCCCGCGAGGACGTCGAGGTCGAGGCGGCCGGCGTGGAGTCCCCGGTCGTGGTGGAGCCCCCGCTGATCAGTCGCGGACGCTCGTGTCCGTGATGGAGAAGTTGCGGTACGAGCGGGACGGCGTCGGCCCCCGCTGGTCCTGGTAGCGCGAGCCGTAGACCGAGCTGCCGTAGGGGTGCTCGGACGGGCTGGACAGGGTGAACAGGCACAGCTGGCCGATCTTCATCCCCGGCCACAGCGTGATCGGCAGGTTCGCCACGTTGGACAGCTCCAGGGTGATCGAGCCGGAGAACCCCGGGTCGACGAAGCCCGCGGTGGAGTGGGTGAGCAGCCCCAGCCGGCCCAGCGAGGACTTGCCCTCCAGCCGCGCGGCCAGGTCGTCGGGCAGCGTCACGACCTCCAGCGTCGACCCGAGGACGAACTCCCCCGGGTGCAGCACGAACGGCTCCCCGGCCGCGGGCTCCACCAGGGTGGTCAGGTCGTCCTGCTGCTGGGCGGGGTCGATGTGGGTGTACCGGGCGTTGTTGAAGACCCGGAAGAACCGGTCCAGCCGGACGTCGATGCTGGAGGGCTGCACCAGTCCCGCGTCGTAGGGCTCGATGCCCAGGCGGCCGTCGGCCAGGGCCGCGGTGATGTCGCGGTCGGACAGCAGCATGGCGCGAACCGTAACCGACGCCGTGCGCATGAGAACTCGCTCATCCACCGCTCACCGGCCCGTCACCGGGCTCGCCCAGGGTCGATGGGTGACCACTCCGCTCCTCGTGCCCGCCGCCGGCCCGGTGCTCACCGACCGCTGGCCCCGCTCGCTGCAGCTGCTGCTCGGGGACGCCGCGGTCGACCTGTGGTCGGCGGCGCTGGCCCCCACCGGCGCCACGCTGCGCTTGCTGCGGGCCACCTCGGTGTCGCTGCGCGCCGACGGGGCCGCCACCGTGCAGTACGCCGCTGCCCTCGTGGACGCCGCAGGCACCCCCACCCGGGACACCCTGGCCGCGGTCACCGGCAGCCGGATCCCCGAAGGCGCCGCGGTCCTGGCCGGGGAGGTCGACGGGGGCACGGTGCACGTCGGGCTCTGGCGCTGGCCGCTGGACCCCGCCCTCACGGCGCTGGCCTGGGCCACCTCGGCGGCTGCCGTCCGCCGGCGGCTCCCCGCCCTGGGCGTCCCGGCCGAGGAGGCCGTGCTGCGGCTGCGGGCCTACCGGCCCGGCCGCCGCGCCGTGGTCGAGGTGGTCGCCCCGGGCGGATGCTGGTTCCTCAAGGTGGTGCCCCCCGCGGCGGTCGCCGGGCTCGCCGGCCGGCACGACCTCCTGGTCGGCGCCGTCCCCGCCCCGCCGGTGCTGGCCCGCACCGACGACGGCGTGCTGGTGCTGCCCGCGCTCCCCGGCACCCCGCTCAGGGGCCTCCTGGACGACCTCCCCGCCCTCGTCCCGGCCCTGGACGGCGTGCTCGACGCGTTGCCCGCGTCGCTGGCGACGCTCCCCCGGGTGCGCACCCCGCTGGACCGTGCCGCGGGGCACGGCGCCGTCCTCGGCCTGGTCACCCCGCACCTGCGGCCCCGGCTCGACCGGCTGACCGCGGCGCTGGCCGTCGTCGACCCCGGGGACCACCCGCTCGTCCCGGTGCACGGGGACTTCTACGAGGCCCAGCTGCTGCTCACCGACGGCGCGGTCTCCGGTGTGCTCGACGTGGACGGCGCCGGTGCCGGACACCGGATCGACGACTGGGCCACCCTGCTCGGGCACCTCGTCGTCCTCGGTCGGGACGACGTCCGCCGTGCCGTGGCCGCCGCCCTGCCCTGGCCCGCCGGGCAGCTGGCCGCCCGGGTGTCGGCGGTGGTGCTGGGCCTGGCCACCGGGCCGTTCCGGGTGCAGCTGGCGGGCTGGTCGCGGCGCACGGAGGCCCGGCTCGCGCTGGCCGAGCAGGTGCTCGCCGGGGGATGAGAGAGCGCTCATCGCGCTCTCCCGGAGGCCTCACCCGGCGCACCGAGAGTGGTCCCTGACAGCGAAGGACCCCCCACCCGAGGAGCTCACCGTGAACCGTCCCGCCACCTGGAAGACCGTCACCTTAGGCGTCGCCCTCACCGGTCTCGGCATCGCCGGCGCCGGCGTCGCGGTCGCCGACGACGACACGACGCCCGTCCCCACCAGCTCCGTCACCGCCGTGGACACCGACGGCGACGGCACCCCCGACACCACCCCGGACGACGCCACCCCCGACACCGCGACGCCGGACGACGCCACCCCGGACGACGCGACCCCCGACACCGTGACGCCGGACGACGCGACCCCGGACGCCACCCCGGACGACGTCGACACCCCGGACAGCACCCCCGACGCCTGACCGCCCACCCCAGGCAGGGGAAGCCCTGCACCCCCTCGCGAGCCCCGGAGGTGGGTGCAGGGCTTCCCCTGCTCGGGGGTCGGGGCGGATCACGCCGCCAGGCGGTAGCCCATCCCCCGGACGGTCTCGATGCGGGCGGCGCCGAGCTTCTTGCGCAGGTAGCGCACGTAGACGTCGACGACGTTGGAGCCGGGGTCGAAGTCGTAGCCCCAGACGTGCGAGAGCAGCTGCTCGCGGGCCAGCACCTGGCCGGGGTGGCGCAGGAACGTCTCGGTGAGCGCGAACTCCCGGGCGGAGAGGTCCACGGTCCGGCCGGCGACGTGGGCCCGTCGGGTGCGCAGGTCCAGCGACAGGTCCCCGACGGTGAGCACGGTCAGCTCAGCGTCCTGCCCGCGCGGGGCCAGCCGCAGCCGCACCCGGGCCAGCAGCTCCTCGAACCGGAACGGCTTGGGCATGTAGTCGTCGGCCCCGCCCTCCAGGCCCGCGACGGTGTCGGTGACGGAGTCCCGCGCGGTGAGCACGATGACCGGGATGGTGCAGCGCTCGGCCCGCAGCGCCCGGAGGACGGCGAACCCGTCGAGCACCGGCAGCCCGATGTCGAGCACCATCAGGTCGTGCTCGCCGCTGCGGGCGGCGTCCCGGGCCGCGAGCCCGTCCCCGACCACGGTCACGGTGAACCCGTTGGCCTTGAGGCCCTTCTCCACGAACGACGCGATGCGCGGTTCGTCCTCGGCGATCAGCACACGGCTCACGGGTGGTCTCCAACGGGTTCGGGGACGTCGGCGGTCGCCGTCGACTCGTCGACGGTGGTGTCGGGGGACGGCGGGGCCAGCTGCGCGGGCAGCACGAGGGTGAAGGTGGCGCCGTGGCCGGGGACGGAGTCCAGGGCGACCCGGCCGCCGTGCGCGACCGCGATCGCGCTGACGATCGACAGCCCCAGCCCTGCGCCGTCGGTGCGCCGGGCACCGGCCTGCCCGCGGCCGAAGCGCTCGAACACCCGCTCCCGGTCCTCGGCGGCGACGCCGGGGCCGCTGTCGGCGACCCAGAAGCGCAGTTCGTCGCCGGTTAGCCGGCTGCCGAGGCCGATCCGGTCGCCGGGTGACGTCACGTGCACCGCGTTGTCGGCCAGCGCCACGACGGCCTGGGTGACCCGTTGCGGGTCGAGCACCGCGTCGAGGTCGGCGACGTGCTCGAGCACCCACTGCCGGTCGCCCAGCCCGCCGACCTTGGACACCACCTCGGTGGTGAGCGCGGCGACGTCGACCGGACGCGGCTGCACGAAGGCCGGCTGCTCGGCCTTGGCCAGCAGCAGCAGGTCCGAGACGATCCGGTTCATCCGGTCCAGCTCGTCGTCGACCAGCGCCACGGTCTCGCGCACGTCGGCCGGGTCGGTGGGGTCGAGCACCTCGAGGTGGCCGCGCACGATGGTGATCGGCGTCCGCAGCTCGTGCCCGGCGTCGTCGACGAACCGGCGCTGGGCGGCGACCCCGGTCTCGACCCGGTCGAGCATCGCGTTCACCGAGCGGGACAGGTCGGCGAGCTCGTCCCCGGACCCGTCGGGCACGTCGATCCGGCCGGACAGGTCGGTCTCGGTGATCCCCTGCGCGGTGGCGGCGACGTCGGCGACCGGCCGCAGGATCCGGCCCGCCACCACCCAGGCGCCGCCCGCGGCGGCCAGGGAGGTCAGCAGGCCGACCAGCAGCATCAGGCGGGCGGTCTCGTCGGCGGGCTGGCGTTCCGCGTCGGCGAAGAACGCCGCGACGACGACGCCGGTCTCCGCGCTGCCGGTCAGCGCCACCGGGACGGCGACGTACAGCACCTCGCCGGCCCCGGAGGCGTAGCTGCCCGAACGGACGTCGGTGACCGAGCCGACCAGCCCGGTGAACGCGGCGTCCTGGGACAGCAGCACCGGCGCCTCGATGCGGCTCTGGAAGCGGTACACGCCCTCGACGTAGCCGAGGAACTTCTCGTTCGGCCGGGCCTGGTTGTAGCTGATCACCGTCTGCAGCACGTCGGCCACAGAGGCGAAGGGCTGCCCGGTGCGCGGGTCGAGACCGGTGTCGACCAGGGCACGGAACTCGGTCACCTCGGCCCGCAGCGACGCCGCCATCCGCTCGTCGGTCTCCCGCACCAGGATCCGCCAGGTCAGCAGGGTGACCGTGGCCAGGGAGAGCAGCACCAGCAGCAGGACCCAGCCGATGATCCGGGTGCGGGCAGCGCGGGGCGCCCACCGTCGCCGGCCCCGGCTGCTGCGGTCAGTCCTCACCGTCGCCGTCAACGTCGTCGGCGTCGTCGGTGTCCCCGTCGTCGTCATCGTCGCCGCCGTCGTCGTCGCCGTCGTCGTCCACCGGCGGGGGCGGGACCACGTCGGTGGGGGTCACCGCGGCGTCCGGCGGGGGCGGCTCGACCGTCGGCGTGGGCTCCGGCGTCGGGAGGACGGAGGGCAGCGGGACGGTGATCGGGGCCGGCTCGGGGCCGGGGTCACCGGCGGCCGGCCGCAGCGCCACCCAGCCCAGCCCGAGGACGGCGACGAGGACCAGGGCCCCCGCCACCAGCCACAGGACCGACCGGGTGCGCACGGTCCGACGGTGGAGCAGGGTGGTGACCTCCTGGTGAGAACCCGATGAGAGGACTCTCATGTCCGCAGCACCGCAGCAGGTCTCCGTCCCGCTGAGCGACGGGCGGTCCATGCGCGCGCTGGTGGTGCGCCCCGACGGGGAGGCCCCCTCGGGCGGCTGGCCGGGGGTGCTCGTCGTGCACGAGGCCTTCGGGCTGACTCCGGAGATCACCGAGGTCGGCCGCACCTTCGCCGACCGGGGCTGGGTCGCCGTCGTCCCCGACGTGTTCAGTGCCGGGAACAAGCTGGGCTGTCTGGTCCGGTCGATGCGGGAGATGGTCGGCGGCCGACCCGGCGCGGTGGTCGACGACCTCGTCGCCGTCCAGCAGTGGCTCGGGGCCCGCGACGACGTGGACGGCGACCGGACGACGGCGATCGGCTTCTGCATGGGCGGTGCCTTCGCCCTGCTCGTCGGCTCGCTGGCGCCCACCGGGCTGCGCGCGGTGAGCGCCAACTACGGCCAGCCGCCGGCCGAGGACCTCGACCTCACCCGCTGCCCGCCGGTGATCGCCAGCTACGGCGAGCGGGACAGGACGCTCTCGGGGGCGGGGCCGGCCCTGGAGGCGCGGTTGACCGCGGCCGGGGTCGAGCACGAGGTGAGCACCTACCCGGGCGCGGCGCACTCGTTCCTGACCGGGGACCACAGGCTGCTGGGGTTCGTGCCGCTCCCGGGGACGTCGTACGTGACCAGCGCCGCCGAGGAGGCCTGGCCGCGGATCTTCGACTTCCTGGAGCGGCACACCGCGGTCAGGACCTGACCGCGGTCACCGCCCACAGCGGGTCCCCGCGCCGTCCGGGCGGGGTGCGCAGCGCGACCGTGGCCTCGCCGAACCCGCCGGCCCGGCGGACGAGTTCGGCGACCAGCGGCCCGTGCTGCTCGTCGGGGGTGCCCAGCCAGCCGCGCACCGCCTTGGACGGGAAGCACCGGTTGGAGAAGGTGACCGCCAGCGTGCCGCCGGGCCGCAGCACCCGGGCGGCCTCGGCGAGCACCTCGATCGGCCGGGTCAGGTAGTCGACCGAGACGCAGCAGACGACGGCGTCGACGTCGGCGTCGGGCAGCGGGATGCGCGGGTCGACGTTGAGGTCGTGCACCACCCGCTCGGTGGCCACCGGGTTGGCCTCCAGCTCGGCGGCGTTCATGCCGAGCACCACCAGCTCGGCCGGCGGGTGCTCGAAGTGCGAGACCCAGGAGCTCATCAGGTCCAGCACCCGGCCGGTCAGCCCGAGCTCGGTGTACAGCGCGCCGACCGCGGCGATCGCCCGGTCGTCGATGTGGGTGACCAGCCTCGGCGGGGCGTAGAAGACGTCGTCCGGGCTGTCGTCGGCGCGGTCGAAGAAGCCGGGCGGGAAGCCGTCGTACGGGTCGGGGATCACCTGCCGAGTGTGCGTCCGGTACTGTCTGGAGCGCTCGCGGGTGTAGTTCAATGGTAGAACATCAGCTTCCCAAGCTGACAGTGCGAGTTCGATTCTCGTCACCCGCTCTCCCCCACCAGGCCCCGGTCCCACGGACCGGGGCCTGTGTCGTGTCCGGGCTCCCCGGGCGTACGTTGAGAGCTCAACCAGCACCTCGAGGAGCCCCGCCGTGTCCCGTCCCGTCCTGCAGGTCGTCGCCGCCAGCACCCGCCCCGGCCGCAAGGGCATCGCGGTCGCCCGCTGGGTCGCCGCCCGCGCCGAGGCCCACGGCGGCTTCGACGTCGAGCTGGTCGACCTGGCCGAGGCCGGGCTCCCGGTGCTCGACGAGCCCAACCACCCCCGCCTGGGCCAGTACACGAAGGACCACACGAAGGCCTGGTCGGAGACGATCAGCCGCGCCGACGCCTTCGTGTTCGTCTTCCCCGAGTACAACCACTCGATCCCCGGCGCGCTGAAGAACGCCCTGGACTTCCTCTTCCACGAGTGGGCCGACAAGGCCGCGGGGCTCGTCTCCTACGGCGGGGTCTCGGCCGGCACCCGGGCGGCCGCGGCCCTGAAGCCGGTGCTGGGCGCCCTGCGGATGGTCCCGGTCGTCGAGGCCGCGACCATCCCCTTCTTCACCCAGTTCATCGACGAGAACGAGGAGTTCGTCGGCAACGCCGAGCTCGAGGCCGGCGCGACCGCGATGCTCGACGAGATCGCCCGGCTCACGCGCGGCCTGCAGACCGTGCGTCGCTGACCGAGGCTGTCGGGGTGAGCAGCCCGTCGGACACCGGCCTCGTCGTCACCACCCTGCCCTCGGCGGACCTCGGCACCGCCGGACGCGCGGAGCTGCGCCGGTTCCTGGAGGCGGCCTTCACCGACGGGTTCCGGGACGACCACTGGAGCCACGCCCTGGGCGGCCTGCACGTGCTGGCCCGCCGGGACGGCGAGCTGGTCGGGCACGGGGCGGTCGTCGGCCGCCAGCTGCTGCTCGGCGACCGCGCGCTGCGCACCGGGTACGTCGAGGCGGTTGGGGTCGCCGCGTCCGCCCGCCGGCAGGGCGTGGCCGGCGCGGTGATGGCCGAGGTCGAGCGGCTGGTCACCGGCGGCAGCGAGCTCGGTGCGCTGGCCGCCAGCACCGACGGCGCCGGGCTCTACGAGTCCCGCGGCTGGACCCGCTGGGAGGGCCCGCTCTGCGCGATGACCCCGGACGGCATCACCGCCGGAGACGCCTCCCGGGTCTTCGTGCTGCCCACCCCGGACACACCGGTCGAGCTGGACCCCGTCCTGCGGCTGGTCTGCGACTGGCGGCGGGGCAGCGCTTGGTGATCATCCCGCTGCGTTGAGTCCCGGCGCGCCGTGGCGGTCCCGAACGGCACGACTGTGAGCGCTCACAGACGTCGACACCGGCGTGCCGGGTCTCGCATCCCGGTGACGGACCGGTCACCATCACCGCATGAGCGGTACTGATGCGTTCCCGTCGTCCGGGGTGACCGCCCCCGTCGGCGACGTCGGGCCCCGCGTGGCCCGGCGGGAACGCCCCACCCTGCTCGTCGTCACCGACGGGTCCCCCGCCGCACACGACGCCCTCGTCTGGTCGCTGCGCGAAGCCGCCCGGCGCGACGGGACCGTTCTCGCCGTGGGCGTGCTGGCGCCCGGGCTCGGCTCCGACCAGGTCACGGCCGTCGCCGCCGCAGCGCTGGTGCGGGCCGAGGACGAGACCGGGGTGCGCGGCCGGTCCCGCACCTCGGTCGTGGACGCCGCACTGCTGGGCGCCCTCACCGGAGCGGCCCGTGGCGCGGACCTGGTGCTGGTCGGCGCCCGCGGCAAGGCCCTGCTGCGCCGGCCGGCCGGCCGGCCGAGCCCCCGACTGGTGCACCGGGTCTGACCCGGCACCACCCCCGACCACCTGTCCGACCGGGCCCTGCCCCCGCCCGGTCACCACGGTCCCGTCCGGGTCAGACGGGCAGCAGCAGCGTCGCGTAGAGCGTCAGCCCCGGCCCGAAGGCCATCGCCACGACCGGGCCGTCGACGTCGCCCAGTTCCTCGAGCACCAGCAGGACGGTCGCCGAGGAGCAGTTGCCGTGCTCGGCGAGCACCCGACGGGACGGCGCGATCTGCTCCTCGGTGAGGCCCAGCTGGTCGCGGGCGACGTCCAGGATCCGCGGCCCGCCGGGGTGCACGGCCCAGCCGGCGACATCGGCGACCTGCAGTCCAGCGGTGTCCAGCAGCTCCTGGACGACGTCGCCCACGTGCCGGGCGAGGACGTCGGGCACGCGCGGGGAGAGGCCCATCTTGAAGCCCAGGTCGGTGACGTCCCAGGTCATGTGGTCGGCCGTGGCGTGGTCGGTGCGGGCGACGACCCCGGCGACCCGCATGCCGCGCCGGGCCCCGGGCTCGAGGACGACCGCGGTCGCCGCGTCGCTGAACAGCGCGTGCGCGACGACCTGGGAGAGGTCGTTGCGGGCCGGCTGCACGTGCAGGCTGGTGAGCTCGCAGCAGAGCAGGACGGCGGGGCGTGAGCGTGCGGCGACGTAGTCGCTGACCGCGGCCAGACCGGGCAGGGCTGCGTAGCAGCCCATGTGCCCGACCAGCAGGCGCTCCAGGCCGGCCGGCATGCCCAGGTCGCTGGCCAGCCGGATGTCGAGGCCGGGGGTGGCGTACCCGGTGCAGGTGGCGACGGCGAACAGCCCCACGTCGCCGGGCGCGAGCCCCGCGGAGTCCAGGGCGCCGGCCACGGCCTGCTTGCCCAGCGGCAGTGCCTCGGTGATGAAGCGCTCCATCCGGGCTCCGGTGCCCCACCGGGAGAGGTCCTCGTGCACCGGGTTGGCCACCGCGTGCCGGGTGGTGACCCCGGAGCCGGCGAAGACCCGGCGGGCCGAGCGCAGGTCGGCGTAGTGCTCGGCGAAGAAGCCGTCCCAGACGTCGTCCTGGGTGTAGGCGGCCGGCAGCGCGTGCCCGGCGCCGGTGAGCACCGCGTCGGTCATCGCGCGGGGACCAGGCGGGAGATCACCCGGTCGACGGTACGTGCGCAGCCGGGGCCGCGCCGGGTCGCTTGCGGCCGTAGCCGGCGAAGAGGATCCCGGTCCACCGCATCTGCCTCATCTCCACCACCGCCGCCCGGCCCCGCTTCCACGCGACCAGCCCACGCACCGAGGGCCGCAGCCCGACCAGCCGGAGCTCCAGGCCCAGCCGGTCGGCGGCGGCGAGCAGCCGTCGCCGGTCGACGAACAACGCCGGGTCGTGGATGCCGGGGGGCGGCCCGCCGGGGATGCGCTCACCGATGCCGACCGCGACCGGACCGGCCAGCCGGGAGTCGGCGATCGCGTCGATGACCAGCACCCCGCCCGGTCGCAGCAACCGGGCGCACTCACCCAGCACCGCGACGTCGTCGGCGACGTGCTCGAGCACCTCGCCGCACACCACGACGTCGGCGCACCCGTCGGCCAGCGGCACCTCGAGCACCGAGCCGCGGACGGCGGAGACCCCGTGCTCACGGGCCGTCGCGAGCCCGGCGGCGCCGATGTCCACGCCCACGTGCCGGTAGCCCAGCCGCCGCACGTGCGGGGCCATGAGCCCGCCGCCGCAGGCCAGGTCGACCAGGACGGCGTCGGGGTGCCCGGCCGGGGGCACGTGGTCGGCCCGCGAGGCGGCCAGCCAGTGCAGCATCGCGAACCCGCCGGCGGGCTGCCACCAGGTGTCGGCGAGCTCGTCGTACTGGGCGGGGTCGTTGCGGGCCAGCGGCACCTCCACGACGCTACGGCCCCGCGGGCAGTACGCCCTGTTGCGGGACGCAGTGCTCCGGAACCCCCAGGAGCCCCAACAGCCCCACGAACGGGTGTCGTTCGTCGTGGCGCACGTGAGATGTGGCCCACGTCGGTCATCGTGGGCGCGATCCGCCGAACCGATCGGCGCCGAGGCCCGCTGGAGGGTCCCCCGTGAACACGAACCGACGAGGTCTGCTGCTGTCGGGCCGCAGGTCCTGCCAGGCCGCGGCCCTCACCCTGGGCGCCCTTGCGCTGGGTGGCGTCTGCGCGCCCGCCGCACTGGCCATGCAGGGCACCACCGACGCCGCCGTGCCGGCCACCCCCGCCGACGCCTCCGCCCCGCGGATCCTGACCGGCTCCCCGGTGCTGGGCCTGGGCTCCCCCGACGACCGGGTGCAGTTCGGTAACGGCAAGCAGCAGGAGGCACAGCTGGCCATCGCGCCGGACGGGACGAACACCCCCCAGGGCGCCGACATCGACCTGTCCGGCGCCGTGCTGCGGTTCACGTACACCTCCGCCCTCGGCAACGACCTCCAGGGCGAGGCGGAGGACGGCGTGAGCTACCCGTCGGAGACGTGCACGACAGATGCGGCAGGTGACTGCGACTTCACCGAGGACGGGACGATCGAGATCCCCGTGCAGAACGGAGGAGTCGCGCTGTTCCCGCAGGCCACCTTCACCATCGAGCAGCTCTCGGCGCCCGCGTCGGGCCAGCTCCTGCTGCCCGAGGGAGACGACGCGATCGTCTACGGGGAGACCGGGGGCGACCTCAGCGCCATCCCCGTGCCCGACGACGACCCAGCACTCTCCGCCTACGAGGAGGGCGTCGACCAGGTGGAGGAGGCCACCGTCACGGACTCGCCGCTCAACGCGGCCCCCGTCGTGGATGACGGGGTCGACGACGAGACCAGCTCCGTCACCTTCCAGGACCCCGGCGCCTACCGGACCATCGCGGTGACCACGTCCACCCCGGCCGGCGCACCCGTCGCCGGCGCGACCTACACGCTGTGCACGGTCCCCGACGCCCCCTGCACCGACCCGGCGCAGCTCGTCTCGGCCACCACGGACGCCCAGGGCCGGCTGGTGTTCCCCGGTCTGTACCTGCCCGGGACGTACACGATCACGCAGACCACCACGGCGTCCGGCCTGCAGTTCTCCGGCACCCCGGTGTCCTTCACGGTCACCGCCGCCCAGTCCGTCGCCGACACCCAGGCCGCCCTGGTGCTGCCCGTGGTGAACGGCGCACCGGCCGCGCCGGCACCGACCGGACCGACCCTCACCCCGGTGGTCACCCCGGTCGCCACCGCCGGCCCCCAGCTGGCCCGGACCGGCACCGACACCGTCCCGATGGCACTGGCCGGTGCCGGCCTGCTCGCGGTCGGGGCCGGTGCGGTCGCGGCCGGCCGCCGTCGCAGCCGCGCGAACTGACCCACCGGCGATGACCCGTCCCGGTGGCGCGTTCTGGTACGCGCGCCACCGGGACGGCGACTCCCCCGGCCACACGCTCACCGGCATGGCCACCGACGAGTTCCCGGACGGGACCGTCGTGGACCTGCCCGGCCCGCCGCAGCGACCGGCCGGTTGGGCGCTCCAGGCCCGGGTGCCCGTCCCCGGGCGGGTGCCGTCGTCCGTCGTCGTCGCCCGCGCCGTCGCACCCGAGGCGCCGCACCTGTGGTGCGTGCTGGTGCCCGCGTCCCCCGACCGTCCGGGCCGCCTGGACCTCATCGGCTTCTCCACCGCACACCACCCCGACGGCGCCGTGATGGGCGCCGACACCTTCACCGCCCTGGACATCGCCTGGTCCAACCAGGTCTGCGCGCTGCGCTGGGACCCGCCCACGGGGGTCGTCGAGCAGGTCTACGTCGCCCCCGAGCACCGCCGCCTCGGCCTGGCCACCAAGCAGACGATGGTGGCCGCCGGCATCCGCACCGCCATGGGCTGGGCCTCGCTGCGCAGCGACGGCCGGCTCACCGACCTCGGTGACACCTGGCTGTCCGAGGCACCGGACTGGTGGCGGCACCGGGTGCCCACCCGCACGGCCCACCTCCCACCGATGACCCCCGGGGACGGCGGCCCCACCTAGGCTCCCCCGCGTGATCGCAGCGTGAGCGTGACCGTCGTCGGCAGCCTGAACGAGGACGTCGTGGTGACCGTCCGCCGGCTCCCCGGGCGCGGGGAGACCGTGATCGGCAGTGCGGTCGAGGTGCTGCCCGGCGGCAAGGGCGCGAACCAGGCCGCGGCGGCCGGGCGGCTGGGCCGCGGGGTGCACATGGTCGGCCGGGTCGGGTCCGACGACGCCGCCGACCGTCAGCTGGCAGCGCTCGCCGAGGCCGGGGTGAACGTGGGCCGGGTGCTGCGCACCCCGGGCGTCCCGACCGGCAGCGCCACGATCCCGGTCGAGGCCGAGGGCGGGGAGAACCTGATCGTCGTCGTCCCCGGTGCGAACGCCGAGCTGAGCGCGGCCGACGTGGACGTCGAGAGCGTGCACCGCGCCGACGTCCTGCTGCTGCAGCTGGAGACCCCGCTGGGCACCGTGCTCGCCGCCGCCCGGGCCACCACCGGCACCGTGGTGCTCAACCCGGCGCCGGCGCAGCCACTGCCGGCCGAGCTGCTCGCCGCCGTCGACGTGCTGGTGCCCAACGAGCACGAGCTGGTGGAGCTCGCCGACTCCGACGCCGCCGACCTCGCCGGGCTCGTGACCCTGGCCCGCGGGCTCGCCGCCCGGTCGGTGGTGGTGACCCTGGGCGGCAACGGCGCCCTCGTCGTCCCGGCCGACGGTCCGGCGCTGCACCAGCCGCCGCTGGCGGTGCAGCCGGTCGACACCACCGGCGCGGGCGACTGCTTCTGCGGCGCGCTCTGCCAGGCGCTCTCGGCCGGCGCCGACCTGCCCACCGCCGTCGCCTACGCAGCCACCGCGGCCGCGCTGTCGACCACCGGCGCCGGGGCCCGCGGCGGGCTGCCCGACGACGACGCGGTCCGCGCCGCCCTGCCCCGGCTCCCGGCGGCCCGCCCGGTCTGACGGTTGGCCCGCACACCCATCGGGCACGGTCGGGGCATGACCGAGACCACGCCCACCCACTCCGAGGACCCCGCCGAGGGCTCCGACACCACCACCCCGACCGAGAGCGCCGGCCGCACACCGCACACCGAGGACGCCGCCGAGGGCGACCGCGACACCGCCGACGCGGAGTCCGGCGTCGACCCGGCGAACCGGATCAGCGAGGCCTGACCCCGGGCTGCCGGCCCGCGCCGCCGGCGCGCGGCGGGGCGGTCGGCTTCCGGTACGACGTGGGGTCCCGCGGCGGGGAACGGTGCGCCGAGCCTGCGCCGGGGGGTCCGGCGTAGGCCTGGGCCACGTCCATCCACCGGGCTGCGGCGACCCCGGTGGTCTGCAGCTGCAGCCCACCGGGCGCTCGGCGCTGGGTCACCCGCAGGCAGAAGTCCAGCGCGGGGCCGGTGACCCGGTCGGCAGCTGTGGGCTCGCCCCAGGTCCACAGCGCTCCCGACGGGGCGGTCAGCTCGACACGGACGTCCCCGGTCGGGGCGGGCAGCCCGTGCTGGGTGTGCGCGAACCCCCGGGTGCGGACGCCGAGGTGCGCCACCGCCTCCAGCCGGTCCGTGGTCGAGGGCGGCAGCCCCAGGGCGTCGGTGACGTCGACGCCGTGCGCCCAGGTCTCCATGAGCCGGGCGGTGGCCATCGAGGCCGCGCTCATCGGCGGGCCGTACCAGGGCAGCGACGTGCCGGCGGGCACGGCCACCAGCGCGTCGGCCAGTGCCCGCCGACCGCTCCGCCAGCGGTCCAGCAGTTCGGACGGGGGCACCGCCGCACCCGCTGCAGCAGCGTCGTCGACCATCCCGTGGGTGTCGGGCAGCGCGCGGAAGGCGTCCGGGTCGGTGGCGGCGAGCAGGGCCACGTCGTCGGTCCAGGCCAGGTGGGCGACCTGGTGCGCGACGGTCCAGCCGGCGGCCGGGGTGGGGGTCGCCCAGCCGGCCGGGTCGAGGTCGGCGACGACGACGTCCAGCGCGGCACCCTCGGCGGCGAGGTCGGCCAGCAGACCGGTCAGCAGGGTGCTCGTGGTCATCGCCGCACGGTAGTGAGGACGGTCGGAGGCTGGCCACCCCGCTGTGGCCTGCGGCACCATCCGGGCATGCTGCTCGACGCGTCACTGCTCACCGCCGGGACCGACGACGTCGCCGGCACCGCCCGCCTGCTCGAGGACCGCGGCTACACCGGGGTCTGGGCCTCCGAGGTCGCCCACGACCCCTTCCTGCTGCTGCACGCCGCGGCGCTGGCCACCGAGCGGGTCCAGGTCGGCTCGGCCATCGCGGTGGCCTTCGCCCGCTCGCCCATGACGCTGGCGTACACCGCGTGGGACCTGCAGCGGACCAGCAGGGGCCGGTTCGTGCTGGGGCTGGGCACGCAGGTGAAGGCGCACGTCGAGCGCCGGTTCTCCATGCCGTGGTCGGCCCCGGCGGCCCGGATGCGGGAGTACGTCGGTGCGCTGCGGGCGATCTGGGCGACCTGGTCGGCCGACGACGTCCCGCTCCGGTTCCGCGGCGAGCACTACCGGCACACGTTGATGACGCCGACGTTCACCCCACCCCGGCACGAGTGGGGCGCACCCCCGGTCCACCTCGCCGCGGTCGGGCCGCTGATGACCCGGCTGGCCGGCGAGCTGTGCGACGGCCTGCTCGCGCACGGCTTCACCACCGAGCGCTACCTGCGCGAGCGCACCCTCCCCGCCCTGCAGGAGGGCCTGGAGCTCTCCGGGCGCACCCGGGAGCAGGTCCAGGTCAGCTTGCCGGGGTTCGTCGTCGCCGGCCGGGACGACGCCGAACGGGCCGCCGCCCGCACCGCGGTGCGCGCCCAGATCGCCTTCTACGGCAGCACCCCGGCCTACCGCCCGGTGCTCGAGCTGCACGGCTGGGAGGACCTGGGCAACGAGCTCAACGCGCTGTCCACCTCCCGGCGGGAGGACAAGTGGGAGGCGATGGCCGAGCTCGTGGACGACGAGGTGCTGGGCACGTTCGCCGTCGTCGCCGACCCCGAGGACGTGGCCCCGGAGGTGCTGCGCCGCTACGAGGGCGTGGTCGACCGGTTCAGCGTCTACAGCGGCGCCGGTCTCCCGCCGGAGGTGTGGGACCCGCTGGTGCGCGCCCTGGCCTGAGGGGGTTATGGTTCTGACAATCATTCCCACCAGTCGTTCCCTGGAGTGCCATCGTGTCCCCCCGCACCACCGTCCTCGCCGTCCTGGCCGCCGGCTCCCTGGGCCTGGCCGCCTGCTCCTCCGGTGCGGCCGGGGGCACCGACACGACCGAGGCGGACTCCGCGAACTGCCCGGGCGACGTCCTCGACGTCGTCGTGTCCGTGGACCAGTGGGGCGACGTCGTCCGCTCCCTGGCCGGGGACTGCGCGAACGTGACCACGGTGATCAACTCCACCGCGGTCGACCCGCACGACTACGAGCCCAGCACCGGGGACGTCGCGGGCTTCGAGGACGCCGACCTCGTGGTCGTCAACGGCGCGGACTACGACCACTGGGCCTCGGACGCGGTGGCCAACCTGGACCCCGCCCCCGTCGTGGTGGACGCTGCCGAGGTGGTCGGCATCGAGGAGGAGGGGCACGCCGAGGACGACGGCCACGCCGAGGGCGAGGAGGGCCACGGCTCGGTGAACCCGCACCTCTGGTACTCCCCGGACTACGTGCAGCAGACCGCCGAGGCCGTCACCGACGCCCTCAGCGACCTCTCCCCCGACGCCGCCGACTACTTCGCCGAGCAGGCCACCGCCTGGACGACCTCGATGCAGCCCTACACCGACGAGCTCGCCGGCCTCGAGCAGCTGGCCGCCGGGAAGAGCTACGCGGCCACCGAGACGGTCTTCGACTACACCGCCACGGCCGTCGGGCTCACCGACGCCACCCCCGAGGGCTACCGGGACGCCGCCAGCAACGAGAGCGACCCGGCTGCCGGCGACGTGGCCGCCTTCGAGGCCGCCCTGGCCGACGGCAGCATCGACGTGCTGGTCTTCAACAGCCAGACCGAGGGCGCCGTCCCCGACCAGCTGCGCGCCGCCGCCGAGTCGGCCGGCGTGCCGGTCGTCGAGGTCACGGAATCGGTCCCGGAGGATGCTGGTTCCTTCGAGGAGTGGCAGCTGGCCCAGCTGCAGCAGCTCGCAGACGCACTCGGTGGGGGTCGGTGACACAGAGCTCCACGTCGCAGACCCCGTCCAGCTCCCCGGCTCCGGCCCTGGTGCTGGACGGGGTCTCCGTCGTCCGCGGTGGCCGGCAGGTCTGGTCCGACGGCTCGCTGACCGTGCCGGCCGGCGCGGTCGTCGGCGTCATCGGGCCCAACGGGGCCGGGAAGACCACCCTCTTCCAGCTCGCGCTGGGTCTGCTGCCGGCCGCGACCGGCCGGATCGAGGTGCTGGGCCGCACGCCCCGCGCCGGGGACCGCCGGATCGGCTACGTGCCGCAGAACTACACCGCCGCGCTCGGTGAGGCCGTGCGGGCCCGTGACCTGGTCGCCCTCGGCGTCACCGGCACCCGCTTCGGCATCCGGCGCACCACCGCGGCCGAGCACGCCCGGGTGGACGACGCGCTGCGCCGGGTCGGGGCCGCCGGGTACGCCGACCGCCGGATGAGCGAGCTGTCCGGTGGCCAGCAGCAGCGGGTCGCGATCGCCCAGGCCATCGTCGACGACGCCGAGCTGCTCCTGCTGGACGAGCCGCTGGCCAACCTGGACCTGCGCAACTCCCACGAGATCGTCACCCTGCTCGGCGAGCTCCGCCGCGAGCGGGCCGTGACGATCATGGTCGTGGCGCACGACCTGAACCCCCTGCTGCCGGTCCTCACCGACGCGGTCTACCTGCTCGACGGCCACCCGCACCACGCCTCGATCGGCGAGGTCGTCACCGAGGACCTGCTGACCCACCTCTACGGCACCCGCGTGCGTGTCGTCCGGACCGCGCAGGGTGACCTCTTCACCCGCAGCGGCTGAAGGAGCCCCGTGCGTTTCCAGGAGAACTGGCTGCAGGTCCTGCAGACGACCTTCATGCAGCACGCCTTCATCGGCGGCACCATGGTCGCGCTCACCGCCGGGCTGATGGGCTACTTCGTCATCACCCGGCAGAACGCCTTCGCCGCGCACGCGCTGGCGCACATCGGCTTCCCCGGCGCCACCGGCGCGATCCTCGTCGGCGCCCCGGTCACCCTGGGTCTGGCGGTCTTCTGCGTCGGCGGCGGTCTGCTGATCGGGCTGTTCGGCAAGCGGGTGGCCGAACGTGAGATCGCCACCGGCACCATCCTGGCCGGGGCTACCGGGCTGGGCGTGCTGTTCGCCTCGCTGGCCACGGCCAACGCCAGCACCACCACGAACGTGCTCTTCGGCAACCTGCTGGCCATCAGCCGCGACCAGCTGTGGCTGTTCGGGCTGTTCACCGTGGTCGTGGTCGTCGCCCTGGCCGTCATCGCCCGCCCGCTGGTGTTCGCCTCGGTCGACCCCGCCGTCGCCGAGGCCCGCGGGGTACCGGTGCGCGCGCTGGGGGTGGCCTTCGTCGTCCTGCTGGCCCTGACCATCACGATGGCCGTCCAGGTGGTCGGCACGCTGCTGCTGTTCGCCCTGGTGGTCACCCCCGCCGCCGCGGCCCTGCGGCTGACCGCCCGCCCGGGCCGGGTGGCCGGTCTCGCGGTGGCGTTCGCGCTGGCCTCGGTCTGGGTCGGGCTGCTGCTGTCGGCGATGATCGACCTGCCGCCGAGCTTCTTCGTCGTCTCGATCGCGGTGCTGATCTGGGCCGTGGTGCTGGTGGCCACCCGTGACCGGCACACCTCCGTCCGGCCCGAGCCCAGCGCGCACGGCGCCGTCCCGCGGGTCCCCGAGCACACCGCCTGACCCGCCGGGGTGCCCCACCGGGCTTTCCCTGGCCGGGGCTTGCCCCCCGGGGGCATCCTGGGGGGATGACGCCAGACGAGCAGCAGCACCGGGCCGACGACGACGTCCCCGCCGCGCGGGGCACCCAGAGCGAGGAGCCGCCCCCGTCACCGGCTGCCCCCATCGCCCGGATGCTGGCCAACCCCCGCCGCACCCGCCGGGCCTGACCCTCGGCAGGCCCACTCGGCAGTGCCCGGCGCGGTGTGACGGACCGGGTCACACCGGCCCCACCGACCACCTCGAACCCGGCCACCACATGCGTGTTCGTGACCCTGGGTCGTGATGCCGACACATCGGCGTGCCGTGAACTGCTCCGTCACGCAGCCGTGCACCATCCCTGACGTGACCGCCGCCCTCGCCCTCGACCACGCGTCCTCCACGGCCGACGACCTCCACCGGGGCGTCGACTCACAGGGCAGCCCGCTGCCCGTGCGGCGCAGCCGCGAGGAGCGTCAGGCGATCGTCCTGGACACCGCCGACCGGCTCTTCGCCGGCCGCAGCTCGCGCAGCGTCGGCATGGACGAGCTGGTCCGGGAGACCGGGCTGGGCAAGATGACGGTCTACCGGCTCTTCAAGAGCAAGGACGACCTGGTGGGCGCCTACCTGGCGCGCAAGGCCGCCACCGTCCTGGGCTACCTCGACGCCGAGACCCACCGGTTCGCCGACGACCCGCGGGGCGCGCTGCTGGCCGTCGTCGACGTGGTCGAGAAGGACGTCACCCGCACCGGCTTCCGCGGCTGCCCGTTCACCAACGTCAGCAGCGAGTACGACGACCCGCAGCACCCGGCCCGTTCGGCGGCCGCGGACTACAAGTACGAGCTGCACCTGCGGCTGGTGAACCTGTCCGAGGAGCTGGTCCCCGGTCACGGCGACGACCTCGCCGCCCAGGTGCACCTGATCATCGACGGCATGTACCTCTCCGGTGGCCTGCTGGGCCCCGACGGGCCGGCCAGCCACGGCCGCCAGCTGGCCGAGCGGCTCGTCGACGCCGCCGTCGCGGCCGCCGCGCGCTGAGCCCCCGGCTCCCCTACCGTTCTCCCGTGACCAGCGCACCCCTCTCCGGCGACCCCGCGACCACCCCCGCACCGAAGAAGCGGGGCAGCAGCGCCGGGCGGACCGTCAGCGCCGTGCTGCTGGTCGCGCTGACCGTGGTCCTGGTGCTGTTCGTCGTCTTCAACACCCAGTCGGTGCGGGTCAGCCTGGTCTTCGGCGTGGTCGACCTGCCGCTGGTGATCGCCCTCGTCGCCGCCGCGGTGCTCGGCGGTCTGATCGTCGCGCTGCTGAGCCTGCGCGCCCGCCGGCACCGCTGACGTGTCGGGGGCCGGCCCCGCGGGCAGGGCACCGGACATGACCGACCCCACGACCAACCCGGCCGACTCCCCCAGCAACCCCGACAACCTGGTCGACGGCCGCCCCGGCGACGACGCCCCCGACCAGGGCGCGCAGGACACCACGCTGACCACCGACGACGCCGCGCAGGACGACGACGCGGTGGCCGAGCCCGACAACAGCTGAGCAGCTAGATCCAGCCGTGCCGGCGCGCGGCGTCCACCGCCGCGTGCCGGTTCGGCGCCCCCAGCTTCGTCGCCGCGGCCGACAGGTGGTTGCGCACCGTGCCCGGGGAGAGGTGTGCCCGCGCGGCGATCTCCTCGACCGGCGCGCCACCGGCGGCCAGCTCGAGCACGTCGGCCTCCCGCGGGGTCAGCGGTGAGTCCCCGGCGCTGATCGCCTCCGCGGCCAGCTCGGGGTCGACGTAGCGGCCCCCGCCGTGCACGGTGCGGACGACGTCGGCCAGCACCGCCGCGTTGACCGTCTTGGGCAGGAACCCGCGCACCCCGGCCTCCAGCGCCCGCTTGAGGTGCCCGGGCCTGCCGTGCCCGGTGACGATGACGACCCGGCAGGCCGGGAGGACCGTCCGCAGCTCCGCGGCCACCGAGATGCCGTCCTGACCGGGCATCTGCAGGTCCAGCACGCACACGTCGGGGCCGTGCGCCCGGGCCATCGCCAGCGCCTCCGGGCCCGAGGCGGCCTGGGCGACCACCTCGACGTCGTCCTCCAGGCCCAGCAGGGCGGCCAGCGCGGAGCGGATGAGGTTCTCGTCGTCGGCCAGCAACACCCGGACGGTCACGCCGGCACCTCCGCCCGGACGACGAAGCCGCCGTCCGCGAGCCCGGCCTGCAGGCGGCCACCCCCGGCGGTGAGCCGCTCGGAGAGCCCGGTGAGCCCGTTGCCCCAGGTCGCGGGGGCACCGGCCCCGTCGTCGCGCACCGTCAACGTCGTCCCCTCGTCGTCGGTGGTCAGGCCGATGTCGCAGCGTCCGGCCGAGGAGTGCCGGAGCACGTTGGTGACCGACTCGCGGACCACCCAGCCGAGCAGCTCCTGGACCGGGGCCGGCACGGCGGCGACGTCGTCCTCACCGGTGACGGTGGTGGCGACCCCGGCCGAGCGCAGCACCGACCGGGCCCCGGCGAGCTCGGAGGCGAGGTCGGTGGCCCGGTAGCCGCGGACGACCTCGCGCACCTCGCGCAGCGAGGACTCGGCCAACGAGCCCACGCCGTCCATCTCGTCGGCGGCGCCGTCCCGGCCACGGCGGGCGAGCTCGGCGGCCAGCTGGCTCTTCACCGCGATGGCCGACAGGTTGCGGCCCATCACGTCGTGCAGGTCGCGGGCGAAGCGCAGCCGCTCCTCGGCGACGGCGAGCTGCAGCGCGACCCCGCGGGTGCGCTCCATCTCCTGGACGACGTCGAGGATCCACACGGTGAAGCGGAAGGCCGCGGCGACCGCCCACAGCGCGATCCCGATGGCCACCCCCGCGACCACCCCGGAGACCAGCGGGTTGCCCTCGGCCACCGAGACCGCCCCGGCGACCGCCCCGGTCACCGCCGAGGCCCAGGTGAGCCGGCGCATCGCCCAGCTGACCGACAGCACGAGCACCACCGCGCCGCCGAGCATGCCCACCGCGCCCGGGGCCGACGGGGAGGGCGGCCCGCCGTCGACGGCGGCGACCGCGACGGCCGCGGTCAGCGCGGCCGGGACGAGCAGGAGGGCCAGCTGCGCGCGGTCCGGGCCCGGGGAGCCGGGCTGGTGCCGGGCGTCCAGCAGGGCGCGGACCACCCAGAGGCAGGCCGCCGCGGTGCCCACCGTGCCGACGAGCAGCAGCACCGGCAGCACGGTCCCGGCCGCGGACCAGCCCGGGGCCACGGCGAACAGCAGCAGCGGGGGCAGCCCGAGCAGCGCCGAGTAGTAGGACCACCGGGTGTACAGCTCGATCCGCTGCGGGTCGGTGCGGCTGCGCCACCAGCGCGAGACGGTCGGCACGGCAGCCATGCTGCCGTACCGACCGTGCCGCGGCGGCGCCGTCAGCGGCGGGGTGCCCACCGGAAGCCCTTCGCCGCGACCACGGCGCCCACGACGATCCAGGCGGCGAGGACGGCCAGGGGCTGCAGGGCCGAGCTCCACAGCTCACCGCCGGAGACGACCTCGCCGTCCCAGGTGGTGCCGGCCAGGCCCAGCTGCAGCAGCTCGATGACCGGGGTGACCGGCAGGGAGCGGGCCACGGTGGCCAGCGCCTCGGGGAAGATGCTCAGCGGGTAGAGGATGCCCGACAGCGCGGTGTTGACCAGCACGATCGGCAGCGTGGTGATCTGCGCGGCCTCCGGGGTGCGGGTGAACGACGTGCTGGCCGCGGCCAGCAGCACCATCAGCACGACCCCGCCGAGGACGGCGACCAGCGGCAGCACGACGTCGGCCGGCGCGGTCCACTCGCCCAGGACCAGCACGCCCGCGGCGACGACCAGGATCTGCCCGATGCTGACCAGCAGCGTGGGCGCGGCGGTCGCGGCGAGCACCTCGGTGCCGGTCAGCTCACCGGTGCGCATGCGCTGCAGCACCAGGTCCTCGCGGCGGGCCACGTAGGTGGTGACCAGGTTGTAGTAGGTCAGGTAGATCAGCGTGATGCCGACCGAGGCCTGCATGAGCAGCGGGCCCAGCGGGGTGTCGCCGTCGCCCAGACCCAGGACCGGGACGACCGCGACGAGCAGCAGCGGCAGGACGACGGAGTTGACCAGCGCCGTGCGGTTGCGCAGCAGCAGCCGGGTCTCGGCGGTGGCGAGGGACCGGACCCGGGCGATCCGGGACGGGCCGGTGGTCGGGCGCTCGAGCGTGGCGGTGCTCATCGGGTCTCCTCCTGCTGGGTACGGACTGCGGGGTGGGTGCCGTCGGCGACGGCGAGGAAGGCCTGCTCCAGCGAACCGGCGCGGGCGTGGAGGGTGCGCAGGACGACGCCGTGCTCGGCGGCCCAGGCCAGCAGCCCGGCGAGCACCGGCTGCAACGCCCCGGTGTGCCACTCGACGCGACGGCCGGCGCGGGTCACCTCGACGCCGGAGGGCACCGGCGGCTCGGGGGCGTCGTCGTCCAGGGCGAAGCGGATGGTGGCGAGCTGGGTCTCGGCGATCTCGGCCTGGGTGCCCGCGAGCACGATCCGGCCCTCCCGCATCACGGCGACCCGGTCGGCGAGCTCCTCGGCCTCCTCCAGGTGGTGGGTGGTGAGCAGCACCGCGGCGCCCTCGGCGACCAGGCCCTGCACCAGCTCCCACACCCGGCGGCGGGACTCGGGGTCCAGCCCGGTGGTCGGCTCGTCGAGGACGACGACGCTGGGCCGGCCGAGCAGGGCGAGCGCGAGGTCCAGCCGACGCCGCTCACCGCCGGACAGCGACCGCACCTTGACGTCGGCGCGGCCGGTGAGCCCGACCTGCTCGAGGGCCTCGGCGACCGGGCGGGGCGCGGTGAGGGTGCCGGCCCAGGTCGTCAGCGTCTCCCCGGCGGTCAGGTCGCCGGGCAGGCCGCTGGTCTGCAGCAGCACCCCGAGGTGCGGGCGCACCTCCGCCCGGTCGCGGACCGGGTCGGCGCCGAGCACCCGGACGGTGCCCCCGGACGCGGGGCTCAGGCCCTCCAGCACCTCCAGCGCGGAGGTCTTGCCGGCGCCGTTGACCCCGAGCAGGGCGAGGACCTCGCCGCGGTGCACCTCGAAGGAGATGCCGCGGACGGCCTCGAAGTCGCCGTAGGAGCGGCGCAGGTCGGCGACCTCGATGACCGGGGCGGTGCCTGTCGGGGTGCCGGTGGCCGTGGTCGGTGGTGCGGTGGCGGGCTGCATCGTCGTCCTCCTGCTGGTGACTCGTTCTCGGTCACCCACGACGTTCCTGCCTCACCGCGCCTGGCACAGGTGCCGTCCCTCACGACCTGCGCCGCCGTCCGCACGGGTCACCCGTGACGTTCGTCAGGGGTCGACCGCTCATCGGCGTCGATCAGCTCCGACGACGGACGTGCGTCCTCCTCCACCGACGTCGGTGGAGGAGGACGCACGGTGGTCGTCCCAGCTGATCGAAGGGCGTCAGCGCGGGAGGCGGTCGGTGTCCGCGGCGCGCAGCCGTCCACGCAGCGCGAGCACGGTGAGGCCGGCGATCAGCATCATCACGCCGACCACCCAGAGCCCGGCCCGGCTGTTGCCGGTGGCGTCGAGCAGGAAGCCGGTGATGTACGGCGCCCCGAAGCCCGAGCTGTTGCCCAGGGTGTTGACCAGCGCGATCCCGGCCGCGGCGCCGGCGCCGGCCAGGAAGGTCGAGGGCAGGTACCAGAACACCGGCAGGGCGCAGAAGACGCCGATCGCGGTCACCGTGATCACGGCCATCGTGGCCAGCGGGGACTCCATGTAGAGCGCCACCGGGATGCTCACCGCGCCGAGCAGGGCGGGCAGCGCGACGTGCCAGACCCGCTCACCGGTGCGGTCGGAGTGCCGGGACCAGAACACCATCGCCACCGCGCCGATCGCGAAGGGGACGGCGACGATCAGCCCGTTCTCCAAGATGGAGAAGGTGGTGTCGAAGGACTCGGCGAACCCGGCGACGATGGTCGGCAGGAAGAAGCTCAGCGCGTAGAGGCCGTAGGTGACGCCGAAGTACACCAGGCCCAGCGCCCACACCCGGGGGTCCTTGAGGGAGTCGCGGACCCGGTGCTTCCCACCGGCCTGGGTGGCCTGCTGCTCGGCGGCCATCGTGTCGTCGAGCCACTGCCGCTCGTCGGCGGCGAGCCAGTCGGCGTCCTTGGGCCGGTCGGTCAGGTAGAACCAGGCCGCGATGCCGAGGAGGACCGCCGGCAGGCCGAGCACCAGGAACATGACCCGCCAGCCGGCCAGGCCGAGGAAGCCGTCGGCGTACTGCAGGATCGCGCCGGCGATCGGGGCGCCCAGCGCACTGGAGGCCGGCAGGGCGATCATGAACAGCCCGGTGAGGCGCACCCGGACCGACCGGGGGAACCAGAACGTCAGGTACAGCATGATCCCGGGGAAGAACCCGGCCTCGGCGACGCCGAGCAGGATGCGCGCGACGTACAGCGTGGTCGCGTTGGGCACGAAGGCCATCGCGGCGGCGATGATGCCCCAGGTGACCAGGATGCGGGCGATCCACCGGCGGGCGCCGAACCGGTGCAGGGCGATGTTGCTGGGCACCTCGAAGAGCAGGTAGCCGATGAAGAACAGGCCGCTGGCCAGGCCGAACATCGTCTCGGTCAGACCGAGGTCGGCGCTCATCGTGAGCTTGGCGAACCCGATGTTGGTGCGGTCGACGTAGTTGAGGAAGTAGGCCAGCCCGAGGAACGGGATGAGCCGGATCGCGACCTTGCGGACCACCCGGGCCTGCATGCCCGACGGGTCGGCCTCGGTGCGCACGTCCTGGGTCGCCACGGCGGCCTCCTCGCTGGGTTGCCCCGGGCACGCCTGTGTGTCCGGTGAGCGGGACCACCCTAGGAGCCGGTGCGTTCCGAGGTGCTCCCGACCCGCAACCGACTCCCGCACTAGGTTCGACACCGTGCCCGACGACGACCGCTGGCTGCCCCTGCAGGGGACGACGAACACCCGCGACCTGGGCGGCCTGCCGCTGATCGACGGCGGCACCACGGTGCCCGGGCGGGTGCTGCGCAGCGACGACCTGCAGGAGCTCACCGACCACGACGTGGTGGTGCTCGTCGACGACCTGGGCGTGACCGACGTGGTGGACCTGCGCAGCAGCGCCGAGGTGCGCCTGGAGGGGCGCGGCCCGCTGCGCGACCAGCCCGAGATCGCCCACCGACACTTCACCCTGCTGCCCGAGGCAGGCACGTACACCGACGTCTACGCCGCCGAGGACGACGCCGACGTCGACCTGCCCGAGGGCTGGCTGGAGAGCCTGCTGCCCCGCAGCGTCGCTGCCGAGCACGAGACCGAGACCCCCGCCGTCCGCTCCTACCTGGGCTACCTGACCGACGGGGCGGACAACGTCGTCGGCGCGCTGCGCGCGATCACCGCGGCGTCCGGCACGGCCCTGGTGCACTGCGCCGCGGGCAAGGACCGCACCGGCGTCGTGTGCGCGCTGGCCTTGGAGGTCGCCGGGGTCGAGCGGGAGGCGGTCGTGGCCGACTACGCGTTGACCGCCGAGCGGATCGACGACGTGGTGGGCAAGCTCGCCGCGCGCCCCACCTACGCCCAGGACATGGCGCGCCGCGACGTGGCCAGCCACACCCCGCGGGCGGACTCGATGCGCCGCCTGCTGGACCTGCTGGACGCCGACCACGGCGGCGCCGCCGGCTGGCTCGCCGAGCGCGGCTTCGGCCCGGAGGAGCAGACCGCCCTCCGCCTGCGCCTCACCGAGGCCTGAGACAGCGAACGACCCCGCACTCCGTGACGGAGTCGGGGTCGATTGCTGTGCGGCCCCCTCGTAGGGGCCCGCGGCGCGCGGAGCGCGTCGTGGGGAGCGAGGGGGTCCTTACCGGACGACGGTGTTGAACTGGCTGTTGGCCAGGGTCAGCAGGTCGTCGCGCATCGCGGGGCTGCTGCTGCGGGCGAGAGCCTTGTCCAGGGCCCGACGGGTCCGCGACGCCTGACGACGCTGACGCCAGGTGCTGGTGACGCTGCTCATGGGGTGTTCCTTCTTCCGTGCTGCTGGGTGGTTGTTACGTCTGTATTAAAGCAAGCATGTGCCGGTTCATTCCAACGGAACGATGGTGATTTCGGCCCCTGTCCTACGGATGTTCACTCCAAAGCCGTAAAGATCTACGAATGGTGTCCGACACCACACCCCCGCAGACGCCGCAAGCCCCTGCCGACCGTGGTGGTCGACAGGGGCTCGCGAAGCGGTTCCCGGATCAGCCGGCAGCGGCGTCCAGCACCTCGCGGACGGCGGCGCGGGCGGCCTGCGGGTCGTCGGACTCCAGGGCCACCTCGGCGGCGCGCTGACAGGTCGCCAGGCTGACCGTGGCGAGCTTGGCGCCGACGCCGGCGACCGAAGACGCCGCGCAGGACAGCGAGGTGATCCCCAGCCCCACCAGCACGCAGGCCAGCAGCGGGTCGGCCGCGGCCTCACCGCACACCCCGACCGGCTTGCCGACCCGCTGGCCGGCCTCGGCGGTGAGCTGCACCATCCGCAGCAGCGCCGGCTGCCACGGGTCGGTCAGGTCGGCGAGGTCGCCGGAGAGCCGGTCGGCGGCCAGCGTGTACTGCGACAGGTCGTTGGTGCCGATGGACAGGAAGTCCAGGTGCTGCAGGAACCGGTCGGCCAGCAGCGCCACCGAGGGCACCTCGACCATCACGCCGGGCACCATCCCGCGCTCGCGCACCAGCGCCGCGAACTCGGCGGCCTCGCTGACCGTTGACACCATCGGCGCCATGACCCAGGGGGTCGAGTCGGTCTGCGCGGCGGCCTGGGCCACGGCGTCCAGCTGGCGGGTCAGGATGCCCGGGTCCAGCCGCGAGGTGCGCAGGCCGCGGACGCCGAGGGCCGGGTTGGCCTCGTCCGGCGGGGTGGCGAAGGCCAGCGGCTTGTCCGACCCGGCGTCCAGGGTGCGCAGCACGACCTTGCGGCCGGCGAAGGCCTCGAACACCGCCGCGTAGCCCTGGGCCTGCTCCTCGACGGTGGGCTCCTCGGCGTGGCCGAGGAAGGCGAGCTCGGTGCGCAGCAGGCCCACGCCCTCGGCGTGCGCGGCGGCCGCGGCCCGGGCCCCGGCCCCGTCCTGCACGTTCGCCAGCACCTGGACGGCGTGGCCGTCCGACGTCGTCGCCGGGCCCTCGTAGCCCGACAGCGCCTCGGCGGCGACGCGGGCGGCCTCGACCCGGGCGCGGGCCTCGTCCTGGTCGGGGTCGACGGTGACGGTGCCCTGCTCGCCGTCGACCAGGACGAGAGCACCCTCGGCGACGTCGTTGAGCCCACCGACGGCGACGACGCAGGGCAGCCCGAGCTGGCGGGCGATGATCGCGGTGTGGCTGGTCGAGCCACCGAGCCGGGTGGCCAGCGCGACGATCCGGGTCGGGTCCAGGCCCGCGGTGTCGGCAGGGGCCAGGTCGTCGGCCAGGAGCACCGACGGGGTGTCCGGGTTGGTCACGCCGGGCTCGGACTGCCCGGTCAGCTCGGCCACGATCCGGTCCCGGACGTCGTTGACGTCGGTGACCCGCTCGGCCATCAGCCCGCCCAGGCTGGCGAACAGCTCGGCGAACTGCTGCGCGGCCCCCACCGTGGCCACCGCGGCCGAGGCGCCGCCGTCGATCCGCTGCTCCACCGTGGACAGCAGCCCACGGTCCCGGGCGAGCCCGGCCGTCGTCCCCAGCACCGCGGCACTGACGCCGCTGGCGGCCGCGGCGCGCTCGGACAGTCGGCCGGCGACCACCTCGGCGGCGGCGGTGAAGCGCTCCTTCTCCCCGGCGCGGTCGGCCTCGGCCACCGGCTGGGCGTCCTCACCGGGCAGCTGCACCGCCCCGTGCGGCTTGACGACCGGGCCCAGGGCGACCCCGGGCACCACCGGTGTCCCGGTCAGCACCGTCGGGCCGGTGACGCTGGAGGAGGTGACCTCGGGGCCGGTGGAGGTGGTCGTCATCGCAGGAGGTGCCTCTCTGTCGGGCGGGTCGCGAGGGTGCGGGTGGGGCCTGACGAGGAGGCTGGCGCGCCCAGCGTCGTCCCCGGTGACAAGAGTCACGACTCGGTCTTGACTTGTCAACGTAACGGAAGTAAAACAACACCAACACAGCGACGAACCCACACAAACGGGCACCGCCGCGTGACGGGGACGACGCTACGAGGAGGTGCGGGTGTACGCCGAGGAACGCCAGCAGGCCATCGCCGGCCTCGTCGCCCAGCGCGGCCGGCTCGCCGTCACCGCGGTCGCCGAGCGGTTCGGTGTCACCACCGAGACCGTCCGCCGCGACCTCGCCCTGCTCGAGCGGGCCGGGATGCTGCGCCGGGTGCACGGCGGCGCCGTCCCCACCAACGCCCTCACCGTCGTCGAGCCCGGCCTCGGCGAGCGCCGGAGCACCCGCACCGACCAGAAGCGCCGGATCGCCACGGCAGCCCTCGCCCTGGTCCCCGACGTCGACGGGTCGCTGATCCTCGACGGCGGCAGCTCCACCGCCTCGCTGGCCGAGGTGCTGCCCGCCGACCGCCGGCTGCTGGTGGTCACCAACTCGGTGCCCATCTCCCACCGGCTCACCGTCGCCCCCGGCGTCAGCCTGCACGTGCTCGGCGGCCGCGTCCGCGGGATCACCCAGACCGCGGTCGGGGAGTCCACCGTCGCCGCGCTGGCCGACCTCCGGGTCGACGTGGCCTTCCTCGGCGCCAACGGGGTCAGCGCCGCGCACGGCTTCTCCACCCCCGACGAGACCGAGGCCGCCAGCAAGCGGGCCATGGTCCGGTCCGCCCAGCGGGTGGTGGTGCTGGCCGACAGCAGCAAGCTCGGCCGGGAACACCTGGTCCGCTTCGCCAGCGTCGACGACGTCGACGTCCTGGTCACCGACGACGAAGCCGACCCGGACGTCGTCACCGAGATCGAGTCGCACGGGATCGAGGTCCTCACCGCATGAGCATCGTGACCCTGACCGCCAACCCCAGCCTGGACCGCACGCTGGCCCTGCCGGGTGCCCTGGAGCGTGGGGCCGTGGCGCGGCTGGGAGCAAGCCACACCGAGCCCGGGGGCAAGGGCGTGAACGTCTCCCGCGCGGTCGCCGCCGCCGGTGCCGACGTCGTCTCGGTCCTCCCGGCCGCCGACGACGACCCGATCGTGCGCGCCCTGCAGGCCCTGGGCCTGCGGCTGGCCACGGTGCCGGTGACCGACGCGGTGCGCACCAACTACACCCTCACCGAGCCCGACGGGACGACGACCAAGCTCAACGAGCCCGGCGCCCGGCTGGACGACGACGTCCGCGCCGCGCTGCTGGCCGCGGTCGTCGAGCACAGCGTCTCCGCCCGCTGGGTCGCGCTGTGCGGCTCGCTGCCCCCGGGCACCCCGCTGGACTGGTACGCCGACCTCGTCCGGGCGGTGCGCAGCAGCGGCGCGAAGATCGCGGTGGACACCTCCGAGGCCCCGCTGCTGGCCCTGCTGGCCGCCGGTCCCGACGCCGCCCCCGACCTCCTCAAGCCCAACACCGACGAGCTCGCGCAGCTGGCCGGGGTGCCCGAGGAGGTCGTGGTCAGCGACCCCGAGGCCGCACTGGCCGCCGTCGCCACGCTGCACGCGCGTGGCGTCGACGCGGTGCTGCTGACCCTCGGTGCCGACGGCGCCCTGCTGTCCACCGCCGACGGCGGGCTCTTCTCCGCCCGGCCGCCGCGGATCACCGTCCGCAGCACGGTCGGCGCCGGCGACTGCAGCCTGGCCGGCTACCTGCTGGCCGACCTCGCCGGCGCCTCGCCGGCCGACCGGCTGCGCTCCGCGGTCGCCTACGGCTCGGCGTCCGCGTCGCTGCCCGGCTCCGCCGTCCCGACCCCCGACCAGGTGGACCTCACCGCCGTCCAGGTGACCCCCGGGTACCCCCGCTCCACCGCACCGCAGCAGGACCCCACCCCGCACGCCACCCCTGTCGCGGCCGCCGGCCGCGATGCCCGCTGAGACCAGGAGCCCCTCCGTGTCCGCACTCATCACCACCGAGTTGGTGGCCCTCGACGCCGGTCCGTCCGACGTCGGTGGCACCGACAAGACAGCCGTGATCCGCACGCTCGCGGGCCGCGTCGCCGCCGCCGGGCGGGCCACCTCCGCCGACGGGCTCTTCGACGACGCCATGGACCGTGAGTCCAAGGTCGCCACCGGCCTCCCCGGCGGCATCGCGATCCCGCACTGCCGCTCCGCCGCGGTCACCGAGGCCTCGCTGGCCTTCGCCCGGCTCACCCCGGCCGTCGACTTCGGCGCCCCGGACGGCCCGGCCGACCTGGTGTTCCTCATCGCCGCCCCGGCCGAGGGCGACGCCGACCACCTGACGCTGCTCACCGCGCTGGCCCGCGCGCTGGTCCGGCCCGAGTTCGTCGCCTCGCTGCGCGCGGCCTCCACCGAGGCCGAGGTCGTCACCCTCGTCCAGGACGTCGTCGCCCCCACGGAGACCCCGGCCACGGCCGGTGCGACCGCCGCCGCCCCGGCCGCTGCTGCCCCCGCCGCCGCAGCCCCCGCGGCCGACCGCCCGACGATCGTCGCCGTGAGCGCCTGCCCGACCGGCATCGCGCACACCTACATGGCCGCCGACAAGCTGGCCGCCGCCGCCCGCGAGATGGGCGTGGACCTGCACGTGGAGACCCAGGGCTCCTCGGGCGCCACCCCGATCGACCCCTCGGTGGTCAGCAAGGCCGCCGCGGTGATCTTCGCCGTCGACGTGGGCGTCCGGGACCGGGACCGGTTCGCCGGCAAGCCGGTGATCCAGTCGGGCACCAAGCGGGCCATCCAGGAGCCCGAGGTGATGATCCGCGAGGCGCTGGCCGCCGCGCAGGACCCGAACGCCCGGCGCGTGCCCGGCGGCTCCGGCTCCTCCGACACCCCCGCCACCAGCGGTGGCCGCCCCAGCACCGGCTCGGAGATCCGCCGCTGGCTGCTCACCGGCGTCAGCTACATGATCCCGTTCGTCGCCGCCGGCGGTCTGCTCATCGCGCTGGGCTTCCTGTTCGGCGGGTACCAGATCGTCAACGGCAACCCCGACGTCGAGGGCCAGAGCTACGGCCTGAGCTGGCTGCTCAACAACAACGTGTTCGACCTCCCCGTCGCACCGGGCATCGAGGGCCTCAACGACGGCCTGCTCGGCTACCTGGGCGCCCTCTTCGTCGTCCTCGGACAGGCCGCGTTCGGCTTCCTGGTCCCGGCACTGGCCGGCTACATCGCCTTCGCCATCGCCGACCGCCCGGGCATCGTCCCCGGCTTCGTCGTCGGTGCGGTCTCCCTGACCGTCGGCGCCGGCTTCCTCGGCGGCCTGGTCGGCGGCATCATCGCCGGCTTCGCGGCCAAGTGGATCGCCGGCTGGAAGCTCCCCGCCGGCGTGCGCGGTCTGCAGCCGGTCGTGATCATCCCGCTGCTGGCCACGGTGATCTCCAGCGGCATCATGGCCCTGGTCCTCGGCCGCCCGCTGGCCCTCGCACTGACCGGCCTGAGCGACTTCCTCACCGGCCTGTCCGGCTCCTCGGCCATCCTGCTGGGGGTCATCCTCGGCCTGATGATGTGCTTCGACCTCGGTGGCCCGGTCAACAAGGCCGCCTACGTCTTCGCCACCACGGGCATCGGCGTGGCCGACCCCAGCCCCGCGTCGCTGCGCATCATGGCGATCGTCATGGGTGCGGGCATGGTCCCGCCGCTGGCGATGGCGATCTCGACCTTCATCCGCAAGCAGCTCTACACCCAGGCCGAGCGCGAGAACGGCAAGGCCGGCGTGCTGCTCGGACTCTCCTTCATCTCCGAGGGCGCCATCCCGTTCGCCGCGGCCGACCCGCTGCGGGTCATCCCCTCGATGATGCTCGGCGGGGCCACCTCCGGCGCCCTCATCGCGGCCTTCGGCACCGAGCTGCGGGCTCCGCACGGCGGCGTGTTCGTCTTCTTCGCGATGACGAACTTCTTCCTCTTCCTGCTGGCGGTCCTCATCGGTGCCGTGGTCGGCGGCGTGGCCGTCACGCTCGCCAAGAGCGTCGGCCGCACCCCGGAGGCGGCCCCCCCGGCCGCCACCGAGGACGCGATGGTCGGCGCCTCCGCCGGGACCACCCGGAGTGACGCCGTCCGCGCCAGCTGACACGATCACCGACAGAACTCGACGCAGAGGAGCGCACCGCATGCCCAGCCAGACCGTGACCGTCGGATCCGCCGTAGGCCTGCACGCCCGTCCGGCCGCCCTGATCGCCGAGGCCGTCGGCAAGGCCGGGGTGCCCGTCACCCTGGCCACCGCGGGGGGCAACCCCGTGGACGCTGGCTCGCCCCTGATGATCATGACGCTCGGCGCGAAGAAGGGCGCCGAGGTCACCGTGACCAGCGACGACGAGGCCGTCCTGGCCGACATCGCCGCGATGGTCGAGCGCGACCTCGACGCCGAGTAAAGGACCTGACTGCCCCCCACGACTCGCGAGCTCGCCGCGGGGCCCTGCAGTCAGGCCGTACGACGCCCCGTCTCCCCTCGTGGGAGGCGGGGCGTTCGGCGTCCTAGGGGAGCAGGGCGTCCGCGAGGCTGCCGCGGACGGGGCGCTCGCGCAGCAGGAGCATCTGGGCCAGGTGGTAGGCGTCGGGCTGACCGGTCCAGGTGCCGGTGCCGACCTCGCCGGTCGGGGTCAGCTCGTGGTGCCAGGACCCGGTGGAGCGGTCCAGGAAGTGCGCGTCCCCGTGCGCCTCCCAGGCGTGCTGCAGCCCGGCGGCCCGCGGGTCACCGGTGACCTCGTGCCGGACGGCGGCCGCCGCCACCGCCTCGCACAGCACCCAGTGCATCCGGGCGCCGACGACGGGCCGGTCGGACCAGTCCAGCGTGTACGGGAACCCGGGGTGCCCGTCGGCGGCCCAGCCCCGCTCGGTGGCGGCGGTGAACAGCGCATCGGCGTCGGCGCGCAACCAGCCCGGGGCCCGGTCCCCGAGGACGGCGTCCAGGTGCAGGCACAGCCGGGACCACTCGAACTGGTGCCCGACGGTCACGCCGTAGGGCCGGAACGGGTCGGCGGGGGCATCGGCGTTGTACTCCGGCAGCGGGGTCCACTCAGCGGTGAAGTGCTCGGGCAGCCGCCAGTCGGCGTCCCGGGCGAAGCCGTGCACGACCCGTTCGGTGGCCCGCAGCGCGTGGGTGCGCAGCCGGGCGGTGGCCTCCGGGTGGGTGCGGGCCAGCGCGTCGCCCGCGGCGAGCACCGCCTCCACGCCGTGCATGTTCGCGTTGGCCCCGCGGTAGTCCTCGACCTCGGTCCAGTCGGCCGAGAACGACTCCCGGGCCAGGCCCGCGGCGTCGTCCCAGAACCGGTCCTCCCAGACTGCGAGCGCCTCGGTGAGCAGGGCGGCGGACCCCGGCACCTCCGCGGTCACCGCGCTGGAGGCGGCCAGCAACACGAAGGCGTGCACGTAGGCGGCCTTGCCCCGGTCGGCGGTGCTGTCGCCCCACCCGCCGTGCTCGGCGTCGCGCAGCGGGCCGGCCGTCAGCGCCCGCACCCCGTGCTCGGCCAGGTCGAGGGCCTCGGTCGACCCCAGCAGGGCGGCGAGGGAGAACACGTGGGTCATCCGGGCGCTGATCCACGTCTCGGTGGGGCGCTGCTCGACCTCACCGTCGGCCCTCAGGTACCCGAACCCGTCGGGCACCCGGGAGCGCGCGGCGAAGGTGAGCAGCGGCCCGAGCTCGGTCTCCATCGCACCGACCCTAGAAGGCCAGGGCGGTCCCCGGGTCGTGCAGCACGGCGCCGATGTCGGCCAGGAACCGCGAGCCGAGCTCGCCGTCGACGACCCGGTGGTCGAAGCTCAACGCCAGCTGGGTCACCTGCCGGATCCTGATCTTGCCCTTGTGCACCCAGGGCGTCTCCCGGACCGCACCGAAGGCCAGGATCGCCGACTCCCCCGGGTTCAGGATCGGGGTGCCGGTGTCCACGCCGAAGACGCCCACGTTCGTGATCGTGATGGTGCCGCCCGACATCGCGGTCGGGCTGGTCTTCCCCTCCCGCGCGGTGGCGGTCAGGTCGGCCAGCGCGCCGGCGAGCTCGGCCAGCGACAGCCGGCCCGCGTCCTTGACGTTGGGCACGATCAGCCCGCGCGGGGTGGCCGCGGCGATCCCCAGGTTCACGTAGTCCTTGACCACGATCTCCTGGGCCGTCTCGTCCCACGAGCTGTTGACCATCGGGTGCCGGTGCGCCGCGAGCAGCAGCGCCTTGGCCACGAACAGCAGCGGGCTGATCCGCAGCCCGGCGAGCTCGGGGCGGGCGGCGAGCCGGGTGCGCAGCTGCATCGTCCGGGTCACGTCGACGGTGAGGAACTCGGTGACGTGCGGGGCGGTGAAGGCGCTGGCGACCATGGCGGCCGCGGTGTGCTTGCGGACGCCCTTGACCGGGATGCGCTGCTCACGGCCCTCGGTGCCGGCGTCGGCGACCGGGAAGCGGACGACCGTGCCGGCCTCGGCGGCCAGCTCGGCCGGGGTGCGGGCACCCGACGGGGCGGCCCCGCTGCGGGCGGCGTCGACGTCGGCACGGGTGATGACCCCGCCGTCCCCGGTGCCGGTGACGGTGGTCAGGTCGACGCCGCAGTCCTTGGCGTACTTGCGCACCGGCGGCTTGGCCAGCGGGCGGGGCGCCCGGCGACCGGGGGCGACGGCCTGGCCCGAGGCGGCCTCGGAGTCGGTGGCGTGCTGCTCGGCGGCCCGGCCCATCTCCACGCCTCCGGGACGCACCGGCTTGCTGCGCACGTCCGGGGCGGTCGCCAGCAACGGCGGGCGCTCGCTGCCCGAGCCGTAGTCGGCCTCGGGGAGGACCTGGGGGACGGTGGCCCTCTCGGCCGCGGCGGCACCGGAGCGGCGCGGGCGACGGACGGCCTCGGTGTTCTTCGGGCCGTAGCCGACCAGCACCGAGGTGCGGCCACCGGGCGCGGGGCCGCCGATCAACCCCGCGGCGGGGGTGTCGTCGGCAGGTGCGTCGTCGGCCGCGGGGCCACCGATGTCGATGGTGATGATCGGGGCGCCGACGTCGACCGTCGTCCCCGG
Organism: Geodermatophilus sp. Leaf369; assembly: GCF_001424455.1. Classification (NCBI taxonomy): domain Bacteria; kingdom Bacillati; phylum Actinomycetota; class Actinomycetes; order Geodermatophilales; family Geodermatophilaceae; genus Geodermatophilus; species Geodermatophilus sp. Leaf369. Next base: position 631,322 of record NZ_LMQA01000002.1, on the reverse strand, counting down.
CTCGTGCAGCAGCTCGACCACGGTGCCGGCGTAGGGCGAGGGCAGCTCGACGGCGGCCTTCGCCGTCTCGACCTCGCACAGCGGCTGGTTGGTGGTGACGACGTCGCCCACCGCGACGAGCCACTGCAGGATCTCGCCCTCGGTCAGGCCCTCGCCGACGTCGGGCAGCTTGAACTGACGCAGGTCGGCCATCTCAGAACTCCATCGCTCGGTCGACCACGTCCAGCACCCGGTCCAGGTCGGGCAGGTACTCCTCCTCGAGCTTGGACGGCGGGTAGGTGACGTCGTAGCCACCGACCCGCAGCACCGGGGCCTCCAGGGAGTGGAAGCAGCTCTCGGTCACCCGGGTGGCGATCTCGGCGCCGAGCCCGAGGTTGGTCTGCGCCTCGTGGACGACGACGCAGCGCCCGGTGCGGCGCACCGACTCCTCGACCGGGCCCAGGTCCAGCGGGGAGAGCGTGCGCAGGTCGATCACCTCGATCGAGCGGCCCTCCTCCTCGGCGGCCTGCGCCGCCTGCAGGGCCGTCTTCACCATCGGGCCGTAGGCCAGCAGGGTCAGGTCGTCGCCGGCCCGGACCACGCGGGAGGTGAACAGCGGCGGTGGGGCGACGTCGAGGTCGACGTCGGCCTTGTCCCAGTACCGGCGCTTGGGCTCGAAGAACACCACCGGGTCGGGGCAGGCGATGGCCTGCTGCAGCATCCAGTAGGCGTCGGCCGGGTTCGACACCGCGACCACCTTCAGGCCGGTGGTGTGCGCGAAGTAGGCCTCGGGGCTCTCGCTGTGGTGCTCGACCGCGCCGATGCCCCCGCCGAACGGGATCCGGATGGTGATCGGCATGGGCAGCCGGCCGCGGGAACGGGCGTGGATCTTGGCGACCTGGGTGACGATCTGGTTGTAGGCGGGGAAGACGAACCCGTCGAACTGGATCTCGCAGACCGGCCGGTAGCCGCGCATCGCCAGGCCCACCGCGGTGCCGATGATGCCGGCCTCGGCGAGCGGGGTGTCCACCACGCGCGCCTCGCCGAAGTCCTTCTGCAGGCCGTCGGTGATCCGGAAGACCCCGCCCAGCTTGCCGATGTCCTCGCCCATGAGCACGACCTTCGGGTCGTCCTCCATGGCCTTGCGCAGGCCGGTGTTGAGGGCCTTGCCCAGCGTCAGGGTGGTCACTGCTCGAACCCCTCGTGGTAGCTGAGGAACTCCGCGCGCTGCGCGGCGATCTCCTCGGTCTGCTCGGCGTAGACGTGGTCGAACATGTCGGTGCCGGCCGGGTCGGGCATCTCCAGCGTGCCCTTCCGGATCCGGACCGCGAGCTCGTCGCCCTCGGCGTCGACGGCGGCGAAGAACTCCGGCCCGGCCTTGCCGGAGCGGGACAGGTGCGCCTTCAGGCGGGCGATCGGGTCACGCAGCTTCCACTCCTCCAGCTCTCCGGCCAGCCGGTAGCGGGTGGGGTCGTCGGAGGTGGTGTGCGCACCCATCCGGTAGGTGAACGCCTCGATGAACGTGGGCCCGGAGCCCTCCCGGGCGCGGGCCAGCGCGGCGCGGGTCACGGCGAGGACGGCGAGGACGTCGTTGCCGTCCACCCGGACGCCGGGGAAGCCGAACCCCGCGGCGCGCTGGAACAGCGGCACCCGCGACTGGCGCTCGATCGGCACGCTGATCGCGTACTGGTTGTTCTGGCAGAAGAACACCACCGGGGCGGAGAAGGTCGCGGCCCAGATGAAGGACTCGTTGACCTCGCCCTGGCTGGTCGCGCCGTCGCCCAGGAAGGCCAGCGCGGCGGCCTCGGCGTCGTCGCGCTGGATGCCCATCGCGTAGCCCGTGGCGTGCAGGCACTGCGCGCCGATGACGACGGTGTAGAGGTTGAACCGGCGGGCGACCGGGTCCCAGCCGCCGAGGTCGTTGCCGCGGAACAGGCTGATCACGTGCAGCGGGTCGACGTCGCGGGTCCAGGCCACGCCGTGCTCGCGGTAGGTCGGGAACGCCATGTCCCCGGTCCCCATGGCCCGGCCGGCGCCGACCTGGGCGGCCTCCTGGCCCAGCAGCGAGGCCCAGATGCCCAGTTCGCCCTGGCGCTGCAGCGCGGTGGCCTCGACGTCCCAGCGGCGCACCAGGGCCATGTCCCGGTACAGGGAGCACAGCTCCTCGTCGGTGACGTCCAGGGCGTAGTCGGGGTGCTCGACGCGCTCGCCCTCCGGCGTCAGGAGCTGCACGAGGTCGGGCTGGGCGGGCAGGTGGGGCTCGCCGGCCCCCGGGACGGGGTCGACGATCTCCTGCATCTCGGGTGCTGCGGTCACGACTTCTCCTCGCCGTCTCCCCGCCCCCGGGATCCCCGTGGGCACGGTCGGTGGACGTCTCACGGCACCGTGCAGCGCCGTGTGCAGCACATCACTGCCGGATCGGAGTGCGCAAGGGGGGTCGTTCGGATTGAGCAGGATGCTCGGTCGGACCCTGTTGTGGCGTGGCACACTGAGCACCGTGCCCGGCATCGACGCCACCGACGCCCGTCTCCTGCTCGCCCTCTCCGAGGACCCACGGGCGACGGTGATGGCGCTGTCCGCCGAGCTCGGGCTGGCCCGCAACACCGTGCAGGCCCGGCTGGCGCGCCTGGAGTCCGGCGGGGTGCTGGACCCCTTCGAGCGGCGCGTCCGCCCCGAGGCGCTGGGCTACCGGCTGGGCGCCTACGTGACCGTCACGGTCACCCAGACCTCGCTCGCCGAGGTCAGCGCGGGCCTGGCCGACATCCCCGAGGTGCTCGAGGTGACCGGGCTGTCCGGCGTGGCCGACCTGCTCGTCCAGGTGGTCGCCGTCGACGCCGACGACCTCTGGCGGATCAGCGAGCAGGTGCTGGCCATCCCGGGCGTGCAGCGCACCGACACCAACCTGGCGCTGCGCCGGTTCGTCGACCACCGGATGACCCCGCTGCTCCGTCGCGCCGCGGGCCTGGAGGCCTGACCTGCACCGTTAGGGTGCGCCGTGCGTCCGCTGCGTGTCCTGCTCCCCGCCCTGCTGCTGCTCACCGGGTGTGCCACCTGGTCGCAGCCCGAGGCCGCGGTGACCGTGGTGTCCGAGGAGCCCTGCGCGGACGCCGAGGGGTTCAGCTGCGTGACCCTCGCCGTCCCCACCGACCACGTCGTCGTCGGCAGCGCGACGTGGGACGTGACCTTCGCGGTCCACCGCGCCGAGCAGGAGTCGCGTGGGGTGTTCGTGACCGCGACGGGCGGGCCGGGCTCGAGCGGCATCGCCCTCGCCACGGACTACACCGACGCCATGCCCGCGGAGATCACCGACTCCTTCGACGTCGTCTTCTTCGACCAGCGCGGCATCGGGCTCTCCCAGCCCTTCCGGTGCGACGACACCGTCGCCGCGGACGAGAGCCCGGGCGTGGACAGCTCGTCCTCCCCCGAGGAGCGGGACGCGTTCGCCGAGGCCGCCACCGCGTTCGGGGAGGACTGCTTCGCCGAGGCCGGCGTGGACCCGGCCGACGCCGCCCGCTACGGCACCCGGCAGGCGGTCGAGGACCTGGAGCTGTTCCGCCGGTGGCTGGGCGCAGACACCCTGACGCTCTACGGGGAGAGCTACGGCACCCAGTTCGTGCAGACCTACGCCGCCGCGCACCCCGAGCACGTCGAGGGGCTGGTACTGGACGGCGTGGTGGACCTGAGCACCGAGGTCGAGGACTTCTACACCGAGGCGGCGCAGGCCTACAGCGACGCGTTGACCGCGACCCTGCTGGCCTGCGACGTGCAGCGCCGCTGCGCCGACGAGGCCCCCGGTGACTCGCTGGCCGGCTACGACCAGCTGGCCGAGCAGCTGGCCGCCGAGCCCGTCGACCTGGGGGACGGCGAGGAGTTCGGGCTGGACGGGCTGCAGGCCGCTGCCTTCTCCACCGTCAGCGACCCGTACTCCCGGACGGCGCTGCAGGAGGCGCTGAACGAGGGGCTGGACGGGGAGTTCGAGTCGCTGGCGACGCTGGCCGCGCCCGCCCCGGTCGACGACACGTTCTCGGACGCGTTGTTCCTGGCCGTCGAGTGCCAGGACTTCGACTTCGTCCCCCGCGACGGCAGCGGGCGGGCCGAGCTGGACGACTGGCTGGACGCCGCCGCCGAGGTCGGCGCGGACGGGATGCGGCTGGGCGCGGTGTTCTACAACGACCTGAGCTGCCTGTTCTGGCCCGGGGTCGCCGACACCGCGGACTTCGAGCGGCCGGCCCCGGTCACCGACCCCGCGTACCCGATGCTCGTGCTCACCGCCGACACCGACCCGAACACCCCGACCCAGAACGCGCTGCGGGTCTACAGCCGGGTGCTCGACGACGCCTCGCTGGTCACCCAGCAGGGCGGCCCACACGTGCTCTTCGGCCGCGGGGTCTCCTGCGTGGACGACCTGGTGGCCGACTTCGTCGCCGACGGCACCCCGCCGCCGACCGAGGTCACCGTCTGCGCCGGTGACGTGTCCGACCCGTACTGACCGTTTCCGACCCCGCGGACGGCGGGTAGCGCCCGCCCATGGCAAAGCAGACCCCTCTGGGTGCGATCGGCAAGGGCAAGCGCGGCATCTCCACCGGGGGCTGGCTGCTCCGCGGCGCGGCCGCCGGTGCGACCGGCACGACCGTGTTGAACACGGTGACCTACCTGGACATGACCGCCCGCGGCCGCGGCACGAGCTCCACCCCCGAGCAGACGGTGGAGAAGCTGGCCGAGAAGGCACACGTGGAGATCCCCGGCGAGGGCGACACCCGCGACAACCGGGTCTCCGGGCTCGGCCCGCTGACCGGGATCGTCGCCGGCGTCGGCGTGGGTGCCCTGGCCGGGCTGGCCCGGGCCCTGGGCTTCCGGCCGAACCCGCTGGTCGGCGGTCTCGTCGCCGGCGTCGGCGCGCTGGTCGCGGCCAACGGCCCGATGGCGGCCCTGGGCATCAGCGACCCGCGCACCTGGTCGGCCACCGACTGGGCGGCCGACGTCGTCCCGCACCTGGCCTACGGCTTCGCCACCCACTCCACCCTGGCGGCCCTCGACCGCGCCTGACCCCTGCTGCACGAAGCGCCCTCCTCGTCAGGTCTCCTGACGGGGAGGGCGTTCCTCGTCAGGGGGGGGGTCCAGCCGCGCTCGTCGACGCCGCCGGGGACGGGGGCGGCGGGGTCGTAGGGCTGCCGGGTGAAGGTGAAGGTCGCCAGGTCGAGGTGGTCGGCGGCGATCCGCAGGGTCTCCCCCGCGTAGTAGCCGTCCAGGCCGACCCACGAGCCGTCGGGACGACGGGCGAACCGGCTGGCCCGGCCTCCCCGCCCGGGCAGCGGCCCCAGGTGCAGCAGGCCACCGGCCTGGGCGCGCAGCACGTGCGGCGCCGGGCCCCAGAACCAGACGCCGAGATCGGCCAGCGGCACCGGCGGGGCCTCCGGGGACCAGGCCTCGACCACCCGGGGCTCGGCGGCCCGCAGGTCGGCCAGCAGCCCGGGCACCAGCGGGTCCAGCCCGCTCGTGGTGTTGGCCAGCATCACCGCACCGGTCTGCTCGGCGCGGTCCACGAACACCCCGGCGAGGAAGCCGGGCATCGAGCCGCCGTGCCCGACCAGCGTCGCGCCGTCGGCCCGCACGACCTGCAGACCCAGCCCGTAGGCCGACCACCCGGCCGACGAGGAGTCCACCCCGGCCGGCTCGCTCATCTCGGCCAGCGTCGCCGGGGAGAGCACGTCACCGGTGTCACCGAGCAGGAAGGCGGCGAACCGGCCCAGGTCGGTCAGCGTGGCCCAGAGCTGGCCGGCGGCGTCCATGACGCCGGCGTCGTGCTCGGGCTCGGGCAGGACGACGTCGGCCCACGGGTGCACCGCGCTCCCCCGGGCGGCGACGCCGGAGGGTCGCGGCGTCGTCCGGCTCATCCCCAGGGGGCCGAGCACCTCCCCGGTGACGGCCTCGGCCCAGGACGTCCCGCGGTGCCGGGCGACGAGCTCACCGAGCAGGCCGAAGCCGAGGTTGGAGTAGTGGAAGCGGCGGGCCGCACCGAGCACCACGTGCTCGGGGGCCAGCGCGAGGTCCTCCAACGACCCGCCGGGGACCCGCTCCCACCACCCGCCGGGGCTCTCGCTGGAGGCCCCGGCCAGGTGCGAGAGCAGCTGGCCGACCGTGCGGTCACCGAACGGGGTGCCGGGGACGTGCGCCTCCAGCGGGTCGCCCAGGCCGAGCCGGCCCTCGTCGCGCAGCCGCATGACCACGACGGCGGTGACGGTCTTGCTGATCGAGCCGAGCCGGTACTGCACGTCGGTGTGCGGGTCGGCGACGCCCCCGCGGCCGGCCGACCACGCCAGCCCGCCGTCCCGGACGACACCGGCGACCAGGCTGGGGGCCCGCCCGTCGCGCTGCACCCGGGCGGTGCGGGCCAGCAGGGTGCGGGCCGTGGTGGGTGCGACGGGGGTGGGCTCGACCATGTCCCGCAGGCTAGCCAGCCGTGCGCGCGACGGTCTCCCCGAGCGGCAGCCGGCCGGTGCGGGCGGCCCAGCGCTCGAACCAGATCGTGGTGAACGGCGGGACCGAGGCGATCAGCGCCAGCGCCGCGGTCCGGAGGTCCCAGCGCAGCACCCGCCAGGCCAGGAACGACACCGCCACGTAGCCGACGAAGACCGCGCCGTGGATCGGCCCGGCCACCTGGACGCCGACCTCGGAGGTGCCCAGCACCCACTTGACGAACATGCCGGCCAGCAGCAGCGCCCAGGTCACCGCCTCGGCCAACGCGACGACGCGGAAGAGGCGGGCAACGGTGCGGGGCTCGGTCAGGGCGCTCACGACAGGTCCCAACGGCGCGCAGCCCGGGAGGGTCCCCGGGTGTGACCGACCTCCCGACAGCACACCGCCCCGGTCACCATCAGGTGACCGGGGCGGTGGGAGGTGTCGGCTGGGTCAGCCGGCGAGGCGACGCATCGCGGTGATGGAGCCCATCGTGTCGATGCTGGCGACCTTGACGACGTCACCCGAGGTGGGCGCGTGCACCATCTGGCCGTTGCCGATGTAGATGCCGATGTGGCTGACCGGGCTGTAGAAGGCGATCAGGTCACCGGGCTGCAGGTCGGCGCGGGAGACGGCCTGGCCCATCGAGGCCTGCATCCGCGAGGAGTGCGGCAGCGAGATGCCGGCGGCGGCGTAGGCGTACTGCACCAGGCCCGAGCAGTCGAAGCTGTTCGGCCCGGAGGCGGCCCACACGTACGGGTCGCCGCGCTGCGCCATGGCGGTGTCGACGGCGATCTGCGCGGCGGCGCTGTTGGCGGTCACCGCACTGCCGCCGGACGCCGAGGAGCTGGCGGCCGGGGCACTGGCCGAGCTGCTCGAGGACGAGGACGAGGACGACGACGCGCTGCTCTCGGTGGTGGCCGGGGCAGCTGCGGCGGCGGCCGCGGCAGCAGCAGCCGCGGCGGCGGCCTGCTCCTGGGCCGACAGCGCGGCGTACTCGGCCTGGTACTCGGCGATCTGCGCGTTCAGGGACTCCTGCTGGGCGGTCACGCTGTCCAGCTGGGCCTGGGCGTCGGCCGCGGTCTGCTGCGCGGCGGCCTGGGCCTGCGCGGCAGTGTCGTTGGCGGCCTGCGCCGAGGTGAGCACGTCGGTGTTGTGGGCGCCGAGGACGTCGAGGGTGGAGACCCGGTCGACGAACTCGCTGGCCGACCCGCTGGTCAGCATCGCCTGCAGCGAGCCGAGCTGGGTGTCGCCGGTGTAGGCGGTGCGCGCCACGCTGGTGACCGACTGCTGGGCCTGGCTGTAGGCGCTCTGCGCGGCCGCGGCGTCGGCGGCGGCCTGGTCGGCGGCGGCCTGGTCGAGCAGGAGCTCTTCCCGGGCGGTGTTGAAGTCCTCGGTGACGACCTCGAGCTCGTGGCCCTTGTCGGCGATGAGCTGGGCGGCCTCGGCGGCGGTGGTCGGCTCGGCCGGGGCGGACGAGGTGCTCGGCGCGTCCGTGGTGTCCGGTGCGGCGAGGGCCGGCGTGGAGGTCAGGACGACCCCGGCAGCGGCGAGGAGGGTGATCGCAGCGCGACGCCCCCGGAGGGCGGGGCGACGCGCGGGCATGCTGGAACTCGCCATGTGCGGCGGGTGGTCCTTTCTTCCAACGAGCCGCCTACCGGGTTAGCTGACGGATTCGGACGGGAAGTTCGCCCGGCACGTCGACCCTGGGTGGGTCGGTGCGTGCTTCACCCCAGTGCTGCGGTGGGTCCCCGGTCCGCTGCTCCTCGGTGCGCAGCGGGGGCTGCGCGGTGGTGCCGGTGGTGCTCACGAGGGGCGTGCGGTTCGGCGGCGTCCGGTCGGTGTCACCCAGGGGAGGCGACGGAACGATCCGTCCGGACGGGCCGACGGTAGGTGCGTAATACGTTCGTGACAACCGCCGAGACCCCTTTTGTGGACTTCCGCACCCGGGTCCGGTGAACACGCTCACAACGGGTGAGGAGATGCCTCCGTGCAGGGACTGGCGCGCCGCGAGTTCTGCCTCGTGCTGCTCCGCCGGATGGCCGACGTGCGGCCCGACCTCGTCGCTGCCGCACTGCCCCGGCTGGGCGCCACCCGGGCGCAGGCGCACGCCGCGCACACCCGGTGGCAGACGCTGCAGCACTCGGCCCGGCGGGGTGACCGGCACGCCGCGGTGCTCGGCCCGCCGGAGAGCACCGCCGCGCGTCCCTGGGGGGACCTCGAGCTCGTGGTCCGGCAGTGGGTGCTCCCGTTGTGGCCGACGCTGCGCTGGGAGGTCGTGTCCGGGCCGGGCGGGCAGGTGCTCCGCGAGCAGCTGGTGCGGGGCCCCGGCTCCCCCGCGCCGTCCGGCCTCCTCGTGTGGGAGCACGTGCTCGACGACGTCGCCGCGGTGGAGGGCGCCGTCCTCGAGCCCCCCGACGTCCCCACCCGGGACGTGGTGGCCCTGCCCGACGGCACCCGGGCGCTCCTGGTCTGGGGGCTGCTGCAGCGGGTCGACCGGGCAGGATGACCGGGTGCCGACGTTGACCGCCACCACCTGGGCCGACCCTCGGGTGCAGGCCCTGTCCGACGCCCAGCAGGCCGAGCTGCGCGAGCGGTACGACGGCCGGGGCGAGTCCGGCACCCCGCCCACGGCCGAGGACGTCGCGGTGGTCCTGCTGCTGCGCGAGGACGACGGCACCCCGGTCGGCTGCGGGGCGCTGCGCCCGCTGGAGCCCGGTGCGGCCGAGCTGAAGCGGATGTACGTCGTCCCCGCCGCCCGGGGTCGAGGACTGTCCCGGCTGGTGCTCACCGGGCTCGAGGCGACCGCCGCCGAGCGCGGGTGGCACACGCTGCGCCTGGAGACCGGCCCGCTCCAGCACGAGGCGATCGCGCTCTACGAGCGGTCGGGCTACCGGCCCATCGAGGCCTTCGGCCACTACCTGGACGAGCCCGACGAGTGGTCCCGCTACTACGAGAAGGAGCTGCCGTGACCGCCGCCCGGTACGACGTCGTGGTCGTGGGGGGCGGGCACAACGGCCTGGTCGCCGCTGCCTACCTGGCCCGCGCGGGCCGCTCGGTGCTGGTGCTCGAACGCCGGGCCGGTGTGGGCGGGGCCGCGGTCAGCGAGCAGGTGTTCCCCGGGGTCGACGTCCGGCTCTCGGCCTACAGCTACCTGGTCAGCCTGCTGCCCGACCGGATCGCCGCCGACCTGGACCTCGGCCTCACCCTGGCCGACCGGTCGGTGCACTCCGCGACCCTGCTCGATGACCGGGCGCTGCTGGTGGAGCCGGACTCGTTCCGGGCACTCACCGGCTCCGACGCCGAGTGGGCCGGCTGGCAGCGCCTCTACGGCCGGCTGACCACGCTGGCCGAGGACCTCTCCCCCACCCTCGTCGAGCCGCTGCCGACCCGGGCGGAGCTGGAGTCCCGGCTGCGCGACCCCCAGCTCTACCGCGACCTGGTCGAACGCCCGCTCGCCGACGTCGTCGCCGACCACCTCGACCACGACGTCACCCGGGGTGTCGCGCTCACCGACGGGCTGATCGGCACCTTCGCCGACGTGCACGCCGCCGACGGCCTGGCCGGCCGCTGCTTCCTCTACCACCTGGTCGGCAACGGGACCGGCCTCTGGCGGGTGCCGGTCGGGGGCATGGGCGCGGTCAGCGGCGCCATGGCCGCCTCCGCCCGCCGGGCCGGCGCCGAGTTCGCCACCCGGGCGACGGTCACCGCCGTCGAGACCCGGGACGACGGGGCGACCGTGCACTGGACCGACGACGACGGGACGACGCACGCCGTGGACGCCGGGCACGTGGTCGCTGGCTGCGCCCCCGCGGTGCTCGACGAGCTCACCGGCGCCGCCCCCGCACCCCGCCCGGTGGGCGCCCAGCTCAAGGTCAACACGGTGCTCACCCGGCTCCCCCGGCTGCGCTCCGGCCTGGACCCCGCGGTGGCCTTCGGCGGCACCTGCCACGTCGACGAGGCGGCCGGGCAGATCGACGCCGCGTACGCGCAGGCCGCCGCCGGTGCGCTGCCCGACCTCATCCCGTTCGAGGTCTACTGCCACTCCCTCACCGACCCCTCGATCATCGGCGACACCGGGCTGCACACGCTCACCGTCTTCGGGCTGCACACCCCGGCCGACCTGTTCACCGCCGACCCGGTGGGCACCCGGGACGAGGCCGTGCGCCGGGTCGTCGCGCAGCTCGACGCCCAGCTGGCCGAGCCGCTGGCCGACGTGCTCGCCACCGACGCCGAGGGCCGGCCGTGCCTGCAGGCGTCGTCCCCGCTGGACGTGGAGGCCTCCCTCGCCATGCCGGGCGGGCACATCTTCCACGGCGACCTGGCCTGGCCGGTGGCCACCGAGGCCCAGCCGGCGGGCACCTGGGGCGCGGCCACCGGGCACCCCCGGGTCGTCGCGGCGTCGTCCGGCGGGACCGTGCGCGGTGGCGCCGTCAGCGGCCTGGGCGGGTACGCCGCCGCCCGGCACCTCCTGGGCTGACCCTCCCCCGCCCGCGGCGTTGATCAGGGTCGACGACCAGAGTGCGTCCTCCTCCACCGACGCCGGTGGCTGAGGACGCACGGTGGTCGTCCCAGCTGATCGACGCCGCGGGGGGCGGGGCTGTTAGACACAGCGCGTGGAGACGACCGGCGCGGTGCTGCGTGGCGAGGGCGGACAGTACGAGCTCGTGACCCTGGAGGTCGCTGACCCGGGGCCGGGCGAGGTGCTGGTGGAGATGGCCTACGCGGGGCTGTGCCACTCCGACGAGCACCTGCGGCACGCCAACGCCGGTGGCCGGTACCCGATCGTCGGCGGGCACGAGGGGTCCGGCGTCGTCCTGGCGGTGGGGCCGGGCGTGAGCCGGGTGGCCCCCGGGGACCACGTCGTCGCCAGCTTCCTGCCGGCCTGCGGGATCTGCCGCTGGTGCGCGTCGGGCCGGTCCAACCTGTGCGACCTGGGCGCCACCATCGCCACCGGTCAGCTGCCCACCGGCACCTGGCCCTTCCGGCTGGACGGCGAGCCGCTCGGCGGGTTCTGCATGGTCGGCGCGTTCGCCCGGCACTCGCTGCTGAGCGAGGCCTCCTGCATCCGGATCGACCCCTGGCTGCCGCTGGACACCGCCGCCCTGATGGCCTGCAGCGTGCCCACCGGTTGGGGCTCGGCGGTCTACGCCGGCGGCACCCGGCCCGGGGACACCGTCGTCGTGGTCGGTTGCGGCGGGGTGGGTGCCAACGCGGTGCAGGGCGCGGTGCACGCCGGCGCCTCGCACGTCATCGCCGTCGACCCGGTCGCCTTCCGCCGCGAGTTCGCCCAGTCCGTCGGGGCCACCCACGCCGTCGAGGACACCCGGTCGGCCGCCAAGCTCGCCCGCGAGCTCACCCGGGGCAACGGCGCGGACGTCGTCGTCCTCACCGTGGGCGCCCTGGACGCCGACACCACCCGCAGCGCCGTCCGCTGCCTGGGCAAGGGCGCCACCCTGGTGCTCACCGCGCTCGCCGACCTCGGCACCGACGTCACCGTCGCGCTGATGGGCAACGGGCTCACCGTCTACGAGCACCGGGTGCAGGGCGCGCTGTTCGGCAGCTGCAACGCCCACCGCGACGTGCCGATGCTGCTGCGGATGGCCCAGGAGGGGAAGCTCGAGCTCGACCGGATGATCACCCGGCGGTACTCCCTGGACCAGCTCGGCCAGGGCTTCGCCGACCAGGCCGCCGGCGAGACGATCCGCGGCCTGCTGGTCCACGCCGACTGACCCCCCGACGAAGGAACCTCTGCACCCCCCATCGAGCTGTGGAGGGGGTGCAGAGGTTCCTTTGCCGGGGCGCCCGGGTCAGCCCTTGACGCCGCCCTCGTTGGCGCCGGCGACGAAGTAGCGCTGGAAGACGAAGAACACGATCGCGACCGGGATGGTCATCAGCAGCGCGGCACCCAGGGTGAGCGGGAACTGGTTGCCCGAGCCCAGCTGGCCGGTGGTGAGCGTCGCGACGCCCTTGGTGAGGGTGTAGAGGTCGCGGTCCTGGCTGGCGACGATGAAGTGCGGCAGCTCGTTCCAGGAGGCCTGGAAGCTCAGGATCGTCAGGGTGATCAGCGCGGGCCGGGCCATCGGCAGCACCACCGACCAGAACACCCGGAAGGTGCTGGCGCCGTCGATCCGGGCGGCCTCCTCGATCGAGGCCGGCACCGACTCGAAGAACTGCTTCATGATGAAGACGCCGGCGGCATCGGCGACCAGCGGCAGGAACAGCGCCACCGGGGTGTCGTAGATGCCGAGCTGGTTGAGCACCAGGAACTTCGGGATGAGCAGTACGACGCTGGGCACGGCCATGACCGCGAGGACGGCGGTGAACAGCGCCGAGCGGCCCCGGAAGCGCAGCCGGGCCAGCGCGTAGCCGGCCAGCGAGCAGAGGAACACCCGCCCGGCGGTGACCAGCACCGCGACCCACACCGAGTTGAACGCCCACAGCGGGAACTGGGTGTCGAAGAGCCGGCTGAACGCCGCGGTGGTGACCGGGTCGGGCAGCAGGGTCAGCGGGGAGTTGGTCGCGTCGGTGTCGGTCTTGAACGACGTGACGATCTGGATGAGGAACGGGTACAGGTAGACGATCGAGAAGAAGACCAGGACGACGTAGGCCAGGAACCGGCCGATCTGCCGGCCCGGTCCGCGGCCGGTGCTCGGGCGGGCCGGCGGGCTGGTGCCGTCGGCGGAGGTGGGCAGGCCCGCGGCGTTGCCCGGCGTGGTCGGGATCGTGGTGGTCATCGTCGCCTCACCGGCCGGCGTGGAAGAAGGTGGTGCGCGAGGAGGACGACCGGCGGCGCTGGGCGGCCCTGGCCGCCTTCTTCTCCGCGATCGCGTCCTTGTCGCGCATGACGTAGCGCTGGACCGTGGTGAGCACGACGATGATCGCGAACAGCACGAACGACATCGCCGCGGCCCGGCCCCACTGTCCGGTCTCGAAGGCCGAGGTGTAGCTCAGGTAGGCCGGGGTCAGGGTCGTCTTGGCCGGGTTGCCCTGGCTGATCAGGTACACCTGGTCGAACACCTGCCAGGTGCCGATCAGCCCCAGCGTCGTCACCAGGAACAGCGTGGGCCGCAGCGCCGGCAGGGTCACGTTGCGGAACCGCTGCCAGGCGTTGGCGCCGTCCATCCGGGCGGCCTCCTGCACGTCGGCGGGCACGTCCTGCAGCGCGGCCAGGAACATCAGCATGTAGCCACCGGCCGAGGTCCAGACCACCAGCAGGATCAGCGCGGCGAGCGCGATCGAGGGGCCGGACAGCCAGTCCCACCAGGAGAGCCCGAGCGGGCCGCCGTCGGTGAGGGCAGCCGGCGGGTTCGAGGCGTCCCAGAGGCCGAGGCCGTCGCCGGCCAGGTGCAGCAGCCCGCGGGAGTCGCTGAACCAGTTGGGCCCGTCGATGCCGACCAGGCCCAGCAGGCCGTTGACCGCGCCGCCGCCGGTGAACAGGAAGATGAAGACCAGGCTGATGGCGACCGAGCTGGTGACGGTGGGGAAGTAGAACGCCGTCCGGAAGAAGCTCTTGGCCCGGATCTTGCTGTTGAGCACCAGCGCCAGGCCCAGCGCGATCGCCGTCTGCAGCGGGACGACGAACACCACGTACCAGGCGTTGTTGCGCAGCGAGGTCATGAAGTCCTGCCGCGGGAGGCCGGGCTCGGTGAGGATCGTGGCGTAGTTGTCGAAGCCGACGAACCCGACCCCGGTGCTGAACGGCGAGCCGCGGCCGCGCCAGTCGGTGAGGCTGACCCAGAACGCCATCGCGATCGGGATGAGCACGAAGAGCCCGACGAGCACGACCTGCGGGGCGCTGAACGCCCAGCCGGCGGCGTTCTGGCCCGACGAGCGCCTCCTGCGGGTGCGCCCCGGCTCCCGCACGGGGCTCGTCGCGAGGCCCCCCGCGGGAGCCGGGACGGCGGTCATCCGCCGATCGCCTGCTCGAGGTTGGTCTGGGTGGACTCCAGGATCGCCTGCGGGTCACCGGTGGCCAGGCCGCCGAGCTGGCTGTCGAAGTCGATCAGCACCTGCTCCACGCCGGGGGCGTTGACCGGGCCCTGGGCGAACTCGGCACCGTCGACGTAGGCCTGCCGCTCGGGGAACTGCTCGAGGTAGGCGTCGGCCAGGGACTGCCGGGAGGGCAGCACACCGGTGTCCTGGGTCAGCGCGGTCATCGCGTCCGCGCTGGTCAGGTAGGTGGCCAGGTCGACCGCGGCGTCCTGCGCGTCGCTGTCGGCAGCGACCGCCAGGCAGTTGGTGAAGGACAGGGTGCCGGCGCCGCCGGGGCCCTCGGGCAGCGGGACGACGGTGTAGCCGACGTCGGGGTAGTCGGCCTCCATCGCACCGACCAGCCAGTTGCCCTCGATGGTCATCGCGGCCTTGCCGGTGCCGAACGCCTCGCCGCCCCAGCCCGCGTCGACCGCGCTCGGGTAGGCGAAGGAGCCCGCGGCCAGGTTCTCCTGCACGTACTGCAGCGCCTCGAGGTTCTCCGGGCTGTCGGTGGTGACCTCGCTGCCGTCCTCGTTGAGGAACCAGCCCCCGGCCTGGGTCATGAAGGCCCCGACCCGGTCCCGGGTGTCGCCGATGACCAGGCCGGTCTGCCCGCCGGTGGTGAGCGTCCGGGCGACCGTGGACAGCTCCTCCCACGTGGTCGGGTAGTCGGCCTCGGTGAGCCCGGCGGCCGACCACGCGGCGTCGTTGATCTCCAGGGCGAGGGTGGAGAAGTCCTTGGGCAGGCAGTACTGGGTGCCGTCGTAGGTGAACGCGTCGACCAGGTTCGGGTAGAAGTCGTCGAGGTCGTCGACCTGGTCCAGGTAGGGGTACAGGTTGCCGGCGTCGGCCTGGTCGGCCAGTCGGCTGGCGTCGAGGTAGAACACGTCGGGCGGGTTGCCGCCGGCGAAGCCCTGGGCGAGCTCCTGGGAGAGGTCGGCGGCGACCTGCAGGTCCACGGTGTTGCCCGACTCCTGCTCGTAGGCGTCCACCTGGGCCTGCACGGCCTGGGTCTCGGCGTCCCCGGAGCTGGCGATGAGCATGGTGAGCGAGGCGCTGCCGGAGTCCTGCTGCTCGGCGGAGTCGTCGAACCCGCCACCGCAGGCGGTGGCCAGGCTCAGGGTGGCGACGGCGACGGCCGCCTGTGCGGACCGGCGGATGGGGTGTCTCACTCGGGGGTTCCTCCTCGTCGAGGGGCCGGCGGCATCGGTGCCGCCGGTCGGGGGTCAGGGAGCGGGCAGGACCGGTGGGGTGGCGGTGGGCGCCGACCCGGCACCGCGGACCGAGGACGCCCGGACGACGAGGCGCGGTGCCAGCAGCACCGGTTCGTCGGTCGCGGCGTCCCCGGGGCCCGGGTCGAGCTGGGCACGGAGCAGGTCGATGCAGGCCGCGGCGGCCGCGGCGACCGGCTGGGCGATCGAGGACAGCCCGATGGCGGCGGCGACCGGGCTGTCGTCGAACCCGACGACGGCCACGTCGGTGCCGGGCTCGCGGCCCAGTTCGCGGACGGCGCCCAGGGCGCCGAGGGCCAGGGAGTCCGAGGCGCAGACCAGCGCGGTGACGCCGCGGGCGGCGACGAGGCCCAGCGCCGCGGCCTGGGCGACGGCCGGGTCGTCGGGGAGCCCGGCGTCCAGGCCGGTGGTGGACAGGCCGGCCGAGGACATCGCGTCCGCCCAGCCGGCCCGCCGGTCGTCGCCGGTGCCCGAGCCGACGGGCCAGCCGAGGAAGGCGATCCGGGTGTGGCCCTGCGCCAGGAGGTGCTCGACGGCGGCGCGGGTGCCGGCGGCTCCGTCGATGTCGACCCAGCTGCGCCCCGCGGCGTCATCCCAGGGCCGGCCGAAGCTGGCCACCGGCAGCCGGCGGCGGCGCAGCCAGGCGGTGCGGGGGTCGCCGTGCGAGGTGCCGGTGAGCACGAAGGCGTCGACGGCGAAGGAGGCGACCAGCTCGTCGTAGGCGGCGACCTCGGCCTCGGCGTGCCCGGCGGTGAAGAGCACCAGGCGGTGCCCGGACTCCTCGGCGCTGGCGGTCAGCGCGTGCAGGAACTGGTCGAGGACGATGCCTCCGATGCCCTCGCGGACCGGCTCGATGCGCATGCCGATCAGCTGGGAGCGGTTGCTGCGCATCTGCTGGGCCGCGCGCAGCGGGCGGTAGCCGACCTCGTCGATCACGCCCTGCACCCGCTCCAGGGTCGACTCGCTGACCAGGTGCGGGGCGTTGAGCACGTTGCTGACGGTCTGCTTGGAGACCTGGGCGGCCGCGGCGACCGACGCCAGGGTGGGCCGGTGGTCCTCGTGCATCGGATCCGACTCCCTCCCCGGTCGTATTGGAACGGTCTAAGTGACCGCTGGCACAGTGCGCCCCGGTCAACACCGCTGTCAAGTGCAGCCCTGACGAGAAGGGCGCTTGTTGCACGCTGCGGGGCGGGTCGGGTTGGATCGGTCGAATGACGAGCACCCCGGGTCTGCAGCCGACCGTGCACGAGCTCGACGTGTGCCTGCGGGCCCCGGTCACCGTGCTGTCGGCCCGGGACGGCGCGGTGCGCGGGCAGGGCGCCGAGGGCGTGTTCTGCGGCGACATCCGGGCGCTGTCGGTGCGCACCGTGACCGTCGCCGGGCTGGTCCCCGACGGCATCGGGGGCGGCAGCACGGCCCCCGGGCACAGCCGGCACGTCGCCGTCCTCCGCGGGCTGGGGGACGCCGGGCCCGACCCGACCGTGCGGCTGGAGACCAGCCGGGTGCTCACCGCCGACGGGCTCACCGAGACCCTGCGGCTGGTGTCCACGGCGGCCGAGCCGGTGGCGGCCGAGGTGGTGCTGACCCTGGGCACCGACCTGGCCACCGTCGAGGAGGTCAAGAGCGGTTCCGCGCGCTCCCTGGTCACGCCGTCGGGCGGCGGGTGGGCCGGGCGCGGGGTGCAGGTCGAGGTGCCGGGGCTGGAGCCGGCCGGGGACGTGGGCGAGCTGCACTGGTCGGTCGTCGTCCCCCCGCGGGACGCCGTGGAGGTGACCTGGTCGCTCACCGTCACCGACCCCGGGGGCGTGACCGCCGCACCGCCCACCGCACACAGCTGGGCCACCCCGACGGTGACCGCCGACGACCACCGGCTGGCCACCCTGCTCACGCAGTCGCTGGAGGACCTGGCCGGGCTGCGGATGGTCACGACCACCGCACCGGAGGACGTCTTCACCGCCGCCGGGGCGCCCTGGTACCTGACCCTCTTCGGCCGGGACAGCCTGTGGACGGCGCGGTTGCTGCTGCCGCTGGGCACCGAGCTGGCCGCCGGGACGCTGCGCACGCTGGCCGCCCGGCAGGGCACCCGCCGCGACGACGCCACCGGGGAGGAGCCCGGGAAGATCCTGCACGAGATCCGCCGGCCACCGGTGGCCGAGGAGGGCACGACGCCGTTCCTGCCGCCGGTCTACTTCGGCACCATCGACGCCACACCGCTGTGGGTCTGCCTGCTGCACGACGCCTGGCGCTGGGGTCTGGACCCCGCGGTGGTCACCGAGCTGCTCGACCCGCTCGAGCGCGCCCTGGAGTGGCTGGCCACCGACGGCGACCCGGACGGCGACGGCTTCCTGGAGTACCTGGACCGCTCCGGCGCGGGGCTGGCCAACCAGGGCTGGAAGGACAGCCACGACTCGGTGCGCTTCGCCGACGGCCGGATCGCCGAGGGGCCGATCGCGCTGTGCGAGGCACAGGCCTACGCGCACGAGGCGGCGCTGGGCGGGGCGGCGCTGCTGGAGGCCTTCGGCCGGCCGGGCGCCGACCGGTGGCGGGCCTACGCCGCCGACCTGGCCAAGCGGTTCCGCGACGCGTTCTGGGTCGCCGACGACGAGGGGCCGTACCCGGCGATCGCGCTGGACGGCACCAAGACCCCGGTCGACGCCCCGACCTCCAACATCGCCCACCTGCTCGGCTCGGGGCTGCTGGACGCCGCGGAGTCCGCCGCGGTGGCCGCCCGGGTCGGCTCGGCGTCGATGGACTCCGGGTTCGGGCTGCGCACCATGGCCACCACCGCCGGCGGCTACGGCCCGCTGACCTACCACTGCGGCTCGGTCTGGCCGCACGACACCGCGATCGCGATCACCGGGCTCGCCCGCGACGGGCACGGCGCGGTCGCCGGGTCGCTGGCCCGGGGGGTGCTGGCGGCCGGGGAGTCCTTCGACTGGCGGCTGCCCGAGCTGTTCGCCGGGGACTCCTCCGCCGACGTCCGGCACGCGCTGGCCTACCCGGCGTCCTGCCGCCCGCAGGCCTGGTCGGCCGCGGCCGCGGTGGCGGTGCTGTCCGCGGTGCTCGGGCTGCGCCCCGACGTGCCGGCCGGGCGGTTGACCGTGGCCCCGCTGCGCCCGGCACCGCTGGGTGCGGTGCGGGTCGAGGGCCTGCGCGTCGGGGACGACGCGGTGACCGTGGCCGTCACGGCGTCCGGCGAGGTCGAGGTGACCGGCTTCTCCGGTGAGGTCGTCCTGGGCTGACCCGTTCGCTGGGCGCCGCCGGGCGCGGGGTGGTGGAGTGGACACGATGACCACCGGCCCGTCCTGGCACGCCCGGTGGCGCAGCGAGGCCGACTTCCTCATGCGCTCGGTCCGGCGCGGGCTGCGCGGGCGCGACCTGTCGCTGATCGCGGCGGGGCTGACCTTCTACGCCGGGATCTCCGTCGTCCCGCTGTTGCTGCTGGCGCTGGCGCTGACCTCGCTGTGGACCAGCCCCGAGGCCGTGCGCGGCTACCTGGCCGAGCTGGGCGGCATCCTGCCCGACGAGCTGGGCGCCCCGGACGCCCTGGCCCGCCTGGCCGAGGCCGGCACCCGGTTGAGCCTGCTGGGCGGGGTGCTCGCGCTCATCCCGATGACCTTCTACGGCGAGGGCCTGCGCCGCGCGCTGCTGCGCTTCACCGACGAGCGCGACACCTTCACCGGGTGGCGGGGCCGGCTGGCCGTCGTCCCGCTGCTGCTGGTGACCCCGGTGCTGCTCTACCCGTTGCTGCTGGTGGTCCCGGTGCTGGCCGACCTGCAGCGGACCGGTGGGTTCGGGGCCGGTCTGGCGTCGGTCGCCGTCGGCTTCTACGCGGTGCTGTTCGTCCTGGTCGGCCCCCTGGTCTGGGGGTTCCGGGTGGTGGCGGCCGGGATGCTGCCCTGGCGGGCGGTGCTCGTCGGGGCGTTCTTCACCGCGGCGTCGCTGTCGGGCTTCCTGCAGGGGTTCACCCTGTTCCTGGCCCTCCCGCTGTCGCTGGGCGCGCCGTTCGGCGGGCTCGAGGTGATCGGCGGGATGGTCGCGCTGGGGCTGTGGCTGTTCCTGCTGCACCTGGTGGTCATCGCCGGGTGGCTGTTCACCCAGGCGCTGGACCGCCGGCTGGCACTGGTCGACTGAGCCGCTCCCGGGCCACCACCGGGGCCACCGAGCCGGGCAGCAGCGTGGACGGGTCGGCGGGCCGGAGGACCTCCGCCACGACCCCCTCGGCCAGCCGATAGGGCCGGGTCGCCAGCACCGGGCCGGCGGTGCGCCGCAACCGGGACACCTCGGCCCGCACGGTGACCGTGCGGGTGGGGTCGGCGAACAGGTCGTCGGCGAGCTCGGCGGCCGACCGGCCCAGCGGCGCGCGGGCCAGGGCCAGCAGCATCTCCGCGTGCCGCAGCCCGAGCACGTCCTGCCAGGAGCCCGATCCCGCCGCCACGGTCAGCCGCGGACGGTCCCCGGTGAGGTCCAGCGTGAGCCGGGTGGCCGGCATCTCGTCCTCGGCGTCGTCCAGCCGGACCAGCCAGCCACCGGGCAGCGGCTCGACGCGGCACAGCCCCAGCGCGGGCAGCAGCAACCGACCGGCGTCCAGGGTCTCGGGCAGGTGCACCCGGGGCGGACCGCTGAAGCCGGTCACCGCCGCGGTGGCGCCGTCCGGACCCACGACCAGCGCCCGGCCGCCCACCCGGGCCAGCACCGGGGCGGCCACCCGACGCAGCTGCTCCAGCGACCGGTCGTGGGTGGCCCGCAGCTCGTGCTCGGCCAGTGCGGCGACGGCGGCGACCAGCGCGACGGTGCCCGGGTGCGCGCTGCGGGCCGGGCCGGACAGGTCCACGACACCCAGCAGCTCACCGCCCACCGGGTCGCGCAGCGGGGCCGCCGCGCAGGTCCAGCGCTGGTGGCCGTCGACGAAGTGCTCGTCGCCGTGCACGCCCACCGGAGCACCCAGCACCAGGCAGGTGCCGATCGCGTTGGTGCCCACCGACCGCTCGCCCCAGGCAGCGCCGGGCACGAAGCCCAGCGCGTCCGCCCCGCGCCGGATCTCCGGGGCGCCGGCCTGCCAGAGCACCCGCCCGTCGACGTCGGTGACCACCAGCAGCTGACCGCACGCCCGCGCCACCGGCTCCAACCGCTCGCGCAGCACGGGGATCATCGGGGCCAGCGGACCCGAGGCGACCCTGCGGGCGACCTCGGCACCGGGGAGCACGGCCGGCGCCGTCGTCCCCCCGCGGTCGACCCCGGCAGCCGCGACCCGTCGCCACGAGGCGTCGATGAGGGGTCGGGTCACTCCCCCAGGGTGTGACCCCGGCCACCTCCGGCGCAACCCCGTGCAACCCTCCCGGCGACGTCCCCGAACCGGTGCACTGCCTCCTGAGGGCGGCGACGCGGCCGCCCGGAGACGGAGGACGGCATGACCCAGACGCTCGAACGCCCATCCGGCACGCAGACCCCGGCCGAGCGGGTGCAGGCCTGGCTCGCGGCGTTCCAGACCGCGCTGACCGCGCGGGACGTGGACGCCGCCGTCGAGCTGTTCGCCCCCACCTGCTTCTGGCGCGACCTGGTCTCCTTCACCTGGAACATCACCACCGCCGAGGGCCAGGACGCCGTCCGGGCCCGGCTGGTCGAGGTGCTGGACCGGGTGGACCCGACCGGCTTCCGGGTCGCCGACGGCGAGGAGCCGACCGCCGCGGACGGCGTCGACGAGGCCTGGATCGAGTTCGGCACCGCAGTCGGCCGGGGCCGCGGGCACCTGCGGCTGACCGACGGCCGGGCCTGGACGCTGCTCACCACGCTCTACGAGCTGACCGGCCACGAGGAGCGCTCCGGCGCCGACCGACCGCGCGGTGCCGAACACGGCGCGAACAAGGAGCGCCGCACCTGGCTGGAGGAGCGGGACGCCGAGTTCGCCGAGCTGGGCCGGACCCGACAGCCGTACGTGCTGGTGATCGGCGGCGGGCAGGGCGGCATCGCGCTGGGCGCCCGGCTGCGCCAGCTCGACGTCCCCACGATCGTCGTGGACCGGTACGCCCGGCCCGGGGACCAGTGGCGCAGCCGGTACAAGTCCCTCTGCCTGCACGACCCGGTCTGGTACGACCACCTGCCCTACCTGCCGTTCCCGGCGAACTGGCCGGTGTTCGCGCCGAAGGACAAGATCGCCGACTGGCTCGAGATGTACGTGAAGGTCATGGAGATCGACTACTGGTCCTCGACGACCGTCGACTCCGCCTCCTTCGACGAGGCCGCCGGCACCTGGACGGTCCAGCTCACCCGGGACGGCGAACAGCTGACGATGCACCCCACCGAGCTCGTGTTCGCCACCGGCATGAGCGGCAAGGCCCGGATGCCCGACTTCCCCGGGATGGACCGGTTCCGCGGCGAGCAGCAGCACTCCTCGGCCCACGCCGGTCCGGAGTCCTACCGCGGGAAGAACGTCGTCGTCGTGGGGTCCAACAACTCCGCGCACGACATCTGCGCCGCGCTCTGGGAGAACGGCGCCGACGTCACGATGGTGCAGCGCAGCTCCACGCACATCGTCACCAGCCACTCGCTGCTGGGCACGATGGAGGGGCTGTACTCCGAGAGCGCGGCCGCGGCCGGGGTGACCACGACGAAGGCCGACCTGACCTTCGCGTCCCTGCCCTACCGGATCATGGGCGAGTTCCAGAAGCCGCTCTACGACCAGATCCGCATCGACGACGCGGACTTCTACGCCCGGCTGGAGGCCGCGGGCTTCCAGCTGGACTTCGGCGACGACGACAGCGGTCTGTTCCTCAAGTACCTGCGGCGCGGCTCGGGCTACTACATCGACGTGGGGGCCTCCGAGCTCATCGCCGACGGGTCGGTGCACCTGGTCGCCGGTCAGGTGCGCGAGCTGACCGAGGACGCCGTCGTGCTCGAGGACGGGACCACGCTGCCGGCCGACCTGGTCGTCTACGCCACCGGCTACGACTCGATGAACGGCTGGGTGGCCGACCTGATCGACCAGGAGACCGCCGACCGGCTCGGCAAGGTCTGGGGACTCGGGTCGGACACGACCAAGGACCCCGGTCCGTGGGAGGGCGAGCAGCGCAACATGTGGAAGCCGACCGCCGTCCCGCACCTGTGGATGCACGGCGGCAACCTGCACCAGTCCCGGCACTACTCCCTCTACCTCGCCCTGCAGC
This sequence comes from Geodermatophilus sp. Leaf369, assembly GCF_001424455.1. Taxonomy (NCBI): domain Bacteria; kingdom Bacillati; phylum Actinomycetota; class Actinomycetes; order Geodermatophilales; family Geodermatophilaceae; genus Geodermatophilus; species Geodermatophilus sp. Leaf369. Next base: position 608,518 of record NZ_LMQA01000002.1, on the reverse strand, counting down.
TCAAGGCCCGGTACGAGGGCATCCCGACGCCGGTGTCCGAGCCGGCCGCCGTGCACCACACGAGCTGAGGGGCACGCCATGAGGGCAGCACGCTGGCACGGCCGGGAGGACATCCGGGTCGAGGACATCCCGGAGCCGGAGCTCCGGCCGGGGCACGTGGCCATCGACGTCGCCTGGTGCGGGATCTGCGGCAGCGACCTGCACGAGTACCTGGAGGGGCCGATCTTCATCCCGCCGGCCGGGCACCCGCACCCGGTCTCGGGCGAGAGCGCACCGATCACGATGGGCCACGAGTTCTCCGGCACGGTGAGCGCCCTCGGCGAGGGCGTCACCGACCTCGCCGTGGGTGACTCCGTGGTCGTGGAGCCCTACGTCATCGCCGACGGCGTCGACACCACGCCCGGGCAGTCCTACCAGCTGTCGAAGGACATGAACTTCATCGGGCTGGGCGGCCGGGGCGGCGGGCTGAGCGAGAAGGTCGTCGTCGCGAGGCGGTGGGTGCACCCGGTCGGGGACATCCCGCTGGACCAGGCCGCGCTGATCGAGCCGCTGGCGGTCGGCCACCACGCCTACCGGCGCAGCGGCGCGGTGGCCGGGGACGGCGCGCTCATCGGCGGTGCCGGCCCGATCGGGCTGCTGCTCGCCGCCGTCCTCACTGCCGAGGGGCTCACCGTGGTGGTCACCGAGGTCAGCGCCGCCCGGAAGGCCAAGGCACGCGAGACCGGGGTCGCCGCGCACGTGCTGGACCCGACCGAGGGGTCGGTGGGCGACCGGGTCCGGGAACTCACCGGTGGCCGGGGGGCCGACGTCGCGTTCGAGTGCTCCAGCGTGGACGCCGTCCTGGACACGCTCCTGGACGCCGTGAAGCCGACCGCGGTGGTCGTGAACGTGTCCATCTGGGGCCACCGACCCGCCGTGGACCTGCAGAAGCTGGTGCTGAAGGAGATCGACCTGCGCGGCACGATCGCCTACGCCGGCGACCACCCCGCGACGATCGAGCTGGTCCGCAGCGGGAAGGTCGACCTGGCCCCCTTCATCACCGCCCGGATCGACCTCGGCGACCTGGTGGAGCAGGGCTTCCAGACCCTGGTGCACCACAACGACACCCAGGTGAAGATCCTCGTCCACCCCTGACCCGCCACCCCAGCGTGGAGGTGGGACCGCCCCCCGACGAAGGAACCTCTGCACCCCCTCTGAGCCTCGTCAGGGGGTGTGGAGGTTCCTTCGTCGGGGGGGGTCAGGCGGTGGGCGGGGCCGGGATGCCCGGCGGGAGCTCGACCGGTGGGGCCGGGCCGGGGACCGGGGCCGGCGCGGGTGCCGGGACGGGGGCCGGTGCGGGCGGGACGTAGGACGCGCCGTTGCTGACCAGGATCGACACCACCTGCCCGACGACGGCGCGCCCGCCGGCCCGCGGGCTGGTGCCCAGCAGCGACCCGGACGGGCTGCTGCCCTCGACCCGGACCACCTGCGGCACGAAGCCCGCCCCCGACAGCGCCGCCTGGCAGCGGGACACCGACGAGCAGCCCGGCACCGGACGGGTGTTGCCGTCCATCACCGTGGGGTCGGCGGGCGGGAACTCCCCGCTCCCGCGGGCGTCCAGGATCGGCGCCATGGCCGCACGCCAGATGGTCGCTGGCTTGTTGCCGCCGAAGCCGCCGACGTCCTGGTTCTGCTTGGGGTTCAGCACCATGACGCTGGCGGCGATCTCGGGGGTGTAGCCGACGAAGGCGGCGGAGAAGTTGTCCTGCGACGTCCCGGTCTTGCCCGCGATCTGGTGGCCGGGCACGTAGGCGCGGGACCCGGTCTGGCCGGGGTTCCCGGGTTCGACGTCCCGGCGCAGGATCTGGTTCATCGTGGTGGCCACCCCGGACGGGATCGCCTCGGCGGTGCACTGGTCGCCCGTCACCAGGGGCTGCCCGGCGTCGTCGAGCAGCGGCTGGCCGGCCCGGTCCAGGACGGCGGTGACCGGGGTGACCAGGCATCGGGTGCCGCTGGCGGCGAAGGTCGAGTAGGCGCTGGCCAGGCCGAGCGGGCTGGTCTCCTCGGCGCCGAAGGTGAACGAGCCGCGGTTCTCGTCGATCACCTGCTGGGCCAGACCCGGCCGGCTGAATTGGAAGAGCCCGGCCGCCTCGGCCATCCGCACCGGGCCCTCGACGCTGCCGAGGGCGTCCTCCAGGGCGAGGAAGTAGGTGTTGGAGGACTGGTAGAGCGCCGTGGACAGGTCCAGCGTGGCCCCGTAGCGGCCGGCGTTGCGCACGTCGTAGGGCTCGCTGCCGTCGCGGTAGACCCGGGAGACGTAGGGGTCGGACGTGGTGAGGGTGTAGTAGGCGGAGAACTGCCTGCTCAGCGCGGCCGCCGCGGTGAACACCTTGTAGGTCGACCCCGAGCCCTGGCTGGCCGCGACGTTGAGGTTGTAGGACTCCTGCGCCGGGTCGTCCACGTCGTAGCCGAAGACCCGGTTCACGCTCATCGCCAGCAGGTGCCCGGTGCCGGGCTGGACGGCGGTGAACATGCCGGCCAGCGAGTCGCCCATCGGCAGGGTGCCCAGCACCGCGGCGTCCCCGGCGCGCTGCAGCTCGGGGTCCAGCGTGGTCTGGATCGTCAGGCCGTCGTGCTCGAGCTGCTCCTGGGTGAGACCGAGGGTCTGGGTGAGGTACCGCTGCACGAAGTCGCAGACGAAGGGCCCGACGGAGGCCTGCACGCAGCCCCGTGGCGGGGCGGCCCCGAGCACCAGACCCAGCGGGGCGGCCTGGGCGGCGGCGGCCTCGGCGGCGGTGACCATCCCCTGCTCGGCCATCCGGTCGAGCACCTGGTCGCGCCGGGTGGTGGCCGCCTCCGGGTCCACGGTGGGGTCGTCGCTGGTGGGGCTCTGGGCCAACCCGGCCAGCAGCGCGGCCTGGGGCAGGGTGAGTGCGATCGCGTCGACGCTGAAGTAGGCCCGCGCCGCCGGCTGGATGCCGTAGGCGTTCTGCCCGAAGTACACGATGTTCAGGTAGCGGGTGAGGATCTCGTCCTTGGAATAGGTCTCCTCCAGCGCCAGGGCCAGCCTGGCCTCGCGGAGCTTGCGCTCCAGGGTCTGCTCGACCGCGGCGGCAGCCTCCTCGGGGGTCTCCGCCGTCTGCAGCAGGGTCTGCTTGACCAGCTGCTGGGTCAGCGTCGAGCCGCCCTCCTGGACGTCGCCGGAGGCCAGGTTGGTCACCAGCGCACGCAGGGTGCCCTGCACGTCCAGGCCGTTGTGGGAGTAGAACCGGGCGTCCTCGATGGCCACCATCGCGTCCTTCATCACCGGCGCGATCGCCTCCGGGCCGACCGGGGCGCGGTTCTCGTCGTAGAACCCGGTGATCGGCTCCCCGTTCGCGGCCAGCATCACCGAGTTCCCCGGCGGGGTCGCGTCGGTGAGCTCGACCGGCAGGGCGTCGAGCAGGGACGCCGAACTCCGCGCCACCGCACCCGCACCGCCGACCAGGGGGAACAACACCCCGGCGACGAGCACCCCGGCCAGCGCGACGGCCCCCAGCAACTGGGCCACCGTGCCGATCCGGCGGGCCGCGCTCATCCGGGCCTCCGCCCCTGGTGTCCCGTGCGTCACAGGAAGTGGATCAGAGAACACCCGGTCCTGCAACGACCTGCACTCCGGTCGGCGACGTGCTCCGCGTCGCCGAGACCTGCACGCAACCTCGAGCAGGCACCCTGGTGCACCACCGCACCGCACCCGACGAGGAGTCGCCCCCCATGCAGTCCCCCAGCGTCACCGTGAACGGGCAGGCCGCCCCGCTCGACGGCGTCCCCGCGCACACCACGGCGCTCGACTGGCTGCGCGGCCGCGGACTGGTCGGGGCCAAGGAGGGTTGCGCCGAGGGTGAGTGCGGCGCCTGCTCGGTGCTCGTCGCCCGCCCGGGGACGACGACGCCCACCCGCTGGACGGCGCTGAACGCCTGCCTGGTGCCGGTGCTGGCCCTCGACGGCCAGGAGGTGGTGACCGCCGAGGGGCTGGGCACCCCGGCCGACCTGCACCCGGTGCAGCGCGAGATGGCGGTGCGCGGGGGCTCCCAGTGCGGCTACTGCACCCCGGGCTTCGTCTGCAGCATGGCGGCGGAGTTCTACCGGCCGGGACGGGGTGGCGCCGCCCCGGTGGACGTCGTCGGCAGCACCGAGCCCTCCCACGAGCACGGTCCCAACGGCTTCGACCTGCACGCGCTCAGCGGCAACCTCTGCCGGTGCACCGGCTACCGGCCGATCCGGGACGCTGCCTACGCCCTGGACGCCCCGGACGACGGCGACCCGCTGGCCGCCCGCCAGCAGCAGCCGGCGCCGGCCGCGCGGGCGACCCGCACCCCGGCGTTCGAGCGCCCCGCCGACCTGGCCGCCGCGCTGGTGTTGCTCGGCGAGCGGCCCGACGCGGTGGTGGTCGCCGGCTCGACCGACTGGGGCGTCGAGGTCAACCTGCGCGGCGTGCGCGCCCCGCTGGTGGTGGCGATCGACCGGCTGCCCGAGCTGCGTGGGCTCACCGTCGGCGCGGACGTCGTCGAGATCGGCGCCGCGGTCACCCTGAGCGAGATCGCGCTGCGGCTGGACGGCGCCGTCCCGCTGCTGGACCTGCTGCTCCCCCAGTTCGCGTCGGTGCTGATCCGCAACGGCGCCACGCTGGGCGGCAACCTGGGCACCGGCTCCCCCATCGGCGACACCGCCCCCGGCCTGCTGGCCCTGGGCGCCTCGCTGGTGCTCGTCTCCGCCGGCGGGGAGCGGGAGGTGCCGCTGGCCGACTACTTCACCGGCTACCGGCGCAGCGTGCGGACGGCGGGCGAGCTGATCCGCGCCGTCCGCATCCCGCAGCCCCAGCCCGGGCTGGTCGGCTTCACCAAGATCGCCAAGCGGCGGTTCGACGACATCTCCAGCGTCGCCGTGGCCTTCGGGCTCGACGTCGTCGACGGCGTCGTCGCGGGCGCGCGGATCGGGCTGGGCGGGGTCGCGGCGACGCCGATCCGGGCCCTGGCAACCGAAGAGGCCCTGGTCGGCCGCCCGTGGGGCGACGTCGCCGCGGCCGCCGACGTGCTGGGCGCCGAGGGCACCCCGCTCGACGACCACCGGGCCAGCGCGGCCTACCGCCGGGCGATGCTGCGCCAGGCCCTGCTGAAGTTCGCCGCCGAGAACACGCTGGAGGCAGCACGATGAGCGCCCTGTCCGAGCGCCCCGCGAACGCCGTCGTCGGCGTCGCGGTCCCGCACGAGTCCGCCGCCCTGCACGTCACCGGTCAGGCGCTGTACACCGACGACCTGGTCGGCCGCACGAAGGACGTGCTGCACGCCTGGCCGGTCCAGGTCATGCACGCCCATGCCCGGGTCACCGCGCTGCGCACCGGGCCGGCCCTCGCCGTCCCCGGGGTGGTGCGGGTGCTCACCGGCGCCGACGTCCCCGGGGTCAACGACGCCGGCGTCAAGCACGACGAGCCGCTGTTCCCCGACGAGGTCATGTTCTACGGCCACGCGGTCTGCTGGGTGCTCGGGGAGACCCTGGAGGCCGCCCGGCTCGGCGCCGAGGCCGTCGAGGTCGAGGTCGAACCGCTGCCCAGCGTGGTCACCGTGCAGGAGGCGATCGCGGCGGACGCGTTCCAGGGCGGGCGGCCGAAGCTGGTGCGCGGCGACGTCGAGGAGGCGCTGGCGTCCTCGGCGCACGTGTTCCACGGCGAGTTCGAGTTCGCCGGCCAGGAGCACTTCTACCTGGAGACGCACTGCGCGCTGGCCCTGGTCGACGAGGCCGGTCAGGTGTTCGTGCAGTCGAGCACCCAGCACCCCTCGGAGACCCAGGAGGTCGTGGCGCACGTGCTGGGCCTGACCAGCAGCGAGGTCACCGTGCAGTGCCTGCGGATGGGCGGCGGCTTCGGCGGCAAGGAGATGCAGCCGCACGGGCTGGCCGCGATCGCCGCGCTCGGCGCCCGCCTGACCGGCCGACCGGTCCGCCTGCGCCTGAACCGCGGGCAGGACATGACGATGACCGGCAAGCGGCACGGCTTCCACGCGCAGTGGCAGGTCGGCTTCGACGACGAGGGCCGGCTGACCGCCCTGGACGCCACGCTGACGTCCGACGGCGGCTGGAGCCTGGACCTGTCCGAGCCGGTACTGGCCCGCGCGCTGTGCCACGTCGACAACGCCTACTGGATCCCCGCCGTCCGGGTGAACGGGCGGATCGCGCAGACCAACAAGACCTCGCAGACGGCGTTCCGGGGCTTCGGCGGGCCGCAGGGCATGCTCGTGATCGAGGACGTGCTGGGCCGCTGCGCCCCGGCGTTGGGCATCGAGCCGCACGAGCTGCGGCGGCGGAACTTCTACGCGAAGGACCAGGAGACCCCCTACGGCCAGCCGGTGCGGCAGGCCGACCGGCTCGCCCGCACCTGGGCCCAGGTGCTGGACACCAGCGACTTCGCCGCCCGCACGGCGGAGGTCGAGGCGTTCAACGCCGGGTCGCTCCACGTGAAACGGGCGCTGGCCATCACGCCGGTGAAGTTCGGCATCTCGTTCAACTTCACCGCGTTCAACCAGGGCGGTGCGCTGGTGCACGTCTACAAGGACGGCTCGGTGCTGATCACCCACGGCGGCACCGAGATGGGTCAGGGCCTGCACACCAAGATGCTGCAGGTCGCCGCCACCGCCCTCGGCGTCCCGCTGTCGAAGGTCCGGCTGGCCCCCACGCGTACCGACAAGGTGCCCAACACCTCGGCGACGGCGGCGAGCTCGGGCGCGGACCTCAACGGCGGCGCGGTGAAGAACGCCTGCGAGCAGATCACCGGCCGGCTGGCCCAGGTGGCCGCCGAGCAGCTGCACGTGCCGGCTGCCGACGTCCGGTTCTCCGGAGGCGTGGTGCGCGGCCTGGCGCCGGGCGGGCCGACGGTGCCGTGGGAGGACGTCGTCCGGCTGGCCTACTTCTCCCGGGTGCAGCTCTGGGCGGCCGGCTACTACCGGACCGAGGGCCTGCACTGGGACTCCGCGGCGATGCGCGGTGAGCCGTTCAAGTACTTCGCGCACGGGGTCGCCGCCGCCGAGGTGGAGGTCGACGGGTTCACCGGGGCCTACCGGGTGCGCCGGGTGGACATCGTGCACGACGTCGGCGACTCGCTGTCCCCGCTGGTGGACATCGGCCAGGTCGAGGGCGGGTTCGTGCAGGGCGTCGGGTGGCTGACCCTGGAGGACCTGCGCTGGGAGGACCGCGAGGGCCCCACCCGCGGCCGGCTCAGCACCCAGTCGGCGAGCACCTACAAGCTGCCCAGCTTCTCCGAGATGCCCGAGGACTTCCGGGTCTCGCTCCTGGAGTCCGCGCACGAGGAGGGCGCCGTCTTCGGCTCCAAGGCCGTCGGCGAGCCCCCGCTGATGCTGGCGTTCAGCGTGCGCGAGGCACTGCGCCAGGCCGCGGCCGCGTTCGGTCCGGCCGGCACCACCGTCGACCTGGCCTCCCCGGCCACCCCGGAGGCGGTGTTCTGGGCGGTCGAGGCGGCCCGGGCCGGCGAGGGCGCGCACGTGCGGGACGGCGGGGAGCAGCCCCCGCAGCCCTCCGGCCCGCCCATCCGGCCGACCTCCGAGCGCGTGCTGAGCGAGTCCTGATGCGCTGGGACCGCGCGGTGCAGACGCTGCGCGACCGGCGCGAGCCGGGCGTGCTGGTGACCGTGGCGACCGTCCGCGGGCACTCCCCGCGCGAGGCCGGCGCCAAGATGGTGGTCACCGCGGACGCCCAGCACGGCACCGTCGGCGGGGGGAACCTCGAGGCGGTCGCGGTCGAACGGGCCCGGGAGCTGCTGCTCGCCGGCGGAGGCACCCGGGTCGTCGACGTCGCACTGTCGGACAAGGCGCCCTACCAGCACGGCGTGCAGTGCTGCGGCGGCGAGGTCGGGCTGCTGCTGGAGCCGCTGCCCGTCGTCCCGGCGGTGGCGGTGTTCGGCGTCGGCCACGTCGGTCTCGAGCTTGCCCGCATCCTGGCCCGGCACGACCTGGACCTGCACCTCGTCGACTCCCGCCCCGCGCAGCTGACCCCCGAGCGGCTGGCCGTGCTCGACGACGCGATCGCCGCCGTGCACGTGCACCAGGTGCCGGTGCTGCCCGAGCTGGTGCTCGCCGAGCTGCCCGCAGGCAGCCACGTGCTGGTGATGACCCACGATCACGCCGAGGACGCCGCCCTCTGCGACGCCGCGCTGCGCACCCCCGGCCTGGCCTCGATCGGGCTGATCGGGTCGGCCGGCAAGTGGGCGAGGTTCCGGCGGACGCTGGTCGCCGACGGCGCCCCCGACCCCGACCGGATCACCTGCCCGATCGGCCTCCCCGAGCTGACCGGCAAGGAGCCGGCGGTGATCGCGGTCGGAGTGGCGGCCGCCCTGCTCGGCGCGGTCGCCCGGGTGCCCTCGTGACGGTCTACCGCGGGACGTTCCTGGACACCCCGGCCGCCGGTGAGCTGCGGGTCGAGCTGGACGGCGGGGTGCGGGTCCGCGACGGCGCGATCGTGGCGCGCGGGCCGTTCGCCGAGCTGTCGGGTGACGACGACGTCGTCGACCTGCGCGGCGGGCTCGTGCTGCCCGGGTTCGTCGACACCCACGTGCACTTCCCCCAGGTCCGGGCGATCGGCGGGCTGGGCATGCCGCTGCTGGACTGGCTCGAGCGGTGCGCGCTGCCCGAGGAGTGCCGCCTCGCCGACCTGGACTACGCCCGCACGGTGGCCGCGGAGTTCGTCGACGGCCTGGCCCGCGCCGGGACGACGTCCGCGCTGGTGTTCGGCTCGCACTTCGCCCCGGCGGTGGACGCGCTGTTCACCGAGGCCGACCGGGTCGGGCTGCGGGTGACCTCCGGGCTGGTGGTCAGCGACCGGCTGCTGCCCGAGGCGCTGCTGACCACGCCGTCCCGGGCCCTGGAGGAGGGGCGGGCGCTGGCCGAGCGCTGGCACGGCGTGCGGCGGTCGCGGTACGCGGTGACGCCGCGGTTCTCGCTGTCGTGCACGACCGAGATGCTGGACTCCTGCGCCGACCTGCTGGCCTCGGTGGACGGTGCGTTCTTCACCTCGCACGTGAACGAGAACCCGGCCGAGGTGGCCGCGGTCGCCGAGCTGTTCGGCGGCTCCTACGTGGACACCTACGACAAGCCCGGGCTGCTGGGGACGCGGTCGGTGCTCGCGCACGACGTGCACCCCACCGACGGCGAGCTCGACGTCCTGGCCCTGCGCGGCACGGCCGTGGCGCACTGCCCGACCTCGAACGCGGCGCTGGGCAGCGGCCTGTTCCCGCTGCGCCGGCACCGCGCGGCCGGGGTGCGGGTCGCGCTGGGCTCCGACGTCGGCGCCGGCACGGGGTTCTCGCTGCTCAAGGAGGGCCTGCAGGCCCACTTCGGCCAACAGCTGCTGGGCGCCGAGGGCGAGCCGCTGACCCCGGCGGACCTGTTGCACCTGGCGACCGCGGCCGGTGCCGACGCCCTGGGGCTCTCCGACGTCGGCCACCTGTCGGTGGGCACGCGGTTCGACGCCGTCTGGCTGCGCCCGTCCGCCGGATCGACCCTGGACGTCGTCCTGCGGTCGGCGGCCGGCCCCGAGGACGCGCTGGCCAAGGCCTTCGCCCTCGGCGGCCCGGCCGACGTGGCCGCCGTCTGGGTGGACGGGGACCGCGTCAGGGGTTGAGCCTCAGTCGGCCTCGTCGATCAGCCGGTCGCGCTGGGCGTCGACGTCGTAGTCCCCGGGCGGGAAGCGCGGCGCGAGGTCGGTGGTGGCCTCCAGCAGCAGCCGGCCGACGGCCCAGTTGCGGTACCACTTGCGGTCGCTGGGGACGACGTACCAGGGATTGGCGTCGGTGCTGGTGCGCTCCAGCACGGTCTCGTACGCCCGCTGGTAGGGCTCCCACAGCTGGCGCTCGTCGATGTCGCCGGGGTTGAACTTCCAGCGCTTCGTCGAGTCGTCGAGGCGGGCCAGCAGCCGCTGCTTCTGCTCCCACTTGGACACGTGCAGGAAGCACTTCACGATGGTGACGCCGGCGGCGGTGAGCTGGTCCTCGAAGCGGACGATCTCCCGGTAGCGGCGCTCGACCACCTCGGGGGTGACCAGCTCACGCACCTTCCCGATGAGCACGTCCTCGTAGTGCGACCGGTCGAAGACCCCGATCATCCCGGGCGCGGGCACGGCCCGGCGCACCCGCCAGAGGAACGAGTGCCGCAGCTCGGTGGGCGTGGGCTTCTTGAAGCTGGTGATCGACACGCCCTGCGGGTTCACCGCCCCCGCCACGGACTTGATCACCCCGCCCTTGCCGCTGGTGTCCATGCCCTGCAGGACCAGCAGCACCCGCCGCTGCCCGCCGGAGACGCCCTCGGCGTAGAGCCGCTCCTGGAGCCCGGAGAGCGCCTGGCCGTCCAGGGTCATCTGGTCCTTGGTCTCGTCCTTGTCCCCGGGGGCCGACGGCTTGCCGTGGGCGTCGATCTCGGCCAGCGCCACGGGGGAGGACGGCGCGCGGAGCACCTCGCGCAGGGAGTGGGCCATGGGGCGCAGCCTAGAGACCACCCCAGACCGCGGAGGACCTCCCATGTGGCACGACCTGTTCGTCCAGCAGCTGCCGTGGACCGAGAAGGTGCTGCGGACCGTGCTCGTCTACGCGCTGCTGGTGGTGCTGTTCCGGCTCACCGGCAAGCGCGGGCTGGCCTCGATGAACACCTTCGACGTCATCGTGGTCTTCATGCTGGGCAACGTCGTGCAGAACGCGGTCATCGGCAACGACGACTCGGTGACCGGCGGGGCGATCGGCGCGGTCACCCTCGTCGCGGTGAACGCCCTGGTCAACCGGCTGGTGGTGGTCAGCCCGCTGGCGCAGCGGCTGTTCGAGGGCACCCCGACGACGGTGATCCGGGACGGCCGGGTGGTGCCCGGGGCGCTGCGCCGGCTGGGGCTGCAGCGCACCGAGCTCGAGCACGCCGTCCGGGTGCAGAACGGCGACGACGTCGCCCAGGTCGACCACGCCGAGCTCGAGCCCGGCGGTCAGCTCCTGCTCACGCTCAAGGACGACGAGCAGGGCGCCACCAAGGCCGACGTCGCCGAGCTGCTGGCCCGCCTGGCCCGGGTCGAGGACCTGCTCACCGCGCGGCCAGCGCCGCCGGGAGCTCCCCCCGGTGCAGGACGACGAGGCTGCTGACCGCCCGGGTCAGGGCGACGTAGAGCCGGTGCAGCCCGCGCGGCTCGGCGGCGACGATGGCGGCGGGCTCGACGACCACGACGTGGTCGAACTCCAGGCCCTTCACCAGCGACGCTGGGACGACGGCGACCCGGGCGGCCTCGGCGTCGTCGGTCAGTGCCGGCACGTCGAGGCCACCGGCGGCCAGCAGCGCGACCAGGGCGGGCACGTCGGCGTCCGCGCAGACCACGCCGGTCGAGCCCGCCGTGCCGGACAGCTCCGTCACGACCTCCACCAGCGGCTCGGCCAGCGCCGCCACCCGCCGCACCCGCAGCGCGTCGGGGTCCGAGCGCACCGCGGTGGCCGGGGCCAGCCCGGGTGCGATCGCCGGGAGCAGCCGGTTCGCGAACGCCAGCACCTCACCGGGCACCCGGTACCCGCGGGTCAGCGGCCGGACGACGGTGTCCGGGCGGCCCAGCGCGGCCAGCGTCTGCGACCAGTCGGCGACCGCCCAGGGGCTGGTGGCCTGGGCCAGGTCGCCGAGCACGGTCAGCGACCCGGCGCCCAGCCGGCGCGCGACGGCCCGGCACTGCATCGGGGAGAGGTCCTGCGCCTCGTCGACGACCACGTGCCCGTGGCCCGGCGTCCGCTCCAGCAGCCCGGCGACCTCGTCGACCAGCACCGCGTCGGCCTCGGTCCAGTGGGTCGCGCGCACCGAGCGGGCCGCCGGCCGCAGGAGCAGCGCCTGCTCGGCGTCCTCCAGCACCCCCCGGGCGGCCCGGGCGAGCAGGGCGGGGTCCGAGAGCACCCGGGCGACCAGCCCGGCGGGGTCGACCGGGGGCCAGTGCGCGTCGCAGAACGCCCGCACCTCGGGCGACCGGGCCGCGGTCCGGGTCTCGGCGTCCGTCGGGCTCCCGCCGGCCGTCTCCTTCTGCCGGCGGGCGTCCTCGGCCAGGGTCAGGGCCAGTCGCTCCCGGCCGGCGGCGTAGTGCACGACGTCCCCGCTGCCCGAGCCCGAGCGGCGCAGGTCGTCCACATGCCGCTTGAGCCGGTCCACCTCGATCCGGTACCGGCGGCCGGTGAGCGTCACCTGGATCGACTCCGTCGGCTTGACCACTCCGCGCCACAACGCCCGGCGCAGCACCTCGGCCATCCGCGCGTCGCCCTTGAGGACGGCGACGTCCGGGGCGTCCACCGCACGCACCGGCACCCGGTCGACCAGGTCGGCGACCGTGGCCTGCTCGACCTCCACCTCGCCGAGGGTGGGCAGCACCTGCTCGATGTAGCGCAGGAACGCCCGGTTGGGGCCGACGACCAGGACGCCGGTGCGACCCAGCTGGGCGCCGTGCGTGTAGAGCAGGTAGGCCGCACGGTGCAGCCCCACGGCGGTCTTGCCGGTGCCCGGGGCACCCTGCACGCAGATCGACTCGGCCAGCGGGGCGCGGACGACGTCGTCCTGGTCGGGCTGGATGGTGGCCACGATGTCGCGCATCGGGCCGCTGCGGGGCCGCTCGACCTCCTGCCGCAGCAGATCGGAGGGACCGTCGTCGGCGGTCAGCGACTCGTCCTCGTAGGAGGTGAGCAGGCCCTCGCTGAACCCGAACCGGCGACGGCGCTCCAGACCCTGCGGGTCGGCGGCACTGGCCTGGTAGAACGGCCGGCTCATCGGCGCCCGCCAGTCGATGACCACCGGGTCGCCGGCGACGTCGCGCACGTGCCGCCGGCCGACGTGGAAGGACTCGACGTCGGAGTCGGTGCGGCCGAAGAACGGGGGCGCGCCCGGGTCGGCGGCCAGGGAGCGCAGCCGCTGCGCGCGGGCGGCGCCCAGCCGCTCCGACGCCCAGGCGTCGACCCCGGCGTCGGCGGTCGCGCGGGTGGCCGCGTGCATCACCTGCAGGCAGGCGGCGGCGTGCTCGAGGTGGGCCCGTTCGGCGGCGAGGACGGGATCGGCGGACACGATCGGGAGACGCTACGCCTCCTCCTGCCCTACGGTGCGGCCATGGAGATCGCGCTGCTCGCAGTCGGGGCTCTGGCGACGGGTCTGCTGGTCAGGGCCCTGCGTCGGCGTCGGGACGGCTGGTACGCCGACGGGGAGGACCCCCCGGCCACCGACGCCCGCGGTGCGGTCAACCGGAACAGCTGGATGCTCGGCGGCGGTGGGGGTGGCGGCGGGGGCTGAGCGTCAGCCCACCGCGCGGACCAACTCCACGACGGCGTCGGGCGCGGTGACCATCAGGTCGTGCCCGACGTCGAGGGAGACGGTGCGCCAGGCCGGGTCCGCGGCGGCCCGGGCGAGCAGGTGGTCGGCGAAGGGCTGCGCCCAGCGGGTGGCCCGCACGTAGGTGCGCGGCACCGCCGAGGGCCCGAACGCCAAGGGCTCGGCCCAGACCGCGAGGGAGTCGTCGGTCAGCCGGGCGTCCACCCAGGCCCGGTCGGCCGGGTCCTCGACGCCCAGGTCGGCGGCCCGGGAGCGGTCGGGGGTCAGCCGCCAGCGCTCCCCGGGGAAGCCCGGCTGCGCGCGGCGGGCCCGGCGCCGGGCGACGACGTCGTCGGGCTCGCCCTGGTCGAGGACGTCCAGGTGCGACTGGCCCGGCAGCGGGACCACCGCGTCCAGGTACAGCAGGTGCCGCACCCGGTCGGGGAGCCGGTCGGCCACCCCGGTGGTGACCATCCCGCCGGCGCTGTGCCCGACCAGGACGACGTCGCGGAGGTCCTCCAGCTCGACCAGCCGGACCACGGCGGTCACCCGGTCGGCCAGCGTCGTCGCCGCGGTGAGCAGGTGGGCGTGCTCACCGGACCCGGGCAGGCTCGGCGTGTGCACCGCCCAGCCCGCGGCGCGCAGCGGGGCGGCGACCCGCTGCCAGCACCAGCCGCCGTGGAACCCCCCGTGCACCAGGACGGCGGTGGGCACCGACTCAGAGCTCCAGGTCGTCGGCCCGGGGCGCGAGGTGGCGGGCCACCTCGCGCGGGTCCACCCCGGCCAGGCTCGCGGGCCGCCAGTGCGGGTCGCGGGTCTTCTCCACCACCTGGGCCCGGATGCCCTCGGCGACGTCGGGCCGACCCAGGCTGGCCGAGGAGATCCGGTACTCCTGCACCAGCGCCTCGGGCAGGGTCATGGTCGCCGCCGAGCGCACCGCGGCGAGGGTGACGGCGACCGCGGTCGGGCTCTTGGTGCCGATCAGCTCCCCGGCCTCCCGGGCGGCGGACACGTCGGAGGCCAGCAGCCGCTCGACGACCACGGCGGCGTCGTCCCCGGCGTAGCAGGCGTCGATCCAGCCGCGGTCGAGCTCGGGTGGTCCCGGGTCGACCGCCGCGGCCCGGACGGCCGACTCCAGGGAGGCCCACGTGGTCGGCGCGTGCAGGCCGTCGAGGGAGGAGACGCACACGTCGGCGAGCCCGCAGGCGATCGCGTCGGCCGGCCCGGCCGAGGTCCCGGTGAGCGCCAGGTGGGTGCCCAGCTCGCCCGGGGCGTGCGCCAGCAGGTGGGTGCCGCCGACGTCGGGCACCAGCCCGATGGTCACCTCCGGCATCCCCAGCCGGGACGACGACGTCACCACCCGCAGCGAGGCGTGGCAGCCCAGCCCGACCCCGCCGCCCAGCACGATCCCGGGCAGCAGGGTCACCACCGGCTTGGGGTAGGCGCCGATCCGGGCGTTCATCCGGTACTCGTCACGCCACAGGGCCCGGGCGGCCACACCGTCCCCGAGGGCGGACTCCCGGATCGCCTTGACGTCGCCGCCGGCGCAGAACCCGCGGTCGCCCTCGCTGTCGACGAGCACGCACTCGACGGCGTCGTCCTGCGCCCAGGCGGCGAGCGCGGCGTCGACCGCGGCGATCATCGGGTGGGTCAGGGCGTTGATCGCCCGCGGTCGGGTGAGGGTGATCCGCCCGACGGCGCCCTGCAGGCCGATCCGGACGTCGTCGGTCACTACTTGGCGTAGGGGAAGAAGCCCCGGCCGGTCTTCCGGCCGAGCAGACCCGCGTCGACCATCCGCAGCAGCAGCGGCGGCGGGGCGTACAGCGGCTCCTTGAACTCCGCGTACATCGACTGCGCGACGGCTGCGGTGGTGTCCAGCCCGATCAGGTCGGCCAGGGCGAGGGGGCCCTGCGGGTGGGCGCAGCCCTGCACCATGCCGGCGTCGATGTCCTCGGCGGAGGCGAAGCCGGACTCCATCATCCGGATCGCGCTCAGCACGTAGGGGATGAGCAGGGCGTTCACGATGAACCCGGCGCGGTCCTTGGAGCGGATCGTGGTCTTGCCCAGCTGGGTCTCGGCGAAGTCGGTGACCGTCGCGAGCGTCTCGTCGCTGGTCAGCAGGCTGGCCACGATCTCCACCAGCGGCAGCACGGGCGCGGGGTTGAAGAAGTGCACCCCGACGACCTTGTCCGGCCGCTTGGTGACGCTGGCCATCTTCACCAGCGGGATGGAGGAGGTGTTCGAGGCCAGGATCGCGTCCGGCGGGAGGATCTCGTCGAGCTTGCGGAACAGGTCGAGCTTGAGCTCCTCGATCTCCGGCGCGGCCTCGATGACCAGCTCGGAGTGCACGACGGCCTGCAGCGAGGTGGCGACGTCGACCCGGGCGAAGGCGGCGTCGGCGTCCTCCTGGGAGATCCGGCCCGAGGTGGCCGCGCGCTGCAGCGACTTCTCCATCCGGGCCCGGAACCGCTCGGCGCCGGCCTCGTCGGCCTCGACCACGACGACGTCGCAGCCCGCCCGGGCGCTGACCTCGGCGATGCCGGCCCCCATGGTGCCGCCACCGATGACTGCGATGCGCTGCATCCCCAACTCCTCCTGCTCGACGGGACCCCACGGTGTCACGACGACGATGCGTGGACGTCCAAGTACTTCCGGCGTAGGTTACGTGGACGTCCAAGCACCTCCGCGCCGCACCCCGGCACCGTCGCCGTCTGGAGCCCCCATGGCCGACCTCCACGTCCCCGCGAACCCGGTCCGGTTCGTCACCGCCGCGAGCCTGTTCGACGGCCACGACGCCGCGATCAACGTGATGCGCCGGCTGCTGCAGAGCCAGGGCGCCGAGGTCGTGCACCTCGGGCACGACCGCAGCGTGGCCACCGTCGTCCGCGCGGCGATGGAGGAGGACGCCCAGGGCATCGCGCTGAGCTCCTACCAGGGCGGGCACGTCGAGTACTTCAGCTACCTGGTCGAGGAGCTGGAGCGGCACGGCGCCGGGCACGTACAGGTGTTCGGCGGGGGCGGCGGCGTGATCGTCCCCGAGGAGATCGCCACCCTCCGCGAGCGCGGCGTGAAGATCTTCGCCCCCGAGGACGGCCAGAAGCTCGGCCTGCCCGGGATGATCAACACCCTCATCGAGGCCTGCGACGTCGACCTGGCCGGTGCCGGGCCGGACGTCGAGGCGCTGCTCACCGGCGACCCGGCCGCCCTGGCCCGGGCGATCACCGTGCTGGAGGCCGGCCGCTCCCCCGAGCTCGCCGAGCGGGTGACGAAGGAGGCCGCGCAGCGGCACGTCCCCGTCCTGGGCATCACCGGCACCGGCGGCTCGGGCAAGTCCTCGCTGACCGACGAGCTGCTCCGCCGCCTCCGGCTGGACCAGGAGGACAAGCTCCGCATCGCCGTCCTGGCCGTCGACCCGTCCCGTCGCCGCGGCGGCGGTGCGCTGCTGGGCGACCGGATCCGGATGAACGCGCTGGAGACCGGCGACCGCAACTCCACGTTCTTCCGCTCGCTGGCCACCCGCACCGCCGGTGCGCAGGTGCCCGAGCACCTCGACCACGTCATCTCCGCGGTCAAGGCCGCCGGCTACGACCTGGTGATCGTGGAGACCCCGGGCATCGGCCAGGGCGACGCCGCGATCCTCCCGTACAGCGACGTCTCGCTGTACGTGATGACGCCGGAGTTCGGCGCCGCCTCGCAGCTGGAGAAGATCGACATGCTCGACTTCGCCGACGTCGTCGCGGTGAACAAGTTCGAGCGCCGCGGCGCCGAGGACGCCCGCCGCGACGTGGCCCGGCAGATGGTCCGCAACCGCGAGGCGTTCGGGCAGAGCTGGGACACCATGCCGGTCTTCGGCACCAGCGCCGCCCGGTTCAACGACGACGGCGTCACCGCGCTGTTCCAGGAGCTCAAGACGCTGCTGGCCGCGAAGGGCCTGGCGCTGGGCTCGGGCGTGCTGCCGCACGTCGACGTCCGGGCGTCGTCCGGGCTGACCAGCGTCGTCCCCTCGTCGAAGGCCCGGTACCTGGCCGACGTCGCCGACACCGTGCGCGCCTACCACCGGACGACGGCCGAGCAGGCCGCGCTGGTGCGCCAGCGTCAGCACCTCACCACCGCCGCACAGCTGCTGGACGGCGAGGCCGCACAGGCCGCCGCCGCCAAGGCCGCCGCGGTCGAGGGCGAGCTGCTGCCCGCGGTCAAGCACCTGCTCGACGAGTGGCCGGCCCGGGTCGAGGAGTACTCCGGCGACGAGCTGGTCTACACCGTGCGCGGCAAGGAGATCCACACCCCGCTGACCCGGGAGACCCTCAGCGGCAACAAGGTGCGCCGGGTGGCCCTGCCGCGCACCGACGACGACGCCCAGCTGGTCGGCTGGCTGCGTCGGGAGAACGTCCCCGGCCACTTCCCGTACACCGCCGGCGTCTTCCCGTTCAAGCGGCAGGGTGAGGCCCCGGCCCGGATGTTCGCCGGCGAGGGCGACGCGTTCCGCACCAACAAGCGCTTCCAGATGCTGTCGGCGGGCAACGAGGCCACCCGGCTGTCGACCGCCTTCGACTCGGTGACCCTCTACGGCCGCGACCCCGAGCTGCGCCCCGACGTCTACGGCAAGGTCGGCACCTCGGGTGTCTCCATCGCCACCGTCGACGACATGAAGGTGCTCTACGACGGCTTCGACCTCTGTGCGCCGAGCACCTCGGTGTCGATGACCATCAACGGCCCCGCGCCGGCGATCCTGGCCATGTTCATGAACACCGCGATCGACCAGCGGCTGGACCGCTTCCGGTCCGACGAGGGCCGCGAGCCCACCGAGGACGAGGTCGCCGAGACCCGCGCGTGGGTGCTGGCCAACGTCCGCGGCACGGTGCAGGCCGACATCCTCAAGGAGGACCAGGGCCAGAACACCTGCATCTTCTCCACCGAGTTCGCGCTGCGCTGCATGGCCGACATCCAGGAGTGGTTCATCCAGGAGAAGGTGCGCAACTTCTACTCGGTCTCGATCTCCGGCTACCACATCGCCGAGGCCGGGGCGAACCCCATCAGCCAGCTGGCCTTCACGCTGGCCAACGGGTTCACCTACGTCGAGGCCTACCTGGCCCGCGGCATGAGCATCGACGACTTCGCGCCCAACCTGAGCTTCTTCTTCTCCAACGGGATGGACGCCGAGTACACCGTCATCGGCCGGGTGGCCCGCCGGATCTGGGCGGTGGCCATGAAGGAGCGCTACGGCGCCAACCCCCGGGCCCAGCAGCTGAAGTACCACGTGCAGACGTCGGGCCGCTCCCTGCACGCCCAGGAGATGGACTTCAACGACATCCGGACGTCGCTGCAGGCGCTGTGCGCGATCTACGACAACGCCAACTCCCTGCACACCAACGCCTACGACGAGGCCGTGACCACCCCGTCGGCGCACTCGGTGCGCCGCGCGCTGGCCATCCAGATGATCATCGACCGGGAGTGGGGCCTGGCGATGAACGAGAACCCGCTGCAGGGCTCGTTCGTCGTCGACGAGCTGACCGAGCTGGTCGAGGAGGCCGTGCTGGCCGAGTTCGATCGGATCGCCGAGCGCGGCGGGGTGCTGGGCGCCATGGAGACCGGCTACCAGCGCGGTCGCATCCAGGACGAGTCGATGCTCTACGAGCACCGCAAGCACGACGGCTCGCTGCCGATCATCGGGGTCAACACCTGGCTGGACCCGAACGCCGGGCAGCAGGAGCCGCAGACCGTCGAGCTGGCCCGGGCCACCGAGTCGGAGAAGCAGTCCCAGCTGGACCGCCTCGCCGACTTCCACGCCCGGCACGCCGCCGAGGCCCCCGAGGCCCTGGCCAAGCTGCAGGACGCGGCCATGCACGGCGGCAACGTCTTCGACGCTCTCATGGAGGCCGTGCAGACCTGCTCGCTCGGGCAGATCAGCGAGGCGTTCTTCGAGGTGGGCGGGCAGTACCGCCGCAACGTCTGATGGCGCTGCCCTTCGACCCGGTGGCGGAGGCCGCGCGCCAGTGGCGGGAGCACGGGTGGGAGGACGCCGCCGACGGGATGACCGCGGTCACCTCGATCATGCGGGCCCAGGCGATCGTGCTGGCCCGGGTGGAGGAGGTGCTCCGGCCGCTGGGGCTCTCCTTCGCCCGGTACGAGCTGCTCCAGCTGCTGAGCTTCACCCGGTCCGGGTCGCTGCCGATGGCCCGGGCCGGGGCGCTCCTGCAGGTGCACCCGGCCTCGGTCACCAACGCCGCGACCCGGCTGGAGGCAGCCGGGTTCGTGCAGCGGCGGCCACACCCGGACGACGGCCGGGCCGTGCTGGTGGAGATCACCGAGCAGGGCCGGTCGGTGGCGGCCAAGGCCACCGACGAGCTCAACGCCGGGGTCTTCCGTCGCCCCGGCCTGTCGGCGGACTCGGTGCGCACGCTGGTGGACGTCGTCCGGGAGCTGCGGGCCGACGCCGGGGACTTCGCGTGAGGACCCTGGACGACGACCTCGGCACCCCCGTGGTCCTCCCCCACCCGCCGCGCCGCATCGTCTCCCTGGTGCCCTCGCTGACCGAGGCGTTCGCGGTGACCGTGCCCGACCGGCTCGTCGGGGCCACCGACTGGTGCACCCACCCCGCCGACCTCGACGTCACCCGGGTGCGCGGCACCAAGAACCCCGACCGGGCAGCGATCGCCGCCCTCGAGCCGGACCTCGTGGTGTGCAACCAGGAGGAGAACCGCCAGCTGGACGTCGAACGGCTGCGCTCGGCCGGCACCGCCGTCTGGGTCACCGCGATCGAGACCCTGGACGGCGCGCTGACCTCGATGGACCGGTTGTTCACCGAGGTGCTCGACGTCGGCACCCCGGACTGGCTGGCCACCGCCCGCACCGCCTGGGCCGCCCCGGCGGCCCCCGGGCCACGCGTCGCCGTCCCGATCTGGCGGGACCCGTGGATGTGGGTGGGCGCCCGCACCTTCACCGGCGACCTGCTGGCCCGCCTCGGCCTGGTCAACGCCGTGACCGGGGAGCGGTACCCCAAGGCCGAGCCCGACGACGTGGACGCCGAGCTGTTCCTGCTGCCCGACGAGCCCTACGTCTTCACCGCCGACGACGGGCCCGAGGCCTTCCCCGGCCGTGCGACCGCGCTGGTCAGCGGCCGGCTGCTCACCTGGTACGGCCCGTCCCTGGCCACCGCCCGTGCCGACCTGACCGCCGCCCTGCAGAGAGGGAACCCGTGAGCTCCACGACGACCGACCCCGTGCTCCCCCCGCCCGTGCTGCAGGAGGTCGCCGACGGCGTCTTCGCCTACGTGCAGCCCGACGGCACCTGGTGGGTGAACAACACCGGCCTGCTGGTCGGTCGCCGCGGTGCCGCGATCGTGGACACCTGTTCCACCGAGAAGCGCACCCGGGCCTTCCGGGACACCATCGCCACGGTCACCGACCAGCCGGTGCGCACCTTGGTCAACACCCACCACCACGGCGACCACACGCACGGCAACTGGCTGTTCGGCGGAGCCACCGTGGTCGGCCACGAGGGCACCCGGGAGGGCGTGCTCGCCGCCGGGATCCCCGTCGACCAGCCGTTCTGGACCCCGTTCGAGATCGGCGAGGTCGTCCTGGAGCCGCCGTTCCTCACCTACACCGACGGCGTCACCCTGTGGGTCGACGACCGCCGGGTCGAGGTCACCCACGTCGGCACCCCGGCGCACACCACCAACGACTCGGTCGTGTGGCTGCCCGAGCAGAAGACGCTGTTCGCCGGCGACCTGCTCTTCGCCGGTGGCACCCCGTTCCTGGTGATGGGCTCGCTGGCCGGTGCGATCGAGGTGCTGGAGCAGGTCGTCACCCCGCTGGGGGCCGAGACGATCGTCCCCGGCCACGGGCCGGTGGCCGGCCCCGAGCTGGTGACGCAGATCCTGGGCTACCTGCACTGGCTCGACGGCGTCGCCCGCGACTCCTTCGCCGCCGGGGTCGCGCCCCTGGAGGCCGCCCGCAGCGTCGACCTGGGCGAGTACGCCGGGTGGAGCGACGCCGAACGGATCGTGGGCAACCTGCACCGGGCGCACGCCGAGCTCGCCGGGGGCGCGCGGGGCTGCCGGATCGACGTCCCCGCCGCACTGGCCGACATGGTCACCTACAACGGCGGGCAGCGGCTGACCTGCATCGCGTGACGTCCGGCCGCGGCGGCGGTTACGGTCAGGGCTGACCGTCGACGTCGGCCCTTGCGTCCGAGCACCGCGCAGGCGACGATGGCCGCTGAGTCAACTCATGTGTTGACGATGGTCCCGGCAGAGCTGCCGGGCCCCTGTGACCGAGAGGAGTCGCGACATGCGCGACGCAGTCATCGTCGAGGCCGTCCGCACGCCCGTCGGCAAGCGCAACGGGGGCCTGTCCGGCGTCCACCCCACCGAGCTGTCGGCCCACGTGCTGAAGTCCCTCGTCTCCCGCGCCGGGGTCGACCCGGTGCTGGTCGACGACGTGATCTGGGGCTGTGTCTCCCAGGTCGGTGAGCAGACCTACGACATCGCCCGCAACGCGGTGCTCTCCGCCGGCTGGCCCGAGAGCGTCCCCGGCACCACCGTGGACCGCCAGTGCGGCTCCTCCCAGCAGGCCGTGCACTTCGCCGCCGCCGGGCTGGTCGCCGGGCACTACGACGTCGTCGTCGCCGGTGGTGTGGAGTCGATGTCCCGCGTGCCCATGGGCTCCTCCACCCAGGGCCAGGACCCGCTGGGCCAGGTTTACCGCGACCGCTACGACGGCGTGTCCCCCAACCAGGGCGTCGGCGCCGAGCTGATCGCCGAGAAGTGGGGCCTGTCGCGCACCCAGCTCGACGAGTTCGCCATCCGCTCTCACGAGCGCGCCGCCACCGCCCAGGACGAGGGCCGCTTCGACGCCCAGATCGCCCCGGTCGACGCCCCCGAGGGCCGGGTGACCCAGGACGAGGGCATCCGCCGCGGCGGCACCGTCGAGGGCCTCGCCGGGCTCAAGACCCCCTTCAAGGAGGACGGCGTCGTCTCCGCGGGCAACGCCAGCCAGATCTCCGACGGCTCGGCCGCGCTGCTCATGATGACCGCCGAGAAGGCCGCCGAGCTGGGCCTGAAGCCCATCGCCCGGGTGCACAGCGTCGCGCTGGCCGGCGACGACCCGGTCAAGATGCTCACCGCCCCCATCCCGGCGACCAAGAAGGTGCTCGAGCGCTCCGGCCTGCGGCTGGACGAGATCGGCGTCTTCGAGATCAACGAGGCCTTCGCCCCCGTCCCGCTGGCCTGGCAGGCCGAGATCGGCGGCGACGAGAAGCTGCTCAACCCCCTCGGCGGCGCCATCGCCCTGGGCCACCCCCTGGGCGGCTCCGGCGCCCGCATCATGACCACGATGCTGTTCCACATGCGGGACAACGGGATCCGCTACGGCCTGCAGTCGATGTGCGAGGGCGGCGGCCAGGCCAACGCCACCGTGCTCGAGCTCCTCTGACCGCCC
Source organism: Geodermatophilus sp. Leaf369 (assembly GCF_001424455.1). Classification (NCBI taxonomy): domain Bacteria; kingdom Bacillati; phylum Actinomycetota; class Actinomycetes; order Geodermatophilales; family Geodermatophilaceae; genus Geodermatophilus; species Geodermatophilus sp. Leaf369. The sequence continues at coordinate 585,765 of NZ_LMQA01000002.1, read as the reverse complement.
CCACCGCGCCGTGAGCGTTGATCAGGGTCCCTGATCGAAGTCCGTCCTCCCCCACGATCGTTCACGGGGGAGGACGGACTTCTGCGCAGGACCCTGATCAACGCTCCGGTCAGGCGAGGACGGCGCGCAGGTGCGTCCCGAGCCAGGCGGTGAGCTCGGCGGCCTCGGGCAGGGCGCCGGCCATCCACCAGAAGCCGTGGATCGTGCCCGGGACGGCGTGCAGCGTGACCGGCACCCCGGCGGCCTCCAGGGCGTTCGCGTAGTCCACGCCCTCGTCGCGCAGCGGGTCGAACTCCGCCACCACCAGCGTCGTCGGCGGCAGCCCGGCCAGGTCGGTGGCCAGCAGCGGGGCGGCCTCCGGGGTCGCCGGGGCGCCGGCGAGGTGGTGGTCCCAGAACCAGTCCAGCGACGCCGTCGTCATCGAGAAGTCCGCGGCGTTGTCGACCAGCGAGGGCGTCGTGCGCCCGCGGGGTGGCGCCAGCGTCGGGTAGACGAGCAGCTGGTGGACGACGACCGGCCCGCCGCCGTCCCGCAGCGTCCGGCTGGTGCTCGCGGCCAGGGTCGCGCCGGCGCTGTCGCCGGCCAGCACCAGCCGGTCGGCGTCGGCGCCCAGCTCGGCGGCATGCGCGACGGCCCAGCGGACGGCGGCCACGCAGTCCTCCTGCGGCCCGGGGAACGGCGTCTCCGGGGAGAGCCGGTACTCCACCGACACCACGACCACCCCCGCGGCGACGGCCAGTCCACGACAGGCGCGGTCGGCCACCGCGACGCCGCCGGCCACGAAGCCACCGCCGTGGAAGTAGACGACCAGCGGCAGCGGGGACCCCGGCGAGGGGTGGTAGACCCGCACCGGCAGCCGGGCATCCACCAGCAGGTCGCGGACGTCGGCCACCTCGGTGCGCGGGCCGCCGATCCGGGTCGAGGCCGACACCGAGACCCGGGCCTGCAGCACGCTCATCCGGTCGAAGGGCTGCACGCCCTGGGCCGCGAAGGCCTCCAGCAGGGCGCGCACCTCAGCGTTCGGCGTCCCGGACCAGTCCACAGCGACCACCTGTCTCCGATTGCGTCAACACCTACGTTGACACTGCTCGTGCGCCACCTTACCGTCGGCGGTGCACCAACGGAGCAGACGACGGGAGCACCCCATGAGCAGCACCCAGACCCACCACGACGTCGACGTCGTGGTGGTCGGCGCCGGGTTCGCCGGCCTCGCCATGCTCCGCGAGCTGCGCGACGAACGCGGGATGAGCGTGCGGGTCCTGGAGGCCGGCGACGACGTCGGCGGCGTCTGGTACTGGAACCGCTACCCCGGCGCCCGCTGCGACGTGGACTCCACCGACTACAGCTACACCTTCTCCCCCGAGCTGGACGAGGAGTGGAACTGGTCCGAGCGCTACGCCACGCAGCCGGAGATCCTCCGCTACGTGCACCACGTGGCCGAACGGTTCGACCTGCGTCGCGACGTCACCACCGGGGCCCGCGTCGCCACCGCAACCTGGGACGACGACACCGCCCACTGGGACGTGACCTGCGAGGACGGCACCACCGCCCGCGGCCGCTACCTGGTGATGGCCACCGGCTGCCTCTCGGCGGTCAAGCGCCCCCAGGTCGAGGGCATGGAGGACTTCACCGGCCAGGTGCTGCACACCGCCGACTGGCCGCGCGAGCCCGTGGACCTGGCCGGCAAGCGGGTCGGCGTGATCGGCACCGGGTCCTCCGGCATCCAGGTCATCCCGCGCATCGCCCCCGAGGTGGCGGAGCTGGTGGTCTTCCAGCGCACCCCCGCCTTCAGCGTGCCGGCCCACCACCAGGTGCTCTCCGACGCCGAGCGGGCGGCGCTGAAGCTCTCGCTGCCCGAGCGCCGGGAGATGCTGCGCAACAGCCCCACCGGGCTGTCGGTGCCGGTCACCCGCCGCGGCGCCCTGGACGACGACGACGCCGCCCGCGAGCAGCACTACGAGGAGCAGTGGCACTCCGCCGGCTTCGGGTTCCTGCTGGCCTACAACGACCTGCTCATCAGCCACGAGGCCAACCGGACGGCGTCGGACTTCATCCGCGGGAAGATCGCCGAGCGGGTCACCGACCCGGCGCTGGCCGAGAAGCTGTCGCCGCACACCTACCCCTACGGCGCCAAGCGGCCGTGCGTGGACACCGGCTACTACGAGACGTTCAACCGGGAGAACGTCACCCTGGTCGACATCGCCGCGGCGCCGCTGACCCGGGCGACGGCCACCACGCTGGAGACCGCGGACGCCGCCTACGACCTCGACGTCATCGTCTTCGCCACGGGCTTCGACGCGATGACCGGCTCGCTGCTCAAGCCGACCATCACCGGCCGTGACGGCGTCACGCTGCAGGAGCACTGGGCCGGCGGACCGCTGACCTACCTGGGCCTGATGACCGCCGGCTTCCCGAACATGTTCGTCATCGCCGGGCCCGGGTCGCCGTCCCTGCTGGGCAACGTGATGGTCTCCATCGAGCAGCACGTCGACTGGGTCTCGGCCCTGCTGGTGGACTCCGAGGCCGCGGGCACCCCGGTCATCGAGGCCACCGAGGAGGCCGAGCGCGCCTGGGTCGACCGCGTCAACGCCGCGGCCGCCCCGACCCTCTACATGGAGGCCGCGTCGTACTACCTGGGCGCGGAGATCGAGGGCAAGCCGCGGGTGTTCATGCCCTACGCCGGTGGCCTGCGCCGCTACCGCCGGGAGTGCGACGAGGTGGCCCGCGAGGGCTACCGCGGCTTCCGCCGCAGCCCCGAGCCCAGCACGGACCTCCAGCCGGCCTGACCGCCCCACCGACCCGATCCACGACGAGAAGCGCCCTTCCTGTCAGGAGTCCTGACAGGAAGGGCGCTCCTCGTCGTGCTGGGGGTGGGTCAGGCGCCGAGGTAGGCGTCGACCAGGTTGCCGCCGCGCATCTCCTCGGCGGTGCCCTCGAGGACGATCCGGCCCTGGCGGAGCACGAAGGCGCGCTCCACGACCTCCAGGGCCAGGCCGGCGTTCTGCTCGACCAGGACCACGCTCATGCCGCCGGCAGCGATCAGCTCGCGGAGGGCGTCGAACAGCGAGGCCACGATGGCCGGGGCCAGGCCGGTGGAGGGCTCGTCGAGCAGCAGCAGCGACGGGTCGGTCATCAGGGCCCGGCCGAAGGCCAGCATCTGCTGCTCGCCGCCGGACATCGAGCCGGCCCGGCGGTCGAGCATCGCCGACAGTGCCGGGAAGAGCTCGAGCACCCGGCTGCGCAGCTCGGCGACCCGGGCAGCCGGCAGCGCCTGGCCGCCCATGGCCAGGTTGTCCTCCACGCTCATGTCGGCGAACAGCTCGCGGCCGCTGGGCACGTGGCCGACGCCGGCGCGGGTCATCGCGTGGTCGGGCAGTCCGGTGACGTCGCGGCCGAGCAGGGTGACGGTGCCGCCCTGGGGCCGGACGACGCCGGCGATCGCGCGCAGCAGGGTGGTCTTGCCGGCCCCGTTGGCGCCCAGGACGCCGACGACCTCGTTGCGGGCCACGCTCAGCGAGACCTCGTGGAGCACCCGCAGGGCGCCGTAACCGGCGGTGAGGCCGGCGACCTCGAGGGCCGGGCCGGTGCCGGAGGTGTCCCGCTCGCGGGTGGCCCCGCCGCCGAAGAGCTTCACGGGGTCACGTCCTCGGGGACGTCGGCCGAGCCGACACCCAGGCCCACGCCGGAGCCCAGGTAGGCCCGGATCACCTCGGGATGCCGCAGGACCTCGGTGGGTGCGCCGGTGAGAATGGTGGCTCCTCTGTCCATGACGACGATCTCGTCGGCCAGGTCGACGATGGCCTTGATGACGTGCTCGATGCCGGCGACGGCGTCGACCCCGAACGCGGGCATCCGGCGGATGGCGTCCCGGACGACCTCGAGCTCCTCGTCGCTCATCCCGGCCATGACCTCGTCGAGCAGGATCAACGACGGGCCCAGCGCCAGGGCGCGGCCGAGCTCGACCATCCGGCGGTGCCCGACGGCCAGGGTGTCCGAGGCGTGGAAGCGGATCTCCTCCAGCCCCAGCACCTGCACCACCCAGGCCGCCTGCTCCTGGGCCTGGCCGCGGTGCCGGCCGCCCAGGGCTGCCAGGTAGACGTTCTCCCAGACGGTCATCGACGCGAAGGGCCGCGGGATCTGGAAGGTGCGGGCCAGGCCGCGGCGGGCGAGCCGGTGCGCCGGGGCGCCGCCGACGACGGGCTGGCCGTCGAAGACGATCGAGCCCTTCGACGGGGTGACGACGCCGGCGATCGCGTTGAACAGGGTGGTCTTGCCGGCGCCGTTGGCCCCGATGATGAACACCGTCTGGCCGCGGCGGACGGTGAAGTCGACCTCGCGCAGCGCCTGCACGCCGCCGAAGGTGACCCCCACGTCGCGGCAGACCAGCAGCTCGGCGTCGGTGTCGGCCGGGCTGCGGTGGGCGTGCGCGGCGGTGAGCCGCTTCTCCAGCTCCGCCTCGGTCGGCAGGTCGGTGGTCCCGCGGACGATCTCCCGGCGCAGCCAGCCGACCTTGTTGGCCAGCGAGACGATGCCGCCGGGCAGGAAGACGGTGACCAGCACGATGAGCAGGCCGAACAGGGCGAGCTGGTAGTCGGGGAACGCGCTGGCGAGCTGGTCGCTGACGATGGTCAGCACGACCGCACCGATCAGCGGACCCCACAGCGTGCCGATGCCCCCGGCGAGGACCAGCACGATGACCTGCAGGTCCAGCGCCGGGTTGAACACCGTGGAGGTGTCGATGAAGGCCCGGTTGTAGGCGACCATGCCGCCGACGAGGGCGGGCATCAGGGCGCTGAGCGTGAAGGTGACGACCTTGACCCGGGTGGTGGCCACGCCCATCGCCTCGGCGACCTGCTCGTCGTCCCGCACCGCCATCGCGCGCAGGCCGAACGGCCAGCGGGCCATGAAGGCGTTCACCGCGAAGGCCAGGACGGCGACGCCGGTGATGCCCAGCAGGACCGGCTTCTGGGCGATGACGCCGGGCACGACCAGACCGGTGGAGCCACCGGTCAGCTCCCACTGGGACAGCAGCAGCGAGACGATGTAGGCCAGCCCGAACATGCCGAGGGCGAAGTAGATGCCCTGCAGCCGGAGCATGACCCAGCCGATGGGCACGGCGATGACGGCGCCGCCGATGCCGCCGAGCACCGCGGCCAGGAACCAGGGCACGTCCGCGTGGATGATCAACAGCGCGGTGGCGAAGGCCCCGAAGCCGAAGAAGACCACCTGGCCGAAGCTGATGTAGCCGGTGAACCCGCTGATGATGTTGAAGGCGTACGCCAGCGCCACGAACATCGCGACGTCGATCGCCAGCTGGTTCTGTGACAGCGAGCCCAGCAGCCCCCAGGACAGGAACGCCGCGACGAGGACGGCGAGCAGCCCGATCTGGAGGACGTCGCTGCGGGTGGAGGGCAGCCGTCCGCCGGTGTGCCGGGGCCCACGGGACCGGCTCATCAGCCCGGCGACCAGGGAGCCGCCGGCGGGGCGGTCGGTGGTGGGGGTCGGGTCGGTCATGCCGAGGCCTTCCTCGAGAGCAGCCCGGCAGGCTTGAACAGCATCACCAGGATGAGCATCAGGTAGGGCGCCGCCGCCTGGACCACGGCGCCGAGCTCGTAGCCGGACACCGTCTGGACGACGCCGACCAGGAGCGCGCCGACGGCGGCCCCCTTGTAGTTGCCGAGCCCGCCCAGGGCGATGACCACGAACGCCACGATGGTGAAGTTGGTGGCCGCCTGGGGGGCGATCGGCTGGGTCATCACCAGGAGCATCCCGGCGGCCGCGGCGACGGCCGCACCCACGCTGAAGCCGACGAGCCGGAGCCTGCGGGGGTTGATCCCGCAGGCCCCGGCCCCGAGCGGGCTCTGCGCCTGCGCCCGGAGGCTGGTGCCCGACCGGGTGCGGGTGAGCCAGAACGCGATGCCCAGGGTGATGACCGCGGCGAGCACGACGCCGACGATCAGCGCCAGGGAGAACCGGAGGGGACCCACCACGACCGCCGACTGGAGGAAGTCGATGGTGCGGTAGTCCGAGCCCCAGTACTGCTGGCCGAGGTTGATCAGGATGTAGGACAGGCCGAACGTGGCCATCAGGGTCAGCAGCTCGTGCTGCTTCGCCGTCCCCTTGATCCGCTCGATGACCGCCCACTGCACGAACGCGCCGAGGGCGGCAGCGGCCACCATCACGACCACCAGTCCGAGGAACGGGTTGACCCCGGCGCCGTACAGGCTCCAGACCCCGAGCCCGCCGAGGACGATGAACGCCCCGTGGGCCAGGTTCACGATGCCCATGACACCGAAGACCAGGTTCAGCCCCTGCGCCATGAGCAGGTAGAAGCCACCCAGCAGGATGCCGTTGAGCACCACCTGTACGTACGTCACGACCCGGTCCTCCTCAGCTCACGCGGTGCGGGTCAGTAGGGCAGCTGTGCGGCGACGGCACCCGCCTCGTCGGAGGGGAAGACCACCGCCTGGGCGCCGTCCTGGTACTGGAAGAGGATCGGGGAGTAGCCGGTCTGGACGCCGGTCTCGTCGACGGAGTAGGTGCCGATGACCGTGTCGAACGAGCCGTCGTGGAGCGCGGTGTTGACGGCCTCCTTGTCGGTGCTGCCGGCCTCCTCGATGGCGGCGGCGAGCACCTGGACCGTGGCGTACGCGCCGGCGGCCTGACTGTTCACCGGGGTGTCGTAGGCCTCGTCGTAGCCCTGCACGAACTCCTCGCTGCCCTCGAAGCCCAGGCTCTCGGAGAACTCGCTGTAGCCGATGGCACGGGCCGACAGCTCACCGAGGGAGTCGGCGAAGGCCGGGTCCGAGGCGGTGGGCGAGGCGATGATCGCGGGGCGGAAGCCGCCCTGGTCCATGGCCCGGGTGAGGCCGATGGAGTCCTGGATCGCGGAGCACTCGACGACGACCTCGGGGTCGCCCTCGGCGATGCGCAGCGCGGTGGAGGAGAAGTCGCTGGTGGAGGCGGCGTACTCGATGCGGTCGACCAGCGTGCCGCCGGCGTCCTCGATGCCGTCCTCGACGCCGTCGCAGATCGCGGAGAAGGCGTCCAGGTCGTTGTTGACCAGCGTGATCCGGGTGTAGCCGTTCTCCGCGGCGAAGGCCGGGACGTCGGCCAGGACGGTGTAGCCCGGGGTGAGACCGGCCATCACGTTCCACTCGGTGCCCTCGAACACCGCCGGGGAGGACGTCTGGCTGTGCGCCATGGGGGTCTGGTACCGCTCGGCGAGCTGCGCGGCCGGGCCGCCGAGGGCGCTGCCGTAGGGGCTGAGCAGGGCGTCGACCTCGTCGGTGCCGAGGAACTCGGTGTAGAGCCGACCGACGACGGCGGCGTCGCTCTGGTCGTCCTGCAGGTCGAGCTCGAGCTGACGGCCGAGCACCCCACCGTCGGCGTTGATCTGGTCCACGGCCAGCTGGTAGCCGTTGGAGACGTTGGTGCCCGAGGAGGCGTAGGCGCCGGTCAGGGAGACGGTGGCCCCGATGGTGATGGGCTCGTCGGACGAGCCGCCCCCTGCGGAGCCGTCGTCGGACCCACCGCCGCACCCCGCGAGGACGGTGGCGGAGACCGCGATGCCGACGGCGACCTTCGTGGACCTGCTCATGGACTGCTCCTGGGGTGCTGGCCCGGCGACGGTGCCGGGTCGGTGGGGGGTGGGGGCGTGCTGGTGGAGGTGGTCCGAGTCTCTGGGTCGGGCCACCGGGAGGTCAAGGAGTTCTTCGAGTTACACGTAGTGCACTTCGGTTTCCCGAAGCAGTCAGAGACCGGCCGCCGCGACCTCGGCGGCCGAGGGGGAGGCGATCGAGGCGTCGCCGGCGGTCATCCCGCCGTCGACGGGCAGGACCTGGCCGGTGAGGTAGGCCGCGTCGTCGGACAGCAGGAAGGCGATGACCCGGCCGACGTCGTCGGGGGTGCCGAAGCGGCCCATCGGGGTGCGGGCCAGGACGGCGTCGCGGAAGCGGGGCACCGAGAAGGTGCGGCGGGTCATCCCGGTCTCGATGTAGCCGGGGCTGACCGCGTTGACCCGGATGCCCTGCGGGGCCAGCTCGAGGGCAGCGACCCGGGTGAGCATGGCGACCCCGCCCTTGGACGCGGCGTAGGAGGCCACGTTGAGGGTGGCGAAGTGGGCCATCACTGAGGCCAGGTTGACGATCGAGCCGGTCGCACCGCGGGCGAGCAGCTCCCTCGCCAGCAGCTGGGTCATGGTCGTCGTGCCGGTCAGGTTGACCGCGATGACCCGGTCCCACTCGTCGTCGGGCATGTCGGCGAAGGCGACCCGGCTGGCCACGCCGGCGCTGTTCACCAGGCCGTCGACGGGGACTCCGCGCCCGCGCAGGCCGTCGAAGAGCGCCTGCGCCGCGGCCCGGTCGGTGACGTCGACCTCGACCGCCTCGGCCGAGCCGCCGGCGGCGGTGGCCGCCTCGGCGACGGCGGTGGCGCCGTCGAGGTCACGGTCGGCGACGACGACGTGCGCCCCCCGGGCGGCGAGCACCACGACAGCACCGGCACCGATCCCGGAGGCGCCCCCGGTCACGAGCACGGTGCGCCCATCGAGGGACGGCGCGGTCGGGCCGGGCTGGCTCATCGGGGTCTCCTCGTCGTCCGCAGGGTGCTCAGGCGTGGCTCAGGTCCTCCACTGCGGAGCAAGCTAGGTGACCCGGACCACGCCCGTCAACCCTCCTGTTGACAGCGCGGCGGGATCGTTCCCGGGCCGTGACCCGAACGTCGGGCACGACGAGGGGCCGGACGACCCGCAGGTCGTCCGGCTCGTCGGGGCGGGGTCCTCAGCGCCGGCTGCGGGACCTCAGCAGGCCGTGCCGGTCGCTGACCACGACGCCGCCGGAGACGACGCCGTCGGCCACCGTGACCAGCCCGGCCAGACCCAGACGGACCGGTCCGTCCTCGGCCGGCAGCTCGTCGGTGCCCAGGAACTCCCCGGTCTGGGTCGCGGCGAACGCGACCGTGGAGCCGGCGGAGAACAGCTCGGCGACCTCCAGCCCCCGGGGTCGCACCAGCGCAGCCGTGAGCCCGTCGTCCCAGGTCACGCTGTCGAAGCCGGGCTGGGCCGACCCCAGCCAGGCCCGGACGACGTCCTCGGCGGCCGGGTCGGGCGCCGCCGGCTGCGTCGTCCAGGGCGCCACCATCGGCGGGCCCACGGTGTCGGGCACCCCGTCGGCGAGCTGCCGCCGGCGGGCCGCGTAGTCCTCCTGGGTCCAGTTCTCGGTGAGCACCTCGCCGTCCCAGGCGAACAGCGCGACACCGGTCCAGGCCGCCCCGCGCAGGTCGTGCCGCACCGAGGCGCCGTGCTCGGTGAAGTGCAGCGCGAGCCGGTCCTCGGTGAGCACCAGGGAGTGCACCGTCAGCTGCAGGCCGGGGAACTGCTCGAGCTGGCCGACGGTGGCCGGGGTGTAGGCCTCGAGCCCGTCGAGCTCGACGTCCCCGATGTGCACCTGGTAGCCCGGCGCCATGATCTGCGGCGGCACCGTGGCATCGGCCCGGTCCAGCCAGTCGATCGTGAACCGCTGGGCCAGTCTCGCGAGGTCGTGCATCAGTTCACCTTCCGGGTGGAGCCGACCCAGAACGGCTCGCGCAGCACCTTCTTGAGCACCTTGCCCGAGGCGTTGCGCGGGAGTTCGTCGGCGAAGTCGATGCTGGTCGGGCACTTGTAGTGCGCCAGCCGGTCACGGACGAAGGCGATCAGGTCCGGCGACGTCACCCCGGCCCCGGGACGGCGGACGACGACGGCCTTCACCGTCTCGCCCCACCGGTCCGACGGGACGCCGATGACCGCGGCCTCCAGCACGTCGGGGTGGGCGTAGAGCACGTTCTCCACCTCGGCCGGGTACACGTTCTCCCCGCCGGACACGACCATGTCCTTGATCCGGTCGTGCATGTAGAGGTAGCCCTCGCCGTCGAGGTAGGCGGCGTCGCCGGTGCGCAGCCAGCCACCCTCGACCAGGGTCTCGGCGGTCAGCCCGGGCTGCCCCCAGTAGCCGACGGTGTTCTGGCCCGAGCGGACCCAGATCTCCCCGACCCCGCCGACCGGGGCGTCCTCGCCCGTCGCCGGGTCGACGACCCGCAGGTCCAGCCAGGGCAGCGGCCGGCCCACCGAGCGGAGCAGGTGGGCGCGGGGGCCGCCCGGGTCGTGGTCCTCCGGGGCCAGCGAGACCACGGTCCCGGCGGTCTCGGTCATCCCGTAGACGCCCATGAAGTCGCAGCCGAACAGGGCGATCGCCTTGAGCAGCTGGGTCTCCCCCATCGGGGCCGCGCCGTAGGCGATCCGCTGCAGGCTCGAGGTGTCGGTGCCCTCCAGCGCCGGGCTCTCGGCCAGCATCTGCACGACGGCGGGCACCAGGAAGGTGTGCGTCACCCGGTGCCGCTCGATCAGCCCCAGCACGGCCGCCGGGTCCATGTCGCGGACCAGCACGGTGTGCCCACCCTGACCCAGTGCGGTGAGGCTGTAGCCGGTGCCGCCGATGTGGAACAGCGGCGAGGGCACCAGGTTCACCGTGTCCGGGCCCATGCCGTAGAACTCCCGGCCCATCCGCGGCGTCCACATCAGGTTCGCCGAGGTGAGCATGGCGCCCTTGGGGTTGCCCGTGGTCCCGGAGCTGTAGAGCTGCAGGACGACGTCGTCCGGGTCGGGCTCGTACCCGGGGTCGGAGTCGTCGTCGCCCAGCCAGGCCTCGTACTCCTCCCCCAGCTGCACGACCGTCGGACCGTCGGCGGGCAGCAGGTGCGCGAACTCGGGGTCGACGACGACCACGCGGGGTGCGGCGTCGGCGACGATCGCGGCCACCTCGGGTGCGGCGAGCCGGAAGTTCAGCCCCATGGTGACCGCACCGAGCTTGGCAGCACCGAACACGACCTCGTAGAACGTCGGGGCGTTCTTGTCCAGCACGCCGACCCGGTCACCGGGGGTGACCCCGGCGGCCTGCAGCGCCCGGGCGACCCGGGAGCTGCGGGCGTGGAGCTCGCCGAAGGTGCGGGTGGTGTCCCCCAGGGTGACCGCGGGGGCCTCGGCGCGGGTGGCGCCGAGCTCCCGGACCAGCCCCGCCAGCGTCGTCGCCGTCGGCACGCTCATGCCTCAGTAGCTCTTGGGCAGGCCCAGGCTGTGCTGGGCGACGTGGTTGAGGACCATCTCGCGGCTCACCGGGGCCGTCTTGAACATCCGCGCGACGAACCACAGGTCGGCCAGGCCGTACTCGTAGCTCAGCCCGTTGCCGCCGTGCACCTGGATGGCCTGGTCGAGGGCCTTCACCGCGGCGTCACCGGCAGCGAACTTGGCGATGTTGGAGGCCTCGGCGGCGTCCAGCCCGGCGTCGGACATCTCGGCGGCACGCATGGTCATCAGCCGGGCGAGCTCGACGGCGATGTAGGACTCGGCCAGCGGGTGGGCCACGCCCTGGTGCGCCCCGATCGGGGTCTTCCAGACGGTCCGCTCGTTGGCGTACTGCGCGCCCTTGGCCAGGGCGTACCGGGCGATGCCGTTGGCCATGCAGGCCGCGGCGACACGCTCGGGGTTCAGCCCGGCGAAGACCTGCTTGAGCCCCTCGCCCTCGGTGCCGACCAGGCCGGCGCGCTCCACCGGGACGTCGTCGAAGAACGTCATGAACTGCTTCTCGGGCAGCTGCAGCGCCGAGTCCAGCTGCTGGAAGGTCAGCCCGGGGGCGTCGGTGTCGCAGATGAACAGCGACAGCGTGTGCCGGCCGTCGGGGCCGGGCTCGGCGTCGCGGGCCACCACGAGCAGCGCCTGGCACTCGTCCACGCCCGAGGTCCAGTACTTCTGACCGCGCAGCCGCCAGCCGCCGTCACCGTCCTTGTGCGCGGTGGTGGTGATCTTGTGGGTGTTGGAGCCGGCGTCGGGCTCGGTGATGGCGAAGGCCATCCGGAACGTGCCGTCGGCGATCCCGGGCAGGTACTTCTGCTTCTGCTCGGGCGTGCCGTGCGCGGTGAGCACGGTGCCGGCGATGGCCGGGCTGATCACGACCATGAACATCGGGCAGCCCTGGCTGGCCATCTCCTCGATGACCACCGCCAGGTCGGCCAGCCCGCCGCCCCCGCCGCCGTACTCCTCGGGCAGGTGGACGCCGAGGAACCCGGCCTTGCCCATGTCCGACCAGAGCGCGTCGGCCTTCTCGCCCTTGCCGACGACCTCCTGGAAGTAGGACCGGCCGTAGCTGCCGACGAGCTGCCCGACGGCCTCGCGGAGGTCCCGGCGCTCCTGGGTGGTGTCGCTGATCCGCGAGCCCTTGCCGGGCAGACCGACCGGGGTTCCGTTCACGGGGTGCTCCTCTGCTGGTTCGTCAACGCTGCCGTTGACGGTAGGGAGTGGCCTGGGCCACGTCAAGCGATGACATCGCGGTCCTCCGGACCGCACCGCGCCAGGTGCCGGGTGGCGTGCGCCGAGCGGGACGGCCACTCCTGGTCGGGAGACCCTGCGGGCCCCCGCGCCTGCGGAGCGGCGGCGCTCCGCGCATCACCAGTCGTAGAAGCCCCGGCCGGACTTCACGCCCAGCTCGCCGGCGGCGACCTTGTCCACGAGCAGCTGCGGCGGGGCGAACTGCGGGCCCAGCGCGCTCTCCAGGTTGCGGGCGATGTGCAGCCGGACGTCGAGGCCCACGATGTCGGTGAGCCGCAGCGGGCCGACCGGGTGCCGGTAGGCCAGCTGGATCGCGCGGTCGATGTCGGCGGGCTCGCCGACGCCCTGCTCGACCATCCGGATGGCCTCCAGCGCGGCGACGACGTCCAGCCTGCTGGTGGCGAAGCCCGGGGCGTCGGCGACGACGGCGGACTCCTTCCCGATGCCGGCCACCGCGGCCAGCGCCGTCTCCAGCGTGGCGGGGCTGGTGCGCGCGCCACGCACCACCTCGACCACCGGGATGGACCAGACCGGGTTGAAGAAGTGCAGGCCGAGGAAGTCCTCGGGCCGGGCCAGGTCGGCGGCCAGGGTGTCGATGGACAGCGCACTGGTGTTGCTGGCCAGCACCGCGGGCCGGCGGGCCTCGCAGGCGGCCAGCACCCGGCGCTTGAGGTCCAGGTCCTCCGGCACGGTCTCCACGACCAGGTCCAGGCCCTCGGGCAGCTGGTCGGCCGAGGGCACGTGCTCGATCGCGGCGTCGAGGCCGGCGGCGGTCTCCTCCGACAGCTTGCCGCGGCGGACCCCGGCGGCCGCGGCGTCGGCGATCTCCCGGCGGACCGCGGCCATCCGGCCGGCGTCGGGCTCGACCACCGTCGTCCGGGCCCCGGTGACGGCGAAGACGTAGGCGATGCCCACCCCCATCGTCCCGGCGCCGACGACGCCCACACCCTGCTGCGCTGCCACCTGGTCCTCCTCGTCGAGCCCTGGCTGTACCGTCGCGTCAACGTACACGTTGACGCCGCCCCCGGGCAGCGTCCTCGAGGAGGTCTGCGATGAGCGAGACGGTCCGCGTCGACCGGCACGGCCCGGTGCTGGTGATCACACTGGACCGGCCTGCCAAGCGCAACGCGGTCGACGGCGCGATGGCCCGCTCGCTGGCCGCCGCCGTCGACTCCCTCGACGCCGACCCCACGCTCACCGTCGGCGTGCTCACCGGCGCCGGGGGCACCTTCTGCGCCGGGATGGACCTGGGGGCGTTCCTCACCGGCGACCTCCCCGAGCTGCCCGGTCGGGGCTTCGGCGGCATCACCCGCACCCCGCCGGCCACCCCGCTCATCGCCGCCGTCGAGGGCTACGCGCTGGCCGGGGGCTGCGAGCTGGTGCTGGCCTGCGACCTGGTGGTCGCCGCCGAGGACGCGGTGTTCGGCATCCCCGAGGTCACCCGCGGGCTGTTCGCCGGCGCCGGGGGCCTGATCCGGCTCCCGAAGCGCATCCCGCCGGCCATCGCGCTGGAGCACGCGCTCACCGGCGACCCGCTGCCGGCCACCGAGGCCGCCCGCTGGGGCCTGGTCAACCGGCTCACCACCCCGGGCGGCGCGCTCGAGGGCGCGCTGGACCTGGCCGGCCGGATCGCCCGCAACGGCCCGCTGGCGGTCCGGGTCACCAAGCAGGTCGTGCAGACCTCGCCGGACTGGCCGGTCGAGGAGCTGTGGGACCGCCAGCAGGTGCTGCTGGACCAGGTGCTGGCCTCCGCCGACGCCCGCGAGGGCGCCCGGGCCTTCGCCGAGAAGCGCCCGCCGGAGTGGACCGGGAACTGAGCCCTCAGCGGGCGCGGAGCCCGTCCAGCACCACGTCGGCGTAGGCCCGGCCGATGGTCGCGGCGTCCACGTCGGACTTCGTCGGGTTGAACCAGCGGTTGGTCCAGCCGACCATGCCGATCAGCCCGTAGGCCAGCACCCACGGCTCGGCCACCGGGCGGACGGTGCCCTCGGCGATGCCCGCGGTGATGATGTCGACCACGCACTCCTGGTAGGCCCGGTTGAGCTCGCGCATCTCGTGCGACCACTCGCTGCGCTTCTCCCCGACGTGGCTCAGGTTCTCCTGGATGAACACGTAGAGGAAGGGATAGGACGCCGCGTAGGAGTCCATCAGCTCGGTGACCAGGCGGGCCAGCTTGTCCGGTGCCTCGCCCGCGCCGTCCCGGATGGCCTGCGCCCGGGCGACGTTGGCCCGCACCGCGTCGCTGACCACCTCGTCGAACAGCTCTTCCTTGCTGCCCACGTAGTAGTAGAGCGTCGCGCGGTCGGTGTTCATCGCCTCGGCGATCTGGCCGATGCTGGTGCCCCGGAAGCCGTGCGTCTTGAACAGCCCCGCGGCCGCGGCGATGATCTCGTCGCGCCGCTCCTTGTAGGCGGTCCGCGCCTCACCCTGCGCGGCGGCGCGCCGCCGGCCGATGGCGCTGGGCTGGTCCTCGGTCATCCCCGGACCCTATGTGCTCGTCGCCCGGTCACCGGGCTCCACCAGGTGCACGCGCACCGCGCGCAGCTGGGCCGCGGCCTCGAGCAGCACGACCTTGGTGGGCTCCCCGACGTCCAGCGGGTCGGTGCGGGGCAGGGCCGCGACCGGGCCCAGCCGGGGGTCGGCGAGCACCTCGGCGACCAGCCCGCGGTCGCCCCCGGTGGCCAGGGCCGCACAGCCGGCGGCGTGCGGCAGCAGGACCCGGACGGCGGTCTCCACCGCGTGGTCGACGACGGCGTCGGTCTGGTTGCCGCGCCGGCGGGCGAACCGCTGCTGGGACCACCCCCCGGCCGCGGTGCGCCCCTGCACCTGGCGGGCGTCGACCTTGGAGACCACGAGCGTGGTGCCGTCGAAGACCCCCACCGCCCACCTGCCGCGGCGGACCAGGAGGACGGCGGCCCGGTGGGGGCGCTGGGCCTGGGTGGTCAGCGCGGTCAGCGGCGCCGGCCCGGGCTCCCAGGGGAAGGGCGGCCGCAGGGTCAGCGTGGTGCTGTCCGCGCAGGTCACCCGCACGTGCTGGCCGGCCACCAGCACCTCGGTGAACGCGCCGTGCCGGTCGGCGACCCCGTCGAGCCACCGGCCCAGCCGCTCCGGGGCGATGCCCAGGTCCCGGCCCCCGCCGGCGGCCGGGCGGGGGCGGGTCACCTGCTCATGCAAGCACGACCGGCCCGCGGGGACGCCCCTCCGTCGAGCGTCCCCACGAGCCGGTCGCGGGTCAGTGGGTCGGGCCGCCGAGCGGGGCGCCGGCGTCGGTGCCCAGCACGTGCGGCAGCCCGGCGGCCACCCAGTCGTGGAACCCGCCGATGACGTCGGTGGCGCTGGTCAGGCCGATCGACCGCAGGGCGTCGGCGGCCAGGCTGGAGGTGTAGCCCTCCGAGCACAGCACCAGGACGTCGACGTCGTACCCGGTGGCCTCGGGCAGCCGGGCGTCGCTCGTCGGGTCGAAGCGCCACTCGAGGACGTTGCGCTCCACGACGGTCGCGCCGGGCACCCAGCCCTCCCGGGCGCGCTGGGCGGCCGGGCGGATGTCGACCAGGTGGCCGCCGGCGGCCCAGCGGGCGGCGGCCTCGGCGGGGGTGACCCGGGTGATCCGGGAGCGGGCGTCGGCGAGCAGGTCGTCGATGGAGCGGGCGCCGGCCGGGCGCTGGAGGAGGCTGGTCACCAGTCCACCCCGGCACGCTCGGTGCTGACCCGGACCAGGCCCGCGGGGTCGACCCGGTAGGTGTTCATCAGGGTCAGCCGCGGGCTGTAGACGTGCACGCTCACCGCGGGCTCGTGCAGCGTGTTGACCACCTGGTGCACGTAGTGCGGCCCGAAGAACCGGACCCGTCCGGCGGCGAGGTCCGCCGTGCTCTGGTGCGGGGCCCGGCCGTCACGCCCGGCGACCACCCGCTCGGTCAGCGTGCCGCGGGCGACGGCGAAGGCCCCCGAGGAGGCGCCGTGGTCGTGCAGCGGGGTGCCCTGTCCGGGCAGCCAGGACAGCAGCCAGACCTGGGACTCGGCGAGCTCGGGGTGCAGGGAGGGGTCCAGCGCGGGCGCGAGGTCGGCGGTGGGGAGCAGGTGGGTCCACCGGCTCTCCTCGCAGTACTCGACGAGGTGCGACCACAGGTCGGTGCGCACGGCCAGGGCGACGGCGAGCGCGGCCTGACCGGCCGGGCGGGTGGCCTCGGTGGCCTGGCCGGCGCGGCCGACGGGGCCGGTGGAGCGGGAGGTGGACAGGGCGGGGCTGGACAGCACGGTGCTGGTCACGGGGTTCCTCACGGGACGTGGGCGCGGCGGCTCTCAGAGGCCGCCGACGGGGGCTGGTGCGGGCGCGGGGGTATCAGCGACCCGGACACAGCGCGCTGGCCGTACGCAGCAGGTCCACGGTGGACCTGCGGTGCAGCAGCAGCGAGTACGTCACGGCCTCATCACACCAGGCGACCCCGACACCCGTCAATCCCGATCAGATTGGTGGGGTTTGATCCGGTCAGCGTGCGAGAGCCGGCTCGGCCACGTGCTCGGCCGGCACCACGAGCAGCTTCTGGCACACCCCGACGGCGGCTGCGGCCAGCACCGCGGCGCCCAGCGCCACCCCGAACGCGGCGTTCGCCCCGGCGTCGTCGGCCACCTTGCCCGCGGCCGAGGCGCCGATCGCGACCCCCAGGGCGAGCGCGGTGCCGATCCAGGTGAAGGCCTCGGTGACGCAGACCCGCGGCACCAGCACCTCGGCCAGCGTGAAGGCGCTGATCAGCGCCGGGGACACCGCGAAGCCGGACACCACGACGAACGGGAGGATCACCCAGAGGTCGTCGACCACCAGCAGCGGCAGGCTCAGCACGGGGAAGGCGACCAGCACCAGGAGCAGCCGGCGGCGGACCGGGGACCGGAAGTGCAGCAGCCCCCAGCCGATGCCCGAGGCCATCGAACCCACGGCCAGGGCCGCGATGAGCAGGCCGGAGTACGACTTGGCCCCGACCTGGTCGGCGAAGGCGACGAGCGCGATCTCCAGGGTGCCCAGGATCGTGCCGACGGCCAGCCCGACGACGAACAGCACCCGCAGGCCCGCCGTCCGCATCGCCGAGGGGCCCTGCCGGCTGGCGTGCCCGTGCGCGGGCGGCTGCGTCCTGCCCTGCGCGGCGAACAGCAGGCTGCCCACGACCGCCAGGGAGAAGGCGGTGACCACGCCGGAGGTGGTGTGCCCGGTGGTGGACAGGAAGGTCACCAGAACCGGCCCGACGATGAAGACGAACTCGTCGACCACCGACTCCATGGCCAGCGCGGTGGGCAGTCGCGGCGTCCCGCGCAGCAGGTGGGTCCAGCGCACCCGGATCATCGACCCGACCGGCGGGATGGCGGCCCCGGCGACGGCCACGGACGCGAACGTCGTCCACAGCGGCCAGCCCTCGCGGACCGAGAACAGGAAGAGGAAGCCGGCCACGATGAAGGCCAGCAGCACTGGCAGCAGCACCCGGCGCTGACCCAGGGTGTCGGCCAGCCGCCCGAGCACCGGGCCGCTGATCGCGGTGGCCACCGCACCGACCGCGGCCACCCCGCCACCCAGGGCGTAGGAGCCGGTGTAGTCCTGCACCAGCAGCACGCTGCCCAGCCCGATCATCGACAGCGGGAGCCGTCCGATGAACGCCGCAGCCACCATCGGCAGGGCGTGCGGGGTGCGCAGCACGTGCAGGTACGGGTTGGGCACGGGGAGAGGGCCTCCGAGGGGCGGGGTGGAGAGGGGCGGGCGGGTCAGCCCTGCGGCGGGCTCCAGGCCTGCGGCGAGCTCTGCGGGACGGCGGTGAACCCGTCGTCATCCCGGCCGTCGTCGCCCTTGGCCCGGCGCACCCGGCGCCCCTGGGGGACCAGCGCCAGCACGACCAGCAGCGCACCGATGACGGCCGCCGTTCCGGTGTAGACCAGCTGGTCCAGGCCGCGGCTCAGGTCGCCGTCGCCCACGTCGGGCAGCACCCGGGCGACGTTTTGCACCGTGAGGACGACGCCGGCGACCAGCAGCGCACCGCCGAGGAACGGACTGACCGGGGAGACCCGGCGGGACGCGGCGAGCAGCCCGAACAGCACACCGCCGACCAGCACCCAGGCCAGCCCGGTGCTGCTGGGGTCCCGGGTCGTGGCGGCCAGGCCCAGCTGGCCCACCCCGACGGCGGTGACGGCCAGCGCCGCAGCGGTGAGCACGAGCCCGACGACGATCCCCAGCAGGTGCCTCATGCCCCCGACGCTAACCGCTGGAGCTGGGGGACCCGGTCAGCCGCTCCGGATCCCCCCTCCCGTCAGGCCAGCCGGCTCTTGAGGATCTCCAGCTCGTCCCACATGGTCGTCGGCAGCTTGTCGCCGAACTTCTCGAACCACTCGGTGATCTGCGGGACCTCGGCCTGCCACTCCTCGGACTTCACCGCGAGCGCTGCCTCGACCTGCTCGTCGGTCATCCCGAGGCCCTCGACGTCCAGCGAGCGGGCGGTCGGCACGTGGCCCACGGCGGTCTCGACGGCCGACGCGGTGCCCTCCAGGCGCTCGACGACCCACTTGAGCACCCGGGAGTTCTCCCCGAAGCCCGGCCAGAGGAAGCCGCCCTCGTCGTCCCGGCGGAACCAGTTGACGTAGAAGATCTTCGGCAGCTTGGTGGCGTCGGCGCCCTTGCCGGTCTCCACCCAGTGGTTGACGTAGTCACCGGCGTTGTAGCCGATGAACGGCAGCATGGCGAAGGGGTCGCGGCGGACGACGCCGACGGCCCCGGTGGCCGCGGCGGTGGTCTCCGAGGACAGCGTGGCCCCCATGAAGACGCCGTGGTTCCAGTCCCGCGCCTCGCTGACCAGCGGGATCGTGGTCTTGCGGCGTCCGCCGAAGAGGATCGCCGAGATCGGCACGCCCTTCGGGTCGTCGTACTCCGGCGCGAGGATCGGGCACTGGGTGATCGGGGTGCAGAACCGGCTGTTCGGGTGGCTGCTGGGCTCGCCTGCGTCCGGCGTCCAGTCCCGGCCCTTCCAGTCGGTGAGGTGCGCCGGGGGCTCCTCGGTCATCCCCTCCCACCAGATGTCGCCGTCGTCGGTGAGCGCGACGTTGGTGAACACCGAGTTGCCCTGGTCGATGGTGCGCATCGCGTTGGGGTTGGTGTCCCAGCCGGTGCCCGGCGCGACGCCGAACAGCCCGAACTCGGGGTTGAGGGCGTAGAGCCGGCCGTCCTCACCGAACCGCATCCAGGCGATGTCGTCGCCGAGGGTCTCGACCTTCCAGCCCGGGATGGTGGGCTCGAGCATCGCCAGGTTGGTCTTACCGCACGCCGAGGGGAACGCCGCGGCGATGTAGTGCACGACGCCCTCGGGGTTGGTCAGCTTGAGGATGAGCATGTGCTCGGCCAGCCAGCCCTCGTCGCGGGCCATGACCGAGGCGATCCGCAGCGAGTAGCACTTCTTGCCCAGCAGGGCGTTGCCGCCGTAGCCCGAGCCGTAGGACCAGATCATCCGCTCCTCGGGGAACTGGACGATGTACTTGGTCTCGCTGCACGGCCACGCGACGTCGGCCTGGCCCTCGGCCAGCGGGGCACCCAGGGAGTGCATCGCCGGGACGAAGGGGCGGTCGGTGCCCATGGCCGCCAGGGCGGCGGTGCCGATCCGGGCCATCACGCGCATGGAGACCACGACGTACTCGCTGTCGGTGAGCTCGACGCCGAACATCGGGGCCTCGGCCTCGATCGGGCCCATGCAGAAGGGGATGACGTACATCGTCCGCCCGCGCATGCACCCCCGGTACAGCTCGGTCATGACGGCCTTCATCTCGGCCGGTTCCATCCAGTTGTTGGTGGGTCCGGC
Organism: Geodermatophilus sp. Leaf369; assembly: GCF_001424455.1. Taxonomy (NCBI): domain Bacteria; kingdom Bacillati; phylum Actinomycetota; class Actinomycetes; order Geodermatophilales; family Geodermatophilaceae; genus Geodermatophilus; species Geodermatophilus sp. Leaf369. Next base: position 565,587 of record NZ_LMQA01000002.1, on the reverse strand, counting down.
GTCGGCCTCGTCGACCGAGCAGATGTAGGTGCGGTCCTCGACCCGGGCGACGTCACTGGGGTCGGACTGGGCCAGGAAGGAGTTCGGCTTCGCGGTGAGGCGGGTGAAGGTGCCGGCGGCCACGAGGGACTCGGTGAGCCGGGTCCACTCCTCGTCGCTGCCGTCGACCCAGACCACCTGGTCGGGCGTGGTCAGCTCAGCCATCTCCGCCACCCAGGCCAGCAGCTGCGCGTGCTCGGTGGGGGCGTTCTCGATGCCGGGTGTGGCCACGGACGTCACAGGCGTCTCCATCCTGGTGAACGCCTGGTGCGGGTCTCACACCGGCGCTGGTGCAATCGACTTGGCTCCCCCGGCGACCTCGTCGTCCCCAGGGGATCTGGGAAGGCTAGCGCCGCCGGAGGGGGTCCGACACCCCGAGTTCTATGACGTACATGACGTCTACCCACCCGTAGGACGTCTCGGACGTCTCCCGCTGTGACCAGGTCGACGGAAGAGCCCCCGCGCGGGGTCCGTTCGGCCCTGGTGTGAGCGCACCCACCCTGTCCACGCCCCTCGTCCTGCGCGGGGTGACGCTGCCCAACCGGCTCGTCGTCGCCCCCATGTGCCAGTACTCCGTGGTCGAGGGCGTGGTCGGGGACCACCACCTGGTCCACCTCGGCCGGTTCGCCCTGGGCGGCTTCGGCACCGTCGTCGTGGAGGCCACCGCGGTCACCCGGGACGGCCGGATCAGCCACGGCGACGTGGGGCTCTGGGACGACGGACAGGTCGCCGGGCTCGCCCGGGTCGCCGCCTTCCTGCGCGAGCACGGCGCCGTCCCGGCCGTGCAACTCGCGCACGCCGGCGGCAAGGCCTCCAGCCACCGCCCCTGGGACGGCGAGGGCCCGGTCACCGCCGCCGACGCGCTGCCCGGCGAGGAGCCGTGGCAGACGGTCGGGCCCAGCGAGGTGCCCCTGGGCGAGGGCTGGCCGACCCCGCACGCGCTGACCACCGACGAGCTCGCCGCCCTGGTGCAGGACTGGGTCGCGGCCACCCACCGCGCCGAGCAGGCCGGGTTCGACGTGGTCGAGGTGCACGCCGCACACGGCTACCTGCTCAACGAGTTCCTGTCGCCGCTGACCAACACCCGCACCGACGGCTACGGGGGCTCGCTGGAGGCCCGGATGCGCTTCCCGCTGGAGGTCGTGGCCGCCGTCCGTGCCGCCTGGCCGGCGGACAAGCCGCTGCTGGTGCGGGTGTCCTCGGTGGACGGGGCGGCCGACGGCACGACGATCGAGGACACGGTGGCCTTCGCCCGCGAGCTGGCCGCGCTCGGCGTCGACGCGGTGGACGCCTCGGGCGGTGGCATCGGCGGCGGGTGGCAGCACCCGATCGGCTACGGCTACCAGGTGCCGTTCGCGGCGGCGATCAAGGAGGGCTCCGGGCTGCCCACCATGGCGGTCGGGATCATCACCGAGCCGGCCCAGGCCGAGGCCGTGCTGGCCACCGGGCAGGCCGACCTCGTCGCGCTCGCCCGTGCCGCGCAGGACGACCCGAACTGGCCGCTGCACGCCGCCCGCGAGCTGTCCGGCGGCTCCTACGACGCGTGGCCGGTGCAGTCCGGCCCGCGGCTGGCCTCCCGGGACCGGCTGCTCGGCTCGATCGGCCCGTGGACCGGCCCGGACCCGGTGCAGCTGGCCCCGCCGCGCAGCTGACTCAGGCGCCGTACCGCGGCGCCGTGCGGGCGAGGAACTCCTCCCAGGCCGGCGGCGCGGCGGTGCCGCGCACCTCGGCGTCGAGCCGGTCGAGGTACCAGTGCCACCCGAGGGCGACGTCGTCCGGCACGTCCGCGGCCCCCCGGAAGACCTGGCTGAACACCAGCGTCGTGGCACCGCCGACCTCGGCCAGGTCCAGGTCGACCGCCCAGTGGTCGGGTGCCCCCCAGGCCACCGACAGCCGTCGTCCCTCAGCGCACTCCACGACGGTCAGCGGCTCGCCGGTGGCGCCGTCCTCGGCGGTCATGGTCAGCAGTCCGGTGCCGCCGGGTTCCCGGGGCCCGTCGTAGGTGCCGAACCAGCGGGCCAACCGGTCGGACGCGGTGAGCGCCGCCCACACCTCGGCGGCGGGCACGTCCCAGTGCCGGGTGAACTGCAGGCGTGCGCCCGCGGGGGTGCTGTCCGTGGTCCCTGGCTCGGTCATCGGTGGCCTCCTCGGGCGCCAGTGTGGTTCGTCCCGGCGCCCGCGGGGAAGACCCGCGCCCATGACCGTCACCGATCCCGACGTCCCGGACCCGTTGAACGACCCCCGCACCACCCAGGCCGACCCCGGCGCACTCGGCGAGGGCGCCGACCTCGCCTCCACCGAGGACGACGCCGTCACCGCCGGTGAGGACGAGCTCGTCGAGGACCCCGCCGGGGAGCCCGACGAGCAGCTGACCGAGCAGGCCCCCTAGGAGGCCCGGCCGGCCAGCTCGGCCAGCGCGTCGGCCACGGCGGCCGGCTGCTCGAGCGCGGTGAGGTGCCCCGAGCCGGGGACGACGACGCTGGTCGCGTCCGGCCGCACCGCCTGCAGCTCGGGCAGCCGCTGCTCCGGCGGCGTCGGGGTGTCGTGCTCGCCGAACAGCAGCAGGACCGGGCCGGGGTGGGCCCGCAGCGCCTCGGTGGTGTCGGGCCGGACGGCCAGCGCGCGGCAGACCCAGGCGACGTCGCCCGGCACCTGGCCCTCGATCATCTGCGCCACCCGGCCGGCGAGCTCGGGTCCGGCGTGCGGCCCGAGACCGTCGCTGACGGAGTCCATCACCGCGGCGATGCCGAGCGCGCCCTCCAGCTGGCGGGCGGTCTCCTGCCGGGCGTCGGGTTCGTCGGGCGGCCCGACCACGGTGGTGGTGTCGCACAGCGCGAGCGCGGCGACCCGCTCCGGGGCCCGCCCGGCGAGCATCGTGGCCACGTAACCGCCGGTGGACAGCCCGGCGACGACCGCGCGGTCCAGGCCGAGGTCGTCGAGCAGGGCGAGCACCCCGTCGACGGCGCGCTCCAGCGAGGGCTCCCCCACGGTCGGCGAGCCCAGCCCGGGCAGGTCGACGGCGATCGGGCGCAGGTCGGCCGGGAGCAGGGCGACCACGTCGTCCCACATCCGGTGGTCCAGCGGGAAGGCGTGCAGCAGGACGACGGGCAGCCCGTCGCCCCCTCGGTCCAGGGCGTGCAGGGGTGCGGTCACCGACCCCGCCTACCCACGCACCGGCGCTCAGAAGCGGAAGCGGCCGACCTCGTAGGGGTAGCGGACGACGACGTCGCCCATCGACACCTTGCCCCGCACCACCAGGTGCAGCCGGCCGGGCTGCGGACCGCCGGGCACCTTGAGCTTGACCCCGCCCAGCCCGGCCGCGACGCCGTCCACGTCGGCGGTCGCGCCGTCCGGGAGGATGAACTTCGCCGTCCCGGCGCCGAGCTTGATGCGCACCTCGACCACCTGCTGGGTGACCACGGCGCTGGTGAAGTCCAGCGTCACGTCGCCCATGGTGCTCTGCACCTCCATCACCGGGGGCACGTGCCAGCCGCCGTTGCGCTTGACGTCGCCGACGGTGGACCTGATGAGCACGGGGGCGGCCGCCGGCGGCGGCGCGGGCTGCCAGGCGACGGGTGCCTGCGCCGGCGGGACGGCGAGGCCGGTGGGCGGGTGCTCGGGCGGCAGGTCGGCCAAGGGGGGCACCAGGTCGTCGGCGTACCGGGCGGCGTAGACCTGGGCCAGCCGGTCGTCGAGCTCGAGGAAGCTGATCCGGCCCTCGCTCATGGCCGTCTGCAGCCGGGCGGCCGCGCGCTCCCGGTCGGCGTCGGAGATCCGTACGCCGCGAGACCCGTCCGTTCCGTCCACCCCGGGGACCCTAGCGGGGTCGGGTCAGACGGTGCAGGAGTCGTCGGTGCAGCCGTCGGCGGCGGGGACGGCGGTGGTGAGCACCGGGTGGGTGTCGGCCCAGGCGCGGTCCAGGACGGCGAGCAGCTGCTCGGCGGGCTGGGCGCCGGCGGCACCGTAGGTGCGGTCGACGACGAAGAACGGCACGCCGGTGGCACCCAGGGCCCGGGCGGTGGCGATGTCGTCGTGCACGGCGGGCAGGAAGCGCCGGTCGATGAGCGCCGCACGGGCCTCGTCGGCGTCCAGCCCGACCTCGACCCCGAGCGCGACCAGGGCGTCGAGGTCGAACACCGAGGTGCGCTCCTCGAAGTGCGCGTGGAGCAGCCGCTCCTTCATCGCGTCCTGCATCCCGCGCTCGGCGGCCAGGTGGATGAGCTGGTGGGCGAGCAGCGTGTTGCCGCTGACGCCGTTGGCCAGGTCGTAGTCCAGGCCCTCCGCTGCGGCGAGTTCGTCGATGGAGGTCATCTGCGCGCGCATCTCGTCCTCGCTGCGGCCGTACTTCGCGGCCAGCGCGGGGAGGGTGGGGTGCACGTCGCCCTCGGCGACCGAGGGGTCGAGCTGGAAGGACCGCCAGACCACCTCGACGTCGTCGGCGTGCTCGAACCGCGACAGGGCGGTCTCGAAGCGGCGCTTGCCGATGTAGCACCAGGGACAGACGACGTCGGACCAGATCTCGACCTTCACGCGCCCAGGAACAGGGGTTCCGTCCGCCGTGTTCCCGGGCCACGATCGGGGGGGTGCTGGACCACCCGGGCCCCTGGGCCGACCCCGACGCCGCGCCGGCCTCCTCCGCGACGACGACCACGACGATGGCCGGGCTGCCGGCCCTGCAGGGGCGGGTGCTGGGCACCAGCGACTGGTTCGCCGTCACCCAGGCGGGGGTGGACGCCTTCGCGGACGCCACCCACGACCACGAGTGGATCCACGTCGACGTCGCGCGGGCGAGGGCCGAGAGCCCCTTCGGTGGCCCGATCGCGCACGGTCACCTGACGCTGTCCCACCTCGCCCCGATGGTCGGCCAGGTGCTGCAGGTGATCGACGCGGCGATGACGGTGGCCTACGGGCTGGACCGGGTGCGCTTCCCCGCCCCGGTACCGGTCGGGGCGCGGATCCGGATGACCGCGACCCTGGCCGACGTCCACGAGGTCGAGGGCGGTCTGCACCTGCGGCTGGCGGCGGTGATCGAGGCCGAGGGGACGGCCACGCCGGTCTGCGTCGCCGAGCCGGTCTTCCGCAGCTACCGCGAGCTGTCGACCAGGTAGGGACGGCGCAACGCCACCTTCCGCACCTTGCCCGCGGCGTTGCGCGGCAGCGCGGGGACGACGTCCACCGAGGTCGGGCACTTGTAGTGGGCCAGGTGCTGGCGGGTGAAGGCGATCAGCTCGGCCGCGGTGACCTCGACGTCCGGGCGCAGCGCCACCACCGCCTTGACCGTCTCGCCCCAGCGCTCGTCGGGCACGCCGATGACGGCGACCTCGGCGACCGCGGGGTGGCGGGCCAGCACGGCGTCCACCTCGGCCGGGAAGACGTTCTCCCCGCCGCTGATGATCATGTCCTTGAGCCGGTCGCGGACGACGACCCGGCCGGCGGCGTCCAGGTGGCCGACGTCCCCGGTGCGCAGCCAGCCGTCGGCGGTGAGCGTGCGCGCGGTCTCCTCGGGCTTGCCCCAGTAGCGGGTCATCACCGCGTCCGAGCGCACCCACAGCTCCCCGGTCTCGCCGGTGTCGACCGGCCGACCGGTCGCCGGGTCGACGGCCCGGATCTCCGCCCACGGCACCGCAGCGCCGACCGACCCGTCCAGCAGTGCCTGCAGCCCGGGGGCGTCCCCGGCCGGGGCCCGCAGCGCGGTCACCGTGCCGCCGGCCTCGGTGAGCCCGTAGGCGTGCAGCAGACCGCAGCCCAGCACCGCCGTGGTGGCCGCCACGAGCCCGGCGGTGATCGGTGCCGCCCCGTAGGCCAGGGTGCGGAAGGCCGAGAGGTCCAGCTCGGCGATGCCCGGCACCTCCAGCAACGTGGCGATGACCGAGGGCACGAAGAAGGCGTGGGTGACCCGGTGCCGGGCCAGCAGCTCGACGGTCTCGGCCGGCCGGGCCGCCCGGGTCAGCACCACGTGGCCGCCCTGCAGCAGGGGGCCGAGCAGGTGGGCCAGCCCGCCGACGTGGAACAGCGGCAGGGCGACCAGCATGGTGTCGTCGGGCCCGCAGTCGTAGACCTCGGCCATCAGCCGTCCGGCGTGGGCGACCGAGGCGTGCGAGAGCACCACGCCCTTGGGCAGGCCCGTCGTCCCCGAGGTGTAGATCAGCACCGCCGGGTCCTCGGGTCTCGCGCCGGGCAGCTGCTCGGTCCCGGACGCCACCGCCAGCCAGTCCTCCCAGCCCCGGTCCAGGTCGACCACCGGGAGGCTGTCGTCGACCAGGTGCGCGGTGGCGGCGTCCACGACCACCAGCGAGGCCCCGGCGTCGGCGAGGATCGGGGCCACCTCGGCGGCCGCCAGCCGCCAGTTGACCGTCACCAGGGCGACCCCGGCGCGACCGGCGCCCAGCAGCAGGTCCACGTAGGCAGCGCTGTTGTGCGCCAGCAGCGCCACCCGATCGCCGGGCCGCAGGCCGTGGGCGACCAACGCCCGACCGACCGCAGTGCTGCGCCGGGACAGCTCCGCGAGGTCGGTGGTCACGCCGTCCGACGTCAGGCCAGGGTGGTCGGGGCGGGCCGCGGCCCGCCGGTCGAACAGCTCACCCAGGCCCATCAGTAGCTCTTGGGCAGCCCGAGGCTGTGCGTGGAGACGTAGTTGAGGATCATCTCCCGGCTGACCGGGGCGGTCTTGTGCAGCCGGGCGGTGAACCAGAGGTCGGCCAGGCCGTACTCGTAGGACAACCCGTTGCCGCCGTGCACCTGGATCGCCCGGTCCAGCGCGAGCAGCGAGGCGTCCGCGGCGGCGTACTTGGCGATGTTCGCCGCCTCGGCGGCGTCCAGGCCCTGGTCGAACATCTGCGCGGCCCGGCTGTTCATCAGCCGGGCCTGCTGGACGGCGATGTAGGCCTCGGCCAGCGGGTGGGCCACGCCCTGGTGCGCACCGATCGGGGTCTTCCACACCGTGCGCTCGACGGCGTAGCGGGAGGCCTTCTGCAGCGCGTACCGGGAGATGCCGTTGTTGATCGCGGCGGCCGACACCCGCTCGGGGTTCAGCCCGACGAACACCTGGCGCAGGCCGTTGCCGGCCTCGCCCACCAGCGCCTCGGGGCCCAGCCGGACGTCCTCGAAGAACACGGTGAACTGCTTCTCCGGCACCATCAGCGCCGAGGGGATCCGCTGGGCGACCAGGCCCGGGGCGTCGGCCGGGACGATGAACAGCGACAGCTGGTACCGCCCGTCGGGGCCCGGCTCGTGGCCGCGGGCCACCACCAGGACGGCGTCGGCCTCGTCGATGGCCGAGGTCCAGTACTTGGTGCCCGAGAGCACCCAGCCGCCGTCGCCGTCGGGACGGGCCGTCGTCGTCACCTGGTGGGTGTTGGAGCCGGCGTCGGGCTCGGTGATCGCGAAGGACATCTTCTTGGTGCCCGAGGCCAGCGCGGGCAGCCACTCCTCGCGCATCGCGGTGGAGCCGTGCCGCTCGATGATCGGCGCGCAGATCGAGTTGATCACCATCGAGAGCAACGGGCAGCCCTGGGCGGCGACCTCCTCGATGACCACGTTGTAGTCGGCCAGGCCACCGCCACCGCCGCCGAACTCCTCGGCGATGTGCACGCCCAGGAACCCGGCCTTGCCCAGCTCGGCCCACAGCTCGGTGGGCTTGGTGTCCTCGGCGACGCACGTCTGGAAGTACTCGCGGCCGTAGGACCCGACGAGCTCGCCGACGCTGGCGCGCAGGTCACGGTGGTGCTCTGCGGTGTCGATCAGCAGGGCATCGGTTCTGGGGTCGATCGACACGCGCGTGCTCCCTCGGACGACAGGTGTGGCCTGCACCTCAACCTAGGAGCCGCACCGATCACCGTCAACTGTCCTGTTGACGCGCCGCGGTCAGCCCGGAGCCCGGACACCACCAGCACCCCTAGACGAGGTCGCGGACCGCCAGGACGACGACGAGCAGCAGCAGGACGGCCACCGCGCCGACGACCCAGCCGATGCCGGCCCGCATGCCCGGGGGCAGCCGCTCGGTCCACCCCAGGTCGCGTCCGGCCCGCCGGATCAGCTCGCGGTTCTCGGCCAGGCGCAGGTCCCAGCCGCCCTCGGGCACGAGGGCACCACCGTGGGTCTCGGGGAACCGGTGCGGACGCAGCGGGGGGACGTCCCGACGGGTGAGCCGATCCGACGGCCTGCTGCTCAACCGGCCGGCGGAGTCGGCCGTGACGTCGACGGTCCGCACGTCCACGGTGTACCGCCGACCCTCCTCGTCGAGGTGCACGCACAGGTCGTGCACCCAGGCCGGGGTCCCGCCCGCCGGCGCCGCTGCGCCCTGCCGGAGCGCCAGGTCGAAGCCGGCGTCGCAGGCCCGAATCTCGTAGGGGCTGGCCGCGGCCAGCTCGCGCACCCGCTCGAGGAACTGGGCGCCGCCCGGGCCCGGGGTCACAGCCGGCCCAGCAGGGCCAGGATCCCCAGGACGATGCCCGCGACCAGCAGCAGCGCGACCGTGACCCCCGCGACGGCGATCCCGGTCTTCACGTCCCGGGGCATCGTCTCCCGCCAGCCCTGCTCGCGAGCGGCCCAGCGGACCAGCTCGCGGCCCTCGCCCATCCGGAAGTCCCACCCGGCGGCGACACCGAGGGTGCCGTCGTCCCGGAGGCCGTACTCCCGGCCCCTGCTGAACCCGATCTGCCGACCGGAGGCGAACGACGCGGACCCGGCCAGCCGCAGCACCGGCGGCCCGGTGGGGTCGACGCCGACCGACCACTGGGCGCTCCGGGTGAGGTCGTTGACCGTCTTCCTCAGCCCCCGGCGGTACGCCAACGTCGTCCACCGGGCGTCCACGGCGTCCAGGACGACGTCGAGACCACCCTCGGGGGGGACGACGACGTAGGGGCTGGACCCGGCCAGCTGGTGCACGCGCTGGGCGAACTCCCAGCCGGCCGAGCCAGGGGTGGGACCGGTCAGCGCACGCCGACCAGGTCGACGACGAAGACCAGCGTCGCGCCGGGCTTGATGACCCCGCCCGCGCCGCGCTCGCCGTAGGCCTTGTGCGCGGGGATGGTGAGCCGGCGACGTCCGCCGACCTTCATGCCGGCGATGCCCTCGTCCCAGCCGGCGATGACCATGCCGACGCCGAGCTGGAACTCCAGCGGGTCGCCGCGGTCCCACGAGGCGTCGAACTGCTCGCCGCCGTCGTGGGTGACGCCGACGTAGTGCGCGGAGACCAGGCTGCCGGAGGTGGCCTCGGCGCCGTCGCCGACGGTGATGTCCTCGATGACGAGGTCGTCGGGGGCCGGGCCGGTCGGCGGCTCGACGTCGGGGCGGGTCAGCTCTGCCACGGGGTGTGCTCCTGGAGGTCGTGCGCCGGGCTGGTCCCGGCACCGCCGACCATCCAAACAGCGTGCGGGCGTCCGCTCCACGTGAAACTCGTGTTACGTCTGGTCCCCGGGTCTTGCCGCCGGTGCCGGGCGCCCGCTTGCATGGTGCGCAGAGCCGCGGCGTCTGCCGTGCGGCCTCCCCTCGGGGGAACACCACCATGAGCACACTGACCGAGCTGACCCGCGAGTCCCGGATGGGCGCTGTCGGCACCCTGACCAGCGACCGCGAGATCCGCCGCATCTCCCTGGCCGGGTTCGAGGCCCGGCGCGAGGAGATCACCGCCGAGCTGTGGCAGGCCGCCACCGACATCGGCTTCTTCCAGGTCGTCGACCACGGCATCGCCCCCGCCGAGGTGGACGCCGCGTTCGCCGCCTCGCAGGCCTTCTTCGCCCTCCCGGCCGAGGTCAAGGCCCGGTTCCCGCTGAAGAAGGGGCTCAACGCCGGCTACGAGTTCAAGAGCCAGGTGCGGCCCTCGGTGGGCACGGCCGACCAGAAGGAGTCCTGGCAGCTCACCCGGCCGCACATGGCCGGGCTCTGGCCCACCGACGACGAGGTGGCCGGCTTCCGGGACACCCTGCTCGCCTTCGAAGCGCGCTGCTGGTCGGTGGCGATGCAGGTGCTGTCCTGCTTCGCCGACCGGCTCGGCCTGCCCCGCGACTTCTTCGCGACCGTGCACGACCCGGCGTCCGCGCAGTACCAGTCCTGCCTGCGGCTGATCCACTACATGGCCTTCCCGGAGGACCTGCTCGACACGCCCGGCACGTGGCGGGCCGGGGCGCACACCGACTTCGACTGCCTGACCCTGCTCTTCCAGCGCGAGGGCCAGGGCGGGCTGCAGGTGCTGCCCGGCGCAGAGGCCGCCCGGCCCTCGGACGACGGCTACGCGTGGACCCCCGTGCCGGCCACCGACGAGGCCATCACCTGCAACGTCGGTGACATGCTCATGCGGTGGAGCGACGACCGGCTGCCGTCGAACTTCCACCGGGTGGCGGCGCCGAGCCGGGGCGAGTCGACGGCCCCCCGGTACTCGATGGCGTTCTTCGCCCAGGCCGACAAGGACGCGGTGATCGAGAGCCCGGCCGGCCTGCACGAGCCGATGACGGCCGGGGACTTCCTGCTGCAGCGGATCCAGGCCAACTTCCGGGCCTGACCCGCCGACTCCTCCTCGCGGCGGCCCTGGGTGCACTGACCGGGGTCGCTGCGAAGGCCGCCGACGCCTCCTGGATCTCCTGGCTGGCCGACCTGGGGTCCTACCCGGCTGCCTGGGTGCTGGCCGTCGCTCTGCTGGCCCGGGCCGCTCGGTCGGTGCGGGTGGCAGCCGCGACCAGTGCCGTCTTCTTCACCGTGATGAGCGTGGCCTACTACGGCTGGGCGGTCGGCGTCCTGGGGTTCGGGCTGCGGGCGAACCTGGTGCTGCTGGCTGCGTGGACAGTGCTGTCGCTGACCGCGGTGCCGCTGTTCGCCGTCGTGGTGCACCTGGCCACCCGGCGGCGCGGCGTGCTGCCCGGCACGGTGCTGGCCGGGGCCGCTGCGGTGGCACTGGCCGACCGGACGCTCTGGCAGCTCTGGCTCGCCGCCTCCGGAGGGCTCCCTCCGGGCACCCCGCTGCACCCGGTCCAGGCCGTGGCCGGCGTCGTCGTCGCGCTGGTGGTGGCCGGGGTGCTCCCGCGCCACGGTCGCACCCGGGCCGTCGCGCTGGTCCTGCTCGTGCCCGCCGCCGTCCTGGCCACGCTGGGCGTCGACCTGCTCTACGGGCTGCTGCCGGGCTGAGCCCTCGCTCCGCCGAGTGGAGTTCGGCTCACGCCCTGGGTGGCGCAGCTGGAGGCAGCCCCCGACGGCGTCCGGATCGAGGCGCTCGCGTCCCACGCCCGTGGAGCAGTGAGACCCGGGGGCTCTCAGGGCCGGAAGTGCTCGATCTCGTCCTGCCGGTAGTAGTCCTGCGCCATGCCCACGCGGACCAGCCACTTCTGCTCGTCCTCGTACCACCAGACCACCGTGCCGATCTGGCCCCGGAGGACCTCGCGGGTGATCTGGACGGTGTCGCCGACCGAGAAGGTGTCCATGCCGGCCCACCCTGGCACGGTCGCGGACAGCGGCGGACCCCCGTCACGGGTGATCAGGTGAGCGCCGCGCGGGCCGCCGTCCGCACGGCGTCGGCGACCAGGTCCAGGCTGGGCGAACGCAGCTTCCACTGCTGCCACCACAGGACGACGTCGACGGCACCGCCCGGGTCGAGCTCGACCAGCCGGTCGTCGGGTCCGGTCTGCAGATCGGGCACCATCCCCCAGCCGAAGCCGAGCCGGACCGCCGCCAGGTAGTCCGCCGACGAGGGCACGTGGTGCGTCGGCGGCCGGACGACGGCGTGCGTCCGTCGGCGCAGGTAGGCCGCCTGCAGGTCGTCGGTGCGGTCGAAGACCACCACCGGGGCCCGGCGCAGCGCGGCCGACGTCGCCCCCTCGGGGAACCACCGTTCGACCACGGACGGCGCGGCCATCGGGCGGTAGCGCATCGCCCCCAGCCGGGACGCCGAACAGCCGGGCACCGGGTCGGCGTCGGCGGTGACCGCGGCCATCACGGTGCCCCCGCGCAGCAGGGCGGCGGTGTGCTCCTGGTCGGCGACCCGCGCGTCCAGGCCCACCCGGTCGGCGACCGGGGCGAGCGCGGGCAGGAACCAGGTGGCCAGCGAGTCGGCGTTGACCGCGACCGGCACGGTGGGCGGGGACCCGTCGGCCGGGACCCCCGCCAGCGCCGCGGTGGTGTCGGCGACCAGCAGCTCCACCTGCCGGGCCAGCCGGAGCACCGCGGCGCCGGCGTCGGTGGGCTCGACCGGGCGGCTGCGGACCAGCAGCACCTGGCCGGTGTCCACCTCCAGCGCCCGGATCCGCTGGCTCACCGCGGAGGGCGTCACGTGCAGCACCCGGGCGGCAGCGTCCAGCGTGCCGGTCTCGACGGCGGCGGCCAGGGCGCGCAGCTGGGGCAGGTCCATCGACAGCACAGCTTACGGCGCATCAGATCCCGTAGCGGTGCTGTCGTCGGTGCCGGCCCAGGATGGGCGGGTGGTCATCTCCGCCGTCCTCGCCGGCCTCGGTCTCGGGCTCTCCCTCATCGTCGCCATCGGCGCGCAGAACGCCTTCGTGCTCCGCCAGGGCCTGCGCCGGGAGCACGTGCTCGCCGTGGTCGCGGTGTGTGCACTGTCCGACGTGGTGCTGATCATGGCCGGGGTCGCGGGGACCGGGGCGGTGCTGGAGCGGGTGCCGTGGCTGGTCACCGTCGTCCGCGTCGCCGGTGGGCTGTTCCTGCTCGGTTACGCGGTGCTGGCCGCCCGCCGCGCCCTGCGGCCCACCGCACTGGACACCTCGGCGGGCGGGGCGCGGGTGTCGCTGGGCGCCGTCGTCGGCACCGCCCTGGCGCTGACCTGGCTCAACCCGCACGTCTACCTGGACACCGTGCTGCTGCTCGGCTCGGTGGCCGGCACGCACGGCGACCAGCGCTGGTGGTTCGCCGCCGGGGCCTGCGTGGCCAGCGTGCTGTGGTTCACCGGGCTGGGCGTGGGGGCCCGCGCACTGCGCCCGGTGTTCGCCCGACCGGCCGCCTGGCGGGTGCTCGACGGGGTGATCGCCGCCGTCATGGCTGCCCTGGCCGTGTCGCTGTTGGCCGGTGCTGGTGGGATCGACCCATGAGCTCCGACCTGTCGCTGCGCTGGCTGACCTCCCCCGCCGACGTCACCGCCGCCATGGCCACCGAGCTCGCCACCTGCTGGCGCGCGGTCAGCAACGCCGGCGGCGCGGTCGGGTTCCCGGAGCTGCCGGTCGACGAGCCCACCGTGCGGACGGCGGCCGATGCCGTGATCGCCGCCCTCAGCCCCGACGAGCGACTGCTCTGGGTGACCGCGCCCGACGGCTCGCTGGCCGGCTGGCTGGTGCTGGCCCGCAACCCGCAGCCGATCTTCCGGCACTGGGCCACCCTGCGGCGGGTGCAGACCTCGCTGGGCTCCCGCGGCACCGGCGTCGGCTCGGTGCTGCTCACCGAGGCCGCCCGCTGCGCCCGCGAGCTCGGCCTGGCCCACCTGCACCTCTACGTCCGTGCCGAGCAGGGCCTGGAGCCGTTCTACCTGCGGCACGGCTACCGCGAGATCGGCCGCTGGCCCTCCGCGCTGAGGATCGCCGACGGGTACCGCGACGAGGTCCTCATGTTCCTGGAGCTCTGACCAGACCCCAGCGTGGATCAGGTCTCCTGATCAAAGACCGTCCTCCCTCACCAACGCTGGTGAGGGTGGAGAGACGTGGATCAGGTCACCTGATCCACGCTGACCCCGGCGCAGCCGGCGGGCCAGGGTCAGGACGGCGACGACGCCCAGCGCCGAGGCGGCGTGCTGGACGTCGGCGATGCCGTGGTCGAGCACCAGGGCGACAACGAGGACGGCGGCCAGGGCGGCAGCCGCCCGGGTACGCCGGCGGCCGGCCGGCAGCAGGACGACGACAGCGGCCAGCAGCGCCCAGCTCCCCGCCGAGCTGCCGCCGTCGACCTGGTGCAGCTCGGCCAGCGCGCTGTCCGAGCCGGTCGCCGCAGCCAGCCGCACGCCCAGCAGCACCGGCACCGAGCCGAGCAGGTCACCGGCGAAGAAGCCCAGCGCGGTCCACCGGCTGCCCAGCCGCGACTCGGCCAGCGGGAACGCCACCGCCCCCAGCGCGATGTTCACCCACACCCAGCCCGGGCTGGCCTGCACCACCGGGGAGGTGAGCAGCCGCCACAGCTGGCCGTGTGCGAGCAGCTCCCAGGACGAGCCGGCCGCGGCGATCAGCTGCCGGTGCACCTGCGGGTCGTAGGCCCCGGCGAGCATGAGCCACAGCTGGACGGCGGCGAACGTCGTCGTCACCGGGAACCGGCGGACCAGGCCGGCCAGCCGGGTCAGCGGGCGCCGCGGGTCGGGCAGCTCCCCGAGGCGGGCGACGGCGAGAGCGACCCGGGGCAGGGCGGTGTCCCCGGTGGTGACCAGGTACCGGGACTCCCACCGCGGCGCCCACTTGTCCTTGAACGAGCGCAGCCCGGCGTAGTCCAGCAGCACCCCGCCGCGCTCGTAGAGCAGCCGCATCACCCGGGCGGGCACGCCGGGCTGGTCGGCCAGACCGGTGAACGGGGCGAGCCCGAGGTTCATCCCGGTGCCGCCCCCGGCGGCGAACCGGTCGCCCATCGCCACGAACAGCTGGTCCATCACCCCGTTCACCGCGCCGGGACGACGCCGCATCAGGTCGAAGCTGCGCTCGGTCGAGCGGTGGGCCGGCAGCGTGTTGGCGAAGGCCTGGACCCGGTCCTCGGCGTCGACGACCGCGAGCACCGGGGTCCGTCGCAGCTGGTCGGCGTCGAACTGGCCGAGGGTGAAGGTGCGCTCGCGGTGCTCGCCGTCGGCGGCCCAGGCCTCGGACACCTCGCGCAACCGGGCCAGGTCGACGTCGGTGAGCGGGTGCTCCAGCGCGACCACCCGGTAGCCGGCCCGCTCGCAGCGCCGGACGGCCGAGCGGATCGACTTGCCGGCCCGACCCTCCGGCGCGGTGCCGCCGGCCAGCTCGACCACCGCCTCCTCGCCGATCTTGTAGGCGCGCAGGCCCAGGGCCGTCAGGTCGGGCAGCTCGGCGGGCGTGACCTGGTGGAAGCCGGGCGTCCAGCCGTTGCGGCGGCACAGGGCCAGGAACTCCGCGGCCGCGGCGCGACGGCTCCCCGGCGCGCCGATCGGGCCGCCCAGCGCCACCGCCGTCCGTCCGCGCAGGCCGTAGCCGACGAAGGCCCGCCCATCGGCAGCCACCAGCCAGTGCTTGTCGGGCAGCAGCTGGAAGTGGGCCAGCGACGTGGTGGCGTGCTCGTCGAGCAACCGCGTGACGACGGCGCGATCGGCGGCCCGCTGGCGGCCGCCGGACACCGCCGCGATCAGCATCCCGGCCCCCACGAGGACGACGGCCAGGGCGGCGCCGCGGGTGGCCGAGACCAGCCAGTCGGCGTGCCGGGTCAGCGGTTCGGCGTCCACCGGCAGCATCAGCAGCAGCCGGGCGGCCTGCCCGGCCGAGCCCCAGGCCGTGGTCCCCCCGCGGAACTGGCCGTCCAGTTCGTAGAGCCCGGCCGTCGCGACCGCGACCAGGAGGGCGGCACCGCCGACGAGCACCGCGATGCCCCGGCGGACCAGCATCGGGTCACCATGCGCGGTGAACGCCCGCCCGCCGGCCCCGACCAGCGCGGTGAGCACCGCCAGCGTCGCCGAGACCGGCAGGTGCGGGTGCACGACCAGCGACCCGACGGTGGCCGCGGCCAGCCCGGCGACGGCGGCCAGCCAGGCCGCTCGCCGTCCGCGCAGCAGCGCCCGGACGACCAGCAGCAGCACCAGTCCGGCGCCGAGCAGCAGGTACCGGCCGCCGTCGATCGCCGCGACCGCGCCCTCCAGCGGGCGCAGCCCCGGGACCGGCCGGTGCTCCGGGTGCGGCACGACGCGCACGACCGCGGACAGCGCCCCGACCCCCACGAGCAGCGCCACCAGGGCGCTGGCCCGCCGGACGGCGGTCACCGGGCCACCGGCTCGCGGCGCCCGGACGCCCAGGCCAGCCCGCCGACGGCCAGCGGCACCCAGAACTCGGCCACCCGGAACAGCAGGGTCGCCGCCGCGGCGACGGCCAGCGGCACACCCCCCACCGTGAGCGCGGCCGCGGCACCCACCTCGGCGGCCCCGATCCCCCCGGGCAGCGGCCCGACCACCGCGGCCACCGAGGCCAGCACGTACGCCGAGAGCGCCAGCCCCAGGTCGTGCCCGCCGCCCACCGCGGCCAGCGAGGCCGCCAGCATCAGCACCCCGATCACGTCCACGGCGGTGGCCGCCAGCAGCGGTGGCACCGCCCGGCCCGGACGGCGGGTGACCGACGCCGCGGCCGCGACCAGCTCCTCGGTGCGGGCCGGGTCCCAGACACGCGCCGGCCGGCGGAGCACCGTCGCCTCCAGCCGGAGCACCCACCCGGTCAGCCGGGCCAGCGTGGCCGGTCGCCGGACCGCGAGCACCGTCACCACCACCCGGGCGGTGGTCAGCGCGAGGAAGACCGCGCCGGCGAGCAGGTCCAGGCCGGTCAGCCGTCCGTCGGCACCCAGCACGACGAAACCGGCCACGAGCACCACCAGGAAGCCGAGGTCGGTGACGGTCGCGGCGAGCAGGTAGCCACCGGCGACCTCCGCGCGCGGCAGGCCCCGCCGGCGACCGGCCCGGTCCATCGCCGCCAGCCCGGCGAGCCCGGCCGAGGTGACCACGGAGTTCAGCGCCACCGCCGACACCGCGCCGCGAGCGAGCTCGGGCAGGTCCGCGGCGCGCACCCGGGTGACGCCGGCCAGCGCGGTGGCGTGCACCGCCGTCCACGCTGCCCACCAGGCCAGCAGCAGCACGCCGAGCACCGCCAGCCAGCGGGGGTCGGCCCGGTGCAGGTCCCGGCCGACCCCGGCGAGGTCGCCCCGCTGGGTCCACCCGACGGTGGCGAGCACGGCGCTGACCAGCAGCGCGAGGCCCACCCGCCGTGCCGTCGTCGTCCGCCCGGTGCCCACGTCGGGGGACCGTAGGTCGCGGCGGGGCCGGCGAACCCGGCTCCCAGCCGACCCGCAGCGCACGATGCCGAACTGGCAGCGTCCTCCCAGCCGGGGGGCGGTAGAACGGATCGCATGAGCAGCAGGCGGCAGTTCCTGGCCCGCGCCGGCCTCGGTGTCGGCGGGCTGGCGGTGGGCGGTGCGCTGGGCGGCACGATCGGCGCGGTCACCGCCCGCAGCGACGACGAGGTCCGCGACGAGGCCCGCACCCGCGCCCAGCAGCAGTTCGCCGAAGCCGGCGGTGCTGCGGACGAGGGCGAGGCCGTCGCCCGGCTGGGGACCCACCGGGTCGTCTGGAACACCACGGTGAGCACGCCGATCGCCTGCATCAGCTTCGACGACGGCCCGACGCCGGACTTCACCCCGCGGATCCTCGAGGCACTGGCCGACGCGGGGGTGACCGCGACGTTCAACGTGATGGGCTGGAACGCCGTCCGGCACCCTGACCTGCTGCGCGAGGTGGTGGCCGCCGGGCACGAGATCGGCAACCACACCTGGACCCACCGCGACCTGACCACGCTGACCGCCGCACAGACCCGGGACGAGCTGGTGCGCTGCCGCGACGAGGTGGCCGGGCTGATCGACGCCCCGTTCACCAGCTTCCGGCCCCCGCGCGGGGAGATCACCGGGTACGCCCTGCGGGTGGCCGCCGAGCTGGGCTACGACACCTACATCTGGTCGGTCACCCGAGGCCCGGGTGACTCGACGTCCCAGCGGCACGTCGAGGACTACATGGGGCAGACCGTGATCGCCGGCGACGTCCTCGGTCTGCACGACGGGATCGGCCAGGGCACCTTCGACCCGGGGGCCTCCTTCGCGCAGGAGCTGTCGGCCCGGCGCGAGCTCGAGGTGCGCGCGCTGCCGGCGGCGCTGGCCCAGATCGCCGACCGGGGGATCACGCTGATGAGCGCGAACCGGCTGCTGGCCGCCAGCGAGGCCGAACCGGTCGGCGGGCAGCCCGCGGTCGGCTAGACCCGGACCACGACCCCCCGCCGGGCCAGCACCTGGCACACGCCCCACACCACGACGACCGAGGCCGCGGCGTACAGGTAGGCCGACGTCGTCGCCGTCGTCAGGTCGGTGAGCCAGCGGTCCACCACCGGCTGGACCCCGTGCGAGAGCACCGCGCGGAACACCAGCTCGGAGACGGCGAACGCCACGATCGCGTTCAGCCCCATCACCTCCGCCGGCCGGAAGGGCCGCCGCACCCCGCGGACGTCGACCAGCCACAGTGCCGCGGCCAGGACCAGCAGCCCGATCCCCCCGGTGACCAGCACGAACGACGGCGTCCACAACCGCTTGTTCACCGGCAGCAGCGGGGCCAGCGCCAGCCCGAGGACCAGCAGCACGGCGGCGCCGGTGACCATCCGCGGCAGGGCCCCACGCACGCCGTGCTCCAGCAGCGCCCGGCCGGCCAGCACGCCGAGGAAGACGGTGACCGCGCTCGGCAGGTAGGAGTGCGGCGCCTCGGCGGAGAAGGTCAGGCCCATCGTCTGGTCGAGCCAGTGCGCCCAGGAGAGGTCCGGCTCGACCGCCGTCCGGCCGCTGCCGGGCACCGGCACCAGCACCGCCACCAGCGTGAGGACGGCGAGCACCCCGACCGCCGTCGGCAGCTGGGCCCGGCGCGGCAGCCGGAGCAGCAGCCAGCACAGCAGGTAGGCGCCGGCGACGTGTCCTAACACCCCGGCGCCCACCACGTCGAAGCCGTACTTCGCGGTGACGATCAGCCAACCGAGTGCCGCCAGCTTGAGCACCCTCAGCAGCACCGCCCGCGGCCGGTCGGCCCGGCTGGAGAACGGCATGGACACCCCGACGACCAGCAGGAACACCGGGAAGACGACGTCGGCGACCCGCAACCCGTGCCAGGGCGCGTGCACGAACTGGGTGCCGATCGCGGCGTTGCCCCGGTTGTCCACGAACAGCATCCCGACCACGGCCAGCCCGCGGGCGACGTCCACGCCGTGCAGCCGCTGCCCCTCCACGGACCCACTCTGACCGCCCACGGCCCCGGCGCACCCGGTCGGCAGCCACCCCGCAGCCGACCCACAGGCGAATCCCCGGCTCGGCCCCGGTCAGCGTGGATCAGGTGACCTGATCCACGTCTCCCCACCCTCACCAACGCTGGTGAGGACGGAGAGCCGTTGCTGAGGGCGGGGCGTCAGGTCAGCGGCGAGCGGGGCAGCATCCGGTCGCTGATGATCCGCTTCTGGATCTCGCTGGTGCCCTCGAAGATGGTGGTCAGCCGGGCGTCGCGCCAGTGCCGCTCGACCTGGCGCTCGGTGGTGTAGCCGTTGCCGCCGTGCAGCTGCATCGCCTGGTTGGTCACCCGCACCGCCATCTCGGTGGCCTGCAGCTTGACCATCGCGGCCTCGCGCTCGCAGGGGACGCCGACGTCGAGCAGGTGCGCGACCTGCCGGTAGAACGCCCGGGACTCCTCCACCTGCGCGGCCATCTCGGCCAGGGCGAACCGGAGGGCCTGGAAGTCGCCGATCGGGTGGCCGAACTGCTCGCGCTCCTGCAGGTAGGTGGTGGTGTCCTCCACCGCGGCGCGGGCCAGCCCGACGGCGCGGGCCGCGGTGTGCACCCGGGCGGTGTTGAGGAAGGCCTGCGCCTCCGCGAACCCGGCCTTGGAGCCGCCGTCGCCGTCGGCGTCACCGGGGGCCACGATCAGGTCGTCGGCCGGGATGCGGACGCCGTCGAACTCGAGGTCCCAGGTCAGGAAGCCGTGGTAGCCGACCTTGTCGATCGGGTAGCCCGACAGGCCCGCCGGGAACGAGCCGCGCTCCTTGGCCAGCAGCACGTTGCGCAGCCCGCGGGAGCGGGACTCCCCCGGCTGCGGGTCGGCGGTGCGCACCAGGACCTGGATGAAGTCGGCGGCCTTGGCGTTGCCGCACCAGCGCTTGTGCCCGGTGATCACCCACTCGTCGCCGTCGCGGACGGCGCGGGTCTGCACGTTGGCCAGGTCCGAGCCGGCGTCGGGCTCGCTCAGCGCGACCGCCCCGATCCAGGAACCCGCGGCCGACTTCCGCAGCAACGCGTCCCGGCGCGAGGCGTCCGCGACCGACGTCCCCATGCCCTGGGAGCGGGCCAGGATCGAGGCCACGCTCATCCAGGCCCGGGCCAGCTCCTCGCTGACCATGCAGTACTCGAAGACGCCGAGACCCAGCCCGCCGTGCTCGCGGTCGATCGTGATGCCGAACCACCCGAGCTCGCCCATGCGCTCCAGCAGGTGCTGCGGGATCTCGCCCTTCTGCGGGTCGAGCTCGTTGGCGACCGGCAGCACCTCGTCCATCGCGAAGGCCCGCGCCTGCAGCTGCAGGGCCTCCCGCTCGGGGGTGTGCCACGGCGGCAGCAGGTCGGGACGGCGGGGCTCCATCTCGACGGTGCCGGTGGTGGTCAAGTCGGTGCTGGCGGTCAACGTCATCGTCGGGTGCTCCTCGGGTCGGCGACCCCGCTGAAGTTACCCGCGGGTAACCAACCCGGCACGCTCGACCGTCGTCCGCACCGTTCGACGGCGCCGGAACACCGCACCCCGCTGGACGGCGAAGGACACCGACACCAGCAACAGCTCGGTGACCAGCTTGGCGGTCAGCAGCCCCAGCCCGAGCGCGGTGAACCCGCTGATCAGCGCCAGGTTGGCCACCAGCAGCGAACCGGCGAGCGCGACGTAGCCCAGCAGCGACCGGCGGCTGCGGCCGGCGCGGAACACCACCCGCCGGTTCACCGAGTAGTTGACCGTCCCGCTCACCAGCCGGGCGCCGACGACGGAGAGCCACAGCGACCCGGTCAGCGCCGACAGCACCACCAGCGCGACCAGGTCGACCGCGGCGGCGGTCAGCGAGGAGAGCAGGAACAGCGCCAGCGGCCGGTAGACCCGCAGCGAGTCGCGGACGGCGCGGAAGTGCGAGGAGGAGTTGCCGGCCAGGTAGACCGTCGCGATCGGCACCTGCTCGACCGGCACGCCCCGGCGGGCGGCCTCCAGCAGCACCCGCAGCTCGTACTCGAACCGGTCCCCGCGCACGGTCAGCAGCCAGGGCACCAGGTCGGCGGCGAACCCGCGGAGCCCGGTCTGGGTGTCGGCCAGCGCCCGGCCGGTGGCCGCCCGCACCAGCAGCGCCGAGGCCCGGTTGCCCACCCGGGACCGCAGCGGCACGTCGTCCCCGGCGAACGACCGCACCCCCAGCACGATCCCGTCCTGCACCGACCCGGCCACCCGGACGACGTCGGTGGCCAGGTGCTGGCCGTCGGCGTCGGCGGTGACCACAGCGGCGTCGGGGTGCAGCAGGGCGACGTGCGCCAGCCCGGTGCGCAGGGCCGCTCCCTTGCCGCGGTTGACCCCGTGGTGCAGCACGGTGGCCCCCAGCGAGCGGCAGGCGTCGAACACGGGCGTGGGGTCGGAGCCGTCGTCGACGACCAGCAGCTCGAGGGCGGGGTCCAGCCGGCGGACGGCGGCCAGCAGCGCGGGCAGCCGCCCGTCGGGCCGGTAGGCCGGGACCAGGAGGACGGTCACGCGATGTACAGGACGTCGGAGGTGCCGCGCTCGGAGCCCTTGCCCAGCGGGTCGTTCACCAGCGCGCCGTCGAACACCATGGTCGAGGAGCCGCCGCCGTCGATGTTGTAGGCGGTGACCGCGCCGAGCCCCACGAAGATCTCGGCCAGCTCGGGCAGCGTGACGCCCTCGCTGTAGCCCTCGCTGCGCCCGTCGACGACCACGAAGACCAGGTGGTTGGTCCCGATGACGCCGACGGCGGTGCGCGGTTGGTCGCCCTGGATGGAGTGGTTGCCGACGTTGGTGTCGACCTCGACGTCGTCGATGCCGGCGACCACCGCACCGTTGAGCACGATCGCCGGGCCGAAGGAGAGCGTGTTCCACACCCCGTCGGCGACGAGCTGGTCGGCCGTGGTCGCCGTCTCGTCGTAGACCCGCACCGTGCCGTCGCGGTAGAACGCCATGCCCTCGCGGGCGCCGGCGTCGCGGTAGGCGACGCCGTTGCGGATGACGATGCCGGTCTCGCGGAAGCCGTAGTAGTCGCCGTTGACCGCGAAGACCGCACCCACCGACGCGGCGATGTCAGAGGGCTCGTCGACGATGTTGAGCCCGAACTCGTCGTCGGCGAACGCCGAGCGCAGCGCGGTGGCGTCGGTGAGCACGACGTCGGCGACGAAGTACGTGACCGTGGAGTCGCCGCTGCCGGTCACGACGGTGGAGATGGTGATCGTGGCCTGGTCGGAGGTGTACGTGTCGCCGCTGACGGTGCCGTTGGTGGTCGCGGTGGTGCCGGCGTCCACGCCCGAGGCGGCCTCGTAGGCCGAGGCGTCGGCCACCTCCACGTGGTCGACGACGAAGCGGTCCAGCGCCCACCCCGCCGTCCCCGCGCCGGCGGCGAACAGGACGCCGGCGGCGCCCCCCAGGAAGGCCCGTCGGCTGTGTCGCCGGGGCGGTGTCTGCGTCTCGGTCATGCGTTCGACGGTCGGGGGCCTCCCCGTGCCGCAGCTGTGCGTCCGGTGAGCGGATCCGGTGCACAGCTGCCGCTCAGCGAGCAGCGGGTGCCCGCACACCGGGGCTCCGCAGAGTCCCCGTCGAACCCCACCCCCGACGGACGGATCCCGATGTCCTCGCTCGTGCTCTACCTCGCCGACCTGGTCGCCATCGGCGTCCTGGCCTTCGGCGTCTACTTCCCCCGGCACCGCCGCCGCGACCTGCTCGCGGCCTTCCTCGGCGTCAACGTCGGCGTGCTGGCGGTCGCTGCCGCGCTGTCCACCAGCAGCGTCGGCGCGGGGCTCGGGCTGGGCCTGTTCGGCGTGCTGTCGATCATCCGACTGCGCTCCACCGAGCTGGCCCAGCACGAGGTGGCGTTCTACTTCGCGGCCCTGGCGCTCGGGCTGCTCGGCGGGCTGGGCTCGGGCACGGCGCAGTCGGAGTGGCTGGTGCCCCTGCTGATGGCGCTGATCGTCGTGGTCATGTGGGCCTCGGGGCACCCCCGGCTGTTCCGCCGGCACCGGCACACCACCCTGGTGCTGGACCGGGCGTTCACCGACGAGTCCGCGCTCACCGCGCACCTGGAGGGCCTGCTGGGCGCCCGGGTGCACCAGGTGACGGTGCAGCGGGTCGACCTGGTCGACGACACGACGCTGGTCGACGTCCGGTACGAGCTGTCCGCACACCCCGCGCTGACGGGTGCGCACGAGCAGCTGACCGCGCAGGCCCGCCGGTGAGCGTCGTCGCCGACCTGCCCACCGTCGAGCTCGCCGAGCTGGTCGAGCGGGCCGCGCTGCAGACCCGGGTCGACCGCAAGTACCTGCTCACCCCGGCGCACGCCGAGCAGGTGCTCGCCCGGCTGGCCGCGACCGAGGCGCCCCGGGTGCTCTGCATCCAGGGACGGCGGGACTCCGGCTATGGCTCGCTGTACCTCGACACCCCCGACCTCGCCGGCTACCACCTGGCCGCGCACGGCCGGCGCCGCCGCTTCAAGGTCCGCCGCCGCACCTACCTGGAGACCGGCGAGACCTGGCTGGAGCTCAAGACCCGCGGGCCGCGGGGCGCCACGGTCAAGCAGCGCTCCCTCGGCGGCGACCGGGCCTTCCTCGACGACGCGTTCTGCGCCGCCGGCCTGCCCGACCTGCGCGGCGTCGCGCTGGTGCCGGTGCTGACCACCACCTACCGCCGGACGACGCTGCTGCTCCCCCGCTCCGACAGCCGGCTGACCCTCGACGCCGGACTCCGCTGGACCACCCCCGACGGCCGCCGGCTCGACCTGCCGCACCGGGTGGTCGTGGAGACCAAGTCCGGCGCGCAGCCCTCGGCCGCCGACCGGCTGCTCTGGCGCTGCGGGGTCCGCCCGGCCCGCATCTCCAAGTTCGGCACCGGCCTCGCCGCACTGCACCCCACCCTGCCGGCCAACCGCTGGCACCCCGTCCTCACCCGCCACCTCACCGCTCTGGAGTCCTCGTGACCGTCCGTCGTCTGCGCGCCGCCCTCGTGGCCGGCGCCGCCGCCACCCTCATCGCCGCCTGCGGCACCACCTCCACCACCACGGCGTCGTCGGACACCGCGGTCTCCGCCGAGGTCGCGGGTGCGGTCACCGCCGCCACCGGGACGACGGTCGAGGCGGCGCTGGCCGCGAACGACGGCTGGGTGACGTCGTCCGACGTGGGCTCGGGGACCGCGATCTCGCTGGAGGGCGACACCGCGTCGGCCGACTCGGATGCGGTGTCCGTCGACGGGGACACGGTCACCATCACCGCAGCCGGCACCTACGTGCTGTCCGGTGAGCTCGAGGGGCAGGTCGTCGTCGACACCGCCGACACCGAGGACGTCGTCCTGGTGCTGGACGGCGCCACGATCACCTCACCGACCAGCGCGGGCATCGCGGTGACGAACGCCGAGACGGTGGTGCTGTCGCTGGCCGACGGCTCGACCAACGAGGTCGCCGACACCGCCGACCACGCCGACGACCGCACCAGCGCGGCGATCGACTCGTCGGCGGACCTGGTGGTCACCGGCACCGGCTCGCTGCAGGTCACCGGGGCGTCGAACGACGGGATCAACAGCTCCGACGGCGTCACGGTCGAGTCCGGGACGGTCGTCGTCGACGCAGCCGACGACGGCATCCGCGGGCAGGACTCCGTCGTCGTGCTCGACGGCGACGTGACGGTGACCGCGGGCGGCGACGGGCTGAAGAGCGACGACACCGAGGACGTCACCCGCGGGTACGTCTACGTCGCCGACGGCTCGGTCACCGTGACCGCCGGTGTCGACGGGGTCGACGCCGCGACCGACGTGGTCGTGGGCGGCGGCACGCTGGACGTCACCGCCGCCGCCAAGGGGCTCGAGGGCGATGTCAGCGTCGTGGTCGGCGACGGTGCCACGACCGTGGACGCCACCGACGACGCCGTGCACTCCAACGGCGCGGTCTCCGTGACGGGCGGGTCCCTCACGCTGGACTCCGGGGACGACGGGGTGCACGCCGATGTCGACCTCACCGTCTCCGGCGGCAGGCTCACCGTCGCGTCGTCCGTGGAGGGGCTGGAGAGCGCGGCCGTCACGCTGAGCGGCGGCGACGTCGCGGTGACGTCGTCCGACGACGGGGTGAACGCCTCGACCGGGACGACGTCGGACGCCGGCGGCGGCATGGGCGGTGGCATGGGGGACGACGGCAGCACCCTGACCATCAGCGGCGGCACCCTCGTCGTGGACGCCGAGGGCGACGGGCTGGACTCCAACGGCTCGCTGGCGGTCACCGGTGGCGACACCACCGTGTACGGCCCGACCGGGCAGGGCAACGGCGCGCTGGACAGCAACGGCGGGATCACCGTCAGCGGCGGCACCCTGGTCGCCGGCGGCAGCGCCGGCATGGTCGAGACGCCGGGCACCGACTCGTCGCAGGGCTGGCTGGTCTGGTCGGGGTCGGCCGCGGCCGGCGACACCGTCCAGGTGACCGCCGGGGACGGCACCGTCGTCGCGAGCTGGACGACCGAGAAGGACGCCGCCTCCCTGGTCGTCTCCGCCGCCGGCATCACCAGCGGCGAGACGTACACGGTGACCGTTGACGGCAGCTCGACGACGGTGACCGCCGGCGAGGGTGCGAGCACCGGCATGGGCGGCGGCGGGATGCCCGGCGGCGGGGGCATGGGCGGCGGCCGCCCGAACGGCTGACGGCTCCCCTGGTTCAGCGCACCCCACGCTCGGCGGCCAGCTGCACGTAGTGGTCGACCACCGAGGCGTCGTCGACGGCGCCCACGTTCAGCGCCTTCTCCGGCGCGACACCCTGGAAGAGCCGCTTGAGCGGCACCTCCAGCCGCTTGCCGGTGCGGGTGTGCGGCACCCCGGGGACGACGATCACCTCGTCGGGAACGTGCCGGGGGCTGGCGTCGCGGCGGACGGCGTCCCGGATCTCGGTGACCAGCGCGTCGGTGAGCTCGAACCCGGGCGCCAGCTGCACGAACAGCGGCATCCAGTAGCCGCCGTCGCGCTGCTCGACGCCCAGCACCACGCAGTCGGCGATCGCCGGGATGGACTCCACCGCCGCGTACAGGTCGGCGGTGCCCATCCGGACGCCGCCACGGTTGAGCGTGGAGTCCGAGCGGCCGGTGATGATGCAGCTGCCGGTCGGGGTGGTCTCCAGCCAGTCACCGTGCCGCCACACCCCCGGCCAGGGCTCGAAGTAGGCCTCCCGGTAGCGGGTGCCGTCGGGGTCGGCCCAGAAGAACAGCGGCATCGAGGGCATCGGCTCGGTGACGACCAGCTCGCCCAGCTCACCGACGACGGGGTGGCCGGCCTCGTCCCAGGACGCCGCGGCCACGCCGAGCATCGGCCGCTGCAGCTCCCCGGCGACCACCGGCAGCAGCAGCGAGGAGCCGATGAACCCGGTGGCGACGTCGGTGCCCCCGGACAGCGAGCCCAGGAACACGTCGGGCTTCACGCTGGAGTACACCCACTCGTAGGCCGCCGCCGGCAGCGGTGACCCGGTCGAGCCGATGCTGCGCAGCGCGGAGAGGTCCCGGGTGTCCACCGGACGCAGTCCGGCCCGCTCGCACGCGGTCAGGTAGCCCGCGCTGGTGCCCAGGTAGGTCAGCCCGGTCGCCTCGGCGACGGCGAACTGGGTGTCCAGGGTCGGGAACCCGGGCGCCCCGTCGTGCACCACGACCGTCGCCCCGGTGAGCAGCGAGCAGGTCGCGATGTTCCACATGATCCAGGCAGTGGAGGCGTACCAGTAGAAGCGGTCACCCGGCCCGACGTCGATGTGCAGCCCGCCCTGCTTGAGCTGCTCGAGGGCCACCCCGCCGTGCCCGTGCACGATCCCCTTGGGCAGTCCGGTGGTGCCCGAGCTGAAGACGATCCACAGCGGGTGGTCGAAGGGCAGCGCCTCGAACACCGGCGCCTGCTCGTCGGCCACGGCGTCGGCCCAGGCCAGCGCGCCGTCCGGGACCTCGACGTGCAGCCGCGGCAGCGCGATCGTCGTCCGCACGGTGGGCAGCGCGGCCCGCAGCTCGGCCACGACGTCCCGGCGGTCGTGCTCCTTGCCGTTGAACCGGTAGCCGTCGACGGCGACGAGCACGACCGGCTCGATCTGGGCGAACCGGTCGAGCACGCTGCGGGTGCCGAAGTCCGGCGCGCAGGTCGACCAGACGGCGCCGATCGAGGCGCACCCCAGGAACGCGACCACCGCCTCGGGCACGTTGGGCAGGTACCCCGCGACCCGGTCACCCCGCTGGACGCCGAGCCCGCGCAGGGTGGCCGCGAACGCCCCCACCTGCCCGCGCAACGACGCCCAGGAGAGCTCCTCGGGGTCGCTCAACCCGGTCTCGGTCTCGTGCACCGCGATGAACGCCGGTCGGTCGTCGGAGGCGTGCCGCAGCGCCAGCTGCGCCAGGTTCAGGGTCCGCTCGGGGAACCACTCCGCGCCCGGCATCGCCCGTGAGCCCAGCACCTCGTCGTCCCGCACCGGGGCCTCGCCGGGGAAGACGTCGAACCAGGTGGCGACATCGGCCCAGAACTGGTCCAGGTGCTCGGTCGACCACGTCCAGATCGCGTCGTAGTCCTGCCCGAGGGACAGCCCGCGCCGCTCGTCGACCCAGGCGGCGAACCGGCCCAGCCGGCTGGCCGCGATCGAGGCGGGGGTGGGTGACCAGAGCGGGGTGTCGGCCGTCACAGACCCACCCTGTCAGAACGCACACCCTGGGGGTTCGACCGCCGGGGAACGGGCAGGTCAGGGGCCATCGACGAGCCGACACCCTGGAGAGCACCGTGCCGACCCGCCCCCTGACCCGCGACCGTGGGCACCTGCCGATCGAGGACCACGGCCTGATCGGGGACGGCGCCACCTGCGCGCTCGTCGCCCGCGACGGCTCGATCCCCTGGCTGTGCCTGCCCGACTTCGACTCCCCGCCGTTCCTGGCCGGGCTGCTCGACCACGAGCGCGGCGGGGAGTTCTCGATCTCGATGGCCGGGTTGGAGACCGCCGACCAGCGCTACCTGGACGACACCGGGGTGCTGCTCACCGAGCTGCACGGCCCGGACGGCGTCGTCGAGATCACCGACTGCCTCACCCTGCGCGCCGGCGCCGACCTCACCGAGCTGGTGCCCGCCGGGCGCTCGGAGCTGCTCCGGCTGGCCCGGGTGGTCAGCGGCTCGGCCGAGCTGACCGTGCGGCTGCGCCCCCGCGACGACGTCCAGGTGCGCCCGGAGGGCGGCGGCTGGGCGCTGTCCTGGCCCGCACAGCCCGACCTGCGGCTCACGCTGTGGTCCTCGCACCCGCTCGAGGTCGCCGACGACGGGTCCCTGGGCGGCACCGTGACGCTGCGCGCCGGCGACCCCCTCACCGTGGCCCTGCACTGGTCGGGCAACACCCGGCTGCAGGACCGCCAGGACCCGGCCGCACTGGTGCACCAGACCGCGACCGCGTGGCGCGCCTGGGCCGGCCGGATCCGCTACGAGGGCCCGCAGCGCCGGCTGGTCCGCCGCTCGGCGATCACCCTCAAGCTGCTCGACCACGCCCCGACCGGCGCGATCATGGCCGCCGCGACGTCGTCCCTGCCCGAGGAGGTGGGCGGGGTCCGCAACTGGGACTACCGCTACACCTGGGTCCGCGACGCCTCCTTCTCGGTCTACGCGCTGCGCCGCATCGGGCTGACCACCGAGGCCGACTCGTTCCTGGCCTGGACGCTCACCAACGCCGAGCGCGACGGCGGCCCGAAGATCATGTACGCCCTGGACGGCGGGCAGCCGCCGGAGGAGTGGGAGGACCCGGCCCTGCGCGGCTGGCGGGACTCCGGCCCGGTGCACTGGGGCAACGGCGCGGCCGGGCAGACCCAGCACGACGTGTACGGCGAGCTGATGGACGTCGCCCACCAGTGGACCACCGACGGCGGTGTCGTCGACGCCCACCTGTGGGAGGCCCTGCACGCCCTCGCCGAGCAGGCCATCGAGATGTGGACGACGCCGGACCAGGGCATCTGGGAGATCCGCGGCGCCGGCCGACCGTTCACCTACTCGGTGGCGATGTGCCAGGTCGCGGTCGACCGCGCGCTGCAGATCGCCGAGCGCTGCGGCCTGGACCACCCGCGCGAGCGCTGGACCGAGGCCGCCCGGGAGATGCGGGCCGCCGTCCTCGAACGGTCGTGGGACGACGAGCGCGGCACGTTCACCGAGCACCTGGCCGAGGACGGCGAGGCCAACGACGGCGGGCTCGACGGCTCGTTGCTGGCCCTCCCGCTGCGCGGCGTCGTCCCCTTCGACGACCCCAGGATGGTCGCGACCGTGGAGAAGGTGCGCGAGCACCTCGACGCCGGCGACGGCCTGCTCTACCGCTACCTGCACTCGGAGTCCGACGACGGCCTGCCCGGCCAGGAGGGCGCGTTCCTGCTCTGCAGCTTCTGGCTGGTGGACAACCTCACCGGGCAGGGCCGGCTCGACGAGGCCGAGGCCCTGTACGACTCGCTGTGCGCCCGGGCCACCCCGCTCGGCCTGCTCAGCGAGGAGATCGACCCGAGGGACGGCTCGTTCCTCGGCAACTTCCCGCAGGCGTTCAGCCACCTCGGGGTCATAGCCTCCGGGTGGAAGATCGCCCAGGCACGTCGCGCAGAGGCAGGTCGCAGGTGAAGCGTTCGTTCGTCGTCCTCGGGGGTTCCGGCGACCTCACCGGCCGGTTGCTGCTGCCCAGCCTCGCGGAGCTCTACGAACGCGGGGTGCTGGACGGTGACGTGCAGGTGCTCGCGGTCAGCCAGCAGGACTGGGACGACGCGGCCTACCGCGACTGGGCCCGCGAGCGGCTGACCGCGCACGCCGAGGACCTGGGCGAGGACGCCCGGGAGAAGGTGGTGGCCCAGCTCGGTCACGAGCACGGCGACGTCACCTCCCCCGCGGACCTGCGCCGGGCGCTGGACCGGGTGGACGGCGTACCGGTGGTCTACCTGGCACTGCCCAACACCGTCTTCCTGCCCACGCTGACCGCGCTGCGCGAGGTCGGGCTGCCCGAGGGCTCCCGCGTCGTGGTCGAGAAGCCGTTCGGCACCGGCATCGAGGACGCCCGCGAGCTCAACGAGGTGCTGCACGGGCTGGTGCCGGAGGAGGGCGTCTTCCGGATCGACCACTTCCTGGCCAAGCAGACCGTGCTCAACGTGCTGGGCCTGCGCTTCGCCAACCGGGTGTTCGAGCCGGTGTGGAACGCCCAGCACGTGGACAGCGTCGACGTCGTCTTCGACGAGGACCTCGGGCTGGAGGGCCGGGCCGGTTACTACGACAAGGCCGGCGCGCTGCGGGACATGCTGCAGAACCACCTGCTGCAGCTGCTCGCGGTCGTCGCGATGGAGCCGCCGCAGTCCCTCGACGCGGCGACCCTGCAGGCCCGCAAGGGCGACGTGCTGCGTGCGGTCCGGGCCGACGTCGCCGGCAGCGTGCGCGGCCGGTACACCGCCGGCACGATCGACGGCCGCGAGCTGCCCGACTACGCCTCCGAGGACGGCGTGGACCCCGCGCGGCAGACCGAGACGTACGCCGAGTTCACCGTGACCATCGAGAACTGGCGCTGGTCGGGGGTGCCGTTCCGGCTGCGCACGGGCAAGGCGCTGGGCACCCAGCGCAAGGAGATCGTCGTCCGGTTCAAGCCGGTGCCGCACCTGGCCTTCGCCGACGAGCAGCCCGAGCCCGACGTGCTGCGCCTGCAGCTGTCCCCCGACGGCATCGCGCTGGAGATCAACCTCAACGGCGCCGGGGACCCCTTCGACCTGGAGCGCGAGGTGCTGCGGGCGACGTCCCCGGAGCAGACGCTCCCGGCCTACGGGCTGCTGCTGCGCGAGATGCTGTCCGGCGACCCGACGCTGTCGATCTCCGACGTCGAGGCCGAGCAGGGCTGGCGGATCGTGCAGCCGGTGCTCGACGCCTGGGCAGCCGACGAGATCCCGCTGCGCGACTACGCCGCGGGCTCGGACGGACCGGCGTGACCGCCCCCGGGGAGCGCAACGTGCTCGGCGGGCCGCTCGAGGTCTGCGGCACCGACCCGGTCACCGGCTTCTACCGCGACGGGCACTGCTCCAGCGGTCCGGACGACGTCGGCAGCCACACCGTGTGCGCCGTGGTCAGCGCCGAGTTCCTGGCCATGCAGGCCGCGCTGGGCAACGACCTGACCACCCCGCGCCCGGAGTACGGCTTCGCCGGGCTGACGCCGGGCGACCGGTGGTGCGTGGTCGCCGTCCGCTGGCGGCAGGCGTTCGAGGCCGGGGCGCCGGCCGGGGTGGTGCTGGCCGCGACCAACGCCCGCGCGCTGGAGGTCGTGCCGCTGGAGATGTTGCGGGCTCAGGCCGTCGACGTCCCCGACGACCTGTCCGGCTGGCCGGCACCCGGGTCTGATCAGGTGGACCCGTGACCGACCTCCTGCAGCTGCCCCTGTCCACCCTCGCCGGCTCCCCCACCACCCTCGGTGAGCTCACCGGCGGCCGGACGGCGCTGGTGGTGAACGTGGCCAGCCGGTGCGGGCTGACCCCGCAGTACCGCGGGCTGGAGGCGCTGCAGCAGGAGTACGCCGACCGCGGGTTCACCGTGCTGGGCGTCCCCTGCAACCAGTTCGCCGGTCAGGAGCCCGGGACCGCCGCGGAGATCGAGACGTTCTGCTCGGCGACCTACGGCGTGACGTTCCCGATGACGGACAAGCTCGAGGTCAACGGCCCGGACGCCGATCCGCTCTACCGCGCGCTGACCGCCGTCCCCGACGCCACCGGCCAGGCCGGCGACGTGCAGTGGAACTTCGAGAAGTTCCTGCTCTCGGGCAGCGGGGACGTCGTCGCCCGCTTCCGCCCGCGCACCGAGCCCGACTCCGCCGAGGTCCGCGCCGCCATCGAGGCACACCTGGGGTGACACCCCGCACGTCGACGGTTGCGCACGACCGATCTGGGGCATCCTCGCGCCGACACGCTCCGAGATCCGGAGCCGAGCACCACGGGAGGACCCGCATGATCCCCGCAGGCAACATCCGCGACTGGCGCGGCGAGAACGTCGTCGACAACGAGGGCCACAAGATCGGCAGCCTCGAGTCGGTCTACGTCGACGTCGTCAGCGACGAGCCGTCCTTCATCGGCGTCGAGATCGGCGGCCTGATCGGCGGCAAGAGCCTGGTCTTCATCCCGCTCAAGGACGCAACCGTCGGCCCCCGCGAGGTCCGGGTGTCCTACCCCCGCGACCTGGCCAAGGCCGCCCCGAACATCGACACCGACGGCGAGCTCACCGCCGAGGAGGAGCCGAAGGTGTTCGCGCACTACCAGCTGCCCTACGCCACCGGCCCCAACGGCGAACGTCAGCTCGCTCGCCGCTGAGGAAGGACCGCCTGCTGGTGGGGTGAGCCGCTGTCGACCGCGGCTCACCCCACCACGGCGAGGCTCACCCTCGGCGGGTCAGCCCGCCATGGCCGACGGGTCCATCCAGACCGCCTCCCAGACGTTGCCGTCGGGGTCGGCGAAGCTGGTGCCGTACATGAAGCCGTGGTCCTGCGGCGCGGTGAACTGCGTGCCACCGTGCGCCAGCGCCCGGGCCAGCAGGTCGTCGCACTCGGCCCGGTCGGCTGCCGACAACGCGTTCATCACCGACACGGCACGGGACGGGTCACCCGCAGTCGCCCCGTGCGGCAGGAACCCGGCGAACTTCTCCCGGGTCATCACCATCGCGGTGATGTTCTCCTCGATGACGAAGCTCGCGGTGTCGACGTCGGAGAACTGCAGGTTCTGCTCGAAGCCGAGTCCGGCGTAGAAGGCCTTGGCGGCCTCCACGTCGGTGACCGGCAGGTTCACGAAGATCATGCGCACGGGGTCCTCCTGGGGTGTCGGGGCGACCATCCTCGCCCGCCTGCCCTCTAGACCGGTGTCCGCCCGCCGGGTCATCGGTGCTCAGGCGGTGGGTTCCTCCGCCGTCCCGTCGTCGGTGGTGTCGTCCTGCCCGGGCAGGGTGCCCATCGGCCCGCCACCGTCCGGGGGCGTGCCCAGCTGCCCACCCGGCCCGCCGCCGGGGAACTGCTGATCGGTGGTCGAGGTCGAGGCGGTCTCCGGCGCGGTGGCCCGGCCGATGGCGAAACCACCCCCACCGCCGACCGCGAGGACGGCGACGGCGAGCGCGGCGACCAGGGCCACCCGCTTCCGCCCGCGCCGTCGGGGGGCCTCCTCGACCTCGACGGCCGGCGGGGTCGCGGTCGGGAACTGCTCGGTCGGGTGGGGCTGCGGGTCGGTCACGATCACTCCTGCGCGGTTCCGGTGGGTGTGTGACCACCGTCGGGTCCCGCGCTGTGCCGCCCCCAGCCCCTCGCTGAGCGGTCGCTGTGGCCCGCTCAGCCGATCCGGACGAGCTTCTTGTTCACGAACTCGTCGGCGGCGAGCAGCCCCATCTCGCGCGAGGTGCCGCTGCGCTTGATGCCGCCGAAGGGCAGCTCCGGGGAGTCGGCGAGCACGAGGTTGACGTAGACCATGCCGGCCTCGATCCGGTCAGCGACCCGCTCGCCCTGCTCCGCGTCGGTGGTGAACACGTAGGAGCCCAGGCCGAAGCCGGTGTCGTTGGCGAGGGCGACCGCGGCGTCCTCGTCGGGCACCGAGTAGACGACGGCGACGGGGCCGAAGAACTCCTCGCCGTAGGCCGGGTTGTCCGGGGTGACGTCGGTGAGCACGGTGGGCTCGAAGAACGCGTCGGTGCGGGTGCCGCCGGCGACCAGGGTGGCGCCGTGCGCGACGGCCCGCTGCACCTGCTCCTCCAGCGTCTGCGCCGCCCGCAGCGAGGACATCGGGCCCAGCTCCGTCTCGGCCTTCGTGGGGTCGGCCGGCACGATCGCGGTCATCTTCGCGGTGATGCCGGCGAGGAAGTCCTCGTACAGGTCGGCGTGGACGACGAAGCGCTTGGCGGCGTTGCAGGACTGACCGCTGTTGTCCATCCGGGCCTCGACCGCGGCGGAGACGGCGCCGTCCAGGTCGTCGGTGGACAGCAGCACGAACGGGTCGGAGCCGCCTAGCTCGAGGGCGACCTTCTTCAGGTGCCGGCCGGCCACCTCGGCGACGGCGGTGCCGGCCCGCTCGGAGCCGGTGAGCGAGACCCCGGCGACCCGGGGGTCGGCGATGATCGTCGCCGCCTGGTCGTTGCTGGCGTAGACGTTGACGTAGGCGCCCTCGGGGAAGCCGGCGTCGAGGAACACCTGCTCGATCGCGGCGGCGGACTCCGGGCACTGCGGGGCGTGCTTGAGCACGATGGTGTTGCCGACCGCCAGGTTCGGGCCGGCGAACCGGGCCACCTGGTAGTAGGGGAAGTTCCACGGCATGACGCCCAGCAGCGGGCCCAGCGAGGCCCGGCGGATCACCGCGGTGCCCTCGGCGCCGTCGGCCAGCTCGATCGGCTGGTCGGCGGTCACCCTCTCGGCGTTGTCGGCGTTGTACTCGTAGATGTCGGCGGCGAAGTCCACCTCGCCCTCCGCCGCGGTGATCGTCTTGCCCATCTCCCGCACGATGAGTGCGGCGAGGACGTCCTTGCGCTCGCGGTGCAGTTCGGCGACCCGGCGCAGCAGGGCCCCGCGCTCGGCCGCGGTCGAGCTGCGCGACCAGCCGCGGTGCGCCGCGGTGGCCGCCGCGATCGCCTGCTCGACCTGCTCGTCGGTGGCGGTCGGGTAGCTGGCGACGGTCTCGCCGGTGGCGGGGTCGACGACGACGTACTCGCTCATGAGCGCTCCGATCAGGGGCTGCCGGGCTGGACGACGGATCCGGTCGTCACGGTAGCGTGCACCGACGGTTTCCGTCGCCGGACAGAGGAGACGCTGATGGCCCGCTACGGCCCGCAGTTCGGCCCCGACATCACGTTCCTGGGCGTGGACCGCTGCGACCACACCGACCCGGCGTCGATGGCCGGCGCCGACGTCGTCGTCCTCGGTGCCCCGTTCGACGGCGGGACCAGCCACCGGCCGGGCACCCGGTTCGGCCCGCAGGCGATCCGGATGACCGACTACCTGCCGCACGACGGCTCGCGGCCCTCGCTCGCCCTGCGCACCGACGGGCTGCGCGACCTGCGCGTGCTGGACGCCGGGGACGTCGAGATGTACTCCGGCGACATCGAGGTGGCCCTGCCCGCGCTGCGTGCCGCGGTGGCCGACGTCGTGCGGGCCGGGGCGATCCCGGTGGTGCTCGGCGGGGACCACTCCATCGCGTTCGCCGACGCCGGCGGGGTGGCCGACGTGCTCGGCCACGGCCGGGTGTCGATGATCCACTTCGACGCGCACGCCGACACCGGCGACATCGAGTTCGGCTCCCTGTGGGGCCACGGCCAGCCGATGCGCCGGCTGATCGAGTCCGGCGCGCTGCGCGGGGACCGGTTCCTGCAGGTCGGGCTGCGCGGCTACTGGCCACCGCCGGAGACGCTGGACTGGATGGCGCAGCAGCGCATGCGCTCCTACGAGATGACCGAGATCGGCCACCGCGGCCTCGCGGCCTGCCTGACCGAGGCCTCCACCATCGCCACCGACGACTGCGACGGCGTCTTCCTCTCCGTCGACATCGACGTCTGCGACCCCGGGCACGCGCCGGGCACCGGCACCCCCGAGCCCGGCGGGCTGACCGCCCGCGAGCTGCTGGACGCCGTCCGCCGCATCTGCCTGGAGCTGCCGGTGGTCGGCATCGACGTGGTCGAGGTGTCCCCGCCCTACGACCACGCCGACATCACCGCCGCGCTGGCCAACCGGGTGGTGCTCGAGGCACTGAGCGCGATCGCCCGGCGGCGCTCGACCCTGCCCCCCTACGACCCCTCGCTCCCGCTGCTCGCAGACAGGAACCAGCCGTGACCGCACACCCGCTCGACCCGTTGTCCGCCGACGAGTTCCGCGCCGCCGCGGCTGTGCTGCGCCGGGAGAAGGGCGTCGCCGAGGGCTGGCGGTTCGCCTCGATCGAGCTGCGCGAACCGGCCAAGGACGTCGTCCGCACCTGGCGGGCCGGTGACCCGAACCCGCGCACGGCGCTGGTCACCTGCTTCGAGCAGGCCAGCAACACCGCCTACAAGGCGGTCGTCTCCCTCACCGACGACGCCGTCCTGGACTGGGCCGCGGTGCCCGGCGAGCAGCCGAACATGACCGTGGACGAGTGGCACGAGGCGCACGTCGCGCTGATCGCCGACGAGCGGGTGATCGCCTCGCTGGCCGCCCGCGGCATCACCGACCTCGAACTGGTGCTCATCGACACGTGGGCCTACGGGCACTCGCTCATCCCCCAGCAGTTCAGCGACCGCCGGGTGGGCTGGACCGACGTGTGGGTGCGCGAGACGCCGAACGGGAACCCCTACGCGCACCCGGTGAACGGCCTGCACCACGTGGTCGACCTGAACACCATGGAGCTGCTGGACATCGAGGACTCGTTCACCGTGGCCGCCCCGGAGAACGCGATGGGCGAGTACGTCCCCTCCCTCGTCCCGGGGCTCGTGCAGCGGGAGGACGTGAAGCCCTTCGAGGTCACCCAGCCCGAGGGCGTCTCGTTCACCCTCGACGGCAACGAGCTGAGCTGGCTGGGCTGGTCGATGCGGATCGGGTTCACCCACCGCGAGGGCCTGGTGCTGCACCGGGTGGGCATCGACGGGCGCTCGGTCGCGCACCGGATGAGCTTCGCCGAGATGGTCGTGCCCTACCGCGACCCCAGCGAGGACCACTACCGCCGCACCGCCTTCGACATCGGCGAGTGGGGCCTGGGCTTCATGACGACGTCGCTGGAGCTGGGCTGCGACTGCCTCGGCGAGATCACCTACGTCGACGCGGTGCTGCACGACAGCCACGCCGAGCCGTACACGATCACGAACGCCATCTGCATCCACGAGGAGGACGACGGCGTCCTCTGGAAGCACGTCGACGAGCACGCCGGCGCCGAGGTGCGCCGCTCCCGGCGACTGGTGGTCAGCTTCCACGCGACCGTGGCCAACTACGAGTACCTCGTCTACTGGCGCTTCTACCAGGACGGCCAGATCGAGTGCGAGGTCCGGGCGACCGGGATCATGGTGACCTCGGCGTTCGAGAACACCCCGCCGGAGCACGGCACCGTCGTCGACGACCACACCTACGCCCCGATCCACCAGCACTTCATCGTCGCGCGGCTGGACATGGAGGTCGACACCCCGGACAACACCGTCGTGCAGGTGCACACCGAGGTGCCGCCGATCGGCCCGGGCAACCCCTACGGCATGGCGCTGACCTCGCGGTCCACGCCGATCACCACCGAGGGCGGGCTCGACCTGGACTGGGCCTCCCAGCGCGGCTTCAAGGTCACCTCGGCGTCCAGGCGCAACGCCTGGGGCGCGCCGACGAGCTACAAGCTGGTGCCGACCGCGGCGATCCCCGCCCTGGCCGGGCCGGAGTCACCGCTCATCC
Organism: Geodermatophilus sp. Leaf369; assembly: GCF_001424455.1. Lineage (NCBI taxonomy): Bacteria > Bacillati > Actinomycetota > Actinomycetes > Geodermatophilales > Geodermatophilaceae > Geodermatophilus > Geodermatophilus sp. Leaf369. Next base: position 528,241 of record NZ_LMQA01000002.1, on the reverse strand, counting down.
AGCGGGCCGGCGTGGTGGCGCACCCGGTGTGGGTCACCCCGTTCGACGCCGCGGAGCGCTGGCCGTCGGGCGAGTTCTGCAACCAGAGCTCCGCCGACGCCGGGCTCCCCGAGTGGACGAAGGCCGGTCGATCCACCGAGGCGACCGACGTCGTCCTGTGGCACGTGTTCGGTCTGCACCACGTGCCGCGGGTCGAGGACTGGCCGGTCATGCCGGTGGACATCGTCCGGTTCGAGCTCAAGCCCACCGGCTTCTTCGACCGCAACCCGACCCTGGACGTGCCCCCGTCGAAGGGCGCGCACTGCTCGATGTGAGAGGGCCCCGTCGCCCCCCACGACTCGCAAGCTCGCCGCGGGCCCCTGCGACGGGGCCTCACCGGTAGCGGACGGCGTGGCCCTCCCCGCCGAGGCGGGCGATGGCCAGGCCGAGGCCGGCCAGCCGGAGCACCTCGGCGGCGGGTCGGGCGGGGGTGAGCGGGCTCAGGCCCGCCACCGCCGGCACCCCGGCGCGACCGAGCAGGCGGGCCGCGGCGTCGTCGAGGTCGGCGTCGGTGACGACGGCGAACTCCGCGGCGCCACTGCGGGCCAGCCACTCCCCCGGCATCAGTGCGCCCTCGAGGGAGTCGGACACGGCCAGCAGCATGCCGGCGCCGATCGGCGAGCCGTGCGGGACGAGGCCGACGAGCACCAGGCCGGCGGCGGGCGTGCGCAGGGTCAGGTGGTCGAGCAGGGCGGCCCGTCCGGGCAGCAGGGTGACGGCGTCGGTGTCGGACTCGCGGTGCGGGGCGGACACGGGCGGACCGTCGAGCAACGTGGTCACGGGCACACTGTCGGACCGATCGGCCCCGACCTGCAGACGGCTCGCCGTGACCCGACCCGACGGGGTGACGCCGCGGGCGTTGCCGGGGGAGCCCCGGGCTGGGAGGCTCGCGCGGTGCCGCTGACCGTCCGGCCCGTCGACGCCGCGCTGTTCGACGACGTCCAGACCGTCCTGGGCGACCGGGGGCAGGCCGCCCGCTGCCAGTGCCAGGGGTACCGGCTGGGGTGGCACGACCAGCACTCCCCCGACGTGGCCGGACGGCGGGAGCTGCTGCGCGACCAGGTCGCCGAGGGGCACGGGCTGCTCGCCCACCTGGACGGCGAACCGGTCGGCTGGTGCTCGCTGTCGCCCCGCCCGCACAGCACCCACCTGCGGAAGACGACGTGGGCCGGCCGGCACGAGGACCGCGACGACGCCGGCGTCTGGTCGGTCACCTGCTTCGTCACCCGGGCCGGGTACCGCCGACGCGGGGTGAGCACCGCGCTGGCCGCCGGCACGGTCGACCTCGCCCGCTCGCACGGCGCGCGTCTGGTCGAGGCCTACCCGATCCAGCCGGCCCCGGGCGCAGAGGTCACCTGGGGCGAGCTGCACGTCGGCGCGCTGACCGCGTTCCTGGCGGCGGGCTTCGAGATCGTGCACCGGCCCTCGCTGCGCCGGGTCGTCGTCCGGCACGACTGCTGAGGGCCCGGCTCAGCCGGCGGGCTGCTCCTCGACGGCGGCGACGGGGGTGAACGCACCGGTGGAGGGCCCGGGCCACAGGGCCTCGAGCACCTCGACGGTCTCGTCGCGGCTGTTCGCCGCGGCACCCACGGTGCGGTGCCGGCCGACGACGGCGCCCTCGGTCTCCTGGACGTCGGCGACCACGACGGTCACGTTGTCCGAGGCCGGTGCGGCCAGCGCCGCCCCGAGCAGGGTGGCGGCGGCCTGGTCGGGGTTCTCGGCCAGCGCCAGGTGCTCGGCGATGGCCTCGGGGGGCAGCGCACCGGAGAGCCCGTCGGAGCAGACCAGCAACCGGTCGCCGGGGAGCACGTCGACGAAGGAGACCTCCAGGCCGTCGACGTCGTCGGTGCCACCGTGCAGCGCGGCGTAGACCGCGGAGCGCTGCGGGTGCACCAGCGCCTCGGCGGGGGTGATCGACCCGGCGTCGATGAGGGCCTGCACCAGGGTGTGGTCGCGGGTCAGCTGGACCAGCTCGGGGGACCGCCAGCGGTAGGCACGGGAGTCACCGATGTGGGCGAGCACCGCGCGGTCGCCCACGACGCCGATGGCCGACATCGTGGTGGCCATGCCCTCCAGCCGGGGGCGGTGCCCGACCGCCGTCCGGATGCGCTCGTTGGCCGCCGACACCACGCGCGCCAGGCCGCCGTCGACCTCGTCGGGCAGCAGGACGCGACCCAGCGGGGCCAGCCACGACACGATCAGGGACGACGCGACCGCGCCGCCCACGTTGCCGCCGACCCCGTCGGCGACGGCGATCAGCGCGGGGGCGGCGAGCCCGGAGTCCTGGTTGTCCGGCCGGGGACCGGTGTGCGAGCGCGCAGCAGCCACCAACGACAGCGCCACGCCCACCTGCTTCCACCTCGGATGATCGTGGGTCAGTAGACCAGCCCGATCTGTGTCAGGCCTGCTCGAACCCGCTGGTCGTGACCCGTGCGGGTGGTCCACGATGACCAGGTGGGCGGGGACGGGACCGGGCGGGTGGCGCTGGTCACCGGGGCGTCGCGGCGGGCCGGCATCGGGCAGGCCGTCGTCGAGCGGTTGGTGGCCGACGGGTTCGCCGTCCTGGTGCACGGCTGGGAGCCGCACGACGCCGAGCAGCCGTGGGGCGAGGACCCGGGCTCGGCCCGTGCGCTGGTCCGGCGGCTCGGGGACTCGACGGCACTCGTCGAGGCCGACCTCGCCGACCCCGCAGCCCCGGCCGCCCTGGTGCAGGCCGCGGTCGAGCGGTTCGGCCGGCTCGACGTGCTGGTGGCCAACCACGCCCGCAGCAGCGAGCAGTCCCTGGAGGAGCTGACCGCCGAGGAGCTGGACCTCTCGCACGCGGTGAACACCCGCGGCTCGCTGCTGCTGTGCCAGGCCTTCAGCCGGGCGTTCACCGCCGCCGACGGGGGCCGGGTCGTGCTGTTCACCTCCGGCCAGCACCACGGCGCCATGCCCGGCGAGCTGCCCTACATCGCCACCAAGGGCGCGCTGCACCAGCTCACCGGCAGTCTCGCCGTCCACCTGATGCCGCGCGGGATCACAGTCAACTGCATCGACCCCGGCCCGACCGACACCGGCTACGCCTCCCCGGAGGCGGTCGCCGCCGTCGCGGCCCGCCACCCCGGCGGCCGGTGGGGCACCCCCGCCGACACCGCGAGGCTGGTGTCCTGGCTGGCATCGCCGGAGTCGGCCTGGGTGACCGGCCAGGTGATCGGCTCCGACGGCGGCTGGGCCGCCCGCTGACGCGCCCCCTCCCGAGCCGGCGGGCAGGCATCGCGACAGCCCGTCAGGTGCGCCCACCAACGACCTGGACTGCACAAAGACGACGTTGTTGAACTGTCACTCATCTGTGACCAGCCGCCCCCCGACCTGTCGTAGGTTGTCCAGGGCCATCCGAGACCGTGGATTGCCAGAATCCACGGGGGTGGCAGCAGGGCATGGGCGCGCGTTTCGAGGGTGCGTACGACGTGGACTGCGTCGAGGCCGGTGGGCGGTGGGCCGCCACGGTCCGCGGAGCCGGCTTGCCGGCCAGTGCCGGGCACTCCACACCGGCCGAGCTGGTGTTCGCCGCTCTCGACCTGCTCGCCGCGCACACCGGGATGCGTCCGGCCCAGCTGCGGCTGCACCCTGCCGGCGGTCGGCCCATCGAGGCGCACTTCCCACCCGGCCGCAGCGAGCACCGCACCAGCACCGAGCACGGGACGGACTGGTCCGACACCTGGACGGCGAGCCCGGACGCCGACGTCCCCGGCGTCGTCTGCATCGCCGCCCGCCGCCAGTCGGCGCCGCGGCGCACCACCCCCTGAACCCCGGCGGGCGGGGGTCCGGCCGGTCACGGGGCCGGCCGGCCCCCCGCCCCCGGTCCGTCGCGAGCGACGGGCGACCTTCTCGCCAGGAGTGCTGACGAGGAGACCGCTTCTCGTCAGGGGGCGGGACTGAGGGCCCAGAGGACCTCGGCGGCGTCGGTGGCCGAGCCGTTGGCCCAGGTGTGCGGGGTGCGGCCGGGGAAGGTGAGGGCGTCGCCGACCTCGAGCAGGTGCGTCTCCGACGCCAGCTGCACCGTCAGCGCCCCGGCCAGCACGTAGACGAACTCCACCGCCGAGCGCAGCGTGTACAGGTCCACACCACCCGTGCCGCCGGGTTCGAGGCGGGAGTGGATGACCTGCAGCTCGCGCTGGGTCCCGGGGGTCAGCAGGCTCTCGTGCACGTGCTGGCCGCCGAACGCGATCGGCGGGCCGGTGCCGGCGCGCACGAGCTGGGTGGACGGCGGGTCGAACAGCTCGCCCATCCCGATGCCGAGGACCCCCGCGACGGCGACCAGCGAGGCCACCGACGGGGACACCTCGTCGCGCTCGAGCCGGCTGATGAACCCCTTGGTGAGCTCGCAGGCCGCGGCGACCTGGTCCAGGGTCATGCCGCGGGCCTGCCGGGCGGCCCGCAGGCGCGCCCCGATCCGGGCCTCGGGCGGGGTCACGGGGCCACCTGCATCGCGACGGCGCGCACCGGGGCGCCGTCGGCACCGGTGAGCTTGAGCGGCAGCAGCGACACCCAGGGGTCGGGGAACTCCACGCCGGCCAGGTTGGTCAGGTTCTCCCCGATCACCCCGCCGACGGCGGCGACCAGGTGGTGCACCGGCCAGCCCTCGCCGGGGTCGTCGTCGGTGGGGGTGACGTCGAGGTTCGGGGCGTCCAGGGCGATCAGCCGCACGCCGGCGGCGAGCAGCCGTCGGCAGGCGCCGGCGTCCAGGAACGGGTGGTCGAAGTAGGCCGGGGTGCCGTAGTGCGCCGACCAGCCGGTGTGCAGCAGCACGAGGACGCCGGGGCCGAACCGATCGTGCGGGGCGAGGTCGTCCCAGGTCAGCCGGCTGCGCGGTGCCCGACCGCGGACGTCGACGACGACGCCGGGCCCGGTCAGCAGGGACAGGTCGAGCTCGTCGACCCGCAGCCCGCCGTCGGCGAAGTGGAAGGGGGCGTCGACGTGCGTGCCGGTCTGCGAGCCCATGGACAGCGCCTGCACGTTGTAGCCGTCGGCGGCCAGGGTGGCGTGCGGCCGGGAGGCGACGACCGGGTCGCCGGGGAAGACCTGCGTGCCGGCGTCGACCGGCACCGACAGGTCGACGACCTGGATGACCTGCACGTGTCCTCCCGGGACGTCGTGTTTCACAGCGGTGAACATTCGTTGCTCTCTGAGCAACCTGTGGATACGGTACCGGCCGGTGGCCTCCGTCACCCCCGAACGAGGAGACCCTCGATGGCCCACACCGACGCACCGACCCGCCGCCCGCGCGCGCTGGAGGTCGAACAGCACGGCATCGACACGATCCCCGACGCCGAGCGCACCTCGCGCCCGCGTGACCTGCTGCGCATCCAGTTCGGCGGCGCGAACACCTTCGCCACCATCATCCTGGGCACCTTCCCGATCCTGCTCGGGTTGTCGCTGGTCGAGGCGGTCGCGGCCACGGTCCTCGGCGTCGTCCTCGGTGGGCTGGTGCTCTCCCCGATGGGGCTCTTCGGCCCCAAGACCGGCACGAACAACGCGGTCTCGTCCTCGGCGCACTTCGGCGTCCGCGGCCGGATCCTGGGCTCGTTCCTGTCGCTGCTGACCGCGATCGCGTTCTACTCGATCTCGGTGTGGGTCTCCGGCGACGCCCTGGTGGCCGCCGGCAACCGGCTCTTCGGCCTGCCGGACGGCGACCTGACCCGCGCGCTGGTCTACGCCGTCCTCGGGGCTCTGGTCATCGTCGTGGTGGTCTACGGCTACCAGTTCATGCTGCTGGTCAACAAGGTCGTCGTGGTCGGCAACACGGTGCTGATCCTGCTCGGGCTGGTCGCCTACGCCGGCGCGTTCGACGCCTCCTACGACCCGGGACCGGACGCCTACGCGCTGGGCTCCTTCGCCCCCACGTTCGTGCTCAGCGTGCTGATCGTGATGGGCAACCCGGTCTCCTTCGGGGCGTTCCTGGGCGACTGGTCCCGTTACATCCCGGCCGACACGTCGCGCCGCTCGCTGCTGTCGGCGACGCTGCTGGCGCAGCTGGCCACGCTGGTCCCGTTCCTGTTCGGGGTGGGGACGGCGACTCTGGTCGCCGGCGAGGTCGACTACGTGTTCGCGCTGGTCCAGGCCTCGCCGCTCTGGTACGCGCTGCTGCTGATGGTGGTCGCCGTCCTCGGCGGGCTCTCCACCGGCGTGACCTCGCTGTACGGCACCGGGCTGGACTTCTCCTCGGTGCTGCCGCGGCTGGGCCGGGTGCGCGCCTCGCTGGTGATCGGCGCGCTGAGCTTCGTGTTCATCGTGGTCGGCCGGCTGGCGTTCGACCTGGTGGGCAGCGTGAACGCGTTCATCGGCGCGATCGTCATCTGCACGACGCCGTGGATGGTGATCATGACGCTGGGCTACATCACCCGCCGCGGCTTTTACGACCCGGCCGCGGTGCAGGTGTTCAACCAGGGCCGCGAGGGCGGCGTGTACTGGTTCTCCGGCGGGGTCAACTGGCGCGGGATGGTCGCCTGGATCCCCTCGGCCGTGCTCGGGCTGCTGTTCGCCAACTACCCGCCGCTGATCGTCGGCCCGTTCACCAACGCCTTCGGCGGGGTGGACGTGAGCCTGCCGGTGGCCCTGCTGCTGGCCGCGGTGCTCTACCTGGGCTCGCTGTACCTGTTCCCGGAGCCGCGCTACGTCTTCGGCCCCCAGGGCCCGCGCTGGGTGCCGAGTGCCCCCGGTGAGGCCCCGCCGATCACCGAGCCGGTCCGCCGGGCCGGCGCGGACGTGCCCGCGTGACCCCGCTCGAGGGTCTCGACGCCCTGGTCGCGGCGTTCGCCTCCTCCGACGAGGACGCCTACTTCGCCTGCCTGCACCCCGACGCCACCTTCGTGCTCCCCGGCAGCCCCCGGTTCGGCTCTCGCGAGGAGTACCGCGCGGCCTGGAGGCAGTGGGTCGCCGAGGACGGCTTCCGGGTGCTGGCCTGCACCTCGACCGACCAGCAGCTGCAGTGGGTCGGGGAGACTGCACTGCTGACCCACCACGTGACGACGACGGTGGCCACCCACGCGGGCGAGGCCACCACGCAGGAGCGAGAGACCGTCGTCCTCAGCCGGGACGGCGACCGCTGGCTCGTCGTGCACGAACACCTCTCACCGTCTGGAGACACCCCGTGAGCACCCCGCTCGGCCCCGTCGACGCCACGAAGGTCCCCCGCTACGGCGGGCCGGCGACCTTCGCCCGGCTGCCCCGGCTGGACGAGGTGTCCCGCGCCGACGTCGCCGTGCTGGGCATCCCGTTCGACTCCGGGGTCAGCTACCGGCCCGGCGCACGCTTCGGCCCGGGGCACGTGCGCGCGGGCTCGAAGCTGCTGCGGCCCTACAACCCGGCGCTGGACGCGATGCCCTTCGGCACCCAGCAGGTCGCCGACGCCGGCGACCTCGGGGTGAACCCGTTCGACATCGAGGAGGCGATCGGGACCATCGACGCCGGGGTCAGCGCCCTGCGGGCCGACGGCGCCCAGGTGCTCACCCTGGGCGGGGACCACACGGTGGCGCTGCCGATCCTGCGCTCGGTGGCGCGGGACCACGGGCCGGTCGCCGTCCTGCACTTCGACGCGCACCTGGACACCTGGGACACCTACTTCGGCGCCCCGTACACCCACGGCACCCCGTTCCGGCGGGCCAGCGAGGAGGGCCTCATCGACCTGGAGCGGTCGATGCACGTGGGCATCCGCGGGCCGCTGTACTCCAAGCAGGACCTCGAGGACGACGCCGTGCTGGGCTTCCAGGTCGTCCGCAGCGACGACTACGAGGTCGACGGCGTCGCCAGCGTCGTCGAGCGGATGCGCCGCCGGCTGGGCGACGGGCCGGTCTACGTCTCGGTCGACATCGACGTGCTGGACCCCGCGCACGCGCCCGGCACCGGCACCCCGGAGGCCGGCGGGCTGACGAGCCGCGAGCTGCTGAACACCCTGCGCGGGCTGGTCGGCCTGGACCTGGTGGGTGCCGACGTCGTCGAGGTGTCCCCGGCCTACGACCACGCCGAGCTCACCGCGATCGCCGCCTCGCACGTGGCGTACGAGCTGCTCAGCGTGCTGGCGCTCAACCGGACGCGCTGACCCCCCGGGGGTCGACGACGGGGCCCAGGACCCGCTGCGGGGTGCAGGACAGACCCACGCCGCGGGCCGCCAGCAGCGCAGCGCCGGTCGCGGAGGCGCTGCGCACCTGGACCAGCTGCACCGGCCGGCCCAGCGCGTCGGCCAGCAGCTGCTGGACGGCCGGCGTGCGGGCGCCTCCCCCGGTCAGCACCACGGGCTCGTCACCGGCGACGTCTAGCAGCCCGGCGCCGGCGGCGACCGCGGCCGCCACGCCCTCCAGGGCCGCCCGGCCGAGGTCGGCCCGGGTGGTCCCCGGGTGCAGACCGGTCCAGGCACCGCGGTCGGTCGGCCCGGCGACCCCGCCGCGCTCCCCGGTGAGCCACGGCGCGAACCGCACGCCCCCGGCTCCCGGTGCCGACCCGTCCAGGGTGGCCAGCAGCTCCTCCCAGCCGAAGCCGAGCACCCGGCGGACCCAGTCCCAGGCCAGGCCGCCGTTCTGCAGCGCGGCCATGGCGTACCAGCCCTGCTCGGCATCGGCGTAGGTGTGCACCACCGGGTCCAGCGCCGGGGCGGGGGTGGCGCCGGGTCGCAGCAGCTGTGCGCCGGTGCCCAGGTTGACCTGCAGCCCGGTCGAGGTGCCGGTGGCCAGCAGCGCCAGCGGGGTGTCCGCGCCACCGACGACGACCGGCACCTCGCCGATCCCCGGGAGCACGGCGGTCCCGGCGACGGCGTGCGAGGGCAACACCCGGGGGCAGCGGACACCGGCGAGCCCGACGGCGGCGGCGGACCAGTCGTCGGCGGGGACGTCCCAGAGCAGGGTCGCGGCGGCGTCGCTGCGGTCGGTCACGGCGGGGTCGACGCCGGGCAGGAGGGTGGCCCGCAGCGCGTCCTTGGGCAGCAGGACGCCGGCCGCACGCGCCACCAGCTCGGGCTCGTGCTCGGCCAGCCAGGCCACGAGCGGGCCGGTCATCCCCGGCACCAGCGGGTTGGCCAGCGCCGCGCGGTCGGCGTCGGGCAGTGCGCGCCACCGCTCGACCTGTGCGGCGGCCCGCTGGTCGGGCCACAGCAGGGCCGGGGCCAGGGCGGCCCCGGCGTCGTCGACGAGCACCGCGCCGTGCATCTGGCCCGACAGGCCCAGCCCGCGGACGGCGTGCCCGGCCAGGGCCGGGGTCAGCTGGGCGAGGGCCTCGTCGAGGGCGCTGCGCCAGACGGCCACCTCGGTCTGCGCCCACCCCTGCCGGGGGGTGTCGACGGGGTAGGCGACCTCCGCCTCGGCGACGACCGCGCCGGCGGTGTCCAGGGCAGCGAGCTTGAGCCCGCTGGTGCCGAGGTCGGCGCCGAGGAGGAGGTCGGACATCAGCGGGCCAGTCGCTCGGCCATGAACGCGTGCGCGTGGGCGGCCAGGTCCCGGCCGTCGTCCCACAGGTTGCGCCACACGCCGAGCTTGTTGGACAGCTCGGCGGCCACGACGGCGGAGGAGAAGCTCTCGAAGACGACCGGACCGGTGAACCCGGTCTGCCGCACGGCACCGAAGAACCCGTCGAAGTCGATGGTGCCGGTGCCCAGGTAGCCGCGGTGGCTCTCCCCGATGTGCACGTAGCCCAGCTGCTCGCCGGTCTCCAGGACGGGGGTCACGAAGCCGTCCTCCTCGATGTTCATGTGGTAGGTGTCCAGGTGGACGCCGATGTCGCCGCCGGTCTCGGCGATGAAGGCCCGCATCTCCGCGGCGGTGTTGACCACGTTGGACTCGTAGCGGTTCACCACCTCGAGGTTCAGCGACAGGTCGGTGCCGGCGACCTGCTCGGCCAGCCAGGCCATCGCCTCGACGGCGTTGGCCCGGCCCTGGGGGGTCACCGGCGCCATGTACTTGCGCAGGTCGGAGTAGAGCACCCCGCACAGGTGGGTGGCGCCGGCGCCGACCGCGCACTCCAGGGCCTTCGCGACCAGGTCGCGGCCCCGGGCGACGACGGCGGGGTCGTCGCTGGAGACGTCGGCGTCCGGCGCGAGGCCCAGCGAGCAGGCCGCGGTGATGCCGTTGTCGGCGAGCAGCTGCCTGGTGTGCGCGGCGTCGAAGGTGGCCGGGTCGTGCAGCGAGATCTCGATCATGTCGAAGCCGGTGGCGGCGGTGGACTCGATGGCGAACCGGCTGGACTCGCGGGTCCAGTCACCGGCCCAGACCAGGGCGTGCACGCCGAGCGGGTTGGTCACGTTCTCGGTCATCAGGGGGCTCCTCGGGGCAGCAGGGGTGCCGCGACGCCGTCCGGCGCGCGGTGGGTGGGTGGGGGGTGGTCAGCCGGCGACGGCGCCGGTGACCAGACCGACGAGGTCCTCACCGGTGGTCCCGGCGGTGTGCCGGTGGGCCACGCTGCGGCCGGCGCGCATGACCCAGACCTCGTCGGCCAGGCGGAGCACCTGCTCGAAGTTGTGGCTGATCAGCAGCACGGTCAGACCGCGCTCGCGCAGGTCGCGGATCAGCTCCTCGACCCGGGCCGTCTCCTGGACGCCGAGGGCAGCGGTCGGCTCGTCCATGATCACCATCGAGGTGCCCCAGTGGGCGGCCCGGACGATCGAGACGGCCTGGCGCTGGCCGCCGGAGAGCCGACGGACCCGCTGGGTGACCCCGGGGACGTTGACCGCCAGCGAGCCGACCATCGCCGCGGCCTCGGTGCGCATCCGCCGGCGGTCCAGCAGCTTGACCGGTCCGATGCCCCGGGTGAGCTCGCGGGTCAGGTAGAGGTTCTGCCAGACGGTGAGGTCCTCGACGAGGGCGAGGTCCTGGTGCACGGTCTCGATCCCGGCGGCCTGGGCCTGCTCGGGGAGGGTGAAGCGGACGGGTTCACCACCGAGCAGCAGCTCGCCGCTGTCGGGGGCGTGCACCCCGGACAGGCAGCGCACCAGGGTGGACTTGCCGGCCCCGTTGTCGCCGATCAGGGCGGTCACGGTGCCGCGGCGGACGGTCACGCTGCCGTCCTTGAGCGCCTGGACGCTGCCGAAGCTCTTGGTCAGGTTGCGGGCGACGAGGAGGTCCTCGCCGGCGGCGGTGGGAGCGGCGGTCACTTGGAGAACCTCGTGAGGAAGGCGGCACCGGCGACGACGACACCGACGGCGAGCGGTTGGTAGAACTGCGAGACCCCGACGAGGGTCAGCCCGTTGACCAGGGCGGTGAGCAGGACGGCGCCCACGACGGGGCCGATGATCGTGGCCCGGCCACCGAACAGGCTCACCCCGCCCAGCACGACGGCGGCCACGGAGTTGAGCAGGAAGCTGGTGTTGCTGGCCGGTTCGGCGGCCCCGACCCGGGCGACGAGCAGCACCGCGGCGATCCCGGCGAGCACGCCGCTGATCACGTAGGCGGCGATCTTGATCCGCGAGGTGTGCACCCCGGTCTTGCGGGCCGCCTCCTCGGAGCCGCCGGTGGCCAGCAGGCGCAGGCCGAACCGGGAGTGGAAGAGCACCAGGTGCGCGAGGACGGCGACGACCACGGCGATCAGGACCGGCCAGGCGACCGGGCCGATGCCCCCGGCGGCGAGCTCGAGCAGGAAGCCGTCGATGACCGGCTGGGGCTTGCCGTCGGCGATCACCAGGGCCAGCCCGGAGGCCGCCGACAGCGTGGCGAGGGTGACGATGAAGTCGGTGATCTTGCCGCGGGCGACCAGCAGGCCGTTCACCACGCCGACCAGTGCGGCCGCGACGATCCCGGCGAGGCAGGCCAGGTAGATCGACGTCCCGGCGACGACGAACTGCCCGAGCACGACCGCGCCCAGGGTCATCGTGGAGGCCACGGACAGGTCGATGCCCGAGGTGGCGACGACGAAGGTCTGCCCGACGGCCAGCACCACGAGGATGGCGCTGGCGGCGAGGATCGCCTCGATGTTGCCCCCGGTCAGGAAGGTCGGGGTGAGGATGCCGAACACCACGACCAGGACGACGAGTCCGATCGGGGCGGCGAGCTCGGCCCAGGGGGCGGCGCCGAGCCGGTTGCCGACGCTGCGCCGCTGGGCGCCGTCGGTCGCCGGGCCCGGCGGGGGCTGGTCGGCCACCGGCGACGGGGCAGCCGTTCCGGTGGTGCTGCTGGGGGTGGAGCTCACGGGGGTGTCCCTCTCCTGCGGTGGAGCGCGGGGTGGTCGGTGCGGGTGCTCGGTGCGGGTGCTCGGTGCCGGTGTCCCGGACCGGGGCGCGTCGGGCGCAGCCCCGGTCCAGGGGTCAGCGGTGGTGCCGGGAGGTCACTGGATCAGGTCGGCCAGCGGGTCCTCGAACTCCTCGAACGGCGCCGGGAAGGCGGCGAGGGCGTCGGCGGCGTTCTCGGTGGTGACGACGGCGACCGGGGCGGTCACCTCGGCGGGCAGGTCGGCGCCCTGGGTCGCGGCGACGCAGGCCTCCACGCCCATCTGGCCGATGGCGTAGGGGTACTGCGCGACGGTGGCGGTGAGCTCGCCGTCGGCGACGGCCTGCAGCGCCTCCTCGTTGCCGTCGACGCTGATCACCGCGACCTCACCGGTGCGGCCGGCGTTGGCGACGGCGCGGGCGATGCCCAGCCCCATGTCGTCGTTGGCGGCGAAGAACCCGACGAGGTCGGGGTTGGCGGCCAGGATGTCGGTGGCGGCGGTGAGGGCCTTCTGGCGCTCCCAGTCCGCGGCGACGGTCTGCACCACGTCCAGCGTGCCGTCGACGGCGCCGGTGAACCCGTCCACCCGGGCGCCGCTGGTCACGTCGCCGGCGATGCCGCCGATGACCGCGACCTGGCCCGACCCGACGGCGTCGATCATCTGCTGGCCGGCCTGGGCGCCGGCGTCGGAGTTGTCGGTGCCGATGTAGGTGGTGATGTCGGCGCCGGCCTCCTCGGCCGCGTCGGCGTCGACCGGGGAGTCGATGTTGACGATCGGCACGTCCTGGCGGGCGATCTGCGCGAGACCCTGCACGAGGTTGCTGCCGGAGATGGGGTTGACGACGTAGCAGCCGAAGTCCTGCTGGGCGAGGGCGGTGAGCCGGTCGGCCTGGCCGGTGGTGTCGGTGATGCTCTGCGCAGCCTGGACCGTGACGTCGACGCCCTGCTCGTCGGCAGCGGCGTTGATGCCGTCCTCCATGGCCTGGAAGAACGGGTTGTCCAGGCCCTTGATGACGGCGGCGACGGTCGAGGCGCCCTCGCCGTCGGCCGCGCTGGTGTCGTCCCCACCACCGCAGGCGGCGAGGAGGGTGAGGGTGGCCGTGCCTGCGGCGACGGCGGTGAGGGTCCGACGGACCCGGGGGGAAGAGAGCATCGTTGCGGCCTCCTTTATGGCTTGTGCCAGACATTAAGCAGCCACTAGAGTGATGTCAACAGACAAAAAGGGAGATTCGTGACGGACACCACGCACGCCGGACCGCCCCCGCTGGACCCGGCGACGGCCGCCGGCGCGGTCGCCCTGCTGCAGGTGTTCCGGTCCTCGGGCTCCCTCACCCGCGCCGAGGTCGGCGAGCGCACCGGCTGGGCCCGGGTCACGGTCAACTCCCGGATGGACGCCCTGGCCGACTGCGGGCTGCTGGTCGAGGACGGCACCGTGGTCGGTGGCCGGGGCCGGCCCGCCACCCGCTTCCGCCTCGACCCGACCCGGGCGGTGCTGCTGGTCGCCGACATCGGCGCCTCGGGCATGCGCCTGGCGGTGTGCGACCTGGCCGGGGTGGTGCTCCGGCGGGCCGAGGTGCCCTGCGCCATCGCCGACGGGCCCGCCACCGTCCTGGGCCTGGCCCTGGAGGGCCTGGCGCGGCTGCGCGACGCCGTCCCCGGACCGCCGGTGTGGGGCGTCGGCCTCAGCGTGCCCGGCCCGGTCGAGGCCGCGACCGGCCGGGTGGTCTCCCCGCCGATCATGACCGGCTGGGACGGCGTCGCCCCCGCCGACACGGTCCGGCAGTGGTTCGACGTCCCGGTGCTGGTGGAGAACGACGTCAACGCCATGGCCGCCGGCGAGCGCGCCCAGTGCCACCCCGACGTGGACGACCTGCTGTTCCTCAAGGTCGGCACCGGCGTCGGGTCCGGGGTGGTCAGCAACGGGCGGGTGGTCCGGGGCGCCCAGGGATCGGCCGGGGACATCGGGCACACCTGGGCCGACACCCCCGACGGCACCCCCGCCGAGCCCCGCCCGCTGTGCCGGTGCGGCAAGACCGGCTGCCTGGAGGCCTACGCCTCCGGGTGGGCCCTGGTCGACCAGCTGGCGGCCGCCGGCCACCCGGTCGGGTCCGTGGACGGCCTGCTCACCGCCGTCCGTGCCGGGGAGCGGTACGCCGTGGCCGCCGTCCGGGAGGCCGGCCGGGTGCTCGGTGCCGGGGTGGCGCAGGCGGTGAGCATGCTCAACCCGTCGGTCGTCGTCGTGGGCGGCCAGCTGGCCGAGGCCGACGAGCACCTGCTGGCCGGCATCCGGGAGCGGGTCGCCGCCCGCTCGCTGCCGCTGGCCACCCGCGACCTGCAGATCGTGCGCAGCAAGCTCGACGGGGACGCCGGCGTGCTGGGCCTGGCCGCGGGCATCGCCGAGCGGGTGATGAGCGACCCCGACGTCCTCCTGGCCGCCGTCGCCCGCTGACCGGCCCGGAGGGGTGGCCGGTCGACGTGTGCGGTGGCGGGCCGTTGCACCGACCCGCCACCGTCACGACCGGCCCGCCACCCCCGCGAGCCGCCGGCCACCTCGGCCGCGCCCGCTACAGCCCGATGCCGCCGACGAGGGCGCCGATGCCGTAGGTGACGGCCATGGCGATCGCGCCGCCGACGACCAGCCGGAGGACGGCGGTCCGCTTGCCCGAGCCGCCGAGCCGGGCGCTGACCGCACCGGTGAGCGCCAGGGCGATGAGCACGACCAGGAAGGTCACCGGCACCCGGACGGCGGTGGGGGCGAGCAGGATCGCGGCCAGCGGGAGCAGCGAGCCGACCGTGAAGGCGAGCGCGGAGGCACCGGCGGCGTGCCAGGGGTTCGTCAGCTCGTCGGGGTCGATGCCCAGCTCGGCCTCGACGTGCGCGGCGAACGCGTCGTGCTCGGTGAGCTCCCGGGCCACGGTCAGCGCGGTCTCCGGCGACAGCCCCTTGGACTGGTAGATCGCGGCCAGCTCGGCGAGCTCCTGCTCGGGCATCTCGACGAGCTCGATGCGCTCCTTCTCCAGCAGCGCCCGCTCGCTGTCGCGCTGGCTGCTCACCGACACGTACTCACCCAGCGCCATCGACACCGCGCCGGCGACGAGCCCGGCCACCCCGGCGGTGGCCACCGGGGCGACCGAGGTGGTCGCCCCTGCGACGCCGACCACCAGGCCGGCGGTGGAGACGATCCCGTCGTTGGCGCCGAGCACCCCGGCGCGCAGCCAGTTCAGCCGGGCCGAGAGCGCGCCGGCGTGCGGCTCACCGCTGTGCGTGCCGATCGGGGCGGCGGGCTCGTCGAGTGTCACGGCGCGACGGTAGGACGGTGCACAGCCCACTGCCAGCAAGGCGAGGCTGCGCTGGGCGGGGTCAGTCGTCGTCCCCGTCCGGCCGGTCCGGGGAGGCGGACGCGGTGTCCGACCACGTGGCGGCGGCACCGGAGTGCCCGATCCGCACGACCTGCTGGGTCACCCCGACCACCGCGACGACGGCCAGGACGGCGGCCGCGACGCTGAGCGCCCGGCGCACCCCGGTGGGTCGCCGGCCGAGCAGGTAGACGACCACGGCCATCACGAACAGCCCGATCATCCAGGGCAGCAGGCCGTCGGCGAGCTCGGAGTGCTTCTCCACCAGGTCGCTCTCCCCGACCATCCGCTCCAGGTTCTCCCCGCTGGCGGTGGACAGCGGGGTGAGCACCAGCCCGACCAGCGCCACCAGCGGGGTGACGATGCCCAGCCGGCGGCGGGCGGCGGGCCAGAACGCGTGCAGCAGCACCAGCAGCGCGCCCAGCGGGACGAGGACGACGGTCGCGTGGACGATCAGCGGGTGGGCGGGCAGACCGAAGAGGGTCTCGGGCACGGTGGGAGCTCCTGCAGGTGTGGCGTGGCGGTGCTGACGCCGTCAGTGAGCCATGGGGGCGTGTGCAGGAGCTGTGACTTCACAGCTGTGGAGCTGTGCCGTCCTCGGGGCGGCGGGTGCCCCACGCGTAGGTCTGCTTGCGCAGGCCCAGGTAGAGGAACGTCTCGGTGGACTCGACGCCCTCGACGGCCCGGATCCGGCTCACGGTGTCCAGCAGCTGGGTGTCGTCGGCACAGACCACCTCGACGAGCAGGTCCAGCGAGCCGGCGGAGATGACGACGTAGTCGACCTCGTCGAACTCGGCGAGCGCGTCGGCGACCGCGCGACTGTCGCCCCGCACCCGGATGCCGACCATGGCCTGTCGGGGGAAGCCGACCTGGCGCGGGTCGGTCACCGCGACGATCTGCATGACCCCGGCGTCCAGGAGCCGTTGCACCCGCTGCCGGACGGCGGCCTCGCTGAGCCCGACGGCCTCGGCGATCCGGGCGTAGGGACGACGACCGTCCTGCTGGAGCTGCTCGATGATCGCCCGCGACGTGTCGTCGAGGACCAGCGCCGGGCGTTCTCGGCTCGTCATGCCACGTCCCCCCACGGATCCCGTCGTCAGCCGGGTGCTCGACCACGGGAAACAGTAGTGCGCCCAGCATTGGCTAACTGTGTTAGCTTGTACCTAACAGCGAGAGCCACTCCCCTGGAGGTACGACATGACCGAGTTCCTGACCGTCGACGGCGGCACGCTCGCCTACGAGGTGACCGGCGCCGGACCGCTGGTCGTGCTGGCGCACGGCATGGGCGACACCCGCCGCGCCTACGACGCCCTCACCCCCGCCCTGGTCGCGGCCGGCCACCGGGTCGCCGCGCTCGACCTGCGGGGCTGCGGGGAGTCCAGCGTGGAGTGGGGCTCCTACACCCGCACCGACATCGCCGGCGACCTGCTGGCCCTGGTCCGCCACCTGGGCGGACCCGCCGTCCTGGTCGGGCACTCCATCTCCGGCGGCGCCGCGACGATCGCCGCGGCCACGGCACCGGAGCTGGTCACCGCGCTGGTCGAGCTGACCCCCTTCACCCGGGCGCAGAAGATCGGCCTGGGCGACCTGCGGGTGGCCCGGTTCCGCCGCGGCATGACCCAGCTGGTGCTCGCGACGACGCTGGGCAGCACGAAGCGGTGGGCGCGCTACCTCGACGTCGCCCACCCCGGCACCAAGCCCGCCGGCTACGACGCCCGGGTCGCCGGCATCCAGGCCTCGCTCGCCGAGCCCGGCCGGATGGCCGTGCTGAAGAAGATGGGCGCCACGAAGCCCACCGACGCCGGCCTCGCCCTGCCCCGGGTGACCTGCCCGGTCCTCGTCGTCCAGGGCTCGGAGGACCCCGACTGGGCCGACCCCCGCGCCGAGGGCGAGGCGATCCTGGCCGACCTCCCCACCGGGCTGGGCCGGCTCGCGGTGGTCGAGGGCTCCGGCCACTATCCCCACGTGCAGCACCCCACCGAGGTCGCCGAGCTCGTGACGCCGTTCCTGGCCGGTGCGCGTGCCTAGGGCGGGGCTGCACCCGGCCGCCGTGGTCTCCGCCGGCGCCGACCTCGCCGACGAGATCGGCTTCGGCGGGCTCACGATGGGCGCGCTCGCCGAACGCGTCGGGGTGCGCACGCCCTCGCTGTACAAGCACATCGCCAGCCAGGACGACCTGCACCGGCAGATCGCCGTCCTCGCGTTCACCGAGGCCGGCCACGCCGTCGGCGTCGCTGTCCAGGGCCGCTCGGGCAAGGACGCGTTGTCCGCGGCGGCCCACGCCCTGCGCGACTTCGTCCTCGCCCACCCCGGCCGGTACGCCGCCACGGTCGGCCTCACCCCCACCGGACCCGACGACCCCGTCGCGGTCGCCGCCGCCCAGGGCCTGGCGCCCTTCGACGCCGTCCTGCGCAGCTACGACATCGACCCCGCAGACCGCATCCACGCCCTGCGCGCGATGCGCAGCGTCTTCCACGGCTTCGCCACCCTGGAGGCCGACGGCGGCTTCCAGTGGTCCACGGACGTCGACGAGAGCTTCGACTGGCTGATCGACCTGGTCGACCGGGGCCTGCGCGCCCGCTGACGGTCAGCCGGCGGCGGCCACCGTGGCGCGGGCCTGCCGGGCGAAGGCCTCGTCGAGCAACCGACCGTGGGCGTCGACCGCCACCCCGGGGGACGCGGCGAGCCGCGCGAGCACGTCGCGGGCGGCGGCCACCTGCTCGGGCGTCGGCCGGCAGACCCGCTCGACGACGGCGACCTGGTCGGGGTGGATGCAGGCCCGGCCGCGGAACCCCAGCGCCACCAGCGCCCGGGTCTGCGCCTCGAAGGCGTCCAGGTCGCGGAACTCCGGGGACACCGCGGCCGGGGGCGGGGCGATGCCCGCGGCGGCCGAGGCGAGGACGACGGTGCTGCGGGCGAGGAGGAGCTCGGCGCCGTCCGGACCGGGGGCGACCCCGAGGTCGGCGGCCAGGTCGACCTCGCCGAGCTGCAGGCAGCGCACCCGGGGTCCGCCGGCGATGGCGGGGGCGGCGAGCACCCCGGCGGCACTCTCGATCAGCGGGCTGACGGCGATGCTGCCCGGGGGCCGACCGGTGGCGACCTCCGCGGCGGACAGCTGGTCGTGCACCCGGTCGACCACGGCCCGCGAGCCGGTCTTGGGCAGGACCACACCGGTCAACCGGGGGGTGCGGGCGACGGCGGCGACGTCGTCGGAACCTCGCCGTCCCTGGTTGATGCGGACCCAGACCTGCACGGGCACGGGGTCCCCGGCACACCAGTCGAGGACGGCGGCCAGGGCAGCGTCCTTGCCGGCCAGCGGGACGGCGTCCTCCAGGTCGAGGACGACGGCACCGGCGCCGGACGCGGCGGCCCTGTCGAAGCGGTCGGGCCGGTCGCCCGGCACGTAGAGCCAGGAGCGGACGCTCATCCGACGACGGTGGTGCCGGCGACCAGGGACTTGGCGATGACGGTGCGCAGCACGTCGTTGGTGCCCTCGCCGATGGCCATCAGCGGGGCATCGCGGTAGAGCCGCTCGACGACGAACTCGGTGGAGTAGCCGTAGCCGCCGTGGATGCGCATGGCCTCCAGCGAGAGCGCCAGCGCGGTCTCGGAGGCGAACACCTTGGCCATCCCGCTCTCGGCGTCGACCCGCTGGCCGGCGTCGGCCTTCGAGGCGGCCCAGTAGGTGAGCAGCCGCGCGGCCTGCAGCTGGGTGGCCATCTCGGCGAGCTTGAGCGCGATGGCCTGGAACTCCGCGATCGGGTGCCCGAACGCCTCCCGTTCGCCGGCGTACTTCAGGGCCGCGTCGTAGGCGGCCTGGGCAACCCCGACCGACCGTCCGGCGATGTTGAGCCGGCCGATCTCCAGGCCGCTCAGCGCCTGCTGCATGCCCCGACCCTCGGTGCCGCCGAGCAGGTCGGTGACCGGCACCCGGACGTCGACGAGGGAGATCTCGCAGGACTCGGTGCCCTTGTAGCCGAGCTTGCCCAGGTCGCGGCTGACCACGAAGCCCGGGGTGGTGGTGTCGACGAGCAACAGGGACATGCCGCGGTGCCGGGGGCTGGCCTTCGGGTCGGTCTTGACCAGCACCGGCAGGACGTTCGCGTGCCGGGCGTTGGTGATCCAGGTCTTGGTGCCGTTGACGACGTAGTGGTCGCCGTCCCGCACGGCCGTCGTCCCGATGCCCTGCAGGTCGGTGCCCGCGCCGGGCTCGGTGAGGCCGACGCCGGTGCGCCACTCCCCGGTCGCCAACTTCGGCAAGAAGCGCCGTTTCTGCTCGTCCGTGCCGTGCTTGGCGATCATCCAGGCGGACAGGCCGTGGCTGCCGAGGATGCCGGCGATGCCCATCCAGCCGCGGCTGATCTCCTCGTAGACGAGGGTGAAGCTGACCATGTCCAGGGCCAGGCCACCGAACTCCTCGGGCGTGGTCAGCCCGAACAGGCCCATCGCCTTGAGGTGGTCGACGATCTCGGTCGGGTAGCGGCCGGTGCGCTCCCACTCCGAGGCGACCGGGACGATCTCCCGGTCGACGAAGCGGCGCAGCGCCTGCTGGAAGTCCTGCTGCTCCTCGTTGAGCGTGAAGTCCACGTCAGCTCCCCTGTTCTCCGAAGGCGCCGGCGGCTGCCAGCTCGGCGACCTGCTCGGGCGAGTAGCCCAGCAGGTCGGCGGTGATCTCGTGCTGGTGTTCGTTGCGGTGCGGGGCACGTCGGTGCTCGGCGGGCTGGTCGCCGAACCGCACCGGGCTGCCGACCTGCCGGACCGTGCCCCAGTGCGGGTGCTCGGTCTCCAGCAGCAGTCCGCGGGCAACGGCCTGCGGGTCGGCGAGTGCCTGGTGCACGTCGTTGATCGGGGACGACGGGACCCCCGCGGCGGCCAGCAGCGCCAGCCAGTGGTCGACCGTGTTGCCCGCGAAGGCGGCCTTGAGCTCGGGGAGCAGCGCGTCGCGGTGCACGTCGCGGGCGGTGAAGCTGGCGAACCTTTCGTCGTCCCCCAGGTCGGGGCGCCCGAGGACGGCGACCAGCCGCTGCCAGAACTTCTCCTTGGCGCAGCCCACGACGAGCCAGCCGTCGCTGGCGGCGAACGCCTGGAACGGGACGAGCGAGGGGTGCGCGGAGTCCACGGTGCGCACCGGCTCGTAGCCGGCGTTCAGCGCCCAGGTGGCGGGATAGGTCAGCAGCGACATGGCGGTGTCGTAGAGCGAGACGTCGCAGTCACCGCCGACGCCGTCCCTCCTCGCCGCGTGCAGCCCGGCCATCAGGCTGAGCGCGGCGACGAAGCCGCTGGAGAAGTCGACGAGGCTCAGCCCGGTCTTGGTGGGCGGGCCGTCGGGGTCGCCGGTGAGGCTCATCCAGCCGGCGATGCCCTGCAGCACGTAGTCGTAGCCGGGCTCGGCGGCGCGCGGGCCGGTCATCCCGAACCCGGTGAGGCTGCAGCAGACGAGCGCCGGGTTGAGGTGGGCGAGGTCGGCGTACCGGATCCCGATCTTGGCCGGGACGTCGCCGCGCAGGTTGGACCAGACGGCGTCGCTGGTGCGCACGAGGTCCTCGAACACCGCGCGGCCGGCGGGGGTGGAGATGTCCAGGCTGAGGCTCTGCTTGTTGCGGTTGAAGGTCTCGAAGAACAGCGAGTCCT
Organism: Geodermatophilus sp. Leaf369; assembly: GCF_001424455.1. Lineage (NCBI taxonomy): Bacteria > Bacillati > Actinomycetota > Actinomycetes > Geodermatophilales > Geodermatophilaceae > Geodermatophilus > Geodermatophilus sp. Leaf369. Next base: position 507,051 of record NZ_LMQA01000002.1, on the reverse strand, counting down.
CACCGGCGGCGTAGGGCGGGACGTAGCGGCCGATGTCGCCGCCGGTGCGCGGGTCCTCGATCTTGATCACCTGGGCACCGAGGTCGGCCAGGTGCACGCTGCCGAACGGGCCGGCGCCGTACTGCTCCAGCGCGATGATCCGGACGTCCTCCAGCGGCCTCATCCCTGCAGGGGCCCGTTCTTGGCCTGCGGGAAGTGGTCCTGCCCGATGCCGGACTCCCGCGTGGCGACCATGACCGACCGCTTGTAGGAGATGACCTCGTCGCCGTCCTGGTTCAGGCCGCGGGTGACCATCGAGACGATCCCCGCGTACGGCCGGGACCTCGACGCGCGCAGCCCGGTGCAGAGGCTCTCGGCGTACAGGGTGTCCCCGGCGTAGACGGGGTGGGTGAGCTTCACGTCGGTCATCTCGAGGTTGGCGACGGCGTTCTGGCTCATGTCCAGCACGCTCAGGCCCAGCGTCAGCGCGATCGTCAGCCCGGAGTTCACGATCACCCGGCCCTCGGTGATCGGGTTCTGGGCGGCGAGGTGGGCGTTGACGTGCTGCTGGTTGGTGTTCATCGTCAGCAGCGTCAGCCAGGTGTTGTCGGCCTCGGTGATCGTGCGCCCGAGCGGGTGCTGGTAGACGTCGCCCACCACGTAGTCCTCGAAGTACCGCCCCAGAACGGCTGGGTGTGTGGTCATGGAGACCTCCCTCGACACCCGGACGCTAATTGTCTGATGATTGGCTCCGCAAGCCCTTCCCAGGAGGTCTGATGGACGACGCCGGCACCAACTCCGTGATCCGCCGGGTCGACCGGGGCGCTCCCGGCCCCGGGCCGCTGGCGGGTGTGCGGCTGGGCGTGAAGGACAACATCGACGTCGCCGGCGGCCCGACCACCTGCGGCTCGGCCTTCTTCGCCTCTCGCGTCCCTGCCGAGGACGCCGAGGTGGTGCGGCGGCTGACGTCGGCGGGCGCCTCTCTCGTGGCGACGCTGAACCTGAGCGAGTTCGCCGTCGGGGTGACCAACCAGAACTCCGCCGCCGGCCCGTGCCGGAACCCGTGGGACCTCTCACGGATCCCCGGTGGGTCCTCGGGCGGCTCCGGCGCAGCCGTCGCCGCGGGGGTCGTCGACCTCGCGCTGGGCACCGACACCGGCGGCTCGATCCGGTTGCCCGCATCCGCGTGCGGGGTGGTCGGGCTGCGGCCGACGCACGGCTCCATCCCCATGGACGGCGTCTTCCCGGTCTGCGACGACGTGGACACGGTGGGGCCGCTGGCCCGGGACGTCGCCCTGGTCGCGCGGGCGCAGCGGGTGCTCACCGGGTCGTCCGCCCCACTGCCCGCCGCTGCTCCCCCGCGCCGGATCGGCCTGCCGGTGCAGCTGCTGACCGACATCGACCCCGGGGTGCAGGCGGTGGTGGACGCCGCGGTGGCGGTGTTCGGCGCCGAGGTCGTGCCGATCGAGATCGAGGGCCTGCTGGACGCGCAGGACATCGTCTACACGCTGGTCTACGCCGACCTGGCCCGCATCCACGCCTCCCGGCTGGCCTCGGAACCCGAGCGCTTCCACCCCGACACCCTCGTGCGGGTCGGCCTGGGCGTGGACATCACCGCCGACGAGCGCGCCGACGCCGTGACCGCCCGCCGCGCCCTGCAGAGCCGGATCTCGGCGGCGATGGAGGGCGTCGACCTGTTCCTCACCCCGACCCTCCCGGTCGACGTCCCCCGCGCCGACCCCGATGACGTCCTGCGGGTGTCCCGCCGGCTGGGCCAGCTGACCTACCCGTGGTCCTTGCACGCCGGGCCGACCCTGGCCCTGCCGGTGGGGTTCCACCCGGGTTCGGGGATGCCGGTGGGGGTGCAGCTGACCGCTCCCGAGGACGCCGAGGACGTCCTGTTGGCGGCGGGGGCATGGCTGTTCAACCACAGACTCAGTCATGGTCGCGGCTCGGATCGACCCTCGCCGTAGGTCCGTGCGCGAATAAACCGCTTCGAAGCGGGACGTCAATTTTGTTGCTCTGCTAGGAAGTGGTAACGGGCTGGACGCGTAGCATCCTGCGCGGGTCCGACCCGGGGCGGAGCGGCAGAGGCTGATCGGCAGCCGGTCATTGCCTTTGTGTCGCAGCGATGTACCCAGCTACAGCCTCAACAAATTGCTGCGAAGTATGGCTTGATTTGTAAACTGAGGTTTCAAATACCTCACGCAGCCACGATTGCTTATTTGCGTTGCTAATTTCTGGATGGAACCGCTCCAATTCACCAACAGGCACCAAGAAGAGGCCGACAGATTGACACGCTGCCAGTATGCGATCAAACGCCATAGTAGGGTTCCCGCTCGAGATGGCCGTACGACCATTCGCTTTCACGTGCTTCCAGCCCGACACCCTAGCGATGGCTTGTCGTATCGCGTTAGCTTGCGTATTCGAAACCGTTGATCCGGTCAGCGAGTCAAGGACTTGGATGATTTTAACCCTGGCAAGGGTTGCATCCGGTTCGATAGTTTTTTGATTCACGTGGGACGTCAAGACCGTCACATCTGACTCTATTTGTTGATAATCCCCGCCAAGAGCCTCAAGCGTCTCGCGAAATTTGGACGGGTCCGCCAATAGATCAATATCGGCAATTACAGCGGTCGGAACACGAGTCCCCGCCAGGGCTGTAACAGCCTTCGCGAACCTATCCTTACCCCCACACTGCGTAAACAGCAAGTCTGGGTGGCTCCTACCGTCCTCAATAGAGATTACATAACCGAGGACCGCCTCATAATATCGACAATCCGATTCCGACTCACAAAGAACGACACCCCGATAAAAAATGCCGGCTAGAATGTTCGAGAATCGGAGAAGAGGGTCTTCGTACAGTTTCCTGATGGCAGGGGGTGGGACCTGGGCAACAGCATTGGTCGTTCTTTCCGGCCGCGTTAGTCGGGCCACGGTGACGTCAGCGGCCAGGCCGGCGGACCCAACGACGCCCTGCAGAAAATCGTCACTGTGAGTAGCAACGATTACCTGGGATCCGGACTTGCTGAATTCGACAAAAAGTTCACCAAGAAGTCTGGCCTGGGGGGGATGCAAAAATGCTTCGGGCTCATCCACCAGGATTACATCATATTGCTGAGTTGCCAGCACCAGCAACATGCCAACAAAAGCTTGCACTCCATGCCCCTGATCAGCAGCCAAAGGTAAGGCCATAATTTGCCTCTGGTATTCGGTTTTCACGCCCAAAGGTGGTTCGGGAGCGGAAGGTCTACCCATGTGCAGGCCAATCTGATTTCCTCCATGGCGATTGACTGTGACAGGCTCGCCAAACGCTCTCACAGTCAGGTCGGCTATGCGATTTTCTAGGTCCCGATTCTCGTACATGAGTTGAAGCGGCGTGCTTCCTTGCGGATTGTTATACAGATCCGGAGGGGTGGTGTTGCCCAACTGCCCTAGGCGCCCCTCTGGAGCCAGATGGGAGATAAATACTTGCGCCAAGGACCCGACGGACCCAGCCTGCTGATTCAAAATATTAGATAGTTGCGACTGAAAAAGTGTGCCCCCCTGACGAGTCAGATAGCTTGGCTCATTAAAGCTCCCTTGCGGATACTGACCCGGTGGACGGACAGCATGGATCGCAGTTAGCCTTTTCTCAACTTCCTCCATTGTGGGCTTGATGACATCAAGGCTGGTGACGATGGGATTATGCTCCGGGGCGTTTCCGGGCTGCTCACCAAGTTTGCGCGATATATGGCTCAACAGTGCCGACTTGCCAACATTGTTTGGTCCAACAATTACCGAAAGGTTGTTCGACAGCGCGACAATTTGATTCTCGCTTGAGAGATTGACTCGCTCGATCCTAAGTGGCATAGCCGAGTCTCTCATTACGTGTGAGCGTATTCAAGCCTCGCTGAGCTCAGAACAGGGCTACTCACGACATTGGTGTCAGCTAGTGGAGCAAGACACACGCCCAACGGGATGACGACGATGGCGGTCAGACCTGAGAAGCCCGCCGCCGTTCAGTGTCTTCACATAACCTCACCCGCACCGCTGTCAGCACTCGGTCAGCCCCGACTCAGCCGGTCCATCTGCTCGTACGCGCCGGTCAGGTGGTCCAGGTGCCGCCGCATCGCAGTGGTGGCCCCGTCGGAGTCGCGCGCAGCCACCAGGTCGTGCAGCTCGGCGTGATCGTCAGCGACACACGCCCAGAACCCGTCTGGCGCGTGGTCCCGCCCGAAGCGCGTCCCCAGCACCCGGAACAGCGGCGCGGTGATCACCTCCAGCAGCGGGTTGCCCGTCGCGCGCAGCAGGACCAGGTGGAAGTCCTGGTTCGCCGAGTAGGTCTCCTCCCCCGAGGCCGATGAGGGGTCGAACTCCGCACGCCTCAGGTCCTCGAGGTGGGCATCCGTGCGGTGCAGCGCGGCCTCGCCGGCCGCGGGCACCTCGAGGATGTGCCGGGTGGCCATCAGCTGCGCCACGGTCACCCGCTCGGCCGCGGCCATCAGGGCGACGCCGGTCTCCAGGTGGGCACTGATGTGCCCGATCGTGGGCACGCTGACGAAACTCCCGCCGCTGACCCCGCGGGTGGTCTGGATCAGGTTCTGGCTGGCCAGCGAGCGCAGTGCCTCGCGGACCGTCGACCGGCCGACCCCGAAGTCCGCGGACAGCTCCTGCTCGGCGGGCAGCCGCGCGCCGGGGGCCAGGTCGCCCGACAGGATCCGGGCCCGGATCTGCTCGGCCAGCACGGCGTACGCGGGTCCCGCCGGCGCACCGCTGGTCACGGCGGCCAGTCTGCCAGCGGAGCGGTTCACACAGCGTTGACAGGCCAGGCGTTGACGACGGCAATCGTCTGACAGTTGGATGAGGCCGTGCCCGTCACCCCCCGCGTCGCCGTCGTCTTCTACTCCTCCACCGGCAACCTGGCCGCCATGGCGCAGGCCATCGGCAAGGGTGCGGAGGAGCAGGGCGCCGAGGTGCGGCTGCGCATCGTCCCCGAGCTCGCCCCGCCGGCCGCCATCGCGGCCAACCCGAAGTGGCAGGCCTTCGTCGACGCCGCGGAGCACGAGACCGCCACCCTCGACGACCTCGAGTGGGCCAACGGCCTGGCCCTGGGCAGCCCCACCCGCTTCGGCCTCCCCGCCGGCCAGCTCAAGGAGTTCCTCGACACCACCGGCGGCCTCTGGTTCCAGGGCAAGCTCGCCGACAAGGTGGGCACCGCCTTCACCAGCGCCTCCACCGGCCACGGCGGCCTCGAGTCGACGATCCTGGCGATGAACAACGTGCTCTACCACTGGGGCTCGCTCGTCCTGCCCCTCGGCTACGGCGAGCGGCACCTGATGAAGGAGTCGGGCAACCCCTACGGCGGCTCCTTCGTCTCCCGCTCGGGCGCGGCCCCCGACGACGTCGCCCTGGAGGCGTGCCGGCTCCAGGGGGTGCGCCTCGCGAACTTCGCCGGCTACGTCGCGAGCGGGCTGGCCGGGTGAGCCCGCCCGAGGCGGTGACCGTCGGCGTCGGCCGGCTGGACTCCACCGAGCGCCCCGGCCTGGTGATGGTCGACTGCCAGCGGCTGTTCACCCTCGGCGGCGACCCCGGGACGGCGCTCGGCGCGGCGGCCGAGACCTGCGGCGCCGTCGTCGCCGCGGCCCGGGAGGCCGCCGTCCCCGTCGTCTGGCTGCGGGTGGTCTTCGACGAGGGCGAGGACCTCGGCCCGGTGTGGACGGCGAAGGCCCCCGCGCTCACCCAGCTGCGCCCCGGCGCCGAGCTGGCCGAGTTCGACCCCCGCACCGGCTACCGGGACGGCGACACCGTCGTGACCAAGAAGCGCGCCTCCGGCTTCGTGCGCACCGACCTGGACGGCGTCCTGCGCGGCCTGGGCGTGCAGACCCTCGCCGTCGCCGGGTTCACCACCGCCGGCTGCGTGCGGGCCACCGTGGTCGACGCCGCCTCGCTCGACTACTCCCCCGTCGTCCTCGCCGACGCCATGGCCGACCGGTCGCAGCCCATCCACGACGCGGCCCTGGTCGACCTGGACGCCCGGTACGCCGACGTCGTGGCCGACGGGGTCGCCTGGTTCCACACGCTCAGGGGTTCCGCCGCGTAAACGTCTGACCTATGGTCGCCGTCACAGACAGGAGGGGTCGATGAGCACAGCAGCACTCGCCCGCCAGGTCGCCGACGCGGTCGTCTCGATCGGTCCGGACGACGTTCCCGACGAGGTCCTCGAGCGGGCCCGGCACCTGGTGCTCGACGCCGTCGGCCTCGCGTACGCCGCCACCGCGCACCGGTTCCCCTCCGTCGCCGCCGAGGCGCTGGAGTCCCTGGGCCGCGGCGACCACCCGGTGCTGGGCATGGAGACCCGCCTGTCACCGCGGGACGCCGCCGTCCTCAACGGCGTCCTGGTGCACGGCCTGGACTTCGACGACACCCACATCGGCGCGGTCACCCACGTCTCGGCGTCCGCACTGCCCGCCGCCCTGAGTGCCGCCGTCGCCGCCGACGCCACCACCCGCGACCTGCTGCTGGCCTACGTGCTCGGTGTCGAGGTCGCCGCCCGGGTGGGCCTGGCCGGCGCCGGGGCGTTCCACGACCTGGGCTTCCACCCCACCGCGCTGGCCGGCGCGTTCGGCGCCGCGGTGGCTGCCGGCAAGGTCGCCGGGCTCGATGCCGACCAGCTCGTCGCCGCGCAGGGCGTGGTCGGCTCGATGGCCGCCGGGCTGCTGGAGTTCCTCGAGGACGGCGCCTGGACCAAGCGGCTGCACCCCGGCTGGGCCGCGCAGAGCGGGCTCACCGCCGCCGCCTTCGCCAGGGCCGGCTGGACCGGGCCCGCCGCGGTCTACGAGGGCCGGTTCGGGCTGTTCGCCACCCACCTCAGCGGCCGGGACACCCACCCCGAGCTCGTCGCCGAGGGCCTGGGCACCCGCTGGGAGACCGCCGAGACAGCGGTCAAGCCCTACCCGGTCTGCCACTTCGCGCACGCCTTCGCCGACGCAGCGCTCTCCCTGCGCGAGCAGCACGGGCTCACCGCCGCCGACGTGGCCGGCATCCGCTGCGCCATCCACCCGGTGCCCGGCAAGGTCGTCTGCGAGCCGGCGGCCGCCAAGTGGGCCCCGCGCGACGAGTACGACGCCAAGTTCTCGCTGCCCTACATCGTGGCGACCACGCTGGCCCGTGGTCGGTTCACCCTGGCCGAGCTCGAGGAGTCGGCGCTGCGCGACCCCGAGGTGCTGGCGCTGACCCGGCTGGTCGACGTCGTCCCCGACCCCGACAGCGCCTTCCCCACCGCCTACTCCGGCTGGGTCGAGGTGACCACCACCGACGGCCGGGTGCTCACCCACCGCGAGCAGGTCAACCGCGGGCACGCCGACCGACCGCTACCCAACGCCGACGTCGTCCTCAAGTACCGCGAGTCGATGGCCCCGGTCGCCGACGAGGCGACCACCGAACGGGTGCTGGCCGCCGTCCTCGCCCTCGGGGACGACACCCCCGCCCGCACGTTCGCCGAGGCCTGCGCCGCCGGCTGACCCCCAGACCCCGGCAGCGACGCCGGCCCACCCCCACCTTCTAGCCCCAGGAGCAGGCATGGACTTCGGCGTCTTCATCCCGATCGGCAACAACGGCTGGCTCATCAGCGAGAACGCCCCGCAGTACAAGCCCTCCTTCGAGCTGAACAAGCGGATCGTGCAGGAGGCCGAGGCGCAGGACTTCGCCTTCGCGCTGTCGATGATCAAGCTGCGCGGGTTCGGGGGGAAGACCGAGTTCTGGGACCACAACCTGGAGTCCTTCACCCTCATGGCCGGCCTCGCCGCGGTCACGGAGAAGATCAAGCTCTACGCCTCGACCGCCGTCCTCACCCTGCCGCCGGCGCTCGTCGCCCGGATGGCCACCACCATCGACTCGATCGCGCCGGGCCGGTTCGGGGTCAACATCGTCTCGGGCTGGGCGTCGGGTGAGTACGCGCAGATGGGCCTGTGGCCCGGCGACGACTACTTCGGCTACCGCTACGACTACTCCACCGAGTACGTGAAGGTCATGCGCGACCTCTGGGAGACCGGCACCTGCGACCTGGACGGCCAGTACTTCCAGATGACCGACTGCAAGCTGTCGCCCCAGCCCAGCAGCCACATCGACGTCGTCTGCGCCGGGCAGAGCGAGCGCGGCATGCGGTTCTGCGCCGAGTACGGCGACTACAACTTCATCCTCTCCCCGGGCGTGAACACCCCCGAGACCTACCGCGAGCCCACCGAGAAGCTGGCCGCCGCGGCCGCCGCCACCGGCCGGGACGTCGGCTCCCTGCCGCTGTTCATGGCGATCATCGCCGACACCGACGAGGAGGCCCAAGCCAAGTGGAAGAGCTACCACGACGGCGCTGACCTGGCCGCTCTCGGCTACATGAGCGACGAGGGCGCCAAGGACACCACCGCCGACGAGGGCGGGACGGCGCGCACGATCAACCTCCCCGAGGGTGCGGTCAACTTCAACATGGCCACCCTGGTCGGCTCCCCCGAGACCGTCGCCCGGCAGATCGACGAGGTCGCCAAGATGCAGGGCGTCAAGGGGATGATGTTCACCTTCGACGACTTCGAGCAGGGCGTGAAGACCTTCGGCGAGAAGGTCAAGCCCCTGCTCGGCTGAGCCGCCGGCGGGGCTCCCGTCCCCCCGTGCGGGAGCCCCGTCGGCCCACTCCTCGGAAGGACCCCTCGTGACCTCGTTCGTCGCCCCCCGCCCCAACCCACGCGCCCGGCTGCGCGAGCTGCTCGCCGCCCCCGGTCCGCTGATCGCGCCCGGCGCCTACGACGCGTTGAGCGCCCGACTGGTCCAGCAGGCCGGTTTCGACGTGGTCTACATGACCGGCTTCGGGACGTCGGCCTCGCTGCTCGGGCGTCCGGACGTCGGCCTGCTCGGCGGGGCGGAGATGACCGACAACGCCCGCCGGATGGCCCAGGCGGTCGACGTCCCGCTCATCGCCGACGCCGACACCGGCTACGGCAACGCGCTCAACGTCGTCCGCACCGTGCGGGAGTACGAGCAGGCCGGCGTCGCCGGGCTGCAGCTGGAGGACCAGGTCTCGCCCAAGCGCTGCGGGCACATGACCGGCAAGGCCGTCGTGGACGTCGAGGAGGCGGTGTCGAAGGTCCGGGCCGCGGTCGCCGCCCGCACCGACCCCGACCTGGTGGTCATCGCCCGCACCGACGTCGCCCAGGTCGAGGGCACCCGCGCCGCGATCGACCGCGCGCTGCGGTTCGCCGACGCCGGTGCCGACGTGCTCTTCGTCGAGGCGCCGCGGACGGCCGAGGACGTCGAGCTGGTCGCCACCGAGCTCAAGGGCCACCACCTGCTGTTCAACTGGGTCGAGGGCGGGGCCACCGAGGGCCTGACCATGGACACCGTCGCCGAGCTGGGCTTCTCCCTGGTGCTCTTCCCGATCAGCACGCTGCTGGCCGCCACGCACGCCATGCAGGCCGCGCTGTCGACGCTGAAGCAGACGTCCTCGACCGCGGGCGCCCCGATGGGCGACTTCGACGGGTTCCTGCAGACCATCGGCCTGCCCGAGCTCCGCGCCGACGAGGCCCGCTTCGCGAGCTGAGTCAGGCGCCGCCGTCCCCCCGGCGTCGATCAGCTCCGACGACGAGTGTGCGTCCTCCTCTACAGGCGTCGGTGGCTGAGGATGCACAGTGGTCGTCGAACCTGATCAACGCCGGGGGCGGCGGCTGTCCAGTACGCCCCTCATCGTCACCGGTCCGCCCCCCGGGTCCGGTGGGACCTGCTGCGCCGGCCCAGCGTGGCACCGGTGAGCGCCGCTGCCGCGGCCAGGCCGATGCTCAGGAACCAGCCCCGGTCGGCGACGTCGACGTCCTGGACGGCGCCGAGCGGGACGACGGCCAGCAGCAGCGCCACCCCGAAGGTCGCCCCCAGCTGGCGGGCGGCGGTGAAGGTCGCCGTCCCGGTGGCGACCTGGGCCGGCGGCAGGGCCGTCGAGGCCGCCGTCGACAGGTTGGCGATGGACAGACCCACCCCGAGACCGGTGAGCAGCTGCCCGGGCAGGAACGCGACCAGGTAGTCGGGTTCGGCCTGCACCTGCCAGACCCACCACAGCGCCCCGAGGGCGAAGCTCAGCCCGCCGAGTGCGGCGGCGTTGCCGGGGCCGATCCGGCGGCCGAGCTTGCCGCCCGGGACGGCGCTGAGCGCGGCCAGCACCGGGCCGGGGGTCAGCGCCAGGCCGGCGACCACCACCGTCATGCCCCAGCCCTCGGTCAGCCAGAAGACGTTGTGCAGCAGCATCGCCCCGAACCCGGCGAAGAACAGCGCGGCCGCCAGCGAGGCCAGCGCGAACCCCGGGACCCGGAACAGCGCCAGGGCCAGCGCCGGCTCGCGGTCGCCCGACCGGGCGGACCGCAGCACGGCGAGGCCGAGGATCAGCAGGCCGCCCAGCAGCAGGAGCAGCGTGGTGGCGCTGCCCCAGCCCTCCTCCGGGGCCTCCACCAGGCCGTAGGAGAGCACGGCGACCCCGGCGACCAGCAGCAGCGTGCCGAGGACGTCGGTGCGCCGCCGCTCGCCCTCGTTGCGGGACTCGGTGATCGCGGACAGCCCGACCACCACGGCCAGCACGCCGACCGGCACGTTGACCAGGAACACCCAGCGCCAGCTCAGCTGGACCAGCAGCCCGCCCAGCGGCGGGCCCAGCGCCGCGGCCACCGCGCCGACCGCGGCCCAGATCGCGATGGCCGGCCCCCGGCGGGCCGGTGGGAACGCGGCGAGCAGCAGCGCCAGCGAGGTGCCGGTGACCATGGCGCCACCGACGCCCTGCAGCACCCGGAAGCCCACCAGCGGCCACACGCCCCAGGCCAGCGCGCACCCGATCGAGGCCACGGTGAACACGACCAGGCCGGCGAGGAACACCCGCTTGCGGCCGTACCGGTCGGCGAGCCGGCCCGCGGGGGCGAGCAGCGCGGCGAAGGTGATGGTGTAGCCGTTGAGCACCCAGGCCAGGGCGGACCCCGCGGACGGGTAGGCCGCCTGCAGCGACGGGAACGCGATGTTGACGATGAACAGGTCGAGCGAGGCGAGGAAGGTCGCCGCCGACACCACCGCCAGCAGCACCCGCAGCTGCCGGTCGGTCGGGGGGCGTTCCGTCGTGGTCTGCACAGGATAGAGTTAGCACACAATCTATCGATGTGGAGGATGCCTCGTGCCCAGGGCGTCACGGGAACAGCGAGCGGTCCACCACGACCGGATCATCACCGAAGCCGCGCGTCTGGTCCGCGAGCTCGGGCCTGACGGGGTCACGGTGCCCGGCGTGATGGCCGCCGCCGGGCTGACCCCCGGCGGCTTCTACAAGCACTTCGAGTCCAAGGACGACCTGCTCGTCCAGGCCGACGACGCCGCCATCCGCACGCGTGCCGACCGACTGGCCGCCCTGGTCGCCGACGACCCGGCCACCGCCCGCGAGCGGTTCCTGGACACCTACCTCTCCACGGCCCACCGGGACCACCCCGGTCGCGGCTGCCCGACGGCGGCGCTGGCTGTCGACGTCGCCCGACCGGGGGTGGCCGACGCCGTGCGCGACCGCTACGTCGACGGCGTGCGCGAGCTGGTGGGCACGCTCGCCACGCTCCGGGACGACGACGGACCCGCGGCCCTGGCCGACCTGGCCACCATGGTCGGCGCCGTGCTCCTCGCCCGCGCCACCAGCGGAGACGAGCTCTCCGAGGGGTTCCTGACCGCAGCCCGCGCACGGCTGGCGGACCCGTCCTGACCGGCCGCGCCGCCGGCGCCGGCGCCTGGACCTTCGACGACAGCTGGCGGGCCTTCGCCGGCCTCGAGGGCGGGCTGGTGCTCGGCGCGCTGGCCGAGGCCGCCCACCGGGTCGCCGCCGGGCACGCCCGCCCCGGGGCGTCGGTCGCGGTGCGCACCGTGCAGACCCACCACCTGCGCCCGGTGGACACCGGTGAGGCGTTCACCGCGCTGGCCCACCCGTGGCGCACCGGCGGCACCACGAGCCTGCACCTGACCGCCGAGCAGGGCGGCGAGACCCGGGTGGTCGGCCAGGCGCTGGTGGGCGCCACGCCGGGGCCACCGGACGAACACCCCGCCCGCCCCCTGCCCGACGGCCCCGACGAGGGCGAACCGCTGGTGCTGCCGGTGGACTTCGTGCCGGTCAGCCAGCACGTGGAAATCCGGGCCGTCGGACCGGGCCGCCCGCTGGCCGGGGGCTCCGACCCCCGCCTGGCCGCGTGGGTCCGCGTGCGCGAGGCGGCCGTCGTCCCCGACCCCCACGTGGCGCTGGGGCTGCTGGTCGACGTGCTGCCACCCAGCCTGTACGCCACGGCCACCGCGCCGGCGGTCATGCCGACGGTCGAGCTGACGCTGCACCTGCACGGCGCACCCCCGGCCGCCGGCGCCTGGCTGCGCATGGAGCAGTGGACCGACCTCGTCGACGGCTACGGGTGCGTCGACGAGGCGGTGCTGCACGACGAGGCCGGTCGTGTGGTCGCCCGCGCCCGGCAGACCCGGCGGATGACCCGCCGCTGACCAGCTCCCCGCCGCCGACCCTCCCCCCGCCCCGGCGTCGATCAGCTCCGACGACGAGTGTGCGTCCTCCTCCACCGGCGTCGGCGGCTGAGGATGCACGGTGGTCGTCGGAGCTGATCCACGCTCAGCGGCGGCGGCTGTCCAGCACCCCGCAGACGGTGAGGACGTCCAGGCGCAGCTGCTCGGGGCGGGCGCGGAGCCACGCGGGCTCGGTCCGGGAGAGGAAGCGGGTGACGACGCGGACGGCGAGGTCGTCCGCGCCGGGCACGGCGGCGCGCTGGAGCCGACCGAACACCGTGCCGAGGTGGTCGACGGGGACTGCTGCTGTCACGTGCTGACCTCCGAGCTGAGGGCTCCCACCGGTGGGGCGGGACCAGCGTGCGACATGCGGAACAGGATCGTCCCCAGCTGACCGGCGTGATCACCCGGACGGGTCAGCCCAGCACCACCAGCAGGTCACCACCCTCCACCTGCTGCACCGTGCTGATCGCCAGGCGCGCGACGGTGCCCGCCTGCGGGGCGGTGATGCCCGCCTCCATCTTCATCGCCTCGATCGTGGCCACGGTGTCCCCGGCAGCCACCTCGTCGCCTTCGGCCACCTGCAGGGTGACCACGCCGGCGAACGGCGCCGCGATCTCCCCGGGCTTCGCGCGGTCTGCCTTCTCCGCGGCCTTCACCGCCGAGTCCACCGACCGGTCGCGCACGCTCACCGGGCGCAGCTGGCCGTTCAGCGTGCACATCACGGTGCGCATGCCGCGCTCGTCGGCGTCGCTGACCGCCTCGATGCCGATCAGCAGTCGCACCCCGGGCTCCAGGTCGACGGCGTGCTCGACGCCGCGCCGCAGCCCGTAGAGGAACTCCTTGCTCGGCAGCACCGAGGTGTCGCCGTAGGTCTCCCGGTGGGTGTCGAACTCCGCGGTCGGGCCGGGGAACAGCAGCCGGTTCAGCGTGGGCCGGGGGGTGTCGCGCAGGCCGGCGAGGTCGTCGTCGGTCAGCTCGGCCGCCGGGGCCACCGCCCGCCGTCCCTCCAGGGCCTTCGAGCGGAACGGCTCGGGCCAGCCGCCGGGCGGGTCGCCCAGCTCGCCGCGCAGGAACCCGACCACCGAGTCCGGGACGTCGAACTTCCCCGGGTCCTCGGCGAACGCGGTGACGTCCACACCGGCACCCACGAGCTGCAGGGCCAGGTCACCGACCACCTTGGACGACGGGGTGACCTTCACCAGGTGGCCGAGCAGCCGGTCGGCTGCGGCGTAGGCGTCCTCGACCTCCTCGAACCGCTGGCCCAGGCCCAGCGCGATCGCCTGCTGCCGCAGGTTGGACAGCTGCCCGCCAGGGATCTCGTGCGTGTAGACCCGGCCCGTGGGCGAGGGCAGGCCCGACTCGAACGGCGCGTAGACCCGCCGGACGGCCTCCCAGTACGGCTCCAGGTCGTTGACCGCGGCCAGGTCCAGGCCCGTCGCGTACGGGGTGTGGTCGGTGGCGGCCACGATCGCGCTGAGCGGGGGCTGCGACGTGGTGCCGGCCATCGACGCGACGGCACCGTCGACGGCGTCCACGCCCGCCTGCCAGGCCGCCATCAGCGTGGCGAGCTGACCGCCGGCGGTGTCGTGGGTGTGCAGGTGCACCGGCAGGTCGAACCGCTCGCGCAGGGCCGTGACCAGCGTGGCGGCGGCCGGCGGGCGGAGCAGACCGGCCATGTCCTTGATCGCCAGCACGTGGGCACCGGCCCCGACGATCTGCTCGGCCAGCCGCAGGTAGTAGTCGAGTGTGTAGAGCTGCTCGGCCGGGTCGGACAGGTCGCCGGTGTAGCAGAGCGCCACCTCGGCCAGCGCCGTCCCGGTGTCGCGGACGGCCTGGATCGCCGGGCGCATCTGGGACACGTCGTTGAGCGCGTCGAACACCCGGAACACGTCGATGCCGGTGCGCGCGGCCTCGTGCACGAACGTCTCGGTCACCTGGGTCGGGTAGGGCGTGTAGCCCACGGTGTTGCGCCCGCGCAGCAGCATCTGCAGCGCGATGTTCGGCACCGCCTCGCGCAGCGCGGCCAGCCGCTCCCAGGGGTCCTCGTGCAGGAAGCGCAGCGCGACGTCGTAGGTCGCCCCGCCCCAGGCCTCCAGGCTGAGCAGCTGCGGCGTCGTCCGGGCGACGTGCGGGGCGACGGCCAGCAGGTCCTTGGTGCGCACCCGGGTGGCCAGCAGCGACTGGTGCGCGTCGCGGAAGGTGGTGTCGGTGACCGCCAGCGCCGTCTGTGCGCGCAGGTCGGCGGCGAACTGTTCCGGGCCGACGGCGAGCAGCCGCTGCCGGGAGCCCTCGGGCGGGGTGCCCACCAGCTCGACCTGCGGGAGCTTCTCGGTGGGGTCGACCAGGTGCGGGCGCTCGCCGTGCGGCTCGTTGACCGTGACGTCGGCGAGGTAGGCCAGCAGCCGGGTGCCGCGGTCGGCGGACTGCCGGGCGGTGAGCAGCTCGGGCCGCTCCTCGATGAACGACGTCGTCACCCGGCCGGCCCGGAAGTCGGGGTCGTCGAGCACGGCCTGCAGGAACGGGATGTTGGTGGAGACGCCGCGGATGCGGAACTCGGCGACCGCACGGCGGGCCCGGGCGACGGCGAGGTCGAAGTCCCGGCCGCGGCAGGTGAGCTTGACCAGCATCGAGTCGAAGTGCGCGCCGACCTCGGCACCCAGCGACGAGCCGCCGTCCAGCCGCACCCCGGCGCCCCCGGGCGAGCGGTAGGCGGTGATCCGCCCGGTGTCGGGGCGGAACCCGTTGGCCGGGTCCTCGGTGGTGATCCGGCACTGCAGCGCGGCCCCGCGCAGCACGACGGTGTCCTGGCTGAGCCCGAGGTCGGCCAGCGACTCCCCGGAGGCGATCCGCAGCTGGGACTGCACCAGGTCGACGTCGGTCACCTCCTCGGTGACCGTGTGCTCGACCTGGATGCGCGGGTTCATCTCGATGAACACGTGCTTGCCGCTCTCGTCGAGCAGGAACTCGACCGTGCCGGCGCAGGTGTAGTCGATGGCCTTGGCGAACGCGACGGCATCGGCGCACATCCGCTCGCGCAGCTCGGCCGGCAGGTTCGGCGCGGGGGCCAGCTCGATGACCTTCTGGTGGCGGCGCTGCACCGAGCAGTCGCGCTCGAACAGGTGGATCACGTTGCCCTGGGTGTCGGCCAGGATCTGCACCTCGATGTGCCGCGGGTTCACCACCGCCTGCTCGATGAACACCGTGGCGTCGCCGAACGCCGACTCCGCCTCGCGCATCGCGGCCTCGATGGAGCTGCGCAGCGCGCCCTGATCGTCGACCTTGCGCATCCCGCGCCCGCCACCGCCGGCGACCGCCTTCACGAACAGCGGGTAAGCCATGTCGGCGGCCTGCTCGAGCAGCGCGTCGACGTCGTCCGTGGGCTCGGTGGACCCCAGCACCGGCAGCCCGGCGGCCTTCGCGGCGGCGATCGCCCGGGCCTTGTTGCCGGTCAGCTCCAGCACCGCGGCGCTCGGCCCGACGAAGGTGATCCCGGCATCGGCGCAGGCCGCGGCCAGGTCGGGGTTCTCCGACAGGAAGCCGTACCCGGGGTAGACGGCGTCGGCCCCGGCCCGCTTCGCGGCTGCGACCACCCCGGCCACGTCGAGGTAGGCGCGCACCGGGTGCCCGGGCTCGCCGATCTCGTAGGACTCGTCGGCCTTGAGCCTGTGCACCGAGTTCCGGTCCTCGTGCGGGAACACCGCGACCGTGCCGGCGCCGAGCTCGTAGGCGGCGCGGAACGCCCGGACGGCGATCTCCCCGCGGTTGGCGACCAGGACCTTCTGGAACACGGACACTCCCGGGGACGGTGAACGGGTGTGGGCACGGTAGCGGGCCGGGTAGCGGACGGGAGTGACTCCGAATCGCACTGCCCTGGTGACCGGCGCCTCCAGCGGGATCGGCCGGGCCACCGCGCTGCTCCTCGCCGAGCAGGGCGCCCGCCTGGTGCTCCTGGCCCGCAGCGCCACCACCCTCGAGCAGGCCGCGGCCGACTGTCGTGCCGCCGGCGCCACCGACGTCGTCGTCGAGGCCTGCGACGTCAACGACCGGGCCGGGCTGGGCGACGTCGTCCGTCGGTCGGTCGAGCGGTTCGGCTCCCTGGACCTGGTCGTGCACGCCGCGACCGTGATGGCCTACGGCGACGTGGAGGACCTGCGCGCCGAGGTGTTCGAGCAGGTCGTGGACACCGCGATCCACGGGACGGCGAACGTCGCCCGCCCGGTGCTGGCCCAGTTCCGCCGCCAGGGCCGCGGCGACCTCGTCGTCGTCAGCTCGCTGCTGGCCTCGATCACCGCGCCCACGATGGGCGCCTACGCCACCGCCAAGTGGGGCCAGCTCGGGCTGGTGCGCACCCTGCAGCAGGAGACCCGCGACGTGCCGGCGATCCACGTCAGCGCCGTCTCCCCGGGCGGGGTCAACACCCCGATCTACTACCAGGCCGCGACCGTGCTCGGGAACACCGGACACCCGCCGCCCCCGGTCTACAGCCCCCGCCGGGTCGGACAGGCGATCCTCGCCGTGGCCGAGAACCCGCGTCGGCTCAAGCAGTCCGGGATCGCCAACCCGCTGATCATCGCCGGCTACCGGCTGGTGCCCCCGGTGTTCGACGCCCTGGTCGGCCCGCTGCTCAAGGTCTTCGGGATGAGCCGGGACTCCGTGCCCGCCAGCGACGGCAACGTGTTCGCGCCGGTGCCGGAGAACGAGGCCACGACGGGCCCCTGGCGCGACATCTGACCCCTACGGTGGGTGCGTGCTGGCTGAGCTGACCGCGGTGGCCTGCGCGCTGGTGGGCGGGGTGTTCTTCGCGTTCAGCGGGTTCGTGATGGCCGCGCTGCGCCGGCTGACCGACGACGCGGGCTCGGCGGCGATGCGGGCGGTGAACGTGGCCGCCGTCCGGCCGCCGTTGATGCTCGCGCTCTTCGGGACGGCGGCCGCCTGCGTCGCCGTCCTGGTGACCGGGCCGTCGGCGCTGCAGGTGGCCGGCGCCGTGGTCTACCTGGTCGGCACCGTGGGCGTGACGGTCGCGGCGAACGTGCCGCTGAACGACGCCCTGGAGCGCGAGGCCTCCACCTGGCCGCGCTACCGGCGCACGTGGACCCGCTGGAACCACCTGCGGACGGCGGCCGCGCTCGCCGCCGCCGTCCTGCTCGTCGTCGACTGACAGCCCAGCGTCGTCCGGGACCGCCGCGAAGGACCGTCAGCCGTCACTCGGCGGGACCGGGCGCGGAACCCGCACGATGGAGGCGTGTTCCTGATCAGCGACCTCGCCGACTCCGCCCGGGCCTCCTTCCGCGGTCGGGTGTCCGGCGACCCCACCGGCGCGCCGGACTGGGTGCGCGAGATCGGCACGGTCGGCGCGGGCGACGGCTGGTTCGACCCCGACGGCGTGGTGTGGCGGGTGCACGGCGACCTGTCCACGCTGGTCGGCGGGGTGGCGGCCCTGCTCGGACAGGGCGCGCACCCGCTGGCCCTGGCCGGCGTGCAGCGGCACTCGGCCTACCGCGAGGACCCCTGGAAGCGGCTGGCCGGCACCGCCCGCTGGCTGGTGGTCAGCACCTTCGGGTCGGCCCAGCTCGCCGAGCGCGAGTCGGCCCGGGTGCGCGGCATGCACCGTCGGGTGAAGGGCGTCATCGAGGACGGCCGGGCCTACTCCGCCGGCGACCCCGACCTGCTGCGGTGGGTGCACCTGGCCTTCACCGACGCGTTCCTGGCCGCGCAGACCGCGGTGGGCCGGGACATGAGCCGGTTCGGCCCGCGCTGGGCCGACACCTATGTCGGGGAGTGGGCGCTCACCGCCGAGCGGCTGGGCGCCACGGACCTGCCGCACACCGAGGCCGAGCTGGCCGAGGCGCTCGCCGCCTACGCACCCACCCTCGAGCCGGTGCCCGCGGACCTGCTGGCCTTCCTCTCCGCCCCGCCCGGGCTGGGGGCCGCCGAGCGCGTCGTCTACTCCGGGTTCTCCGGCGGCGCCGCGCTGCTGGTCTCCCCCACCATCGCCCCGCTGGCCGGCGTGCCCGGGCGGGCGGTGCGCGGGCTGCGCGAGCGCGGGCAGCTCGCCGTCACCCGCGCCCAGCTCCGCGGCCTCAGCCTGGCGCTGGGCTCGCACAGCCCGTCGGAGGAGGCCGCCCGCTGGCGGCTGGGCACCGGCCCCACCCCCGCCTGGGCCGCCTGACCCTCAGTCGCAGGAGGCCAGCACCTGGCTGCAGCGCTCGGCCACCGGCGGCCCGGCGACCGGGGTGCCCGCCCAGGAAGCCAGCCGACCGGCGTCCATCGCCAGCCGCATCTCGGTGACCAGGTGCGCGGCGACCCGTTCGGGGTCGGTGCGCACGCCGGGGTGGTCGCAACCGGCCAGCACGCGGGCCAGCTCGGCCTCGGTGCGGGCCTGCCCGTCCCGTTCCCAGTGCCGCAGCAACGGCTCGTTCAGCAGGTCCTCCAGCACGCACCGGTTCGCGGGGTCGGCCATCGCGCCCAAGTGCCGCTCCACCGCGGCGGCCAGCAGGTCCAGGACCGTCCCGGCCGACACGTCCGGGCCCAGGGCCGGGAGGTCGCGGACGGCCAGCAGCTCCCACGGGCACCGGTCGGCGAAGAACAAGGCCTGCTTCTGCGGGAAGTGGTTGAACACGGTGGCCACGGCGACGTCGGCGGTCTCGGCGACGAGCGCCACCGGGGTGTGGGCGAACCCCCGCTCGGCGAAGAGGGTCTGCGCGGCGGCGACGATCTCGCTCCTCGTGCGGGCCGATCGGCGCGCCCAGCGTCCGGTCTCCGTCACGTCACCCCCTGCATCGGTCGATCTGCACGCGGAGCGTAAGCGCCTGTGATCCACGTCGCAGGTGGGCCACCGGGGACGGCAGCCCCGGGGGCGCGGGGGAGGATGTCCGCCGTGACCTCCCCCTTCTCCGCCGAGGTCGAGGCTGCCGTGGGGCGGCTGGCCGGCGTCGCGACGCCGACCCCCGTGCAGCGCAACGCCCGGCTCTCGGCCCTCACCGGCGCCGACGTCTGGTTCAAGCGGGAGGACCTGCAGGTCGGCCGCTCGTACAAGGTGCGCGGGGCCTACAACACGATCGCCCAGCTCGGCCGTGGCGGCACCGCCGTCACCGCCAGCGCCGGCAACCACGGCCAGGGCTTCGCCTACGCCTGCAAGGCCCTCGGCGTGCAGGGGCACGTCTTCGTACCCGGGACGACGCCGAAGCAGAAGCGCCAGCGGATCGCCGCGCTCGGTGGGGACGCCGTGACCCTGGTCGTCGAGGGCGACACCTACGACGACGCCGCCCGGGCCGCGGCCGCACACGCCGCCACCACCGGGGCGACCCTGGTGCCGGCCTTCGACGCGCTGTCCACCGTCGCCGGCCAGGCCACCGTGGCCGTGGAGTTCCTGGCCCAGCTGCCCGTGGTGCCCGACGTCGTCGTCCTGCCGGTGGGCGGCGGCGGCCTGCTCGCCGGCTGCGCCACCTGGCTCGCCGAGCACGCCCCGGGCACCCGGGTGGTCGGTGTCGAGCCGGTCGGCGCGGCGAACATGGCCGCGGCGCTCGCGGCCGGGGAACCGGTGACGCTGGAGCAGATCGAGACGTTCGTCGACGGCGCCGCGGTGCGCCGGGCCGGTGACGTCACCTACCCGCTGGTGCGCGATTCCGGCGCCGATCTGGTCACCGTGCCCGAGGGGCAGATCTGCACCGAGATGCTCGAGCTGTACCAGGTCGACGGGGTGATCGCCGAGCCCGCCGGGGCGCTGGCCAGCGCCGCGCTGACCGGGGGCGCCGTCGTCGTCGAGCCGGGGCAGACGGTGCTCTGCGTGCTGAGCGGGGGCAACAACGACGTCAGCCGGTACGCCGAGGTGGTCGAGCGTTCGCTGGTGCACCGCGGGCTCAAGCACTACTTCCTGGTCGAGTTCCCGCAGGAGCCCGGCGCGCTGCGCCGCTTCCTCGACGAGGTGCTCGGGCCCGACGACGACATCGTGCTGTTCGAGTACGTCAAGCGGGACAACCGGGAGACCGGCGCCGCGCTGACCGGCATCGAGCTGGGCAGCGTCGACGGCCTGGCCCCGCTGCTGGCCCGGATCGAGGCCGGCCCGCTCAAGATCGAGCACCTGGCACCCGGGACGACGGCCTACCGCTTCCTGGTCTGAGGCCCGCACGCAGCGGCTGTCCCGGGCCGCTGGGCGTGGGTTGACTCGGGGCGTGACCCCCCGACTGCTGGTGCTCGACGACCGCGAGGGCCTGCTGCGCGCCTCCCCGGGCGGACGGCGGCTGACCGAGCTCGCCGACACCCGGTTCCTCGACGTCCCCCTGGCCGACGTGCCCGACGCCGAGCTCGTCGGCGTCACCGCGATCGTCACCATCCGGGAGCGCACCCGGCTGGACGCCGGCACCCTGGCCCGCTTCCCGGACCTGGGGATCGTGCTGCAGACCGGCGGGCACGCCTACCACGTCGACCTCGCCGAGACCGCCCGCCGCGGCATCCCGGTGACCCTCTGGCGCACCAGCGCCGCACCCGAGGCAGCGATGCGCGAGCTGACGTTCGGGCTGGCCATCGCCGCGCTGCGCCGGTTCCCGGAGGCCACCCGGGCCTTCGACGCCGGCGCCTGGCCGCCGCTCCTGGGCGGCACGCTGGCCGGACGGCGGCTCGGGGTGCTCGGCATGGGCCGGCAGGGCCGCGCCGTCGCCGAGCTGGGCCGGGCGTTCGGGATGGACGTGGTCGCCTGGGCCCGACCGGGCAGTGCACCCGCCGCCGACGACGTCCCCCGGCTGGACCTGGACGAGCTGCTGGCCACCACCGACGTGCTCAGCGTCAACCTGCGGCTGACCGAGGAGTCCCGCGGGCTGCTCGACCGCGACCGGCTGGGCGCGATGAAGCCGGGCTCGGTGCTGGTCAACACCGCCCGCGGGGCGATCGTGGACGAGGTGGCCCTGGCCGAGGTGCTCCGCGACGGCCCGCTGCGGGCGGCCGGGCTCGACGTGTTCGCCGTCGAGCCGCTGCCCGCGGACTCCCCGCTGCGCGCCCTGCCCAACGTCGTCCTGGCCCCGCACGTGGGCTGGGTGGTGGAGGAGACCTTCGCCGAGTTCGCCGAGAACGTGGCCGACCAGTACGCCGACCACCTCGCCGGCCGGCTCCCGTCGTCGGAACTGGCCTGATGCTCAGCGGTGCGCGCGCAGCGCCGTCCGCACCGTCTCCGACGGCGACTCCCCGAACTGGGCCCGGTACTGCCCGGCGAAGCGGCCCAGGTGGGCGAAACCCCAGCGCAGCGCCACGTCGGTGACCGACCGGTCGCCGGCGGTCTCGGTCAGCTCGGCACGCACCCGGTCCAGCCGCACCTTGCGCAGGTAGGCCAGCGGCGCCATGCCCACGGTCTCCCGGAACCCGGCCTGCAGCGCCCGCGCCCCGACCCCGGCGACCCGGGTCATGTCCACGAGGGTGAGCGGCTGGTCGGGGTGGGCGTCGATGAGCTCCACCACCGCCCCGACCCGGGTGCGCTGCGCCGGTGCCGTGGGGGTGGCCAGCTGCGCGGAGTGCTCGTGCGGGACGGCGAGCAGCACCTGGGTCATCACGAACGCCTCGAGCTGGTCCCGCGCCAACGGCGAGGTCGCCAGCCCGCCGGGCCGGGCGAGCTCGCCGCGCAGGAAGTGCACCGCGGACACCAGGTTGCGCCCGGCCGCCCGGGTCAGGTCCACGGTCAGGTGGAAGTCGATCGGCCCGCCCACCGGTCGACCGAGCAGCCCCGCGAGGTGGTCCTCCAGCTGCCGGCGGGGCAGCTTGATCGCGTACTGCACGGCCTCGGGCGACCAGCGCACCGTGAACGGCGACAGCGGCCCGAAGAGCACCCCACGCCGGCCGCCCGACGTCGCCGCCGTGCGGCCGCCCTGGCTGACCTGGGTGGCGCCGCCCAGGGTGAGGTTGAGGTGGTAGCAGTCCAGCATCGCCGGGACGAGCAGTTCGGCGTCCGCGCCGTAGTTGAGGTGGCCGACGGTCAGCTTGTGCGACTGCAGGAAGTTCAACGTGAAGTCCAGCGGCCGGCCGTCCCGGGAGCGCAGGTCGTGCGGGATGTAGACGTCGGTGATGGCGGCCTGCGCCTCGGCCAGGTCCGACGTGCGCACCAGCCGGGAGGCCGGCAGCACCGCGTGTCCTGGGTCACCCACACGACCAGTGCACGGGAGTGCGGCCTCGCCGTCCATCCCCTCAGCGCACGTCCCTGTCCGCTGGACGACCCCACTTCGTCCAGCGGACGACGGTCGTCGTCCGGCGGATCGTGCGGGCCGGTGCCCGGTGCCCACGATGCCGGGGACGGGTGGCACGCAGCCGCCCCCGACGTGGAGGTCGACGATGACCCTTCCCATGCACCAGGCCGACGGACTGCTGGGCCACTACAAGCCCACCACCGACAACCCGGTCTTCAACGACCAGAAGCTCAAGCTGGGCATCTTCTCCAGCAACTGCTCCGGCGGCGTGATCATGAGCGACGCCCCCACCGACTTCCGGGTCACCTGGGACCAGCAGCTCGACATCGCCCGCACCGCCGACCAGCTGGGTCTCGAGGCGATGGTGCCGGTCGGGCGGTGGACCGGGTTCGGCGGGAACACCGACTTCAACGGGGTCTGCTACGAGACCTACACCTGGGCCGCGGGGCTGGCGCAGGCCACCGAGAACATCGGCATCTTCACCACCACGCACGTGCCGACCGTGCACCCGATCGTCGCGGCGAAGATGGCCGCCACCATCGACCACATCTCCGGCGGCCGGTTCGGGATGAACCTGGTCATGGGCTGGTTCACCCCCGAGATGGAGCTGTTCGGCAAAAAGCAGCTCGAGCACGACGAGCGCTACGCCTACGGCCAGGAGTGGCTGGACTTCGCGATGAGGCTCTGGAACGAGGAGGGCACCTTCGACGTCGACGGGAAGTACTTCACCTCCAAGGGCGCCAAGGCCTTTCCCAAGCCGATCCAGGACCCCCGCCCGGCCCTGCTCAACGCCGGCGCCTCACCGGCCGGGCAGGACTTCTCGGCCAAGAACGTCGACATCAACCTCATCGCGCTGCCCACCGAGGAGGCCCCGGCCTACGTCAAGGGCATCAAGCGATTGGCCAACGACACCTACGAGCGCGACATCGACGTCTGGACCTACTGCCTGGTGATCTGCCGGGAGACCGAGAAGGAGGCCAAGGCGGCCCAGCAGGCGATCATCGACGCCGGCGACTGGCCCGGGGCCAACATCATCATGGACGTGCTCGGCATCCAGTCGCAGTCCTTCGGCTCGCAGATCAAGCAGTTCCAGGAGCGCTTCATCGCCGGCTGGGGCGGCCCGAACCTCGTCGGCACCCCCGAGCAGGTGGCCGAGCAGTTCCACGAGCTGTCCGAGTCCGGCATGGGCGGGGCGATCTTCGGCTTCCACGACTACGCCAAGGAGCTGAAGGAGTTCGGCGCCGAGGTGCTGCCGATCATGCAGAAGAACGGCCTGCGGCACGCCTGACCACCCTCACCCACGACTCGCCGCCCTCACCAGCGTTGGTGAGGGCGGCGAGGCGTGGATCAGGTCACCTGATCCACGCTGGGGTCACAGCAGGTCGAGGGCGGCGCCGACGACGGAGTCGGTGTCGATGCCGTGGTGCCGGTAGACGCTCTGCAGGTCGCCGGACTGGCCGAAGCGGGTGACGCCCAGGTGCGCGGCGGGCACCCGGTGCACGCCGGCCAGGAACGCCAGCGTGTGCGGGTGGCCGTCGAGCACGGTGACCATCGGGGTGGCCCGGTCGGCGGGGAACACCGAGCCCAGGACGGCGTCGTCCACCACCGGGGTGCCGACGTCGTCCAGCCCGCGGCGGGCCTGCAGGGCGCGGAAGAGCAGCCCCGGGCTGGTCACCACGACCACGTCGGCCGGGTGGCCCAGCGCGGTCAGCCGGTCGGCGGCGGCCAGGCCCTCGGTGACCATCGCGCCCATGGTCACGACGGTGACGGCGGGCTCGGCGACCCGGCGCAGTGCGTACGCCCCGCCCACCACCTGGCGACGACGACGCTCGCGCGCGGCCGGGTCGGTCGGCACCTCGGCCAACGCCTGGTCGACCGGCCGGGTGGACAACCGCAGGTAGGCGCTGGACCCGTCGGCCTTCCCGAGCCGGCCGAGGGAGGCCAGCAGGCACCACTCGGTGTCCAGGGCGAAGCCCGGCTCGTAGGTGACCACACCCGGCTGCTCCAGCCCGATCGAGGGGCTGGTGATCGACTGGTGCGCCCCGCCCTCGGGCGCCAGCGTGACCCCGGACGGCGTCCCCACCAGGATCGACTGGCCGCCGGCGTAGACCCCGAAGCTCCACGGCTCCAGCGCCCGGGAGACGAACGGGTCGTACATGACGCCGATCGGCAGCAGCGGCTGCGCCCACCGGTTCCACGTGGAACCCAGCTCGCCCATCAGCGACACCAGGTTGACCTCGGCGATGCCCAGCTCGACGTGCTGGCCGCTGGGCCGCTCGCGCCAGTGCAGGATCGTCTCGGGGTCGTCGGAGAACCAGTCGCGGCGGTCCTCGGCCGACCAGACGCCGACCTTGTTGACCCAGCCGCCCAGGTTGGTGGAGCTGGAGACGTCGGGGCTGACCGTGACCACCCGGGCGCCGGCCTCGGGCGCGGCCCGGTTGAGGTCGAGCAGGGTGCGGCCGAGGGCGGCCTGGGTGGTCGCCGTGCCGGACGGTGTCCGGCCCAGGTCGGCGGGCACGGCCGGGGCACCGGCGCCCTCGTGCTCGGGCTTGCGCAGACGCCGCGCGGCGTAGGCCAGCAGCCGGCCGGGCTCGGTGTGCGGGTCGAAGGCCGCCCACGGCTGCGCCGGGTCCACCCCCACCCGGTCGGCCAGCTCGTGCAGCTGGGCCTCGTTCAGCAGCGCCGAGTGGTTCTGCGGGTGCCCCTCGGTGGCCAGCCCGTAGCCCTTGAGCGTGTAGGCCAGCACCACGGTGGGGCGGGTGTCGTCGATCTGGGCGAACGCCGTCCGCAGCGCCTGCAGGTCGTGCCCACCCAGGTTCCGCACGGCGGCGACCAGGTCCTCGTCGGAGACCCCGGCTATCAGCCCGGCCACCGCGGCGGCCCCGGCGCCGTCCCCGGGCAGGTGCTCGCGCAGCTCGGCGGCGGTGCGGCGCAGCATCCGCTGGTACTCGGGGTTGGTCATCTCGTCGATCCGGTCGCGCAGCTCGGGGCCGCCCTCGCGGGTGTAGAGCTCCTCGAGCAGGGCGCCGTACTTGACGGTGAGCACCTGCCAGCCGGCGGCGGCGAACATGCCCTGCAGCCGGACGGCGCCCATCGTGGGCACCACCCGGTCCAGCGACTGGCGGTTGAGGTCGACCACCCAGACGACCTCGCCGAGCTCGGCCACCATCGGGTCGACCACGGCCTCCCAGACCGCGCCCTCGTCGAGCTCGGCATCCCCGACCAGCGACCACTGCCGGCCCGCGCCGCCGGTGCCGAACTGGGTGTTGACGTAGCGGCGGGCGATCGCGCCCCAGATCGGCGCGGTGGCCCCGATGCCGACCGAGCCGGTGGAGTAGTCCGCGGGCACCGGGTCCTTCAGCCGCGAGGGGTAGGACTGCAGGCCGCCGAACTCGCGCAGCGTGGTCAGCGCCGAGGCCGGCAGCTGGCCGAGCAGGAACTCCAGCGCGTGCAGCACCGGGGAGGCGTGCGGCTTGACCGACACCCGGTCCTCCGGGCCCAGCGTCTCCAGCCACAGCGCGGTCATGATCGTCGCGATCGAGGCGCTGGAGGCCTGGTGGCCGCCGACCTTGAGCCCGTCGGGGTTGGGGCGCACCCGGTTGGCGTGGTCGACGATCGAGGAGGCCAGCCAGAGCACGCGCTGCTCGATCTCCCGCAGCGCGGTGTCGTGGGTGCTCGTTCCGGCGGCGTTGCCGAGGGTGGCGGTCACACCGACCAGCATGACGCCCGCGCGCGCCGGGCGTCGATCCGCCCGCGGCAGGCCGACAGCCGCACACCGCACCCATCTCGACGCCCGGCGGACACCCTGCTGCGCGCAACGGCTGGTCGGACCACCCGGTCCGGCCTAGATTGCGGCTCAGGTGTGGCTGGCGCCACACGGGTCGAGCCCGGAGGTGATCGTGCAGAGCAGTGCCGCGCTGCCGTTGTCGCGCTTCCCCGTCGTCGGGACGCACAGCCTCGAGGAGGCCCGCGACGCGGTCACCCGGGTGTACCTGGCCCACGACCTGACGGCCGACCACGACCGGGTGGACATGACGCTCAACGCCGTCGCCGACCACCACCTGACCCTGGGCTACCTGACCTACCAGGCAGCGGCGGAGCTGACCATGCCGCCGACCGAGGACTGCTACCACGTCAACCTCACGACGGCGGGGTCCACCGACGCCGACCGCTCCGACGGTGCCCGGGCCCGCACCGAGGCCCGCCGCTCCGGTGCCGTGCTCAACCCGCTGCAGCGCAACACCGTGCGCTGGAGCGCCGACGCCGAGCAGCTGATCCTCAAGATCCCGCGCAGCAGCCTGGAGTCCCACCTCGGCGACCTGGTCGGCCGGTCGGTCGCCGAGGTCCTGGACTTCGACTTCGGCCTGGACCTCACCCACGCCGCCGGGCAGTCGCTGCTCAACTCGGTGGAGTTCCTGGCCCGCGAGCTGGACCGCCCCGGTGGGCTGGCCGACATGCCGCTGGCCCGCGAGCAGCTCGAGGCGTTCGTGATGACCCAGGTGCTGCACGCCGGCCGGCACCAGTTCTCCGACGTGCTGGCCGCCCCCGCCGAGGCCGTCCGGTACGGCCGGCTCGCCCCCGTGGTCGCCTTCCTGGAGGAGCACGCCGACGAGCCGCTGACCCCGCAGCAGCTGGCCCGGGTGGGCTGCATGAGCGTGCGCACCCTGCACGCGGCGTTCCAGCAGCAGTTCGGGGAGTCCCCGATGAGCTACCTGCGCCGGGTCCGGCTGGACCGGGTGCGCAGCGAGCTGGTGCGCAGCGACCCGGCCACCGTGCGGGTCACCGAGGTCGCGATGCGCTGGGGCTTCTTCCACCAGAGCCGTTTCGCCCAGCAGTACCGGGACCGCTTCGGCGAGCTCCCGTCCGCCACCCTCCGGCACTGACCCCCTCGAGGAGCCCCACCGTGGACTACGCAGAACTGTCGGCCGCCTTCCTGGCCGAGCCCTCCGCCGGGCGACCCGCCCCCCGGGTGCCCACCGGCGCGGCCCGCTCGCTGCGTGACGCGGCCGAACCGCTGGCCACCATCGGCTTCTGGGGCAAGCCCGCCTACGCCGCGATGGAGGCCCTGGGCCTGGAGTTCCTCACCGGCTACGTGTGGGGCCGCACCGCCCCGATGGGCGAGCCCACCGCCCCGGTCGTCGTCGCCGCCTTCGGGGTCTTCGAGCCCGGGCTGGTCACCTCCCTCTACGAGGACGCCCGCGGCATCGCCTCCCGCGCCGACGTGCTCGCCGCCCGGGAGCGCGGGGCCGTCGAGTCGCTGCACGAGGTGCTCGGCGACGTCCCCACCGGGGACGTCGAGACCGCCGTCGCCCAGCTCCGCCGGGCCACCGACCTGGCCGTGGCCGACGTCGCCGGCCGCCCGCTGGTCGCCGGCCTCGCCTCCCTGGACTGGCCCGAGGACCCGCTGGGCCAGCTGTGGCACGCGCTCAACCTGCTGCGCGAGTACCGCGGCGACACCCACCAGGCGGCCAACGTCGCCGCCGGGCTGACCGGGGTGCAGATGAACCTGGTGACCGAGTACTGGGTGGGCTGGGAGCCCACCGCCTACGCCGGCACCCGCGGCTGGGCCCCGGAGGTCATGGCCGCCGCCGACGCCGACCTGGTCGCCCGCGGCTGGGTCGCCGACGGCGCGCTCACCCCGCAGGGCCAGACCGAGCGCGACCGCATCGAGGCCCAGACCGACACCGCCATGGACCGGGTGCTCGCCCCGATCGGTGACGACGTCCCCGCCCTGACCGAGCAGCTGGACGCCTGGTCGGCCCAGATCGTGGCCGCGGGCGCGGCCCCGTCGGACCCGTACAAGCGCATCTCCGGCTGACCCGCGGCAGGGGAAGCCCTGCACACACCCGTGGACCCCGGTGGTGTGTGCAGGGCTTCCCCTGCCTGGGTGCGGGCGGTCCCCCTCAGGGCTCCAGCAGGACCTTGATCGCGCCGTCGCGCTTGGTGCTGGCGACCTCGAAGGCCTCCGGCGCGTCCTCGAGGGAGAAGCGGTGGGTGACCAGCGGGGAGAGGTCGACCCGGCCGGCCCGGATGAGCTCCAGCGAGCGCTCGTACTGCCCGCGCCCGCCGTTGCCGCCGATGCCGAAGACGGTGGCCGTCTTGAGCATCATCGGGACGACGGGGATGCCCGGGAGGTCGTTGGCGTAGCCGATGAAGGAGGCCTTGCCCTCCTTGCGCACCAGGTCGATCACCGACGCCGAGGCCGCGGGCGCACCCGAGGTCTCCACGACGATGTCGGCGCCGCGCCCGCCGTGCATCTCCAGCACCCGCTCGACCAGGCCGTCGGTGCGGCTGTCCAGGCAGTCGGTGGCCCCGAACGCCCGGGAGACCTCGAAGACCTCGTCCCGGACGTCGGTCACGGTGAGCCGCCCGGCGCCCGAGAGCGCGGCGAACCGGGCCACGGCCAGGCCGATCGGGCCCTGGCCGAGCACCAGCACGGAGTCGCCCAGCTTGATCTGCAGCCGGTCGATGCAGTTCAGCGCAACGGCGAAGGGCTCCAGCAGCGCCGCGCCCCAGATCGGCACGCCCTCGGGGATCGGCACCAGGTTGACCCGCGGGACGGCGACCAGCTCGGCGAAGCAGCCGTCGCTCCACAGCCCGATCAGCTTCTTGTTCGGGCAGTCCAGCGAGGGGCCGTCGACGCACGCGGCGCACTGCCCGCACGGCAGCGAGGGCTTGACGGCGAACTGGCGGCCGATGAGCCCCTCGTCCACCCCCTCGCCGACCGAGACCACGGTCCCGGCGAAGTCGTGCCCGGGCACCCGCGGGAAGGGCGAGTCGATCCGGCCCTCGTACTGGTGGGCGTCGGTGCCGCAGAGCGAGGCGACGTCGACGTGCACGACCACGTGCAGCGGGTCGGCGGTGGGGTCCGGGCGGTCCTGGACCTCGACCTGGCCGACCCCGGTGAGGACGACGGCGCGCATCAGGCGTCCTCGCCCGTGTGGCCCTCGGGCACCTCGAAGCGCTCGGGCAGCTTGCCCCGGGACTTGAGGACGGCGTGCAGCTGGTCGCGGTGGTGCACGACGTGCCCGACGATGATCGGCAGCCACTCGGCGACGGTCATCCGGCCCAGCGTGGTGATCTCCACCGACCGCTCGAGGATCTCCGGGGTGTGGTTCGGCATCGTCGAGACCATCGTGCGGCGCAGCGAGGCGATCTTGTCCGCGGCCTCGGCGGCGGTCGGCGGGATCGCGCCGATCGTGTCGTGCCCGATCTCCTCGCGGTAGAAGAAGTCCAGCTCGGGGTCGGCCTGCAGGCGGGCGATGTCGGCCACCCACAGCAGCCCGGCCAGGGTCATGTGGCTGACCACGGTCGCGCCGGTCCAGCCGCCGCCGGGGTCGGCGACGTGCAGGTCGCCGTCGTCGATGGTGCGCAGCAGCTCCTCGACGGCGGTGAGCGTCCGGTCGGCGATCCGGGACTGCTCTGCTACCAGGTCGGACATGTCTCTCCTGTCGTCCGGCCGAGCTGCGGTGCCCGGCCTCCGGGGGAAAGGTAGGACGCAACGCATGTCGGGTCCAGGCCCACCCGGTGAGCCTGCGCTGTGCGGATGGAGGTCCGCCGAGCGCGGATGGTCGGCGTCCCCCGGACTGCCTACCGTCGGACCCGACCCCGCACGACGACGTGAGGAGCAGTCCCCGTGACCGGTGCCCTGGACGGCATCCGCGTGCTCGAGATCGGCACGCTCATCGCCGGGCCCTTCGCCGGGCGGCTGCTCGGCGACCAGGGGGCCGACGTGGTCAAGATCGAGGCCCCGGACCGCCCCGACCCGCTGCGCACCTGGGGCCAGGTGCACGAGGACGGCCGCGGCTTCTTCTGGACCGTGCACGCCCGCAACAAGCGCTGCATCACCCTGGACCTGCGCTCCGAGCGCGGCCAGGAGCTCTTCCTGGGCCTGGCCGCCGACGCCGACGTGGTGGTGGAGAGCTTCCGGCCCGGCACGCTGGAGCGCTGGGGCCTGGGCTACGACCGGCTGAGCGCGGCCAACCCCGGCCTGGTGCTCGCCCGGGTCTCCGGCTACGGCCAGACCGGCCCGATGGCCGCCCAGCCCGGGTACGCCAGCGTCGCCGAGGCCCGCGCCGGGATGCGCTACGTGACCGGCTTCCCCGGCCAGCCGCCGGTGCGGATGGCGCTGTCGCTGGGCGACTCGCTGGCCGGCATGTTCGCCTGCCAGGGCATCCTCACCGCACTCGTCGCCCGGGGACGCACCGGCCGCGGGCAGGTGGTCGACGCCGCCCTGACCGACTCGTGCCTCGCGGTGACCGAGTCGATGGTCGCCGACTACTCGCGCGCCGGGCACGTCCGCCAGCCCAGCGGCACCCGGCTGGACGCCATCGCGCCGTCCAACAGCTACGAGACCGCCGACGGCACCTTCGTGATCATCGCCGCGAACCAGGACACCCTGTTCCGGCGGCTCTGCGCGGCGATGGACCGCCCCGAGCTCGCCGACGACGAGCGGTACGCCACGCACACCGCCCGGGCCCGCAACCAGGACGAGCTCGACGTGCTGATCGGCGCGTGGGCCAGGGAGCTCCCGCCGGACGACGTGGTGGCCCGCTGCTCGACCGCCGGCGTCGTCGTCGGACCGGTCGCGACCATCGCCGACGTCGTGGCCGACGAGCAGTTCGCCGCCCGGGACATGCTCGTCGCCCACCACGACCTGGGCGTCGGTGCCGACGTGCTCGGCCCCGGCATCACCCCACAGCTGTCCGAGACCCCGGGCACGGTCCGCTGGGCCGGCCCGCCGCGGCCGGGCAGCCACAACACCGAGGTCTACGGCGAGCTGCTCGGGCTCACCGCCGACGACCTGACCGAGCTGGCCGAGCAGGGAGTGGTCTGACGTGGAGCTGCCCAGGAACGTCGACGTCCGCGAGGTGGGGCTGCGCGACGGTCTGCAGATCGAGGCGCCGATCCCGCTGGCGGCCAAGGTCGCGATGCTGGAGGCCCTCGTGGCCACCGGGGTCCAGCGCATCGAGGTCACCTCGTTCGTGTCGCCCAAGGCCGTGCCGGCCCTGGCCGACGCCGACGAGCTCGCCGCGCAGCTGCACCGCTTCCCCGGGGTGCACTTCTCCGCGCTGGTGGCCAACCTGCGCGGTGCCCAGCGCGCGGTCGACGCCGGGATCCCGCACCTGGAGTACGTGGTCAGCGCCGCCGACAGCCACTCCCGGGCCAACGCCGGGCGGCCCACCGCGGAGGCCGTCGAGGCGGTCGGCGCGATCGCCGAGGTCTCGCACGGCGCCGGCGGGTCGCTCGAGGTGATCGTGGCGACGGCGTGGGACTGCCCCTTCGACGGACGGACCGATCCGTCCCGGGTGCTGGACGTCGTCCGGTCAGCGGTGGCCCAGGGCGCCGACCAGCTGTGCCTGGGCGACACCATCGGCACCGTCACGCCCCGGCGCACCGTCGACCTGCTCGACGCCGTCCGCGACGCCGCGCCCGGGCTGCCGCTGGGCGCGCACTTCCACGACACCCGCGGCACCGGCCAGGCCAACGCGCTGGCCGCCGTCCTCGCCGGGGTGACCCAGCTCGACGCCTCGGTCGGCGGGCTCGGCGGCTGCCCGTTCGCCCCCGGCGCCAGCGGCAACATCGCCACCGAGGAGCTCGTCTACTGGCTGGCCGACTCCGGCGTGCAGACCGGCATCGACCTGGACGCCGTCCTCACCGCGGCCGCGGTCACCGAGGACGCGGTCGGGCACGCCCTGCCCAGCTCGCTGTTCCGGGCCGGTGGCACCAGCCGCCCGCGGGGGGAGTTCCGGTGAACGTGCTCGGGATCGTGGGCAGCCCGACGCCGGGCGGCCGGACCGACGCCGCCGTCGCGGGCCTGCTGGCCGGGTGCACCGGCGCCGAGACCCGCAGGCTCAGCCTCGCCGACACCGACGTCCCCACCGTGCTGGACGCCATGGAGGCCGCGGACGCGGTCGTGTTCGGCAGCCCCACCTACCGGGCGTCGTTCTCCAGCCTGCTCCGCAGCCTGTTCGAGTCCGCCGAGCGCGGCCGGTACGCCACCGAGACCACGGCCCACCTCGCCCGGACGACGGCGGCGATCGTCATGACGAACAACGCCCCCGAGCACTACCTGGCCCAGGACTCCCTGCGCAGCCTGCTGGCCGGGTTCTACGGCTGCCAGGTGCTCAGCCCGGGGCTGGTGCTGACCCACCCGCACTTCGAGGGCACCGAGCTGACCGCCGAGGCCGCCGAGCTGGCTGCCTCGCACGGCCGGGCCCTGGTCGACCTCACGACCGCCGTCCTCGCCTCCCCCGCACTCCAGGCACTGGAACCCCAGGTCTGACCTGATGACCCCGCACCCTGACGACAAGGAGCAGTCGATGACGACCGCAACCCCCACCGACCTCGAGCGCTTCGGCCTGTTCATCGGCGGCGAGACCGTCGACGCCCGCTCGGGGAAGACCTTCGAGTCGCAGAACCCCTACACCGGCCAGCCCTGGGCGACCCTCGCCGACGGCTCCCCCGAGGACGTCGACCTGGCCGTCGCCTCGGCCCGCGCCGCCTTCGACGGCGAGTGGGGCCAGATGTCGGGCTTCCAGCGCGCCGCGATCCTGCGGAAGTGCGGCGACGCGATCCTGGCGAACGCCGAGCGGCTGGCCCAGCTGGAGGTCAACGACTCCGGCAAGCTGATGCGCGAGATGCTCGGCCAGCTCAAGGGCCTGCCCCAGTGGTACTGGTACTTCTCCGGCCTGGCCGACAAGATCGAGGGCCGCACCGTGCCCCCGGTGAACCAGAACTACTTCGCGTACACCACGCGGGAGCCGGTCGGCGTCGTCGGCTGCATCACCCCGTGGAACTCCCCGCTGCTGCTGCTGACCTTCAAGCTCGCCCCGCTGCTGGCCGCCGGCAACACCTGCGTGGTCAAGCCCTCGGAGCACGCACCGGCCTCCACCGTGGCCTTCGCCGAGATCCTCACCGAGGCCGGGCTGCCCGCCGGCGTCATCAACGTCGTCACCGGCTGGGACCGCTCCACGGGCGAGGCGCTGGCCTCGCACACCGGCATCGACAAGGTCGCCTTCACCGGGTCCACCGCCACCGGGGCCGCCGTGGCCAAGGCCGCGGTGACCAACCTGAACCGGGTCACCCTGGAGCTGGGCGGCAAGAGCCCGCAGATCGTGTTCGCCGACGCCGACCTCGACGCCGCCGCGAACGGCCTGGTCGCCGGGGTGTTCGCCGCCACCGGGCAGACCTGCATGGCCGGCTCCCGGCTCATCGTGCACGCCGACGTGCACGACGCCCTGATCGAGAAGGTCGCCGCCCGGGCGAACGCGATCAAGCTCGGCGACCCCAACGACGCCGACACCGAGATGGGCCCGGTCGCCAACCGCCCGCAGTACGAGAAGGTGCTGGGCTACCTGCAGGGCGCCGCTGCCGAGGGCGCGACCTTCGCCTGCGGCGGGGAGCCCTCGGCCGAGCTCGGCGGGCTCTTCGTCAAGCCCACCGTGGTCACCAACGTCGGTCCGGAGAACACCATCGTCCGCGAGGAGGTGTTCGGGCCGGTGCTCGCCGCCTACACCTTCACCGACGAGGACGAGGCGCTGAAGCTGGCCAACGACACCCCCTACGGCCTGGCCGGGGCGGTGTGGACCAAGGACGTGCACCGCGCGCACCGGGTCGCCGCCAAGCTCCGCGCCGGCACCGTCTGGGTCAACGCCTACCGCGTGGTGGCCCCGAACATGCCCTTCGGCGGGTTCGGCAACTCCGGCATCGGCCGGGAGAACGGCGTCGAGGCGATCAACGAGTACACCGAGAACAAGTCGGTGTTCATCGAGCTCACCGGCGGCACCCGCGACCCCTTCCAGCTGGGCTGAGCCGTGCTGGCCGAGCAGTTCCGTGAGGTGATGGCCGGGGTGGCGACCCCGGTGTCGGTGGTGACCGCGGTGTCGGCCGACGGCGTCCCGCACGGGACGACGGTCTCGGCCTTCGCCTCGTTGTCGATGGACCCGCCGATGGTGCTGGTGTCCCTGGACCGGGGGTCGGACCTGCTGGCCCTGGTCCGGGACACCGGCCGGTTCGGGGTCAACGTGCTGGGCTCCACCCAGTCGGCGCTGGCNGATGCGGAAGTCGCCCAGGCCCTCGACGGTGACGACGTCGCCGCTGCGGAGCTGACGCGATGGTGCTGGTGTCCCTGGACCGGGGGTCGGACCTGCTGGCCCTGGTCCGGGACACCGGCCGGTTCGGGGTCAACGTGCTGGGCTCCACCCAGTCGGCGCTGGCGCTGTCCTTCGCCCGCAAGGGCACCGACAAGTTCGCCAGCGTCGACTGGGTGCCCGACCAGGGCCTGCCCCGGTTGCCCGGGGCGCCGGGCTGGCTGGCCTGCGAGGTGGCCTCCCTGGTCGAGGGCGGGGACCACGTCGTCGCCCTGGGCACCGTGCTGNGGCCTGCCCCGGTTGCCCGGGGCGCCGGGCTGGCTGGCCTGCGAGGTGGCCTCCCTGGTCGAGGGCGGGGACCACGTCGTCGCCCTGGGCACCGTGCTGGCCGCGGACACCGCCGACGGTGCGCCGCTGACCTACCACTCGAGGGTGTTCGGCACCCACGCCGCCCTGGAGGCCTCGGCATGACCCGCAGGACACCCACCGAGGCCGTGCAGACCGCCGTCGCGGCGATCGCCGCCGGCGGCATGGTGATCGTCGTCGACGACGAGGACCGGGAGAACGAGGGCGACCTGATCCTCGCCGCCGAGCTGTGCACGGTCGAGCAGATGGCGTTCCTCGTCCGGCACACCACCGGCATCGTCTGCGCCCCGATGCCCGCTGCTCGCGCCACCGAGCTGCAGCTGCCGCTGATGGTCACCGACAACACCGACGCCCACGGCACGGCGTTCACGATCACCGTCGACGCCCTGGACACCTCCACGGGTGTCTCGGCCGCCGACCGCGCCACCACCGTCCGGGCGCTGGCCTCGGCGGCCACCACGCCCGCGCAGCTGCGTCGTCCCGGGCACGTGTTCCCGCTCATCGCCCGCGCCGGCGGGGTGCTGGTCCGGGCCGGGCACACCGAGGCCGCCGTCGACCTCACCACCATGGCCGGCCTCACCGGGGTCGGGGTGATCGGGGAGATCGTCGACGAGGACGGCTCCATGCGCGCCGGTGCCTCGCTGACCGCGTTCGCCGAGGAGCACGGCCTGCCGGTGCTGGCGATCGCCGACCTCGTGCGGCACCGCCGCGCCACCGAACGCCTCGTCGAGGTCGTCGGCACCTCCGCGATGCCCACGGAGTTCGGGGACTTCCGGGCCACGGCCTACCGCAACACCCTCGACGGCACCGAGCACCTGGCCCTGGTGATGGGCGACCTCGCCGCGGCCTCCCGGACCACCGAGGGCGCGCTGGTGCGACCGCAACACCCTCGACGGCACCGAGCACCTGGCCCTGGTGATGGGCGACCTCGCCGCGGCCTCCCGGACCACCGAGGGCGCGCTGGTGCGGGTGCACTCCGAGTGCCTGACCGGGGACATCCTCGGGTCGCTGCGGTGTGACTGCGGCGGGCAGCTCGAGCAGGCACTGGCCGCGATCGCCGCCGAAGGAGCCGGCGCCGTGGTCTACCTGCGCGGGCACGAGGGCCGCGGCATCGGGCTGGGCCACAAGATCCGCGCCTACGCCCTGCAGGAGCAGGGCCTGGACACCGTGGACGCCAACACCGCCCAGGGACTCCCCGTCGACAGCCGCTCCTACGGCGTCGGCGCCCAGATCCTCGGCGACCTCGGCGCCACCCGCATCCGGCTCATCACCAACAACCCCGCCAAGTACGGCGGCCTCGACGGCTACGGCCTCACCATCACCGGCCGGGTCGCCCTGCCCACCGTGGAGACCGCGCACAACGTGCGGTACCTGCGCACCAAACGCGAGCGGATGGGCCACCTCGGCCCGCACCTGTCCGCCGTCGTCGACCTCCCCGTCGCCGGAGTCTGACCCGCCCCTGGCGGAGGAACCTCTGCACCCCCCATCAGCGCCGATGGGGGGTGTAGAGGTTCCTTCGTCAGGGGGTGGGCAGGTCTGCGCCGAGCGGCCGGAGGGGTGCGCTGCGCGGCTGTCGAGGGCCCTCGAGCGGACCTAGCGTCGTCGGCGAGACGTGGCCCAGGGCACACCGAAGACCCGGCCCGCCGACCTCGAGGAGCCTCCCGTGACGACCACCGACGACCGTCCGACCGAGACCGCCAACGTCCGCCTGGGCCTGGCCCCCACCGACCCGCGCCCGGCCAACGAGACCGGCCCGCTGGCCGACCGGCAGAAGACCAACCCGCTGTTCAACGACCAGAAGATGAAGCTGGGCCTGTTCGGCACCAACTGCTCCTTCGGGCTGATCATGAGCCACGCGGCCAGCAGCTACGAGGTCACCTGGGAGCACACCAAGGCGATCGCCCAGCGCGCCGACCAGATGGGCTTCGAGGCCCTCATCCCGGTCGCGCGATGGAAGGGCTTCGGCGGCTCGACGAACTTCAACGGCAACTGCTTCGAGACCTACACCTGGGCCGCCGGCCTGGCCGAGGCCACCGAGCACATCGCCATCGCCGCGACGAGCCACCTGCCCACGATGCACCCGATCGTCTCGGCCAAGCAGGCCACCACGATCGACCACATCTCCGGTGGCCGGTTCGCCCTCAACCTGGTCATGGGCTGGGTGACCCCGGAGATGGAGATGTTCGGCGGCTCGCAGCGCGAGCACGACCGCCGCTACGCCTTCGGCCAGGAGTGGATCGACTACGCGTTCAAGCTGTGGTCGGAGACCGGCAGCTTCGACGTGGACGGCGAGTTCTTCTACGGCCGGGACGTCGAGGCCTACCCCAAGCCCGTCCAGGGCCCCCGCCCGGCGCTGGTGAACGCCGGCAACTCCGCCTCGGGCATCGAGTTCTCCGCCCGCAACGTCGACGTCAACTTCGCCTCGCTGGACACCCTGGAGAACGTGAAGACGTACACGTCCTCCCTCAAGGAGAAGGCCAAGAGCGAGTACTCCCGCGACATCCAGACGATGACCTACGGGCTGATCGTCTGCCGGGACACCGAGGCCGAGGCCAAGGCCGCGTTCCAGAACGTCGTGGACGAGGGCGACTGGGGCGCCGCCGGCAACGTCATCAAGATCGCCGGCTCGGGTGCCTCGCAGTCCTTCGACCACGTGGTCAAGGAGTACCAGGAGCGCTTCATCGCCGGCTGGGGCGGCTACCCGATCGTCGGCACCCCGGAGCAGGTCACCGAGGAGCTGGTGAAGCTCAACGAGGCCGGCATGGACGGGATGATCATGGGGCTCATCGACTACAAGGAAGAGCTCGAGATCTTCAACGACGACATCCTGCCGCTGATGAAGCAGGCCGGCATCCGCCACTGAGGAACGCAGAAGGCGCCCTTCCCGGGATCCCGGGAAGGGCGCCTTCTGCGTTCTAGGGGGGGCCTACGGCTCGACGGTGACCTTGATGGCCGAGCCGGCCTTGACGATGTCGAAGGCCTCCAGCGCGCGCTCCAGGGGGAGCCGGGCGGTGATGAGGTCCTTCACCGGCACCTGGCCGGTGGAGATGTACTCCAGCGCCCGCTTGTTGTGCTCGGGCGCGGAGCCGTTGGCCCCGTGGATGTGCAGCTGGCGGTAGTGCACGACGTTGGAGTCGCAGGTGATCGTCGGGTTGGTCTTGGGCAGACCACCGAAGAAGGAGATCCGGCCGTTGCGGGCCGCCATCGCGATGGCCTGCTCCTGCGTGATGTTCGCGGCGGTGGCGGTGATGACGACGTCGGCACCGCGGCCGCCGGTCAGCTCCATGACCCGCTCGACGACGTCGACCTCGGCGCCGTTGATCGTCTCGTCGGGCTGGACGGCGTCGGCCGACATCTGCAGCCGCTCGGCGTTGACGTCGACGAGGAAGACCTTGCCCACCTTGTGCACGCCGCGGGCGATGCGGATGTGCATGCAGC
This sequence comes from Geodermatophilus sp. Leaf369, assembly GCF_001424455.1. Taxonomy (NCBI): domain Bacteria; kingdom Bacillati; phylum Actinomycetota; class Actinomycetes; order Geodermatophilales; family Geodermatophilaceae; genus Geodermatophilus; species Geodermatophilus sp. Leaf369. The sequence goes on along the minus strand of NZ_LMQA01000002.1, from coordinate 468,479 downwards.
CGATGGGGCCGGCACCGAAGACGACGAGGGTGTCGCCCTCCTCGATGTCCAGCAGCTCCTGGGCGTTGATCGCACAGGCGAAGGGCTCGGCGGCCGAGGCCTCGTCGTAGCCGACGTTGTCCGGGATCCGGTTGAGCCCGTCGACCTTGAGCACCTGCTTGGGCACGATCATGAACTCGGCGAAGCCACCGTCGTACTGGTAGCCGACCGAGGTCTGGTTCTGGCAGACGGCCATCCAGCCCTTGCGGCACTCGTGGCACTCCCCGCACGGCACCGCGGCGATGACCTGCACGCGGTCACCGGGGGCCCAGCTGCTGCCGTACGTGCTGTTGACGTCCGCGCCGACCTCGACGACCTCGCCGGCGATCTCGTGGCCGATGGTGCGCGGCGGGGTCAGGTTCTGGTGGCCGTTGTGGAAGATCTTGACGTCGGTGCCACAGGTCGAGCAGTTCTTCACCGCGATCTTGACCTCGTCCGGACCGCACACGGGCTCCGGCACGTCCTCGAGGCGGACGTCTTCGGGGGCGTAGAACCGCAGGGCCTTCATGGTGTCCTCCACAGGGCTGGATGAGGGGCGGGGACGGGCAGCTGGACCACACATGTCCACACCGAGATGTGTCTGTGGTCACCCTAGCTGCGGTCCCAGGCCGGTCGCCGGGCCGGAATGACGCCCGAGAGGGCCCGAGTGTCTCCGTTCAGGACCGAACGAGTCTGACTCTAGGTCCTTGACGCGCGCTGTGCGCCAGGATACAAACGCATACACAGATCCGTGACTGCCATCACAGGGTCTGTCACCCATCACTGAGCAGGCCCCGGAACACCCCGCCGACAGCGGCCTCCGAGGACCTCCACGGAGGAAGGCACGACATGGCCAGCACCACAGAGGCAGCACCCCGCGGGGGGGCCCGGCTGCACGTCCAGCGGTTCGGCACCTTCCTGTCGAACATGGTGTTGCCCAACATCGGGGCGTTCATCGCCTGGGGCCTCATCACCGCCCTGTTCATCCAGACCGGCTGGATCAAGCTGATCGGCGACGCGCTCGGCTACGAGGGCGGCTACGGCTTCGTCTCCCAGCTCGGCGCGTGGGCCAACGCCGACGGCACCCCGATGCACGAGGGCACCGGGATCGTCAGCCCGATGATCACGTACCTCCTGCCGCTGCTCATCGGGTACACCGGCGGCCGGATGATGTACAACGACAGCCTCCGCGGCGGGGTGGTCGGTGCCATCGCCACCATGGGTGCCATCGCCGGCGCCAGCGGCACGCCGATGTTCCTGGGCGCGATGATCATGGGTCCGCTGGGCGGCTGGTCGATGCGCAAGCTCGACGCCCTGTGGTCGCACAAGATCCGCCCCGGCTTCGAGATGCTGGTCAACAACTTCTCCGCCGGCATCTGGGGCGGTTTCCTCGCCGTCATCGGCTTCGTCATCGCCGGTCCGTTCGTCAGCGCCTTCAGCACCGCCGCCGGCAACGTCGTGGACTTCCTGGTCGAGCGGAACCTGCTGCCGCTGACCTCGATCTTCATCGAGCCGGCGAAGATCCTGTTCCTGAACAACGCCATCAACCAGGGCATCCTGACCCCGCTGGGCACCAACGAGGCGGCCAGCACGGGCCAGTCGATCCTCTTCCTGCTCGAGGCCAACCCCGGCCCGGGCCTGGGCCTGCTGATCGCCTTCGCGCTCTTCGGTCGCGGTGCCGCCAAGGCCTCGGCACCCGGCGCGATCCTCATCCAGTTCGTCGGCGGCATCCACGAGATCTACTTCCCGTACGTGCTGGCCAAGCCGAAGCTCGTCGCCGCGGTGATCCTCGGCGGCATGGCCGGTGTGGCCACCAACCTGGCCTTCGGCTCCGGCCTGCGCTCCCCGGCCTCGCCCGGCTCGATCATCGCCGTGTGGGCGTCCTCGCCGCCGAGCAGCCTGCTGGGCGTCACCGCCTCGGTGGTCGTCGCGGCCGGTGTCTCGTTCCTCGTGGCGGCCTTCCTGCTGAAGATCGACAAGAGCGGGGACGGCGACCTGTCGGCGGCCACCGCGCAGATGGAGGCCAACAAGGGCAAGAAGTCCTCGGTCTCCGGGATGCTCGGCGGCTCCGGTGCCGGCGCCCCCTCGGGCCCGATCCACTCGATCGTGTTCGCCTGCGACGCCGGCATGGGCTCCTCGGCCATGGGCGCCTCGGTGCTCCGCAAGAAGGTGCACGGCGCCGGGTTCACCGACGTCACCGTGGTGAACAAGGCCATCTCCAACCTGACCGACGACGCCGGCCTCGTCGTCACCCACCAGGACCTCACCGCCCGCGCCCGGCAGAAGACCCCCTCGGCCACCCACGTGTCGGTCGAGAACTTCATGGCCAGCCCGCGCTACGACGAGATCGTCGAGCTGCTCCAGCAGCAGAACGGCGCCGGTGCCGGCACTGCCGCCGCCGCGACCTCGGCCGGCGGGGTCGACAGCGGGCTGCTGGCCCGTGAGTCGATCGTGCTGGACGCCTCGGGCGACAAGTCCGCGGCGATCGAGCAGGCCGGTCAGCTCCTGGTCGCTGCCGGCGCCGTCGACGCCTCCTACGTGCGGGCCATGCACGAGCGGGAGACCTCGGTGTCGACCTACATGGGCAACCTGCTGGCCATCCCGCACGGGACGAACGAGGCCAAGCCCTCGATCAAGCGGACGGCGATCTCCTTCGTCCGCTTCCCGCAGGGCGTCGACTGGAACGGCAAGCAGGTCGAGTTCGTGATCGGCATCGCCGGCGCGGGCGACGACCACCTCAAGCTGCTCGGCCGGATCGCGGAGGTCTTCACCGACGACGCCCAGGTCGCCCAGCTGTCGGCCGCCCGCACGCAGGACGACGTCCTCGCCGTCCTGGGGGCCATGCAGCCCGCGTAGGCAGCTCCCGCAAGACGACGGCCCCGGTCCCTGCGGACCGGGGCCGTCGTGCGTCTGCACCCTCCCGCCACCCCCGGCAGGGGAAGCCCTGCACCCACGTCCGGACGCCCACCCTGGGTGCAGGGCATCCCCTGCCGGGGGTGGGGCGGGCAGCATGGCCTCGTGGACACCCCCCAGCGGCCCGTCACCGTCGTCACCGGCGGCTCCCGCGGGATCGGGGCGGCCACGGTCGCCGCGCTCGCCCGGGCCGGGCACGACGTCGTCGTGGGCTACCGCGCCGACGCGGACGCCGCAGCGCGGGTCGTCGACGACGCGACCTCCGTGGGCGTCCGGGCGGTGGCCGTGCAGGCCGACGTCACGGTCCCGGCGGACGTCGACCGGCTCTTCGCCACCGACCTCGGCCCGGTCACCGGCCTGGTGGCCAACGCGGGGCTGACCGCCCACCTCGGCGACCTGGCCGACACCCCGGTGGACGTCGTCCGCACCGTGCTGGACGTGAACCTGCTCGGTGTGGTGCTCTGCTGCCGGCGGGCCGCCCAGCTGATGAGCACCGACCGGGGTGGCGCCGGCGGCGCGATCGTGGCGGTCTCCTCGGCGGCGGCGACGCTGGGCTCCGCGCACGAGTACGTGCACTACGCGGCGGCCAAGGCCGGCGTGGACGCCCTGGTCGTCGGGCTGGCCAAGGAGCTGGCCACGGCGGGCGTGCGGGTGAACGGCGTCGCGCCGGGGCTGGTGCGCACCGACATCCACGCCGGCGCCGGCGACCCGGGCCGGCTGGACCGGGTGACCGCCCGGGTGCCGATGGGCCGCGCCGGGGAGCCCGACGAGATCGCCCCGGCCGTCGTCTGGCTCCTGGGGCCGCAGGCCGGCTACGTCACGGGCACGGTGGTCCGGGTGGCCGGTGGGCTCTGAGAACGATCCCAGCAGGGAGTGACACCGGTCACCACTGACCTCTACGGTCTCGGTACTGGCACTCGGTGCCACGTCCCCGACCGAAGGTGAGCGACGATGCCCATCCGCACCCGCGCAGCGATCATCCGGCAGTCCCCCGGTGAGTACGAGACCGTCGAGCTCGAGCTCGACGACCCCCGCCAGAACGAGGTCACGGTCAAGCTGACCGCCTCGGGCCTGTGCCACTCCGACGACCACCTGCAGACCGGCGACATGGTCCTGGGCCACTACCCGATGTGCGGCGGGCACGAGGGGGCCGGTGTGGTCACCGCCGTCGGCCCGCACACCCCGGGCTACGAGGTCGGCGACCACGTCGTCTTCTCGTTCCTGCCCGCGTGCGGGAAGTGCGCGGCCTGCTCGCGGGGTCAGTTCAACCTCTGCGACACCGGCGCCAACACCCTGGTCGGCTCCCGCGCGGACGACGTCAGCAGCTTCCGCATGCACCTGGACGGCGAGGACGTCGGGCAGATGGCGGGCATCTCCACCTTCGCCGAGTACACGACCGCGCACGTCGACTCGGTCGTGAGGATCCCCAAGGACATCCCGCTCAAGGAGGCCGCCCTGGTCGGGTGCGGGGTGCCCACCGGGTGGGGCTCGGCCACCAACATGGCCGGCATCGAGCCCGGTCACACCGTGATCGTGATGGGCGTCGGCGGCATCGGCATCAACGCGGTCCAGGGTGCCCGGCACGCCGGGGCGACCACCGTCATCGCCGTCGACCCGGTCCCCTTCAAGCGGGAGAAGGCCCAGGAGTTCGGGGCCACCCACTCCTTCGCCGACATCGCCGAGGCCACCACGTTCGCCCAGTCGATCACCGAGGGGCAGGGTGCGGACTCCGCGATCGTCACCGTCGGCGTCACGACCGGCGAGCACGTCGGCCAGGCCGTCGCCGCCATCCGCAAGGGCGGGACCGTCGTCCTCACCGGTGTGGGCAAGATGGCCGAGGTCGGCATCCCGGTCTCGCCGTTCGAGATGGTGATGATGCAGAAGCGCATCCAGGGTGCGATCTACGGCGGCAACAGCCCGCACGACGTCATCCCGCGGCTGCTGCGCATGTACCAGGCGGGTCAGCTCAAGCTCGAGGAGCTGATCACGAAGGAGTACACCCTCGACGAGGTCGCCCAGGGCTACCGCGACATGCACGCCGGCACGAACATCCGCGGCATCGTCGTCTACGAGTGAGGGCGCGGCCGCGCCGGCCACGGTCGGCGCGGCCCCCTCTGGACACGGTCGCGGACGCACGGCAGATTCCCAGTGACCGCGGTCACCGCGATGTCAACGCATGCGTTTATGGTCACACCGACACCTGACACCGGGTGCCAGTGCCGCCGATCTACAGGAGAGCTGAGCAACGATGCCCACGACCACCACTCGCGCCTCGATCATCCGCGAGTCCCCCGGCCACTACGAGACCGTCACCCTCGAGCTCGACGACCCGCGCAAGGGCGAGGTCCAGGTCAAGCTCGCCGCCTCGGGCCTGTGCCACTCGGACGACCACCTGCAGACCGGTGACCTCCAGGTCATGACCTACCCCTTCTGCGGCGGCCACGAGGGCTCCGGCGTCGTCACCAAGGTCGGACCCGACACCCCCGGCTTCGAGGAGGGCGACCACGTCGTCTTCTCCTTCGTCCCCTCGTGCGGGCAGTGCATGGCCTGTCGCCGCGGCGACTTCAACCTCTGCGACAAGGGCGCCCTGCTGCTCGTCGGCTCGCGCGCCGACGACGCCGAGGACTTCCGCATGAAGCTCGACGGCGAGAACGTCGGCCAGATGTGCGGCATCTCGACCTTCTCCGAGTACACGACCGCCGACGTCGCCTCGGTCATCAAGATCGACAAGGACATCCCGCTCAAGTCCGCCGCGCTCGTGGGCTGCGGCGTGCCGACCGGCTGGGGCACCGCGGTCGAGGCCGGCCAGGTCAAGCCCGGTGACGTCGTCATCGTCATGGGCATCGGCGGCATCGGCATCAACGCCGTCCAGGGCGCCAAGCACGCCGGCGCGACCAGCATCATCGCCGTCGACCCCACCCCCTTCAAGCGCGAGATGGCGCAGGAGTTCGGCGCCACCGACGTGTTCGAGGACATGGACCAGGCGACCGCCTACGCCCAGTCGATCACCCAGGGCCAGGGCGCCGACGTCACCCTGATCACCGTGGGCGTGCTCAAGCCCGAGCACCCCGCCCAGGGTCTGGCCTCCATCCGCAAGGGCGGCACCGTCGTGGCCACCGGCCTCGGCGCGATGACCGACATGGCCCCGATCTCGATGTTCGACCTGACCCTCATGCAGAAGCGGCTGCAAGGCGCGATCATCGGTGCCCAGTCGCCGCACTCGGACATCCCGAAGCTGCTGCGCATGTACCAGGCCGGTCAGCTCAAGCTCGACGAGCTGATCACCAAGGAGTACACGCTGGACCAGGTCACCGAGGCCTACGAGGACATGCACGCCGGCAAGAACATCCGCGGCGTCATCGTCTTCAACGACTGAGGAACTGACGAGAAAGGCGCTTCTTGCACTCGCAGGAAGCGCCTTTCTCGTCAGCGGGGGTAGCGGGCGGCGGCCTTCTCGCGGGCTCGGGCGGCGAGGACCTCGCGGTCGCGTGGGGGCGCTGTCGTCCGCAGGTCCTCCAGCAGGTGCCGGGTGGCGTGCGCGATCTCCGCCACCGCCCGGTCGAAGACCTCCTGGTTGGCCTGGGAGGGCTTGACCGACCCGCTCACCTTGCGGACGAACTGCAGCGCGGCGGCGTCGACCTCGTCGGACGTCGTCGCCGGCGCGAGGTTGTGCAGGACCCGGATGTTGCGGCACATGCCGCGAACCTAGGCCCGCAACCCCGCGTCAGGCCAGGGCGAACTCGGCCGGGGAGACCGCCGTGGAGACCGCGCCGCCCTTGGCCAGCGCCCGGCTGATCACCAGCCGCTGGATCTGGTTGGTGCCCTCGAAGATCTGCATGACCTTGGCCTCGCGCATGTAGCGCTCGACCGGGAAGTCCCGGGTGTAGCCGAAACCGCCGAGCACCTGGACGGCGTCGGTGGTCACCTTCATCGCGTTGTCGGTGGCCACCAGCTTGGCGATCGAGGCCTGCTGGGAGTACGGCAGGCCGGCGTCCTTGAGCCGCGCGGCGTGCAGCGTCATCGCCCGGGCGGACTCGACCGCGGCGGCCATGTCGGCCAGCAGGAACGCCAGGCCCTGGTGCTCGATGATCGGGACGCCGAAGGTCTCGCGCTCCTTCGCGTAGGCCAGCGCGTCGTCCAGCGCGCCCTGGGCCAGGCCCACGGCGACCGCGGCGATGCCCAGCCGCCCGGCGTCCAGACCGGCGAGGGCGATCGGCAGGCCCATGCCCTCCTCACCGAGCCGGCGGTCGGCGGACACCCGGACGCCCTCGAAGCGCATGGTCGCCGTCGCCTGGGCGGTGAGGCCCATCTTCCGCTCCGGCGGGTCGGCGATCAGACCGTCGCTGTCGGCGGGGACCAGGAAGCAGGAGATGCCTCGCGAGCGGTGGTCCGACGTCCGCGCCATGACCTTGTAGAAGTCGGCCTCGCCGCCGTGGGTGACCCAGGCCTTCTCCCCGGTCAGCACGTAGTCGTCCCCGTCGCGGACGGCGGTGGTGCGCATCGCGGCCGGGTCGGAGCCGGCGTGCGGCTCGGAGAGGCAGTAGGCACCCAGCAGCTCCCCGCCCAGCATGTCGGGCAGCAGCCGCTGCTTCTGCTCGTCGGTGCCCTGGGTGACCAGCCCGAAGCAGGACAGCCCGTGCACGCTCACCCCGACGCCCACACCCGCCCAGACCGCGCTGATCTCCTCCAGCACCTGCAGGTAGACCTCGTAGGGCTGTGCGCCGCCGCCGAACTCCTCGGCGTAGGGCAGGCCCAGCAGGCCGGCGCGGCCCAGGGTGCGGAACGCCTCGCGCGGGAAGACCTCGTCGGCCTCGGCGGCGACCACCTTCGGCGCCAGCTCCTCGCGGGCCAGCTCGCGGGTGAGCTCGAGGAGGTCGGCTGCCTCCTGGGTGGGGACCAGACGCTGGACCGGCATGACGGGACCTCTCATCGGTACTGCAGGACGGCGTGCAGTACGGAAGATAGCCTGGACGACGTGACCACGGCCAGAGCTGCCACCCGCGGCCCGGCCCGTCGGGAGGCCCTCCTCGACGAGCTGGTCGACCTGTTCCTCGCCGAGGGGTTCGCCTCCTTCACCCTCGACGAGCTGGCCCGCCGGCTGCACTGCTCCAAGAGCACGCTCTACGCCGTCGCCGGTAGCAAGGAGCAGCTGGTCGTGGCGGTCGTCCGGCGGTTCTTCGCCCGGGCCACGCAGGCGGTGGAGTCCCGCGCCGCCGACCCGGTCGACCACCGGGAGCGGATCGAGGCCTACCTGCTGGCGGTCAGCGAGCAGCTGCGTCCGGCCGGGCCGGCGTTCTTCACCGACCTGGCCGCGTTCCCGCCGGCGGCCGAGGTCTACGCCCGCAACACCCGGACGGCGGCCCGGCGGGTGCAGCAGCTGGTCAGCGAGGGCGTCGCGGCCGGCACGATCCGGCCGGTGCACGCCTCGTTCGTGGGTGCGGCCGTCGCCCAGGTCATGGGGGCGATCCACGCGGGGACCATCAGCGCCGAGACGGGCCTGGACGACGCCGCGGCCTACGCCGAACTGGCCGCCCTCGTCGTGGCCGGACTGCGCCGGGCCTGACCAGCTCGGTTCCCGGCGAGACCGTGAGAGCGGCCACACCCGGGTTGACCGGGGCCGCGACCGCAGCGGTAAGGTGAGCCTAACCGATCATGGTCCCGTGGGCCGTGTGTCCAGCCCCCGCCCCCAGGAGACGCCCGTGCCCCAGCGCGCTGTCGTCCCTGCCGCGGCGGAGGGCACCCCCGGTGACTCCGCCGCCGACGACCAGCGCAGCCGCGGCCTGCTGCCCGGCGCGGGCACCCGGATCGGCGGGCTCTGGCTGCTGCTGGCGCTCACCGTCGTGGTGTGCGGGCTCAGCATCGCCGTCGGCACCCGCGCGATCGGGCTCGGCACCGTCTGGCAGGCCCTCACCGACAACGGCTTCCCCGGCGACGAGGCCGTGGTGATCCGCGAGCTCCGGGTGCCCCGCACGCTGCTCGGCATCCTGGTCGGGCTGTCCCTCGGCGTCGCCGGTGCCCTCATGCAGGGCCACACCCGCAACCCGCTCGGCGACCCCGGTCTGCTCGGGGTCGCTGCCGGTGCCTCGGCCGCCGTCGTCCTGGCGATCTTCGTGCTGGGCGTGACCACCCCCGCCGGGTACGTCTGGTTCGCCTTCGGCGGCGCGCTGGCCGGCTCGGTCGCGGTGTTCGCCATCGGCTCCAGCGGCCGGGGCGGGGCCACCCCGGTCAGCCTGGCGCTGGCGGGAGCCGCGCTGTCGGCCCTGCTCTACGCGCTGGTGCGCGCCGTGCTGGTCAGCGACAGCCAGACCCTGGACAGCTTCCGGTTCTGGGTGGTGGGGTCGCTGGCCGGCCGGGACGCCTCGATCGCCTGGCAGGTGCTGCCGTTCATCGTCGTCGGGCTGGTGCTCGCGGTGGTCAACGCGCCCGCACTCAACCTGCTCGGGCTCGGCGAGGACGTCGCCCGCGGCCTGGGCCAGAACGTCCTGCTCGCCCGGGTCGTCGGCATCGCCTCGATCACCCTGCTCACCGGCGCGGCCACCGCGGCGTGCGGGCCGATCGGGTTCGTCGGCCTCGTCGTCCCGCACGTGGCCCGCGCCCTCACCGGCCCCGACCACCGCTGGTTGATCCCGTACTCCGCGCTGCTCGGCGTGATCCTGCTGCTGACCGCCGACGTCGTGGGGCGCATCGTCGTCCGGCCCGGGGAGCTGCAGGTGGGCATCGTGCTCGCCCTGGTCGGCGCGCCGTTCTTCATCGCGCTGGTCCGCCGCAAGCGGCTGGTGGGCCTGTGACCGCCGGCGGCTCGATCACCACGCGCTCCACCCCGCAGCACGTGGACAAGCGGCGCACCGTCCGCATCGGCCCGCTGTCGGGCGTCGTCCGCACCCGCCAGCTGCTGCTGCCCGTGGTCGCCGCGATCGCCCTGGTGCTGGTCAGCGCGGTCAGCATGGGCCGCGGCGACTACCCGATCGGGCTGCTCGACGTGCTGCGCACGCTGGTGGGCGCCGGCGACCAGACCCAGCAGTTCATCATCACCGAGCTGCGCGCCCCGCGGATCGTCGTGGGGGCCCTCGTCGGCCTGGCTCTGGGCCTGTCCGGCGCGCTCATCCAGACCTTCGCCCGCAACCCGCTGGCCAGCCCCGACACCCTGGGCATCAACGCCGGCGCCTCGGCCGCCGCGGTCGCGGTGATCGTGCTGGGGGGCGGGTCGAGCGCCGCGGCCGGCCTGCTCGGCGGACTCGGCCTCCAGGTGGCCGCGCTGATCGGCGCGCTGCTCACCGCCCTGCTCATCTTCGTGCTGGCCTGGGACAAGGGCGTGGACGGCTACCGCCTGGTGCTGGTCGGCATCGGCCTGGGCGCGGTGGGCTACGCGGTCGTCGACTGGCTGCTCACCCGCTCCGACATCACCGACGCCGCCGCGGCCACCGTGTGGCTGACCGGCTCGCTCAACGCCCGCACCTGGGACCAGGCCTGGCCGCTGGCGCTGGCGCTGTTGGTCCTCGTGCCGGTCGCGCTCGCGCTCTCCCGGGTGCTCGGCGTGCTGCAGTTCGGCGAGGACACCGCCCGCGCCCTGGGCATCCGGGTCGGCCGCGCGCAGGCCACCGTCGTCCTGGTCGCCGTGTGCCTCGCCGCGGCCGCCGTCGCCGCGGCCGGGCCGGTCCAGTTCGTCGCCCTCGTCGTCCCCCAGGTCGCCGTCCGGCTGGCCGGGGGCTCCCGCCCGCCGCTGCTGGCCTCGGGCCTGCTCGGCGCCCTGCTCGTGGTCGGCGCCGACCTGCTCGCCCGCACCGTGCTCCCCGTCGCGCTCCCCGTCGGCATCGTCACCGCCGTCATCGGGGCGCCCTACCTGCTCTGGCTGCTCGTCCGCGGCCGCCGCAGCATCACGTGAAGGAGGGACCGACCATGACCGCTGTCCTGGCACACCCCGAACTCGGCACCGAGGCCACGCCCCGGGTGCGGCTGGCGGCCGAGCAGGTGCGACTGGCCTACGGCGAGAACGTCGTCGTGGACTCCCTGGACCTGGACCTGGTCGACGGGTCGTTCACCGCCATCGTCGGCCCCAACGGCTGCGGCAAGTCCACCCTGCTGCGTGCGCTGGGCCGGTTGCTGCGCCCCACGTCGGGCCAGGTGGTGCTCGACGGCAAGCCGATCGCCAAGACCCCCACCCGCGACGTCGCCCGGGTGCTCGGCCTGCTCCCGCAGACCCCCATCGCCCCCGAGGGCCTGACCGTGGCCGACCTGGTCGCCCGCGGCCGGCACCCGCACCAGTCCTGGCTGCGCCAGTGGTCCCGGGACGACGAGGCCGTGGTCGCCGAGGCGCTCCGCTGGACCGACATGCTCGACCTGGCCGACCGCCCGGTCGACGCGCTCTCCGGTGGTCAGCGGCAGCGGGCCTGGATCTCGATGGCCCTGGCGCAGGGCACCGACCTGCTGCTGCTCGACGAGCCCACCACCTACCTCGATCTCTCCCACCAGATCGACGTGCTGGAGCTGGTCGCCCGGCTGCACGCCGAGCGCGGCCGCACCGTGGCCGTCGTGCTGCACGACCTGAACCTGGCCGCGCGCTACGCCCAGCGGCTGGTGGCCATGAAGGACGGCGTGCTGGTGGCCTCCGGCACCCCCGCCGAGGTGCTCACCGAGCAGCTGCTCGACGAGGTGTTCGACCTCGAGGCCCGGGTCATCGAGGACCCGGTCTCGGGCACCCCGATGGTGGTGCCGGTCCGCCGCCTGCGCTGAGCGGAGGGCCTCAGCTGCGCGGGGCGACCTCGCCCATGGCGCCCCAGTCGTCCTGCGGCACCTCGACGTTGATGATCTTCGGGGTGTCGGTGACGAGGTAGGACATCTCGTCGATGGCCTTCTGGAAGTGCGGCTCGGCCACGTGGGCCTCCCCGGCGGCGCCGTCCCGGAAGGACTCCAGCAGCACCCAGGTGTTCTCCTCCTCAAGGCTGCGCGACCACTCGAAGAAGACGTTGCCGGGCTCGGCCCGGACGGCGGCGGTGAACTCGGCGGTGACCCGCTCCCACTCCTCGACCTTGTCGGGGCGGACCGGGAACTTCACGGCGATGAAGATCATGCAGCCATCCTCACCGACACCACGAAGCCCCGCCTCCCGGAGGGAGACGGGGCCAGGTGACGTGCTGGAACGGCCTCGGTGCAGGGCCCCGCAGCGCGCGGAGCGTGCCGTGGGGCGCGCCGAGGTCCTTCTCTAGTCCCGGGGTTCCTGCGGGCGGCCGGCGCCCATGGGCTCCCGCACCGGGATGGGCGAACCCACGTCGGCGATGGTGTTCTCGCCGTCCCGACGCCGGTCGGCTGCGGTGCGGGCCGGGGTCGGGCCGTCGGCCACGCCGTCGCCGTCCTCGTCGGGTGCGTGCCGCACCGAGATGACGAAGTCGTCGCCGTGCGTGGTGAGGCCGTGCACGACGGCCTGCTCGACCGCCTCCTCGGCGACGGTGCTGCGCAGCACCATCGGGTCGCTGCGCAGGTCCTTGGCCAGGGAGAACGCCAGGCCGACCATGACGATGGCGAACGGCAGCGCCGCGATGATGGTCAGGTTCTGCAGGCCGGTGAGGGCCTCGTCCCCGCCCACCAGCAGCATGATCGCCGCGACAGCGCCCATGACGACGCCCCAGAAGACGACCACCCAGCGGGAGGGCTCCAGGGTGCCGCGCTGGGAGAGCGAGCCCATCACGATCGAGGCGGCGTCGGCACCGGAGACGAAGAAGATCGCCACCAGGACCATCACCAGCACCGTGGCCACGCTGGCCAGCGGGTACTGCTGGAGGACGCCGAAGAGCTGCCCCTCGCTGGTGGACTGCCCGGCGACGTCGACCCCGCTCTGCTGGGCGGCGATCCCGGCCCCGCCGAAGATCGCGAACCAGACCAGGCTCACGACGCTGGGCACGAGCAGCACGCCGGTGACGAACTGGCGGATGGTGCGGCCGCGGGAGATGCGGGCGATGAACAGGCCGACGAACGGCGTCCAGCTGATCCACCAGGCCCAGTAGAAGACCGTCCAGCCCTGCAGCCAGGTGGCCATGGCGTCCCCGCCGGATGCCTCGGTGCGGGCGGCCATCTCACCGAGGTCGGAGAAGTAGCTGCCGATCGCGCCCGGGAGCAGGTTGAGGATCAACACGGTCGGGCCGACCACGAACACGAAGACGGCCAGGGTCAGCGCCAGCACCATGTTGGTGTTGGACAGCCACTGGATGCCGCGCGAGATGCCGGAGACCGCCGAGGCGACGAAGGCCATGGTCAGCACGGCGATGATGACGACGAGCAGGCCGTTGCCGACGTCGCCGGCCCAGCCGAGGATCTGCACGCCGGAGCCGATCTGCAGGGCGCCGAGGCCCAGCGAGGCGGCGGAGCCGAACAGCGTGGCGAAGATGGCGAGGACGTCGATGACCTTGCCGGCCGGGCCGCTGGTGCGCTTCTCCCCGAACAGCGGGGCGAAGGCGGCGCTGATCAGCTGCTTGCGGCCACGGCGGAAGGTGCCGTAGGCGATCGCGAGCCCGACGACGGCGTAGATGGCCCACGGGTGCAACGACCAGTGGAACAGCGTCGTGGCCATGGCGGTGGAGACGGCGTCGGGGGTCTCGGCCTCCACGGTGCCCGGCGGCGGGGAGACGTAGTGCGACAGCGGCTCGCTGACGCCGAAGAACATCAGGCCGATGCCCATGCCCGCGCTGAACATCATCGCGATCCAGGAGACGGTCTTGAACTCCGGCGCCTCGCCGTCGCGACCCAGCGGGATCTTCCCGTAGCGGGACGCGGCCAGCCAGATCACGTAGACCACGAAGCCCGAGGCGATCAGCACGAAGAACCAACCGAGGTTGGACTCGATCCAGGACAGGGCGCTGCCGCTGGTGGACCCGAGTCCGGCGGGGCTGGCGAAGCCCCAGGCGACGAAGGCCAGCGCGATGGCCGCGGCGACCCCGAACACGACGGTGTCCAGGTGGCCCTTCTCGTCGGCGGTGGCCGGTGGTGGCTCGGCGATCGCGGGGTGCGCGCCGGTGTCGGCCGGGCCCCCCGAGGTGCTGGGTGTGGTGGTCATCGGTGGGCGTGGCGCACGGGTTCGGCGCCCCTCCGTTCGGGCTCGGGGACAGGGAGCCGGCCCGTCCTCCCAGGTGAGAGGCACGGAGCCGACTCCCCACCGTCCGCCCCACCGGCCCCACAGGTCAAACCGAGGTCGGTCACAGCAACCCTTTCGTGACACGACGACGCCCCCTCCGGCAGGGCCGGAGGGGGCGTCGTCAGCAGGTGCGGAGGCGGGTCAGCCCGGGAACTGCTCCTGCAGCTGGGGCAGCAGCGCGTCGAGCGCGAACGGCACGCTGAGCACGTCGTTGTAGGAGATCGCACCACCCTCGGCGGACGGGTCGAGGTACAGCACCCGGCCCGCGGCGACCGCCGGGATGGCGGAGAAGACCGGGTCGGCCTCGAGCTGGGCGCGGGTCTCCTCGAGGTCGAACAGGGCCGGGACGACGATCAGGTCAGCGTCCAGCAGCTGGGACTCCTCGGCCGAGACGGTGGTGAAGAAGGAGTCGGTCTCCAGCCCCTGCACGGCGTCGGTGAGCTCGAAGCCGAGGCTGCGGAAGAACTCCACCCGGGTGTCGCCGGCGACGTAGACGCCGTAGCCACCGGCCCCGGTGGTGTCCGGGACGGTGATGGTCACCGTGGCGTCGGCGAACTGCGGGTTGGCGTCGGCAGCGTCGGTGAGCGAGCCGTCGACGTCCTCCAGCAGGGCCTGGGCCTCGTCGGCCTTGCCGAGGGCCTCGCCGATCATCGTGGTGGCCTCGTCCCGGCCGACCAGGAAGGCGGCCGAGCCCTCGGGGCGGGCGAGCACCGGCACGAGCTGGGAGAGCTGGTCGTACTCCTCCTGCTCGATGCCGCTGCCGATCGCGATCACCAGGTCGGGCTCCAGGGCCAGCACGTCCTCGACGGTGGGCACCTCGGCGACCGGCAGCAGCTCGATGTCGCCCTCGGCGGCCGGCTCGTCCTGCGCCCACGGGCCCAGGCCCGGGACGGTGGCGTCGGGGAAGGTGGAGAACTCCTGGAAGGCCACCGGGGTGACGCCGAGCGCGAGCACCGTGTCGACGTCGGTGTAGCCGGTGACCACGACGCGCTGGGGCTCGGACTCGATCGTGGTCTCCCCGAAGGCGTTCGGGATGGTGACCGGGAAGGCCCCGTCGGAGGCGGTCGAGGACCCCTCGGCGGCGGGCTCGTCGGACCCGCCACCGCAGGCGGTCAGGGTCAGGGCGGTGACCGCGGTGAGGGCGGCCAGGGTGGTGCGTCGGGACATCGGGGTTCCTCGTCGGGTCGTGGGGTCAGGCGGCGCTGGTGGCGGCGAGCGCCTGCACCAGCAACGGGGTGAGCTGCTCGACGGCGAAGGGCGCCGAGAGCACGGTGTTGTAGGACATCGCGCCGCGCAGGTCGGCGTCGGGCAGCACGAGGCCACCGGCGGTCACCACGGGCAGGCCCTGGAGCACGGCGTCGGCCTCGACGACCGGTGCGCTGGCCTCGTCGGTGAGCACCACGAGCGCGTCTCCGTCGGCCAGGTCCAGGCGCTCGCTGGACAGCTCGACGTAGAAGCTCTCCCCGGTGTCCTCGGCGAGGATGCCCTCGGGGACGGACAGGCCCAACTGGTCCATGACCTGGCCACGAGCGTCGGCAGGCAGGTACGCGCCGTAGACCCCGCTGTAGGGCAGCAGCACCGCGGCGGTCGCACCCGCGAACTGCGGGTTGGCCGCGACGGCGTCGTCGAAGGCCGCGTCGGCGGTCTCGATCAGCTCCTCGCCCTCGGCCTCCTTGCCCAGCGCCTGGGCGATCATCCGGGTCGCGTCGTCCCGGCCCACGCCGTAGGCAGCGGTACCCGCGGGGCGCACCAGGGTGGGGGCGACCTGGGAGAGCTGCTCGTAGACGGTCTCGTCGAAGCCGGCGGAGATGCCCACGATCAGGTCGGGGTCGAGAGCGGCGACCTCCTCGACGCTGACCTCGGCGGTCGGGTCGAGCACGGTCAGCTCGGCGCCGTCCAGGTACTCCTCCGCCCAGGGCCCCACGCCCGTCTCGGCGTAGAAGGAGAACGGCTGGACGGCGACCGGGACGACCCCGAGGGCCAGGATCGGGTCGGAGTCGGTCACCCCGAGGGCGACCACCCGCTCGGGGGCCTCCTCGATCGTCGTGCTGCCCCAGATGTGGTCGACGGTCACCGGGAAGGCCGCCGAGGACGACCCGGGTGCCGTGCCCTCTGCGGCGGGCTCGTCGTCCCCGGACCCGCAGGCGGCCAGCCCCCCGGCCAGCAGGGAGGCGGACAGGACGGCGGTCAGACGGGCAGTGCGGCGCAACGGAGCTCCTCGGTCAGTGGTGAGGGCAGCCTAACCTGAGCTGGGCAGCAGCTGTGTCAGCAGTGCCGCGCGGATGCTCGGCCGGGAGCCGAAGACGAGCAGGAACAGCGCCTCGCGGGCCAGCCGCTCCGCCGGGTGCCCGCGACCGACCGAGCGGCTGCCGGTGGCCACGGCGAGCAGTCCGCTCGCCCGGTGGGCCAGCGCCGCGGCGGCCGCGCGGGCCGCGGGCAGCTCCGCCGGGCCGGCCGCGTCCAGCTGCGTGCGGACGGCGGCGACGTCGGCGTCCAGGGCGGGCAGCTCGGCCAGCCGGGCGCACCGGGCGGCCACCCCGAGGGCCAGCGAGCCGTTGGGGCGCAGCCCCGCCGGGTCACCGGCCTGCCAGCGGGCCATCGGCACGGTGCGCACCAGCCGGCCGGCCGGCACCCGGTGGCCACGCACGGACAGCTCGACGGTGGAGCTGGCCTCCACCGCGACCAGCCGCTGCGGGTCCGCGGTGAGCGTGGGGCCCTCGACGGCGTCGACGAGCAGGAAGTGCACGACGTCCGCGGCGTCCCGGGCGGCGACCAGCAGCACGTCCACGTGCGCCCAGCCGGTCACCCAGGGGACCCCGCCGTCCAGCACGAACTCCTCCCCCTCGCGGCGCACGGTGATCGCCGGCGTCCCGGGCCGGGTGGCGGCCAGCAGCGCGATGCCCGAGCGGGTGCGGCCGGCGCAGAGGTCGGCGAGGAACTCCTCGCGCAGCGCCGCGGGCGCCTCGGCGACCATCCGGGGCACGCCCAGGTGCTGCAACCAGACGAACGTGGTCGCCAGGTCGCCCCCGGCGAGTGCCTCGACCACCGCGTGCACCGTGGCCTGGTCGGCACCTGCCCCGCCGGCAGCCACCGGGCCGGTCAGCCCGTAGAGCCCGGCCGCGGCCAGGGTCTCCAGGTGCGAGGTGGGCACCACCCCGGCGGCGTCCACCTCACCGGCGACCGGGAAGAACACGTCGTCGGCGATCGTCTGGGCCCGTGCGATGAGCTCGTCCACCCCGCCATCGTCCACACTGCACGGGTGGGAGCGCCGGGGTGAGCGGGCTGAGCGACATCACCGACTGGTTCGCCGGCCGGTTCCTCGAGGCCGTGCTGATCGTGCTGGGCGCCGTGCTGCTGGCCCGCCTCGCCGGCTGGACCGGTGGCCGGATCACCCGGCGGATCGACACCGCCGCCGCGGCGTCCGGTGAGCTGGTGCGCTCCGAGGCCGCCAAGCACCGGCACTCCCTCACCCAGGTGGTCACCTGGGCCGCGGTGGTGCTGGTCTACACCGTCGCCGTCGTGCTGGTGCTCTCCACCCTGGGCGTGCCGATCACCAGCCTGGTCGCACCGGCCACCGTGCTCGGTGTCGGGCTCGGCTTCGGTGCCCAGCGGCTGGTCCAGGACGTGCTGGCCGGGTTCTTCATCATCACCGAGCGGCAGTACGGCTACGGCGACTCCGTCGGCATCGTCACCCTCGGCGGGCAGGCCGACGCCTACGGCACCGTCGAGGACGTCACGCTGCGGATCACCCGGCTGCGCTCCCCGGACGGCGAGGTCGTGCACATCCCCAACGGCCAGGTCATCCGGGCGGTCAACTACTCCCGGGACTGGGCCCGCGCGGTCATCGACGTGCCCGTGCCCGCCGGCAACGACCCCGAGCGCTTCGACGCCCTGCTGCAGACCGTCGGCGAGCAGGCCTTCGCCGACCCCCAGCTGGGCCCGATGCTGCTGGACCCGCCCACCGTCATGGGGGCCGAGAGCCTGGAGCTCGACCAGGTCGACGTCCGCGTCGTGGCCCGCACGCTGCCGGGCAAGCAGTTCGACGTCAGCCGGGAGCTGCGTGCCCGGATCGCCCGCGCGCTGGCCCGCGAGGGCCTGGCCAGCACCCCGCAGGACGCCACGCCGCCGGCCGCCGGACCGCCCACCGACGGTGAGCGCGCCGCCGTCCGCACCCGGGACGACGGCGCGTGACCCGGCCCCCGGACCCCGCCGACCAGCACCCCACCGAGGTCGTCCCGACGGTGGCTCGCGCCGACACCGCCCCGGTGCCGACCGTCGAGCCCGCCCCCAGCGGGCGGGAGCGGCTGTTCCCCCGGTCCCGGCCCGGCCACCTCGGCCCCCTGCGCACCTCGACCGTCGTCCTGGCCGTGCTGTTCGTCGCGGTGTTCGCGCTGTGGGTGACGGTGCGGCCCCCGACGCCGCAGACCGAGGGCACCACGACGCCGGCGGTGCAGACCACCGTGGAGCAGCCGGTGCCCACGACCGAGGCCCCGGTGCCCACGACGACGGCCCCGGCCACCACGAGCGACGAGCCCACGACGACCCCGCGGACGACGACGACCAGCCGTCCCACCACCACCGCGCCGACCACCACCGAGGACGACGACCCGACCTCGACCCCGGCGACCACCACCCCGGCGCCCACCACGACCCGCCCGCCGGCCACCACGCAGCCGCCGACGTCCTCCGAGGCCCCGGAGACCTGACCGTCGAGTGCACGACTGCCGTGGTCACCGGGGCTCCGGGACCACGGCAGTCGTGCACTCGAGGGCCGGCCGCGGTGGGTCAGGCGGCGCTGCGGCGCCGGCGGACGGTCAGCAGGGCCGTGCACGGCTGAGACGCCGCTCCCGGGCCACCGGGTCGAAGGACCGCGGCCTGCGGCGGAACGCGAAGTTCGACCCCGCGCCGACCTCCTCGTGCGTGGGCGGGGTGTCGGCCGGGACGCCGCCCACCGGGTGGGGCTCCCCCGACAGCTGGTCGACGGCGTGGTCCCAGCGCAGACCGGCGAGGTCGGCGGCCCGGTGCAGCAGGCCGGCGACCACCCAGACGTCGCGTCGGTCCAGCGGCCCAGCGGCGACCACCACCAGCGCCGACACCGCGGTGCGCAGCAGCTCGCGGTCCCGGCTGCGGACCACGCGGGTCGCGGCGTCCTCCACCCAGCCCAGCAGCACCCAGGCGCGCCCGACCGACAGCGCCTCCGCCGTCCACCCGGACGGGTCCTGCCGCAGCGACCGCTCCACCTGCGCCTCCCAGGGCGAGCCGAGCGCCGGGACGCCGTCCCCGGGGTGCGCGTCGAGCAGCGGCAGCACCATCAGAACGCGGTGACCACCGTGACGCCGGGGCGTCGGCCGACCTCGACCAGTGCCGGGCCGGCGTCGTCCAGCGCGATCTCCCGGGTCACCAGGTCCTGCGGGCGGAGCCGGCCGGCCTCGATCATCGCCAGCATCGCCGGGTAGTCCGCGGCGGCCATCCCGTGGCTGCCGAGCACCGCGAGCTCGCGGGCGACGACCAGCTCCATGGGGACGACGGCCCGGCCCTCCGACGGCGGGAGCAGACCCACCTGGACGTGCCGGCCGCGGGGGCGCAGCGCGGCGATCGAGGCCTCGCAGGTGGCCGGGGAGCCCAGGCAGTCCAGGGACAGGTGCACCCCGCCGCCGGTGAGCTCGACGACGCCCTCGGCCGATGCCAGCACGTGCTCGGCGCCCATCGCGGTGGCCAGCTCCCGGGCCCCGGGCGAGGGGTCCACGGCGACGACCCGGGCCCCGCAGGCCACCGCGACCTGGACGGCGGACAGCCCCACCCCGCCGCAGCCGAGGACCGACACCCACTCCCCCGGCCGCACCGCACCCACCCCGGTGACCGCCCGGAACGCGGTGGCGAACCGGCAGCCCAGCGCGGCCGCGGTGGAGAACGGCAGCTCGTCGGGCAGGGCAACCAGGTTGACGTCGGCGGCGTCGAGGGCGACCAGCTCGGCGAAGGAGCCCCAGTGCGTGAACCCCGGCTGGGTCTGGCGCAGGCACACCTGGCCGGCCCCCTCCCGGCACGGCGGGCAGGTGCCGCAGGCGCAGACGAAGGGCACGGTCACCCGGTCACCGACCGCCCAGCGGCGCACCCGGGCACCGACGGCGGCGACGGTCCCGGCCAGCTCGTGGCCGGGCACGTGCGGCAGGACGACGTCGGGGTCGTGCCCGGACCAGGCGTGCCAGTCGCTGCGGCACACCCCGGTCGCACCGACCCGCACCACGACGCCGTCCGGGGTGGGGGTGGGGTCGGCCACCTGACGGACGGTCAGCGGACCGGAGAACTCCTCGAAGACGAGTGCGCGCACGCCATCAGCCTGCTGGACGTCACGTCGAGCGGTGAGGAGCGGGGGGAGGTCAGGAGGACAGCTCGCGCCGTTCGGCGTCGGCGCGGGCCCGGGCGGCCTTGGCGCGGGCCTCGAGGGCGACGGCCTCGGCCTCGCGGGCCTCGGCCTCCAGGTCGGGGGCGGCGGGGGCGGCAGAGGCGGCGCGGGCCTCGTCGTCCTTCATGCCGCCCATCTCGCCCTTGAAGATGCGCAGCGACCGGCCGATGGACCGCGAGGCGTCGGGCAGCTTCTTGTAGCCGAACAGCAGGAACACGGCCAGCACGATGAGGAGGATCTCCGGCGCACCCAGGTTCATGCGCCCAGGATGACCCCCGGTCCTGTGAACCCGCTGGACGTCAGCCGTCCACGAAGCGGCGCAGCAGCCGGGCGAGCTCGGCCCGCTCGTCGGCGGGGATGCGGCCCAGCGCGGCCCGGGCGTCCGCGGCGCGGGCGGCGGACACCTCGGCCTGCACCCGTCGTCCCTCGTCGGTGAGCTGTACGAGCACCGCGCGCCGGTCGGTGGGGTCGGGCACCCGCTCGACCAGGCCACGCCCGGCGAGCCCGTCGACCACCTCGGTCGCCGAGCGCGGGGCGATCCGCAGGCCCTCGGCCAGCGCGGACAGCCGCAGCCCCTCGGCGCGACCGACGACGCCGAGGGCGCGGGCCTGGTGCGGGGAGAGGTCCCAGGGCTCCAGCACCTCGCGCCAGCGGCCGCGCAGCGAGCGGGCCGCCCGGACGATCAGCTCGCCCAGGTCGTCGTCGGGGGAGGGGGGCACGGCGGGAATGCTAGCGGCCACCGCGTTGCTACCTCACCGTGAGGTAACCTCACTAACACCCGACAGAGAGGGGGACGTGGATGCCACGCCCCGAGGGCCGGCCCGACCCGGCCGACAAGACCCAGCTCGAGCGCAACCCGGTGCGACTGCGCCGCGTGCTGTCGCTCTTCCGCCCCTACCGGCTGCAGGTCGGCGTCGTCATGGCGCTGATCGTGGCCAGCTCGGCGATCGCCCTGGCGACGCCGTTCCTCGTGCGCACCGTCATCGACGACGCACTACCCCAGCAGGACGTCCGGCTGCTGGCCTGGGCCGTCGCCGGCATGGTCGGCGTCGCCGCGGCCACCTCGCTGCTCGGCGTGGTGCAGACCTGGATGTCCACCACCGTCGGCCAGCGGGTCATGCACGGCCTGCGGACGTCGGTCTTCAGCCACCTGCAGCGCCAGTCGCTGGGCTTCTTCACCCGCACCCGCGGCGGTGAGGTGCAGTCCCGGCTGACCAACGACATCGGCTCCATGCAGTCGGTGGTCACCTCCACCGCGACGAGCCTGGCGTCCAACGCCACCACCGTCGTCGGCACCGCGGTCGCGATGGCCGCGCTGAGCTGGCGGCTGTCCCTGCTCTCCCTCGTCGTGCTGCCGCCGGCGATCTGGCTGACCCGCCGGGTCGCGCTGATGCGCCGCGAGGTCACCGCCGCCCGCCAGCGCCGGATGGCCGACATGCAGACCCAGGTCGAGGAGGGCCTGTCTATCTCCGGCGTCCAGCTGGGCAAGACCCTGGGCACCGGTCCGGCACAGTCCGCCCGCTTCGCCGACACCTCGGCCGACCTGGTCGCCCTCGAGGTGCGCTCCCAGCTCGCCGGTCGCTGGCGGATGGCCACCATGAGCATCGTCTTCGCCGGCATCCCCGCGCTGATCTACCTGTTCGCCGGGCTGCCGGCGACCTCGGGCGGGATGACGATCGGCACCCTGGTCGCCTTCACCGCGCTGCAGGGCACGCTGTTCCGCCCGCTCATGGGCCTGCTCGACGTCGGCGTGCAGCTGACCAGCTCGATGGCCCTGTTCAGCCGGGTGTTCGAGTACCTCGACCTGCCGGTGGACATCGCCGACCCCGAGACGCCGCAGACCCTCGCCGCGGCACGCGGTGAGGTCCGGCTGGAGCACGTCGGCTTCCACTACGGCGACCCCGGGCGGCCGGCGCTCACCGACGTCGACCTCGTCGTCCCGGCGGGCAGCACGCTGGCCCTGGTCGGGGAGACCGGATCGGGCAAGACCACGCTGGCCTCGCTGGTCAGCCGGCTCAACGACGTGACCGCGGGGCGGGTGACCATCGACGGCGTCGACGTCCGCGACCTGTCGCTGGCCGAGCTGGCCCGGGTGGTCGGCGTGGTCAGCCAGGAGACCTACCTGCTGCACACCACGATCCGGGAGAACCTCCGGTACGCGAAGCCCGACGCCACCGACGCCGAGATCGAGGACGCCGCCCGCCGGGCCCAGGTGCACGCAGTGATCGCGGCGCTGCCCGACGGCTACGACACCCTCGTCGGCGCTCGCGGGCACCGGTTCTCCGGCGGGGAGAAGCAGCGGCTGGCCATCGCCCGCACGCTGCTGCGCGACCCCCGGGTGCTGGTGCTCGACGAGGCCACCAGCGCGCTGGACAACGAGACCGAGCGCGCCGTGCAGGCCGCGCTGGACGAGGTCGCCCGCGGCCGGACGACGATCACCATCGCCCACCGGCTGTCCACCGTCCGGGACGCCGACACCATCGCGGTGCTGGCCCACGGCCGGGTCGTCGAGCAGGGCAGCCACGACGAGCTGGTCGCCCACGGCGGCCGGTACGCGGCTCTGGCCGGTTCGCCGGTGGGCGTTCCCGCCTGACCCGGCGGGGGCTAGCGTCGGTCGGGTGCCCGCACCCGCCGACCCCGCCGTGGCCGCGCGCTGGGAACGCCTGTGCGCCCTGCTCGACGACGACGAGCACCTCTGGCCCGCCGTCCGGCAGGCGCTGCTCGACCCCGCCGGCTACCTGGCGGCCCGGGCCGGCAGCCCGCTGGCCCCCACCGACCCGGCCGACGTCGACCCGTGGGTCGCGCTGATCGACGGCCTGGACGACGCCGGCGCGCTGGCCTACCTCGACCCCGGCGACCAGGGCGAGGAGCTCGCCGAGGCCCTCGCCGCGCTGCCCCGGGTGGTCCGCGCCAGGGTCGACCTGGGCCCGGTCACCGACACCGACGGCGACGTGCCCACCGCGGTGCGGGCGGCCGATGCGGTGCTCGCCCCCGCCGGGCTCTGCCTGGTGCACCTGCACGAGGACGACGACGCACACCCGCTGGTCGTCGTCCGGGCCGTCGACCACGCCGAGATCACCGCCACCGCGCAGGCCCTGGGGCACCGGACCGACCTGGACTGAGCCCACGGGTGCAGGCCCCGCCCGGGCGTCCTACGATCGGCACGGCTCACGAGAGGCAGCGACAAGCACCTGGCTGGCTGCCCGGCAACCGCTACTCCGTCTGCGGTGCTCCAGGGGAAGAGCCGGTGTGGACGGCGCCCGCCGTCCGCGCAACCGACGGAGCGCCCGCTCGCCCGGGCCTCCCGACACAGGAGGACGTGGCCATGACCGACCCCAGCGGCTGGAGCTTCGAGACCCGGCAGATCCACGCCGGCACGAGCCCCGACCCCACCACCGGCGCCCGCGCACTGCCCATCTACGCGACCACGAGCTACCAGTTCCGCGACAGCCAGCACGCCGCGGACCTGTTCGCCCTCGCCGAGATGGGCAACATCTACACCCGGATCATGAACCCGACGCAGGACGCGCTGGAGCAGCGCGTGGCGTCCCTGGAGGGCGGCGTAGCCGCCCTGGCGGTGTCCTCGGGGCAGGCTGCGGAGACGCTGTCGATCCTCAACCTGGCCGAGGCCGGCGACCACGTCGTGGCCTCCGCCTCCCTGTACGGCGGCACGTACAACCTGCTGCACCACTCGCTGCCGAAGATGGGCATCACCGTCTCCTTCGTCGAGGACCCCGACGACCCGCAGGCCTGGCAGTCGCTGGTCCAGGACAACACCAAGGCCTTCTACGCCGAGACGATCGGCAACCCCAAGGGCGACGTGCTGGACATCTCCGCGGTCAGCGAGGTCGCCCACCGCAACGGCGTCCCGCTGATCGTGGACAACACCGTCGCCACCCCCTTCCTGATCCGGCCCATCGAGTTCGGCGCCGACGTCGTCGTGCACTCGGCGACGAAGTACCTGGGCGGGCACGGCACGGCCGTGGCCGGCGTGATCGTCGACAGCGGCAACTTCGACTGGACCGCGGGCAAGCACCCCGGCTTCACCACCCCCGACCCGACGTACCACGGCGTGGTCTACGCCGACCTCGGTGCACCGGCGTTCGCGCTCAAGGCCCGGGTGCAGCTGCTGCGCGACCTCGGCCCGGCCATTTCGCCGTTCAACGCCTTCCTCGTGGTGCAGGGCATCGAGACCCTGTCGCTGCGCATGGAGCGGCACATCGCCAACGCGCAGAAGGTCGCCGAGTGGCTGGAGACCCGCGAGGAGGTGGAGTCGGTGCACTACGCCGGGCTGCCCTCCTCGCGCTGGTACGAGGCGGGCAGGAAGTACGCCCCGCTGGGCACCGGTGCCGTGCTGGCCTTCGAGATCGTCGGGGGCGTCGCGGCCGGCAAGGCGTTCGTGGAGGCCCTGGAGCTGCACAGCCACGTGGCCAACATCGGCGACGTGCGCAGCCTGGTCATCCACCCGGCGTCCACCACGCACTCGCAGCTGACCCCGGAGGAGCAGGTCACCACCGGTGTCACCCCGGGCCTGGTGCGCCTGGCCGTCGGCCTGGAGGGGATCGAGGACATCCTCGCCGACCTCGACGCCGGCTTCCGCGCCGCGAAGGCAGCCTGAGGTGACGGGGGTCCGGGAGACCTCGTCCCGGACCCCCCTCCGGTCCGGCGGGTGGGTCGAGGGCGACCCGTCCGGTGACCGGCAGTTCCTGGACCTGGGCCCGCTGGACCTGGAGCGCGGGGGCGCCCTGCCCGCCGTCCGGGTCGCCTACGAGACGTGGGGGACCCTCGCCGCCGACGGGTCCAACGCGGTGCTCGTCGAGCACGCACTCACCGGGGACAGCCACGTCGTCGGCCCCACCGGGCCCGGCCAGCCGACCCCGGGCTGGTGGGACGGCCTGATCGGCGACGGCGCCCCGCTGGCCGACCGGTTCGTCGTCTGCGCGAACGTGCTGGGCGGCTGCCAGGGCACCACCGGCCCGTCGTCGACCGCGCCGGACGGCCGGCCATGGGGGTCGCGCTTCCCCGCGGTCACCATCGCCGACCAGGTCGCCGTCGAGCGCCGGCTGGCCGAGGCGCTCGGGGTGGACCGCTGGTCGGCCGTGATCGGCGGGTCGATGGGCGGCATGCGGGCCCTGGAGTGGGCGGTCGCGCACCCGAACCGGGTCGAGCGGCTGTTCTTCCTGGCCTCGGGCGCGGTGGCCACCGCCGACCAGATCGGCACCCAGACCACCCAGCAGACCGCGGTCACCACCGACCCGCGGTGGGCCGGCGGGGACTACGCGGCCGGCGAGGGCCCGGTCGCCGGGCTCGGCACGGCCCGGCGGATCGCGCACCTGACCTACCGCAGCGCCGAGGAGCTGGAGACCCGGTTCTCCACCGTCGTCCAGCCCGACGGGCGGTTTGCCGTGGCCAGCTACCTGGACCACCACGCCGCCAAGCTCGCCGCCCGGTTCGACGCCGGCAGCTACGTGGTGCTCACCGAGGCGATGAACACCTGGGACGTCGGCCGCGGCCGCGGCGGCGTGGAGGCCGCCCTGGCCCGGGTCACCGCGACCGCGGTGGTCGGTGGCATCGACAGCGACCGGCTCTACCCGGTCGCCGAGCAGCAGCGGGTGGCCGACGGCCTCGGGGTACCGCTGCGGGTGGTCCCCTCCCCGTACGGCCACGACGGCTTCCTGGTCGAGGTCGAGGCGGTCGGTGCGCTGGTCCGGGAGCTGTTGGCCGCCCCCGCCGGGGGTCTACCGTCAGCGCGGTGACCACCCCCGAGGCCCGACCCGTGGTCCGGCTGTTCGCCGACCACTCCTCCCCGTACCCGCTGTGGTCCGGCTCGGGCAAGGGCGAGGCCCTGGACCCGGTCGAGCTCGGTGTCTCCCCCGACCTGACCGAGGCACTGCGCGCCTGGGTCGGCCACTGGACGAAGCACCAGGACGAGCTGTCGGGCTGGGACCCGCCGTCGGCCCGCGAGACCCACCAGGTCCAGGGCCACCGGCTCTTCCTGGCACTGGTCGAGCAGCTCGGCGACCGCTACGACGTCGTCCGCCCGAGCCTGGGGCACTAGGCCCCGGACCCGGGCGGGACGCTCAGGCGAGGACCACCGACAGCGCGCCCGGGCCGTAGCCGGCGACGGTGACGGCCAGGTCGAGCCGGTTGGTGGAGCCGGTCAGCACGGCGACGTCGGCCGGCAGAGCCTCGCCCGGGGCGATCAGCCGGTCCAGCTTGGAGTGCGTGACCCCGCCGGCGTTGAGCAGCGCGGCGGCCACGTTGACCACCTCGTGCAGCACCTCCAGGTGCATGTCCGACAGCTCGCCCTCCTCGACCGCGTCCTCCAGGCCGCCCTTGGGGAGCAGTGCCAGCGCGCCGGCGCACCAGGCGGCCAGCGGCAGGTCGACCAGGCAGACCGCGGTCAGCGAGGACGTCGGGTCGACGTAGACGGCGACCGCAGCCGGCCGGGACGGCGTCGGGGTGACCGGGGCACCGGGCGCCACGGTCACGTCGCGACCGAGCAGGCCGGTGAGCAGGTCGCGGACGTCCTTGGCGGTGGGCAGGGCCGTCCCGAGCACGGCGGTCACGCGAGCACCGACCCGAGCTGGTCGCGGAAGGTGTCGGCGGTGAAGGGCTTGGCGATGAGGAACAGCGCACCGGCCTCGGCGGCGGTCTCCCGCATCTCCGGGGAGCCCTCCGAGGTGACGAAGCCGAAGGGCACCGCCGACCCGCGGGCGCGCAGCTCGCGCAGGCAGTCGATGCCGGTCATCTCGGGCATGTTCCAGTCCGAGAGCACGAGGTCGGGGTCCTCCTCGGCGATCTTGACCAGGGCGTCGGCCCCGTCGACGGCCTCGACGACGTCGACGTCGTCCCAACCGGCCTGGCGCAGGGTGCGGATGACGATCTGCCGCATGACACGGCTGTCGTCGGCGACCAGGATCTTCATGGCGTGACCTCCGTGGTGGGGTGGTGCACAGGGGCCTCCGTGGCGCCCTGGACGGTGATGGTGAGCGGGTGGCCGCGCCAGGTGGCGCCGACCGGTCGGACGTCGGTGCCCGGCTGCGGGGGCGTGCCGGTCTGCGGCAGCCCCAGCGTCGACGGGCCGGGGAGCAGGGACTTCACGTTCCCGCCGAGGATGTTGGCCAGCTCGCGCAGCACGTCGTCGACGTCCTCGTCGGCGAGCTCCTCGGCCGGTGCCAGCTGCAGCACCGCCCGGGTGAGGTCGTCGGTGGCCGACGCCGAGCAGGTCAGCACGACCAGCCCGGACCACGGGCCCTCGACGCCCACCCAGGCGCTGCGGCCGTCGGCGACCGGGCCGTCGCCGGGGACGAGCACCTCGTCCTCGCCGACCAGGGCGCTCCACACCTCGGCGGCGACGGCGTTGACGGTCTCGTCGTCGAGCAGGGTGGCGATCGGCGCGCTCACGCCGGGACGCCGTGCGGCAGCAGACCCAGCAGCGCGAGCTTGTCGCCGATCGCGTCGGCGGTGAACGGCTTGATCACGTACTCGTGGGCGCCGGCGGCCAGCGCCCGGACGATCTGGCCGTGCTCGCTCTCGGTGGTGACCATCATCAGGGTCACCTGACGCCAGGCCGGGTTCGCCCGGACGGCGGAGACGAACTGCAGCCCGTCCATCACCGGCATGTTCCAGTCGATGCAGGCCAGGTCGGGGACCCAGCCCTCCTCGAGGACGTCCAGGGCCTCGCGTCCGTGCCCGGCGGGCCGGGTCTCGTACCCGAAGCCCTCCAGGATCGAGCCGACGATCCGGCGCATCGCGCGGGAGTCGTCGATCACCAGCGCTCGCATCTCATGCCCCTCTCGTCGGGCGGTAGGCGGAGCCGCGGCCGCAGGCGACCCGCTCCCAGGTGTCGTCGACCCCGAGGGTCGTCTCGGCTGCGCCCAGGAAGAGCCAGCCGTCCGGGCGCATCAGGCGACGCACCCGCTGGAGGACGTCCCGCTTCGTCGCGGGGTCGAAGTAGATGAGGACGTTGCGCAGGTACACGACGTCGAAGGGCCCCAGGCGGGGCAGGGGGGCGGCCAGGTTCAGCTCGCTGGCGGTGACCATGGCGCGCAGCTGGGGGGCCACCTCCCACTCGGTGCCCACCCGGCAGAAGTGCCGGACGAGCATCGAGGCGGGGAGCCCGCGGTTGACCTCGAGCTGGCTGAACCGGCCGGCGCGGGTGCGCGCCACCATGTCCCGGGACAGGTCGGTGGCGGTGATCTGCACCCGGCCGGAGGCGTTGGGCAGCGCGTCGGCCAGCAGCATCGCGACCGTGTAGGCCTCCTGGCCGCTGGAGCAGGCCGCCGACCAGATCCGCAGCGCCTCGCCGGGCCGGCGGGCGGCCTGCAGCGCGGGCAGGACGGTCGAGGTGAGCGCGGTGAACGGGTCGCCGTCCCGGAACCAGGACGTCTCGTTCGTGGTGAGCGCCTCCACGATCCGGCGGCTCAGCGCGGCGTCGGGGCGTGCCCGGACCCGGTCGACCAGCTCGGCCACGCCGGACAGGCCGAGCGACCGGGCCACCGGCAGGAGCCGGGCCTCCACCAGGTACTCCTTGCCCGGGGCCAGCACGATGGCGGACTCCCGGCGGACCAGCTGGCAGACCCAGTCGAAGCCGGTCGGGGACAGCGCGGTGGCGGCGGTCATGCCGGCACCCCGGACAGCGTGGGACGACGGGCGGGCAGCCGGCGCAGCACCGCGTCGGCGACCCGGTCCAGCGGCAGCACCTCGTCGGCCAGTCCGGCCTGGGTCACCGCACCGGGCATGCCCCAGACCACCGAGGTGGCCTGGTCCTGGGCGAGCACGGTGCCCCCGGCGTCGCGCACCAGCGCGGCCCCGTCGCGTCCGTCGTGGCCCATCCCGGTGAGGACGACGGCCAGCACGGCGCCGTCGTAGGCGGTGACCGCGGAGCGGAACAGCACGTCCACGGCCGGCCGGCAGAAGTTCTCCGGGTCGCCCTGGTCCAGCGCGGTGCGGCGCAGCCCGCCGGTGGAGGACACGGTGAGGTGGAAGTCGCCGGGGGCCACGTGCACGGTCCCCGGGCGCAGCGGGGTGCCGGCCACGGCCTCCACCACGCTCAGCGGGCTCAACCGGTCGAGCCGGGCGGCGAACTGGGCGGTGAAGACCGGGGGCATGTGCTGCACGACCAGCACCGGGACGGCGAGGTCGGCGGGCAGCCGGGGGAGCACCTTGGACAGGGCGTCCGGACCGCCGGTGGAGGAGCCGATGACCAGCACGGCCGGGGTGCGCCGGACACCGGTCCGGGCCGGGGCGGGCGTCGCCGGTGCGGCCGCGCGGGGTGCGGGGAGCACCGGGTCGACCCGTCGTCCGGTCAGGGCCTTGATCCGGGGCACCAGCTGCTGCCGGACGCTCTCCATCGACGCACCGATGCTGCCCACGTTGGCCGGCTTGGTGACGTAGTCGTCGGCACCGGCGGCGAGGGCGTCCAGGGTGGCGGTGGCCCCGCGCTCGGTGAGCGTGGAGAACATGACGATCGGGACCCGGTTGCCGGCCGCGCGGATGGCGGTGACCGCGCCGATGCCGTCCAACTCGGGCATCTCGATGTCCATCGTGACCAGGTCCGGGCGCAGCGTCTCCAGCTTGGCCAGCGCCACCCGTCCGTTGACCGCGGTGCCGACGACCTCGATGGCCGGGTCGGCGGAGAGCACGTCGGTGACGAGCTTGCGGACGACGACCGAGTCGTCGACCACCATCACCCTGATCGGAGCCACGGGGCCTCTGCTCTCTGGTCTCGGTCCCCCGGCGGGGGGACTCGGTGGTGTTTCGGCACGGCCCGGGCCGTGTTGAGCCGGTGCCCTCACCCGTGCGGGTGGTCCTGGGCGGGGACGGCAGCGGTGCTGCCGCCGGGGGGCCAGTCGCCGTGCGCGAGCACCCACGGGGCGCACAGCAGCTCCGACGAGGTCTCGTCGAGGAGGTCGGCGACCGCCAGGGCCTGCACGCAGCCGGCGACGGCGTTCCACACCCCGCGGGCACCGTCGGCGGGGGTGAACCCGGCGTCGACGAAGCCGCCCACGGCCAGCAGCTGGGCCGCGGCGAGCGCGCGGGTGCGGCCGGAGACGTGCGCGGCCCACGAGGCGCCGTGCATGGCCGCGGCCCAGGAGCGCCGGCCATCGCGCACCTCCTCGACGGCGGCGCGCCACCGCACCCGGTCGGCGTCGTCGCAGGTGCGGAGCCGGGTGACCAGCGCGTGCAGCCCCACGGCGGACGGGCCCAGGTCGGGGGTGCCGGGCGGTCCGGCCCGGTCCACCGCCGCGGAGAAGGCCCGGCGGTCCCGGTCGGGCAGCGCGGCAGCGGCCCAGGCCGCGACCGCCCCGTCGGCGAGGACGTCGGCGGCCAGCGCGGTGACGTCGGGACCGGCGTCGGCCGCGGCCGGGGAGTCCGGGCCCAGCACGTCGTCCCGGATGACCCGTTCGACCGCGGCGGCGCTGCCGATGGTGCCCTGCTCGAGCAGCTCCACCAGGGCAGCGGTCCGGGTGGCCGGGTCCAGGCCGGGGCCGGTGACCCGGAGCGAGGGCACCCCGGCCTCGGCGAGCTCGCGGACCCGGCGCGACCGGACGGCCCAGCGGCCCCGTTGGACAGGGGTGCCGGTGGCGACCGGGTGCGCCGCGGCGAGCCGTTCCAGCGTCGCTGCGTCGGCGGCCAGCCCCGTCAGCAGCACCGCGGCCACGGCCGGGCCGGCCGGCAGCCGCACCAGGTCGAAGCCCAGCGTGGCCGCGCTGACCAGGGAGTAGGGCACCGGCTCAGTGCTGGAAGCGCGCGACGGCGCCGCGCAGCTCGTCGGCCATCCGGGACAGCTCGTCCACCGACGCCCGGGTCGAGGCCAGTGCTTCGGTCGTGGACCCGGCCGCGGCCGAGACCGCGGTGATCGACCCGGCGATGCCGGTGCTGCCCGCGGCGGCCTCGGCGACCGACCGGGACATCTCGTTGGTGGTGGCGGTCTGCTCCTCCACGGCGGAGGCGATCGTGGTCTGGAAGTCGTCGATCTGGCCGATGACCGCCCCGATCCGGCCGATCGCCTCGACCGCTCCCCCGGTGTCGGCCTGGATCGCCTCCACCCGGCGGGCGATGTCCTCGGTCGCCCGCGCGGTCTCCTGCGCCAGCTCCTTCACCTCGGTGGCGACCACGGCGAAGCCCCTGCCGGCGTCCCCGGCCCGGGCAGCCTCGATGGTCGCGTTGAGCGCCAGCAGGTTGGTCTGCTCGGCGATCGACCGGATGGTCTTGACGACGTCCCCGATCTCGCGGGAGGAGTCCCCGAGCCGGCCGACCGTGGCGTTGGTGGCGGCAGCCTCGGTGACGGCGGACCCGGCGACCCGGGCGGCCTCCCCGGCGTTCTGGGCGATCTCCCGGATGGAGGCGCTCATCTGCTCGGCGCCCGCGGCGACCGTGGCCACGCTGTCGGACACCCCGCCGGCGGCCACGGACACGGCCTCGGACCGGGAGCTGGTCTCGGCCGCAGAGGCGGCGATCTGTGCGCTGGCCGCGGACAGGTCCTGCGCGGAGGCGGCGACCGCGTCGGCGGAGGTGGATAGCCTCCCGACCAGGCCGCGGACCTCGGTGACCGCGGCGTCCAGGGCAGCGCCGGTGCGGCCGACCTCGTCGGCACGGCGCAGGCCCGTGGTACGGGTGAGGTCGCGGGCACCGACGGCCTCGGCGACGACCCGGATCCGCTCGAGCGGGCCGACCACCGAGCGGGTGACCAGCCAGGCCAGCAGCGCGGCGAGGGCCAGACCGAGGGCCCCGGCCGACCACAGCAGCCAGGTCGCCCGCGACTGGGCGGCGGACTGCTCGTCGGCCAGCCCGGCCAGCCGGTCCTGCGCCGAGGCGGCGATGTCGTCGGCGATGCCGAGGACGACGGTGTACCCCTCGCCGGCCTCCCCGCCGTTGATCGAGGTCTGCGCGGTGGCCAGACCCTCCCGGGTGCCGGGTCGGACCCAGTCGACGACCTGGTCGTCCCAGGCGAAGTAGCTGTCCCACGCCGGGCGCAGCCGGTCGAAGTCGGCACGCTCGGCCGGGCTCATCGCCCGGGTGTCCACGGCGTCCAGCCAGGCGTAGACCGAGGCCTTGCTGGCGAGGAAGCCGGCCCGGTTGTACGAGTCGTCGGCCAGCGCGGCCTCGGGGCCGAAGGCGGCGACGTCGGCGAGCACGAAGCCCTGCCAGCCGGTGGCGTCGGCGATCTGGAAGCGCATCGTCTCGGCGTCGCGGAGCACGCCGTCGGCGGCGGTGACCTCCTGGGCGAGCCCGCGCTGCTCGCTGACCGCGGCGACCCCGCCGACGGCGCAGCCCACGACGAGCAGCGCCACCCCGCCGAAGGCCAGGCCGAGCCGGGTCCGCAGCCCCACGTCGGTGATCCTCACCAGGAGAACCGCCCCACCGTGGTGCGGAGGTCCGCGGCCATCCGGGACAGCTCGTCGACGGCGACCCGGGTCTGGCCCAGGGCCTGCGTCGTCGAGCCGGCCGCGGTGGCCACCCCGGTGATGTTCGCGGCGATCTCGGTCGTCCCGCCGGCGGCCTCGGCCACCGAGCGCGACATCTCGTTCGTCGTCGCCGTCTGCTCCTCCACCGCGCTGGCGATGGTCAGCTGGTGGTCGTTGATCTGCCCGATGACCGCACCGATCCGCCCGATCGCCGCCACCGCCCCGCCGGTGTCGGCCTGGATCGCCTCCACCCGGCGGGCGATGTCCTCGGTCGCCCGCGCGGTCTCCTCCGCCCCGCCGGTGTCGGCCTGGATCGCCTCCACCCGGCGGGCGATGTCCTCGGTCGCCCGCGCGGTCTCCTGCGCCAGCTCCTTGACCTCGTTGGCCACGACGGCGAAGCCCTTGCCGGCCTCCCCGGCCCGCGCCGCCTCGATCGTCGCGTTCAGCGCCAGCAGGTTCGTCTGCTCGGCGATCGACGTGATCACCTTGACCACGTCACCGATCTCCTTCGAGGAGACGCCCAGCTTGGTGATCGTCGCGTTGGTGGTCTCGGCCTCGGTGACCGCACCGGCGGCCACCCGGGCCGCCTCGTTGGCGCTCTGCGCGATCTCCCGGATCGAGGCGCTCATCTGCTCGGCACCCGCCGCGACCGTGGCCACGCTGCGGGACACCTCGTCGGCGGCACCGGACACCACCCCGGACTGCACGCTGGTCTCCTCCGCCGACGCCGAGATCTGCGCCGACGACGCCGACAGCTCCTCACTCGACGCGGCCACCGCGTCCGCGGAGCCGGCGACCGAGGCCATCAGCGCCCGCAGCTGGGCCTGCGCGGCGACCAGCGAGGCGGCCATCTGACCCAGCTCGTCGGCGGAGCGGACCTCCGGGGCCACCGTCAGGTCACCCAGGGCGAGGGCCTCGACGGCGGTGCGCACCGAGCGCACGGTGCGCAGCAGGCGGCGGACGACGAGCACGGTGAGCGCGACGGCTGCCGCGACGCCGAGCGCGAGCACGGTCCAGATCAGGGTCAGCGCGGTGCCGGCCTCCTCGTCCCCCTGCGACGAGCGGGAGGCGGCCAGCGCGGACTGCGCCTCGGACTCGGCCTGCAGCGGCTCCACCACCGCGGTGGTCTGCGGGCGGACCTCGTCCTGGAACACCTGGGCGAAGGCGGCGGCGTCACCGGCGTCGGCCAGCGGGAAGAGGGTGTCCTCGGCCAGTGCGTAGTACGTGTCGAGCTGCTCGGTGAAGGCGGCGAACGCCGCGGGGTCGGCCGCCGCGGCCCGGTAGCCCTCGATCTGGGCGGTGATCTCGGCCCGGCGCTCGGTCAGGTCGGTGCGCAGCTCGGCGCGGGTGGCCTCGTCGGCGATGCCGTACTGCACCACCCGGGCGCGGTCGCCCTGGAAGCTGCGCTGGATCTCCGACAGCTCGGTCAGCGGCACGACGGTGTCCCGGTAGAGGACGTCGGCCGAGTCGCGCAGCGACCCGATCCGGACGGCGGCCAGCGTCGCGACGGCGACCGCCACGAGGGCGAGGGCCAGGACCGCGGTGCCGATCTTGACCGCGATGGGGCGGTCGGCGGTCCAGCTGCGGGACGGCGTGCTCATGGGTGGTTCTCCCCCGTGGAGGTGTGGTCGGGCGGGGTCGTCCCCGCCCGGGGTGGTCAGTAGGTGAAGCGGCCGACGGTGGTGCGCAGGTCGGCGGCCATCCGGGACAGCTCGTCGACGGCCACCCGGGTCTGACCGAGCGCCTGGGTCGTCGAGCTCGCGGCGGTGGAGACGCCGGTGATGTTCGCGGCGATCTCGGTCGACCCGCCGGCGGCCTCGGCCACCGAGCGCGACATCTCGTTCGTCGTCGCCGTCTGCTCCTCCACCGCACTGGCGATGGTCAGCTGGTGGTCGTTGATCTGGCCGATGACCGCACCGATCCGCCCGATCGCCGCCACCGCCCCGCCGGTGTCGGCCTGGATCGCCTCCACCCGGCGGGCGATGTCCTCGGTCGCCCGCGCACCGCCCCGCCGGTGTCGGCCTGGATCGCCTCCACCCGGCGGGCGATGTCCTCGGTCGCCCGCGCGGTCTCCTGCGCCAGCTCCTTGACCTCGTTGGCCACGACGGCGAACCCCTTGCCGGCCTCCCCGGCCCGCGCCGCCTCGATCGTCGCGTTCAGCGCCAGCAGGTTGGTCTGCTCGGCGATGCTCGTGATCACCTTGACCACGTCACCGATCTCCTTGGAGGAGACGCCCAGCTTGGTGATCGTCGCGTTCGTCGCCTCGGCCTCGGTCACCGCACCGGCGGCCACCCGGGCCGCCTCGTTCGCCGACTGGGTGATCTCCCGGATGGAGGCCGACATCTGCTCGGCCCCCGCCGCGACCGTGGCCACGCTGCGGGACACCTCGTCGGCGGCACCGGACACCACCCCGGACTGCACGGAGGTCTCCTCCGCCGACGCCGAGATCTGCGCCGACGACGCCGACAGCTCCTCACTCGAGGCCGCGACCGCGTCGGCGGAGGAGACGACCGTGGCCATCAACGTCCGCAGCGTGCCGGTCGCGGTGTCCAGGGCCCGGCCCATCCGGCCGAGCTCGTCGTCGGTGGTCAGGTCCGACGTGGCCGTCAGGTCCCCGGCGGCGAGGGCGTCGGCGGTGACCTGCACCCGGCGCAGACCGCGGGCGATCGTGGTGGCGACGAACCAGCCGATCGCGACCGCCGCCAGGACCCCGGCCACGAGCACCACGAGCGTCGTCGTCAGGGCGGTGCCGGCGGCGTCCTGGGCGGCCGCCGCAGCCGCGGCCGCGTCGGCCTGCTCGCTCGCGGTGAGCTCGCCCAGCGCCTCGGCTGCCTCGGTCAGCAGCAGGTTCTCGCTGTTCGCGGCGTACCAGCCGGTGGTGTCCTTCGCCGCCGCGAGCGGGGCCAGGGTGGTGTCGAAGAAGTCCCCCCACCGGGCGACGGCCTCGTCGGCCCCGTCGACCAGTCCCTGCTGCTCGGCGGACAGGTCCACCGCGTAGGTGGCCATCTCCTCGGTGTACCGGTCCTGCAGCTGCGCGATCTCCGCCAGCACCGCGTCGGTCTCGGCCTCCGGTGCCAGCACGGCGTTCCGCGAGGCGATCCGCAGGTCGCTGAGGGTGCCGTCGACGGCGGCCAGCTGGGAGACGCTCATCAGGTTCGACGCGTAGACCTCCTGCCCGGCGTCGGCCGCCGAGCCGGTCGCGGTGATGCCGACGACGCCGATGGCCACCGAGGCGACCGCGCCGGCGGCGACCGCGGTGAGGACCTTCGTCCGCAGGCTGCGGTCCCCCCACCAGGCCCGGGTGGACGGCTGCGGTGTGGACGTGCTGGACGTGGGCATGCGGGAGCGCTCCTCAGGAGTCGGGGGACGGAGCGGGGGAGGGTGCTGGGGAGGGGGAGCGGGTCAGGCTGCGACGGCGCGGGCGACGTCGAGGGCGAGCAGCAGCCGGCCGTCGAGCTTGTAGGCGCCGCGGATGAGCTCGCGGGCACGGCCGTCCAGGGTGTCCGGCGGCTGTTCGAAGTCCACGGCGTCCACGTGCACGACGTCGGCGATGCCGTCGACGAGGAAGCTGACGGCCTCCCCGTGCATCCGGACGACGATCACGACCGAGTCCGCGCCCGCCGGGCGGGCCGGACGGCCGAGCCGCTCGCGCAGCTCGATGGCGGTGACCACCTGGCCGCGCAGGTTGATCAGCCCGGCGACCGCCGGTGGGGCCAGCGGCACCCGGGTGAGCTTCTGCGCCCGGAGCACCTCCTGGACGTGGGCCACCTCGACGCCGTAGAGGTCGCCGTCCAGCCAGAAGGTGGCCAGCTGGGTCGTGCGGCTGGTGGTGGGTGCGCTCATCTCAGACCGCCAGCAGACCGGTCGGGACGCCGTCGGCGTGCTCGGTGCCCTCGAAGGCGTAGAAGGACGGGTCGGCGGCGAGGATGGCGGCCCGGACGTCGAGCAGCTCGGTGACCTTGTCGCCGAACACCGCCGAGCCCAGCAGGCCGTGGTCGTCGATGTCGGAGTGCAGCGCCTCGGCGTCGTCGACGATGTCCAGGATCTGCTCCACCACGATGGCGACGGACCGGTCGTGGTCGGCGTAGACGATCACCTCGAGGACGTCGCGCGAGGGGCTGTCGCAGGAGGAGGCGCCCAGGAGACGGTCCAGCCGCACGATCGGCAGGATCGCGCCGCGGTACTGGACCACCTCGCGCGAACCGACCCGCTCGACACCGGCCGCGGGCAGCTGCTCCAGCCGGGTGACGGTGTCCAGGGGGATGGCGACCCGTCGTCCGCCGCCGATGGTGGCCAGCAGCATCCGCTGCCGCTCGACCGGCCCGGCGGCCCGGTCGTGGGCCTGCGCCTGGGCGCGCTGCTCGGCCCGTTCCGCGCTCTCGGCCCGCAGCGCCCGCCGGGCCAGGGCCTGCACGTCGAGGATGAGCGCCACCGTGCCGTCGCCCAGGACGGTCGCCCCGGAGTACAGCCCGATGGACTTCAGCTGGGCACCGACTGCCTTCACGACGATCTCCTCGGTGTTGACGACCCGGTCCACGACCAGGCCGAAGCGGCGGCCCTCGGACCGCAGGACGGCGATGACCACGTGCCCGTCGTGCCGGTCGGACGTCAGCCCGAACACGTCGGCCAGCTGCACCAGCGGCAGCAGCTCCCCGCGCAGCCGGTAGACCCGGGCACCGCCGATCTCCTCGACCGCGCTGGCCGCCTTCTCGGCGTCCAGGCTGACCAGCTCCTGCAGGCTGACCTGCGGGATCGCGTAGCGGTCGCCGGCGCACTCCACGGTCAGCGCCGGCACGATCGCCAGGGTCAGCGGGATGCGCAGCCGGGTGCAGGTGCCCCGGCCGGCCTCGGACTCGATTTCGATCGTGCCGCCGATGGCCTCGATGTTGGTCTTGACCACGTCCATGCCGACCCCGCGGCCGGACACGTTGGTGACCGCGGCTGCGGTGGAGAACCCGGGGGCGAAGACGAGCTGCAGCACGTCGGCCTGGCTCATCCGGGCCAGCGCCTCGGCGGTGACCAGACCGCGTTCGACGGCCTTGGCCCCGACCCGGACGGGGTCGATTCCGGCGCCGTCGTCGGCGACCTCCACCACGACCTGGCCGGACTCGTGTCGGGCCCGCAGGCTCAGCACGCCGTCGGGCCGCTTGCCGGCGGCGAGCCGCGCCTCCGGGGTCTCGATGCCGTGGTCGACGGAGTTGCGGACCAGGTGGGTCAGCGGGTCCTTGACCGCCTCCAGGAGCGTCTTGTCCAGCTCGGTCTCGGCGCCCTCCATCGCGAGGGTGACCGACTTGCCGCACTGCTGGCCCAGGTCGCGGACGACACGGGGCAGCTTGGACCAGATGTGGTCGATGGGCTGCATGCGCGTCTTCATGACGCCCTCCTGCAGCTCGCTGGCGATCAGGTTCAGCCGCTGGCCGGCCCGCACGAGGTCGGTGTCGGACTGCCGGGAGACGTACTGCACGATCTGGTTGCGGGTCAGCACCAGCTCGCCGACCAGCTGCATCAGCGCGTCGAGCAGGTCGACGTCGACCCGGATGGTGGCGTCGGCGACGGCCCGGCGACCGGGGACCGGCTCCTCGTGGTGCTCCTCGACGGCCGGGGGCACGGGGGCGACCACGTCGGTGTGCCGGACGGGGACGGCGTCCACCACCTCGGCGGCCTCGGCGAGCACGGCGGTCGCCTCGGCCGTCGTCCCGACCGTGGCCTCGACCGGTGCCGGGGCGACGCCCACGGCGACCGGCACGGCCTCCATCGAGGCGACGATCGCGGCCACGGCCGGGGCGACGTCGACCGCACCCTCGCTGCCGGTGGTCTCGATCGAACCCAGCAGCGCCCGGACGGTGTCGACCATCGTCAGCAGCGCGTCGGTGCGGTGCGGGGTCAGCTCCAGGACCCCGTCGCGCAGCCGGGACAGCATGTTCTCCCCGACGTGGGTGACCTCCTCCAGCTTGCCGAAGGCGAGGAAGCCGCTGGTGCCCTTGATGGTGTGGATGGTCCGGAAGATGCTGGACAGCTGCTCGCGGGAGCCGGGGTCCTGCTCGAGGGCCACCAGGTCGCGGTCCAGCTGGTCCAGGTTCTCGTGGCTCTCCACGAGGAAGTCCTCGACGATGTCGTCCATGCCGTCCACGCGTCACCGCCCTCGTCTGTTCGTGCGACGACGGACGTGCTCCGCTGTCGGAGGCGGTTACGGCGTCCGGTGCGCACTCTCAACCCGAAGTGCCGAACCCGTTCCGGGACCATTCCTCGGCCCTCGCGACGACCATTCTGAGAATGGCCGACGACCGGTCCCGGCAGCCTCAGGAGCCCCACGGTCATCACCCGCCCCAGGTCGACCCGAGCCCTGCACCAGCACCGTTTCCCCAGCAGGAGGCCCGTTCCCGGGCCCCGCGAGCGGGCCGGTCACCACGCTGGCCGGGTCGACACGTCGAGGACCCCGGAATGGTCACCCGACCCCGGAGTCGACACGACGACCCGGGACTCCCCGACCATTCCCGGAGAACGCGACGGACGTCACCAGAACGTGACCGGCCGGCACCGGCGGTCACCGCCCCGCGCACGGACCGGGGCCCGCGCCGACCGCCGTAGACTCGGGGGGTCCCCCGCGTCGCCGGGCCACCCGCACGACCCAGCACCGCCCCCGTCCGCGGGTACGCCGGTGAGGACAGGAGCACCGTGAGCACCGCCGCCACCGAGGCCGCGCGCCGGCGCACCTTCGCCGTCATCAGCCACCCCGACGCGGGCAAGTCCACGCTCACCGAGGCCCTGGCCCTGCACGCCCACGTGATCGGCCGCGCCGGCGCGGTGCACGGCAAGGCCGGCCGTGGCGCCACCGTGTCGGACTGGATGGACATGGAGAAGGCCCGCGGCATCTCCATCACCTCGGCCGCGCTGCAGTTCGCCTACCGCGACGCCGTGGTCAACCTGGTCGACACCCCCGGGCACGCCGACTTCTCCGAGGACACCTACCGGGTGCTCACCGCCGTGGACGCCGCGGTGATGCTGGTCGACGCGGCCAAGGGCCTGGAGACCCAGACCATGAAGCTGTTCGCGGTCTGCCGGCACCGCGGCATCCCGATCATCACCGTGGTCAACAAGTGGGACCGCCCCGGCAACGAGGCCCTCGCGCTGATGGACGAGATCGCCGACCGCACCGGCCTGCAGCCCACCCCGCTGACCTGGCCGGTCGGCATCGCCGGGGACTTCCGCGGGGTGCTGGACCGCCGGGACGGCTCCTACCGGCACTTCACCCGCACCGCCGGCGGCGCCACCATCGCCCCCGAGCAGGTCATGACCGCCGACGCGGCCCTGGCCCAGGAGGGCGACGCCTGGACCACGGCGGTCGAGGAGGCCGAGCTGCTCGGCGAGACCGGCGCCGACCACGACCAGGAGCTCTTCCTCGCCGGCGCCACCACCCCGGTGCTGTTCGCCTCCGCGGTCTCGAACTTCGGCGTCGCCGCCCTGCTCGACACCCTGGTCGACCTGGCCCCGCCGCCCGGGGACCGGCCCGACGTCGACGGCAAGCCGCGCGCCATCGACGACCCGTTCAGCGCCTTCGTGTTCAAGGTGCAGGCCGGCATGGACACCGGGCACCGCGACCGGCTGGCCTACATGCGGGTGTGCACCGGGGTGTTCGAGCGCGGCATGGTGGTCACCAACGCCGCCAACAACCGGCCCTTCGCCACGAAGTACGCCCAGCAGGTGTTCGGGCGCGACCGCGAGACCATCGAGACCGCCTACCCCGGTGACGTCGTGGGGCTGGTGAACGCCCAGGCCCTCGGGGTGGGCGACACCCTCTACGTCGACTCCCCCGTGGTCTACCCGCCGATCACCACGTTCGCCCCCGAGCACTTCGCCGTCGCCCGGGTGGCCGACACCAGCAAGTACAAGGCCTTCCGCAAGGGGATGGACACCCTGGCCGGTGAGGGCGTCGTCCAGGTGCTCATCAGCGAGCGCCGCGGGGACGGCGCCCCCGTGCTCGCCGTCGTCGGACCGATGCAGTTCGAGGTCGCCCAGCACCGGATGGAGCACGAGTTCGGCGCCAAGGTGAGCCTGGAGAACCTGCCCTACTCGCTGGCCCGCGCCACCGACGCCGAGTCGGCCGAGGAGATCAGCCGTGCCCGGGGTGCCGAGGTCATGACCCGCCCCGACGGCGAGCTGCTGGCCCTGTTCACCGACAAGTGGTCACTGCGGGCCCTGGAGCAGAACAAGCCGCACCTCACCCTCACCCCCCTCGTCGCCGCCGAGCTCTCCTAGCCCCTCCGCAAGAAGCGCCCTTTCTGGGGTCCCTCACCCCGCGAGAAGCGCCCTTTCTGGGGTCGTCATGCTGTGCGCTGTCCGACCAGGGCCTGAACGCGACGGACGACGTCGTCCATGTCGTAGAGGTCGGCGTTCGCCAGCCGCAGCACCACCCACCCGGCCGCGCGCAGCCGGGCGAGGCGGACGTTGTCCCGGGGGACCTGCTGGTCGGTGAAGTGGTGCGCCCCGTCGTACTCGATGGCGATCTTCAGCTCGGGGAACGCCAGGTCCACCCGGGCGATGAAGGCCCGCTGGTCGTCGAACACCTCGACCTGCACCTCGGGCAGGAGCCCGGCGCGCACCAGCGCGACCCTGACCCGGGACTCCTCCGGCGACTCCGCCCGCGCGTCCGCCAGCTCCACCGCCCGCCTGACCTGGGTGACGCGCCACTTCCCGCGCCGGTCCTGGACCCACGCCGCGAACTCCCCCAGGTCCAGGACACCTTCGTGGGCCAGCCGGTCGAGCGCGGCGACAGCGGTGGGGAGGGACTCCATCGCCGCGACGTCCCAGGCAGTGCGCCACGGGCCGGTGACCGGGACTCCCCGCCGGTCGACGAGGACGTCGTCGTCCGTCACGTCACTGCGATGGACCCGGACCTCTCTCGGGCCGCGCCAGGTGGCCCCGCCCGGACCCACGGCCACGACCGGGTCGACCGGACCGAGCAGGGGCGCGGCGTACCAGCCGACGGCCGACAGCCCGCCGATGGCGTAGCCGGCGGGGAGCACCAGCGCCGTCCCCAGGCACCGGGTGTCGTGGTCGAACGGGAGACCCCGGGTGGCGTAGACCCCCTGGACCACCCGGCGGTGACGCCGCCGCAGGTCCTCGGGTCGGACGAGCCCGGCGGCGACGGCGTGACTGCCGATGAACACGCCCTCGTTGAGGCGCACGTGACTGGACACGCCCCCACCCTGTCGCGGCGAGGAGCCCCCGGACCGGGTTGTCCACAGGCACCGCCCCGGAGCCCTGTCCCAGAAAGGGCGCTTCTTGCGATGAGGGGCACCCCAAAAAGGGCGCTTCTTGCGATGGGGGGAGCTCGTCAGAGGGGGCGGAGGGCGCGGTGCTGGTCGAGGCGGTCGGTGTAGCTGGTGGCGTTGGCGCGGATGGGGCCGACTGCGGCCTCGCCGAGCTCCTTGACCACTTTCGCCGGCACCCCGGCGACCAGCGAGCCGGGCGGGACGACGGCGTTCTCGGTGACGACGGCACCGGCGGCGACGATCGACCCGGAGCCCACGTGGGCCCCGTTCATAACCACCGCGCCCATGCCGACCAGCACGTCGTCGTCGATCCGGGCGCCGTGCAGCACCACCCGGTGGCCCACGGTGACCCGGTCGCCGAGGACGAGGGGGAAGCCGGGGTCGCTGTGCAGGGTGGAGCCGTCCTGCACGTTGGAGTCGGCGCCGATCGAGATCGTCTCGGCGTCGGCCCGCACGATCGCGCCGTACCAGACCGAGGACCTCGGGCCCAGGGTCACGCTGCCCAGCACCACGGCGGTGGGGGCGACGAAGGCGGTCTCGTCGACGGCGGGGACTCGGTCGCCCAGGGCGGCGATCAGGGGTGCGCTCACCACCCCTGACTACCTCACTGGCGGGTGCGCCGCGCCTTCAGCACGTCGAGGCGCTCGCTGAGGAGCTCGTCGAGGTCCTTGATCTCGCGGCGCTCCAGCAGCATCTCCCACGGGGTCTTGCTCACCCGCGGCGGGCCGGTCTTCCGGGCGCGTCCCCGGGTCGGCGGGGCCTCGCCGTCGGCCAGCACCGGGGCGACCGGGGTGTCGGGGGTGACCACGAGGATCGAGGTCTGGCCGTGGTTGGGGCAGGCCCAGGCGTTCGGCGGAACCGCGTCGGCGGCGAAGGTGACCCGCACGTCGTGACCCAGGGGGCACTCGTACGTGTGGGTCATGGTCTCGGCGAGCACGGCCCCGCGAACGGACTCGAGGCTGGTGGTCCCCATCCGGGAACCGCGGAGGTTGTCAGGCACGGTGGGGCCTCTCAGTCGTGACCGACCGGAGCGGGCGAAGGGATCGCCGGGGCAGTCGGAGGTCGTCGTCCCTGACCAAGATAGCCCTGCCGAGGCAGATGCAAACGCTGTTTACGCTCGTCGGGCCTGTGACCCTGACGTCACATCCCCACCTCGGATCAGCTGAGCGGGCTGGGCACGATCCGCGGTCCGCGGCGCGGGGCCGCAGCGGCCTGCTCCACCGCGGTGCGGTGCGCCGACACGAGCTGGGAGACCCGGTTGCGGGTCACCCCGGCCTCGCGGGCGACGGCGGAGGGGGCGTGGCCCGCCTCGACGGCGGCGACGAGGGCCGCCTCCCACCGCCGCTGGGCGTCGCGGGCTGCCGACTGCGCCGCCTGACGCTCGACGTCGGCGAGCCGGATGGCGCGCACCGCGGCGTGGGTGGTCGTGTCTGAGCTGCCCGTCATGCGCCCCACGATAGGCGCTCGCACCCCTGCTGGGGGGCCCCCGGAGCCCGGAGTCGCCCGGCTCACGCCTCTCCCACCAGCCCGAACGCCGTTGCACAGGCCGCCGACCAGCCCTCCAC
The DNA here is from genome assembly GCF_001424455.1 of Geodermatophilus sp. Leaf369. Taxonomy (NCBI): domain Bacteria; kingdom Bacillati; phylum Actinomycetota; class Actinomycetes; order Geodermatophilales; family Geodermatophilaceae; genus Geodermatophilus; species Geodermatophilus sp. Leaf369. Next base: position 424,773 of record NZ_LMQA01000002.1, on the reverse strand, counting down.
ACGGACCGGCCAGGGGCTGGAGAAGCCCTCGGCGCGCAGCCGGAATCACAGCGACCGGGCCGGGCGGCCCTGCCGCACCAGCCGGTCCTCACCGTCCGGGCGGTACCCCAGCCGTCGGGTGACGGCGATCGAGGCCGCGTTGTCCTCGAAGGCCTCGGTGGTGGCGTGCTCGGCGCCCAGCGTGCCGAGGGCGAAGGACAGCACCGCGGCCCGCATCCGGGTGCCGATGCCGCGACCCTGGTGCTCCCGGCCGACCCACGAGCCGGTCGCGACCTCGCGCAGCACCGGCAGGTCCTGCGCGGACAGCTCCTGCATGCCGACGACGACGCCGTCCTGCAGCGCGACCACCGGCCAGCACCACCGTTGCGGGGTCCAGGCCCCCCGCACCTGCCAGTGGTACTGCACCGTCCGGCGGGCCCGGTCGGCGCCGGTGCCCACCGTCCACGGCTGGGTGAAGGGCATCTCGTCCTCGCCGTGCACCCCGGCTGCCGCCAGCGCGCCGAGCTCGGTCAGCCGGGCCTCGTCGGGGAGCTGGAGGACCAGCCCGTCCACGTGCAACCGCACGTCCGCCGGAGGCCAGGTCGGGGTGTCCACGGCTCCACCCTGGCCGGTGGGGCAACCGGTTTCGGCCGTGCCGGCCCGTGGTGACAGTCGGTCGCCGGCGGACTCACCACGACGAGGGAGACGTCGCCCGGACGGGGGCTCAAGTCGAGATCCGATCCAGTCGATGCCGGAATGGTGACGTTCCGCATCCCTGGTCTCCTCGCCGCACTCCTCGTGGCCGGCCTGCTGGCCCTGGTCGGGGCCACGCCGGCGGTCGCGGCGCCGTCGCGGAAGCCGGCCGAGGCGACCGGCACCGCCGCCCGTCCCGCGGCCGCCGCTCCCGCCCCGACCGGGCGGACCACGGCGCTGCGCTTCGGGGTCAGCGTCCCCGGTGGCCCCACCGCATCGGCAGAGCTGGACGCCAGTGCCACCGCCGCCGGCGAGCGCCCCAGCGTTGTCCTCTCCTACGCCGACTTCACCACCGCGCCCCCGCTGGCCGGCCTGGACGCCGTCCGCGCCCGGGGCGCCGACCCGGTGGTCACCTGGGAGCCCTGGACCTGGGGCTCGGCCGACCGCGCCCGGTTCTCGATGTCGAGCATCGCCGCCGGCACCCACGACGCCTACCTGCGCACCTGGGCCGACTCCCTCCGCCGCTGGGGCGGGACGGTCTACCTGCGCTTCGCGCACGAGCAGAACGGCGACTGGTACCCGTGGTCGGTCGGCGGCGGCACCACGGCGGCGGACTACACGGCCGCCTGGCGGCACGTCGTCCAGCGGTTCGACCAGGCCGGCGCCGGCAACGTCCAGTTCGTCTGGAACCCCAACGTCTCCTACCCCGGCTCGTCGCCGATGGCGGCCACCTGGCCCGGCGCCGACGTCGTCGACGTGGTCGGTCTGGACGGCTACAACTGGGGCACCTCCCAGTCCTGGAGCTCCTGGCAGTCGCCGCAGACCGTCTTCGCCGGCAGCCTCGCCGAGCTGCGCGCCCTCGCCCCCGGGAAGCCGGTGGTGATCGGCGAGGTCGCCTCCGCGGAGGCCGGCGGGGACAAGGCCGCCTGGATCCGCGACCTGGTCACGTGGCTGGACGCCCAACGTGACGTCGCGGCCGTCGTCTGGTTCGACCACGCCAAGGAGACCGACTGGCGGATCGCCAGCTCCCCGGCGTCCGCACGCGCCCTGACCACCGCACTGGACCTCCGATCGGGGCAGCACGCATGACCACCACCGACGTGGTCCACCACCTGGACCCCGAGCTCCTGCGTCAGCGGGCGGTCGACGCCCTCCAGCTGATCGGCACCCCCGCCGAGGAGCGCTTCGACCGGATCACCCGGATCGCCCAGCGGGTCTTCGGGGTGCCGATCGCGACGGTCACCCTGGTCGACCACGACCGGCTCTGGTTCAAGTCCTGCGCCGGGATGGACGTGCCCGAGGCCCCCAGACAGGCCTCCTTCTGCGACCGCACGGTGAGCCTGGCCGAGACCGTCGTCGTCCCCGACACCCTCGACGACCCGTGGTTCGCCGACACCCCGGCGGTCACCGGGCCCCCGCACATCCGCTTCTACGCCGGCCACCCGCTGGTCGGTCCGGCCGGGCAGGTCGTGGGCACGTTCTGCCTCTTCGACGTCCGCCCCCGACGGCTGGACACCACCCAGCTGGCCCTGCTCGACGAGCTCGGCGAGTGGGCCCAGCGGGAGCTCGCGCACTCCGCGGAGATGGAGCGCGCCCAGCAGGTGCAGCGGGGCCTGCTGCCCTCCACGACCCCGGACGTCCCCGGGTGGGACGTCGACGGGCTGTGCATCCCGGCCCAGGCCATCGGTGGCGACCTCTACGACCACGAGCCGGTGCCCGGCGGGCTGGCGCTCACCGTCGCCGACGTCATGGGCAAGGGCACCGGGGCGGCCATCCTGATGGCCACCGTGCGCGCCGTGCTCCGCGGTGCGGCCCGTACGGCGGAGTCCCGGCCCGGCCGGGGCGGCGAACCGCCCTGGGCCGGGGTCTCCCTGGGCGAGGTGTTCGCCGCGACCAACCGCGACCTCGAGCCCGACCTCGCCCGCTCCGGCAGCTTCGTCACCGCCTTCCACGCCCGGCTGGACCCGGCGACCGGCGTGCTCCGGTACGTCGACGCCGGCCACGGGCTCTCCCTGGTGGCGCGGGCCGACGGCACGACCGAGCACCTCTCCGGCGGGGACCTGCCGCTGGGCCTGGACCGGGACGCCACCTGGACCGAGCGGCAGCTGGTGCTGCTGCCCGGGGACACCCTCGCGGTGTTCAGCGACGGCCTGTTCGACGTCTTCGGCGGGACCACGGACTCCCTGGACGACCTGGCCGCCCTGGTGCGGCGCGACCCCGAGCCGGCCGCGGTCGTGGCCGCCGTCCGCGCGCTCACGTCGGTCTCGGCCCCGCTGGACGACGTCACCGCGCTGGTGGTCCGCCGACGGCCCGACGTCTGATGGGCCGTGCACGGGGGGAGCGCGCGGTCCCGCTGACCGGCCGGTTGGTGGTCATCCGCACGCTGGTGCTGCTGACGGTCCTGCTGGGGCTGAACTACATCGTGTGGCGCTGGCTGTTCAGCGTGAACTGGTCGGCCTGGTGGCTGGCCGTGCCGCTGGTGGTCGCCGAGACCTACAGCCTGATCGACTCGCTGCTGTTCGGGCTGACGATGTGGCGCTACCGGCAGCGCGGGGAACCACCGCCGGCGCCTCCCGAGGCGACCGTCGACGTGCTGATCGCGACCTACAACGAGCCGCTGGACCTGGTCATGCGCACCGCCCGGGCCTCGGTGGCGATCACCCACCCGCACCGGACCTGGGTGCTCGACGACGGCGCCCGCCCCGAGCTGCGGGAGCTCGTCGAGGCGGAGGGCATCGGGTACATCACCCGCTCGGTGGACTGGACCGACCGGCCCCGGCACGCCAAGGCCGGCAACCTGAACAACGCGCTGCTGGCCACCGACGGGGAGTTCCTCCTCATCCTGGACGCCGACCAGGTGCCCGAGCCGGGCATCCTGGACCGCACGCTCGGGTACTTCACCGACGAGCGGGTCGCCCTGGTGCAGACCCCGCAGTACTTCGTCAACGTGCCCGAGAACGACCCGCTGGGCAGCCAGGCGCCGCTGTTCTACGGGCCCATCCAGCAGGGCAAGGACGGCTGGAACTCGGCCTTCTTCTGCGGCTCGAACGCGGTGCTGCGCCGCGAGGCGCTGATGCAGCTGGGGGTCACCCGCTACGTCACCGAGCTCGAGGTCAGCCTGGACCGCAGCCTGCGCACCTCCGGCGCGGTGCTCGAGCGGGCCCGGGCCGGGGTGGACCCCGAGCAGAAGGTGGTGGCCCGGGCGCTGGGCTACGTGGCGTTCTCGCTGCGCCAGGCCCGCAACGAGCTCGCCCTGGGCCACGCCATCGCCGACGTCACCTGGTCCTTCCAGCAGCGGGTGGACGCCGCCGCGGCCGAGGTCGTCGCCGCCGACGTCAAGGCCCTGGAGGCCGACCTGGCCTCCATCCGGGAGCTGACCGCCGAGCTCGGCGACGAGGGCGGGCTCGCCGAGATCGACCCGGCGGCGCTCCGTCAGCTGGCCGGCCGGGACTGGTCGCCGCTGGGCGCGCTGGAGACGGTGCGCACGCTGGTCCGCTCGGTCGACGTCGACCGGGACGACGAGGCGCAGCCGGTGATGCCGCTGGCCACCATCTCCGTCACCGAGGACATGGCCACCTGCATGCGGCTGCACGGGCTGGGCTGGCGCTCGGTCTACCACCACGAGGTGCTGGCCCTGGGCCTGGCGCCGGAGGACCTCGGCACGATGCTGACCCAGCGGCTGCGCTGGGCCCAGGGCACCGTGCAGGTGATGCTGCGGGAGAACCCGCTGGTCCAGAAGGGGCTCTCGCTCACCCAGAAGCTGATGTACACGGCCACTATGTGGAGCTACCTGGCCGGCTTCGCCGCGCTGGTCTACATCGCCGCCCCGATCGTCTACCTGCTGGTCGGCGTGCTGCCCGTGCAGGCGCTGAGCTCGGACTTCTTCGTCCGGCTGGTGCCGTTCCTGGTGGTCAACCAGCTGCTGTTCCTCGTCGTCGGCCGCGGTGCTGCGACCTGGCGCGGCCAGCAGTACTCCCTGGCCCTGTTCCCGGTGTGGATCCGCTCGGTCACCTCCGCGGTGGCCAACGTGTACCGCGGCCGCAGCCTCGGGTTCGCCGTCACCCCCAAGACCAAGCAGGGCGGCGACGAGCTGCCCTGGCACCTGGTGAAGCCCCAGCTCACCGTGATGGTGCTGCTGGTGGTCGCCGCCGTCGTCGGGCTGATCCGACTCGCCGTCGGCCAGGCCACCCCGCTGGGCACCTGGGCCAACCTCGTCTGGGTCGTCTACGACCTCGCCGTCTTCTCCGTCGTCATCACCGCCGTCCGCTACCGCGGGTTCTCCCCCGCCCCCATCCCAGAGAAGGTCCCCTCGTGATCGACTTCCAGACGCACACCCGGGACGACGGCATCGGGGTGCTCGCCCCCGTGGGCCGGCTGACGATGGTCGCCGCACCCCAGCTCCGCGGGCTGGTCAGCCAGCTCGTCGAGCAGGGCCACCCGCGCATCGTGGTGGACCTCTCCGGCACCGAGTTCATCGACAGCTCCGGCCTCGGCGCGCTCATCGCCGGGCTCAAGACCACCCGGCAGGCCGGCGGTGACCTGCGGCTGGCCGCGGTCGGCCCGCAGGTGCAGGCCGTGCTGGAACTGACCAACCTGCACCGCGTGCTGCGCCCGCGCCCCGACGTCGCGGGCGCCTTCGATGGCGACTGACGGCGTCGAGCACGTCCTGCGGGTCAGCGCCCGCCCCGAGAGCCTCGAGCAGGTGCACGAGCTGCTCGCCGCCCTCTGGGCCGACGACGCCATGCCCGCCCTGGACCGGATGCACTTCGAGACCGCGGTCGCCGAGGTGGCGGCCAACATCGTCGAGCACGCCACCCGGGGCACCGCGGTGACGCTGGTGCTGCGGGTCAGCGGCTGGCCCGACCGGGTCGAGGCCCGCTTCGAGGACGACGGCGCCGAGGCCCACGTCGACCTGGACGCAGCCTCCATGCCCGAGTCCGGCGACCCCGACGACCTGGACGCCGTGCTGGCCCTGGCCGAGGACGGCCGCGGCCTGGCGCTGGCCCGGGCCGCCGTCGACGAGCTGGTCTACGAGCGGGAGGGGTCGACCAACCGCTGGTTCCTGGTCCGCCGGCGGTCGCGGTGAGGCGCGCCGGGCTCCTCGCCGTCCTCGTCGGGCTCCTCGTCGCACTGGGGGTCTCCCCCGCCTGGGCCGCCCCGCGCGAGGCCCTCACCCCGCCGGCCGGCGCCCCCTACGTCGGCCCGGCGCTGGACTGGACCAGCGACGGCGCCGCCGACTACGCCGACCGGCTCGGGGAGTCCCCCAGCCTGTTCGCCCAGTCCGTCCGCTACCCGTTGACCGACGACGACGAGCTCTACCTGCGCCAGTTCGTCGAGCAGGCCACCACCACCGGCGCGCTGGCCGTCCTGACGCTGGAGCCGACGGAGTCCCTCGGCGACCTGACGACGGCCGACGCCCAGCGGCTGGCCGACGAGCTCGCCGAGCTGACCGAGGCCGACGACGCCGCGTTCTGGGTGCGCTTCGCCCCGGAGATGAACGGCTCCTGGACCCCCTGGGGCCAGCAGCCCGCCGCCTACGTCGACGCCTTCCGCACCCTGGCCGACGTCGTGCACGCCACCGCGCCGGGCGCCGCGATGACCTGGGCCCCTGCCTACGGCGCGGGCTACCCGTTCGGCACCGCCCGCGGCGAGGTCGAGGGCTCCGGCCCGCGCGAGGAGTCCGCCCTGGACACCGACGGGGACGGCGCGGTCACCGACGCCGACGACCCCTACGCCCCGTACTGGCCCGGCCCCGGGTACGTCGACGCCGTGGGGCTGTCGGCCTACCACTACGGCCTGCAGCAGGACTTCGGCGCCAACGACGTCCCGCCGGCCGGCAAGTACGAGGCGCTGCTGTCCGGCACCGAGGGATGGAGTTCGCCCACCGGCGCCGGTCGCGACTTCTACGGCACCTACGTGACCGGCCAGGACCTGCCGATGGTGGTGCAGACCGGCGCGTTCTTCGCCCCCGGCGACCCGGGCGCGGACGTCGCCCAGGAGCTCGCGGTCAAGCAGGGCTGGTGGCGCCAGGTGTTCGCCGCCGCCCCGCAGTTCCCCGGGATCGCCGCCGTCGTGTGGCTGGAGCAGGAGCGCCCCGAGGCCGAGGCCGACGACGCCCTCGTCGACTGGCGGGCCACTGCCACCCCTGAGCTCGCGACCGCGTTCGCCGCCGACCTCACCGCCGCCGGGTTCACCACCGGGGCGGTCACCACGGTGCAGGACCTGCAGTCCGGCGGCACGGCACTGGCCCAGGACCGCGCCCGGACGACGACCGGCGGCGGCGACGAGATGGGCTGGATCGTCTTCTGCGCCGCGCTGGCGCTGCTGCTCTTCTACGCCTCCGGGCTGGCCGGACGGTTCCTGCCGTCCTGGCGGTACCCGGACGAGCACGACCCCCGCGACCGGCGGCTGGACCTGTTCCGCGGCTGGATCATCGTGGCGGTCGTGGTGACCCACATCGAGGTCGCCGGGCTGTTCTCCTACGTCACGCTCAACGCCATCGGCGCGATCACCGGCGCGGAGATGTTCGTGCTGCTCTCGGGCGTCGTGCTCGGCATGGTCTACCCGGTCGCGGTCCGCCGGGCCGGCGCGTGGCCGGCGGCGAAGGCCGCGTTCCGCCGGGCCGGGCGGCAGTACCTCACCGCGCTGGGCGTCGTCGTCCTGGTGTTCGTGCTGTCGTACGTGCCCTTCATCGACGCCTCGGTGATCACCACGTTCACCGACCGGGGCACCGGCGCCGACGGCAGCGCCGGGGCGGGCACGGTCTACGACCTGTACGCCAACGCCGGTCAGCTGCTGGGCTACCCGCCGCCCTGGTACGCGGTGCAGCAGCTGCTGCTGCTCCAGATGGGCCCCTGGGTCTTCAACATCATGGGCCTGTTCGTGCTGCTGTCGCTGCTGGTGCCGCCGCTGGTGTGGCTGCTGCAGCGCCGGCTCTGGTGGCTGGTGCTGGCGGTCAGCTGGGGCCTCTACGTGCTGCACGCCCAGACCGACCTGCGGGTGCTGCCCTCCCAGTTCGAGGACTCGTTCCCCCTGCTGGTCTGGCAGATCGCCTTCACCCACGGCCTGGTCGTCGGCTACTACCGCCGGCAGATCACCGCCGCGCTGTCCCGGGTGCGCGGGAAGGTGCTGGTCACCGTGCTGATGACCGCCTACGTCGGCACCCTCGTCGTCCTCTGGGCGGGCTCGGTGTTGCACGTGGAACCACTGGAGGGCGTCTACGACGGGCTCTACGAGACCTTTTACCAGCGCACCGACCTGCAGGTCGGCCGGTTGGTCGACCTGGCCCTCGTGGTCGTCGTCGCCTACGCGGTGCTGACCACGATGTGGAAGCCGGTGAACGCCGCCGTCGGCTGGTTCTACACGCCGCTGGGCAAGGTCAGCCTCTACGTCTTCATCGTGCACGTGTTCTTCGCCCTGGCCGTCGGCAACATCCCGGGCCTGGACCGGACGAACCCGTGGGTGGGCACCGCCGTGCACGCCGTCGTGCTGGCCCTGGTGTGGCTGATGGTGAGGTTCAAGGTCGGGTTCCGCTTCATCCCGACCTGATGCTCAGCGGACGACGGTCTCCGGCACCGGGTCCACGTCCACGACGGCCGCCGGGCGCTCCCCGGCCCGGACCAGCACGATCCCGGCCAGGACGACGACCCCGCCGAGCAGCTGCACCGGGCCGGGCTCCTGGCCCAGCAGCAGGGCGGCGAACAGGACGGCGAAGAGCACCTCGGTGAGCCCGACGAAGGAGGACAGGCGCGAGCCCAACCGGCGGATGGCGGCGACCCCGGTCGCGTAGGCGAACGCCGCGGCGAGCAGCGCCAGTCCGAGCACCGGGACGAGCCAGGTGACCTGCGCGCCGGCGAGCTCGACGTCGGCTGCGCTGGTCCGCCAGGGCACCAGGCCCACCGCGGCCGCCAGCCCGAGGGCGACCGCGCCCACACCGAGGCCGCCCCAGGCGCTGACCAGCGGGGGCAGGGCGCCGTCCGAGCGCGCGGAGATGACGAAGTAGGACGCGAGCCCGACCGCGGCCAGCAGGCCCCAGACCACACCGAGCGGGTCGATCTGGGCGCCGCGGACGACGTCGAGCACCAGCACCAGGCCGACCACCGCGACGGCGACGCCGGTGGCGGTGACCGGGCTGGGCCGCTGCCCGTGCCGCAGCCAGGTCCACAGCACGACCAGGACGACGCCGGAGTACTCCAGCAGCAGCGCCACCCCGACCGAGAGCCGGCCGACGGCGAGGAAGTACGCGAGCTGACAGCCGGCGACGGCCAGCAGGCCGAAGGCGAGCACCGAACCGACGTTGCTGCGCAGCAGGTGCCAGCGCCCGCGCAGCTGCAGCACCGCCGGCACGGTGAGCACCAGCGCGGCCAGCCCGACCCGGACGGTGACGGCGGCCGCGGCGCTCCACCCGGCGTCCAGCAGCGCGGTGGCGAACACCCCGGAGGTGCCGAAGGCGGCGGCCGAGGCCAGGGCGAGCAGCAGTCCGGTCAGCCCGGCGCGACGGTCCAGCACGGTGGATCTCCTCGAGACGCGTCAGGACCGTTGAGACGTACACTCCTGACGTGCCGGACCGTAGCAGACGTCAGGAGCAACATGCTCTTTGCCCATGACACCGAGGTCGGGCTGAACGCGGCCGCCGAGCTGGTGAACACCGCCTCCGGGTCGGGCACCGGCACCGAGCTGCTCCCCGACCCGCCGGCCCTGGCCGCCTTCCTGGACGCCTGGCAGTTCACCGGCGACCGGGCCGGTGACGCCGCCGAGCTCGCCGGGGTGCACGCGCTGCGCGCCGAGCTGGGCGAGATGTGGGACGCCGAGACCGAGGCCGTCGTCGCCGTCGTCAACCGGTTGCTGCGCGAGGGGCAGGCCCGGCCGCAGCTGGTCCGGCACGACGACTGGGGCTGGCACGTGCACGCCACCGAGCCGCACGCCCCGGTGCCGCACCGGATGGCCGTCGAGGCCGCGATGGCGGTGGCCGACCTGGTCCGCGCCGAGCAGCTGGACCGGCTGGGCCGCTGCGAGGCCGAGGGCTGCGGCGCCGCCCTCGTCGACCTGACCCGCAACCGCTCCCGCCGGTTCTGCGACGCCAGCTGCGCCAACCGCACGCACGCCGCCGCCTACCGCGCCCGCCGCGCTTCCCCGAACGGGGTGGGCCCGGCAGCATGACGGCATGGCCGACGAGTTCGAGCGCCGCTCCTTCGCCACCATGGACGAGGCGCACGCCTGGTTCGACGAGCACGGCGCGCACGCCCCGGGCCTCTCGGTGCTGCTGGCCAAGAAGAAGGCCTTCCCCTCGGTCACCTGGGAGGAGCTCGTCCAGGTGCTGCTCTGCCACGGCTGGATCGACGGGCGCAGCAACCGCTTCGACGACACCGGGTACCTGATCCGCACGACCCCCCGCCGACCGCGCAGCATCTGGTCGGCCAAGAACGTGGCCACCGTCGCCGCGCTGACCGCAGCCGGCCGGATGCGCCCGGCCGGCCTGGCCCAGGTCGAGGCCGCGCAGGCCGACGGCCGGTGGGAGCAGGCCTACGCCGGGCCCGCCGCGATGACCGAACCCGAGGACCTGACCGCGGCCCTGGCTGCCACCCCGGGCGCCCGAGCCGCCTTCGACGCGCTGCCGAAGACGGCCCGGTACGCCGTGCTGCACCGGGTGCACACCAAGCGCACCGCGGCCGGCCGGGCGAGCACCATCGCCGACCTGGTCGACCGGGTGGCGACCGGCAAGCCCATCTGAGGACGGTCTCGTCAGGAGAGGGCTGTTCTCGCTACGCTCTCGCTCGTCGAACGCCCGTCGGACGACGGGATCCGCAGCCCTGAGGAGTCCTCGTGACCACCACCGAGCAGCCCGTCACCGAGTCCGGCACGTACGGCCCGGGGAGCATGGACAACCTGTGGCTGCACTTCTCCCGGATGGGCGGCTACGCCCACCAGCCCCCGCCGGTGATCGTCAAGGGCGAGGGCGCCTACATCTGGGACGACCGGGGGCGCAAGTACCTCGACGGGCTGGCCGGGCTCTTCGTCGTCCAGGCCGGGCACGGACGCCGGGTGCTGGCCGAGGCGGCCGCGAAGCAGGCCGAGACGCTGGCCTTCTTCCCGCTGTGGTCCTACGCGCACCCGGCAGCGATCGAGCTGTCGCACCGGCTCGCGGCCGAGGCCCCCGGTGACCTGAACCGGGTCTTCTTCACCACCGGTGGCGGCGAGGCCGTGGAGACCGCGTGGAAGGCGGCCAAGCAGTACTTCAAGCTGACCGGCAAGCCGTCCAAGCACAAGGTGATCAGCCGGGCGGTGGCCTACCACGGCACCACGGCCGGGGCGCTGTCCATCACCGGGCTGCCCGCGCTCAAGCAGGACTTCGAGCCCCTGGTGCCCGGGGCCTTCCGGGTGCCCAACACCAACATCTACCGCGCGCCCTACTTCGGTGACGACCCCAAGGCGTTCGGCCGCTGGGCCGCCGACCAGATCGAGCAGCAGATCCTCTTCGAGGGCCCGGACACCGTGGCCGCGGTGTTCCTGGAGCCGGTGCAGAACGCCGGCGGCTGCTTCCCGCCCCCGCCCGGCTACTTCGACCGGGTGCGCGAGATCTGCGACCAGTACGACGTCCTCCTGGTCAGCGACGAGGTCATCTGCGCCTTCGGCCGACTGGGGACGACGTTCGCCTGCTCCAAGTTCGGCTACGTGCCCGACATGATCACCTGCGCCAAGGGGATGACCTCGGGCTACTCCCCGATCGGCGCGATGATCGCCAGCGACCGCGTGATGGAGCCCTTCCTGCGGCCCGGCGTCTCCTTCCCGCACGGCTACACCTTCGGCGGGCACCCGGTCTCGGCTGCCGTGGGCCTGGCCAACCTGGACCTGTTCGAGGCCGAGGGCCTCAACCAGCACGTGCTGGACACCGAGCACGACTTCCGCCGCACCCTGGAGAAGCTGACCGACCTGCCGATCGTGGGCGACGTCCGCGGCGACGGGTTCTTCTACGGGATCGAGATGGTCAAGGACAAGGCCACCAAGGAGACCTTCGACGACGCCGAGAGCGAGCGGCTGCTCCGCGGGTTCCTCTCCCAGGCCCTCTTCGACGCCGGCCTCTACTGCCGCGCCGACGACCGCGGCGACCCGGTCATCCAGCTCGCCCCGCCGCTCATCGCCGGCCAGGCCGAGTTCGACCTCATCGAGCAGACCCTGCGCAGCGTCCTCACCGAGGCCTGGTCCCGCCTGTAGCGGAGGGTGGGAGGGCAGGATTCCTGCCCTCCCACCCTCCGGTCACTCGGGCTCGGCGGGGACGCAGAGGACCGGGCGGGTGGACAGGTGCAGCAGCTTGTAGGCCACCGAGCCCAGGAACGCGCCGCGCAGGGGGCTCTCGCCGTACGTGCCGACGACGATGACGCGCGCCTCGTGCCGGTCCCCGGCCGCGAGCAGCGCGGGCACCGGCTTCTCGGCGACCACCTCGACGACCGTCGCGACGCCGGCCGCGTCGGCAGCGGTGACCGCGTGCGCGAGCGCCGTCCGGCCGATCTCGGCCAGCGCCTTGCCGTGCTCGCCGGCCTCCTCGCCGACCACGCCGGGCGGGGCGGCGCCGTAGACGAGCACCAGCTCCTCGTCCAGCTTGGCGGCCAGGTCGATGGCCAGGCCCAGGGCGCGGCGGGCGCCCGGGGACTCGTCGTAACCCAGAACGATGCTCACTCAGATCTCCCAGACGGTCACGGGGCGGGGTCCTCGACGGCTGCTGCGCTGCGGCCGGCGGCGATGTCGGCCTGCAGCCGCTCGGCCGTCGTCGTCTTCTCGGCCCAGAAGCGGGCGTCCTTGACCCGCCACACGAACATGAAGACGACGCCGACCAGGAAGATGCCGATCCCGATCACCAGCGGCGGGCCCACCCCGAACCAGGACACCCCGCTGTAGGAGTTCGCCGGGTCGGCCAGGTCGCCGATGGACTCGACGAGCAGCCAGATGAGCAGCAGCGAGCCGATCACCGGGCCGACGCCGATGAGCAGGAGGTCCTTCACGCTGCGGGTCAGCTGGCGCCGGTGGAACACCGCGCAGGCGATGCCGGTGAGGGAGTAGTAGAAGGCGATCAGCAGCGAGAGCGCGGTGAGGGAGTCGAACAGCGCGTTCTCGCTGATCAGGTTGACCACCAGGTACCAGGCGATCGCGATCGCCGCGACGGTCCAGGTGGAGACGTCCGGGGTGCGGAAGCGGGGGCTGATCCGGGCCAGGGACGAGGGCATCGCGTGCCGCCGGGCCATCGACAGCCCGGTGCGCGACGCCGGCAGGATCGTCGTCTGGGTGGAGGCGATCGCCGAGGTGGACACCGCGGCCAGCAGCACCCAGTCCCACGGGCCCATCACCTCGGTCGCCAGGGTGGCGAAGATCGTCTCCTCCTCCCCCGACCGGTCGGCGAGGAACGCCGTCCCGAAGTAGCTGAGGATCGCGATGGTCACGCCGAGGTAGGTCACCAGCAGCACGACGGTGGACACGATCGCGGCCTTGCCGGGGGTGGACTCGGAGTCCTGGGTCTCCTCGGTCAGGTTGACCGCGGACTCCCAGCCCCAGTAGATGAAGACGCCGAGCAGCAGCCCGCCGGTCAGCGCGGCCCCGCCGGCGCCGAAGGGGTTCAGCCACGACAGGGACGGCGTCAGGCCACCGCCCTCCACGCCGTCCCCGGACAGGCCCTTGACCAGCGCGATCCCGGCGAAGACGAGCAGCGCGCCGACCTGGGCGATGATCAGCCCGTTCTGCAGCTTGGCGCTGAACTCGGTGCCGATCACGCACACCGCGGTCATCGCGATGATGAGCAGCACGGTCAGCGTGCGGACGACGAAGGTGTTGCCGGCGAGGGAGTCCAGCTGCAGCGCGAGCAGCCCGAACCGGACGCCGACGTCGGCGAGGGAGCCGATGACCAGCACCCCGGTCATCGCGATCGCCCAGCCACCCAGCCAGCCGATCCACGGGCCCATCGCCCGGGTGACCCAGGAGAACGTCGTCCCGCAGTCCTGGTCGGCCCGGTTCAGGTAGTAGAAGGCCGAGGCGATGAGCAGCATCGGCACGAACGAGGCGAGGAAGACCCCCGGGGCGTACACCCCGACCAACGCGACGACGGCCCCGACGACGGCGGCCAGCGAGTAGGCCGGTGAGGTCGAGGCCAGCCCGATGACCAGTGCGTCGACGAAGCCGATCGCGCCGGACTTCAGCTGCGGCTGCGCCTCCGTCCGCGGCGTCGGCGTGCTCACCGGGAGGTCCCTGACTCGGTCATGCGACGGTTATCGCAGGTGGAGCCCGCTGCCACAAGGGTTTCCCGTGTTACGAGTTGGTGCAGCGACGGATGCCGTCGCGAACGTGCTGGTCGTCCCCTAGGGTCGGCGCCACCTGCGAGAGAGGACCCCCATGCGCATCCTGTTGGTCGGAGCCGGCGGCGTCGGCAGCGCCTTCGCCGCCATCGCCGCCCGCCGTGACTTCTTCGAGGCCGTCGTGGTGGCCGACTACGACGGGGCGCGCGCGGAGAAGGTGGTCGCCGCCGCCGGGGGCGACACGCGCTTCAGCGCGGTGGGGTCGCTGGACGCCGGGGACGAGGCCGCGGTGGCGGCGCTGCTGACCGAGCGCGGCTGCGACGTGCTGATGAACGCCGTCGACCCGCGGTTCGTGATGCCGCTGTTCCGGGCCGCACTGAGCGCCGGCGCCACCTACGTGGACATGGCCATGTCCCTGTCGCACCCCCACCCGGAGAACCCGTACACCGAGACCGGGGTGAAGCTCGGCGACGAGCAGTTCGCCCTCGCCGGTGAGTGGGAGTCCGCCGGGCAGCTCGCGCTGGTCGGGATGGGCGTGGAGCCCGGGTTGTCCGACGTGTTCGCCCGCTACGCCGCCGACCACCTCTTCTCCTCCATCGACGAGCTGGGGGTGCGGGACGGCGCGAACCTGGAGGTCGAGGGCTTCGAGTTCGCCCCGTCGTTCTCCATCTGGACCACGATCGAGGAGTGCCTCAACCCGCCGGTGGTCTACGAGGAGGGCCGCGGGTTCTTCACCACCGCGCCCTTCAGCGAGCCCGAGGTGTTCGAGTTCCCCGAGGGCATCGGGCCGGTCGAGTGCGTGAACGTCGAGCACGAGGAGGTGCTACTCATGCCGCGCTGGGTGGACGCGAAGCGGGTCACCTTCAAGTACGGCCTGGGCACCGAGTTCATCGACGTCCTCAAGGCACTGCACAAGGTCGGCCTGGACAAGACCGCGCCGGTCACCGTGAAGGGCGTGCAGGTCAGCCCGCGCGACGTGGTCGCCGCCTGCCTGCCCGACCCGGCCACCCTGGGTGACGCGATGACCGGCAAGACCTGCGCCGGGCTGTGGGTCTCGGGCACCGGGAAGGACGGCGAGCCCCGGCAGGTCTACCTGTACCACGTGGTCGACAACGAGTGGTCCATGCGCGAGTACGGCCACCAGGCCGTGGTCTGGCAGACCGCGGTGAACCCCGTCGTCGCCCTCGAGCTCGTCGCGGCCGGCACCTGGAGCGGGGCCGGCGTGCTCGGCCCGGAGGCCTTCGACAGCCAGCCGTTCCTGGACCTGCTCACCGCCTACGGCTCCCCGTGGGGCATGCGCGAGGGCGGCTGACCCGCAGGCTCCTACCAGCTCCCGTCCAGCAGGGCGGGCACCGACCGCTCGTGACCGCCCTGCTCGATCGGCCCGGTCGCAGGGGCCCACGGACCGCGGAGCGGGTCGTGGGGGGCGACCGGGTCCTTCTGGCGTTGTTCGTGGGGTTCGTCGTCCCCGCCGAGACCGCCGTCGTGCTCGGCGGGGTGGCCGCCGAGCAGGGGCGGCTGAGCGTGTGGCTGCTCGGTGCACTGGTGATCGCCGCCGCGATCGCCGGCGACAGCGTGGGCTACGAGGTGGGCCGGCGCGCCGGCCCCCGCCTGCTGCGCAGCAGGATCGCCCAGCGGCACTCCGCCGGCATCGAGCGGGCCTCGGACACCCTGGCCCGACACGGTGGCCCGGCCGTCCTGCTCGCCCGGCTCACCGCGTTCCTGCGCGCGGTCACCCCGGCGTTGGCCGGGGTCGCCCGGATGCGCTACCGCACGTTCCTGGCCTGGAACGCCGTCGGCGGGGTGCTCTGGGGCGTCGCCGCGGTGGCCATCGGCTACCTGGCCGGCGCCTCGTGGGAGACCGTGGCCACCCAGGTCGGTCGCGGCGGAGCGATCGTCGTCGGCGCCGTGGTGGTCGTCGGCGTCGTGGTGTGGAAGGTGCGTGAGCACCGGCGTGCCCCGCAGCCGGCCTCGTCCCGAGGGTGAGCCGCCGGCCCGGTCGCAGGGACCCGGGGCGTGCGGAGCGCGTCCTGGGGGGCGATCGGGTCCTTCGTCACGCGGTGGGGCGGCGGGCGCCGGCGTAGCCGGGCTTGTCGACGCTGGTCACGGCGACCGGGCGACCGCTGACGCTGGCGTGCACCATCTGGCCGTTGCCGATGTACATGCCGACGTGGCTTACCGGGGAGTAGAAGAAGACCAGGTCGCCGGGCTGCAGGTCGGCGCGGGAGACGGCGGCGCCCATCGTGGACTGGGTGCGGCTGGAGTGCGGCAGCGAGACCCCGGCGGCGGCGTAGGCGAACTGGGTCAGGCCGGAGCAGTCGAAGCCGTTGGGGCCGGAGGCGGCGACGACGTAGGGCTTGCCGACCTGGGCCAGCGCGGTCTGCACCGCGATCGCGGCGGCCTCGGTCGGGGCCGCGGCCGGTGCGGCCGCAGCGGCCGCGGCGGTCTGGGCGCCGGAGACCTCGGGGCCGGCGACGGCGGTGACGACGGCGGCCTGCTGGACGGCGCTGAGCCGGGCGAAGTCGGCCTCGTAGCCGGCCAGATCGGCCTCGAGCTGGGTCTGCTGCGCGGTCACGGCGTCCAGCGCGGCGGTGGCGGCGGCCGCGGCGGCGTCGGAGGTGGCCCGGGCCGCGGCGGCGGCGTCCTGGGCGACGGTGAGGTCGGCCAGCAGGTCGTTGGTGTTGTCGGTCAGCTGCCCGTAGAGCGCCCAGCGCTGCAGGGCCTCGTCGGCGGACTCGCTGGAGAGCACCAGCTCCATTCCCGATTGCGGGCCCGACAGGATGCCGCTGAGCACCAGCGCACGGACCCGGGGCTGCAGCGCGGCCACGTCGGCGTCCGCGACGTCGGCCGCCGCGTCGGTGGTGGCGGCGTCGGCGAGGGCGGCGTCGGCGGCCAGCTGCGCGTCGTTGACCTGCTCGGCCAGGACCTCCACCTGCCGGGACGTCTCGGCGACCGCGGTCGCGGCGTCAGCGGCGGTGGCGGGTGCGGCGGTCGCGGTCCCGGGGACCAGGGTGACGGCGAAGCCGACGGCCACGGCGAGGGCGGCAGCACGAGTCGTGCGTCGGGTCGTCGGTCGAGTCGCGGCAGTCACGAGGGCCTCCAGCGGGCGCCCGTCCACCTGGGGAGGAGTGGATCTCCGAGCGCGTCCTGGCGGACGGTAACGACACGCAGGCACAGCGTGGGGTCGCCACGCGGTGTGGCGTCCATCGCGGCGGTCAGCCTGCTGCGGGCTCCTGGCACTCCAGCGCCTCGACCGCCGCGGCGTCGCGCAGCACGGCGCACAGCTCGGCCGACGTCCACGGCTCGCAACAGTCGCAGTCCCCGTCGGCGCCGAAGCTGCGCAGGCCCAGGGTGCCCGCGGCGTGGTCCTCGAGGATCTGCAGCTGACCGTCGGCGGGGTCGCGGTGGCAGCGGCACTGGGGCGCACACATGCCCAGGCCCCAGCCGGCGACGACGGTGACGCCGTCCTCCTCGCGGACCTCGCCCAGCTGGAAGACCGACGGCTTCTGGTTCCGCGTCACGGTGCTGCCCCCTCGCCCCGCCCCGGCGTGGACGGTCTCGTCGTGCTCTGGACCCGAGTGTCACGCCGCGTCGTTTCCGCGC
This sequence comes from Geodermatophilus sp. Leaf369, assembly GCF_001424455.1. Classification (NCBI taxonomy): domain Bacteria; kingdom Bacillati; phylum Actinomycetota; class Actinomycetes; order Geodermatophilales; family Geodermatophilaceae; genus Geodermatophilus; species Geodermatophilus sp. Leaf369. The sequence continues at coordinate 407,221 of NZ_LMQA01000002.1, read as the reverse complement.
CGTGTCCGCGCCGTGAGGCGTGCGTTCCGTTCTCCGCAGGATCAGCGCAGGGACGCGTACAGCTCCAGGTGCGCGGCGGCCGCGGCGTCCCAGTCGTGCCCGAACGCCAGCGCCCGGCCGGCCTCGGCCCGGGCAGGATCCCGCGGGCCTGCACCGGCGAGCAGCGCCGCGGCCAAGCCCGCTGGGTCGGTGGCGAACGCGGCCGCGCCGCCGAAGACCTCGCGCAGCACCGGGAGGTCCCGGGTCACCAGCGGCACGCCGGCGGCCAGGGCCTCCATCGCGGCCATCCCGAAGCCCTCCTTGGTCGAGGGGAAGGCGAACACCTCGGCGCCGGCCACCAGGGCGGGCAGCTCGTCGTCGGCGACCGGCCCGAGGACCACCGGCACGACGCCGAGCTCCGCGGCCCGGGCCTCGACGTCGGCCCGGTAGGCGCGGTGGTCGAACAGGGTCTCCCCACCGGCCACCACCAGCTCCAGGTCGGGCCGCTCCCGCTGCACCAGCGCCATCGCCTCGACCAGGTCCCGGCTGCCCTTGCGCGGCTCGATCCCGCCGACGGCCAGCACGTAGCTGCCGAGCCGGTCGCGCCAGCGGCGCCGCCCGGCGTCCCCGTCGGGTCCGGCGGCGACGGCGAACCGGGCGCCGTCCACGCCGTTGGGGATGACGGTGGCGACCCGGCCCCAGCCGGTGGCCACCTCGGCGGCGACCGCCGCCGAGACGCAGACCAGGGCCCGCGGGGTGACGATCGCGCGCTCGTGGCAGGCGGCCAGCTCCGGGGTGGTGAAGACGTCGAGGTGGTGCACGGTCCGCAGGCAGTCCGGGACGGCGTTGGCCGAGATGCAGTCCTGGGCGTGCACCACGTCGTAGTCACCGCCGAAGGCGGCCCCCAGCACGGCGATCGACCGCACGATGCGGGCGCCGACGTCCTCGCCCGCCAGCTCGGGGAACGGCACCAGCCGCAGGGTCACCCGGGGGTCGACGGGGCGGAAGAACGCACCGTCACCACCGCGGCCCAGTGCCCAGACGTGCACGTCGTGCCCGGCCCGGGCCATCGCCTCGGCCAGGGCCAGGGTGTGCACGACCCCGCCCCGGGGCTTGGTGGAGTAGGTGAGCAGCGCGATCCTCACGCGTAGGCCTCCGGACGGCGTTCGCGCAGGTGGGAGAGGTTGAGCCGGGAGCGGCTGACCTCGGCGGCGACGTCCAGGTCGGCGCAGGCGAGCCCGGCCTTGGCCCAGGTGCGGGCGAGCACGTCCCCGCCGGGGCCGACCACCTTGGACTGGCCGAGGAAGCGCAGCCGGCCCATCGTGCCGGTCTGGTTCGCCGAGACCACGACCACCTGGTTCTCCGCGGCGCGCGCGCAGTCGTAGAGGTCGAAGAGCCGGGACTGCCGGTCCTGGGACAGCAGGGGTGCCCGGTCGGTGAGCGAGGCCGGCCAGGCCGACAGGCAGGCCAGCAGCTGTGCGCCGTCGCCGGCGAGGGTGCGGGCGGCCTCGGGGAAGGTCTTGTCGTAGTCGACGAGCATCCCCAGCCGACCGACGGGGGTGTCGAAGGCGGTGAAGCGGTCACCCGCGGCGTAGGCCGCGACCTCCCCCACCGGCTGGTGCACCTTGCGGTGCCGGCCGAGCACGCCGTCCCCGGTCAGGCAGACGGCGCTGTTGAAGAACCGGCCGCCGTCGGACTCCCGCCAGGACAGGCAGACCACCGTCGGTCCGGCCGCGGCGGCGAGCCGGTCGAAGACCGGGTCGTCGGCCGGGAACGCCGGCGGCATGCCGGTCGCCCCCACCGCACCGAAGCCGCCGAGGTACCCGCCGATGGTGGCGTCGGGGAACACCAGCAGGTCGACGCCCCGCGCCCGGGCGTCGGCGGTGATCGCCTCGATCTTGGCCAGGCAGGGCTCGACGTCCCGGCCGAAGTGCGCCGAGACGGCGGCGACCCTCACGCCATGCGGGAGGCCGACGACGCCGCGGCGGCCGCCAGCGCCGGCCCCAGCCCGGTCGGCGACCCGGCGGCGCTGAGCTCGGTGATCCGGTCGGCCACGTGCTCGGCGTCCCGGGCGATGCCGGAGAAGCGGCCCGACCCCCAGGTGTGCAGCCACGGCAGGCCCAACACGAAGAGGCCCGGGGCCGAGGTGACACCGCGGTGGTGGGTCGGGTAGCCGCGGCCGTCGAACACCGGCACCTGCACCCAGGACCAGTCGGCCCGGAAGCCGATCGCCCAGACCACGCTGGTGATCTCCTCGACGTCCAGGGCCACCGGGTCCTCAGCCGGCGCCCAGACCGGCACGTAGCGGGGCTCGGTCGGGGCGTCGACCCCGGCGGCGGCGATGTGCCGGTCGATGACGTCCTTGGCCGAGTCGTCCACGGCGTCGGCGTGGTCCAGGTGGGCGGTGAGGTCCGGGCGGAAGGTCAACTGGCCCCCGGTCAGCCCGGTGAGGGTGCCGTAGAGCTGCATGCCCTGGCTCGCGAAGGTCCGCAGGTCGATGTCGCGACCGCCGTCCCGGCCGGTGACGTAGTGGTTGGTGCCCACCCGGGCGGCCTCGCCGTCCCGGTGCTGCTCGACGGGCATGTCGTAGTGGCCGAGGTCGTGCAGCCAGGCGACGACGTCGCGGCCGCGGTACCGCCGGGCGATCCGGGGGGCGCTGCCGACGGCGAGGTGCACCCGTCGGCCCGCCAGGTGCAGGTCCTCGGCGATCTGCGCGCCGGACTGCCCGGTGCCGACCACGAGCACGTCGCCGTCGGGCAACTGGTCGGGGTTCTTGTACTGCTGGGAGTGCAGCTGGGTGACGCGCGCGGGCAGCGCCGTGGCGTACGGGGGGACGACGGGCAGGTGGTAGCCGCCGACGGCCAGCACGACCTGGTCGGCGTGCAGCTCCCCCGCACTGGTGGTCAGCAGGTAGCCCCCCGCCGGCGCCGGGGACAGCCGGGTGACGGCGACGCCCTCGTGCACCGGCGGGTCGAACGACGCCGCGTAGGAGCGCACGTACTCGACGATCTCGTCGCGCAGCATGAACCCGTCGGGGTCGTCCCCGGCGTAGGGCCAGCCGGGCAGCTGGCACTGCCAGTTGGGCGTGACCAGGCAGAACGTGTCCCAGCGGGCGTCCACCCACTCGTGGGCGACGGTCTCCCGCTCCAGGACGACGTGCTCGATCCCGCGCTGGACGAGGTGCCAGGAGAGCGACAAACCGGCCTGTCCCCCGCCGACGACGGCGACCGGCACGTGGGTGGGCAGCCCGGTCCGGGTGGGCGCGGTCTCGGTGAGCGTCACGCCACGGCCCCGACACCGTAGGTGTCGGGACGGCGGTCCCGCAGGTGCCCCATCGCGCGGCGGGCGCCCTCCAGCGCGGCACCGACGTCGACGCCGGCCACCGCGGTGCCGGGCGCGACGCCGGTGGTCGCCAGCACGTCTCCGCCGGGACCGACCACCTTCGCGCTGCACACGAAGCGCAAGGAGCCGAAGGTGCCCGACTGGTTCGCCGACACCCACACGATCTGGTTCTCCAACGCCCGGGCCTGGTCGAACAGGTCGAAGCGACGGGTCCAGCGGTCCTCGGCGAGGTCGGCCACCGCCCCGGTCCGCGAGCCCGGCCACGCCGACATGCAGGCCACGATCTCCGCGCCGTCAATCGCCAGCGTGCGGGCGGCCTCGGGGAAGGCCTTGTCGTAGCAGATCATCATCCCGATCCGGCCCACGGGAGTGTCGAAGGCCCGGAAGCCGTCGCCGGCCGCGTAGGAGTTCGACTCCCCCAGCGGCTGGTGCACCTTGCGGTGCACACCCAGCACGCCGTCGCCGGTCACGGCCACCGCGGTGTTGTACCGGTCGGTGCCGTCGGACTCGCAGAACCCCGCGGTGACCACCATGTCCCCCGCGATCCGGGCCAGGCGCGCGACCTCCGGCCCGTCGACGTCCAGTGCCGGCGGCAGGGCGTGTTCGGGCAGCACCTCGGCCACCCCGTGGTCCCCGAGCGAGGCCAGGTACCCGCCGAGGGTGGCCTCGGGCAGCGCGAGCAGCTGCACCCCCCGGGCACGCGCGTCGGCGACGAGGAGCTCGATCCGGGCGAAGGTCTCGTCGAGGTCGCGCCCGAAGGGGGCGGCGACCGCGGCGACCGTGGTGGTGGCCATGTCAGTTCTCCGTGGGGTGGGAGGCACCCAGACCGGTCACCGGACCGGTCAGGGCAGGGGTGGTCGAGCCATCGGGCCAGCGCAGCCGCACGCCGGAGCCGGGGACGAGCTCGCCGCAGGTGGCACTGGTCGCCGGGCCTGCGGGGGCGACGGGGCGGTCGGCGTCGTCGGTGGTGAGGAAGGCCGAGCCGGGGAAGCAGGTGAACCAGTCCCCGACCGTGGCGCCGTCGGGGCGGGGCACGGCGGCGACGTCGAGCACCGCCCCGCAGCCGCTGGCCTCGGCGAGCATCCCGAGGGTGCCGACCAGCCCGGCCATGGAGACGTCCTTCGCCGCGGCCGGGGCGGTGCGGGCGACGACGGAGCCCATCAGCTGCAGCTCCGCCGTCGTCCGGCCGGTGGTGGAGTCCCACTGACGGCCGGTCGCGCCGCGGCGCCACCCGCCGCCGAGGTCGGCGGTCAGGCGCACCTGCTGGCCCGGCCGCCCCCCGGAGCCGGGGACCGGGTGGTCGGTGCGGCCCAGCGCGGTCACGCTCAGTGCCGCGGGCACGCCGAGCTGGGTGTGTCCGCCGAGCACCGGCACGCCCCAGGCCTGCGACCCGGCACGGAGTCCGGCCACGACCCGGGCGGCGAAGGAGGCGTCCCGGGCGCCGATGGAGTCCAGCAGCCCGAGCGGGGCGGCGCCCATCGCGGACAGGTCGTTGACGTTGACCAGCACCCCGCACCAGCCGGCCCACTCCGGGTCGCGCTCGACCATCGAGGGCAGGATCGCGTCGCACGCCGCGACCACGTCGGTGCCGGGCACGGGGGCACCGTCGTCCCCGACGAACCCGGCGCCGCCCAGCTGGAAGCCGGCCAGCAGGCCACCGAGCGGGGACTTGGTCGCCCGCGCCAGGGCAGCCAGACGGCCGATCGGCCACGTCATGGCGGTGTGCGGGCGGCCGGCGAGCAGCGTCGGGCCGACGGTCTGCCAGCCGAGCCGGGTGAACAGCCCGGCGTACCGGTCCTGCACGGTGGCGTCGAAGCGCAGCGCACCGGCCTGCTCGGCCCGGGCGCAGGCCGCGGCGACCAGCGCCGGACCGACCCCGGGCGGACCGTCCGGGGCCACGACCAGCCGGGACCCGGTCCACCAGCCGACGTCGGCACCCACCGGGGCCAGCCGCACGCCGCCGAGCACCTCGCCGCGTGTTCCACGTGCAACGAGGACCACGGTGCGGTCGTCGGCGTCGGCCTCGTCGAGGTCGGAGCCGGCGAACAGGCCCTGGGCCTCCACGAAGGCCTGCCGGCGGAGCTCCTGGTGGGCCCGGACCCCGGCGGCGTCGGCCTGCTCGAGCTGCCAGCCAGGGGAGACGACGGCCTGCCGGTGGTCGACCAGGAGCACGTTGCGCTCCAGTGACTGCAGGTCGTTCACGCGCCGGCCGCCTGGAGTGCGCTGCACGCCCCGCAGGCCGCGCAGCCGGCGCCCTGGTCGGCGCCCCGCATGCCCAGCGCACGCAGCCCGGCCGCGACCCGGGTGGTCACGTCCTCCAGCACCGCGGGGTCGGGCGCCCCGATGCCGTCGGCCATCGCGAGCGTGCCGGCCAGCGGGCGGTAGGGGACGACGAAGGGGTAGACGCCGCGTCGGGCCAGGTCCAGCGCCCCGGCCACGAGCTCGTCGGGGTCCTCGCCCAGGCCGACCAGCAGGTAGGTGGACACCCTGTTGGCCCCGAACACCCGCACCGCCTCGGCCCAGGCGGCGTCGTACTGGCTCATCGGCACGCTGGCCTTGCCGGGCATCCAGCGGCCGCGCACGTCGTCGTCCAGGGACTCGACGTGGATGCCGATCGCGGTGGCGCCGGCGTCCTTCAGTTCCTGGATAGCGTCGAGGTCGTGCGGGGCCGGGGGCTCGCACTGCACCTGGATCGGCAACCCCGGCACGGCTGCGGTGATCGCCCGGACGCAGCGGGCCAGGTGCCGGGCGCCGCGGTCCCGGCCGTTGGTGGTGCCGGTGGTGAGCACCATCTGCCGCACCCCGTCCAGCCGGACGGCGGCCTCGGCCACCTCGGCGAGCTGGGCCGGGGTCTTCACCGCGGTGGTGGAGCCGGCGGCGAGGGATGCCTCGATGGCGCAGAACCGGCAGCGGTCGGCCTCGTCGTAGCGGATGCAGGTCTGCACCACGGTGGTGGCCAGCACGTCCTTGCCGTGCAGCCGGGCGAGCTTCTCGTAGGGCACGCCGTCGGCCGTGGACAGGTCGTAGAAGCGGGGCCGCTCGATCGCCTCGGCGTCGAAGCCCAGGTCGGCGCCGTCCAGCAGCAGCCGGCCCCCGCTGATCGAGTAGGGGCTGTCGGCGTCGAGCGGCAGCGCGGTGCCCATCCCGTTGAGCAGGACGTGCCCGTCGTCGCTGGGGCCCGCCCCGGCCCGTCGCCGGACCGGGGCGTCGACCCGGACGCCGAGGATCGCGACGTCCACGCGGGTGCTCGTCGTCCGGGTCATGGCCGGGCGACTAGAGGTTGTAGGTCGAGTTGATGATCGCGCCCTTGCGGGCGTAGTGGATCAGCGCGTCCTGCACGTCGAGCGGGTGGCAGGGGATGCAGCCGGCGATCAGGTCCTCCTCGCGGAGGCCGTGCAGGCTGAGCCCGAAGCGGCAGACGTAGACCGTGCCGCCCTCCTCGATGAACTTCTCGATCTGGCTGTTGATGTTCTGCTCACCGGGGAAGGCGGAGTCGCCGGTGGTCGGGAAGCCCCGGGTGGCCATGGCGTTCATCGCGGCCGGGCCGTAGAAGTACAGGACCGACTCGTAGCCCTTGCGCAGCGCGCGCAGGGCCTGCAGGCAGGCCACGAAGCTGACCGAGGACTCGTGCGCGATGCCGTGCACCAGCGTCAGGTAGCTCTCGCCCTCACCGGCCTGGTAGTCCGGGAAGATCTTGGTCGAGCCGTAGAGGTTGCTGCCCTTGGGGAGCGAGGGGTGCGGGACCTCGGCGAGGCTGGCCTCGGCGTTGGCCTTGATCTCCTCGGGCGTGGCGAGCGGTGTGGTCACTGGTTCCTCCGTGGGTTGGGGTGCTGCAGGGTCAGGACAGGCGGTGGAGCTGCTCGAAGTTGCCGCGGAAGACCAGGTCGGCGAGCTCGCCGTCCCCGGTGGCCGCGGCCAGGCGGGCGTGTTCGCCCTCGAAGTCGCCCCAAGGCTGGTCGGAGGCGAAGAGCACGCGGTCGTGGCCGATGCCGTGCCGCTCGATCTCGGCGGCGAACCAGCGCGGGGCGAAGCCGATGGCCCAGCTGGTGTCGGTGTAGACCCGCTTGCCCTCGGCGACCCAGGCGAAGAACCTCTGACCGATCAGCTTGATGTGGCCGCTCATCCCGCCGCCCATGTGCACCAGGTGCACGGCGACGTCGTCGGCGTACCGGTCGACCAGCTGGCCCACCTCGTCGATGTCGCTGGCCGCGCCGGGGCTGGTGTGCACGTGGACGACGAGGTCGTGCTCGCGGGCCGTGGCGAAGATGCTGTCGAGCTGCGGGAGACACGCCTCGTCGGTGGCCCGTCCGCCCAGCAGGAAGGACAGCTTCAACGCACTCACGCCCTGCTCACCGGCGAGCGCGAGCGCCTTCTCGGTGGCGACGGCGTCCTGCGGCCGCGGGCTGGTCCACAGCCCCGCGCGGATCCGCTCGTCGGTCTGCGCGGCCTCGACGACCAGCTCGTTGAGGGCGAAGGACGCGCTCGGGTCGGGCACCCCGTAGTTGGGGATGACCAGCGCGCACTCGGTGCCCTCGCGGTCCAGGTCGGCCTGCAGCTCGGCGATCGTGGCCCGGGCGGTGGTGTCGGGGTTGACCGGCGGACCGCCGTAGAACGGGAACGCGGGCAGCACGCCGAGGTGGCGGTGCGCGTCGTGCACCCGCTGTGTCATGGACCCACCGTGGGCCCGCCAGGTTCCAGTGCGGTGACGTCGGGAACGAGATGTCGTTACGTGTGCAGCGCCGACCCCCCGCTCGCGTGACGGGCGTGTGTCCTGCTCAGCGCCCCGCCAGCCGGTGGGCGATCACGGGGACCGCCTCCACCCGGCCGGTGACGATCTCGGTGACCAGGGCGACGGCGTCCTCGTCGGAGACGGCCGACGGCTCGCCGGCCATCGCCATGAGGGTCAGCGCCGCGGCCAGCGCGAAGGGCCGGTTGCCCTCGGCCAGCGCCGAGGCCGTGACCAGGGAGTGCAGCAGCGCGGCCGCCTTCTCCGCGGTGGAGCCGTAGACGTCCTGGTCCCCGTCGGTGGCCTCGACCCGGGCCAGCGCCGCCACGAGGAGACCCCGGTCCCGGATCCGGACCTCCGGTCCGACCACCCGCTCGGCGATCTGCAGGAGGTCCGCGACCGTCAGTCCCGCCACCGGGCCAGCTCCCGGAGCGCGGCCCCGTGCCGGTCCAGCTCCGTGTCGAGCACGAGGTCCAGCGGCGTCGCCTCGTCGTGCAGGGCCAGGTAGTCCTCGAGCGCCCGCTTCGCCACGTCCTGCATGGACACGTGCTCGACCCGCGCCCGTCGCCGCAGCGCCTCGGTCTGGGCCGCCGTCAGTCGCAGCGTCATCGCCATCTCGCACCCCCCGGTACGCCGTCCGGGTGATACCACCTGCGGTACCACGTCGAGCCGGTTCTCTGTCCATCTCACCCTGCGTGTTCGAGACGGAACGGTTCGTCGAGCCATTGGGCACGACACGCCGTCATTGTGCCCTGGATCTCACTACTCCTGGTGATCTGCGGGCGCGCTCCCTAGCTTTCGCCCCGTGTTCGAGGCCGATCTCCCCGAGGGCGGCCGACCGCCGTCCCGGGGTCGGCCGTGGACCCGACGCCTGCTCACCGGAGCCGTGCTCGGGCTGGGGTCGGCGGCTGCGCTCGCCGCCCTCGGCGGGCCGGCGTCCGCGGACGAGGCACCCGCGCCGGACACGGCGGCGGCCCAGCCCGAGGAGTCGACCGCACCCGCGGAGACCGTCGAGGAGACGCCGACCGACCCCGTCGAGACGCCCACGGAGGCGGCCCCCGAGGACCCTCCTGCCGTGTCGGCACCGGTGGACGACCCCCTGAGCAGCACGGACACCGGTCCGGCCGCGACCTCCAGCGTCGTGCTGTCGGCTGTGCAGGAGGACCCTGCCCCAGCACCGGAGGCCCCGTCCGATCCCGCGCCCGACCCCACGGCCACACCGGCCCCCGCACCCGTGCCGGATGCGGGGCCCGCCCCCGATGCGGGCCTCGCCCCGGCCGAGGCACCCGTGGCCGTTCCGTCCGTCGAGCCCGCTGCCGACCCCGCCGGGACGACGACCACCGAGGCCGCCGACCAGGTCGTCGCCGACCAGGCGGCCGCCGACCAGGTCGTCGCCGACCAGGCGGCCGCCGACCAGGCAGCACCCACCGTGGTCCCGGCCGATGGCACACCGCCGGGCACCACGGTCGGCACCGCTCTGCCGGCCGCCGAGTGCGGCGTCCCCACCGGGACGGGCGCGACCGCCGACCCGTCGTCCCGGACCGGCACCGGCCGGCACACCCGGCCGGCGGGCGACGACACCCCGACCGGGCACACGGCCGTCACGGAGCAGACCGAGATCGCCCCCGGCCCGGCGCTGCTCCCGAACGCCGACCCCGGCCCCGGCCCCGGCCCCGGCGACCCCACCGGCCCGATGGCACCCCCGGTGCCCGGCTCGCCCGGCGCGCCCCTCGCGGTCACCGTCGGCTGCGCCACCTCCACCACCGCCGGGCCCGGGCAGGGCTCCGGTGCCACCGGGGACCAGGCCCTCGCCGTCCTCACCACAGCCGGCCCCGCCCTCGAGGCCGGGACCGCCACCGCGCGCACCCTCGCCGCCGTGGCCCCCGTCGTCGCCACCGACGACGACCCGGGTTCCCGCCCCGACTGAGCCGGCCGCCCGGCCCTCGCTGCCCGACTCGGCGTGCCCACGGGGGGCACCCCGCCGAACCCGGCGAGCGCCTCGCAGTGCCGCTCCTCCCATCACCCAGCGGTGCGCAACGGTGCGCACCCGGCAGAAGGACGACCCAGATGAACCGAACTGTGCGCAACGGCCTGGCCGTCGCCACCATGGCCGGGGGGCTCTTCCTCCTCGGTCAGGCGGCGGCCAGCGCCGAGGAGGTCACCGCGACCTCCAGCTCCACCGACGGGACCGCGGTCACCGTCGTGGACGCAGGTGTCTCCGCCCCGGGCGGCAGCGCCGAGGGCACCACCGCCGAGAACACCGGTGACGCCACCGGTGGGGCCGGCAGCAACGCAGGCTCCGCCACCAGCAGCGCGACCGTCGCCGTCGAGGCGACGAACGTGCACAGCGACGGGAACGGCTCACCGACGACCAGCGTCGGACCGGCCACCAACACCAGCACCGGCGGCAACGGCGGCGCCGGCTCCGTCGCGGTGACCTCCAGCGGGGACACCGCGGCGGGCGGGGGCACCGCGAGTGCACCTGCCGTCACGGCGTCCTCGGAGTCCGTGGGCACCGGCGGAGGCAGCTCGGACACCGGGGCCTCGACCGCGGTCAGCGCTCCGGTCACCGCCGGCGGCGGCACGGCCACGGGCACCCTGGCCGGCAACGGCGGCAACGCCACCGGCGGCGCCGGCGACAACGCCGGGTCGGCGACCAGCGGGGCCGGCGTCGGTGTCGGCTGCGAGGACCTGCACAGCGACGGCAACTGCAGCCCGACCACGACCGTCGGCGGGGCGACCAACACCAGCACCGGCGGCAACGGCGGCGCGGGCACGATCGTCGTGGGCGCCAGCGGGAACACCACGGCCGGTGGCGGGACCGCCACCGGCGGGAGCGTGACGGCCAGCGCGGAGAGCGTCGACTTCGGCGACTTCCTCGAGTGGTTGCGGGTCAACGGCTACGAGTACGACAGCGTGGCCGGGACCGTCGTCTCCACCCCGGTGCGGGCAGGCGGCGGCACCGCCGAGGGCCAGCTCGCCGGCAACGACGGCAACGCCACGGGCGGGGCGGGCAGCAACGTCGGCTCGGCCACCAGCGGCGCCGTCGTCACCGTCGTGTGCTTCAACTACAAGAGCCACAGCACCTGCAACCCGGTCACCACGACCGGCGCGGTGACCAACACCAGCACCGGCGGCAACGGCGGCGCGGGCACGATCACCGTCGTCGCGACCGGCACCACCACGGCCGGCGGCGGCAGCGCCACCGGCGGGTCCACCACCGGCACCTCCGAGGCCGTCGGCTTCGGCGGCACCGGCGCCGGCACCGTCGTCACCGCCCCGGTCCGGGCCGGCGGCGGCGACGCCATCGGCAACGACGCCATCAACAGCGGCAGCGCCCAGGGTGGCAACGGCTCCAACGTCGGCTCGGCCCACAGCGGCGCCACCGTCGTCGTCGTCTGCTTCAACTACAAGAGCGACCACAACTGCAACCCCGTCACCACCACCGGCGCAGCCACCAACACCAGCACCGGGGGCAACGGCGGGAACGGCACCATCGCCGTCTCCGCCAGCGGGACCACCAGCGCCGGCGGCGGCACCGCCACCGGTGGCTCCACCACCGGCACCTCCGAGGCCGTCGGCCTCGGCGGCGCCAGCGCCGGCACCGTCGTCACCGCCCCGGTCCGGGCCGGCGGCGGCACCGCCCAGGGCAACCTGGCCCTGAACGAGGGCAGCGCCACCGGCGGCAACGGCCACAACCTGGGCTCGGCCTACAGCGGCGCCTCGGTCACGGTCGTCTGCTTCAACTACAAGAGCGACCACAACTGCAACCCCGTCACCACCACCGGCGCAGCCACCAACACCAGCACCGGCGGCAACGGCGGGAACGGCGGCATCGCCGTCTCCGCCAGTGGGAACACCAGCGCCGGTGGGGGCACCGCGACCCGCGGTGCGGTCTCCGGCTCCTCGGAGGCCGTCTCCTTCGGCGGCTCCAGCTCGGCGACCACCGAGGTCGTCGCGGGCGTCCGCGCCGGTGGCGGCACGGCCGTCGGGAACACGGCGACCAACAGCGGCAACGCCCAGGGCGGCTCCGGCCGGAACCTCGGCTACGCCTCCAGCGAGGCCACCGTGGTCGTCGTGTGCTTCAACTACAAGAGCCACGACAACTGCAACCCCGTCACCACCACCGGCGCTGCCACCAACACCAGCACCGGCGGCAACGGCGGCGACGCGGTGATCGTCGTGGACGCGCACGGCGACACCACCGCCGGTGGCGGGTGCGTCGGCACCTGCCCCGCCCCTGGTCCGGAGCACCCGACCGAGCCCTCCACCCCGGCTGAGCCCGTGACCCCGGCTCAGCCCGCCGCCCCCGCTGAGCACCCGGCCACCGCGCCGGCTGCCCACCCGGTGGCGGTCGTCCACCCCGCGGCCGCCCCGGCCGCCCACGTGGTCTCGACCGGGCGCGTCGCCCCGGCCGCGGTCACCCACAGCTCGGCGTCCGACGCCGAGCTGGCCTACACCGGTGCCGACCTCGGTGCCCCGTTCGCCCTGGGCCTGCTGGCCCTGGCTGCGGGTCTCGGCCTGACGACGGCCTCGCGCCGTCGCCGGCTGCAGGAGGTCTGAGGCCGCACCGCACGCACGAGGGGCCGGTCCGCACCCAGCGGACCGGCCCCTCCGTGCTGCCCGGCGTCAGCTGGCCGGCGACACCGAGCTCATGTTGAAGTCCGGCACCCGCAGCATCGGCATGGCCGCCCGGGTGAAGAAGTCGTTCCACTCCCGGGGCAGGGTGCGCTCGGTGCGGGAGGCCTGGGTGGCCCGGCCGAGCAGGGAGACCGGGGACTCGTTGAACCGGAAGTTGTTCACCGCCCCGGTCACCTCGCCGTCCTCGATCAGGAAGACACCGTCGCGGGTGAGACCGGTGAGCAGCAGCGACTGCGGGTCGACCTCGCGGATGTACCAGAGCGTGGTGAGCAGCAGCCCGCGTTCGGTGGAGGCGATCATCTCCTCCGTCGTCACCGTCGAGGTGGGGTCCTCCAGCACCAGGTTGTCCAGCGCCGCGGTGGCCGGCGCGGTCTGCTGCAGCGCCCAGGCGCGCGGGCGGATCAGGTTGGTGAGCACCCCGCCGGAGATCCAGTCGATCGCCGGCGTGGCCATCCCGTTGTCGAAGACCGAGGCCATGCCCGAGGACCCGCCGACCACCTGGAACGGCGAGCACTCCAGGCCCGGCTCGTCGGGGTCGCTGCGCAGCGTCAGCGGGAGGGCGCAGATGCGCTCGCCGATCCGGTTGCCGCCCCCGGTCTTCGCGTAGACGTTGCGGCCCTCGTCGGCGTCGCGGGCCTCCATCGTCCAGTAGGCGTAGATCAGCAGGTCGCTCACCGTGGAGGGCGGCAGCAGCGTCTCGTACCGCCCGGCGGGCAGGTCGACCCGGCGCTGGGACCAGGCCAGCTTCTGCTCGACCTCGGCGGCCAGCGCCTCGATGGAGACGTCGGAGAAGTCGCGGGTGCCGACCCCGGCCCACACCGAGCGGGCGAAGTCCCGGCTCTTGCCGTTCAGCTCGACCCGGCCGGTGGGCTGGTCGTGCCGCAGCCGCAGCCCGGTGGAGGTGCCGACGTAGGTGGTGGCCATCTGGTGCTCGGCGAACCCGAACAGCAGCTCGTCGCGCGCCCCGGCCGCACCGAACGCCTGCCCCAACGCGGGGGCGAACTCGCGGAAGACCTCGATCGAGGTGGTGGCGGGCTCGGCGTCCCACTCCCCAGACCCGGCCGGGACGTCACCGATGAGCGGCATGGCGTCCTCGGCCGGACCGGCGTCGCGGGCGGCCTGCTCGCTGGCCGCGACCAGCTCGGCGACGTCGGGGGTGCCGGTCCGGGCCACGGTGCCTGCGGCCATCCCGGCCCCGCCGTCGACGAAGCTGATGACGACGACCTGGCGGGAGCGCATCGCCCCGTTGGTGGTGAGGCTGTTGCTGGCCCACCGGAGGTTGGCCTCGGAGCTGTCGACGACGTAGACGACCTGCCCGTCGACGGTGGAGGCGGCGAGTGCGGCCTCGACGATCTGCTGTGCGGTCATGACGCTCACTGGCCGCCCTCCTGCACCGTGTTGAGGATGGTCGTGTTCTCGAACAACGCGCTCGGGCAGCCGTGGCTGACCGGCGCGACCTGCCCGGGCTGGGCCTTGCCGCAGTTGAACGCCCCGCCCAGGACGTAGGTCTCCGGCCCGCCGACCCGGCTCATCGAGCCCCAGAAGTCGGTGGTCGTGGCCTGGTAGGCGACGTCCTTGAGCTGCCCGGCCAGCTTCCCGCCCTCGATCTTGTAGAACCGCTGGCCGGTGAACTGGAAGTTGTAGCGCTGCATGTCGATCGACCAGCTCTTGTCGCCGACCACGTAGACGCCGCGGTCGACGCCGGCGATGAGCTCCTCGGTGGAGGGGCCGTCGGGGTCGGGCTGCAGGCTCACGTTGGCCATCCGCTGCACCGGCACGTGCGCGGCGCTGTCGGCGAAGGCGCAGCCGTTGGAGCGGCCCATGCCCTGGAGCCGGGCCATGTTGCGGTCGATCTGGTAGCCGACGAGCACGCCGTCCTTCACGATGTCCCACTGCTGGCCGGCGACGCCCTCGTCGTCGTAGCCGACGGTGGACAGCCCGTGCTCGGCGGTGCGGTCACCGGTGACGTTCATCAGTGGCGAGCCGTACTGCAGGCTCCCCAGCTTGTCCACGGTGGCGAACGAGGTGCCGGCGTAGGCGGCCTCGTAGCCCAGCGCCCGGTCGAGCTCGGTGGCGTGCCCGATCGACTCGTGGATGGTGAGGAACAGGTTCGAGGGGTCGACGACGAGGTCGTAGCGGCCCGGCTCGACGCTCGGGGCCTTCGTCTTCTCCCGCAGCAGCTCGGGGATCTCGGCGAGCTCGGCCCCCCAGTTCCACGTGGAACCGGTGAGGTACTCCCACCCGCGCCCGGCCGGCGGGGCCAGCGTGCGCATCGACTCGAAGGCACCGGTGGACCGGTCGACGGTCAGCGCGGTGAAGGTCGGGTGGATGCGCACCCGCTGCTGCCGGGTGCGGGTGCCGGCGGTGTCGGCGTACCACTTCTGTTCCTTGACGGCCATCACGTCGGACTGCACGTGCTCGACGCCGTCGGCGGCCAGCAGCCGCTCGGACAGCTCGACCATCAGCCCGGTCTTCTCCGCCTCGGGGACGGCGAACGGGTCGATCTCGTAGGCCGAGACCCACTCGGCGTCGGGGTACACCGGCTCGGGGGCGAGCTCCACCCGGTCGGTGTTCACCGCCGCCGAGACCTGCGCGACCACGACGGCCTCCTCGGCCAGCCGGACCGCCTCCGCGGCGGTCAGCACGACCCCGGCGGCGAAGCCCCAGGTGCCCTCGTGCACGACCCGGACGGCGAGACCGAGGTCCTCGCCGTCGGCAGCGGCCTCGACCCGTGCGTCCCTCAGCCGGAGGGTCTGGGTGCGGATGCGCTCGACGCGGATGTCGGCGTGCTCGCAGCCCAGGTCGACGGCCCGGGTGAGGGCCGCCTCGGTGAGCGCGGAGAGGGGGAGGGCCAGGAAGGACTCATCGACGGAACGGGGTTCTGCCACGCGTCCTGTCTACCAGCAGGCACCGACAGGAGAGACTGGGTTCGTGAGCACTGCTACCGACCCGTACCGCGTCTCGATGGTCTGCCTGGGCAACATCTGCCGCTCCCCGATCGCCGAGGTCCTGCTCCGGCGGATGGTCGAGGACGAGGGCCTCGCGGACGACGTCGTCGTCACCTCGGCGGGCACCGGCGCCTGGCACGTCGGCGGCCCGATGGACCCGGGTTCGGCCGCGGTGCTGCGCGCCCGGGGCCTGGACCCCGACACCCACCGCGCCCAGCAGATGACCGCCGCCGTCGTCGAGCAGTACGACCTGCTCGTCGCGATGGACACCAGCAACCTGGCCGACCTGCAGGAGATGGTCGGGGACGCCGACCACCCCCGGGTGGTCCTGCTGCGCGACTTCGACCCCGACGGCGCGGACGGGCAGTCGGTGCCCGACCCCTACGGCGGCGGGCCCGACGGCTTCGAGACGGTCTACGCCCAGGTCGAGGCGGCCTGCGCCGGTCTGGTCACCGCTCTGCCGGGGTTCCTCGCCGACCGCTGACCGTCAGCCGGTGACGGTCACCCGCAGCTCGACGTCGTCGTTCTCGGTCGCGCACGGCCCCTCGTCGCAGTCGGCCGAATAGCTGAGCACGGTCACGACGACGTCCCCGGGGGCCCGGCCGGTGAACAGCCGGGGGTCGGCCCCGTCGGGGGCCAGCACGGCGTCGTCCGAGGACGACGCGCTGGTGAACCGCTCAGCGGGGGTGTCGAGGCCCGGCAGGAGCGCGCACTCCCCGACAGCGAGGGTGACGCCGTCGTCCAGGTCCACCGGCTCGCCGCCGTCGGGACAGACGGCGACCGGGGTCGGATCTCCGTCCACGGTGGTGCCGCAGCCGGTGGCCAGCAGCGCCAGGACGACGACCGCCCGCCTCACCCGCGGGCCTCGGCCGCCAACCGGAGCGCCCGCTCCTGCACCTGCGCCCGCAGCGCCGCCTCGTCCACCGTGGTCGAGGCGCCGTCCCGGACGACCTGCCGGCCGGCCACCCAGGTGTCGCGGACGTGCCGGGAGCCCACCGACCAGACCAGGTGGGTGAGCAGGTCGGCGGGCTCGGCGACCGGGACGAAGGCGATGTCGTCGCTGTCCACGTGCACCAGGTCCGCCCGCCGGCCGACCGACAGCTGGCCCAGGTCGGGCCGGTCGATCGCGGCCGCAGCGGCGCCGGTGGCCAGCCAGAACGCCTCGGGCGCGGTGATCGCGGTGGCGTCCCGCTCGCGCAGCCGGGCCAGCTGGGCGGCCAGCCGCAGGTCCTCGAAGAGGTCCAGGTTGTCGTTGGAGGCCGGCCCGTCGGTGCCCATCCCGACCCGGATGCCCAGGTCCAGCATGTCCCGCAGCCGGGCGGTGCCGCTGGCCAGCTTGGTGTTCGAGCCGGGGCAGTGCGCCACGGCGACGTCGTACTCCCGCCACAGCTCGAGGTCGCCGTCGTCCATATGCACGCAGTGGTTCCCCAGCACCCGCCCGCCCAGGACGTCGTTCGAGGCCAGCAGCTGCGGCACGCTGAGCCCGTGGGTGGCGAGCAGCTCGTCGCCCTCGGTGGCGGTCTCGGCGACGTGGACGGTCAGCAGCAGGTCGTGCTCCCGCGCCGCGGTGGCCGCGTCCCGGAGCACCTCCAACGGCACAGTGTAGGCCGAGTGCGGGCCGATGCCGAACTCGACCTGCGGGTCCGCGGACGCCGCCAGCGTGACCGCGGTCTGCAGCTGCTCGTCGAAGGTGCCGAACCCGGGCAGCCCGATGAGCGGGTTGGCCACGATCGCCCGCGCCCCGGTGGCCCGCACCGCGGAGGCGATCCGCTCGGGCTGGAAGTACATCTCCACGCTGGTGGTCACCCCGTGCCGGAGCATCTCCGCCGACGCCGCGGTCATCGCGACCTCGACGTCGTCGGGGGTCAGCCGGGCCTCCCGCGGCCACATCACCTCGCGCAGCCACCGGTCCAGCGGCAGGCCCTCGCCCTGGCCGCGGAACAGCACCATCGGGGCGTGCGAGTGCGTGTTGACCATGCCGGGGGTGAGCACGCCGGACAGCGCGAGGACGTCGGCCTCCGGGGCGGCCGGGGCGTCGGCGGCCGGCCCCACCCAGGTGATGACGCCGTCCTCGACGTCCAGCACGGCATCGGGGACGACGGTCCCGGCCCGGTCCCCGACGACGACGGCCCGGGCGGTGAAGCGCTGCAGCATGCCCGCAGACGCTAGTGCCCCCGCCTCCGGGAGCCCCGACGCCGATACCGTGGGGCGCATGTCCGTCCTCGCCGCCGCTGCCGACGCCGACCAGGGGGGCATCACCGGGTGGTTGCTCGACGTGGTCCAGACCCTGGGTCCCGTGGGCGTGGGGTTCGCCATCCTGCTGGAGACCGTGGTCCCGCCGATCCCCAGCGAGGCCGTCCTCGGTCTCGCCGGGGTGCTGATCAGCGAGGACACGAGCCTGCTCGTGCCGATGGTCGTGGCCGCCACCATCGGGTCCGTCCTGGGTGCGGCGGTGCTGTACCAGATCGGCCGCTCGTTGGGCCCCCGTCGCTCGCACCTCTTCCTCGACCGGCTGCCGCTGGTGAAGACCGAGGACGTGGACCGCACCTTCGACTGGTTCGTGCGGCACGGCCGGTCCGCGGTCTTCTTCGGCCGGATGGTGCCGATCGTGCGCAGCTTCGTGTCGGTGCCCGCGGGCGTGGTGAAGATGCCGTGGCCGCAGTTCCTGCTCTACACGCTGGCCGGATCGCTGATCTGGAACAGCCTGCTGATCGGGCTGGGGGTCGCCCTGGGCCCGGTCGTCAACGACTACCTCCACTACGTCGACTACCTGATCTACGTCGCCGTCGTCGGCGCCGTCGCCTGGTTCGTCTACCGGGCCGTGAAGGAGAAGCGCGACCAGCGCCGCACCGGCCCGCCCGGACGGCACGCCGCCGACCGGGTGGTGGAGGCGCACGGCGACGCCGAGGACCGCGACTCCCACGCCTGACCTGGCCTTCCCCCGTCGGGTGATCGGACGCGCCGGGACCGCATCCCTGCACTAGCGTGATCACGCGCCGGCAGGGGCCGGCACACCGAGTGACCACCTGGGGGCCCACCCGTGTCCGACCGCCCTGACGACGCCCGCGCTGACGACGCCGCGGGTCCCGCCGGAGACGGATCGGGGGCACCGGCGCCCTCGGACGACGCCGAGCGCCGCACCGACGGCGACCGCTGGCAGGCCTCCGTGGCGAGCTGGTCCCCCGGCGGGGACGACGCAGGACCCACCGAGTCGACCCGGGAGATCCGGCTCGACGGCGGTGCCCCCGGGTCCTCGGGCAGCGGCGGCTCCTGGGAGCAGTCCTGGCCCGCCGACCAGTCCTCCTCGTGGCAGCAGCCCACCTGGGAGCAGCCGTCCTGGGAGCAGAGCGGACAGCAGCCCACCACCCCGGAGCCACAGGCCTGGGGCACCCCGACCGACGACCGCTCCTGGGAGCAGGCCTCCCGCGACCAGATCGCCAGCTGGCAGCAGCCGCCGTCCTGGCAGCAGGCCGCCGACGCGGAGGCCGGGGTGGACCGCGGCGACCAGCGCTCGTGGGAGCAGACCCCGGACGCCCCCGCACCCCAGCCGACCTGGCGCCCGGCCGAGCAGCCGCCGGCCAACCCGCCGTCGTGGGAGCAGCCGGCGCCGGCCCAGCAGCAGGCACCCCAGCAGCAGGCACCCCAGCAGCAGGCTCCGCAGCAGCAGTACGCACCGCCCCCGCCGCAGCAGGGCGCCCCGCAGCAGAACGGCCAGCAGCAGAACGGCCAGCAGTCGTGGGGCCAGCAGCCCCCGGCCGGTGGCTCCGGCAGCTGGGGCAGCCAGGGCAGCACCACCGGGTGGCAGCCCGACAGCCGCCCCCCCGGTCAGGGCGGGCAGCACGGGCAGCGGCACAGCCCGCCGCAGGCCCCGCCGCCCGGTCCGCCGCCGTCGCTGACCTCCCAGTCGCTCCTCCGGCAGACCACCCAGGCGCCCACCCGCGGCTGGCGCCGGTTCGTGCACAAGGCCTCGGGCGGCAGCTTCAACCCGGGGCTGTCACCGGCCGAGATCGAGCACCGCGCGATGGTCGCCCGGGTGACCACCCCGGTGCGCGGCAGCAACCGCATCGCCGTCGTCTCGCTCAAGGGCGGCATCGGCAAGACCACCACCACCTGCTGCCTCGGGCTGACGCTGGCGCACCACCGCGGTGACCGGGTGGTCGCCGTCGACGCCAACCCCGACGCCGGCACGCTGGCCGAGCGGCTGACCAACGTCACCGACGTGACCGTGCGCGACCTGCTGGCCGGGGCCTCGCAGATCCGGTCCTTCACCGACGTCTCGGCCTACACCTCGCTGGCCGGCCGGCTGCAGGTGCTGGCCAGCGACCAGGACCCGGCGCTCTCGGAGGCCTTCTCCGAGGAGGAGTACACGACCGTCGCCGACATCCTGGCGCGGTACTTCAACCTCATCCTCACCGACTCCGGCACCGGCCTGCTGCACTCGGCGATGTCGGGCACGCTGGCGATCGCCGACTCCCTCGTCGTCGTCGGCGCCCCGTCGGTCGACGGCGCCAGCCGGGCCAGCAAGACCCTGGACTGGCTGATCGCGCACGGCCACGAGGAGCTGGTCTCCCGCTCGGTGGCGGTCATCTCCAGCGTGCGCCCGAACACCGGTGACGTGGACATGGACATGGTCCGCGACCACTTCGCCGCCCGGTGCCGCGCCGTGGTGGAGATCCCCTACGACCAGCACCTGGTCACCGGTGGGCTGATCGACCTCGACCGGGTCGGCGAGCCGGCCCGCCGGGCCTACCTCGAGCTGGCCGCGCACGTCGCCGACGGCTTCTCCCTGCCCCCGCTGCAGCGCAGGCCCAAGCCCGCCTCCGCGTGACCCGCCGGGACGTCGACACGCCCCTGGGCCCCGCCCGGTTCACCGTCGACGACCCGGCCGTCCCCCCGGTGGGCACGCTGCTGCTCGGGCACGGCGCCGGCGGCGGCATAGAGGCCCCCGACCTGCTGACGACGACGGCAGCGGCGGTCGCGCTGGGCTGGCGGGTGCTGCGGGTGGAGCAGCCGTGGCGGGTGGCCGGCAAGCGGATCGCCGCGGCGCCGCCACGGCTGGACGAGGGCTGGCGGGCGGTGCACGCCGCGTCCGCGGACCTGCGGACGGGTCCCGTGGTGTTCGGGGGCCGCAGCGCCGGCGCCCGGGTGGCCTGCCGGACGGCGGGCGAGCTCGGGGCGGCCGGCGTGCTGTGCCTGGCCTTCCCGCTGCACCCGCCGGGGAAGCCGGAGAACAGCCGGATCGCCGAGCTGGCCGGCGTCGTCGTCCCCACGCTGGTGGTGCAGGGCGCCACCGACGCCTTCGGCGGTCCCGACGACGTCCGCACCGCCCTGGCCGGTCACCCAGGGCAGGTCGTCGCCGTCCGCGGCGACCACGCGTTGAAGCCCGACCAGCCCGCGATCGCCGCCGCCGTCACCGCCTGGCTGCCCACCCTCACATGACGAGAAGCGCCCCCCTCGTCAGCTGAGCTGACGAGAAGGGCGCTTCCTGCCGGGCGGGGGGATCAGCGCCGGCGGCGGACGATCAGCGCGACCAGGATGCCCAGCACCGCGACGGCGGCGGCGGGTGCCGCGAACCGGGTGAAGGCGGCGCCGCCGGCGACCTCGAGCAGGTCGATCGGCTCGGGCTCGGACTGCGGCGCCGGACGGGGCTTGGTGGGGGCCTTCGTGGTCTCGGCGAGCTTGTCCGTCGCGGTGGCCGCGGCGTCGAACGCGGCCTCGCCGGCCTTGCGGGTGGCGTCGGCGACCGGGTTGTCCCCGTCGACGGAGGCCACCGACGCGGCGACCTCCTCGGCGGCACCGGTCACGGTCTGCGCGGCGTCGGCGGCTGCGGCCTTGACGGTCGGCTCCTGCTGCTCGGCAGCGGCGGCCTGATCGAGGGCGTGCTGCTCGTCGCTGGTGCCGAGCTGGGCGGCGAGCCGGTCGGCGAACTGGCCGAGCAGCTTGTTGCCCACGTCGGTCATCACGCCGCGGCCGAACTGGGCCGGCCGGCCGGTGATGTTGAGGTCGGTGAGCACGTTGACCCGGGTGGAGGAGCCCTCGTCGGCGAGCACGGCGGTGACGACGGCGGCGGCGGTGCCGTTGCCGCGCTGGTCCTTGCCGCGGGCGTCGATGACGGCCTTGTGCGCGACGTCGTCCTTCTCGATGAAGGACGCCTTGCCGGCGTAGGTCAGGTTGATCGGGCCGAGCTTGACCTTGACCCGGCCGGTGAAGTCGTCACCGGTGACGGAGTCGAGGGCGGCGCCGGGCATGCACGGGGCGATCCGCTCGATGTCCAGCAGCACCCGCCAGGCGTCGTCGATCGGGACGGGGACGATGAACGAGTTCTCCAACTGCACGGCTGGACCTCCAGGTTGAGGGAGCGGACAGGCGACCGGCCCGCCCCCGCAGGGGACGGGCCGGCCGACTGGGTGGGGCCTTGAAACCGACGCTACAGCCCTGCGGCCGCGGTCACAGCTCGTCGGGTCAGCACCCGGGCGAGGTGCTGGCGGTAGTCGGCCTGGGCGTTGAGGTCGCTGCTGGGTTCGGTGCCCTCGGCGGCCTGCGCGGCCGCCCCGGTCACGGTCTCCATGCTCACGTCGGCGCCGACCAGGGCCGCCTCGACCGCGCGGGCGCGGATCGGGGTGGAGCCCATGTTGGTCAGCCCGATGCGGGCCTCGGTGATCCTCGAGCCCTCGCGGCGGACGGCCGCGGCGACGGCCACGATCGACCATGCCTGGGCCACCCGGTTGAACTTCTCGTACCGGACGCCCCAGTCGCTGCCGAGCTTGGGCACCCGGATCTCGACGAGCAGCTCGCCGTCCTCCAGCGCGGTGGTCAGGTAGTCGACGAAGAAGTCGGCCGCCCCCACTGTGCGCCGCGCCCCGCCGGGGCCGGCGATGACGAACTCGGCGTCCAGCGCCAGCGCCACGGCCGGCAGGTCACCGGCCGGGTCGGCGTGCGCCAGGGCGCCACCGAACGTGCCGCGGTGCCGGACGGCGGGGTCGGCGACGGTCTCGGTGGCCTCGGCGATGAGCTTCCCGTACTGCGCGACCAACGGATCGGTGCAGATGTCGTGGTGGGTCGTCATCGCCCCGATGACCAGGCTGTCGCCGTCCTCCCGGACGCCGCGCAGCTCGGCGACCTTCGTCAGGTCGACGATGGTCTCCGGTGCGGCCAGTCGCAGCCGCATGACCGGGATGAGCGACTGCCCACCGGCCAGGATCTTCACGTCCTCCCCGCCGGCGGCGATGGCCGCGAGGGCCTCGTCGACGGTGGTGGGGCGGACGTACGCGAACGCAGCGGGGATCACTTCGCCTCCTCGTAGCCGGACTCGGTGGTGCGGGCACCGCCGTAGGCGTTGCTGCCCTCGGCGGCGCGGTCTCCGCCGTCGCCGCCCTGGTGGATGGCCCGCCAGACCCGCTCGGGGGTCAGCGGCATGCGGATGTCGGACACGCCCAGGTGCCGGACGGCGTCCAGGGCCGCGTTGACGACCGCCGGGGTGCTGGCGATGCAGCCGGCCTCGCCGACGCCCTTGGCACCCAGGGGGTTGTCCGGGGCGGCGTGCGTGGTGTTGCCGGTGTCGAAGTGCGGCAGGTCCATCGCCGAGGGCACCAGGTAGTCCACGAACGTGCCGGTGGTCAGGTTGCCGTCGGCGTCGTAGATGGCCTCCTCGTACAGGGCCTGGCTGATGCCCTGGGCGAGCCCGCCGTGCATCTGCCCCTCGACGATGATCGGGTTGACGATGTTGCCGATGTCGTCGACGCAGGCGTACTTGCGGATCTTGACGAACCCGGTGTCGGTGTCGACCTCCATCGCGCACAGGTGGGTGCCGTGCGGGAAGGAGAAGTTCGTCGGGTCGAAGGCGGCCTCGGCGTCGATCGAGGGCTCGATGCCCTCGGGGTAGTCGTGCGCGGCGAAGATCGCCAGGGCGATCTCCTGGATGCCGAGCCCGGCGCCGGGGGTGCCCTTGACGGAGAACTTCCCGCCGCTGAACTCCAGGTCGTCCTCGCTGGCCTCGAGCAGGTGCGCGGCGATCTTGCGCGCCTTGGCGACGACCTTCTCCGAGGCCTTCACCACCGCGGTGCCACCGACGACCAGCGAGCGCGAGCCGTAGGTGTCCAGACCACGCGAGCTGATCGCGGTGTCACCGTGCAGCACCTCGACGTCGTCGAAGGGCACGCCCAGCTGGTCGGCGACGATCTGGCTCCAGGCCGTCTCGTGGCCCTGGCCGTGCGGGGTGGACCCGGTGACGACCTCGACCTTGCCGGTGGGCAGCATCCGGATGGAGGCCTGCTCCCAGCCGCCGGCGCCGAAGGCCAGCGAACCGAGCACCCGGGAGGGGGCCAGGCCGCACATCTCGGTGAACGTGGAGATGCCGATGCCCAGCTGGACCGGGTCGCCGGACTCGCGACGCTGCTTCTGCTCCGCACGCAGCTCGTCGTAGCCGAGCAGCTCGAGCGCGGCCTGGGTGGCCTGCTCGTAGTCACCGGAGTCGTAGGAGAGCCCGGCCACCGTGGTGAACGGGAACTCCTCGGCGTTGATCCAGTTCTTGCGGCGCAGCTCCATCGGGTCCATGGACAGCTCGACGGCGAGCTCGTCCATGATCCGCTCGATGGCGAAGGTCGCCTCGGGGCGGCCGGCACCGCGGTAGGCGTCGGTGGGCACCTTGTTGGTGAACACCCCGTCGCACTCG
Source organism: Geodermatophilus sp. Leaf369 (assembly GCF_001424455.1). Taxonomy (NCBI): domain Bacteria; kingdom Bacillati; phylum Actinomycetota; class Actinomycetes; order Geodermatophilales; family Geodermatophilaceae; genus Geodermatophilus; species Geodermatophilus sp. Leaf369. The sequence goes on along the minus strand of NZ_LMQA01000002.1, from coordinate 382,914 downwards.
AAGCGGTAGGCCGGGAACTTGTAGATGCCCGGGAACATGAACGCACCCAGTGCGGGGACGCCGGGGGTGATCAGCCGCAGGTAGGCGCCCATGTCGGCCAGCAGCCGCACGCGCAGGCCCTTGACGTTGCCCTCGCGGTCGGCGGCGACGTCGATGTACTGGATCTGGTCGCGCCCGTGGTGGGCGGTCATCAGGGACTCCGAGCGGGTCTCGGTCCACTTGACCGGCTTGCCCAGCCGGCGCGCGATGAGCAGTGCCAGGATCTCCTCGGGGTTGACCTGCAGCTTGCCGCCGAAACCGCCGCCGACGTCGGGGGCGATGACACGCAGCTTGTGCTCCGGGATGCCGGTGGTCAGCGCCGCCATGACCCGCAGGATGTGCGGGATCTGGGTGGCCGACCACAGCGTGTAGTTGTCCCCGGAGACGCCGACGACGACCGAGCGCGGCTCCATGAACGCCGGGATCAGGCGCTGCTGCACGAACCGGCGGGAGACGACCACGTCGGCGGCGTCGAACGCGGCGTCGGTGTCGCCACCGGTGCCGGCCTCGCCGGCGTCGAAGACGAAGTGGTAGCTGGTGTTGGACTCGGTGTGGGCGTGGACCAGCGGTGCGCCGTCCTTCGTCGCCTCCTCCATGTCCAGGACCACGGGGATGTTCTCGTAGTCCACGTCGATGGCCTCGACGGCGTCGACGGCGGCGGTGCGGCTGCGGGCCACGACGATCGCCACGGCCTCACCGACGTGGTTGACGGTGTCCACGGCGATCGAGGGGTGCCCGGGGTTGACCATGTCCGGGGTGACCGGCCAGGCGCAGGGGATGGAGCCCTGCTCGTCCTTGAAGTCGGCGCCGGTGTAGACGGCGACGACGTTCGGGCGGTCCTTGGCGGCGCTGACGTCGAGGTGGGTGATGGTCGCGTGCGCCACGGGCGAGCGCAGCACCGACATGTAGACCATGCCGGGCAGGACCATGTTGTCGGTCCAGGTGGTCTTGCCGGTGATCAGCCGGGCGTCCTCCTTGCGCAGGCGCGCCGAACCGACCTCCTTGGCCGGTGCCTCCGGGGTCGCGGTGCTCGGGTCCTCGGTGATGGTCATGCCTGTGCTCCCGTCGTCTCGACGGCGTGGGTGCCCGTCGAGCTCATCTCGCCGGCGGCCTGCTGGACCGCCTTGACGATGTTCTGGTAGCCCGTGCAGCGACAGAGGTTGCCCTCGATGCCCTCACGGATCTCGTGCTCGGTGGGGTTCGGGTTGTTCTTCACCAGGTCGATCGAGGCCATGATCATCCCGGGCGTGCAGTAGCCGCACTGGAGACCGTGCTGCTCGTGGAAGGCCTTCTGCATCGGGTGCAGGGTGGCGCCGTCGGCGATGCCCTCGATGGTGGTGACCTCGGCGCCGTCGGCCTGGACGGCCAGCACGGTGCAGGACTTCACGCTCTCGCCGTCCAGGTGGACGGTGCAGGCGCCGCAGTTGCTGGTGTCGCAGCCGACGACCGTGCCGACCTTGCCCAGCTGCTCGCGCAAGTAGTGGACCAGGAGGGTCCTCGGTTCGACGTCGTCCGAGTAGGACGCCCCGTCGACACGCACGTTGATCTGCGTCATGTCCTCCGCCTCGTTGCAGGGTCGTGGCAGCAGTCACCCACCGCCCGTGACCGCAGTGTGCCGACGGACACAGTCCTTAGGCCACGCTTACTTCCCCGCTCTGCCCTGGTGGACACCGCACGAGCGGAGAACGGCGCCCCAGGTGCACGCACCAGCGGAGGTGCGGCGTCGGGAGCCCCGCACCTCGGGGAGCGCGCAACGTTGCAGCGCTGTTGCAGGCGCCGTCCACGGTCGCGTTGACACCACCACACAGCCGACGCACAGTGGTTGTCCAGAGCAACCACACTCCCGGAGGTCCCCGTGCGTCCCGCCGTCCGTCCCGCCAGCGCCCTCACCGCCGCCGCGGTCCTGCTGCTCACCGCCTGCGGGGGGACCGCCGGGAGCGCCGGGGCTGAGGCCGGGGCCGGCACCACCACGGCTGCGGTCCCGGCGGCGGGTGAGCAGTTCGGCTACACCGGGGCCACCGGTCCCGGCGCCTGGGCGCAGCTGGACCCGGAGTGGTCGGCGTGCGGCACCGGGGAGCACCAGTCCCCCATCGACCTGGGCGGCGCCACGCCCGCGGCGCAGTCCGAACTGGGCGTGTCCTACGTGCCGGGCACCGCGGAGCTGGTCAACACCGGTGCCACGGTGCGGGCCGACGAGGCGCCCGGCTCCACCCTGACGGTGGACGGCGTGGGCTACGAGCTCACCCAGTTCCACCTGCACGAGCCGGCCGAGCACACCGTGGACGGCGTCCGCGCGGACGCCGAGCTGCACCTGGTGCACACCGCGGCCGACGGGTCCCTCGCCGTCCTCGGCGTGCTGCTCACCGAGGGCGCGGAGGACGTGGCCCTGCAGCCCTACCTGGACGCGCTCCCGGGGACGCCGGGCGAGACCTCGGCACCGGCGTCGGTCGACCCCGCGGCCCTGCTGCCGGCCGACCACGCGACCTACCGCTACACCGGCTCGCTGACGACGCCGCCCTGCTCGGAGGACGTCGAGTGGCTGGTCCTGCAGCAGCCGGTGTCCGCCTCGGCCGCACAGCTGGCGGGCTTCCGCGCCGTCATCGGGGAGAACGCCCGCCCGGTGCAGGAGACCGGCGACCGGACGGTCACCGTCGGCTGAGCCCGGTCAGCGCGGGCGGGGGCTGCGTCGCAGCCGGAGCAGCTGCCCGGCCGCCGCGGCCCGCCGGGGTGAGCTGACCGGCAGGCAGTCGAGCAGGCCCTGCCAGACCGCGGCGTCGTCGGCGGCGTCGGGGAGCCGGCTGTAGCGCACCAGCAGCTCGGGGCGCCCCGAGCGCAGCACCGCGGCGCGCAGCGAGCCGGCCAGCCGGGCCCGGGCGGTGCGGACGCCGGGGGCCTCCGAACGCGGCAGCACCACCCCGACGTAGCGGTCCAGGGCGGGGGCGACGGCGCCGCGGGCCAGCGCGCGGCGGACCTGGTCGAGATCGGTGTCCAGCGGGGCGGTGAGCCGGTAGGGCCGGGACCCCAGGAGGTCCTCGCCCAGGATCCGGCGCAACCGGGACAGCTCCGCGCGCACGGTCACCGCGGCCGCGTCTCCCGGGTGCACCTCGGCGGCGAGCTGGTCGGCGCTGCGTCCCTCGTCGGCCGCGGCGGCCTCGGCGAGCAGGAGCAGCAGCTCGGAGTGCCGCAGCGACAGGTCGGTGCGCCCGGCCGGGGTGGTCAGCCGGGCGCGCTCGCGGCCCAGCACCTCGAGCAACGGCCGGGCCAGGGGCGGGACCGCCGGCCGGCCGGGGAGCTCCTCGCGGTGCAACCAGCGCAGCTCGGACTCCGCGGCCGCGACCGTGGCGCGCACCAGGGTGAGCACGTGCGGACTGGCCACGTGGTCCCCGCCGGTGACGTCGATGGCGCCGAGGAGCACCCCGGTGACCGGGTGGTGCACCGGCGCGGCCGAGCACGACCACTGCTGCACGGTGCGGCTGAAGTGCTCGCCGCCGTGGATCTGCACCGGGGTGTCCAGGGCCAGCGCGGTCCCGGGGGCGTTGGTGCCGGCGACGTCCTCGCCCCACCGGGCGCCGGCCACGAAGTGCATGGACTCCGCGCGCGAGCGCAGCGCGCGGTCGCCCTCGACCCACAGCATCCGACCCTCGGCGTCGGTGACGGCCACGATCATCCGGTCGGCCTCGGCATCGGTGACCAGCAGGCGCCGGATCACCGGCATGACCGCGGCCAGCGGGTGCGCCTCGCGGTAGGCCAGCAGGTCGTGGTCGAGCAGGTCGACCGGCGGCGGCGTGCCGTCGGGGTCGACGCCGCTGCCCAGGCTGCGCCGCCACGACTCGTAGACGACCGGCCGCACCTCGTCGCGGCGGACGGCTCCCCCGTGGGTCACCACCGCCTCGTGCGCGGCCCGCAACCGCCGGGCGGCGACCGGGCTGGGCAACCCGTCGGGCAGCGCGAGCCACGGGTTCAGCGTGGTCACGCGACCCGGCCCGAGGGGACTGCCCAGTGGCTCATGTCACCCCATCGTGACCGTTCCGCGCCCGTTGCGCCAGGACGGACGTCCTGCTCAGTCCCCGGACTCCCAGTCGGGCAGCTGCCACGGACGCACCACGGCGGCCAGCACGACGATCGCGGCGGCGAACGCACCGACCATCGTCACGCCCATCGCCAACGCGTCGTTGCCGAGCACGCCGACCAGGGGGGCCACCAGCGCACCCACGCCGAACTGCACCGCACCCAGCAGGGCGGCCGCGGTGCCGGCGGCCTCGCCGTGCCGGGTCAGCGCCAGGGCGGGGGCGTTGGGCAGGCCGAGTCCGCTGGCGAACAGCACCACCCAGACCGGGACGACGACGCCGACCAGGCCGCCGGTGTCGGTGAGCGCCAGGACGACGAGGACCAGGGCCGCGACCAGGCCGATGACCAGGGCGCTCGCCAGCAGCCACTGCGGCTGGAAGCGGCGCAGCAGCACCGGGTTGAGCTGGGTGGCGGCGATCAGCCAGAAGGCCCCGGCGCCGAAGAGCAGGCCGAACTGCTGCTCGTCGAGGCCGAACTCGCCCTGGTAGACGAAGGCCGAGCCCGAGACGTAGCTGAACAGCCCGGCCATGGTCAGCCCGGCGACGAGCACCAGGCCGACGAAGACCCGGTCGTGCAGCAGGCCCAGGTAGTTGCGGCCGGTGCCGCGCAGCCCGCTGCTGGTCCGGCGCTCGGGCGGCAGCGTCTCCTTCAGCGTGGCGCCGACGGCGAAGACGAGCACCAGGCCGTACAGGGCCAGGAAGGCGAAGACCCCGCGCCAGGAGGTGAACCGCAGCAGCTCCCCGCCCAGCGTGGGCGCGAGCACCGGGGCCGCGCCGATGACCAGGAAGAGCCGGGACAGCAGGGTGGCGGCGGCCCGCCCGGTGTAGAGGTCGCGGACCACGGCGAGTGCGATCACCGCACCCGCGGCGGCGCCCACGCCCTGCAGCACCCGCAGCACCCCGAGGACGGCGATGTTCGGGGCGATCAGCACCAGGGCGCTGGCCAGCACGTGGAGCGCGGTGCCCACCAGCAGCGGGCGGCGCCGGCCCAGCGCGTCGGACAGCGGGCCGATGACCAGCTGCCCGAGCGCGAGGCCCAGCAGGGTGCCGGTCAGGGTGAGCTGGACCGTCGCCGACGTCGTCTGCAGGTCCTCGGTGATCGTCGGCAGGGCCGGCAGGTACATGTCGATCGTGAGCGGGCCGAGGGCGACGAAGGCGCCCAGGGTGAGCACCGTCCGCAGCCGGCTCGGGGTCGCGGCGACGGGGGCGGTGCCCTCGACGGTGCGCGGGGTCTCGGTGGTGGCGCTGATGACGAGCTCCTCGGCTGGTGGCGGCTGGCACGAGGGACGGCGCTGCCCCACAGGTGGCTCCAAGGCAGCACCCGGGACGGGTGTTCCCCGCAACGGACTCCGTCACGCGCTGTTCACCGGTCAGCCCGCCGGCGGCCTCGCGGGCAGCAGCGCCCGGGCGTCCCGGGCCCGGAGCGCGCCCCGCCACAGGCCGGCGCCGTAGGCCAGGTCCTCCAGCCGGCGGGCAGCCACGAAGCGGGGCAGGTCGACGTCCCGGCGGTGCGGCCACCAGGCGCCGACCCCGTCGGCCAGCGCGGCCAGCAGGGTCAGCCGGCGGGCCCGGCCGGACACCGCCAGGAGCGGGAGGACCAGCGGCCAGTGGTGCCGGGTGACCGAGCGGGCCAGCGTGCGGCCACCGGCCCAGGTGCCGCGGACGACCAGGGTGGCGGCGAGCCCGACGGGTGCGGACTCGCCGGGGCGGGCCAGCCGCCGGGCCAGCGTCCGGGTGGCGACGCCGAGCACGCCGGCCCCGGCGACCAGCCCCGGGCGTCCGCCCAGCAGGACACAGGCCCACGCCGCGGCCGACCACGGGGACATCACCACCGGGGCGACCGCGCTGCCGTGCCGCTGGGCCAGCAGGGCGGCCCCGGTGCCGTAGAACGCCCGGCGGCGCAGCCACTCCCCCGTCGCCCGGGGGTGCTGGTGGTCCACCTGCGCGCCGGGCTCGTAGCGCACCCGCCACCCGGCGCCGGCCAGCCGCCAGACGAGGTCGACGTCCTCGGCGACCCGCATGGTCTCGTCGAACCCGCCGCCCAGCGCGGCCCGCCGGACCAGCAGGGCCGCGCTCGGCACGTAGGAGACCCCCGACAGCGGGGCCACCGGCGCGGGGTGGCGGCCCATGTCCAGCGCACTGACCGCGTCCTCGTACCCGCCGACCCAGCCGGAGCCGTCCCCGGCCAGGGCGGTGATCCGGGGCGCGACGACGGCCAGCCGGGGGTCGGCCAGGTGCGCGGCCAGCACCCCGAGCCACCCGGGGCGGGGCACGCAGTCGGAGTCCAGGAAGGCCACCGCTGTGGTGCCGGCCGTGCGCAGGCCGGCGTTGCGGGCCGCCGAGGGGCCGCGGGCCACCTCGTGCCGGACCACGTCGGCCCGGTGTGCGGCGCACACGCGCGCCACGGCGCCGGGGTCCGCCGAGCCGTCGTCGACCACCACGACCGGGACGGCGGCCGTCTGCGGGTCGGCGCGCACCGCGGTGAGCAGGCGGTCCAGGCCCGCCGTGCGGTCCTTCACCGGCACGACGACGGTGACGCCGGCCGGGGTGACCGGGACGAGCCGCGGGTGGGCGAGGCCACTGTCGAGCAGCCGCCCGGCCAGCGCCGCGGTGGTCGGGTCCGCGACCGTGAGCCCGTCGCCGGCGAGCAGCTCGCGGGCCCGGGGCGCGAGCCGGAGCAGCCGCAACGGCGAGCCGCCCAGCAGCGTCGCCCCGGCGTCCCGGCGCCGGACCCGGGGGTCCAGGGCGACCACGAACCCGTCCGGCAGCCTCGCGTCCGGTGGAGCCGTCACCGGCACGGGCGGACGGGCAGGACGGACACGGGACGAGGTTAGGGGCTGACCCGACTGGCGAAGACGATGGTGTTGTCCTCGTAGGAGCGCACCGACCGGTCGAACTCCCCGCCGCAGGTGATCAGCCGCAGCTGGGCGTCCGGGGTCGGGCCGTAGACCTCGGCGGTCGGGAAGTCGTCCTTGGGCGCGGACTCCACCCGGTCCACCCGGAAGGTCGGGGCGGTCCCGTCCGAGAGCTCGACGACCACCTCGTCGCCGGGGGCGAGCTCCCGCAGCCGGTAGAACACCGCCGGTCCGTCGACGGAGTCCACGTGGCCGGCCACCACCGCCGGCCCCCGCTCACCGGGCACCGTCCCGTCGGCGAACCACCCGGCGCGGTCGAAGTCCACCGGCGCCGCGAGGCTCCCGTCGGGCAGCAGCCCGAGGGCCTCCAGCCCGGTCGCGTCGACCCCGATCGCCGGGACGGTCACCCGGGTCACCGTGGGCGCTGCGTCCTCCAAAGGCTGCGGGCCGGGCAGCGAGGTGCTGGCGGCCGGCGCGGGGACCGACGACGGGGCGGCTCCCGGTGCCGCGACGGCACCGCCGCACCCGGCGAGCAGGAGGCCGACGGCGAGCAGGACGGCGGCCCGGACGGCGCTCAGACCGTCCGCCGGCGGGCCACCACCGGCACGACCACCGCCGCGGCGAGCACCAGGCCGGCCAGCGTCGCCGGACCGCGGTCGGCCGGCGCCGTCCCGCCGCCACCGGTCTCCACCCCGCCGCTGGGGGTGACGCCGGTGCCGGCCGCGTCCTGCAGGGCGGTGACCGTGACGGACCCGTCCGGTGCGTCCAGGGCGACCAGGGTGTTCACGCTGCCCGGCTCGACCCGCACGCCGGTCGCCGTCCCCACCTGGGTGCCGTCGGCGTCCACCGCCAACGACCACACCCCGGCCGGGATCTCGGCGTAGCCGGTGGCCGTGGCGAAGGCCGCGTCGCGGGCCAGCACCGGCCCGTCGACGGCGGTGACGGTGACGGAGGGGTGGCTCACCGAGGCCTGCAGCAGCCGGATCCGGGCCTGCCCGTCCGGCGGGGTGCTGAGGTCGTCGGTGAGCACGGTGCCGGTCAGGTCGGCGTTGAGCCCGACCGCGGCCACCGTGTAGGCCTGCCCGTCGGCCACCGTGACCGACTGGGTGATCGCCGGCGGGTCGGCGGCGTCGCCGCCGGCCGGGACCATCGAGGCGGTGTAGGTGCCGGCGGGCACCCGGGTGTAGTCCGACACGTCGCCGTAGGCCACGTCGCTCAACGCCAGCACCGAGCCGGAGTCGCTGGCCGCGGTGAGCTGGACGTCGACCGCGGGGGTGTCCGGGGACAGGTGGGTCAGCCGGACCCACCCGCCGGTCGTGCCGTCCGCGGGCGCCGCGGCGGCGACCGCGGGGACCCCCAGGACGGCGAGGGCGGTCAGGGTCAGCACACCGAGTGCGCGTCGGACGGTCATGGTTCCTCCAGGGCGGGTGGTCACGGGGTGCCCAGCAGGCCGGACGGCGGAGCGCCCGGCCAGGTGAGCAGGAGGCCGTCGCCGGTGTCGGCGACGACGGCGGTGAAGGGGGCGGGCTGGGCGCCCACGAGCACGGCGAGCGCCGACCCGGTGCCCACGGGGGAGCCGTCGACCGCGGTGACGAGCACGGAGTCCGCCAGCCCGTCACCGTCGGTGTCCCGGACGGCGGCGACGTCCAGCGTGCCGTCGGCGGCCGCCCGCGGGAGCACGACGAGCACGCGGGGGTCGACGGCACCGGCGGCCAGCGCGGTGCGGACGGCGTCGGTGAGCACCAGCCCGGGGTTGACCGCGAGCTCGGCGCCGACGCCCTGCCGGACCTCGAGCCCGGCGTCGGGCACCGCGGTCGCCGGGGCAGCGGCAGACGCGTCGGCCGCCTCGACCGGGGTCGGAGCCCGACCGGCCGGGACACCGCTCAGCGCCAGGGCGAGGACGACGGTCCCGACCGGGGCCAGCCGCGCGGCCCGTCGGGCACCCCGCCCCCGCCCGAGGGCCAGCTCCAGTGCCGCGGCCGGCAGCACGAGCGCGATCCACGGCAGGACGACGACCAGCACGGTCGGCGCCGCCACCCCGGGGAGGGCGGACAGCGCCAGCCAGCCCACGACGCCGGCGGCCAGCGGGCGGGCCGAGGGCCGGCGGACGAGCAGGAGCACACCCGCGGCGGCGGCCAGCACGGTCGTCACCGGGTCGGCGTCCAGGCCCAGTGCCAGGGGCAGCTGCCCGCCGGGGCCGAGCAGGCCGAACCCGGCGCCGTCGAGGAGCGGGCCCGGCGCGGCGCCGAGCCGGGCCAGCCCGACCAGCAGGGCGTACCCGCCGAGCAGCAGGGCCACGGTGCCGACGGCGACGGCCGGCGCCCGACGGTCGGCCGGGGCGTGCCGCACCACCAGCCAGACCACCACCGGCAGCGCCAGCAGGGTCAGCGGCGCGGTCAGCACCGCGACCGCGACGCAGACCGCCGCGGCCGCCGCGGCCCGGGGCCCGGCCCGGCCGCCCACGGCGAGGCAGCAGGCGGCCAGCAGCCACGGGACGGCGACGGCCTCGGCGGACACCGTGCGGTGCAGCAGGAGACCCAGCGGCGAGACCACCAGCACGACGACGCCGGCCGCGGCGACCGCCCGGGACGCCCCCAGCCGACGGGCCAGCACCCAGGTGAGCGCGACGGTCACCAGCAGCGCCAGGACGGCGACCTCGCGGACCGCGGCCACGGGGTCGCCGCCGTGCCGGCCGAGCGCACCGGTCCCGGACAGCCAGGCGGCGAGCTGCAGCACCGCGCCCGGCGGGCGCCCGGTCCACACGGGGTCGGCGACCCAGCCGGTGCCCGACGCGACACCCGCAGCGACCCGGGCCAGGGCGGACTCCTGCTCCGGGGCGGCCGACCGGCCACCGTGGGAGAGCACGCCGACGACCGCGGCACCGAGCAGGAGGGCACCCAGGACGAGGGCTGACCGGCCCCGCCCGGCGGATGGCCGGCCCTCCCCGGCGGGGCGGGCCGGGCGGGCCTGGACGACGACGGCCATCAGCGCTTGCGCTTGCGCTTGGCCGGCGGGCGGCCGGGCGTGCGGGTCGAGCCGCCGGCGGCCGTGACCCGGGCGGGCGGTCGCTGCGCCGGGCGACGGACGGCGGGCGGGGCGACGACGGGGGCCGGCTCGGCGGCAGGCCCGGCGGAGGAGGACGGCTCGGGCTCGGGCTCGGTGGGCTCCGGCTCGGTGGGCTCCGGCTCGGTGGGCTCCGGCTCGGTGGCTCCGGCCTCGTCGACGACGACGGGAGCCACCTCGGACTCGGCCGCGGGCTCGACGACCGGCGCGGACACCGGTACCGGCTCGACGTCGTCGGTCGCCCGGCCGCGCCGGCCGACCACCACGGCGCCACCGAGCCCGGCGACGAGCACCACAGCGCCGCCGCCGACGGCCATCCAGGCGCCACCGCGGGACTCCTCCACCTGCTGCACCGGCCGGGCCGGCGTGCTCGGCGCCTCCGTGGTGGGGGCGGTGGTCATCGCGGGCGTCGTCGTGGCCGGGGGCAGCAGCTGGGAGGGCGGTGCCGGTGCCGCGAGGGCCGCGGAGGCGCCGCCCAGCACGACGGCGACCGCGGCCGGCAGCGCCCACGTACCCACTCGGTCCAGCACCACAGGTCCCCCGTCGTCAGCGGGACCACGCGGACCCGCCCTGGTCAGCAGGACTCGATGGTGACCCGGTGACACGACCAGGGTCGGACCCGTCGGTCTCGGTACGGGGCGCCGTGACCCTCCGTGACGGCGACCGGGCTCAGTGATCACACAGAGGACCCTCAGCTCACCCCAGCAGACGGCCCCCGGCGTCGACCTGCCAGTTCCCCACGGCGACGACGAGCCGGTCGACCATCCCCGCGAGGAACCGCGCACCCTCCGCCGCGGTGGCGCCGGCCGGGTCGCCGAGCACCCCGTTCGGGCTCACCCCGCGCACGCCCTCGGCCCGCAGCCGGGGCAACAGCTCGCCGATCGGGGCCGTTTCCCCCGCCTCGGCCCGGTCCGGCCGCACGGCGTCCGGTTCCACGTGCAACAGCAGCGAGGTCTCGGTGCGCCCGGCGTGCGCGTCGCCCCCGGGCACGCCGCACGGGAACCAGGCGACGTCCCGCCCCTCGTGCCGGAGCAGCGCCACCGCCGCGCGCAGCGCCTCGAGGTTGCCGCCGTGCCCGTTGACCACCAGCAGTCGGCCCGCCCACAGCCCGGCCGAGCGGCCCAGCTCGACGAGCACCGCGGTGAGCGCCTCGGTGCCCAGCGACACCGTGCCGGGGAACCCCTCGTGCTCCCCGCTCGCCCCGTAGGGCAGCGCGGGTGCGAGCAGCAGCCCGGGCACTCTTGCCACCGCGGCGCCGGCGACCGCGGCGGCCACCGTGGTGTCGGTGCCCAGCGGCAGGTGCGCGCCGTGCTGCTCCACCGAGCCCAGCGGGACGACGACGGTGGGCCGGTGCGGCAGGTCCGGGGAGTGCGCCGTCCGCAGCTCGCTCACCACGCCAGCACCACCCGCTCGGCCTCCAGCACCGCGGCGGTGGCACCGCGCGGGGCCAGGCAGTCACCGATCCGGTGCACCTCGAGGCCGCCGTCCACGAGCTCCTGCCACAGCTCGTCGGCCGGGGTGGGGGGTGCGGCGGTCACGACCCAGTCGACCACCCGCACCTCCTCGGCACCGGTCGGGTGGTGCAGCAGCCGGACGCTGCGCCGGCCGTCGTCCCGGCGGTGCACGCCGAGGACGACCCGCTCGACGGTCTGGGCGATCCCGGCCGCGGCGGCCCGGCGGTGCCAGAGCTCGCGGTCCAGCGTGGGGCCGAGGTCCTGGGCGGCGACGAACGCGCCGGTGACCACCTCGACCCGGCAGCCCCCGGCGGCCAGCAGCTCGGCGGTCGACGTCGCGTGCGGCCCGCCGAGCTCGTCGACGACCAGCACCGAGCCGGCCGGCGTCACCGCTCCGGTCAGCACGGGGACGACGTCGACCACCCGCCCGTCGTCGTCGGCCCAGGCCGGCCGGGCCGGACGGGCCCCGGTGGCCAGCACGACGACGTCCGGCCGGTCGGCCAGCAGCTCGGCGGCGGTGACCCGGTGCCCGGTGCGCGGTTCCACCCCGGCCCGCCGGCAGGCGTGCAGGTCGGCGGCGACCAGCCCACCGAACCCGGCCCGCCCGGGGGCTGCACCCGCCACCGCGACCTGCCCGCCGACGGCGCCCCCGGCCTCCAGCAGGGTGACCCGGTGCCCGCGACCGGCGGCCGTGGCCGCGGCCCGCAGCCCGGCCGGACCGGCGCCGACGACCACCACGCGGCGGCTGCGCCGGGGGGCGGGCACGACGACGGACTCCCGGCCGGCCCGTGGGCTCACCTGGCAGCCCAGCCAGCGGTTGGCCCCCACCCGGGCGGCGCACTCGGTGTTGCAGCCGGTGCAGGGCCGGACGTCGTCCGCCCGCCCGGTGCGCAGCTTGGTGACCAGGTCGGGGTCGGCGACCTGGCCGCGGACGATGCCGACCAGGTCGCAGGAGCCGGTGGCGAGGGCGTGCTCGGCCTGGTCCGCGGTGACGATCCGCCCCACCCCGACGACGGGCAGCTCGCTGCCGTCGGCGCGCAGGGCGGCCCGGATGCGGGCGACCAGCGGCAGAGCGTAGCCCGGCGGGGTGGCCATCGAGGGCTCGACGAGGTGCAGGGACTCGGTGGCCACCCCGACGGTGGTGGAGAGCAGGTCGACCCGACCGGTGCCGGCCAGCAGCCGGGCGGTCGCGACGGCGTCCCCGGTCGTCGTCCCGTCCGGTTCGGCGGCGGCCAGGCGGACACCGAGCAACAGGTCGGGTCCCAGTGCGTCCCGGACGGCGTGCACCACCTCCAGCAGCAGCCGGGCCCGCTGCCCGACCGGCCCGCCCCAGCAGTCGGTGCGCCGGTTGGCGGTCGGGGAGAGGAAGGCGCGCAGCAGCGAGGACTGCGAGGCCTGCAGCTCGACGCCGTCCAGCCCGCCGGCCCGGCACCGTGCGGCGGCCGCGGCGAACGCGGTGACGACGGCGGCGAGGTCGGCGTCGGTGGCCTGTCGGGGGACCTCGCGGAACAGCGCGTCGGCCACCGGCGAGGGGGCCAGCAGCGGCACCCGGCTGTGCAGCGAGCTGCCCTGCCCGCCGTTGTGGTTGAGCTGGGCGAGCACGAGTCCGCCGTGCGGGTGCACCGCGGCGGCCAGCTCGGCGTACCAGTCCACGATGCCGGGGCCGGTGCCGTCGAGGACCTTCTCGTAGGGCCGGTCGTCGGCGGTGACCGCCTGCTCCTCGGTGATCACCAGTCCGGCGCCGCCCGCCGCGCGGGCCGCGTAGTACGCGGTGTGGGCTGCGGTGGGCCGCCGGTCCAGCGCCTGGTTGGTCAGGTGCGCGCAGAACACCACGCGGTTGGGCAGCGTCCGGCCGCGCAGCTGCAGCGGGGCCAGGAGCTGCGGGTGGGGCACGACGCGGACTCTGCCACCGCTGCGCCGACCTGCCAGGTGTGGTGAGGCTCGCCTCACCCTGGCCCCGGTGAAGCGTGCCCTCCTCCTCGTCACTGCGGTGCTCCTGGCCGGCTGCTCCGCCGAGCCGGCCGGTGAGGACTCCGCGGCCTCGGCCGCGGCACCGCCCTCGGGGATCGCCCCGGACGCGCTGCCCGACGGCTTCGGCTCGCCTGCTGCCGACGGCGTCTTCCCCCGCACGGTGACCCACTTCGGTGGCACCTCCGAGATCCCGGCCGAGCCCGAGCGCGTCGTCGTGGTCAGCACCGGGCAGCTGGACGGGGTGCTGTCGCTCGGGGTGGTGCCCGTCGGCGCCACCCTCGCCAGCGGGGCCGAGCTGGTGCCCGGGTACCTGGAGACCGCCTTCCCCGAGGTGGACCTGGCCGCGATCGGCTCGGTCGGGCTGCGGCTGGAGCCCGACCTCGAGGCGATCGCCGCGCTGCAGCCGGACCTGGTGTTGGTCAACACGGTGGGCGCCGAGACGATCGGGGCGTCGCTGGCCGGCATCGCCCCGACCGTGGTCACCGAGGGGACCGGGGTGAACTGGCAGCAGGACCTGCTGCTGGTCGCATCCGCCCTGGGCCGCACCGACCGGGCCGACGCCCTGCTCGGAGACCTGCTGGACGACGCGGCCGCGGTCGGCGCCCGAGTGGACGGGCGCACCGTCTCGGTCGTGCGGATCGGCTCGGACCGCACCCGGCTCTTCGGCGTCGGCTCCTTCGTGGGCAGCCTGCTGGCCGCCGGCGACGTCCCCCGCCCGGCCGACCAGCAGTTCACCGGGACCTCCCAGGACCTCAGCGAGGAGCAGCTCACCCTGGCCGACGGGGACCTGCTCCTCTACGGCGTCCAGGCCGGCGCCGAGGACGCTGCGGCGCTGTCCAGCTCGCTCTGGACCGGACTGCCCGCGGTCGCCGACGGCTCGGCCGTGCAGGTCGACGACGAGGCGTGGTTCCTCAACGCCGGGCCGGCCGCGGCGCAGGTCGTGCTCGACGAGCTCGACGCGGCCCTGGGGGGTTGACGCACCCGTCGCGGGGGAACCCCGGCGCCATGACTGAGGACCACACCCGCAAGGTCGCCGAACTGCTGAAGGACGAGCGGATCGGCATGTTCACCACCACCGCTCCCGACGGCACCATGATCAGCCGGCCGATGGCGCTGCAGGAGGTCGAGTTCGACGGCGACCTGTGGTTCTTCGCCGCCCGCAGCTCCCGCAAGGTCACCCACATCACGGCGAACCCGCAGGTCAACGTGGTGGTCGGGTCGGGCAGCTCGTGGGTCTCGCTGACCGGTCGGGCCGCGGTGGTCACCGACGACGCGAAGAAGAAGGAGCTGTGGAACGCCGGCGTCGCCGCCTGGTTCCCCGACGGGCCCGACGACGACGAGATCGTGCTGATCGAGGTGGACGGCGACAGCGCCGAGTACTGGGACACCCCCGGCGGCCGCGTCTCGACCCTGCTGAGCTTCGCCAAGGCCAAGGTCACCGGCGAGCCCTTCTCCGGCGGCGAGAACGAGAAGGTCGACCTGCCCTGAGCCCCGTGCAGCCGGCGCACAGCGAGCGCACTGCCCGCGTGCAGCTCGCCGGCGCACGGTGGGGGCACACCACAGGAGGTGCCCCGATGACCGCCATCGCCGTGCTCGCCGTCTTCTTCGCCCTGCTGACCGTCGCCGATCTCCTGCCGGAGACCGTGCACGAACGCCGGATCGGCCTCGTCGCCCCCCGTCCCTGATCCGAGCCGCTGGTCAGTCGGTGAAGACCGCGGTGAGCGCGCGGGCGACGTCGGTGTGGTCGCGGATCAGCCGGATCCGGCCGCGGCCCATCCGGGCGAGGTCGCGGCCGAGCTCGACGTCGTCCTCACCGCTGGTGTCCAGCAGCACGTCCAGGCGGGGCAGCCGGGCGGCGGTGGTGCGCGGGTCGGGGCCGGCGTTGTGCACGCAGTCGGACAGCAGCAGCACCCGGGCGTCGCGCGGCGGCACCCCGGCCAGCACCCGGCCGGCGGTCTCCAGGGCGAAGGAGACGTTGGTGAGTCCCTGGGTGGGCACCCGCAGCAGGAGGTCGAGCACGCCCAGCGGCTCGACGGGGGCCCCGAGCGGGACGAGCACCGCGGCGTCGGACCAGAAGGCGACGACGGCCAGGGAGTCCCGGCCCAGCTCGCCGGCCAGCGCGCCGACGGTGGCCGCCGCCGTCCGCAGCCGCTCGCCCTTCATCGACCCGGAGACGTCCACGACCAGCACGACCGACCGCTTCGTGCGCACCCGTTCCCGCACCACCACGTCGTCGTCCTCGGGCAGCGGCTTGCCGGCGACGAGCTCCAGCGTGCGCTCGAGGTCCAGCTCGTCGGAGCCCCCGGCCCAGCGCTGACTGGTCAGCTCCCCGACCCCGCGCCGGGCCCGGCGGTCCCGCGGGGGGCGGGGCACGGCGAGCCGGCGGGCGATCTGCCGGGCACGCTGACGGGTGCGGGCGTCGGCCTCGGCGAGCACGTCGAGGTCGGCCAGCGGGATCAGCTCGGCCGGTTCGTCCGTCGTCCCCGGACCGGACCCACCACGCCGCGCCGCGGCCTCCTTCGCCCGTCGCCGGTCACCCGACGACAGCGCGAGACCGGACCCGCCCTTCGCCGGCTCGTAGGTGGCGGGTTGCTCGGTCAGCTGCTTGGGACGACGCCGCAGGGGCTTCAGCGTGCGGTGCTGTCGAGAGCTCCCCGGCCGGTCGCGGCGGGTGACCGGGGAGTCGGCCTCGACGGTCCTTCAACCGGGCTCCGCGGCTGCCGGCTGCAGCAGGAAGTGGTCCTCCCAGATCTCCCGCAGCACGCCCTCGGGGGTCTGCTCGGCGATCTCGTCCAGGTGCACCCGGCCCGACAGCGCCAGCATCACGGCGTCCCAGACCACGGCCGTGTAGTCCTCGGGCAACCCGCGTGGCGGGGCCACCGACGGCTCGTCCGGGAGCGGGACCCCGCGCATGGCGGCGAGCTGGGCGGCGACCAGGGCGACGTCGATCGCCCCGCGCACCGAGCTGCCCTGCCGGACGTCGTCCCGCTCGCGGGTGGCCCGGGTGAGCGCGACGGCATCGGCGATCAGCCGGGGTGACTCCACCCCCGTGCGTCGTCCGACGATGCCGCGTTCGGCCTCGGCGTCCTGGTAGTCCACGGCCAGCCGGCACATCCGGTCCGACACCGAGGTGGGCATCCGCGTCGTCCCCACCGCGTCGTAGGGGTTCATCGAGGCGACCACCCGGAAGGTGGGTGCGGCGTCGACGGTGCCCACGGTGGGCACCGTGATCCGCCGTTCGGCCATGGCGGTGAGCAGGGTGTTCAGGGTGTCCTCGGGGGCCCGGTTGAACTCCTCGACGTAGAGGAACCCGCCCTGGCGCATGGCCTCGACCAGCGGACCGGGGACGAAGTTGTCCGCGGTGTAGTCCTCGCGCAGCACCCGGGCCGGGTTGTGGTGCCCCACCAGCCGGGTGGGGGTGAGATCGGCGTTGCCCTCGACGAAGAGCAGCGGGATGCCCCACTCGGCGGTGATCGAGCGCAGCAGGGTGGACTTCGACGTGCCGGGCGGACCCTCGAGCAGCACGTCGCGGCCGGCGGCGACGGCGGCCAGCAGCAGGTCCGTCTCCCGTTCGCGGCCGACCAGGTGGGTGGCGACCCGGGCGCGGACCTCGCGGACCGTGCCTGCGTCCAGACCGGTGACCCGGCTGCCGGTGATGGTGCTGTCGTCCATGGTGTCCCGTCGTGGAGGGGCAGCCGGGGACCGCGCGGGTCCCCGGCTGCCGGTGGTCACTTGACCGTGTAGCCGGCGTCGACCGGGAGGGTCACGCCGGTGATGTACCGCGCCTCGTCGGAGACCAGGAAGAGGATCGCGTTGGAGATGTCGACCGGCTCGACCCACGGCACCGGCAGCGCGTTCGTCGACTCGAAGATCGGCGCCGCCTTCTCCCGGGACGGCGCCGGGTCGTCCGGTGCGAACAGGCCCCAGGTCTTCTCGTTCTGGATCATCACGGTGTCCACCCCGGTGGGGTGCACGCTGTTGACCCGGATCGAGTGCTGGGCGAACTCGTTGGCCAGCGTCCGCATGACCCCGACGACGCCGTGCTTGGCCGCCGTGTAGTGGATCGTGTTCGGCGTGCCCTTGAGCCCCGCCGTGGAGCTGGTGAGCACGATCGACCCGCCCCGGCCGCCCTCGATGAGGTGCGGCAGGGCCACCTTGCAGGTGTTCCAGACCCCGGTCAGGTTGATGTCGATCATCTCGCGCCAGGCCTCGTCGGTGATCTCCAGCGCGGGCTGGATCTCGAAGACCCCGGCGTTGCCGAGCACGATGTCCAGCCGCCCGAGCTGGGCGACCCCGTCGTCGACGGCGGCCTTCATCGCCGCGGAGTCCCGGACGTCGGCCTTGGTGGCCACGATCCGCCGGTCCAGCGCCTCGACCTGCCGGACGGTCTCCGCCAGGTCCTCGTCGGTGGCCGGCGGGTACATGCCGATCGAGCCGATCGGCGCGCAGACGTCGACGGCGATGATGTCCGCACCCTCCTGCGCCAGCCGCAGCGCGTGGCTGCGGCCCTGCGACCGGGCCGCGCCGGTGATGAACGCGACCTTGCCCTCGACCCGGCCGGTCACTTCTGCACCGCCCCGGCGTCGACGGGCAGCTGGACGCCGGTGACGTACCGGCCGTCGTCGCTGACCAGGAACAGGATGGCGTTGGAGATGTCGACCGGCTCGACCCACTCGATGGGCAGCGCGTTCATGACCTTGAAGGACTCCGCTGCCTCCTCCCGGGTGACCTCGGACTTGTGCTTGTCCGGCCGGAAGAGCCCGTAGGTCTCCTCGTTGTGGATCATGTCGGTGTTCACCGAGGTCGGGTGCACCGAGTTGACCCGGATCATGTCCGGGGCGAACTCGTTGGCCATCGTCTTCATCAACCCGACCACACCGTGCTTGGCCGCGACGTAGTGCGCCAGGTTGGCCAGGCCCTTGATCCCCGCGGTCGAGGACGTCAGGACGATCGCGCCGCCCCGGCCCCCGGCCTTGATGTGCGGTACGGCGGCCCGGACGGTCTTGAAGACGCCGGTCAGGTTCACCCCGATCATCTCGTCCCAGTCGTCGTCGGTCAGGTCCTCGACCGGCGCGAAGGTGGCGATGCCGGCATTGGCCAGCACGATGTCCAACCGGCCCAGCTGGGCCACGCCGTCGTCGACCGCGGCCTTCAGGGCCGCCGAGTCCCGCACGTCGGCCTGGGTGGCGATGATCCGCCGGTCCAGCGCCTCGACCTGCCGCACGGTCTCGGCCAGGTCCTCCGGGGTGGCCATCGGGTAACCGACCGACGCCATCTGCCCGCACAGGTCCACGGCGATGATGTCCGCGCCCTCCTGCGCCAACCGGAGTGCGTGGCTGCGGCCCTGACCTCGGG
The DNA here is from genome assembly GCF_001424455.1 of Geodermatophilus sp. Leaf369. NCBI lineage: Bacteria > Bacillati > Actinomycetota > Actinomycetes > Geodermatophilales > Geodermatophilaceae > Geodermatophilus > Geodermatophilus sp. Leaf369. Next base: position 364,110 of record NZ_LMQA01000002.1, on the reverse strand, counting down.
CCGCACCGGTGATGAAGGCGACCTTGCCCTCGAGCTTGCCCATCTGTGTTTCCTCCTCGTCGAGTCCCACTGCGTGCGTGGTGCACGACCCGACGCGTCGGTGCGTCGGGTCGTCAGGGCCCCGAGGGGGCCGCGGCCACCGGCCGCCCGGTTCGCGGCTTCCACGCCGCCGGGCCCCGCAGGTACCAGGGCTTGCTGACCGACAGGGACTCCAGGGCCGGGGTCGGGCTCACGCGGGCACCGCCGTCCGCGCGGACGCCGCGAGCGCCGCCCGCCGGCCCTCGAGCACGGCGTCCAGGACGGTGCGCGGGGCGAGGACGTCGCCGGCGAACCGCTCCCGGCCCTCGTCGGGCAGCACGCGGCCGGGCAGCCGGTGCCCGGCGTCGACGACAGCGGCACAGGGCACCTCGACGACGGCACCGCTCCACCGGTGCTCCAGCACCGCGACCCCGTCGACCCACGAGCGCAGCAGCACCGCGGTCTCCCGGCGCACCCCCGCCCGGGCCAGCCGGCCGTTGGCCGCGGCCAGGTCTCCGGACGGGCCGAGCATCGAGCCGACGACGTCGTCCGGGGTGGCCAGCACGACGTCCCGGCCCACGGCGGCCAGCAGCTCGGCGACCCCCACCCCGACCGGGCCGCCCACCGGGTCGTGCACCAGCACCGGCCCGTCCGGCAGCACGGCCCCGGACAGCACGTCGGCGACGGACACCGCGCCGGGCACGACGGGCACCCCGGGCAGCCCGCCGGTGGCGACCACGTCGGCGTCGTCCGTCCGACCCATGGTGAACCGCACCCCGAGCCGGACGCACTCACCGGCCAGCCAGTCGGCGAACCGCCGGAATCGTTCCCGCCCGGGGGCAGCCGCGACCACGGGCAGCAACCCACCGACCGCGGGCGCCACGACCTCGACGGCGTGCCCACGCAGCGCCAGCACCCGCGCGGCCTCCAGCCCGGCCGGCCCGGCACCGGCGACCACGACGGGGCGGCCGTCCGAGGGCGTGGGCAGGTCGACGTCGGGTTCGGTGGTCTCGTGGCCCGACCGCGGGTCGAGCACGCAGCTGACCGGGGGGTTGCGGGTGTCGAGCACCTGACAGGCCTGATTGCAGAGCACACAGGGCCGCGGTGCCCGGCCGGCCCGCAGGGTCGCGACGTAGGAGGCGTCGGCGATCAGCGCCCGGGTCATCTCGACCGCGGTGCACCCGGCCGCCAGCAGCTCCTGCGCCCGGTCGGCGTCCACGATCGAGCCCTGGGCGACCACCGGGGTGTCCCCCGCGGCGGCCAGCAGTTCCACGTGGAACGCGGGCCGACGGTGCGCGGTGGGCCGGTACGCGGCGAGGTCCAGCGCGCTGCCGCGCACCAGGGTGAGCAGGTCGACCAGCGGGGCGAGCTCGCCCACCAGGGCGACCGAGGAGGTCGGGGTCAGACCGGCCCAGGGGGCGCCCTCGTCCACCGACAACCGCAGCGCCAGCACCCGGTCGGGGCCCTGCGCAGCCCGGACGGCGGCCAGCACCTCGCGCAGCAGCCGCGCCCGGTCGGTGCCATGGGCGTCGGTGCGGGTGTTGGTCAGCCCGGAGAGGAACTGGCGCAGCAGCGAGCGGGGGCCGGCGTCGACCTCCACGCCGTCCAGCCCGGCCGCCACCGCGGTGGCCGCGGCACCGGCGAACGCGGCGACCAGGGCGGTCAGCTCGCCGTCCCCCATCGGCGCGGGCACCTCACGGGTGACCACGTCGGGCACCCGGGAGGGACCCCAGAGGGCGGCCTGCGTCCAGGCCGAGGAGCCCTGCCCGCCGGTGTGGGTGAGCCCGGCGAGCACCAGCGTGCCGTGCGGGCGGCAGGCATCGCCCACGGCAGCCCACCCGGGGCCGCACTCGGCAGCCAGCGGGGCACGTTCGTAGGGGTGGTCCGAGGGGTGCACGGACGCCGCCTCGGTGACCAGGACGCCGGCACCCCCGGCCGCACGTCGCGCGTAGTAGGCGACGTGCCGGGGGGAGAACGACCGACCCGCTCCCAGGTTGGTCTCGTGCGGGCCGAACAGCACCCGGGAGGGCGCCGTCCGGCCCGCCACCGGGAGCGGGTCGGTCAGTCGCATGGAGGGAGCGGCCTCAGCGGAGGTCGAGGCCCGCCAGCGGCGACTCGTCGCAGATCTTCGCCGGCGGGATCGCCGGCATGCCCAGCAGCGTGGGCTGACCACGGACCGGGCCCTTGTGCGAGTGGTCGACGTGCGACTTGGGGGTGACGAGGTCCAGGTCACGGGCGGCCAGCGCGTTCTCGCCGTAGCCCTGCACGCACTCGGGGTCGGGTCCGTCCAGCGGCAGGCCGGTGAAGAACTTGGCCGCCATGCAGCCACCGCGACAGGAGTCGAAGTGCTGGCACTTGGTGCAGGCGCCACCGGTCTGCGGGTTGCGCAGGTCGGCGAACAGCTCGCTCTGCTGCCACACGGTCTGGAAGCCGCCGGGGCTGCGCACGTTGCCGGCCAGGAAGTTCTCGTGGATGGCGAACGGGCAGGCGTAGACGTCCCCGACCGGGTCGATCAGGCAGACCACGCGGCCGGCGCCGCACAGGTTCAGCCCGGGCAGGGCCTTGCCGAACGCGGACAGGTGGAAGAACGAGTCGCCGGTGAGCACGTTGTCGCCGTTGGCCAGCAGCCAGTTGTAGAGGTCGCGCTGCTGGGCCATCGTCGGGTGCAGGTCGTCCCACACGTCGGCCCCGCGGCCCGAGGGTCGCAGCCGGGTGATGCGCAGGGCAGCACCGAAGGAGTCGGTGAGGGCCTTGAACTCGTCGAGCTGCCCGGCGTTCTCCCGGGTGACGACGACGGAGACCTTGAAGTCCTTCATCCCGGCCTCGGCCAGGTTCTCCAGGGCCTTGATGGCCATGTCGAAGGACCCGGTGCCGCGGACCCGGTCGTTGACCGCCGCGGTGGCGCCGTCGAGGGAGATCTGCACGTCGACGTAGTCGGTGCGGGCCAGCTGGGCGGCGCGCTGCTTGTCCAGCTTCACGCCGTTGGTGGAGAACTTGACCCCGACGTCGTGGCCGATCGCGTAGTCGAGCAGGTGCCAGAAGTCCGGCCGCACGGTGGGCTCGCCGCCGCCGACGTTGACGTAGAAGACCTGCATGCGCTGCAGCTCGTCGATGACGCCCTCGGCCTCGGCGGTGGTCAGCTCGCGCGGGTCGCGCCGGCCCGAGGAGGACAGGCAGTGCGCGCACGCCAGGTTGCAGGCGTAGGTGAGCTCCCAGGTCAGGCAGATGGGGGCGTCCAGGCCGTACTCGAACTGGTCGATCAGCTTGCCGCCCGTGGGGCGTTGGACCGGGGCGCGCGTGGGGAGAACGGCGGTCACGGTGTCCTCTTCTCGATCATCTGGGAACGCGAGAGCGTGGCCAGCGCGGTGACGTAGGCCGGATGCTGGGCCGCGGGCACGTCGCAGGCGACCAGCGTGCTGGGGACGTCGGGGTGGTCCCCGAGGGCCTTGACGACGGCGACCAGCGGCTGGGACTTCAGGAAGGACAGCTTGCGGTTGCCGAAGTGGTAGACCAGCGCGCCGAAGGGCTCGGGCCGCAACGCCACCGACGCCGACTTCTGCCAGGGCAGGGACGGGTCGAAGGGCAGCTCGTCAGCAGGGACGACCACCGCATCCGCGGCCGGCTCGGTGCCGGCCGCGGAGTCGGTGACCAGTGCGGTGTCGATCAGTACACCCCGCACATGCCGTCGATGGAGACCTCCTCCACCAGGGAGTCCTCGACGAGGGCCTCCTCGGCGGCGGGAGCGGTGGTCTCGACGGTCTCGGCCTGCGTCTGCTCGGGCACGGGTGCCTCCTGGTGAGCTGGGTCACGGAACGCCCCGCACGCTAGTGGCACCCAGTGCCACCGGGCAAGGGGACCACCCGGGTCGACCCTGAGGGGCATGATCGGGTGGTGACCGAGACCGGGGGAGACGCCCGCGAGGCGACCCGTGCCCGCATCGAGGCCGCCGCCCTGGAGCTGTTCACCCGGCGTGACTTCGAGACCGTCACCGCCGACGAGGTCGCCGACGCCGCGGGGATCAGCCGACGGACGTTCTTCCGGCACTTCGCGACCAAGGCCGACGCCGTCTGGGGGGACTTCCACGCCCACGTGGTCCGGCTCGACCAGCTCCTGGCCGGCACCGACCCCGACCAGCCGGTGCTCGCCTCGATCTGCGCCGCCTACGTCGAGGTCAACGACTACGACGCCGCCGACCTGCCCCTGCTGCGGCACCGGATGCGGCTGATCCTCACCGAGCCGGCCCTGCAGGCGCACTCCCAGGTGCGGTACGCCGACGTCGACCGGGTGGTCGCCGAGCACGTCGCCCGGCGCACCGGCGCCGACCCCCACTCGCTCGTGCCGCGGCTGGTGGCCACCGCCACCCGGGCGGCGGCGACGACGGCGTTCGAGACCTGGCTGATCGGCGAGGGCTCGCTGGCCGAGGACCTGCACGCGGCGTTCGACGAGCTGGCCGGGGGCTTCCCCGGCCTGCGCTGAGCCCCTCAGACCAGCTGGGCGCGCGCCTCCCGAGCGGTCAGCTCGAGCACCAGCTGCAGGTGGTGCGGGAGCTCGGCCTCCAGCCGAGCCAGCGACTCCACGGTCTCGGTGCCGGCGATGACGCGCTGCCGGTGTTCATGGGCGAACACCCGGGTGGTGCTCAGCAGCAACGCGGCGGTCCACCGGGGGTGCGAGACGACACCGGCCGCAGCGAGGTTCGCCGCGAGGTCGTGCTCCGCCCGGGTGTGCACCGTCCGCTCGTACCTGGTCAGCGCCGGGACGGCCTCCACCTGGGCGGCCATGTCACGCAGCTGGGGATCCTCCAGGGAGGCCAGGTAGCCCATCGTCGCCGCGGTGAGCATCCGGACCACGGCCGCGGCGCAGGTCTCCCCCGGTCGCGGCTGCGGGGGCAGGCTCAACGCCTGGGCGAAGGGCACCCGGTCGGCGAAGAAGAGCTCCTCCTTGCTGGCGACGTGGTTGAAGACCGTCTGCACGGCGACGTCGGCCGCGCGGGCCACGTCCTCGATGGTGGTGCGGTCGAAGCCCTGCTCGTGGAACAACCGCTGGGCGGCGGTGACCACCTGTTCCCGCGTCCGGGCACGCTTGCGCTCACGTCGTGACTGCTCGAGACCCACGTTCTCTCCGTCGTTCCACCGTCGGAGCGAGCCCCCGTTTTGAGCTCAACGAGACGGTGCAGTTCCTGGTCAGCCTAACCACTGCCCAGGGGATCGCGCGCCGACGCTCAGGTCGTGGCGAGGAACTCGCGCAGTCCCTGGAGCAGCCGGTCGACGTCCGCGTCGTCGCTGTAGGGCGCCAGGCCGACGCGCAGCCCGCCGGTGTCCCCCAGGCCCAACCACCGGGAGGCCTCCAGTGCGTAGAACGAGCCGGCCGGGGCGTTGACACCCCGCTCGGCCAGGAAGCGGTACGCGTCGCCGGCGTCCCGGCCCTCGAACGTGACGAGCAGCGTCGGCGTCCGGTGGCCGGCCCGCGACCACAGGGTGGTCCCGGGGAGCTCGGCGAGCCCGGTCTCCAGCCGGTCGCGCAGCACGTCCTCGTGCTCCTCGAGGGCGGCCATCGCGGCCAGCAGGCGGGGCCGGCGGGGGCCCTCCGCGCCGAGCACCCCCGCGAGGAAGTCCACCGCGGCCGTGGTGCCGGCCAGCAGCTCGTAGGGCAGGGTGCCGGTCTCGAACCGCTCGGGGACGGCGTCGGTGGAGGGCAGGAGCTTGTCCGGGTGCAGCGTCCCCAGGAACGCCGGGGCGGCCACCAGCACCCCGCAGTGCGGCCCGAGGAACTTGTACGGCGAGCAGACGAAGGTGTCGCAGCCCAGCTCGGCGAGGTCGACCGGGGCGTGCGCGGTCAGGTGCACCCCGTCGACGTGGAAGAGCGCGCCGGCGGCGTGCACCACCCCGGCGATCTCGGCCAGCGGCGGGCGGGTGCCGATGAGGTTCGAGGCGCCGGTGACGGCGACGAGCACCGTGGCGTCGGTGACCTGGCCGGCCACGTCGGCGGCGGTGAGCTCGCCGGTGGCCGGGTCGAAGGGCACCCAGCGGACGGTGGCCCCGGCGCGCTCGGCGGCCTGCACCCAGGGCCGGACGTTGGCGTCGTGGTCCAGCCGGGTCACCACGACCTCGTCGCCCGGGCCCCACCCCGCGGACAGCGTGCGGGCCAGGTCGTAGGTGAGCGCGGTGGCGCTGCGCCCGAAGACGACGCCCCCGGGGTCGCCCCCGACTAGGTCCGCGACCGCCTGGCGGGCGGCCAGCACGACGGCGTCGGCGGTGCGCTCGGCGGCGGTGACCCGGCCCCGGTTGGCGGTCGGGGCGACCATCGCGGCGTGCACGGCGTCGGCCACCGGGGTGGGCACCTGGGTGCCGCCGGGCCCGTCGAAGTGCGCGGCCCCGCCCTGCAGGGCGGGGAAGGCGGATCGGACGGCGGCGACGTCGTAGCGCACGGGGAGGCTCACCGCGCCGATCCTGCCCGCGGACCCACCGCCGCCACCACCCGGTCGGGCCGGACCAGCACCCAGCGCCCCCGGAGCCCCGGCCCGAGGTCGGGGAGCGCGGCCAGCGGCAGCACCCGCGGACGGACCCCGGCGGGCAGCGCAGGGGCCGGCCCGTGGGCCAGCAGCGCCCAGCCCCCACCCAGCAGGTCGTCGAGCCGGGCGCCCCCGACCGTGGGCTGGGGCAGCAGCACCCCGACCGGCCCGGCCGGTCCCCACCGCGGTCGTCGGACCAGCGGCCCCCGGGGGAGCGCGGGGGTCCGGCTGGCGAGCACCCGGGCCGAGACCCCGGGCACCCGGCGCAGCCCGGTGAGCACCACGCGCCGCAGCACCGCCGTCCGGGTGCCGCCGGCGCTCATCAGCCACCCGAGGAGGGCGGCCAGCCGGATCAGCGCGCGGGCGTGCGCGGCACGCTCGCGCCCGTGGGTGTCCAGCAGCGCGTCGTCGGCGCCGTCGAGCACCGCGTCGAGCTTCCAGACCAGCTGGTGGACGTCGCGCAGCCCCAGCCCCAGGCCCTGGCCGATGAAGGGCGGGGTGAGGTGCGCGGCGTCCCCGCAGAGCAGCACCCGGCCGGCCCGCCACCGGTCGGCGACCGCGGCGCCGTAGACGTACTCGGCGACGCGGACCTGCTCGGCGCCGTCGGCCCCGAAGGGGACGAGCAGCGCGCGCAGGTCGACGTCCTCGGCGGTCTCGTCGGCGGCCAGCCGGAACTCGGCGCGGTAGCGGTCACCGGCGACCGGCATGAAGGTCGCCGGGCGGGAGGGGTCGCAGACCTGGTGGACACCGGGCCACACCGGGAGCGGGACGTCGGACCGGAGGTCGGCGACCAGCCAGCGGGCGGTACGGGCCAGCGGCACCGGCCGCGCCCCGATCAGCCGGGCGACCGTGCTGCCGGCTCCGTCGCAGCCCAGCAGGGCGCTGCCGGCGAGCTCCTCGACCCCGCCGGACCGGTTCGTCACGGTGGCCCGAACGCCGTCGGGTCGGTGCTCCAGGCCGGTCAGCTCCAGCCCGCGGCGCAGCTGCACCAGCGGCTCCCGGCCCACCGCGTCGAGCAGCACCCGTTCCAGGTCGGGCTGGTCGAACATCGAGGCCTGCGGCCAGCCGTGCACGCCCACGCCCGGGGCCCGGGCGAACTCCACGAGCACCCGGTGCCCGGCGTCGAGCAGCCGCAGCCCGGCCATCGGCCGGCTCACCGCCGCGAAGGCCTCGGCCACCCCGGCCGCCTGCAGCACCCGCAGCGCCTCGTCGTCCAGGTGCACCGCGCGCGGCAGCGGCCACGCGTCGGGGTGCCGGTCGACGACCACGACCGCGCGGCCCCGGCGGGCCAGCAGCAGCGCGGCGGTCAGCCCGACCGGCCCGGCACCGACCACCAGCACCGGGCGAGCGGTCACCCAGGGGCCGCCACGGCGTCCGGACCGGGGTCGGGGACGGGGACCGGGACGAGTGCGGGCTGGCGGTACAGCATCAGGGCCACGTCGTCGTCGTGCGCCCCGCCGAGCAGCTGGTCGACCAGGACGCCGGCCAGCAGCTCGGGGTGCAGGGCGCGGCCGGCGTCGAGCACGCCCAGCGCGCGGGCGATGCCCTCGTCGAGGGCCTCGTCGCGGCGTTCGACCAGCCCGTCGGTGTACAGCAGCAGGCTGGCGCCGGGCGCGAGCGTCGTCTCGGCCTCCGGGCGGACCCGGTCGGGGAGCACGGCCAACGGCAACGCCTGGGCGTCCAGCAGCAGCCGGGGCGCAGCGTCGCCGTCGACGACGAGGGCCGGCAGGTGCCCGGCACTGCTGTAGCGGACCACGCCGGTCCGGCGGTCGACCACCGCGCAGAACACCGTGCTGCAGGTGGCGCCCCGCACCAGGCCGGCGAAGCGGTCGAGTGCGGACAGCACCTGGGCGGGTCCGTTGGCCTCCAGCAGCAGGGCGCGGCCGGCGCTGCGCAGCTGGCCCATCACCGCGGCCGCGGCCAGGCCGCGGCCGACCACGTCCCCGACGACGACGCCGAAGACGCCGTCGGCGAGCTCCACCACGTCGTACCAGTCACCGCCCACCTCGAGGGCGCTGGTGGCCGGTTCGTAGCGCACCGCGAAGCCCGGCGGCAGCTCGACCGGGCCGAGGATCGACCGCTGCAGGGTCTCCGACACCTCGGTGGAGAACCGGGCCGCGGCCCGCTCGGCCTCGGCCAGCTCGATCGCCCGGCGTCGCTCCACCGCGTAGGCCTGCGCGTCGGCCACCACCGCGGCGACCTGGGCGGCGACCAACTGCAGGAAGGTGCGGTACTCGGCGTCCAGTGGCAGCTGCGGGTTGGTGCCGAGCACCAGCACGCCCATCGGGGTGGTCTGGCCGGGCACCGTGAGCGGCAGCGCGACGACGGTCTCGACCTCGGAGCGCTCCCCGGCCTCGGGCAGCACGACGCCGCGGGCGACGTCGGCCAGGCCCCGCCGCACCGTCACGGTGTCGGTGACCAGCGCCTGCCACACCCAGTCGTCGTCCGAGGCCGGGAGCGGGGTCGCAGCAGCAGCCGCTGCCGGGCCGCTCAGCCCGACCGCGGCGGCCGCCCGCGCCCCCGACCGGTCGGCGTCGAGCAGGTACAGCACCCCGAACGGACAGTCCTCCTGGGCCGTGGCCACGGCCGAGAGGGCCTCGGTGGCCGCCAGGTCGACGTCCCCGTGCCGGCCGGACCCGGCCGCCGACAGCCGCTGGAGCACGGTCAGCCGGCGGGCGCCCAGCACCCGGCCGGTGGTGTCGGTCGTCGTGTTCAGCACCCCGCCCACCCGGCCGTCGGGCTCCAGCACCGGGGAGTAGGAGAACGTGAACCAGGTGTCCTCGTCGTACCCGTGCCGGTGCATCACCAGCGGCAGGTCGACGTCGTACGTCGCCGCGCCGTCGAGCACGGCGTGCAGGCGCCCGCGCAGGGTGGGCCAGAGCTCGGCCCAGACGTCCTCGCAGCGCTGCCCGAGCGCGGCCGGGTGCTTGTCGCCCAGCACGGGGGCGTACGCGGCGTTGTAGACCATCACCAGGTCCGGGCCCCACATCACCAGCATGGGGAAGGGGCAGTTCAGGACCGTGGTGGCGGCCGTCCGCAGGGTGTCCGGCCAGCCGTTGGGCGGGCCCAGCGGGCTGGACGACCAGTCGGTGGAGAGCACCAGCTCACGGTGTTCGGAGTCGGTGCCTGCCACGAAGAACGGGTCGGTGCGTCCTGGCACAGCCCCTCCTCCGTCGTCGGACCGTCGCGCTGATCATGCAACACGGCACCGACACTCGTGGCCCGCCGACGCGACGACCCCCGGTCCGTGGGGGACCGGGGGTCGTCGGGGGCCGGGCTCAGCCCAGCGAGCGGGCGTTCTCCCGGGGGATGTCCAGCTCGACCCGGGTGGGCAGCCGGTCCAGCTCCAGGGCCTGTCGCAGGTGCGGGAGCGTCGTCCCGGTCACCGCGCGGTGCACCTGTGCCGGGTCGACTCGGCCGTCCAGCTTCACCCGCAGGTGCAGCGAGGGTGCCGACGGGCTGCCGGACAGGTGCGCCGAGGCCCGGGTCACCCCGGGCAGGTCGCCGACCTCGTCCTCGACGGCGTGCGTGATCGCCGACCCGTCGATCAGCGTGCGCCCGGTCTGCTGGTCGTCGTCGAGCCGGATCCGGCTCAACCGGTCGGTCTTGGCCTGGGCGACCAGCCAGCGGGCCGAGAGGACGGCGATCAGCAACGCGACGACCCCGACGACCGGCCAGAACCAGCCCATCCGGGCGACGTCGTCGACGGCGGCGTCGACGACCGTGCGGTCGGCCTGCGCCGAGCCGAGGACGCCCAGGCCCAGCAGCGTCCCGAGGACGCCGAGGGCCAGCAGCAGGAGGCCGAGCACGATCAGCACCGCGCGGTTGGTGCGCACCGCGCCGGGGGTGCGGGTGACCGGTGCGAGGGCGGAGGCGCTCATGCCGACACCTCCTGGAGGTCGATCGAGAGGGACGGGGCCGACGCCAGGCCGAGACCGGCCAGGGCCGAGCCGGCCCGCTCGCGGACCTGCGCGTCCAGCTCGGCGCTCTGCCGCAACGGGGTGCGGACGACGAGCGTGGCCTTGCGGGAGGTGACGGTGGAGCGGGTCGAGTCGACCCCGGCCAGCCCGGAGACCGACTGCTCGAGGGCGCGGCCGACACCGGTGCGGGAGATGGCGGTGACGACGTCGTCGTCCTCGCCCTGCACCACCAGCAGCGTCTTGCGACGGGGCTTGAGCTCGAGCACGAGCAGCAGCAGCCCGACGACGCCGACGACGATCGAGATCGTCAGCACGGCGCCGCTGGCCCAGGTGTGCTCGCGCAGCCAGGTCGCGACGCCCTCGTAGGGCACCAGCAGGTGCCCGGGACGGCCGAGCAGGCCCTGCACGACCTCGGCGACGACGACGATGCCCAGGGCGAGGCCGGCCAGGCCCAGGACCAGGGCGAGCACGCGGTCCACGGTGCGCATCAGCGGACCCTCTTCTGTTCGGGGGTGTGTTCGACGGTCAGCGCGGCCACCCGGACGTCGACCCGCGCGCTGCGCAGCCCGACCAGGGTGGTGAGCCGCTCGCCGACGTGCTCGCGGACGCGGCGGGTGACCTGCCGGACGGGGGCGGGCCAGGCGACGGACATGGTGATGTCGACGGTGGCCTCCTCGCCGTGCACCCGGGCGCTGACCCGGGGCTTGTCGGCGCCGCTCACCGCGACACCGAGGACGCGGCGGGGGCTGCCGGTGGCGGCGTCCACCTCGGCGGCGGCGGCGGAGGCGATCCGCTCGACGACGCGGTCGGCGATGGTCGTCCGCCCGCGCTCACCGGGCTCGGCGAGCTCGGGGCGGTCGCCCGCCGGTGCGGGGTCCGCCGTGGTCGGCGTGCTCACCGGTCTCGGCGGGCGCGGTCGCTCGCCGAGTTCATCAGCGAGGACAGGTCGAGCTGGCCCTCGAGGACCTTGCCGGCGGCGAAGCCGATCGCGGCGAGGACGGCGACGAGGACGAAGGCACCGAAGCCGCCGAAGGCGCCGGCGAGGCCGAGCACCATCCCGACGACGAGGCCGACTGTGCTGGGACGCATGGTCTGACTCCTTGGACGAGGGTCGTACCGGGACTCCGGTGCGACGGGGGTGGTGGGGGCTCTCAGCGCAGGCGGGTCGAGCGCCGGGCGCTCGTGCGTGCCTTGCGCCAGCGGCGGAGTGCCCGCAGCGGCGCGGTGCGCAGCCGGCGGGTCACCACGACGGTCACCGGGCCGCGGGGGGCGGAGGCGGTGCCGCCGGCGTGCCGGGCCCGGAGGGCGGCGAGCCCGGTGGCGAAGGCCTCCGGGTCGCCGCCGACGTCGGGGTGGTGCGCCCGGACGAACGCCCGCTCGGCCGCCCGCTGGGCGCGGTCGGTGCCGGGCGTGCGTCCGGGGGTGGTCACGGCGTGTCGTCCGCGGGGTCGTCCTCGGGCTCCGGGTCACCGGGCAGCGCGACGTCGTCGACGTGCACGTCGGTGCGTGCGCCCGGCGCGGCCGCCGCGACGGCGGCCCGGACCTGGCCGGCGACCTCGGTCATCGGCGTCCCGTAGTGGGCGACGACGTGCACGGCCAGGTCGGCGAGACCGCCGGCGGCGTCCTCACGGACGACGACGCCGGTCACCCGCCGGCCCGGCAGGTACGTCGCGGCGGCACCGAAGGCGCCCCCGGACAGCCGGGCGACCGCCGGGCACGCGAGCACTGCCGCCGCGACGACCTCGGGGTCGACTCCGGCGACGAGCGTGCGGCCCGGGGAGGTCACTGGACCCGGCTGGGTGCGGGCTGCTCGTCCTCGGAGGAGGACTCGTCGGAGGGCAGGTGGATGTCGTCGACGGAGATGTTGACCTCGACGACCTCCAGGCCGGTCATCTGCTGCAGGCTCTGGATGACGTTGCGGCGGATGCCGGCGGCGAGGTCGGCGATCGCGACGCCGTACTCGACGACCACGTCGATGTCGATCGCGGCCTGGGTCTCCCCGACCTCGACCGAGACACCCTGGGAGACGTTGGTGCCACCGGAGCCCGGGATGCGCTCACGGATGGCGCCGAAGGCGCGGGCCGCGCCGCCGCCGAGGCGGTACACGCCGTTGACCTCACGCGCCGCCATGCCGGCGATCTTGGAGACCACGGTGTCGGCGATGGTGGTCTTGCCCTGGCTCGACACCAGTTCGGTGGAGCTGCTGCTCGTGGTGCTCTTGGTGCTGGTGCTGGCGGTCGACTCGGTCATCGTCGTCCTCTCGCTGGGGGCCCTGAGCACGGGCCGCTGGAAGTGCGCTCGGGAACTAGGAGTCCCCTCGTGGGGGATCCTCACGCGCCGTCCCCGGTGATCTGGTTCACACCGTCCTCCTCGAGGTCGGCGACGTGCACGTCGACCTCGACGACGTCCAGCCCGGTCAGCTCCCCGACGCCGGCCACGACCGAGCGCCGGACGTCCTCGGCCAGCTGCGGCAGGGGGTGGCCGGGGGCGACGGTGAGCTGCACGGTGACCACGACCCGTCGTCCGGCCACCCCGATGCCCATGGCCCCGGCCCGCTGCGCCGCCGTCGGGCCGGTGGTCCACTCGGCCCGCACGGCGGCGACCGCCGCCGGCGGCGGGGCGGCCTGCCCGCGCACCGACCGCACGCCCTCGACCCGCTGGGCGGCGCGGCGGGCGACGACGGCGACCACCCAGGCGGCCACCCGGGTGACGCCGTCCCGCTCGGGGACGACGGCGTGCCAGGCGTGCGTGGCCATCGCGCTGACCCGTTCCATCACCTTCGCGTCCAGGCCGACGGGCGTGGCGGGGGGCTCCTCCTCCAGCGTGCGCACCGGGGCCCACAGCTCGGCGAGCTCGGCCAGCGCGGCACGGCAGTGCGGGCAGGCCCGCTGGTGCTCGGGGTCGGCGGGGTCGGCGCCGTCGGCGACCTGGGCAAGCAGCTCGTCCAGGCTGCAGCCGCAGGCCAGCTCGCGCGCCGGGCCGGTCACTGCCAGCCCCGCATGGTGTCCAGCAGACTGCGCCGGGCCCGGGCGATGCGGCCCCGGAGGGTGGGTTCGGACACCTCGAGCACGCGGGCAGCCTCCAGGTAGGACAGGCCTTCGAACTGGACCAGCACCAGGGCGGCACGCTGGTCGAAGGGCAGGGCACGGACGGCGGCCCGCAGGGCGCGGGTGCGCTCGGCGTCGACCACCTGGGCGTCGGGGTGCTCGGACGGCGGCACGGGTTCCTCGCCGGTGAGCGGGTCGACGGGCCGGCGGCGGGTGAGCAGCTGGCGGGCGGCGTTGGTGGTGATCCGGTGCAGCCAGGTGCTGAACGCGGCGTCCCCCCGGAAGGAGGGCAGCGCCCGCCAGGCGGACACCAGCGCGTCCTGCGCGACGTCCTCGGCGGCCGCGGACTCCCCGACCAGCCGGTGGGCGACCCGGTAGACCTGGTCGCGGTGCCGGGCCACGAGCACCTCGAAGGCGTCCGGGCTGCCCTGTTGGGCGCGTCGCACGAGGTAGGCGTCATCGAGGTGCCGACCGTCGAGGAAGGCGGCGTCGAGGTCGCCGGGCACCGGCGTCGTCACCAGTCCCTCGTCCACGCCGGGAGGGTGCCCGGTGGACGCGCCCGCGAACCCCCGGCGGGCGGTCAACCGCGGAGGCGGGCCCCCACGGGGTCCTCGAGCAGCCGGGCCGCCTGGTCCAGCGGGACCGGGCGTGACCACAGGTACCCCTGCCCGGAGCCGGCCCCGGCGGCGGTCAGCCAGGCCGCCTGCCCGGCGTCCTCGACGCCCTCGGCGACGGTGGACAGGTGCAGGGAGTGGCCCATCGCGATGATCGCCTCGGCCAGCGAGGCGCCCTGCTCGGAGGACACCACGTGGTCGACGAAGGACTTGTCCACCTTGAGCACGTCGACCGGCAGGTCGCGCAGGTGGGCCAGGGAGCTGTAGCCGGTGCCGAAGTCGTCGATCGCGATCCGCACGCCGACGGCGCGCAGCCGGGCCAGCAGCGGGGCGACCACGTCGGCCCCGGCGAGCACGGCGGTCTCGGTGATCTCCAGGACCAGCCGGTCCGGGGAGAGACCGGTGCGGGCCAGCGTGCCGGTGACCAGCTCGACGAAGCCCGGTTCGGTCAGCTGGGGGACGGCGACGTTGACCGACATGCTGATCGGTCGGCGGTCGGGGTGCTGGAGGGTGACCGCGGCCCGGCAGGCCTCGCCGAGGACCCAGGTGCCCAGCGCGACGATCAGCCCGGACTCCTCGGCCAGCGGCACGAAGGCCCCGGGCGGGAGCAGCCCGCGCACCGGGTGCTGCCAGCGGACCAGGGCCTCGAACCCCTGCACCGTGGGGGTGCCGGGGGTGGTGAGGTCGACGGTGGGCTGGAAGTGCAGCACCAGCTCGTCGGCCAGCAACGCCCGTTCCAGGTCCGCGCGCAGCTGCAGCCGGTCCAGCGCGGCGGAGTGCAGGCCCGGCTCGTAGACCGCCGTCCCGTGCTTGCCGCCGTCCTTGGCCAGGTACATCGCCACGTCGGCGTTGCGCAGCAGGTCCGCGCCGGACGCGCCCTCGGGCGGGGCGTCGGCCAGCCCGATGCTGGCGCGGACGGCCAGGTGGTGGCCGGCGGCGACCGCCGGGGCGGCGAGCACCTCGTGCACCCGGGCGGCGACCGTGCGGGCGTCGGCGAGGTCGGTGTCCTCCAGCAGGAGCGCGAACTCGTCGCCGCCGAGCCGGGCGACGGTGTCCCCGTCGCGGGCCAGCCCGGCGAGCCGCGCGCCGACCTCGCTCAGCAGGGCGTCGCCCACCTCGTGGCCGAAGCGGTCGTTGACCTCCTTGAAGTCGTCGAGGTCGATGAACAGCAGCGACAGCCGCCGGGTGGACCCGGCTCGACGGCGCAGGGCGTGCTCGAGCCGGTCACCGAACAGCCGGCGGTTGGACAACCCGGTGAGCGGGTCGTGCAGTGCCTGGTGGGTGAGCTGGCGCTCCAGCTCGACCCGGGCGGTGACGTCCCGGACGGTGAGCACCAGACCCTCGACGGCGGGGTCGGCCAGCTGGTTGCTCAGCACGCCCTCGACGTGCGCCACCCGGCCGTCGGCCCGGGTGAGCCGGAAGCCGACCGGGTGGTCCCCGTCGGGACGGGCGTCCAGCAGGGCCACCAGCGGCTCGACGTCGGCAGGGTGCACCCGCTGGTGCACCGGCGTACCCAGCAGCTCCTCGACCGGGGCGTCGAAGAGCCGGGCGGCCGACCCGGTGGCGTAGCCGAACCGGCCGTCGGTGGTGAGGACGACGATGACGTCGACGCTGCTGCGCACCAGGCTGGCCAGCCGGCTCTCGGAGGCGACCAGGGTCTGCTGGGCGGTGACCTCGGCCTGCAGCCGGCGGTGCCGGGCCACCAGCCGGCGGAACCAGGCCATCCAGCCGACCGAGGCGACGACCAGCATCACGGCGTAGGCGATCCAGGCCTGCAGGTCGAGGGTGGCGGCGCGGTCGTCGAGTTCGGTGGCCAGCACGTCGAGCTCGCTCCGGACGCCGGTCAACGCCTCCGGCCCGCCACGGACGGCGTCCGCGGCGGCGCTGAGGACGGCGACCCGGTCGGCAGGTGCGTCCAGGGCCTGCAGCTCCGCGGCGGCACGGTCGAGGTCGGTGGCGAACAGGGGGAGGTCGACGGGCATCGCGGCGGCGGCCTCACCGACCAGCTGGGCGACCACGACCCGCTGGTCGGCGACCGGGGTGGCCCGGGTGTACACGCCGTCCAGCAGCAGGAACTCGGCGACGATGACGGCCAGGGTGCCGAGCACGGTGGCCAGCACCCGCCAGCGGGAGGCCCGGGCGCGCTCCTGGAGCGGCACCGCCACCTCGTCGTCCAGCGTCGACATCGATCTCCCCGCCCGGTGCCCCCGTGGCACGCATCACCGGGAACTTCGGCCTTGTCGCGCCGGTCGTGCAGCCGTCCCGGCGGGGTTCATCCGCGCGGGTGAGCCGGTCTCACCCCGGGGTGACCAGCCGCGCCTCGTAGGCGAGCACCGCGGCCTGGGTGCGGTCCCGCAACCCGGTCTTGGCCAGGATCCGGCCGACGTGGGTCTTCACCGTCAGCTCCGAGAGCACCAGGTGGGCGGCGATCTCGGCGTTGGACAGCCCGCGGGCGACGTGTCCGAGCACCTCCCGCTCGCGGTCGGTGAGCACGTCGAGCCGGGTGTCCCGCCCGGTCGCCCCGGACGGGAGCCCCGCGGCGAAGGTCTCCAGCAGCCGGCGGGTGACCCGCGGGGAGACCACGGCGTCCCCGCGGGCGACGGTGCGGATCGCGGCGAGCAGGTCGGCGGGCTCGGTGTTCTTGAGCAGGAAGCCGCTGGCCCCGGCGCGCAGCGCGGAGAAGGCGTGCTCGTCGAGGTCGAAGGTGGTGAGCACGAGCACCCGGCTGGGCAGCCCGGCGGCGACGATCTGCGCGGTGGCCTGGACGCCGTCCAGCACCGGCATCCGCACGTCCATCAGGACGACGTCGGGCCGCAGGTCGCGGGCCAGGGTCACGGCGGCGGCGCCGTCCCCGGCCTGGCCGACGACCTGGAGGTCGGGCTGGGCGTCGAGCACCATGCCGAACCCGACCCGGACCAGCGGCTCGTCGTCGACGAGCAGGACGGTGGTCACGCAGCACCCGCCGGCGTCAGCGGGAGGGCGGCCCGCACGCGCCAGCCGCCGTGCTCGCCCGGCCCGGTCTCGACCGAGCCGCCCCACGCGCCGAACCGCTCCCGCATGCCGACCAGGCCGTGCCCGGACGCGCGGTCGGGGTCCGGGCGGGGCGTCGTCCCCCGGCCGTCGTCGCGCACCTCGACCTCCAGCGACCCGGGCGTCCAGGTGAGCCCGACCCGCGCGGTGCGGGCGTCCCGGGCGTGGGTGAGGGTGTTCGTCAGGGCCTCCTGGACCAACCGGTGGACGGCGAGCTGCGCGGTGGCCGGCAGCTGCGACGGGCTGCCGGTGACGGTCACGGTGACGGCGAGCCCCGCCGCCCGGACCTGCTCGACGAGCCGGTCGAGCTGGTCCAGGCCGGGGGTCGGGGCGTCGGCGACCGCTGCCCCGTCCGCGCGCAGCACGCCCAGCAGCCGGTGCATCTCCGCGATCGCCTCCCGGCCGGTGCTGGCCACCTGCCCCACCGCCTGCCGGGCCGGGCCGGTGGCACCGGCGTCCATCGCGTAGCCGGCGCCGTCGGCCAGCGCGGTCATCACCGAGATGTTGTGCGCCACGACGTCGTGCACCTCGCGGGCGATCCGGGCGCGCTCGTCGGCGACGGCCACCCTGTCCCGGGCGTCGCGTTCGCGTTCGGCGCGGTGGGCCCGGTCCTCCAGCGCCTGCATCAGCGACGTCCGGGTGCGCCGGTTCCGGCCGACGACGAGGGCCAGCACCGTCAGCGCGGTCAACGGCACGACGCTCTGCCCGCCGGGCTGGCCGGCGAACGCCACGACCGCGACGGTCACCGGCAGAGCCGCGACGAGCACCGCGCCGGCGACCACCTCCCGGGTGGGCCGGTGCTCGGCCACCACGGCGAGCAGCCAGAACAGCACCAGCCCGGCTGGGAGCAGCGCCTCCGGGGCGAGGCCCCGGGAGACCCAGAAGGCCCCGAGCAGCGCAGCTGCGGCGGCGAGCCCGGCCAGCGGCGCGCGGCGGCGGGCCAGTGCGGGCAGCCACAGCAGCAGCGAGACGACCACCTCGGTGGGTCCGATGCCCAGCCGGACCAGCGGCCCCAGGCTCAGCAGCGCCAGCCCGAGGACCGGGACGACGAGGCGCAGGCGCGGGGACACGACGTCGATCGTGCCGTGCCGCCGCGCCTGCGCCCCGGTCACACGTCCCGGCTGCGCAGCCGGACGACCGAGGCGGCCAGTCCGACGACCACGTAGCCGACCAGGACGGCGAACCCGACCCACGGCGTGAACTCGCCCGGGACCGGCGTCAGCTGCAGCAGCTGCCCGCCGGCCTGGCCGGGGAGCCAGCGGACGAGGTCCGGGCCCCAGCTGGCGGGCAGGAGCTGACCGAGGACCGGCAGCAGGAAGACCAGGCCGAACAGCACGGCGACCGCGCCGGCGGTGGAGCGGAGCAGCCAGCCCAGCGCCGTGCCCAGCACGGCGATCGCGGTCAGGTAGAGCGCCGTCCCCACGACAACCCGAAGGACGCCGTCCTCACCGAGCCCGGGCATGCCGTCGGTGACGGCAGCGCCCACCGCGTAGGAGGCGAAGGCCGCGACCAGCGAGGCGACGAGCACGAGCGCGCCCAGCACCGCGGCCTTGCCGAGCACGACGGGCCAGCGCTTGGGGGTGGCGGCGAAGGTGCTGCGGATGGTCCCGGAGGTGTACTCGCCGGTCACCAGCAGGACGCCGAGCACACCGAGGGCCAGCTGGGCCAGGTTGTAGCCGGCCAGGCTGAGGGTCAGCGGCAGGGAGAAGTCGACGCTGGGCGGGCCGCCGCCGTCGCCGCCGGGACCGCCGGTGTCGGCGGTGCTGGTGAACAGCAGGCCGAGCAGCACCATCGCGACCAGGGCACCCAGCAGCACGTTCCACGTGGAACGCAGGGAGCGGGTCTTCACCCACTCGCCGCGGAGCAGGCCGGCGGCGCCGCCCGTCGTCGTCGTCTCGGGGGCGGTGGTGGTCATGCCGGCTGCTCCTGGGTGCGGTACTCGCGGTCGTCGTGGGTGAGGGCCATGAAGGCCTCCTCGAGCGAGGCCTGGACCGGCGCGAGCTCGTGGAGGGCGATCCCGGACTCGGCGGCCCGGTCGCCGACGGTCTCGGCGGTCAGGCCGGTGACCAGCAGCAGGCCGCGTTCGGGGGACTCGACGGTGACGTCGGCGCCGGCCAGCAGGCCCGCGAGCTCGGTCGCGCGGGGGCTGCGCACCCGGACGGCGTCCCCGCCGGCCCGGCGGATGAACTCCGCGGTGGACACGTCGGCGACAAGCCGGCCGCGGCCCATCACGACCAGGTGCTCGGCGGTCACCGACATCTCGGCCATGAGGTGGGAGGAGAAGAAGACGGTGCGGCCCTCGGCGGCCAGCCCCCGGGCGAGGGTGCGGATCCACAGCACGCCGTCGGGGTCCAGGCCGTTCACCGGCTCGTCGAGCACCACGGTGGCCGGGTCGCCCAGCAGCGCGGTGGCGACGCCGAGCCGCTGGCCCATGCCGAGGGAGAAGCCGCCGACCCGCTTGCCGGCGACGCTGGTCAGGCCGGCCAGCTCGAGCACGGTCTCCACCCGCTGCTTCGGGATCCCGGCCGTCGCAGCCAGGGCCTGCAGGTGGGCCCGGGCGGTGCGGCCGGGGTGCAGGGCCCGGGCCTCCAGCAGTGCCCCGACCTGGCGGAGCGGGTCACGGTGCTCGGCGTAGTGCTTGCCGTTGACCAGCGCGGTGCCGGCGGTGGGGCGGTCCAGCCCGAGCACCATGCGCATGGTCGTGGACTTCCCGGCCCCGTTCGGCCCCAGGAACCCGGTCACCACCCCCGGTCGCACCGTCACGGTCAGGTCGTCGACAGCCGTCTTCGCGCCGTAGCGCTTGGTCAACCCGCGGAGTTCGATCACGGTGTCCATGGTGCTCGGCTGCGGAGTCGCCGGCGTCAGCCCGCGGGACGGTCTTCGGGTACTCCTGCAGGACTACGGAGGGCGGGTCTCTCGTACGACCGATCGCCTGCTCAGCCGCCCTCGGGGCGCCCACGTCCGTGGGCTCACCGGAGCCCGTCGGCGCTGACGGACCGCACCATCGACCACGGGGCCAACCCTCTCGCTGAGTCCCCCTTCCGTCACTCGGCGCGGCCGCACCGTCGCGGAGGAAAGTCCTGCCGGGACGGCCAGTTCGGACCCCGTTTCTGTCAGACCCCACCGCTAGCTTCGTGTCATGGAGACGGGGCTGCGGTGGGAAGTAGGGGTGAGTGCGTCCCTGGCCGCGCCCGACCCGTGGCCGGACGAGGACCTGCCTCCTGGGGTGACCCGTCGGCGGACCCGCCTGTCCGAGATCGTGGACGTGTCGCACTGGGACGACGCAGCCTGCGCTTCCGCCCTGCAGGCCCTCGCCGACGCGGACTCCCAGCTGGCGGCCTTCCGGGCCGATGTGGTGAAGCGGTTCGCCGACGTGCGGCCAGACCTGTGGGACCTGAACCCCGACGACCCGGCCGCGAAGGTCGAGGGCTGGGGGTCCGGGCGGACGTTCAACGGGGTGACGGAGTTCTTCACCGACGAGCTGGCCACGGTGTTGGGCACGTCGCGGATGCGGGCGGACACCCTGGCCAACTTCTCCCTGGTGCTGCGCGAGCAGCTCATCGACACTTGGCACGCCCTGGCCGAGGGCCGCATCGACGAGCCGCGGGCGCACGCCCTGGTGAAGGCCCTGGGTTGGCAGGCCCCGGCGGTGGACGCCGAGATCGTGGCCGCCGTCGAGCGGGAGGCGTTGCAGTGGGCGGTCGCCGGGGAGGGCCCGTACCGGCTGCGGGAGCGGGCTGCGGCGTTGTTGCTGCAGTACGACTCCGAGGCCTCCGACCGGCGGCGCAAGGCAGCCAAGAAGCTCACCGACGTGGTGGTCCGCAACCCCGCAGACGGGTTCGCCGACTTCGTCGTGCGGATGCCCACCGAGGTCGCGGCCGCGTCGTGGGACACCTGCGACACGTACGCCCGGATGCGCAAAGCGGCTGGGGACACCCGCCCGATCGGGGAACTCCGGGCGCTGGTTGCGACCGATCTGATCCTGAGGCCGTGGGACGCCTCCCGGGAGCCGGTCACGGCGCACTTGACGCTGTTCGCCCCGTTGCCCAGCCTGGTCGACGACCCACGCGCCGACCAGCCAGACCCCGATGCGCCATCTGAGTGCGGCCGGGTCGCCAACCAGCCCATCACCGCCACCCACCTCCGGGAACTCCTCACCCAGCTGGGGTTCTGCACCGCCACCGGCCTCCAGGTCCCACCGGGTGGCGGCGTCGACGTCGCCCTCACCGACCCCGACACCGGGGCACTGCGAGCCGTCGTGACCCCGCACCAGCTCAGACACCTGGCCCGCAGGGGGTGCACAGAGCACCAGGGGACAGATGTGTCCTGCGACTGCGCCGTCCTCGACGCGCCACCGCCCACCGACGCCTACCGGCCCACCCCTGCACAGAACCGGTTCATCGACGCCCGCGACCGCACCTGCCGCCACCCCGGCTGCCAGAGACCGGCCCGGTTCACCGACGCCGACCACGTCATCGCCTTCCACGACGGCGGACCCACGTCCTGCGACAACCTCTGCAACCTGTGTCGACGCCACCACCGCCTCAAGACCCACGCCCCCGGCTGGCGCTACTCCATGACCCCCGACGGACGGCTCTCCGTCACCACCCCCAGTGGGATCACCCGGACCAGCGCACCCCCGGGCACCCACCACCGGCTCCGACCCGACGACCTCCTCCACCCCCTGGAGACCGCGGTCCCCGTGCTGCCCGCGCCCGTGGTGGACCCCGCGGACGACCCACCGCCCTTCTGAGCGGCGGGGCGACCCAGGGGTGCACGACGGGATCGGTGCAGGCGGGTGGGGTTATGCGGGGTCCGGCCGGGGTACCGGGTGCCCGTCCGGCGGCAGACCGTCGGGTGATCACCTCACACCTGGAGCACCACCATGGGCATCATCGGCTTCCTCGTCTTCGGCCTCGTCGTCGGCGCTGTCGCCCGGCTGATCAAGCCCGGCAAGCAGAACCTCTCGATCCTCGCCACCCTCGGCCTGGGCATCGTGGGTTCGCTGATCGGTGGCGTCGTCGCCACCCTGCTGGGCACCGGCCGGTTCACCGAGCTCAACGTCATCGGCGCGATCGTCGCCATCGTCGCGGCCGTCCTGCTCATCGGTGTCGCCGAGAGCGTGACCGGCAAGCGCTCCGTGCGCAGCTGACCACCTGACCCGACGACCCCGGACGCGGTGCTGGCGTCCGGGGTCGTCGCACGTCCGGACCCGGTCGCGTCGACACAACGATTGTCGATGCCATCGACTGTCGTTATGGTGCCTTCATGCGACGACACCTCACCGGCCCACGGTCGGCCGGCATTGCGGGCACCCTGCTCCTCGTCGTGGCCTCGGTGGCCACGGTCGTCGGCCTGGCCGTCGTCCTCGGCGCTGCACTGGGGGACGACGGAGAGGCCCGGGTGCCCGTGGTCGGCGCGGTCGACGTCGCCGTCCCGGCCGGTGTCACCACGTTCTCCGGCGAGGCCAGCACGGTCGTCCAGGTCGCCGGCCTCCCGCTGGGCCTGCGGCTGTTCGCCGTCCTCGGGATCGTGCTGGTGTGCTCGTGGCTGGTCGTCGGCGCCCTCGCCCTGCGGTCGGTGATGACCGGCATCCACGCCGGCACCCCGTTCGCCGGCCGCCCCGGCGCACGGCTGACCCTCGTCGCCGGCACCGTGTTCGTCGGTGCCGTCGCCGCCCCGCTGGTCGAGGACGCGACCGCCTGGGTGCTGCTCGACCGGGTCGACCTGCTCGACGGCCCGTTCCGCCCCGGCCTCGAGGTGCCGTGGACCGCACTGCTGCTGACCCTGCTGGTGTTGGCCGTCGCCGCTGCGTTCGCCCAGGGCAGCCGGCAGACCCGCGAGCTGGCGGGGCTGGTGTGAGCGCCGACCGACAGGCGGCGCGGCCGCTCCTGGGTCCGCGGTCCTCCCGCGCCCTCAGCATCCTGCTGATCCTGATCGGCACCCTGGCCTGCGCCGCAACGGCCATCCTGCTCGTCCGTGCGGTCACGACCGACTCCGCGAACACCGTGGTCACCCTGTCCAACCAGACACGGCTCGCGCTGGACGACAGCCTGCAGCTGCCCGACGACCTGAGCCTCGCCGGGTACCAGATCGCCGTGCAGCTGACCACCGAGGACCTGCCCGTCGGCACCCGCCTGCTGATCAACCTGGGGGTCGGCATGCCCTTCCTCTGTGGCGGGCTCGCTGCCCTGGCGCTCAGCCGCGTGCTGTGGACCCTGCACACCGAGCACCCCTTCCAGCGCAGCAACGCCCGGCTGCTGGTCGTCGTCGCCGTCCTGTGGGCGGTGTACTCGTGGATCACCCCCCAGGTCGTGCGCACCGCCTCCATGGACGCCCTGCAGCTGTCCGGCTCCCCCGCCGGGCTCGAGCCCGCCGTCGACAGCAGCTCCCTGCCGGTCACCTGGTTCGGCCTGCTGCTGCTCCTCGCCGTCGCCGAGGTCTTCCGCCGCGGTGCCCGCCAGGCCCGCGACGTCGACGGCCTGGTGTGAGCCGCACCCAGCCCGAGGACGAGGACGCCGGCCACCGGGTCCGCTGCCACCTCGACCGGCTGCTCGCCGCCCGCGGCATGACGCTGGTCGAGCTCTCCCAGCGCGCCGGGGTGTCGGTCGTGAACCTGTCGGTGCTCAAGAACGACCGGGCCCGCGCCGTGCGGTTCAGCACGCTCACCGCGGTGTGTGACGCACTCGGCTGCCAACCCGGCGAACTCCTGTCGGTGGATCCGGTCTGAACCTGGGGGCCACCGGGGTAAGCGGCATTTACACACTCGCCACACCGTCTGGAGCCACCATGGCCCGCAACACCCTGTCCCGCTCGCTCCACGACGTCGGCCTGGCCGCCTGGTTCGGCGGCACGCTCGCCAACGCCGTCGCACTCAACGCCGCGGCCGCCGAGGCCGGCGACGCCCAGTCCGTCGGCGACGTCGCCAACGCCGGTTGGGACCGCTGGACCCCGGTCAACGCCGTCGCCATCGGCGCCCACCTGATCGGCAGCGTCGGCCAGCTGCGCGGCAACCGTGACCGGCTGAAGAACCAGCAGGGCGTCGCCACGATGTCCACCGTCAAGTCGGTGCTGACCATCGCCGCGCTCGGTGTCACCGGCTACAGCCGGGTGCTCGGCCAGAAGACCTCGGCAGGCCGCGCGCCCAGCTCCTCGGGCACGAAGCCCTCGAAGAAGACGTCGGCCGACGCCGCGTCCGCACAGCTCCAGCTGGACAAGCTGCAGTGGGTCATCCCGGCCCTGACCGGCGCCCTGGTCGTCGTCAGCTCCTTCGCCGGCGAGCAGCAGCGCCCCGCGTCGGTCCTCGAGGGCCTCACCGCCAGGAAGAGCTGACCTCCGCACCGGCACGGACGTCACCGAACGGTCACACGCCGTTCCCCGATGGTGACGTCCGTGCAGGTGAGAAGCATGGTTGCGCGGGGCAACATGATGGTCATGACCGCACGAACGACACGCCTGGCCCTGCCCGTCCTCCTCGCCGGGGGGCTCGCGCTCACCGCCTGCTCCTTCCTCGGTGGCACGGGCGACGCCGCAGCGGCCGGCACGAGCACCCGTCCCAGCACGAGCACCACCAGCACGAGCAGCGCCGGCACCGCCACCAGCGCACCCGCGGCCACCGCGGCCACCACCGCGGCCCCCACCGCGACCGCGGCCCCGGAGCCCAGCGGCGCGGACCCGACCACCGCGGGCGGCCCCGACCGTTGCCACACCAGCGAGCTGTCGGGGTCCCTGGTCCAGGGCGACTCCGCCGCCGGCACCCGGGGCGCCACCCTCACGCTGACCAACAGCGGGGGCGAGACCTGCACCGTGTACGGCTACGGCGGGCTCGGCCTGATCGGACAGGACGGCTCGGCGCTGCCCACCACCCAGGTGCGCTCGGACGCCGTCACGCCCCGCACCGTGACCCTGCAGCCCGGGCAGGCGGTGGCGGCGCTGATCACCTGGACGGTCGTCCCCACCGGGAACGAGCCCACCACGGGCGACTGCGAGGCGACCCCCGGCCGGCTGAGCGTCATCCCGCCCGACGAGACCGACGCGCTGTCGGTCTCGTGGCCGGCCGGGCCGGTCTGCGACGCCGGGACCATCACCCAGGACGCCTACGGCGCGGCCTGACCGCTCCCTGGCCCACCGGTGGGCAGCGACACCCGCACCACGGTGCCGCTGCCCAACCGGCTCTCCACCCCGACCCGACCACCGTGCCGCTCGACGACGGCGCGCACGAGCGGGAGCCCCAGCCCGCTGCCGGGCACCGTCCGCGCTGCCGGGCTGCGGTAGAGCTCGTCCCACACCTGGGGCAGGTCCTCGGCCGCGATGCCCTGCCCGGTGTCCGCCACCTCGAGCACCACGTGCCCGGTCGTCTCCCGTGCACGCACCTCCACCCGCCCGCCGGCCGGGGTGTACTTCACCGCGTTGTCCAGCAGGTTCCACACCGCGAGGGCCAGCAGGTCGGCGTCCCCGACGACGACGGGCAGCGGCCAGGGCGCCCGCGGGAGGTCCACCGTCAGCTCCCGCTCGGCCACCCCGGGCAGGTCGCGCGCGGCGTCCACCGTCTCCTCGACTATCTCGGTCAGGTCGACCGGTCGACGGTCCAGCCGACTGCCCTCGACGTCGGCGATCTTGCGCAGGTCGGCGGTGAGCCGGCTCAGCCGCAGCACCTGGTCCTCGATGGTGCGCACCGCCGCCTCCCGCCCCTCCCCCGGGCCGGCACTGACGTTCGCGGTGGCCGCCCGCATCGCGGTCAGCGGGTTCTTCAGCTCGTGGTCCAGCCGGGACAGCAGCAGCCGCCGGTCGCGCGCCGTGGCCTCGGCCTGCTCGGCCAGCCGACGCCGGCCCCGCCGGTCGCGGAGCAGGGCCACGACCAGCACCAGGACGACGACGGCGCCCAGCAGACCCCCGACCGCCAGCACCCAGTCCCGCGGGTACGCCGACAGGTACCACCGCTCCCCGCCCATCAGCCGGCCACCACGTCGCCGCGGAACAGGTAGCCCTCGCCGGGCACGGTGACCACCAGCTGCGGCCGGGCCGAGTCCCGCTCGAGCGCCCGCCGCAGCTCGGCGACCCGGGTGTCCACCGTGCGGGTGCTGCTGTGGAAGGACCAGCCCCACACCTGCTCCAGCAGGCGTTCCCGGGAGACCGCCTCCTCGGGGTGCGCCATGAGGTAGGCCAGCAGGGTCACCGCCCGCGGGGTCAGCACGACCTCCGCGCCGTCCCGCAGCACCCGCTGCGACACCCGGTCCAGCACCAGCGCGCCGCTGCGCAGCCGCGAGGCACTGGCCAACGACGGGCCCACCGAGGCGCCGCGTCGCAGCACGGCCCGGATGCGGGCGACCAGCTCGTGCGGGTCGAAGGGCTTGTTGAGGTAGTCGTCGGCGCCCTCCTCCAGGGCCATCGTCCGTTCCCCCGACTCCCCCACCTGGGTCAGCAGGATGATCGGCACCGTCCCGCCGTCCTCGCGCACCCGGCGCAGCACCGCGCGCCCGTCCCGCCCGGGCATGAGGACGTCGAGCACCACGAGGTCCGGCGCGGCGTCGGCCACCCGGGCCAGCGCCTGGTCCCCGTCGGCGGCGACGACCACGTCGAACCCGCTGCGCTGCAGGAACGGCGCCAGGTTGTCGGTGATCGCGGCCTCGTCGTCCACGAGCAGGATGGTCGGCACGTCTGCCGATCCTGGACCTGCGACCGGGGATCCGCTGGTCACGGGGGTTGCAGCGACGTGGCACCCGGTGCCGCCCACCGTTGCCCCGCCGTCCCGGACGTGGTCCAGTGGGGTGACGGGGGTCACCCCGCGGCAGGGGGACGGAGGCCGGTGCGCACGAGCTGGGGACGACGATGACCACCCCGAGGGCCGCCGCACTGCGTCCGCCGGACCGGGACGCCCTGCGCGCCGTCCTCCGGGAGGTCGCCGGGACCTCCGGGCTGCCGATCGCCTTCGGCGGCCAGGTGCAGCCCCACCTCGCCGCCAGCGGCCGGGACGCGGTGCGGATCACCGAGCTGCGCGGCACCCGGACCGCACACCTGCGCGGGCTCGCCGTGGTCGCCGGGGCCGGCCTGGGCGGCCGGGTGCTCACCGAGGGCCGGCTGCACGCCGTGGAGGACTACGGCCTGGCCCGGGGCATCACCCACGACTACGACGGCCCGGTGCTCGCCGAGGGCCTGTGCACCGTCGTCGCCACCCCCGTGCTGGTCCGCGGCGCTGCGCGGGCGGTGGTCTACGCGGCCAGCCGGGAACCGGGTTCGGTGGGCGACCGGGTGCGCGACTCCCTCACCCGGGCCGCCGGCCGGATGGCCGCCGAGCTCGCGGTGCGCGACGAGGTGGACCGGCGGGTGGCCATGCTGGAGGCCTCCGCGGTGGGCCCGCACCCCGGCGGTCACGACGCCGCGTCGCTGGAGGAGGTCCGGGCGGTGCACTCCGACCTGCGCCTGGTCGCCGCGGCCCTCACCGACGACGCGCTGCGCGAGCGGGTGCACGCAGCGTGCTCCCGGCTCGCCGCCCTGGGCGGCGGCGGGCGCCCGTCTCCGCCGGCGGTGGCGCTGTCGGCGCGGGAGACCGACGTGCTCGCCCAGGTGGCGCTGGGCTGCTCCAACGCCGAGAGCGCCCGCCGGCTCTCGGTGCGCCCGGAGACGGTCAAGAGCTACCTCGCCGCGGCGATGGCCAAGCTGGACGCGCACACCCGCCACGAGGCCGTCGTCCGCGCCCGCTCCCTCGGGCTGCTGCCCTGACCTGACGCTGGGACCCTGACCGGGTGCGTCGACCCCCCGCCCCCGCCCGCCTGCTGGACGCCGCCCTCGACCGGCTCGTCGTCCCCGGGTACAGCCGGCTCGGCCCGGCGCTGCGCCACCGCTGGTGGCCCGCCGACCCCCCGGCCGGGGCGCTGGCCGGGAAGCGGGTGCTGGTCACCGGGGCCACCTCGGGCATCGGCGAGGCCATGGTCGACGGGTTCCTGGCCCTCGGCGCCGCGGTGCACGTACTGGGCCGCAACGGGGACAAGACGCAGGCACTGGTCGCGCGGCTGCGCGCCGAGCACGCCGGCGCCGACGTCGAGGCCGAGGTCTGCGACATCGGCGACCTGGACGCCGTCCGCACCTGGGCCGCCGGCTTCACCGGCCGGGTCGGCGCGCTGCACGGGCTGGTGCACAACGCCGGGGCGCTGCCCGCCGAGCGCAGCGAGACCGCCCAGGGCCACGAGACGACCCTGGCCGTCCACGTGCTCGGGCCGCACCTGATGACCTCGCTGCTGGCCGACACGCTGGTCGACGACGCGTCCAGCGTCGTCTGGATGTCCTCGGGCGGCATGTACGGCGCGAGGCTCCGCGACGACGACCTCGAGTTCCGCACCGGGGAGTACAGCGGGGTGCGGGCCTACGCGCGGACCAAGCGGATGCAGGTCGTGCTCGCCGCCCGCTGGGCCGACCGGCTCGCCGGCCGGCGGGTCCGGGTGGAGAGCACCCACCCCGGCTGGGTGGACACCGCGGGGGTGACAAGCTCGCTGCCGGGGTTCGGGAAGGCGGTCGGTCCGCTGCTGCGCACCGCCGCCGAGGGCGCGGACACCACCGTGTGGCTGGTCGCCACCCGACCGCCCTCGACGGGGGAGCACTTCTGGCACGACCGGGCGCAGCGGCCCAGCACGCTGGGGTGGGAACGCGGGCAGGACCCGGCCGCGGTGACCCGGTTCCTCGACCAGGTCGCCGCGGCGACGGGCACCCCGGCCTAACCCAGCAGCCGGGTCAGCGCCGGGCCGATGTCCAGCACGCTGCGCACCATCTCGGCCCGACCGGCCCCGCGGGCGGCCAGCGCCCGGGCCGCGGCCTCGGCCTCCTCGGTGGGCAGCGGGCAGAGCACGTGCAACCGGTCGATGCCGGCCAACGCCGTCTCCGGCGGGGCGCCGGTGGTGTGCAGGCAGTCCGAGAGCAGCACGACCACGCGCTCGTCGGACACCGCCGGGGTGAGCTGGGTCCGGGCAGCCCGCAGGGCGGCCGCCAGGTCGGTCATGCCGTGCCCGCGCAGCGTGACCAGCTGACCGACCAGGTCCTCCGGCGGACGGCGCTGCCCCAGCGCCTGCAGCTCGGTGACCGCGCCGGCGAAGCTGATCACGCTGGTCTCCAGCTTCTCGTCCGCGGCCAGCACCACCCCGGCCGCGGCGATCGCCGCGATCGCCACGCCCAGCCCGTTCATCGACCCGGAGTGGTCCACCACCAGGCAGACCGCCCGGCGGTGCCCGGTCCAGGTGCGGGTGACCAGGTCCTCGGTGGCCGGGGGCCACTGCCCGGTCCAGCGGTCCAGCGTGCGGTCGAGGTCCAGGTCGCCGTCGGCCCGCCGGTTGGGCACCAGCCGCCGGGTGCCCCGGTTGCGCGTGCTGCCCACCCGGCCGACCTGGATGAACACCCGCGAGGCCAGCCGCCGGGCCGCGTCCCGCAGCTCCCGGTCGGTGGCCAGCGCGAGGTCGGCCAGCAGCGCCGCCGCGGCGTCGGGGTCCTCGGCCATCAGCGAGGCGAAGGCCTCCTCGTCGAGCTCGCCCACCTCCGGGCTCACGTCGTCGAAGGCCTCGTGCTGCTGCTGCATCTGCTGGCGGGGGTTCTGCCGCCGGCTGGCCGAGGACTCCCGACGGGCGGAGCTGGCGGACTCGGGGCCCGCAGGCTGGTCAGCCTGCGGGCCGCCCCCTTTTGGGTCGGCCGCTCCCGGGTCGCCCTGCTGCTGCTCGGACCCCTCGGAGTCCCCCGGGTCCTCCTCCGGCGGTGGCCCCTCGGCCGGCCAGACGTCGTCCAGGATCGCGTCGATCACCGACTCCGGGGTCCGCTCGACGCCGTCGACGACCTTGACCCGGCCCGACAACGCGGCGTGCGCGGCGTCCCGGGCGGTCTCCCGGGCGCCGTCGGCACCCAGGCCACCGCCCCCGCGGATCTCCAGGAGACCACCCAGCAGCATCACCAGGTCGATCGCACCGCGCACCGAGGAGCCCATCCGCAGGTCGCGGTGCTCCCGGGTGGCCCGCACCATCCGCACCGAGAAGCCGATGGACGCGGGGTCCCCGCCGGTCACCTGCCCGACGATCGCCCGTTCGGCGTCGGGCCCCTGGTAGCCCAGGACCACCCGGCACATCCGGTCGGCGATGGCCTGACCGACCCGGGCGGTGCCGATCGCGTCGAAGGGGTTCATCGCCGCGATGAGCCGGAACCCGCTGGCCGCGCGCACCCGGCCGAGCCGGGGGACGGCGATCTCGCCCTCGGTGAGCACCGTGATGAGGACGTTCAGCGTCTCCTCGGGGATCCGGTTCAGCTCCTCGAGGTAGAGCAGGCCCGAACCGCGCATCGCGGTCAGCAGCGGCCCGTCGGTGAAGCTGCTGGGCACGTACCCGTCGGTCATCACCGCCGACGGGTCGTACTGGCCCACCAGCCGGGCGGGGGTGAGCTCGGCGTTGCCCTCGACGAAGACCACCTCGGTGCCGACGTCGGCGGCGATCGAGCGCAGCAGCGTCGACTTGCCGGTGCCGGGCGGGCCCTCGAGGACCACGTGCCGGTTGGTCCGCAGCGCGACGGTGAGCACCTCGCGCTCCTTGCGCAGGCCGATGACCGGGCTCGTGGGGGCGGGCGGTGCGGGCAGGGCGGTCACGTCACTCCAGTGGGACTGTCCGGGTGGGTCGTGACGATCATCACCCGGACCACGCCGGGCCCGCAGGCCAGGGGTGGGTCAGACCGGGTGCAGACCGCTGCGCAGCAGGGGCAGCAGCACCCGGTCGACGAGGTCCGGCACGACGGCCGGGTCCAGGGGTCGGCCCAGCAGCCGGCTCACCAGCAACCCGCGCACCGTGCGGACGGCGACCCACGTCGGGCGCAGCGGCACCCCCTCGCCGCGGTCGCGGGCCCGCTGCAGCAGCAGGGCCAGGCCCTCGTCGACGACCCGGTCCGCGCCGCGCCGCAGCTCCTCGTGCGCCCGGGCCGAGGGGTCGGCGGGCAGCGCGCGGAGCTCGGTCGCGTCCGGCGCGGAGGACCACACCCGGGCCAGCTCGTGCAGGTCGGCGGCCAGCGACCCGCCGTCGGCGGGCAGCACGAACGGGGCGATCGCGCCCACCGGCAGCGGGCGCACGGACGCGGTCACCGACGCCGCCGGTCGGGGAGGGGGCTCATCGGGGGCACGGCACGCTCCTCGGGGTCGGTACCAGGGAGCGACGCCCCCGTGTCGGTACTAAAAGTATCGGAACGACTACGGACAGACGACTCGACGGTCCCTGCGTGTCGCCCGTCACCCCACGGGCGCGATCCTCAGCACCGCCGGCCCGAGCCTCAGCACCCCGTCGGACAACGGTCGGCACCGCACCCCACCCCGCCCCCGCATCCCGCGGTGGGCCCCCGGCGCCAGCACGACGTCCATCCACCGGCACGGGTTCGCCGCCCGGCCACCGAGCAGCCGCACCTCCCCCGCACCGCAGTCCAGCGCGAACTCCCGCCCGCGGAGCGCCTCGACGTCCGCCCCGCGCAGCACCACGTTCCGGCGGGCGAGCAGCGGGTCGAACGGCGGCACCCCGAGCTCGGCGGCCAGCGCCTCCAACGACTCCACGTCGAGCACGGTCACCGCGGCGTCCTGGTGCGCGGGCTTTCCGGCGTACCGGTCACCCACCACGCCGAACCCACCGCGCACCTCCAGCTCGGCCCGCCGGTCGGCCTCCTGCGCGGGTGTCGTGGTCCCCGGCCGGCCGTCGTAACGGTGCGCCGCCGACGCCATCAGCGCGACCACCTCGACGGGGACCTCGACGGGTCGGCCGCTCAGCGGTCCGCGGAGGCGTGGATCGGGCCGTCCGCGCCGGTCAGCCGCTCACCGGAACCGCCCCACCGTCCGGCGATGATCTCCGCGGCGATCGAGATCGCGGTCTCCTCCGGGGTGCGGGCACCCAGGTCCAGCCCGATCGGCGAGGACAGCCTGTCCAGCTGCCCGGGCGTCAGGCCGGCCTCGCGCAGCCGGTCCATCCGCTCGTCGTGCGTGCGCCGGGACCCCATCGCCCCGACGTAGGCCACGTCGAGGTCCAGGGCGACCTCCAGCAACGGGACGTCGAACTTCGGGTCGTGGGTGAGCACGCAGAGCACCGTGCGCTCGTCGATGCGGCCGGCGTCGACCTCGGTCTGCAGGTAGCTGTGCGGCCACTCGACGACGACCTCGTGGGCGTCGGGGAAGCGGCGGGCCGTGGCGAAGACCGGGCGGGCGTCGCAGACGGTGACCCGGTACCCCAGGAAGGCACCGACCCGGGCGACGGCGGCGGCGAAGTCGATCGCGCCGAAGACGACCATCCGGGCCGGCGGGGCGAACGAGGACACGAACAGCGTCAGCTCGTCGCCGCGCCGCTCCCCGTCGTGGCCGAAGTTCAGCGTCGCGGTGCGGCCGGCGGCGAGCATGCCGCGGATGTCGGAGGCCGCGGCCTCGTCCAGCCGCGGCAGACCCAGGGAGCCCGAGGTGCGGTCGGGCCACACGACCAGCCGGTTGCCCAGCCGGTCCTCGGGGCCCTTGACCACCGTGACGACGGCGACCGGCTCGTGCGCGGCGACCGAGTCGGCCACCTCGCCCAGCTCCGGGAACGTCTCCTGCGAGATCGACTCCACGTAGACGTCGAGGATCCCGCCGCAGGTCAGCCCCACGGCGAAGGCGTCGTCGTCGCTGACGCCGTAGCGCTCCAGGGTGGGGTCACCCGAGGCCACGACGTCCTTGGCCTCCTCGTAGACCGCGCCCTCGACGCAGCCGCCGGACACGCTGCCCACCGCGGTGCCGTCGGGGCCCACGAGCATCGAGGCCCCGGCCGGGCGCGGCGCGGAGCGCCAGGTGGCCACCACGGTGCCCATGCCGACGGTCTCCCCCGCCCGCCACCAACCGACCAGGTCGTCCAGGACATCACGCATTCTCGATCACTCCTGCCAGTTCCTCGAAGGCCGCGAGGCTGTGCCCGGCGACGAAGTGGTCAACAGCCGGCAGGGCCGCCTGCATCCCGCCGGTGAGCGGCTCGTAGCCGACCCGGCCCTTGTGCGGGTTCACCCACACCACGCTGTGCGCCAGCCGGTGCAGCCGGCGCATCTGCTCGGCGAGCAGCTCGGTGCCCCCGCGTTCCCAGCCGTCGCTGCACAGCACGACGACTGCCCCACGGGCGGTGCCGCGCTGGCCCCAGCGGTCCAGGAATGCCTTGAGCACCTCGCCGATCCGGGTGCCACCCGACCAGTCCGGGATGGCGTGCCCGCTCGCGGCCAGCGCCTTGTCCGGATCGCGCAGCCGCATCTCCCGGGTCACCCGGGTCAGCCGGGTGCCGATGGTGAACACCTCGGTGGACGCCGGGCGCGCCCGCACCGCGGCGTGCGCGAAGCGCAGCAGCGCGTCGGCGTACGGGCTCATCGAGCCCGACACGTCGACCAGCAGCACCACCCGCCGCGGCCGCGGCCGGGCCCGCCGGTGCTGCAGCCGGGTGATCTCCCCGCCGTCCCGCAACGCCCGCCGGACCGTGCGCCCGGGGTGCACCTGCCCGTGCAGGTCCGGACGCCGCCGCCGCGAGGGCCGCATCGGGGCGGCCGGCACCAGCAGCGCGAACAACCGGCGCAGCTGGTCGCGCTCGGCGATGCTCAGCTCCGAGACGTCCCGGGTGCGCAGCACCTCGTCCTCGCTGGCCGCGGCCTTCAGGTCCGGGGCCTCCTCGGTGTCCTCACCGCCCCCGGCGTCCGAGGCCGAGATGGGCGCCGACTCGGCCATCCGCTGCTCCTGCTGCGCCGACCGCGGCGGCTTGCGGGGTGCCTCGCCGGCGAAGTAGGCGGCGAAGGCGGCGTCGTAGCGGTCCAGGTCGTCCGGGCTGGCGCACAGCGTCAGCCGGCCGGCCCAGTAGACGTCGGTGGCGTCGAGCACGTCGAGGTGCCCGACGGCCTGCAGCATCGCCTCGACCCGGTCCGGGGACGCCCCGACCCCGGCATGCCGCAGCGTGCGGGCGAACCCCAGGACGACGTCGACGACGTCCCGGGTACCCGCGCTAGGAGCCACCGAAGAGCGCTCCCCGGGTGAGTGCCCGCACCCGGTCGGTGTCCTCGCGGTACTTGAGGACGGCGCCGAGGGTGCGCGCACCGGTCTCCGGGTCCAGCTCGCGGGCGCCCAGGGTGTGCAGTGCGGTGGCCCAGTCCATCGCCTCGGCGATGCCGGGGGGCTTGAGCAGGTCCAGGCTGCGCAGCTTCGCCGTCGCCCGGGCGACCTGGCGGGCGAGGGTCTCGGTGACCTCGGGCAGCCGCTGGCGCAGGATCGCGACCTCGCGCTCGAAGTCCGGGTGCTCCAGCCAGTGGTAGAGGCAGCGGCGCTTGAGGGCGTCGTGCACCTCGCGGGTGCGGTTGGAGGTGAGCACCACCAGCGGCGGGGTGCTGGCCCGCACGGTCCCGAGCTCGGGGATCGAGATGGTGAAGTCGCTGAGCAGCTCGAGCAGGAATGCCTCGAACTCGTCGTCCGCGCGGTCGATCTCGTCGATGAGCAGCACCGACGGGGCGTCCTCCAGGGCCTGCAGCAGCGGGCGGGCCAGCAGGAAGCGCCGGTCGTAGAGCCCGGCCTCGAGCTGCTGCACGTCGCCGGTGGACCCCGCGGCCTCGGCGGCCCGCAGGTGCAGGAGCTGACGGCCGAAGTCCCAGTCGTAGAGCGCCTGACTGGCCTCGAGGCCCTCGTAGCACTGCAGCCGGTACATCGGCCGGCCGGTCACCTCGGCGAGCGCGTGCGCCAGGGCGGTCTTGCCGACCCCGGCCTCGCCCTCCAGGAACAGCGGCCGGCCCATCGCCAGCGCCAGGTGGGCGGCGGTGGCCAGGCCCTCGTCGGGCAGGTAGCCGGTGGCCTGCAGCGCCGCGGCGAGGGCGTCCGGATCGGCCGGCAGGGTCTCGGCCGGGCGGGACGACGCAGTTGTGGGCTGACTCACCGACCCACCTTCGCACGGGCGTTCCACACCTGCGTTGCAGGTGGGTTGCACACCGTCGCCCAGCCGGGTTCAGCCGGCGGCGCGCACCCGGTGCGGCAGCCCGCGGGAGGCCAGCACGACGTCCAGGGCGCGGACGGCGACCAGCACCTCGTGCTCGTCCAGCCCGGGTTCGCGGTCGGCCAGCCAGCCCACGAACTCGGCCCGGGGTCGGCTGCCGCCGAGGGTCAGGTACTCGACCCAGAGCGCGTCGGCGCCCAGGCCGCTCAGTTCGTGCGCCCGGGCCGGGCTGACGAGGGGTTCGGTCATAGGGGTGGACTCCAGGGCACCGGTGGGTGCCCGGACCGGTTCGCGCCGTGGTTTGACGCGGGGTCTGTGCCCATCCTGCACTCCCCGGGGCCGATGGGGGTGGAGCCGCCCGGGCGGGAGAGGATCGTCGGGCCCTGCCACCGCACTCGAGGAGACCGACGTGATCGTCGCCGTGACCTACCGCTACACCGACGACGTGGCCACCCGTGACGCCGTCCGCGCCGAGCACCGCGACTTCCTCCGGGGCCTGGCCGATGCCGGGTCGCTGCTGCTGTCTGGGCCCTTCGGCGCCGACGCCCCGGCCGGCGCGCTGCTGGTGTTCCGGGCCGACGACGAGGCGCAGGTGCGGGGCTGGGTCGACGCCGACCCGTTCAGCGTGCGCGGCGTGGTGGCCTCCTCGACCGTCGCCGAGTGGGACCCGGTGCTGGGCTCCCTGCTGCCCGCCCTCTGACGCTCAGGCGGCGCGCACCGTCGTCACCGGGACCGCCGCCGACCACAGCGCGGCGGCCAGCGCGTCGTTCTGGTGGAAGAAGGGCGCGTTCGTGCCCGGCCGGGCGAAGGCGGCGACCTGCGCCCCCGACGTCCAGAACCCGACCGCTGACACCCGCGTCGAAGGAACGCCCTGCGCGGACACCAGCCGGAACCCGGCGTCCACGTGCAGCCGGCCCGAGCCGGCCTGCTCCGCGGCCACCCCGCGCGCCAGCAGCGCACGCAGCAGCGGGTCGGTGGTGCGCCCGACGTCGACGGCCGGCACTCGGGCCTCGACCAGCGCGGTCGCCGTCGTCACCGTGTCGGTGCTCGACGAGCGGGCGACCCAGCGGCCGTCCTCCAGACCCACGACGGTGTCGGCGCCGGTGAACCGGACGAGGCCGGCCTCGGACAGCGCGAGGAGCTCCTCCAGCCGCGGGGACGGCGGGCCGCTGGCGAGGTGGCTGAACAGGTTCATCCACCAGCCGCTGACGTCCTCCCGCTCCGAGCGGGGGGTCAGCCGGCCGGCCCGCACCAGCCCGGCGATGGTCCCGTGGCAGAACAGCAGCGCGGTGAACACCGCCTGGTCGGCGCTGTGTGCGGGG
This sequence comes from Geodermatophilus sp. Leaf369, assembly GCF_001424455.1. Taxonomy (NCBI): domain Bacteria; kingdom Bacillati; phylum Actinomycetota; class Actinomycetes; order Geodermatophilales; family Geodermatophilaceae; genus Geodermatophilus; species Geodermatophilus sp. Leaf369. Next base: position 327,691 of record NZ_LMQA01000002.1, on the reverse strand, counting down.
TCGGCGGCGCGGGCGAGGTCGGCGCGGACGTAGCCGCGCACCCACTCCTGGAGCTCCTCGTCGGAGGAGAACCGCGCGCCGGCCAACGGCCGGTCCAGCCGAGCGAGGTCGAACCGGTCGGCGGGGTCGGGGACGGCGGCGGCGACCAGCTCGGTCAGGTCGTCGGTGGCCGCGTACGCCTCGGCGAACTCCGCCCACGGCATCGCGACCCGCTCCGGGTGGGCCCGGAACAGCTCGGTGTGGTGCGCCCAGCCCAGCTCCCGGGCGATCACCGGTCCGAGGTCGGCGCGCAGGTCCAGCTGCCGGTCGCCGAAGCGCGCGGTGAGCGCGTCGGGGGTGAAGAACCGCAGCGGCACCGGCGGGCCGGCCCACGGGTAGCCCAGCTTGGCCTTGTAGGGGGTGCCCCGGCGGGAGCCCACGTGCAGCACCGGCTCGGCACCCGACGGGCGGTAGACCAGCCGGCCGTCGGCGTCCCGCTCGTGCACCCCGCCGCGACCCCCGGTGAGCAGCGTGACCAGGTCGACGAAGGCCAGCCCGGCGCCGCGCACCAGCACGTCCTCCCCCGGCTGGAGCACCGAGAGGTCGAGGTCGGCGGTGTACGCGGTCGGCACGTGGGTCAGTCCGGCCGCGGCGGCGGCGGCGCCGAGGGCGGTCTCCTCGTCGGTGGCCGTGCGGTCCAGGTGCCCCTGGGCGAGCACGACGGTGTCCGCGCGCAGCGTCCCGCCGTCCTCGAGCCGCAGCTCCACACCGTGCGGGTGCTCGACGAGGTCGACGACCCGGGTGGCGTGCCGGTGCAGGGCCAGCCCCGGCACGGCGGCCAGGGAGTCGAGCACCCAGGACAGGTAGGCGCTGACCAGAGTGCGCGGGGGGAAGGTGTCCGAGGTGAGCCGCCGGGCGAGCTCGCCGACCGGACCGGGCAGCCCGACCCCCACCTGCTCGGCCCACTCCCACACCGTGGCCGACGTCACCACCCGCTCGGGCACCGTCACCGAGTCGTCGGGCAGCACGGTCACGTCGCGCACCAGTGAGTTGGCCCACAACAGGTCGGACTGGTCGGTCCGCCAGACCCGACCGGCACCCGGCGGGAACGGGTCGACCAGGTGCACGTCGAGGCGGCGGCCGTCGGCGTGGGCGAGGAGCCGCTCGAGCACGCCGAGGGCGGTGGGGCCGGCCCCGACGAGGGCGACGGTGAGGGAGGACGTGCTGGTCACAGGGGTGCTCCGGAGCTGGAGACGGGCGGTGGGCGCAGGCTCAGGCAGGTCGACAGAGCGCGCTGCCGGTGCGCCGGAGGTCGACGTGCCGACGACGGACGAGCGGCTGGTCGGGCACGGGGACCTCCTCTCCGGGGCGGGCGGACGGATCCATTCTCCACCAAGTCGATCGGATTTGACGACTGAGCGTTCGAGGTCCTAACTTCTCCGCAGGTCCTGAGTACCAGCTGCAAGCCCCGGCTCGCTGGTCGGCAACCCTCCGCTGCGGTGGGGTGCCCCGGGTGACGACCTGGCGACGGCGATCGACTGTCGCAAGCGCAGCCCCGCCTCGTCGGCGGGGGACGAGGAGACGACATGGCCCAGCACTCGACCGCCCTGCGGTCCGCGGGGCGTCCTGCGCTCCTCCTGGTCGGGCGGCCGGTCATCGACCTGGTCCGCACCGACAGCGCGCTCTGTCGCTGACCCGACCGCGCCCCCCTCCCCCGGCCTCTGCCCGGGGACCTCGGACGACCCCTCTCCTGGAGCTCCCCCATGTCCCGACCCCTCCTGCTCGACGCCAGAGGCCCGCGATGACCGCCCTGCAGACCCGCCCGTCGGAGTCCGCCGTCCCACCCGCGGGCACGCCCTACGACCGGTTCACGGTGGTCAAGGCGAGGAACCCCGGCCGCTGGGCGGCCACCGCCGTGGTCGCGGTGCTGCTGGCGATGGTGCTGAACTCGCTGATCACCAACCCGCGGTGGGAGTGGGACGTCGTCCTGGCCTACCTCGGCGAGGTCTCGATCGTCCGCGGGGTCTGGACGACGATCCAGCTCACCCTGATCACCGCGGTGCTCGGGTTCGCCCTGGGCACGGTGCTGGCGCTCATGCGGCTGTCGCGCTCGCCGCTGCTGCGGTCGGTGAGCTGGGGGTACACCTGGATCTTCCGGTCCGTGCCGCTGATCCTGCAGCTGCTGCTCTGGTACAACCTCGCCTACCTGTACCAGACCATCGACCTGGGCATCCCGTTCGGACCGTCGTTCGCCAGCTTCGAGACGCTGTCGCTGATCGACAAGTTCGGCGCCGCGATCCTGGGCCTGGGCCTGCACCAGGCCGCCTACTCCGCCGAGATCGTGCGGGCCGGCATCCTCTCGGTCGACCAGGGCCAGCACGAGGCCGCTGCCAGCCTCGGCATCCCGCGCCGCCGGCAGTCCACCAAGATCGTGCTGCCGCAGGCGATGCGCACCATCGTGCCCACCGCGGTCAACGAGATCATCGGCCTGTTCAAGGGCACCTCGATCGTCTACGTGCTGGCCCTGGGCGAGCTGTTCTACACCGTCAGCGTCATCTACGGCCGCACCCAGCGGGTGCTCCCGATGCTCGTCGTGGCCGCGATCTGGTACATCGTGCTCACCACGGTGGTCACCGTCATCCAGTACTACGTGGAGCGGTACTACGCCAAGGGCGCCGTCCGCACGCTGCCACCGACACCCCTGCAACGGCTGCGCGGCAACCTCACCGCGGGCATCTCCCGGGTACGCCCCACCGGTGCCGCCGCGACCTCCGGCCAGGACCCGGTGACCCGATGACCGCCGTCGAGACCCGTCCCGGTCGCGTCGAGGTGCACGGGGTGCACAAGTCCTTCGGCACGAACGAGGTGCTGCACGGCGTCGACCTCGTGGTCGAACCGGGCAGCGTGACCGTCGTCCTCGGGCCCTCGGGGTCGGGCAAGTCGACCCTGCTGCGGTCGATCAACCACCTGGAGACCGTGGACCGGGGCTTCGTCGCCCTGGACGGCGAACTCGTCGGCTACCGCCGGAAGGGCGACAAGCTGCACGAGCTCAAGGAGAAGGACCTGCTGCGCCAGCGCACCCGGTTCGGCTTTGTCTTCCAGTCCTTCAACCTCTTCCCGCACCTCACCGCGCTGCAGAACGTCACCGAGGCCCCGGTCTCGGCGCAGGGCCGGGACCGGCGCGAGGTGGAGGCCGAGGCACGGGAGCTGCTGGCCCGGGTCGGGCTGGCCGACAAGGCCGACGCACACCCCCGGCAGCTCTCCGGCGGGCAGCAGCAGCGGGTCGCCATCGCCCGGGCGCTGGCCATGAAGCCCGCGGTGCTGCTCTTCGACGAGCCCACCTCGGCGCTGGACCCCGAGCTGGTCGGCGAGGTGCTCGCCGTCATCGCCGACCTGGCCCGCACCGGCACCACGATGATCGTGGTCACCCACGAGATCGGCTTCGCCCGCCAGGCCGCCGACCAGATCGTCTTCATGGACGAGGGCCGCGTCGTCGAGCAGGGCACCCCCGCGCAGGTCCTCGACGACCCGCAGCACGAACGGACCAAGGCCTTCCTGGCCAAGGTCCTGTAGCCCCACCCCCCCAGGTCCCGGACGGCGCGCCCGCGCCGTCCGTCGTAGAAGCACGCCCCGAAGAGGAAGAACCCCCCGTGACTGCACACCTGCGACGCAGCACCGTCGCCTTGTCCCTGGCCACCGCCGCACTCCTGGCCCTCGGGGCGTGCAGCAGCAGCGCCGAGATCGAGGAGCAGGCCCGCTCCGAGGGCGGCGCCACCGACGCCCTCACCGTCAACACCACCCCCGACCAGGACCGGGTGCACTCCACGGTCAGCGACGAGGCGGTCGCGCTGCTGCCCCCGGGCGCGTTCGAGGACGGCGTCCTGCGGGTCTCGGTGACCCAGGGGGCCGTGCCGCTGGCCTTCTTCGCCGACGACAACACCACCGTCATCGGCAGCGAGACCGACCTGGCCACGCTGTTCGCCGACTCCCTGGGCCTGGAGGTGGAGTTCGTGGTCAACGACTGGTCCAACTGGCCGCTGTCGCTGCAGTCCGGCGACGTCGACGCGGTCATCTCCAACGTCACGGTCACCGAGGAGCGCAAGCAGATCTACGACTTCGCCACCTACCGCTCCGACGTCCTGGGCTGGCTCGTCGGTGCCGACTCCGGCCTGCAGATCTCCTCGGCGCCCGACGTCGCCGGGCTCACCGTCGGGGTCGCCTCGGGCACGAACCAGGAGCAGGTCCTGCTCGCCTGGAACGAGGAGAACGTCGCCGCCGGCCTCGACCCGGTGACGATCGACTACTACCCGAAGTACGACGACGCCGTCCTGGCATTGCAGTCGGGCCGGCTGGACGCCTACGTGGGCCCCAACCCGACCGCGGCCTACAGCGCCGCGACCTCCCCGCAGGACTTCGCCATCGCCGGCACGACCAGCGGCGGTTGGCCGGCCACCGCCGACATCGCGGTGACCACGGTCAAGGGCAACGGCTACGCCGCGGCCTTCCAGGCGGCCGTCGACCACGTCATCGAGGACGGCACCTACACCGAGGTGCTCGACCGCTGGGGCCTGGACTCCGAGGCCGTCGACAGCTCGCAGCTCAACCCGGCCGGGCTCGGCTCGTGACCACACCCACCACCCACACCCCTCGGAGGACACCCGTGAAGCTCTCCCACCTCGTCGGCGCGCTGCCCGTCGCCGCCCTCCTGCTGCTCACCGCCTGCACCAGCTCCGCCGAGATCGAGTCCGAGGCCCGCGCGGACGCCGCCGGGGGCTCCGCGGCCGAGACCGCGCTGGTGGTGGACACCTCCCCGGAGCAGGCCGACCGGGTGACCACCGACGAGGACCCCGACGCCGCGGCCCTGGTGCCCGCCGACATCGCCGAGGACGGCGTGCTCCGGGTCGGGGTGAACGGCGCCGGTGACCCGCCGCTGGGCTTCCTGGCCGACGACAACGCCACCGTCGTCGGCAGCGAGGTCGACATCGCCCAGCTGGTCGCCGACGGGCTGGGCCTGGAGCTGGAGATCGTGAACACCACCTGGGAGGCGTGGCCGCTGGGCGTGCAGTCCGGCGACCTGGAGGCGGTGTTCTCCAACGTGGGCGTGAACGCCGAACGGCTCCAGCTGTTCGACTTCGCCACCTACCGCCAGGGGATCATGGCCTTCATCGCCGCCCCCGACAGCGGGCTGGACATCACCGACGCCGCAGGCATCTCGGGCCTGCGGGTGGGCGTGGGCTCGGGCACCAACCAGGAGCGCATCCTGCTCGACTGGAACGCCGAGCTCGAGGCGGCCGGGGAGGAGCCAGCGACGCTGGACTACTACGTCAGCGCCGCGGACGCCCTGCTGGCCATCCAGTCCGGCCGGCTGGACACCTACATCGGGCCCAACCCGAACGCCGTCTACCAGGAGTCGGTCGGTGACCTGGAGATCGTCGGGTCGGTGAACGCCGGCTGGCCGAACACCACCTACGTGGCGGCCACCGTGCTCAAGGGCAACGGGCTGGCCGAGGCGATCCAGGCCTCGCTGCAGCACTCCTTCGACGACGGCACCTACGCCGAGACCCTCGAGCGCTGGGGCCTGACCGACGAGGCCGTCGAGGCCCCCGAGGTGAACCCCACCGTCGCCAGCTGAGGCACCCGCACGCAGCGGGGCCCGGGACCGACACGGTCCCGGGCCCCGCTGGCGTCCGCGTCAGGACAGCGGCTGGGCGACCCACTCGGCGGTGTACTCGAGGCCCGAGCGCACGAAGAGCTGGGTGACCGGGCAGCGGCGCTCGGTCTCTGCCTGGAGCTTCGCGAAGGTGGCCTCGTCGGCGTCGGTCGCCACGGTGGCCCGCACGGTGACGGCGTCGAAGTTCGCGTTGCCCTCCTCGCCGCTGACCATGACGGCGGTGTCCAGGTCGCCCTGCACGTCGAAGGTCCAGGCGCCGAGGGTGACCCCGAGCTCCTTGGCCACGATCGAGGCGGTGATCTGGTTGCAGGAGCTCAGCGCCGCCAGCACGTAGGACAGCGGGCTCGGCGAGGAGTCCGCGCCGCCGAAGGCCGGGTAGGTGTCGACGTCGAAGACGTGGCCGGCGTCGCCGCCGACGGTGATCTGCTGGGCGACGCCGGTGCCCTCCGCGTGGTGGGTGAAGGGGACGACGCTCGCCTTGGGCCGGGTGGCCATGGTGGTTTCTCCTCGGGTCGTGGACGTGCTGTCCGCCGGGTTCGGCGGGGGTCTGTGCCGCGGTTCAGCGAGTCGGCGCGGGACCGCAACCGGCACCGCGGGCGACGGCGGCCAGGTCGGCCCCGGCCAGCCCGGCCAGCGGTCGGGGGTCGGCCACCGGCTGGTGCCTGCCCTCCACCACCGCGTACTCGACGGCCGGGCCGTCGGCGACGAACCGGGCGACCGCGTCGACCAGCCGGTCGACGTCGGCCGAGGACGTGCCGACCCCGACGCTGGCCCGCAGCGCACCGCCGGGGACGCCCAGCCGGGCGAGCAGCGGGTGCGCGCAGAACCGGCCGTCGCGCACCCCGATGCCGTGCTCGGCGGACAGGTACGCGGCCACCAGCCCGGGGTCGGCGCCTGCGACGGTGAAGCTGACGACGCCGGTGGGGTCGACCGAGTCCGACCAGATGCGCAGCAGCCGGACGCCCGGGACCGCAGTGAGCCCCTCGACCAGCCGGGTGCGCAGCGCCCGCTCGTGGTCCTCCAGCGCGCCGGGGGGCAGCGCAGCGAGGGCGTCGCAGGCCGCCGCCAAAGCGACCGCGCCCAGCACGTTGGGCGAGCCGCCCTCGTGCCGGTGCGGGGCGGGCACCCAGGTCGTCGTCGCCACCTCGACCTGGGCGACGGCGCCGCCGCCGGGCAGGTACGGCCGGCCGGTGTCCAGCCAGTCGCGGCGCCCGACCAGGGCGCCGGTGCCGAACGGGGCGTAGGCCTTGTGCCCGGAGAAGGCCACCCAGTCGGCGCCGGACTCGGCCAGGGAGAACCGCCGGTGCGGGACGAGCTGGGCCCCGTCGACCAGCACGAGCGCACCTGCGGCGTGGGCCAGCTCGGTCACCCGGCGCAGCGGGAGGGACTCCCCCGTCACGTTCGAGGCGCCGGTGACGGCGACCAGCACGTAGCGCCGGGCGGCCAGCGCCCCGGCCAGCAGCTCGAGGGTGCCGGCGACCGTCGGCGCCGCGGTGAGCACGTCGCACAGCTCGCGGGAGCGCTCCTGCCAGGGCAGCAGGTCCGCGTGGTGCTCGACGTCCAGCACCAGGACGGCGCCGTCGACGGGCAGGCAGCCGGCGAGCAGGGAGAGCGCGTCGGTGGTGTTGCGGGTCAGCACGCAGACGTCGTCCGCGCGGGCACCGACGAACGCCGCGACGGTGTCCCGGGCCGACTCGTAGAGCGCGGTGGAGACCTGGGAGAGGTAGCCCGCGCCGCGGTGCACGCTGGCGTAGAGCGGCAGCGCCTCGGCGACCCGGGCCGCGACCGCGGCCAGCGCGGGGGCGCTGGCCGCGACGTCGAGGTTGGCGTAGGTCGCGGTGCCGCCGTCGACCAGCGGGACGAGGGTGTCCGCGCCGGTGGTGGGCAGCAGGGGGGCGGTGCGGCAGTCGAGTGCGGTGGACATCGGGGAGCTCCTGGCCGTCAGGGGCCCGCACCTGGCGGGACCCGCGCTTGCGGCTGCGCTGCGCAGCCGCCAGGTCGTCACCCGGAGCACCCCGTCGCGGTGGAAGGGTTGCCGGCCAGCGAGCCGGGGCTTCGCGCTGGCACTCGTGACCTGCCAGCAGAGTGCCATGCGCGCGCGAAACCCGTCAAACCCGATCGAGCTGGTGGGGATTGCTCAGAACGCGGGGATGACCGCGCCGTCGTAGGTGTCCTCGATGAACTGGCGCACCTCGTCGGAGTGCAGCAGCTCCTCCAGGGTCTGGATGCGCTCGTCGCCCTCGTCACCGGCCCGCACGACCAGCAGGTTGGCGTTGGGGTTGCCCTCGGCCTCCTCCAGCGCCAGCGCGTCCTCGGCCGGGGTGAGGTCGGCGTCGATGGCGTAGTTGCCGTTGATCACCGCGATGTCGACGTCGGCCAGCGAGCGGGGCACCTGGGCGGCCTCGACCTCGGAGATCTGCAGGTCGACCGGGCTGCTCTCGACGTCCAGCGAGGTCGGGGCGGCGTCGCCGGTGTCGGCGAGCACCACGAGGTCGTTGGCCTCGAGCAGGCGCAGCGCGCGAGCGGCGTTGGTCGGGTCGTTGGGGATGGCCACCGTGGCGCCGTCGGGCAGGTCGGCGAGGTCGGTGAGGGAGTCGGAGTAGATGCCCAGGGGCTCGACGTGCACCGGCTCCAGGGCGGTGAAGTCGTAGCCGGCGGTGGCCTCCTGCTCCTCCAGGTAGGGGACGGTCTGGAAGAAGTTCGCATCCAGGGAGCCGTCGTCCAGGGCCACGTTGGGCTGGACGTAGTCGGTGAACTCGACGATGTCGAGGTCCAGCCCGGCGTCCTCGGCGAGGTTCTCGTCGATGAACCGCAGGATCTCGGCGTGCGGCACCGGGGAGGCGCCGACGCTGAGCGGTTCGTCGGCGGCGGACAGCTCGGCGTCCCCACCGCCGCAGGCGGCCAGCACGGCGGTCGCGGTGAGGGCGGACAGGGTCAGGGCGAGGCGACGGGAACGCACGGGGGTTCTCTCCAGGTGGGGGGTCATCGGCGCGCCAGGCGGCGCGCCCAGGTGTCGCCGCCGAACTGCAGCGCCTGGACGACGACGAGCAGCAGGGCGACGGTGAGCAGGGTGATGTCGGTGCGGAACTGCTGGTAGCCGAACCGGATGGCGAAGTCGCCGAGGCCGCCGCCGCCGATGGCGCCGGCCATGGCCGAGTAGCTGATCAGCGCGACGACGGTGACGGTGACGCCGGCGACGAGCGAGGGCAGCGCCTCGGGCAGCAGCACGGTGCGGACGACGTCGCGGCGGCGGGCGCCCATCGCCAGGGCGGCCTCGACCTTGCCGTGCGCGACCTCGCGCAGGCTGGTCTCGACCAGCCGGGCCAGGAACGGGACGGCGCCGATGGTGAGCGGCACGATCGCCGCGGTGGAGCCGATGGTGGTGCCGACCAGGCCGCGGGTCAGCGGGGCGACCAGGACCAGCAGGATGATGAACGGCAGCGAGCGGCCCAGGTTGACCAGCAGCCCGAGCACCCGGTTCAGCACCGGGTGCGGGGCCAGCGCGCGGGGCCCGGTGACGGTGAGCAGTACGCCCAGCGGGATGCCGAGCAGCACGGTGATGACGGCGGCGACGGCGACCATGTAGAGCGTCTCGCCGGTGGCGTCGAGGAGCTGGGGCCAGATGCGGGACCAGTCGCTCATCGGGCCGCTCCGGCCGCGACGCGCTCGACCCGGGAGCCCTCGGCGCGCAACCGTTCGAGCGCGGTGTCCAGGCCGCTCTGGTCGGTGCCGGTGACCCGCAGCAGCAGGCGACCGTGCCGGCCCCCGGCGACGGTCTCCACCGAGCCGCCGGCGACCTCGACGTCGAGCCCGAGCCCGCCGACCAGGGCCTGGAACACCCGGGTCTCCGGCGTCGCGTCGGTGACGGTGACCCGCACCAGGGTGCCGGTCTCCCTCTCGTCGGCGACCGGGGCGGGCAGCAGGGCCGCGGCCAGCGGGGAGTCGCCCCGGGCCAGCACCTCGTCGAGTCGGCCGCCGTCGACCACCCGACCGGCCTCCAGCAGCACCGCGGAGTCGCAGACGGCCTTGACCACGGCCATCTCGTGGGTGATGAGCAGGACGGTGAGGCCGAGTTCGTCGCGGACCCGCCGCAGCAGCTCCAGCACCCCGGTGGTGCTGGTCTGGTCCAGGGCCGAGGTGGCCTCGTCGCAGAGCAGCACGGTGGGCCGGGCAGCAAGGGCGCGGGCGATCGCCACCCGCTGCTTCTGCCCGCCGGAGAGCTGGCCGGGCCGGGCCGCGGCCCGCTCGCTCAACCCGACCAGGTCCAGCAGCTCCCCGGACCGGCGGCGCCGCTCGGCCCGACCGACCCCGGCCAGCTCCAGCGGGTGCTCGACGTTCTCCGCGGCCGTGCGGGAGTCCATGAGCTCGAAGTGCTGGAAGACCATCCCGATCGAGGTGCGGGCCTTCCGCACCTCGTCGGCGGAGAGGTCCGTGAGCACCCGCCCGTCGACGGTGACCGACCCGGAGGTGGGCCGCTCGAGCAGGTTCACCAGCCGGATGAGCGTGCTCTTGCCCGACCCGGAGGGGCCGACCACGCCGGCGAAGTCCCCGGCGGGGACGGACAGGTCGACGCCGTCGAGCGCGACGACCTCCTGGCCGCCACGGGCGGCCGGGAAGACCTTGCGGACGTCGTTCAGTTCGATCACGGGCGTGGTTCCTCGCAGTGGGGTGGCCGGGCAGCAGCACGCACCCGACGCGGTGGCAGACGCGCACCGGTCGGGCTCCGACCTCAGCGGTCGGGGTGGGTCAGCGACAGAGCCAGCTGGCGGTGCCGGCGTGGTCGACGGCGAGATCGCGCGTCAGGAAGGGCCGGTGCACGGTCGCCATGGTGCACGCCTGTGAGCAATCCCCACAAACCCGGTGCGCTTTGTGTGAGGGGGTTCTCACCGGCCTGCGACCTGCGGATCGGAGGCCAGTCCGGTCCCAGACCGTCGATCCCGCCCACCCGCGCACTGCATTCCCCACCAGTCCGGTGGAGAAAGTGGACAGCGGCCCCGGGCGTGGTTAGCGTCGGAGCCGGTCGAGAGCGTCAGCGACAAGCCCTGGCTCGCTGACCGGCAACCCTCCTTCACGGCGGGGTGCCCCAGGTGATGACCCGGCGGAGGCCACCCCTCCGCAAGCGTGGACGCCGCACGAGGAGAGCCCTGTGCCACCGAAGACCGTCGCCCGCCCACCGGCCGGGGGACGCCCCCCGCTGCCCGGGGCGCGCCCAGCCGAACCGGAGACGACATGACCCCCACCCCCCTCCACCTGGTCGCCGCCCTGGACGGCGCCGGCTGGCACCCCGCCGCCTGGCGCGAGCCCGACGCCCGCCCCCGCGAGCTGCTGCGCGCCGGGTACTGGGTCGACCTCGCCGCCGAGGCCGAGGCCGGCCTCCTCGACGCGGTGACCATCGAGGACGCGCTGAACCTGCAGTCCGACGACCCGTTCACCCCGGACGACCGCACCGACCGGGTGCGCGGCCGGCTGGACGCGGTGCTCGTCGCCTCCCGGGTCGCGCCCACCACGCGGCACCTGGGGTTCCTGCCGACCGCCGTGGTCACCCACACCGAGCCCTTCCACCTGTCCAAGGCGATCGCCACGCTGGACTACGTGAGCACCGGCCGGGCCGGCGTCCGCGTCCAGGTGGCCGCCCGACCCGACACCGCCGGGCACTTCGGCCGCCGGGAGCTCCCGCCGGTCGACCGGGCGAGCGCGGCCACCGGGCCGCTGGTCACCGAGCTGTTCGACGAGGCCGCCGAGTACGTCGAGGTGCTCCGCCGGCTCTGGGACAGCTGGGAGGACGACGCCGAGATCCGGGACGCCGCCACCGGCCGCTTCGTCGACGTGGACAAGCTGCACTACGTGGACTTCGAGGGGCGGTCCTTCTCCGTCCGCGGCCCCTCGATCACCCCGCGGCCGCCGCAGGGCCAGCCCGTGGTCGCGGCGCTGGGCCACGCGCAGGTGCCGTGGCGGTTGATCGGCCGCTCCGCCGACCTCGGCTTCGTCACCCCGACCGACGCCGCGGACGCCGCCCGGCTGGTCACCGCCGTCCGCGAGGAGCAGGCCGCGGCCGGCCGCGCCGAGGAGACCGTGCACGTGTTCGGCGACCTCGTGGTCGTGCTGGACGACGACGAGACCACCGCCCGCGAGCGGCTGGCCCGCCTCGACGAGCGCGCCGGCACCCCGTTCACCAGCGATGCCCACGTGTTCACCGGGACGCCGTCCCAGCTGGCCGACCTGCTCGCGGAGTGGCAGCAGGCCGGGCTCACCGGCTTCCGGCTGCGGCCGGCGACCCTGCCGCACGACCTGCGCCAGGTCACCCGGGGCCTCGTGCCCGAGCTGCAGCGCCGCGGCCTGTTCCGCACCGGCTACGAGGCCGACACCCTGCGCGGGCTGCTCGGTCTGGGCCGCCCCGCCAACCGCTACGCCCACGCCTGAGGAGCCCCGCGATGCCCAAGCAGATCCACCTCGCCGCGCACTTTCCCGGCGTCAACAACACCACCGTGTGGAGCGACCCGGCCTCGGGCAGCCACGTCGAGTTCGAGTCCTTCCGCGAGTTCGCCCAGATCGCCGAGCGCGGGAAGCTGGACTTCCTGTTCCTCGCCGAGGGCCTGCGGCTGCGCGAGCAGAACGACCGCATCTACGACCTCGACGTCGTCGGTCGGCCCGACACCTTCACCGTGCTGGCGGCGCTGGCCGCGGTCACCGAGCGGATCGGGCTGACCGGCACGATCAACTCCACCTTCAACGAGCCCTACGAGGTGGCCCGGCAGTTCGCCAGCCTCGACCACCTCTCCGACGGCCGGGCGGCGTGGAACGTGGTCACCTCGTGGGACGCCTTCACCGGGGAGAACTTCCGCCGCGGCGGCTTCCTGGCCCAGGACGACCGGTACGACCGGGCGAAGTCCTTCCTGGCGACCGCGCACGAGCTGTTCGACGCCTGGCGGGGCGACGAGGTGCTGGCCGACCAGGAGAGCGGTCGGTTCCTGGCCGAGCCGCACCCCGGGGCCTTCGCCCACCGCGACCGGTTCTTCGACATCAGCGGGCAGTTCGACGTCCCCCGCAGCCCGCAGGGCCGGCCGGTGGTCTTCCAGGCCGGGGACTCCGACGAGGGCCGGGACTTCGCCGCCGCGTCCGCGGACGTGATCTTCTCCCGGCACAGCACGCTGGAGGCCGGCCAGGCGTTCTACGCCGACGTGAAGGGCCGGCTCCCCCGGTTCGGTCGCACCCGCGAGGAGCTGCTGATCATGCCGGCGGCCACCTTCGTGCTCGGCGACACCGAGGCCGAGGCCGCCGAGCTCGCCCAGGAGGTGCGGCTGGCGCAGGTGTCCCCCGCGACGGCGATCAAGTTCCTCGAGCAGCTGTGGAACCGCGACCTGTCCGCGCACGACCCCGACGGCCCGCTGCCCGCCGTCGACCCGCTGGTCGGGGAGAACACCATCGCCAAGGGCCGGGCCAGCGTGCGCATGCACCGCGACCCGGTGGCCACGGCGAACGAGTGGCGGGCGACGGCCGAGGCCGAGGGCCTGACCACCCGCGAGCTGATCGTCGAGGTGACCGGCCGGCAGTCCTTCATCGGCACCCCGGCCACGGTCGCGGCGACCATCGACGAGTTCGTCCAGGCCGACGCCAGCGACGGGTTCGTGCTCGCCCCGCACATCACCCCGGGCGGGCTGGGGCCCTTCGTCGACCAGGTGGTGCCGCTGCTGCAGGAGCGCGGCGTCTTCCGCACCGACTACGAGGGCACCACGCTGCGCGAGCACCTCGGCCTGCCGCTGCGCCGCACCGGCGGGGAGTCGGCGGTGGCGTCCTGACCACGACCACCACCCACGTGCTGGACGCCCCGGCCTGGGCGTCCCTGCACGGGCCGCACGCCGCCTTCGCCGAGCGGGTGGGCCGGGTGGTGCGCTACCCGACCGACGTCTCGCCGTTCCTGGCGATGCCCGCGGACACCACGGACCAGGACTGGGCGGACGCCGCGGCGCTGGTCGGCCCGGGTGGCGTCGTCCCTCTCGCCGGTGCCACGAGTCCGCCGCCGGCGGACTGGGCGACGGTGTACTCGGTGCCCGGGGTCCAGCTCGTGGACGCCGGGGTGGTGGCCGCCCCCGACGAGGAGGCGGTGCTGCTGGGCGACGCCGACGTCCCGGAGATGCTGGCGTTGGTCGAGCGCACCCGGCCGGGCCCGTTCCTGCCGCGCACCCACACCATGGGCACCTACCTGGGCATCCGCCGCGGCGGTGCGCTGGTGGCGATGGCCGGGGAGCGACTGCACCCGCCCGGCTGGACCGAGATCAGCGCGGTGTGCACCGACCCCGACCACCGCGGCCAGGGCCTGGGCACCCGGCTGGTGCACGCCGTGGCGCACGGCATCCGGGCCCGCGGCGAGACCCCGTTCCTGCACGCGGCAGCCAGCAACACCGGGGCGATCGGGCTGTACGAGTCGCTGGGCTTCCGGCTGCGGCGGACGACGACCTTCGCCGCCGCCCGCCCCCCGGCCGGGGACCGCTGACCGTGGAGGTGCACTGGTTCCTGCCCACCCGCGGCGACAGCCGGGACGTCGGGCCGGCCACCACCGACCGCGGGCACAACGCCGCCGCGCTCCGGCGACGCCCCACCCTGGACTACCTGGGGGCGGTCGCCGGGGCCGCCGAGCAGGCCGGGTTCACCGCGGTGCTCACCCCCACGGGCTCGGGCTGCGAGGACGCCTGGGTGACCTGCGCGGCACTGCTGGACCGCACGCAGACGCTGCACTTCCTGGTCGCGTTCCGCCCCGGCTTCATCCTGCCGACGCTGGCCGCCCAGCAGGCGGCGAGCTTCCAGCGGCTGTCCGGCGGGCGGCTGCGGCTCAACGTCGTCACCGGCGGCGACCCCGTGGAGCAGCGGTCCTACGGCGACTTCCTCGACCACGCCGCCCGCTACGCCCGCACCGGGGAGTTCCTCGACGTGCTGCGGCGCTGCCTGGCCGGGGAGCGCTTCGACGTCCACGGCGAGCACGTGCAGGCCGAGAGCGCCGGGCTGAGCAACCCGCCCGACGTCGTCCCCCCGGTGTACCTGGGTGGGGCGTCGACCGCGGCCGAGGACGTGTCGGCCCGCTTCGTGGACACGTACCTCACCTGGGGCGAGCCGCCCTCGATGGTGCGCGAGCGGCTGGACCGCGTGCGCCAGAAGGCCGCCGACCAGGGCCGGACCATCCGGTTCGGGATCCGGCTGCACGTGGTCAGCCGGGACACCCCGGAGCTCGCCTGGGCCGAGGCCGACCGGATGCTGGCCGGGATGCCGGCGAGCGCCATCGCGGCCACCCAGGAGCGGTTCGCCCGGATGGACTCGGTCGGGCAGGCCCGGATGGCCTCGCTGCACGGCGGCTCGGTCGGCGACGGCGCCCGCTCGCTGGAGGTCGCACCGAACCTGTGGGCCGGGATCGGGCTGGTGCGCGAGGGCGCGGCGACCGCGCTGGTGGGCAGCCACGAGCAGGTCGCCGAGCGGATCACCGAGTACGCCGAGCTCGGCTTCGACGAGTTCGTGCTGTCGGGCTACCCGCACCTGGAGGAGGCCTGGCGGGTGGGCGAGGAGGTGCTCCCCCTCCTCGCCCACCCGTGAGGCTCAGTCGACCTCGTGCAGCTCCCCGGTCGCCACGTCGAACACGAAGCCCCGCACGCTGTCCTTCAGCGGGATCAACGGGCTGTCCAGGATGCGCTGCCGCGACGCCCGGACGTCGTCCTCGAGGTCGCTGAACGCCTCCGACGCCCACGGCGGGCGGGTGCCGACCTCGGCGGCGATGCCGTCCCGGAACTCGGTGTCGTCGAAGGTGAGCATCCCGCAGTCGGTGTGGTGCACCAGCACGATCTCCTTCGTGCCGAGCAGCCGCTGGCTGATCGCCAGCGAGCGCACCTCGTCGTCGGTGACCACGCCGCCGGCGTTGCGGATGACGTGTGCCTCCCCCTCGGCCAGCCCGAGTGCGCGGTAGACGTCCAGGCGGGCGTCCATGCAGGCCAACACCGCGATCTGCTTGGCCGGTGGCAGCGGGAGCGGGCCGGAGAAGGTCTCGGCGTAGCGGGCGTTGTTCTGCAGCAGGTCGTCGGTGACGGTCATGGCGCCAGCCTGCACCCGTGGACGGCGAATTCCTACTGATCCGATGGACTCAGTGCACATTCCCTCGCACCGGGCTGGTAGGAAGACCCCGTGAGCCACCCGACCCTGAGCCGACGTCTGCACGTCGACCTCCGGCGCGTGGGCTCCAGCAGCTGTCGGGCGTGACCGCGCCGCCCGCCACCTGCCACCCCCTCCCCCGGAGTTCCCCGTGACCGCTGCCCCCGCCCTCCCCCTGCCCACCGAGGCCGTCGCGCACCTGCGCGCCGTGCCCACCCCGCGCGAGCCGGCCCCCGTGGCGCTCCTGCTGCTCACCGACGACGGCCGGCTCACCACGCCCCGTCCCGACCAGCTCGCCGCGCTGGTCACCCGGCTCACCGCGCCCCCGCCCGCCCCCGACGCCGAGCCCCCGGTCGTCGTGCTGGGCCGGCTCACCCTGCGCGAGGACAGCTACCTGGCCGTGGTCGACGACCGGCCGGTGCCGCTCACCGCGCGGGAGTTCGACGTCCTGGCCGAGCTGGCCCGCCGGGCCGGTCGCACCGTCACCCGCGAGCACCTGCTGCGCGAGGTGTGGGGCACCGACGACGCCGGCAGCCGCTCGGTCGACGTGCACGTCGCCCGGCTGCGCGCCAAGCTCGGCGCGGCCGCGGCGCAGCTGGTCACCGTCCGCGGCGTCGGCTACCGGCTGGACGCCGCGTGAGCGACCGGCTGCCGCAGTTCGTGCTGGCCGGCGCCCCCAAGGCCGGGACGACGGCGCTGCACGCGGCGCTGGCCACCCACCCCGGGCTGTACCTGTCGCCGGTCAAGGAGCCGAAGTTCTACCTGACCGACGGCCGTCCGCCGCCGCGCTCGGGCCAGCAGGGTCCCGGCGACGCGCACAGCGCGCGGGAGTGGGTCTGGCGTCGGGACCGCTACGTGCGGCTGTTCGCCGGCGCCCCGGCCGGCGCGGTGCGCGGGGAGAGCACGCCGTTCTACCTCTACGACCGGGCCGCCCAGCGCCGCCTGGTCGCCGACGTGCCGGACGTCAAGGTGGTGGCCGTCGTCCGCGACCCGGTCGACCGGGCGCTCTCGAACTGGGTGCACCTGCGGGCCGACGGGCTGGAGCCGGTCGCCGACTTCGGCCGGGCCGTGGAGCTGGAGGAGCACCGGATCGCCGCCGGGTGGGCGCCGTTCTGGCACTACACCGGGCTGGGCCGGTACGGCGAGCAGCTGCGCGACCTGCTCACGGTGCTCCCCCGCGAGCAGCTGCTGGTGCTGCGGTTCCGCGAGGTCGTCGCCGAGCCCGCGCGGACGCTGGACCGGGTCGGCGCCTTCCTCGGCGTCGCCCCCGGGGTCGCGCACGCCGTCCCGGCGGAGAACGTGAAGCCCTTCGTCGCCGACACCACGCGGTACCGGGCGCTGGCCCGTTGCGCGCGGGCCGGAGCACGGGCCGGGGCGTTGCTGCCGCCGCAGGTGTGGCGGCAGGTCTCGAGGCCGCTCCTCGCCGCCCTGCACGCCGGCGCGACGAAGCGGCCACCGCTACCGGTGGAGGTGCGCCGGGCCGTGCTGGAGCGGGTGCTGCCCGACATCGCGCTGCTCGAGGAGGTGACCGGCGAGTCCTTCGCGGACTGGCGTGCGGACACCGGACGCGGGGACTACGCCAGCCGGGCCGCCCGCCAGGACGGCGCGTGACCCGGGCTGGCAGCCTGGCCCCGGTGAGCTGGAGCCGGGCACGGGTGGAGAGCTTCTGGGCCGACGCCGAGGTGGTGGCCGTCCCCGACGACCCCCGCCCGGGCTCCTGGGTCGGCGGGCCCTCGGTGCAGCTGGTGGACGGCGTGTGGTGGCTGGCGCAGCGGCTGCGCCGTCCGGTGGGCGAGGGACGCGGGTTCGCCAACTCGCTCTCCCGGTCCGACGACGGCGTGCACTTCGAGCCGGTCGCCGCGCTGGGCAAGGACGCGTTCGGCGCCGAGTCGCTGGAACGCCCCGCCCTGGTGCACACCCCCGACGGCCGCTGGCGGACCTACGTCAGCTGCGCGACCCCGGGCACCAAGCACTGGCGGGTGGACCTGCTGGAGGCCGACACCGTGCAGGGCCTGGCCACCGCGACCCCCCGCACCGTGCTGCCCGGGGACGCGGGCAGTGCGGTCAAGGACCCGGTGGTCCGGCACGACGGCGGGCGGTGGCACCTGTGGGCCTCGGTGCACCCGCTGGACGACCCCGACGCCACCGACCGGATGACGGTCGACCACGCCACCAGCACCGACGGCGTCGACTGGACCTGGCAGGGCACCGTGCTCACCGGCACCCCGGGCACCTGGGACGCCCGCGGGGTGCGCCCGGCGACGGTGTGGACCGAGGACGGCGCGACCTGGGCGCTCTACGACGGCCGGGCGACCGCCGAGGAGAACTGGGAGGAGCGCACCGGGCTGGCCCGGGTCGACCCCGACGGCTGGACCCCGGTCGGGGACGGCCCGCTGCTGCAGAGCCCGCACGCCCCGCACGGGCTGCGCTACGCCGAGGTCGTCATGTTGCCCGACGGCGGCCACCGCTGGTTCTACGAGGCCACCCGGGCCGACGGCGCGCACGAGTTGCGCACCGTGCTGCTGCGCGACTGACCCCACGGCAGACTCTCCGTCGTGGAGTCGTCGCCGGAGGCCGTGCTGACCCGGTTGCGGCCGCTGCTGCGGGCGGTGCACGAGGCGCTGTCGGCCGGGGTCGCGGTCAGCCATGCGATCCACCGCCAGCACGGCTGGCAGCCCACCGCCGACCCGCACCTGGACCGACAGCTGGTGCGCCGGCACGCGATGGAGCAGCTGCGCCCCTGGTCGGCGTCGATCGGCGAACAGCTCACCGTCGACGTCGGCGACCAGGGCGGGGAGAACCTCGGGCTGCCGATGTCCGGGCTGATCGTCAGCACCGACGTCGACGTCCTGCGGGTCTGGCACTCCGCGGACGGCGAGCTGCCCCCGGGCGACACCCGGGCGCTGCAGGCCTTCTACGACCAGTCGCCGGTGCAGCAGACCCAGCTGGTGCTCGAGGGCGCCCCGCCGGCCGGCAACCACCTCGCCCTGCTGTGGGCCGACCGGGCCGGGGTGCTCAGCCGGCTGGAGCTGGTGCGTCCCTGGTGGCGCGGGGGCCGGCACCCCGAGGCCGACTGGCGGGTGGACCTGCTCCGCCAGCCGGCCTGAGGTCGCTCAGACCACGTGCTTCTGGTCCGCGGTGCCCAGCACCCGCGGCCAGTTCGCCGGGACGACGACGTCCTCGGGGCGCAGGTCCTTCACGTCGCGGTGGCCCAGGCCCAGCACGGCCGAGTCGATGCCGCTGCGCAGGATGTCCAGCACGTTCTCCACGCCGGCCTGCCCGTTGGCGGCCAGCCCCCACAGGTAGCCCCGGCCGATCATCGCGGCCTTGGCACCCAGCGCCAGGGCCTTGACGACGTCGGAGCCACGGCGGATGCCACCGTCGGTGACCACCTCGACCTGGTCGCCGACGGCCTTGGCGATCGCGGGCAGAGCGCGGATCGAGGCCGGGGTGCCGTCGAGGTTGTTGCCGCCGTGGTTGGAGACGGAGATGGCGGTGACGCCGGCGTCCACGGCACGGTGCGCGTCGTCGACCCGCATGACGCCCTTGAGCATGAACGGCCCGCCCCACTGCTCGCGCAGCCACTGGACGTCCTCCCAGGTCGGGAGGGGGGTGCCCATCCACTCGCCGTAGGCACCGAAGAACGTGGGCGCGGGGCCGCCGCCGGCCGGGGCCAGGTTCGGGGTGGTCAGGTCGGGGATGGCCCCGGTCTTGAGCCAGGTGTAGAGCCACTGCGGGCGCAGTGCGACCTCGGGGCCGAACTGCAGCGCCGCCTTGAGGTTCACCTTCTCCGGGATCGCCGGGGAGCCCCAGTCGCGGCCGTTGGAGAACGACCAGTCCAGGGTCATGATCAGCCCGACGCAGCCGGCCGCGCGGGCCCGCTCCATCCGCTGCACCAGCACGTCGCGGGAGCCGACCCAGTACATCTGGAAGAAGGTCTGCGGGCTGGCCGCGGCGACCTCCTCCACGCTCTTGGAGGCGAACGAGCTCAGACCCATCGTGATGCCGCGGGCGGCGGCGGCCCGGGCGACGGCGACCTCGCCGTCGGGGTGCACGGCCTGCACGCCGGTCGGGGAGATCATCACCGGCATCGACAGGGGCTGGCCCATCACGGTGGTGGTGAGGTCGCGCTCGCCCTGCAGCCCGGCCACGTGCGGGGCGAAGCCCAGCTCGGAGTAGGCGCGGGTGTTGTCCTCGATCGTGTTGCCGCGCTCGGAACCCGCGATCAGGGCCCCGTAGACGGACTTGGGGAGTCGCTTCTTGGCGCGACGCTGCGCCTCGGCGACGGTCTCGAACCACTGGTTGGCCATGGGGTGTCCTCCTCGGGCGGCCACGGTGCCGCACTGTGCTGTGCGTCTCAGGATGCCCTGTGACACTCAGTGCCACCACCCCCGGGCGGATCCGGTCCGCCCCGGGGCCGATGAGAAGGAGCGCCCCGTGCCCCACCTGCTGCACCTCGACGCCTCGGTCGACCCGCGCACGTCGTCCTCACGCCCGGTCACCGCGGCCTTCGCCGAGGCGTGGCGCGGTCTGGGCGCCGACCACACGGTCACCCACCGCGACCTGCAGGCCGACCCGCCGCCACACCTGCCCGACGCAGCCCTGCACTGGGCCCCGGCCCTGCGCACCCCGGCCGAGACCGGTGCCGAGGTGGACGACGTGGTGCAGCGCGAGCTGCTGGCCGAGCTGCTGGCCGCCGACGTCGTGCTGGTCGGCGCGCCGATGTACAACTGGTCGCTGCCCTCCACGCTCAAGGCGTGGGTCGACCACGTGCACGTGCTCGGGACGACGGTGCCCTTCGGTGAGCTCACCGACCAGCCGCTGGCCGGGCGCACCGCCGTGGTGGTCTCCAGCCGGGGCGCGGGCTACGCGCCGGGAAGCCCGACCGCGGGCATGGACCACACGGTGCCGCCGCTGGCGCTGGTGCTCAGCCAGTCCTTCGGGATGACCGTCGAGGTGGTCACCCTGGAGCTGACCCTGGCCGGGCGGGTGCCGGCGATGGCCGACCTGCAGGCGACGGCGACCGCCCAGCGGGAGGCCGCCGTCGCCCGCGTGCAGGAGCTGGCCCGCACGCTGGGGTGACCCGGGTCAGCGGGCCTTCTGCTTGATCGCGTCGACGGCGCCCTTGAGGCTGGGCTGGGAGGCATTGGTCTTCGCCTTCTCGACCTTGGGCTTCTTGGTCTCGCGACCGCCCTTGTTCTTGCCGGCCATGGTGACTCCTCGCCACCGGCGGACCGGCGGTCGGTTGCGGAGCTCGGTCCGAGGTGGCGTGCGCCTGCGGCTGGACCGACGACGCTACGCGCCCGCGACGCAGCGCAGCCCGCCCCGGTCGGACCGGGACGGGCTGCGCGGGCGTGCTGGTGGTGCTGGCGTTCGGGGGGTGCTGGGTCAGCGGGTGGTGCCGCGACCGTCGGTGCCGCGGGTCGTGTCGACGCCGTCCTGCACCTGCTCGATCTCCTCGTGCGCGACGTCGGCCTGCACGCGCTGCTCCTCGGTGACGGTCTCGGTGCCCAGGCGGACCCGCTCGACCGGCACGGTCTCCTTCTCCACGACGGGACGCTCGGCGTGCAGCGTCACCTCGTGCTCCTCCTCGGTGAGGTTGCCACCGGAGAGGGCGGAGTCGCGGTTGGCGTCGGTGATCGGCTCGCGCTCGACCCGGACCTCCTCGTGCGTGACCGGGACGGTGCGGGTGACGTTCTCGGTGACGACGTGCTTGCGCAGTCGCGCCCGGCCGGTCTCCACGGCCTCGGTGCCGACGGACAGCCGCTCCTCGGAGCGGGTCATCGCGTCGTCGGTGATCGGGCCGGAGGTGTCGCGACCCACGGTGCCGGCGTCGTTGCGGGTGCCGGTGAGGGTGCTGTCGTGGTCCTCGGTGGACCGGGCGGCGTGCTGGCCGCGGTCGTCGAGGTCGTCACCGAGGCGGGCGGTGCCGCCGTCGGTGCGGGTGCCACGGTCGTCGAGGTCGTTGCCCACGCGGGTGGTGTCCGTGGTGGTCGTCGTCGTGTTCGACGAGGTGTTGTTGTCGGCGAAGCCGTAGTGGCGGTACAGCTCCTGCTCCTCCTCGGGGGAGAGGTGCTGGTCGGCGTCGACCTTGGGGGCGTCCTTGACGGCGGCCTTGCTCACCGGGACGCGGACGCCACCGTCGGCGAGGTCGGCGTCACGCAGCGGGACGAAGGTGGACTTCGTGCCGAAGAGGCCGGTCTTGACGGTGACCCACTCGGGGTTGCCGCTCTGGTCGTCGAGGAAGACCTCGGACGCGGTACCGATCTTGTCGCCGTCGGCGTCGTAGACGTCGCTGCCGATGACCTGGTCGATGCTGTTGGTGTCGATCACAGTGGAGCTCCTCGTGTCGGTGCGTGGGGGGTGTCGTGCAAGCTCTCTCCACCACTGCCCGACGAGCCGGGAGGTGGAAACGGCCGGTTCCGGTCCACGTTTCCCAAACACCGTCCGGGCGTGTCGTTCCGCCGGCTCCCTGCGCCGGCTGCGGAGACTCGGTCGGTGCCTCCTCGCTCCCCGTACGACTCGCTCGTGCACCCGCGCACCCAGAAGAAGCCGCTCCCCCAGGTGGAGGCGGAGAAGGACCTGGTGGTCGAGGACCCCAGCTCGGGGTTCGTCGGTGCCGTGGTCCGCTGCGAGAAGGACGTCGTCCACCTCGAGGACCGCTTCGGCCGGGTGAAGGGCTACCCGCTCGGCCCGGGGTTCTGGGTGGAGGGACGCCCGGTGGTGCTGGTGCGCCCGAAGAACCCGGCCGCCGCCGGGTCGGCCCGCAGCGCCTCGGGGTCGACCTACGTCGCCGGCGCCCGGGCCCGGGTGGCCCGCGAGGGCCGGATCTACGTGGAGGGCAAGCACGACGCCGAACTGGTGGAGAAGGTCTGGGGCCACGACCTGCGCATCGAGGGCGTGGTGGTCGAGCCGCTGCACGGCGTGGACGACCTGCCCGGCATCGTGAAGGAGTTCCGCCCCTCGTCGGGTCGCCGACTCGGGGTGCTGGTGGACCACCTGGTCACCGGCTCCAAGGAGACCCGGATCGCCGCCCAGGTCACCGGCGCGCACGCCCTCGTCGTGGGCCACCCGTTCATCGACGTCTGGGAGGCGGTCAAGCCCTCGGTCGTCGGCATCCGCGCCTGGCCGACCGTCCCGAGGGGGGAGGACTGGAAGGGCGGGGTCTGCCGGCGGCTGGGCTGGGAGGACGACACCGGCTACGTCTGGGCCCAGCGCATCCTCGCCCGCGTACAGACCTGGACCGACCTCGAGCCGGCCCTGATCGGCCGCGTCGAGGAGCTCATCGACTTCGTCACCACGGACTGACCCGGACGCACGAGAGCCCGCCCCCTGGTCGGGGACGGGCTCCGTGTCGTGCGTGGCGGCCGCGGCCGCCGGTGATCAGCTCGGGATCATGTTGAACGTGTCCGGGTCGGGGCCGGTCCGCTCGTCCCGGTTGAGCGCGGAGATCGAGGTCATGTCGTCCTGGGACAGCTCGAAGTCGAAGAGCGCGAAGTTCTCCTCGACGCGGCTGCGGGTGACCGACTTCGGGAACACGATGTCGCCGCGCTGGATCGCCCAGCGGAGGGTGACCTGCGCGGGGGTGCGGTGCACGCGCTCGGCGACGCGGACGATCGCCGGGTCGTCGAGGACCCTGCCCTGGGCGATGGGCGACCAGGCCTCGGTCAGGATGCCGCGCTCGGCGTTGTAGCCGCGCAGCTCCTCCTGGGACAGGTAGGGGTGCACCTCGATCTGGTTGACCGCCGGGGTGACGTCGGCCTGGTCGCGCAGCTTGTTGAGGTGGTTGCTCTGGAAGTTCGAGACGCCGATCGCGCGGGCCTTGCCGTCGCGGTAGAGCTGCTCCATGCCCTTCCAGGTCTCGACGAAGTCGATGTCGATGCCCGGCAGCGGCCAGTGGATGAGGAACAGGTCGACCCGGTCCATCTGCAGGTCGGCCAGGGTCTGGTCGATCGCCTTCGCCACGTCGGCCTCGGCGTGGAAGCCGTTGTTCAGCTTCGAGGTGATGAAGACGTCGTCGCGGGAGAGACCGGAGTCGCGGAAGCCCTCGCCGACCTCCTTCTCGTTGCCGTACATCTCGGCGGTGTCGATGTGCCGGTAGCCGACCTCGAGGGCGGTCTTCACGGCCTCACGGGTGTTCTCGGGTTCGATCTGGTAGGTGCCGAAGCCCAGCTGGGGGATCTCGACGCCGTTGTTCAGGGTGATCATGGGGATGGCCATGGGTCTCCTCCTCGTGGTGGTGCGGATGCGGGTGGGGCACGACGCCACAGGCGCGGCCGCTCCCTCTCGCACTACCCGGTCGTGCAGCGCTCAACCGGTCAGAAGTAGTCGAGCAGCTCGGCGCGGGGTCCGCAGGCGAGCAGGTCGAGGGCGGCCGGGTCGCCGCTGCCGCCGGCCAGCCCGGTCTGGCCCAGCGCCCGTCCCCCGGTCGCCGCGCAGTACAGGACGGCGAAGCCCCGCACGTCGAGCCACAGGTCGGGTTCGGTCGCGGCACGCCGGAGGGTGGCCGCCCCGTCGGCGACCTCGAGCTCCCAGTCCCCCGCGTTCCAGGGGGCGACGTCGTCCCGCAGCCGGAAGGAGACGCGACCGGTCACGTGCGCCGGCCAGCCCCGGTCGGCCACGGCGCGGACGACGTCGACCGGGCGGTGCATCCACGCCGTCGCCGAGCCGGCCGACGCCCGCTCCAGCGGCAGCACCGTGGAGAACACGTCACCGGCCAGCAGCGGGACCCGCACCGCGCGCGT
Source organism: Geodermatophilus sp. Leaf369 (assembly GCF_001424455.1). Lineage (NCBI taxonomy): Bacteria > Bacillati > Actinomycetota > Actinomycetes > Geodermatophilales > Geodermatophilaceae > Geodermatophilus > Geodermatophilus sp. Leaf369. The sequence goes on along the minus strand of NZ_LMQA01000002.1, from coordinate 303,169 downwards.
CACCGTGGTCCAGCCGGCGAGCACGCCGACCAGGGCACGGGCGGCGTCCGGGGTGGTGGCCAGCAGGTGGTGCACGTCGAGCTTGGACTCGACGCCGTACCCGGTGCCCCGGCCGAACACGAGCGCGCCGACCAGCAGGTCGCCGTCGAACACCAGGGACAGCGCGTCGACGCCCTCGGGAAGAGGGGTGTCCGGGGCCTCGTCGAAGTGCCCGCCGCGGCGGGTGAGCAGCCCCTGCCGCTGCCGGGCGACCCGCTCGTACAGCTCGGTGACCAGCGGCAGCTCGTCGGGCTCCCCCGGCCGCACGGTCAGCCCGTCGACGGCCCGGGTGCGCGGCAGGGCGGCGGTGTCCAGCTCGGTGGCACCGAGGGACCCGGCGACCTCCCAGCCCAGGGACCGGTAGACCGCCGACACGGTCGGGTAGAGCGCGCTGACCGCGGCGCCCCGCTCCCGGGCGCGCACCAGCAGCTCGGTGAGCAGCTGCCGGGCCACCCCGCCGCCGCGGGTCTCGGGCCGGACGGCGACCCCGCTGACGTCCGCGGCGACCACCCGCCGGCCGCCCCACCACTGCTCGTGGGCGACGTCGACGACCTTGCCGACCAGCGTGCCGCGCTCGTCGAAGGCGCCCAGCCGGGTCATCCCGGGCACCACCCGCAGCGCCCGGGCCGGCGCCTCGGCGGGGCCGCCGAAGGCCATCCGGCCCAGCGCCCAGGAGGCGGGCAGCTCGTCGGCGGTCAGCTCGCGGAGGGTGAGAGGCACGTGCCCGACCCTCTCAGGCCGCCACGCGCTCGCGGTCGGGACGTCGCAGCACGACCGCGCCCACCAGGGCCAGCACCCCCGCGGCAGCGGCGCCCAGGGCCGGCACGAGGAAGGCGTCCTGGGCGCCCCAGGCGTCCACCGCGGCACCGGCCAGCGCCGCGCCGCCGGTGACGCCGAGGGTGAGTCCGGTCGACGTCCAGGTCAGGCCCTCGTTGAGCGCCCGGCGGTCGACCCGGCTCTCCACCAGCGACATCCCGGCGACCAGCACCGGGGCGATGGCCAGCCCGGCGAGGAACGCCGCGGCCACCAGCCAGGGCAGGGAACCGACCAGCAGCAGACCCTGCGCGGCCACGCCGAAGAAGACCGCACACGCCACGAACCGGGTGACCAGCGTGCCGGGCAGCCGGACCACGCCGTAGGCCAGCCCGGAGACCAGGCTGCCCCCGGCGTAGGCGGCGAGCGCCACACCGGCCAGCACCGGGGCGCCCTGCACCTCGGCGAACCCGACGACCACGACGTCCATCGCGCCGAACACGGTGCCCACCGCGAGGTAGGCGGTGGCGACGACGACCAGGGTCGGGCTGAGCACCGACGTGCGGGAGCGGCGCTCGCCGGGCGCGGTCTCGGCGACCGGGGGCTGGGTGGCCTCCTGGCGGGCCAGCCAGAACGCCCCGGACACCCCCACCAGCAGCCCGACCACGAAACCGGCCGGCGGGGCCACCAGCGCGGCCAGGAAGGTGATCGAGGGCGGTCCGACGACGAAGACGACCTCGTCGACGACGGACTCGAAGGCGAACGCGGTCTGCCGGTCGTCGGCGTCGTCCAGGGCGTGGGACCAGCGGGCCCGGACGGCGGCACCCACGTTGGCCCCGCACGCCCCGGCGAGGGCGGCGAGCACGAACCAGGACCAGCGCGGGGCGTCGAACACGACGGCGGCGGCGAAGGAGAGCCCGAGGACCAGGTAGGCGATCGACGCCCAGACCAGCACCCGGCCCTGGCCGAGCCGGTCCATGCCGCGGGCCCACTGCGGGCTGCCGACGGCGAAGGCCAGCGACAGCGTGCCGGCCACGGCACCGGCCAGGCCGTAGCTGCCGGTCTCGCCGGCGACGAGGAGCACCGAGCCCAGGCCGACGGTGGACATCGGCACCCGGGCGAGCCAGCCGGCGAAGGAGAAGGCCCTCGAGCCGGGGACGGTGAAGATGCGGGCGTACGGGGAGAACGGGTTGAGCACGGGATCGATCTCGACTTCCTGGCCACAGGCGGAGACAAGGGGGCTTGCCGGACTCCCGGGTGGCAGCCCGATCGTAGGGGGCGGGGCAGGATGCCCGCGTGGCCACGTCGACCGTGTTGCGTCCCCTCACCCGCCGCCGCGACGACGTCGACCCGCACCGCGCGGAGAGCCGGGTGGCCGCCTACGTCTACGGCAACGTGCTGGTGCTGGCCGCCGTCGTCGGCACCTCCCCGGCGACGGTCGACTCCGGGACGGCGGTGGTGCTCGTCGTGGGCACCGTGCTGTCCACCTACGTGGCGCACGTGCTGGCGCACTCGATCGGCGCGCTGTTCACCGGGGGCGACCGGCGCCGGGTCGCGCAGGCGCTGCGGGACGCGACCCCGATCCTGAGCTCGGGCGTGCTCCCGGCCGCGCTGCTGCTGGGCACCGCGCTGGGCTGGCCGTCGGAGCTGGTCGGGCAGTCGCTGGCCTCGGCCGTCGGTGTCGTCCGCATCGCCGGGGTGGGCCTGGTCTACCGGCGGCTGCAGGCCGACGTCCCGCTGGGCCGCGCGGTGCTCGTCGGGGTCACGGCCTCCGCGGTCGCCCTGCTCGCCGTCGTCCTCAAGCTGACCCTGACCCACTGAGGGTGCAACCCTCCGCAACCCGCCGGTGCGGCTCCCCCGCGCCAGCACGTCCGCACCTGCGGAACCCGTGGTGACGGCGCCCACAGTGCCCGGTGCCGGTGACGGAGGCCGCTCTACAGTCGGGCGGGTGACGACGCCGAGCCCGCTGCCCGACCCCCAGGTCCGCGTGCCCGACCCGGTGCTCGGCGCCCCCGGAACCGGCGGTCTGGTCGACCGGCACGGCCGGACGGCGACCGACCTGCGGGTCTCCCTCACCGACCGCTGCAACCTGCGCTGCAGCTACTGCATGCCCCCCGAGGGCCTGGACTGGCTGCCCAAGATCGAGCAGCTCACCGACGACGAGGTCGTCCGGCTGGTGCGCATCGGCGTGGAGCACCTGGGCATCGAGGAGGTCCGGTTCACCGGCGGCGAGCCGCTGCTGCGCCCGGGTCTGCCCGGCATCGTCGCGGCCACCACCGCACTGCTCCCCCGCCCCGAGGTCAGCCTGACCACCAACGCCGTCGGGCTCTCCCGGATGGCACCGGCGCTGGCCGCGGCCGGTCTCGACCGCCTCAACGTCAGCCTGGACACCCTGGACCGCGCCCGGTTCAAGGAGCTCACCTTCCGCGACCGGCTGCCCGACGTGCTGGCCGGGCTGAAGGCCGCCAAGGACGCCGGGCTCACCCCGGTCAAGGTCAACACCGTGCTGCTCAAGGGGATCAACGAGGACGACGCCGTCCCCCTGCTGGAGTACTGCCTGGAGCACGGCTACGAGCTGCGCTTCATCGAGCAGATGCCGCTGGACGCCCACCACGCGTGGACCCGCAGCGAGATGGTGACCGCCGAGGACATCCTGGCCAAGCTCACCGCCAGGCACACGCTGGTGCCCGACGTCCAGGAGCGCGGTGCCGCCCCGGCCGAGCGCTGGCTGGTCGACGGCACCGACCTCACCGTCGGCGTCATCGCCTCGGTCACCCGCAGCTTCTGCGGGGCCTGCGACCGCACCCGGCTCACCGCCGACGGCCAGATCCGCAACTGCCTGTTCGCCCGCGAGGAGTCCGACCTGCGCACCGCGATGCGGGACGGCGCGACCGACCAGGAGCTGGCCGACCGCTGGCGGATCGCCACCCTCACCAAGCTGCCCGGGCACGGCATCGACGACCCGTCCTTCCTGCAGCCCTCCCGGCCGATGTCCGCGATCGGCGGCTGAGATGGCCGTGACCGTGCGGTACTTCGCCGGCGCCCGCGCCGCGGTCGGCGTGGACACCGAGACCCGGGACGCCGGCTCCCTCGACGAGCTGGTCGGTCAGATCGTCGACCAGCACGGCGAGAAGCTCGAGCGGGTGCTGACCGCCTGCTCGTTCCTCGTGGATGGAACGTCCACGCGGGACCGCGCGTTGAGGCTGGGACCCGGGGCAGTCGTCGACGTGCTGCCCCCCTTCGCCGGAGGCTGATCCACCCCGCTCGTGAGCTCGCTGCCTCACCTACCCGAGACACCTGCCCGTCCCCCCGTGGGGGTCCAGCCGTGATCGAGTGGCTGCTGGTCCTCGTCGGGATCCTGCTGATCGCGGCCTGCGCCACCTTCGTCGCCTTCGAGTTCGCCCTGGTCACCGTCGACCGGTCGACCGTCGAGCGCCGGGCCGCCGACGGCGAGCGCGGGGCCGACGGCGTGCTGGCCGCCATGCGCACGCTGTCCACCCAGCTCTCCGGCGCCCAGCTCGGCATCACCGTCACCAACCTGGCGATCGGCTTCGTCGCCGAGCCCTCGATCGCGGCCCTGCTCGCCGGGCCACTGGAGTCGGTCGGGCTCTCCGGTGGGGCCGCCCGCTCGGTGTCGATCACCCTGGCGCTGGTGCTGGCCACCGTGCTGACGATGGTGTTCGGCGAACTGGTACCCAAGAACCTCGCGATCGCCAAGCCCTTCGAGGTGGCCAAGGCCGTCTCGGGCTTCCAGCGCGGCTTCACCCGGGGCACCGCGCTGGTCATCCGGCTGCTCAACGGCTGGGCCAACGCGATCCTGCGCCGGCTCTTCACGGTCGAGCCCCAGGAGGAGCTGGCCTCGGCCCGCTCCCCCGAGGAGCTCACCTCCCTGGTCCGCCGCTCGGGCACCACCGGCACGCTGGGCGCGGAGACCGCCGCCCTACTCGAGCGCGGACTGGCCTTCGGCGAGCTGCGGGCCAGCGACGTCGCCACCCGACGGGTGCAGATGTCCTCCGTCCGCGGCGACGACCCGGTCGCCGTCGTGCTGGCCACCGCCCGGGACTCCGGGCACTCCCGCTTCCCGGTGCTGTCCGCCGACGGCGTGGACGACGTCATCGGGTTGGTCCACGTGAAACACGCGCTGTCGGTCCCCCGCGACCGCCGCACCGGGGTGTCCGTGGCCGACGTGATGGTCGAGGCGCTCTTCGTGCCCACCTCCCGCCAGCTCGACGACCTGCTGGTCGACCTCCGGCGGGGCTCGCTGCAGATGGCCGTGGTGGTCGACGAGTACGGCGGCACCGACGGCGTGGTCACCATCGAGGACCTGGTGGAGGAGCTCGTCGGTGACCTCACCGACGAGCACGACGACGACGCCGACGACTCCGACGTCGACGACCGCGGCGACGGCACCTGGTCGGTGTCGGGCCTGCTGCGTCCCGACGAGGTGGCCGCGGCCACCGGTCTCACCGTCCCCGGCGACCGGCACTACGACACGATCGGCGGGCTCGTGCTCCACCACCTGGGTCGCATCCCCGAGGTCGGCGACCGGGTGGAGGCGCTTCGCCAGCTCCCGCCCGAGCTCGCCGAGGAGGCCGAGGGCCACCCCGGTGGCGTCTGGGTCGAGGTGACCGTCGTCGACGGCACCCGGGTGGAGCGGGCCGTGGTCGGCGAGCTCCTCCCCGAGGTCGACGCGGCGAACGACGACGAGCAGAGCGGGGTGCCGGCGTGAGCGACTGGATCGGCGTGCTCGTCGCCGTCGTGCTGCTGGGTGCCAACGCGTTCTTCGTCGGCGCGGAGTTCGCGCTGATCTCCGCGCGCCGCTCCTCCATCGAGCCGATGGCCGAGGCCGGCAGCCGCCGGGCCCGCACCACGCTGCACGCCATGGAGCGGGTGTCGATGATGATGGCCGGCGCGCAGCTGGGCATCACCGTGTGCTCGCTGGGCCTGGGCGCGATCGGCGAGCCGGCCGTGGCGCACCTGCTCGAGCCGGTCTTCGACGCCGTCGGGGTCCCCGAGGGCGCGGTCTACCCGATCTCCTTCGTGATCGCGCTGACCGTCGTCGTCGCCCTGCACGTGGTGATCGGCGAGATGGTGCCGAAGAACCTGGCCCTGGCCGGCCCGGACAAGGCCGCGCTGCTGCTGGCCCCGCCGCTGGCCGCCGTCGTCACCGTGCTCAAGCCGGTGATCTGGACGATGAACGCGCTGGCCAACGCCGTGCTCCGGCTGCTGAAGGTCGACCCCAAGGACGAGGTGACCAGCTCCTTCACCCGCGACGAGGTCGCCGGGCTGCTGGACGAGTCGCGGGCCGGCGGGCTGCTCGACGCCGCCGACCACGACCTGCTCACCGGCGCGCTGACCCTGGAGGACCGGGAGACGCGCACCGTGCTCATCCCGCGCGCCGAGCTCACCGTGCTCTCCCCCACCGACGACGCCCTCGCCGTCGAGCGGGTCGCGGCGGTCACCGGGTTCTCCCGCTTCCCGGTGGTCACCGACGGCGAGCTGAGCGGCTACGTGCACGTCAAGGACGTGCTGGTCGCCGATGGCGAGCCCGACGTGCAGGTCGCCGACATCACCCGCCCGCTCCCGCGGGTGGACGCCGCCGCGGACCTGCGGAGCACGCTGCAGACCATGCAGGCCGACCGGGCGCAGCTGGCCGCGGTGCTCGACGACGGCGTCGTGGTCGGTGTCGTGGCCCTGGAGGACATCCTCGAGGAGCTCGTGGGCGAGATCCGGGACAGTGTGCACAGATGACCAGGGAGGAACGGACATGAGCGTGTTCGACAGGGCGAAGGCCAAGGCCGAGGAGCTGCTGGGCAGGGCGACCGAGGTCTACGGGGAGTCGCACGGCGACGCCGCGGCGGAGGCGGCCGGCGAGGCCCGCCGACTGGAGGGCGAGGCCGAGGAGGAGGCGTTGGAGGCCCGCGAGGCCGCCGAGCGCCGGCACCCCGACGACGACGGGCTCGCCGGCGCCCGCTGAGCGCCCCCCGGGAGTCGCGCGCGACGCGCCGGTGCCGGGTTGCCGTCCGGGTCGACCGGGCGGGACCCTGGCGCCGGTGCAGCGTCGCGCCGCCCCCGTGTCCCCCAGCACCGAGGAGCAGGTCATGACCGCACCCGAGGACGTCCAGCACGTCGAGGTCACCGAGGGCGGTCGGCTGCTCGCCTCCGCCGACGTGGTCGGTGACGAGCACGCCGCCGTCGCCGCCCTGCACGTGGAGGCCGGTCAGCTCCCGGCGGGGACCCGCACCCGGCTGGTCGACGCGGTGCTCGACGCCCCGACCGTCGCGGGCGCCGAGAGGCTCACCACCGCCGGCCCGGCGGGCGACGCCGAGGTGGCCGACCGGCTGCGGGAGCGGCTGGACGACGTCGAGCTGCGCGCCGCCGGCTCCACCACGTTCACCGACGGCACCGTCCCGCACTGAGCGCGGGTGGTCAGGCCAGCCGGACGGCGACCAGCGCCACGTCGTCCTCCGGCCGGCCGTGCACGAGCTGTTCGACGAGCTCGTCGCACAGCTCGGTGAGCGGCCGGGTGGCGAGGGTCCCCACCAGGGTGCGCAGCCGCTCGAGGCCGGCGTCGAGGTCCTCGCTGCGCCGCTCCACCAGCCCGTCGGTGAACAGCAGCACCGTGGAACCGGGCTCCAGGTCGACGGTGTGCTCGCGGCGGCCGGTGGTGCTGTCCACGCCGAGCAGCAGGTCGCCGTCCCAGCCACGGGCGTCCAGCAGGGTGCCGTCGGGCCGCAGCACCACCGGCTCGAGGTGCCCGGCGTTCGCCCAGACCAGCCGGGCCGTGCCGTCGGCCGCGGGCGGCTCCAGGCGGGCGACGGCGGCGGTGGCGAGCACCTGCAGGTCCAGCAGGGCCATGGCCGCGTCCAGCCCGCGCAGCACCTCGGCCGGCCCGGCACCGGAGTAGGCGGCCACCCCGCGGAGCAGCCCGCGCAGCTGGCCCATCGCGGCCGCCGCGGCGGTGTCGTGGCCGACCACGTCCCCGATCACCAGGGTCATCGCCCCGTCGGGCTGGCGGAAGGCGTCGTACCAGTCACCACCCACCCGGGCGGCCTCGACCGCCGGGATGTACCGGACGGCGACCTCGGCGTGCTCGGGCTGGACCGGCTGGGTGAGCATGCTGCGCTGCAGCTCCTCGGCCAGCTGGGCCTGCTGCCGGTAGAGCCGGCCGTTGTCCAGCGCCAGCCCGATCCGGTCGGCGACCTCGCGGGCGGTGGCCAGCTCGTCCCCGACCAGCGGCCGCCCGTGCTCGCACCACAGCGTGATGACCCCCAGGGTCCGGCCGCGGCCCAGCAGCGGCAGGTAGACCCCGCTCCCGTCGGCGAGCTGGGCCTGCAGGTCCCGGGCCTCGCCCGGGGGCAGTGACCCGGCGATCTCGGCGTGGGTGGTGGTGACCGGCTCCTGGGTGCCCAGCGCCCGGATCAGCGGGGTGTCGGCGGGCAGCGCCCCCAGCCGCAGCTGCACGTACCGGGCGAGCACCCCGCGCAGCCGGGCGTCGGCGTGCCAGCTGCCCACGTCGTGCGGGCGGCCGTCGTCCTCGATCACGGTGACCACGGCCCAGTCGGCCAGGGCCGGCACCAGCAACCGGGGCAGGCGGGCCATCGACTGCACCGGGTCCGGGGAACCGGCGAGCTCGCTGCTGACCCGGGCGAGCACGGCCAGCCGCTCCTGCGCCCGGCGCCGGTCGCTGACCTCGGTGAAGAACAGGTGCAGCCCCGGTCCGGCGGGGACGGCGCGGACCTCGAACCAGGTCTCCAGCGGCTCGGGGTACCAGGCCTCGACGGCCTCGCTGACCCCGGTGGCCCGGACCCGCTCGTAGGTCTCGCCGAAGGCGTTGTGCCGGTTGTCCGGGAAGGCCTCCCAGTAGTCCCGCCCGAGCAGCTCCTCGCGGGGGCGGCTCACCGCGTGTTCGGCGGCGGCGTTGACCTGGGTGATCGTCCAGTCCGCGTCCAGGGCGAGGAAGCCCACGGGCATGCCCTCGACGACCTGCTCCGCGCCCTCCACGGTCAGCTGCTCCCTGTCGTCGTCCACCGGTGCCCCGTTGTGCCACACCGGACCCGTCCGCGGCAAGCAGCCACCCCCGGTCGTGACCGCGACGTCACCTGCTCAGGGGCAGGCCACCCACTCCTCGGCGCCGTCGCCGAACACCTGGCGCTTCCAGATCGGCAGCCGGGCCTTGACCTCGTCGACCAGCTCGGCGCAGGCGGTGAACGCCTGACCCCGGTGGCTGGTGGACACCGCGCAGGCCAGCGCGACGTCGCCGATGCCGAGCAGGCCCACCCGGTGGCTGACCGCGACGCCGTGCACCTCGGGCCGGGCGGCGAACTCCGCGGCGATCTCCTCGATCAGTGCCTGCGCGGTGGGGTGCCCGACGTACTCCAGCTCGGTGACGGTCTTGCCACCGTCGTGGTCGCGGACCACGCCGGCGAAGGAGACGGTCGCCCCGGCCGCCGGGTGCGCGACGGCGTCCTCGTGCGCGGCGACGCTCAGGGGCTTCTCGGAGATCACGGCGATGGCAGGCAGGACCCCAGGCTGGCTCACGGTTCGACGCTACCCGGCGGGGTGTCCCAGTCGGTGGGGTCGGCGAGCCCGGTGCAGTCGACCTCGACCACCTCGGCGGCGTGCGCGGCCAGGTAGCTGCGCGCGCCCTCGTCGCCGGTCGCTGCCTCGGCCACCCCGGCCCAGTGGTCCCGGCCCAGCAGCACCGGGTGCCCCCGCACGCCGTCGTAGGTGGGGACGACGAGTGCACCCGGGGCGGCGTGCCCGGCCAGCCGGTGCAGCGCCTCGGCGGTCATGCCGGGGACGTCGACCAGCAGCACCAGGACCGCGTCGATCCCGCTGCCCAGCGCCTGCAGCCCCTGGATCCCGGTGCGCAGCGAGGACGCCATCCCCGACTCCCAGTCGCGGTTGCCGACCACGGTGGCGCCGTCGAGGTCGGCCCGCTGCCACACCTCGAGCATCGAGGCGCCGAGCACGACGAGCACCGGGTCGCAGGCCGCACGCGCCGTCCGCACCGCGCGCTCGACGAACAGCGACCCCTCGTGCTCGACGAGCGCCTTGGGCATCCCGTAGCGACGGCCGCCCCCGGCGGCCAGGACCAGCGCGGCGACGGACACGACCGCAAGCCTCTCAGGAGGTGCCGGTCTGCACCTTGCCCACGTACTCCTCGAAGGTGATGGTGCCGCCCTCGTCGGCGGTCCGGCCCGCGTCGGGCAGCACGTCCTGCACGACGTCCAGGCGCTTCCACGAGGGCCGCGGCGCCTGCCCCTCGTCGTCGGGCACGTACTCGCTGGCCCGGACCCGCTCGTGCACGTGCACGTAGCGGCCGCAGTTGGGGAAGACCTCGTCCACCGTGGCCCGGGTGACCAGCGAGGCGCCGGGCCAGCGGGCGAGCAGCTCGTCGTCGGCGCTGACGCTGGCGGTGGCCTGCACGCGCACCCGGTTCGGGGTCTCCAGGTCGATGAACAGCAGCCCGATCCGGCCGGTCTCGCTGGCGTTGCCCATCGACAGGAACATGCCGTTGCCGTCGTAGTGCGGGAAGGCCAGCGTGCGCTCGTCGAGCACGGCCACCACGCCCTGCGGCCCGCCCTTGTAGGAGACCGTCGGGCGGCCCTCGCCGTCGACGGTGGACAGGAAGAAGAAGTCCCGGGAGGCGATGAACGCCGCGGACCCCTCGTCGAGGGTGTCGGCGACGATCGCGGCCTCGAGCCGGTCGGCCAGCGGGCGGGACTCGAAGTGGTCCTGCCACCCGCGCTGGGAGTCGGTGAAGAACGTGGTCACGGTGTCTCCTCGTCCCCGGCCGCGACGCTGCGGACCGGTGTCGCCCCACCCTCCCCCGGTCGCCCGCCGCACGCCCCTCGGGGACCGGGCGTCGGCGGGTCGCGTGTCGGACCCCCGGCGCGGTGGGCAGGGACCGGGTGTCGTGCTCACCGGCCCGGCCACACCTGCTGCCGACCGGAGTCCCCGTGACCGTCGAACCGACCGAGATCGTCCGCTCCGAGGAGCGGCTCACCGGGACCACCGAGGTCGTGCCCTACGCCCGCGCGCGGCTGCGGGTGGAGACCACCACCGAGGAGGTGCTGGTGCCGGTGACGATCACCCGCCAGCACGCCCGGGTCGAGTACGTCGACGCGCAGGGAGCCCCGGTCGGCCCGCGGCCGGCCGAGCAGGCCGGCGACTGGGTGACCCTGCACGTGGACGAGCCGGTGGTCAGCACCCGAGCGGTCCCGGTCGAGCGGGTCCGGCTGGTGACCGGGTGGGTGGCGGGCACCGCGCAGGTGCAGGCGCAGGTCGCCCACGAGGTCGTCACCGAGGAGCTCGGCCCCGCTCAGCGCGGGTAGACCGCCACCTCCGAGGCCTTCACCGACGCCCAGAGCGCGGCCCCGGGCACCAGCCCCATCTCCGCGAACGCGGTGGCGGTGACGTCGGCGGTCAGCGGCACCTCGCCGTCCAGGTCGCAGCGCACCGTGGAGCCGTGCGGGGTGGCGGCGACCAGCGTCGCCGGCCACACGTTGCGCGGGCTGCCCTCGGGGCGGGCCAGGTACAGCGACACCGTCTCCGGGCGGACGGCGACGAACACCGGCCCGTCCGCGGCCTCGCCGGTGGCGACCCGGCCCCCACCCTCGAGGTCGACCGTCGTCCCCACCGCCGTGCCGGGCAGCAGCGACAGCCCGACCAGCCGGGCCACGTAGTCGGTGCGCGGCATCCGGGCGACCTCGGTGGGGCTGCCCTCCTGCACCACCACGCCGTCCTCGACGACCACCACCCGGTCGGCCAGTGCCATCGCGTCCACCGGGTCGTGGCTGACCAGCACGGTGCAGCCGCCGAACGCGGCCAAGTGCCGGCGCAGCTCGGCCCGCACGGTCAGCCGGGTGCGGGCGTCCAGCGCGCTCAACGGCTCGTCGAGCAGCAGCAGCCGGGGCTCCCCCACCAGCGCCCGGGCCAGGGCCGCCCGCTGGGCCTGCCCGCCCGAGAGCTGGGTGGGCCGCCGGTCGCCGAACCCCTTCAGCCCGACCCGGGCCAGCCACTCCTGCGCCGTCGCCCGGGACCGGGCCTTGCGCACGCCGCGGGTGCGCAGCCCGAAGGCGACGTTGTCGGTGACGCTCAGGTGCGGGAAGAGCAGGTGGTCCTGGAAGACCATGCCCAGGGGCCGCTCGTGGGCGGGCACGTGCCGGGTGTCGTCGTCCCAGACCAGCTCACCACCGGGGACGTCGATCGCCACCCGCCCGCCGTCGGGGGCCAGCAGCCCCGCCAGCACCCGCAGCACGGTGGACTTGCCCGCGCCGTTGGGCCCCAGCACGGCCAGCACCTCGCCGTCGGCGACGGTCAGGTCGACGTCGACCAGCAGGGCCCCCCGCCGGACGACGACGTGCGCGCGCAGGCTCATGCCGCCGGGGTCCCCGAGCGGCCCAGCCACCGGTCGCGCAGCAGCAGCAGGGTGGCCAGCGAGACCCCCAGCAGCACCAGGGACAGCACGATCGCGGCCTCCGGGTCGCTCTGCAGGGCCAGGTAGACCGCCAGCGGCATGGTCTGCGTCGTCCCCGGGAAGTTGCCGGCGAAGGTGATCGTGGCGCCGAACTCCCCCAGGGCCCGCGCCCAGCAGAGCACCGCACCGGCGGCGACCCCGGGCAGCACCAGCGGCAGGGTGACCCGGCGGAACGTCGTCCACCGGTCGGCGCCCAGCGTGGCCGCGGCGTCCTCGAAGCGGGCGTCGGCGGCCCGCAGTGCGCCCTCGACGCTGATCACCAGGAACGGCATGGCCACGAAGGTCTCGGCGATGACGACGGCCGTGGTGGTGAACGGGATCGTGTAGTCGAAGGTCTCGAAGAGCCAGCGCCCGACCATGCCCTGCCGGCCCAGCACCAGGAACAGCGCGACGCCGCCGACCACCGGCGGGAGCACCAGCGGCACCGTGACCAGCGCCCGCAGCACCGAGCGGCCGCGGATCGTGGAGCGGGCCAGCACCCAGGCCAGCGGGACGCCGAGCACCAGCGAGAGCAGGGTCGCCAGCGTCGCCGACACCAGCGAGAGCCGGAGCGCCTGGCCGATCTGCGGCTCGGCCAGCGAGCTGAGCAGCTGCGACCAGGGCGCCCGGACGACCAGGCCGACCAGCGGCAGGACGAGGAAGAGGACCCCGAGCAGCGCCGGCACCAGGAGCGGCGCGGGCACGCCGGTGCCCCGGGGCCGTCGTCGGCGCCGGGGCGGGGCGGTGGTGCTGCTCAGGCTCAGGCGCCGGGGCTGCGGAAGCCGGCGTCGGTGAGCGCCTGCTGGCCGGCGTCGGACTCCACCAGGTCGAGGAACGCCCGGGCCGCCTCGGGGTTCGGTGCCGCGGCGAGGGTGGCGATCGGGTACTCGTTGACCGCGTCCTCGGCCTCCGGGAACGTGATGCCCTCGACGCTGTCCCCGGCCGACTGCACGTCGGAGGCGTAGACCAGCGCGGCGTCGACCTCGCCCAGCTCGACCTTGGTCAGCGCGGCCCGCACGTCCTCCTCGAGGGTGTCGGGCTGTGCGGTGACCCCGGCGGCCTCGAACACCTGCTCGGCGGCGGCGCCGCAGGGCACGTCGGGGGCGCAGACCGCGAGCGTCAGGTCGGGGTCGCCGAAGTCGTCGATGCCGGAGACGTCGGCGGGGTTGCCCTCGGGGACGGCGATCTCCAGCACGTTCTCGGTGAACACCGTGGGGTCGCCCTCGGCGAGGCCGGCGTCGGTGACCACGGTCATCTGGGTCTGGTTGGCGCTGGCGAACACGTCGGCCGGGGCGCCCTGGCCGATCTGGGTGGCCAGCGCCGAGCTGCCGGCGAAGTTGAACTCGACCGTCAGGTCGGGGTTGTCGGCCATCAGCTGGTCACCGAGGTCGGTGAACACGTCGGTGAGCGAGGCCGCGGCGAACACGGTGAGCGTGCCGCTGAGCCCGGCGTCCTCCGTTCCCGCCGTCGACCCGGCAGCGGCGTCGGAGGACGACGAGCCGCCGCAGGCGGTCAGGCTCAGCAGTCCGGCGGTGGCCAGGACCAGGGGGGCACGCAGTCGCACGGTGGGACCTCTCTCGACGGTGAGGGGATCAGGGGACGTCGACGCTGACCTGCGTCGCCTTCACGGTGGCGACGGCGCGGACACCGGTCTCCAGGCCGAGCTCGTCGGCGGCCTCGCGGCTCATCAGCGAGACCATCCGGTAGGGCCCGCACTGGATCTCGACCTGCGCCATGACGGTGTCCCGGACGACCCGGGTGACGATGCCGGTCAGCCGGTTGCGGGCGCTGGAGGAGCGGGTGAGGCCGGGCTCGGGCGCCTCGTGCAGGGCGGCGGCCACCCGGGCGAGGTCGGTGCCGTCGACCTGCGCGGGACCACTGCCGCCCCGGTGGGCCGTCAGCCGGTCGCTGTCGATCCAGCGGCGCACGGTGTCGTCGCTGACGCCGAGCAGCTCGGCCGCCTCGGCGATCCGGTAGGTGGCGGTCACAGGCGCACCTTAGACACGCAGATGCGGAACGAGCAACCGGTGCCCGCCGCAGCTGCGGCTAGCGGAGCCCGGCGAAGAGGTCGTCCTCGACCGGGTCGCCGACGGCGCGGGGCGGTCGGACCCGCACGAAGGCCTCGGTGCCCATGAGCGCGGCGAACGTCTCGACCGGGAACTTCAGGAACACGATGTTCTCCGCCTGGCTGGCGTGGGCGGCCAGCGAGTCGCGCTTGTGCCCGGCGAAGGCGGTGGCGTCCACCTCGGCGCCGACCTCGTCGTCCTCGACGCCCCACACCGGCTGGTCGCCCTCGGGCTCGGGGAACTCCACCCCGGCCTCGCGCACCAGCTCGCCGAACCGGGCGAACGAGCTGCGCCGGATGGTCGAGAAGTAGAGCTTGGCCGGGGAGCCGGTCAGCTCCAGGGCCGCCAGCGTGATGCGGTGGGCCTGGATGTGGTCGGGGTGGCCGTAGAAGCCGTTCTCGTCGTAGGTGACGACGACGTCGGGCCGGTGCTGCTCGATCAGCTCGGCCAGCCGGGCCGCCGCCTCGTCCACCGGGGTGGTCCAGAACGAGCCCGGGGCGTCGTTGGACTCCCAGCCCATCATCCCGGAGTCCAGGTACCCCAGCTGGTGGGCGTGCGTGATGCCGAGGACCTCGACGCTGGCGGCCAGCTCGGCCTCCCGGAGGGCCACCACCTCCTCGGTGCTGTGCCCCTCCTCCCCCGGCTTGACCGTCCCGCTGTCGCCCAGCGCACCGTTCGTGCAGGTCACCAGCACGGTGGTCACGCCCTCGGCGGCGTACTTCGCCAGCACGCCGCCGGTCGACGTGGCCTCGTCGTCGGGGTGGGCGTGCACGGCCATCAGGGTCAGCGAGCGGGTCACGACGACCAGTGTGCCGCCGCCCGCACACGCCCCCCACCAGGCACCTGTTTGACGATCTCGTGGAGCGGGGCAGCAGGGTCGGGTGACCAGCGCCAGCGTCGTTTCCTCCAGCCGGACCGCCGACCGCCCCACCGCCGGGGCCACCGCCTCGGTCCGCACCCGGCGGATCCGGCAGAGCGCCCGTGAACTGCTCGCCGTCGACCCCCTCGCCTTCCGGCCGGGTCAGGAGGAGGCCCTGCAGGCGGTCTGCGCCGGCCGGGACACCCTGGCCGTGCTGCCCAGCGGGGCGGGCAAGTCGCTGGTCTACACGGTGGCCGGGGAGCTGCTGGACGGACCGGTGGTCGTCGTCTCGCCGCTGATCGCCCTCCAGCGCGACCAGGTCCAGCGCCTGCAGGCCCTCGGGCTCACTGCCGCCCTGCTGAACTCCGCCGAGTCGGCAGCCGACCAGCAGGCCGCCCTGGACGGTCTGCGTGACGGGACGGTCCGCTTCCTCTTCCTCGCCCCCGAGCAGCTCTCCCGCGCCCAGGTCGTGGCGGCGCTGGCGGCCACCGCGCCGGCGCTGCTCGTCGTCGACGAGGCGCACTGCGTGTCGGCGTGGGGCCACGACTTCCGGCCCGACTACCTGCGGGTGGGTGCCGTGGTCGAGCAGCTGGGCTCCCCCACCGTGCTGGCGTTGACCGCCACCGCCTCTCCCCCGGTGCGCAGCGAGATCGTCGAGCGGCTGCGGATGAGCGACCCGGCCGTCGTGGTGGCCGGGTTCGACCGTCCGGAGATCGCCATCGAGGTCGAGCACCACGCCGACGCCGACCGCAAGACCGCCGCGCTGCTCGACCGGGCCGTCGTCGAGGCCGGGCGCGGGGTCGGCATCGTCTACAGCGCCACCCGGGCCGGCACCGTCGAGCTCGCCGAGGCCCTGGTCGAGCGGGGTCTGCGGTGCCGGAGCTACCACGCGGGGCTGCGCAAGGCCGAGCGCGAGGACGTGCAGCGGGCGTTCATGGCCGACGAGCTGGACGTCGTCGTGGCCACCACGGCGTTCGGGATGGGCATCGACAAGCCCGACGTCCGGTTCGTGCTGCACGCCGAGCCCGCCGACTCGGTGGACAGCTGGTACCAGGAGATCGGCCGGGCCGGCCGGGACGGCGAGCCCGCCGTCGCCGTGCTGTTCTTCCGCCAGGAGGACCTCGGGCTGCGCCGGTTCTTCGCCGCCGGCGTGCCCGCCGAGGAGGACCTGCAGCACGTGGCCGGCCTGGTGCGGGCCGGTGCCGCCGCCGGGGTGCAGGTCGACGTCGCGGCCCTGCGCGAGGAGACCCACCGGGGAGCCAGCCCGGTCACCCGCGACCTGAACCTGCTCGAGCAGGTGGGCGCGGTCGTGCTCGCCGACGACGGCACGGTCACCCCGGCCCCCGACGGCCCGGCACCCGGCGCCGCGGCCACCGCGGCCCGGCAGGCCGCCGAGCACCACCAGCGGGTGGACGCCTCCCGGGTGGAGATGATGCGCGGGTTGGCCGACACCACCGGCTGCCGCCGTCAGCACCTGCTGGGCTACTTCGGTGAGGAGCTCGCCGAGCCGTGCGGGAACTGCGACACCTGCCGGTCGGGCTCGGCGGCCGCCGTCCCGCCCCCGGCCCGGGACGGCGACTTCCCCGTGGACAGCGCGGTGGAGCACAGCGAGTGGGGTCCCGGCGTGGTGATGCGCGAGGAGGGCGACCGGATCGTCGTCCTGTTCGAGCAGGCCGGGTACCGCACCCTGGCGACCGCCGCGGTGCGCGACCACCAGCTGCTGCGGCTGCGCGCGGCCTGAACCCCGGGCAGCCGGACCCGGCGCGCACCGCGGTGCCGCGCCGGATCCGGGCCCGTCCCGGGGCGGTCCCCCGACCCTCCCGGGACGACGGCCGACCAGGTCCCCCGACCCACGGTCGTCCGCCGGCGCTGAGCGTCCGCGAGACCGTCGGACTCCGGTAGTCCCCCGCAGGTGGTACAGCCCCGGTCGTCACCGTGCGTGCCGAGCGGGGCGTGGGAACGGTCCCGACCTCACGGTCCGTGGCCACCCGGACACGCCGTGGGGCACCGGCACCGACCCGCGCCGGAAAGGGCCCCGCGCGGCCCGGGCGTGGGCCACCATCTGCGCACCGGCGCAGGGGGCGCCGACGGGGCGGGGTGGCATGACGCGCGGGGAACAGCAGCAGGTCGACGCGGGGCACGGCGACGACCCGTTCGTCCGGCAGGTGGTGTGGCTGGTCGACCGCGCCGGCGGCAAGGAGTCCCTCGCCCGCGCCACCGGCAACCGGGTCAGCGTGCGCACCCTGGACAACTGGGTGCGCGGCACCTACCCGCGGGCCGCCGTGACCGGGGCCGTGCGGGACCTCGACGCGTGGGCCCGGGCCCACGCCGAGGGCTACCCCGCTGCGGCCGGCGCTCCCCGGCTCGTGGAGTCCTGCGGCCCGGACCGCACCCCGGCCGCCGTCCCTGCCGCCGTCCCGCCCGCCCCGGAGCAGCCACCGGTCCCCTCGCGGTCCCGCTGGACACCGCTGGCCCTGGTCGGTGGTGCGGCCGCGATCGTGGTGCTCACCGCGGCCGTGACCGTGCCCGTGACGCTGGCCGTCGCCACCGGCGACCCGGCGGTCGACCCGGTACAGGCCGCCCAGGTCGAACCGGCCCCGACCGCGGTCCCCGTCGTCGGCGTGCTGCCCAGCCAGGGCGACGGCCGGCTCTACGAGGAGACCACCGGGAGCATCGGCGCGAACACCTTCTCCGACCCCCGCGCCCTCACCGACAACGCCCTGGGCATCCCGGCCGACACCACGGTGGTCGTCCGCTGCCGGTACTACTCCCCGGTCCTGCCCAGCGTGGTGCCCGACGGGTTCTGGTACCTGGTCGACAGCGAGGAGTGGGCCGGTCGGTGGTCGCCGTCCAACTCGTTCATGAACGGCGACGTGCCGGGCGGGGAGACCCTGCACAACACCGACTTCGACGTCCCGGTCTGTCGCTGACCGGCCGCGCGCAGAACGGCGCAGAACCGCGAATGCGCTGGTCAGCAGCATGGCCGGCGCAGGCGGCGCCCCGACGCTGTACCCCTGCCAGGTGACCGGTCCTGGGCAGGGACGGCCCACGGGCCGGACGGGGGTGGGACGGGTGCAGCCAGCACGGCAGACGACGGAGGACGTCCGGGTGGCGGTGGTCAGCGACCACGGCGTGGTCGCAGCCGGGATGACCGCCTGGCTGGAGGACGGCCCCGGCTCGGGTGCGACGACCGTGGTCGCCGAGGCGACCACGGTGGCGCAGCTGCTGAGCGCTCGGCCGGAGGGGCCGCCCGTCGACGTCGTCCTGCTGGACCTGCTGCTCGCCGACCGGTCGCACCCCGCGGACAACGTCGCCGCGCTGGTCGCCACCGGTGTCGGGGTGCTGGTCTTCAGCCTCGACGGCGACCTGCGGCGGGTCACCGAGGCGGTGCGGGCCGGGGCGGCCGGGCACCTGCCACCCGGGGTGGGGCCCGCCGTCGTCCGGGAGGCCGTCACCGCGGTCGCGGCCGGCGGGCACGTCCTCGACGACGAGCTGCGCCGGGCGGTGGCCGAGCTGGCCGGTCGCCGGCCCGACCTCTCCCCCCGCCAGCAGGACGTGCTGGTCGGCTACACCAGCAGCGCCACCAAGCTGCCCACCGTCGCCCGTGGACTGGACATGCGTCCGGAGACGCTGAAGACGCACCTGCGGCGGATCAAGGAGAAGTACGCCGCCGTCGGGCGGCCGGCGCACACCCGGCTGGACCTCTACCGGCGCGCCCGGGAGGACGGCTACCTGGATCCGTCGGCCTGAGGACCGACCCGGCTGCGACCCCCGTCACCGTGCGGATACCGTCCGACCATGGACTTCGCTCTCTCCGCCACCGCCGAGGACGTCACCGGCCGGATGTGGGACTTCATGCGCGAGCACGTCTTCCCCGCCGAGGCGACCTACCACGCCTGGCGCCGCGAGCGCGGCCACGACGACCACGCCCTGCCCCCGGTGATCGAGGAGCTCAAGGCCGAGGCGAAGAAGCGCGGGCTGTGGAACCTCTTCCACCACGAGCTCGCCGGGCTGACCAACCTGGAGTACGCCTCGGTCGCCGAGATCACCGGCTGGTCGCCGGTGCTGGCCCCCGAGGCGATCAACTGCGGGGCGCCGGACACCGGCAACATGGAGACCCTGATGCTGTTCGGCACCCCCGAGCACAAGCAGCAGTGGCTCGAGCCGCTGCTGGCCGGGGAGATCCGCTCGGGCTTCGCGATGACCGAGCCCGACGTCGCGTCCTCCGACGCCCGCAACATCCAGACCTCGATCGTCCGCGACGGCGACGAGTACGTGATCAACGGCCGCAAGTGGTGGATCACCGGCTCGGCCGACGAGCGCTGTGCCGTGTTCATCGTGATGGGCAAGACCGACCCCGACGGCCCCCCGCACCAGCAGCAGTCGATGATCCTGGTGCCCCGCGACACCCCGGGGCTGGTGATCGTCCGGCACCTGCCGGTCTTCGGCTACCAGGACCAGCACGGGCACTCGGAGCTGCAGTTCACCGACGTCCGGGTGCCGGTGTCCAACATCCTCTCCGGCGAGGGCGACGGCTTCATGATCGCCCAGGCCCGGCTGGGCCCCGGCCGCATCCACCACTGCATGCGCGCGATCGGCATGGCCGAGCGGGCGCTGGCGCTGATGGTGAAGCGGGCCAACGAGCGGGTCGCGTTCGGCAAGCCGCTGGCCGAGCAGGGCACCGTGCGCGCCGACATCGCCCGCTCCCGCATCGAGATCGACCAGGCCCGGCTGCTGGTCCTGAAGACCGCCGATCTCATCGACAAGTTCGGGGCCAAGGGCGCCCGCACCGAGATCGCTGCGATCAAGGTCAGCGCCCCCGAGGTGTGCCTGGCCGTCATCGACCGGGCCATCCAGCTGCACGGCGGCGCCGGCGTCAGCGACGACACCCCGCTCGCGGAGTTCTACGCCCACGCCCGCACCCTGCGCATCGTCGACGGCCCCGACGCGGTGCACATCCGCTCGGTCGCCCGCGAGGAGCTCGCCCGGGAACGCCCCTACGCCGGCTGACCCACCCCGCTCCCGGCGTCGATCAGCTCCGACGACCGGCGTGCGTCCTGCGCCACCGACGTCGGTGGCGGAGGACGCACGCTGGTGGCGGAGGACGGGCCTACATCGCCAGGTTGCCGCCGATGGCGCCGCCGGCGAGGTGGCCCAGCAGGGTCTGCTGGTCCAGTCCGATCCCGGCCAGGGCGTCGCCGTCCCGGTCGGTGTCCAGCGTGTCGGGGAGCCCGGCGGCGTCCAGCCGGTCGGCGGTGTCGTTGTCGCCCTGGGTGTGCAGCAGCTGGCTGAGCTTGGTGCGGTCGATCTCCACGGGAGCCCCCATCGTCACGCGGCGACGACCGGTCGGCCGGCGTCCACGGCCGAGGTGGTGCCCGTCACACCGGGCGGTAAACGAGGTTGTCGCTGATCACGCCACCCGGGAGCGCTTGACCAGGAAGCCGCCGACGCCGGCGGCGACGATTGCGACGACGAGCTGGGCGACGCCGACGGCGCTGCGGTCGCTGCCGAACCAGGTGGGGCTGGAGAGCGCCAGCACGACTGCCACCCCGAGCAGGAAGTACCCGATCAGGCGCTCACGACGGGCGTTGCGGGTGGGTGGGGTCGTCATGGCCCCACCTTATGGAGTGCCACGGACGCGGGGACCGCGCCGTGGCACTCCACAAGACGGTCAGCGGACGCCGAGGAGGTGGTCCATGGCGAGCTGGTCCAGGCGCTCGAAGTGGCAGCCGCGGGCGGCCATCGCCTCGACGTCGAAGGACTCCGCGCGAACGGTCGCCAGGGTCTCCCCCGCAGCCAGCGTGGACTGCGACAGCTCGGCGACGCGGGAGGCGGCCAGTGCCTCCTGCACCTCGGGGTCGGCCCGGAACGCCGCGGCCTTCTCCTTCAGCGCCAGGTAGTTGGCCATGCAGCCGCGGGCGGACTCCCAGACGCCGTCGGCGTCCTCGGTGCGCGGGGGCTTGAAGTCGAAGTGCAGGTAGCCGTCGTAGCCACCCTGCTCCAGGGCGTCGACGGTCCAGAACGCCCCCCGCAGGTTGCCCGCGCCGAAGCGCAGGTCCTGGTCGTACCGCGGGCCGTGCTGGCCGTTGAGGTCGACGTGGAAGAGCTTGCCGTGCCACATGGCCTGGCTGATGCCGGCGGCGAAGTTCAGCCCGGCCATCTCCTCGTGCCCGACCTCGGGGTTCAGCCCGACCATCTCGCTGTGGTCCAGCTCGTTGATCAGCGCCAGCGCGTGGCCGATCGTGGGCAGCAGGATGTCCCCGCGGGGCTCGTTCGGCTTGGGCTCGATCGCGAAGCGCATGTCGTAGCCCTGCTCGATCGCGTACGCGCAGAGGGTGTCCATGCCCTCCTTGTAGCGCTCGAGGGCGGCGCCGATGTCCTTGGCGGCACCGGACTCGGCGCCCTCGCGGCCACCCCAGAACACGTAGGTGGTGGCACCCAGCTCGGCGGCCAGGTCGATGTTGCGGGCGGCCTTGGCCAGGGCGTAGCGGCGGACCTCGCGGTCGTTGCTGGTGAAGGCGCCGTCCTTGAACACGGCGTGCCCGAACAGGTTCGTGGTGGCCATCTCCACGCCCATGCCGGTCTCGGTCAGGGCGTCCTTGAAGCGGGCCAGCACCGCGTCGCGGGTCGCGTCGTCGGGGACCAGGTCGTCGTCGTGGAAGGTGACGGCGGCGGCGCCGAGCTCGGCGAGGCGGTGCACGGCCTCGACCGGGTCCATCGGCGGGCGGACGGCGCCACCGAAGACGTCGACGCCCTGCCAGCCGACGGTCCACAGACCGAAGGAGAAGCGGTCGGCGGGGGTGGGGGTGCGGGTCATGCGTGGGCCTCCTGGGCTGTGCGGACGGGGACGGTCGTGGGATCGGAGAACACCGGCTGCAGCGCGACGTGCGCGCCACCCCGGACGGCGGCGGTGAAGCCGAGCGTGGACAGCGCCACCCGGGAGGGCCCGGGCACGCGCTGGGCCAGCGCGGCGGTCAGGGGCACGAGCAGGAACTCGCCGAGGACGGCGAAGTACCCCCCGAGGACGACGACGGCCGGGTCGAGCAGGGCGACCAGCACGGCCGCGCCCACCCCGAGCCCGGTGCCGATGTCGGCCAGCGCCGCGAGCGTGCGGGCGTCGCCGGCCCGGGCGCGGGCGAGCAGCTCGGCGAGGCGGTCCTCGAGGTCGCGGCCGGCGTCGCGCAACGGGTCGCCGGGGTCGGCGGCGGCGCGCAGCAGCGCGGCCAGGCCGACGACGGTCTCCCAGCACCCGGTCCGGCCGCAGCCACAGGGCGCGTCTCCGGGGGTGAGCGCGAGGTGGCCGACCTCGCCGGCCAGTCCGGTCGAGCCGCGCAGCAGCCGCCCGCCGGTGACCACGCCACCGCCGACGCCGACCTCACCGGTCAGGTAGACCAGGTCGGGCACCCCGGCGTGCGGGCCGACGGCGGTCTCGGCCAGTGCGGACAGGTCGGCGTCGTTGGCGACGGTGACCGGCAGCTCCCACGCAGCGAACCCGGCGGCGACGTCCACGCCGACCCACCGGGGCAGGTTGGGGGCGGCCGCCACGACGGTGCCCTGCACCTGGCCGGGGACGGCCACGGTGATCCCGACCGCGGTCGCGTCCTGGTCCGCCTGCGCCTCGGCCACCATCACCGAGGCCCGGGCCAGCACGTCGGCGGGGTCCAGGGCCGGGACGTCGAGGGCCAGCCGGCTCTGCCAGCGGACGGCGCCGGTCGGGTCGAGGGCCAGGACGGCGAGGTAGTCCACGTTGACCTCGACGCCGAGGCCGCAGACCCCGCGCCCGTCGAGCTCCACGAGCGTGCCGGGCCGCCCGACCGAGCCCGGACGCTGCAGCTCGCCCTCCGCGGCCAGCCCGCGCTCGACCAGCTCGCCGACCAGGCTGGAGACGGTGGCCTTGGTCAGCCCGGTCTCGGTGGCCAGCCGGGCACGGCTGCGCGGGCCGTCGGCGCGCAGGCGGTCGAGCACGGCGGCGAGGTTGGCGCGGCGCACCTGTCCCTGCGTCTGCACCACACCCCCTGGCCCAGGAACCGCGGTTCCCGGGATCACCATTCGTTCGGTCGCTGCACTATTGTCTGCGTCACGCTCGTCCGTCAACCCAGGAGGTCCCCGTGCCGCTCGTCGCCGGCGTCGACAGCTCGACCCAGGCCTGCAAGGTCGTCGTCCGCGACGCCGACACCGGGGACCTGGTGCGCGAGGGCCGGGCGGCGCACCCCGCCGGCACCGAGGTCGACCCGCGGGCCTGGGAGACGGCGCTGCACGAGGCGCTGGCCGCAGCGGGCGGACTGGACGACGTCGAGGCGCTGAGCGTGGGCGGGCAGCAGCACGGGATGGTCTGCCTGGACGAGACCGGTGAGGTGGTCCGCCCGGCCCTGCTGTGGAACGACGTCCGCTCCGCCGACGCCGCGGCCGACCTGGTCACCGAGCTGGACGGCGGCCAGGCCTGGGCCGACGCCGTCGGCGTGGTCCCGGTGGCCTCGTTCACGGTGAGCAAGCTGCGCTGGCTGGCCGACGCCGAGCCCGCGAACGCCGACCGCACGGCCGCCGTCTGCCTGCCCCACGACTGGCTGACCTGGCGGTTGGCCGGCGCGGCCGGGCTGGAGACGCTCACCACCGACCGCTCGGACGCCAGCGGCACCGGGTACTGGTCGGCGGCGACGGGGGAGTACCGCACCGACCTGCTGGCCCGGGCGCTGCGCGGGCGGACGCCGGTGCTGCCGCGGGTGGCCGGCCCGGCCGAGGTGGTCGGCCGGCACGGGGGAGTGGCCCTGGGCGCCGGGGCCGGGGACAACGCGGCCGCGGCGCTGGGCCTGGGCGCCCGCGCGGGCGACGTCGTCGTCTCGATCGGGACGTCGGGGGTGGTCTCGGCGGTGTCCGACGCCGCGGCGGCCGACCCCAGCGGCATCGTGGCCGGGTTCGCCGACGCGACCGGGCGGCACCTGCCGCTGGTCTGCACGCTGAACGCGGCCCGGGTGCTGGACGCTGCGGCCGCGATGCTGCGCGTGTCGCTGGACGAGCTCGCCGAGCTGGCGCTGCAGGCCCCGGCCGGCGCCGACGGGCTGGTGCTGGTGCCCTACCTGGAGGGGGAACGGACGCCGGACCTGCCGCACGCCACCGGCTCGGTGCACGGTCTGACGCTGCGCACCTCCACCCCGGCGCACTGGGCGCGGGCCGCCGTGGAGGGCCTGCTCTGCGGACTCGCCGACGGGATCGAGGCACTGGCCGGTCAGGGCGCCGCGGTGGAGCGGGTGCTGCTGGTCGGTGGGGGAGCACGCTCCCGGGCGGTGCAGGAGATCGCGCCCGCGGTGTTCGGCCGACCGGTGCTCGTGCCCGAGCCGGGGGAGGCCGTCGCCGACGGCGCCGCCCGGCAGGCCGCGTGGGCGCTGACCGGGCAGCTCCCCGACTGGGCCGCCGCCGGGACCCGGCTGGTCGAGGCCGAGCCGACGCCGGCGGTGCGGGAGCGCTACGCGCAGGTGCGGGGCCGCACCGACCGGTGAGCGCCCCCGCGGGGCGCTCAGATCGAGGCGGGGTACCGGGAGTGCTCCGGGAAGTTGCCGTAGAGGAGCTCGTTCTCCGGGCCCTGGGTGACGGCCTGGACCAGCAGCTCGCCGCCGACGAAGCAACCCAGCCAGGAGGCGCCGCGGCCGCCGAACGCCTCCTGGCGGTCGCCGCGGGAGCGGGGCGCGTTGATGCCGACCTTGAACGCCTGCACCTCCCGGGCCAGGCGGCGGGCGAGGGTCTCGTCGTCGCAGGCGATCGAGGCGACCAGCGCACCGTTGGAGGCGTTCATCTGGGCCAGCAGCTCGGCCTCGCTGTCGACCACGACGATGGTGTCCACCGGCCCGAAGGGCTCGGAGTGCATCAGCGCGCTCGCGCCGCCGGGGGACAGCAGCGCCGCGGGAGCCACGTAGGCCGAGGTGTCCTGGCCGGTGATGAACCGGCCGTCGGCCAGGGACCCGCGCCAGAGCGGGACGGCGCCCCGGTGCAGGCTGTCTGCGACCCGGTCGCGCAGCTCGGTGGCCTTGCCGGCGCTGATCACCGGGCCGAAGTCCAGCACCGGCAGCTCGTCGTCGTCGTGCTCCACGGCCAGCGGGTGCCCGAACCGCAGCGACTGCACGACCGGCAGGTAGGTGGCCAGGAACCGGTCGACGAGCTCGCGCTGGACGACGTAGCGCGGGTAAGCGGTGCAGCGCTGCTTGCCGTACTCGAAGCCCTTCTTCAGGTGCGCAGCCAGGCCGTCCCAGTCGGAGAACTCCCAGATGCCCCAGGCGTTGAGCCCCTCCTGCTCGAGCATGTGCCGCTTACCGGTGTCCAACAGCCCCGCGGCCACCTTGCCGCCGTTCGACCGGCCGCCGACGAAGGCCAGCGCACCGATCTCCGGGGAGCGCACGAGCACGCTGGACAGCTCGGCGCCGCCGCCGGACAGCAGCGTGACCGGCAGGCCCTCGCGGGCCATCAGCGCGTGGGCGAGGGTCAGGCAGGTCGCCCCGCCCTGGGACGGGGTCTTCGCGATGACCGCGTTGCCGGCCAGCAGCTGCACCAGCTCGGCGTGCACCAGCACCGACATCGGGTAGTTCCAGCTCGCGATGTTGGAGACCGGGCCGTCCAGCGGGGTGCGGTCGCCCAGCATCGCGTCGATCTCCTCGACGTACCAGCGGACGCCGTCCAGGGCCCGGTCGACGTCGGCGCAGGCCAGCTTCCAGGGCTTGCCGATCTCCCAGGCCAGCAGCAGCGCCAGGTCGTCCCGGGCGTCGGCCATCGCCTCCACCGCCGCGCTCACCCGGGCCTTCCGCTCCGCCACGGGGGTCTGCGCCCACTCCCGGTGCGCGGCGGCCGAGGCGAGCACCGCGTGCTGGGCCTCACCGGCCGACACCCGGGGCAACCCGGTCAGCCGCGACCCGTCGACGGGGGACAGCAGCGGCTCGGGGTCCCCGATCGGCCGCCACGTGCCGCCGACCAGGTTGTGCAGCCGGTCGGCACCGAAGGCCTCGGGCGTGCGGGCGGCGGCGCGGCCCAGGACCGAGGACCACTCCGTCCCGGGCTTGACGTGCAGGGAGGTGGGCCGCGACGTCGGGGCTGTCATGGGCGCACCCTGCCAGTCCGACGCCGTCGGACACCAGGGCGACCCCTCGCCTACCGTCGGTGCCGTGGAGACCGACTGGGCAGGCACGTACGTCTTCCGGGCCCCGGTGGTCCGGCCCACCGACGTCGAGGCGGTGCGGACGGCGGTCCGGGAGGCCACCCACGTGCGCGCGCTGGGCACCCGGCACACGTTCAACGGCCTGGCCGAGAGCCCGGGCGTCCTGCTGGACCTGACCGCGCTGCCCGACGACGTGCAGGTCCGTGACGACGGCACCGTCTCGGTCACCGCCGGGACGACGTACGGCGCGCTGGCCCGCGAGCTGCACCGGCACGGCCGGGGCCTGCACAACCTGGGCTCGCTGCCGCACATCTCGGTGGGCGGGGCGGTGGCCACCGGCACACACGGGTCGGGGGACACCCTCGGCGTGCTGGCCACCGCCGTCCGGGAGGTCGAGCTGGTGGACGCCGACGGCGAGCTGCGCACGGTCCGCCGGGACGACGCCGACGGGGCCGGCCTGCTGGTCGCGCTGGGCTCGGTGGGCGTCGTCGTCCGGCTCGTGCTGGAGACCCAGCCGACCTACGAGGTGCGCCAGGACGTCTACCGCGACCTGTCGCTGGCCGCGGTGGTCGAGGACCCGGCGGCGGTGACCGGTGCGGGCACCAGCGTCAGCGTCTTCACCCGCTGGGACGGCCGGGCCGACGCGTGGGTGAAGACCCGGCTGCCCGCGGACGTCCCCGACACCCTGCTCGGCGCCCGGCGCGACCCGGTCTCCCGGGACGGCATCACCGACGAGATCCAGGGCAACGTGACCGAGCAGGGCGGTGCACCGGGGCCGTGGCACGAGCGGCTGCCGCACTTCCGGCACGACGCCACGCCCAGCAACGGCGACGAGATCCAGTCCGAGTTCTTCGTCGACCGGGCAGACGCGGGCGCCGCGATCGGCGCCGTCGCCGCGCTCGGCGACCGGATCCGCGAGCACCTGGTGGTCAGCGAGCTGCGCACCGTGGCCGGCGACGAGCTGTGGCTGTCGGCCGCGCACGGCCGGGACTCCCTGGCGGTGCACTTCACCTGGCGCAAGACGGCCGCCGCCCGGGACGACGCGCTGCCGCTGGTCGAGGACGCGCTGCGCGAGTTCGGCGCCCGCCCGCACTGGGGCAAGGCGCACCACCTGGGCGCGGCCGAGCTGGAGCGGGTGGTGCCGCGGCTGGCCGAGGCCCGTGCGCTGTTCGACCGGTGGGACCCCCGCGGGGTGTTCAGCTCACCCGGACTGGTCGGGCTGGGCGTCAGGTCGTCATGACGACCGGGTAGTGTGAGCGTTAACACTTTCTTTGATCTTGGAGTTCGCACCCCTCATGCCGAGCATCGACGGCGCCGCCGTCCGCAAGCTGGTCATCGCCTGTGACGCCGGGATGGCGAGCAGCGTGCTGATGAGCTCCCAGCTGCGCAAGCACCTGTCCCCCCGCGTGGTCGTCTCGCACAGCCCGGTCGACGCCTTGCCGGCCGACGCCGACGTCGTCCTGACCCACGGCAAGCTCGCCGAGCGCGTCCGGCTGGCCGCCGGCGACCGCCCCGTCGTCGCCTACGACCTGCTCGTCGGCGACCCCGCGGTCGACGGCCTGGTCCGGGCCATCCGCGAGGGCCAGCAGATCGAGGCCTGAGCCCCGCTCAGTCCGTCCGGTGCCGCCCTGCGGGCGCGGCAGCGGTGTCCGCCGACCGCGGGGCGGGCACGGCCGGTCGTCCGGCCTGCGCCTCCCGCTGGAGCCAGCGCCACCGGCCGGTGGTGGTCAGGTCCGCGGTCAGTCCCGCGGCGTCCCGCGCGGCCAGTGCCGCGTCGGTGAGCGCGAACTCCCCGGTCCGTGGCCCCCGGGCGTCCACCCGTCCCGCGGCGCGTGCGGCCAGCCGCCGCTCCCGGCGGGTGGGCAGGTCGGCCGGGTCGATCGGCCTGGGCAGTCCTGCGTGGTCCTGGTCGGCGGTCATCGCGGTCGGTCCTCACGGCTCGGCACCGGGACGGTGGGGCGTCCCGTCGCGACCGTGGCACAGGTCCCTGCACGGTGCGTGACCGTCCCGGGGGGCCGTCACCAGTGGTGATCGGCCGGCGACGCCGGGTTCAGCCGTTGCGGGTCGGGGGCTCCCCGGCGTCCAGCGCGGCCTGCGCGGCCGCCGGGTCGTAGGCGCACGCGTCGCTGACGTCGTCCACCGGCGCCTCCTCGGTCGGCGCGGCCGACGTCGGCGGTGCCGAGGTCGTCGTCCCCGGTGCCGTCGTCGGCGCGGGGCCGGGTGCCGGTGCGGTGCCCAGGGCCTGCTGGACGAGCAGCCGGATGGCGTCGTAGTCCGGGTAGGCCGGGCTGATCACGGTGTCGTCGAAGACCACCGACCGGATGCCGGCGTCCTTGACCAGGAAGGCCAGGTCGACGAAGTCGTCGAGCACGCTCTGCGGGATGTCGGTGCTGACGATGTCGGAGGTCGTCGCCGCCAGCTGCTGGTAGCGGGTGAGCAGGGTGACCGGGTCTGCCCGGGCCACGATCGCGTCCAGCACGCAGCGCTGGCGGTCCATCCGCTGGTAGTCCGAGAGGCCGAACCGGCCGCGGGCGTAGTCCAGGGCGCGCGGACCGCTCATCGTCTGGTCCGGCCCGGGGGCGATGTAGCTGTCGGGCAGGATGCCCAGGCTCGGCTCGCCGCCGACCGGCACGTAGTAGTTGACGTTGACGGTGATGCCGCCCAGGGCGTCGACCAGCTGGCTGAACCCGTCGAGGTTGACCAGCACGTAGAAGTCGATGGGCAGGCCCAGGGCCTCGCCGACGCCCAGCTTCAGCCAGTCGGCGCCGGGGTTG
The DNA here is from genome assembly GCF_001424455.1 of Geodermatophilus sp. Leaf369. Lineage (NCBI taxonomy): Bacteria > Bacillati > Actinomycetota > Actinomycetes > Geodermatophilales > Geodermatophilaceae > Geodermatophilus > Geodermatophilus sp. Leaf369. The sequence goes on along the minus strand of NZ_LMQA01000002.1, from coordinate 274,077 downwards.
TCGCTGGGGACGCCGAGCGCGTCGGGGTAGAGCGCGGGGCCGTTGCGGTAGACCGCGTTGAGCAGGCTCTCGCTCTCGCTGCCCGCGTCGAAGCCGTCGGGGAACAGCTCACCCAGCGGGCTGTCGGCCGGGAAGGGCAGGTCCTCGAGGTTGCGCGGCAGGCTGAACAGCGTCGTCGCGCCGGTGGCCGTCTCGATGCTGGCCACGATCACGGTGTCGGTGCGCACGCCCTCGCGGCCGTCCCCGCCGTCACCGCCGAGCAGCAGGACGTTGACCCGCTCCTGGTCGCCGAACGGGTTCACCGGGTCGGCCGGCTCGACCACCGTGGCGCTCTCGCCGTCGGCGAAGACGGTGTCGACCAGGTCGCGCTGGGCACCGGCGAGCTGGACGACGGTCACCGCGGGCACCGCGACGGCCGCGGCCAGCAGCAGGACCAGGGCCGCGCCGACGCCCTGCCGGACCCGGTCGGTGCGCCGGGGGAGCAGCAGCCGGTAGCCCAGCACCACCACGGCGATCCAGAGCGCGGCCAGCACGCCGACGCCGATCATCACCCCGAGCAGCAGGCCCGGGTCGACAGCGGCCCGGACGGCGGTGCGCTGCCCGGCGGTGGCCAGCCACAGCAGCCCGGCGAGCAGCAGCACGAACACGGTGAGGACGACGGCGCCGGACTTCTTCCACCCGGCGGCGAGCAGTGCGCTGCCCGGCACCAGGGCGCCCAGGACGGTCAGGCCGGCGGCCCGGCCGAAGGTGGAGGCGGTGCGGGTGCGCGACCCGCTGCGCTCGTCCCGGTCGTGGTGGTCGTCCGGCTCGTCGCCGAGCTCGTCCACGGCGTCCCGGTCACGGGGCTGCGGCGACCAGGAGCCGGCCCGGCCGGTGCGGTCCGTGCGGTCGGCGTCCGGGCTCGGCGGGGGAGGGGCCTGCTCCGCGGGCGGACCGGCCTCGGGGGTCAGGCCGGCGGCGGCGCGGGCGCGGGCGGCGGCCTGCGGGTCGGCGGAGCGGTCGGCCCGGCGGCTGCGTCGTCCGGGCGCGGTGTCGGGGCCCTCGACCGACGGGGTGGACCCGGGAGGTCGGGTGGGCACCGGCGGAGGGGGCCGCATCCGGTCCAGGTCGTCCGGGGAGATGCGCGCGGTCCGGTCGTCGGGCTGGTCGTCGCGGGTGCTCACGCCCGACCCACCCGACTCGTCACGGCGTCATGATCGCATCGACACCTGTGACCTGGGGTGCACCCTGCCGCGCACCACCCTCCCGGGTCAGGCGGGACCGCCGAGCGCCTCGACGTCGAGCTCGAAGTGGACGGTCTGCAGCTCGGCCCCGGCGTGTCGCTCGTCGAGCACCTCGCGCACCGGCATCGACCGCCAGAAGGCCTCCGCCCCGGCGACGGCGGTGTCGGTGTGCAGGCAGACGGTCGACCAGCCGCCGTCGGTCACCGCCCAGCGCGCCGCCGCGACGACGAGGGCCCGGGCGGCACCCCGCCGACGGTGTTCGGCGAGCACCCAGACCCGGGCCAGCTGAGCCACGGACCGCCCGGCGTACAGGTCCACGAGCACCTGGGGGGAGCGCGGTCCGCCCGCCTTGACCGCCGTGGTGCCCAGCAGCGTGCCGTCGCCGTCCTCGGCCACGAAGAGCGCCTGACCCGGGGTGTGCAGGTAGGCGGTGGCGGGATCGGCGACGTCGGCGTGCCACTCGGGGCGGAACCCGTAGCCGAGGTCCTCGGCGAGCACCCGGTACATCAGGGTGCGGACGGCGTCGACGTCGGTCGGGACGGCGGCGCGGACCCGGACGGCGGTGGGGGTGCTTGTTGCGAACATCAGGCAACAGAGTGGCACAGGCGTGAGCACGCTCGCTGCGGGGAACCCCCGGGCAGGGCCGTCGATCCGCGTAGGTTCGACCCAGACAGCCCCACCCCGGAGGTGCACCGTGCCCGAGACACCCACCACTGCCGCCCTGCTGCAGGAGCTGGAGCCGGTCGTCGAGGAGAACCTCAACCGGCACGAGAAGATGGCCCAGGAGTGGCACCCGCACGACTACGTGCCGTGGTCCGAGGGCCGGGACTTCGCCTTCCTCGGTGGGGAGGACTGGGCGCCGGAGCAGTCGCGGCTGGACGAGACCGCCAAGGCCGCGATGATCACCAACCTGCTCACCGAGGACAACCTCCCCAGCTACCACCGCGAGATCGCGACCCGGTTCAGCCGGGACGGCGCCTGGGGCACCTGGGTCGGCCGCTGGACCGCCGAGGAGAACCGGCACGGCATCGCCATCCGCGACTACCTCGTCGTCACCCGCGGGGTCGACCCGGTCGAGCTCGAGCGCGCCCGGATGGACTACATGACCTCCGGCTACGACTCGGGGGACAAGACGCCGCTGGAGGCCGTCGCGTACGTGTCCTTCCAGGAGCTGGCGACGCGCGTCAGCCACCGCAACACCGGCAAGGCCACCGGCGACCCGATCGCCGACCAGATGCTCGCCCGGATCGCCAAGGACGAGAACCTGCACATGGTCTTCTACCGGAACATCGTCGGTGCGGCGCTGGACATCGCCCCCGACGAGACCATGCGGGCGATCGCGAACGAGGTGATCAACTTCGAGATGCCCGGTGCCACGATGGCCGGCTTCCGGAAGAACTCCACCATCATCGCCAAGGCCGGCATCTACGACCTGCGCTTGCACCACGACGACGTCGTCGCCCCGATCCTGCGGCACTGGAAGGTCTTCGAGCGCTCCGGCTTCGGCCCCGAGGGCGAGAAGGCCCGCGAGGAGCTGGCGCTGTTCATGAGCGGTCTCGACGCCCAGGCCACCAAGTTCGTGGAGTCCCGGCAGCGGATGCGCGACCGGCTGCAGGCGCGGCAGGACAGCCAGATCGCGCCCCTCGCCCAGGCCTGACGAGGCCTGCCTCCAGGGGCCCGCGGCAGGCGGAGCCCGTCGTGGGGAGGAGGCAGGTCCTTCTCTAGGGTCGGGGGGTGCGCCTGGCGACCTGGAACGTGAACTCGATCCGCACCCGTGTCGACCGGGTGGTGGGGTTCCTCGAGCGCAGCGACGTCGACGTCCTGGCGTTGCAGGAGACCAAGTGCCGGGACGACCAGTTCCCCTCGGCGGCGTTCGAGGCGCTGGGCTACGAGGTCGCGCACGTCGGGCTGAACCAGTGGAACGGCGTGGCGCTGCTGTCCCGGGTGGGGCTGGACGACGTGCGGGTCGGGTTCGAGGGTGTGCCGTCCTGGTCGTCGAAGGAGGGCGTGGAGCCCGCCCAGGAGGCCCGCGCGATCGGGGCCACCTGCGGCGGGGTGCGGGTGCTCTCCCTCTACGTGCCCAACGGTCGGCAGCTGGGCGACCCGCACCTGGCCTACAAGCTCAAGTGGCTCGAGGCACTGCGGGCCGATGCCGCGGGCTGGCTGGCCACCGACCCCGACGCGCAGGTGGCGCTGGTGGGGGACTGGAACATCGCCCCGCAGGACGACGACGTGTGGGACATCGGCGTCTTCGCCCACTCCACCCACGTCTCCCCGCCCGAGCGGGCGGCCTTCGCCGCGATCGTCGACGCCGGGTACGCCGACGTCGTCCGGCCGTACACCCCCGGCGAGTACACGTACTGGGACTACACGCAGCTGCGCTTCCCCCGCCGGGAGGGCATGCGGATCGACTTCGCGCTGTGCTCCCCGGCGCTGGCCGCCCGGGTCACCGGGGCCTCGATCGACCGCCAGGAGCGCAAGGGGAAGGGCGCCAGCGACCACGCCCCGGTGGTCGTCGAACTGGCCGACTGACCAGTCAACAGGGGCGTTGAGCCGGGTGTAGCGTCCGCGGCCTCAGTCGGATCCCCCCGGAGGTCATCGTGGACGTCAACTCCTTCTCCCTCGCCGGTCAGGTCGCTCTCGTGACAGGCGCCGCCGGCGGCATCGGGGCCCGCGTTGCCCTCGGTCTGGCCGAGTTCGGGGCCGCCGTGGGCGTGCTGGACGTCGAGGGCTCGGACCTGCAGGCGACGGCGGACTCGATCGCCGCGGTCGGCGGGCGGGCCCACGTGGTCGCCGCCGACGTGACCGACGGCGACGCCCTCACCGCGGCGGTCGCCGAGGTGGAGTCCACGCTCGGCCCGTTGCAGCTCGCGGTGAACGCGGCCGGCATCAACAACCAGATCCCCGCCGAGGACATGGCCCGCGCGGACTGGCAGCGGCTGCTGGACATCAACCTCAGCGGCGTCTTCCTGTCCTGCCAGGCCGAGGGCCGCGCCATGCTCGCCCGCGGCGGCGGCAGCATCGTCAACATCGGCTCCGTCTCGGCCCACATCGCCAACCGCGGCCTGGACCAGGTGCACTACAACGCCTCGAAGGCCGGCGTGCTGCAGCTGACCAAGTCCCTGGCGCTGGAGTGGGCCACCGAGGGCGTGCGCGTCAACTCCGTCAGCCCCGGCTACACCGCCACCCCGATGGCACTGAGCCCACAGGTCTGGCCGCTGGTGGAGGGCCTGCAGAAGGACATCCCGATGCAGCGCCTGGCCCAGACCGAGGAGCTCGTCGGCCCCATCGTGTTCCTGCTCAGCGGTGCCGCCTCCTACGTGACCGGCGTCGACCTGCTCGTGGACGGCGGCGCCGTCGCCTGGTGAGCGCGGGAGCAGGTCTCGAGTCGGCAGGGACACAGGAGCGCCGGACGGCGACCCGTCAAGAGCCGTCACGGATCTGTGGACAGCCCGCTGAGCTGCGGATTCAGGTGTAATCAGACCGCTCATCGCGGTAGACTTCGAACACCTGATCGAACAGCCTGGGAGGTGTCGTGAGCGAGCTGCGGTCCGCCATCGACGCCCTCTCGGCCGACGACCTGCATGCCCTGGTCGACGGTCAGCTGGTCGACCGGACCGCGGAGCTGGTGCAGTCGATCAACCGGCTGAACGCCGAGCTGACCCGCACCGTGCGGCACGCCGACGTGGTCGACGCCGCCGAGCACGACGGGCTGAAGACGATGGCGTCGCTCCTGCGCGGCCACCACCACTGGTCGGCTGGTGCCGCCTCGGCGGTCGTGAAGGCGGGCCGCGTGCTGGAGCACCTGCCGCGGCTGGAGGCGGCGTTCGCGGAGGGCTCGGTGACTGCGGCCCAGGTGGGTGTCGTGGCCGACGCGCTGCGGCCGTGTGACATCGCCGCGGCCACCGAGCAGGACATCGACCTCGACGCCTTCGACGAGGCCTGGACCGAGGTCGCCCGGACGCTGCCGCACGCGAAGCTGGCGACGGCGGTGAACGCGTTCCGCAACGCCCTGGACCCTGACGGCCCGGAGCCGGACCCGACCGAGGAGCGTCGGTTCNACGCTGCCGCACGCGAAGCTGGCGACGGCGGTGAACGCGTTCCGCAACGCCCTGGACCCTGACGGCCCGGAGCCGGACCCGACCGAGGAGCGTCGGTTCACGATGACCCGGCATGCCGACGGCTCCGGGTCCGGGCTGTTCGACCTCGATGCCGTGGGGTTCGAGAAGGTCCAGGGCGTCATCGAGTCGATGGTGCAGGCCGACAGGCCTCTCGGGGACCTGCGGAACCGGGCCCAGCAGCAGGCCGATGCGCTGGTGCAGTGGGCAGACAACACCCTCGCGGCGGGGGACCTGCCGTTCCTGCGGACSRTCAAGCCGCAGGTGATGGTCACCATCGACCTCGAAGACCTCGTGGACCCCGCCACGGGCCACGACACCGCCAGCACCGGCTTCGGCGCCACCATCTCCGCGGCGAGGGCCCGGTGGATCGCCTGCGACTCCGCGGTCACCCGGATCGTGATGGGCCCCGACGGGGTGCCACTCGACGTGGGCCGCACCAAGCGTGTCGTGCCCCCGAAGATCCGCCGGGCCGTGGAGCAACGCGACGGGCACTGCGTGTTCGCCGGCTGCCACGCCCCCACCCACTGGTGCGACGTCCACCATGTTGCTGAGTGGCTCCGCGACGACGGGGACACCTCGCTGGAGAACTCGGCACTGCTCTGCGAACGCCACCACACGAAGGTCCACCACGGGTTCCGCGTCGAACGCGACGACGCAGCTGCTCGGCTGAGCCTCGTCCCGCACCGGGTGCGTCGCAGTGCCCAGCGCGGCTCCAGGTCGACGAGCGAGCCGTCCGGGCGGCGCTACTGTGGCGCGAGGTCCTGCGCTGAGCACGGCTGCGGCGGCCCATCGGGCAGACGTGACGGATCGGTCCCCCTAGCAGGGAAGCAGACCCCCACCCAGCGGGGTTTCCGCTGGTGATGACCACAGCCCCGGCACCCACCCGCGTGTGGACGCCCTCCCGTGTGTTCGTGACCCGCTCCGCCGCCGCCCTCCCGTACGGCCAGCAGGTGCTGGAGCGGGTCCGCGCCGCCGGGGTGCCCGACGTCCAGGTGCTCTCCGGGGACCGGCTGCCCAACCTGCGGGGGGACGGCGACCGGGCCGCGTTCATGGCCGCCAAGGACACGATGGCCGTCGTGGTGGGCGCGCCCTCCAAGCGGAAGCTGCAGCCCATCCCGCCGTCCGCGGACTGGCGCTTCGACCTCGCCGAGGGCTGCCCCGCGCACTGCCAGTACTGCTACCTGGCCGGCTCGCTCACCGGCCCGCCCATCACCCGGGTGTTCGCCGACCTGCCCGACGTCCTCGCCTCGCTCGACGGCTACGTCGGCCGCGGCGAGGTCACCTCCGGCACCCTCGAGCGCGGTCACGAGGGGACGACGTTCGAGGCCTCCTGCTACACCGACCCGCTGGCCATCGAGCACCTCACCGGCGGGCTGGCCACGGCGATCGAGCACTTCGGCACGCACGCCTGGAGCGGGCCGGCCCAGCTGCGCGCCACCACCAAGTTCGACGACGTCGGCCCACTGCTGGACCTCCCGCACCACGGCCGCACCCGGCTGCGCTTCTCGGTCAACGCCGCCACCGTCGCCCGCCGGTTCGAGGGCGCCACCTCACCGGTGCCCGCCCGGATCGCCGCACTGGGCCGGGTCGCCGAGGCCGGCTACCCGGTGGGCCTCACCGTCGCGCCGATCATGCCGGTGGGGGACTGGCGCACCGAGTACGGCGAGCTGTTCGACGCCGTGGCCGCCGTCCTGCCGCGGGGCGCCGACCTGACCGTCGAGTGCATCACCCACCGGTTCACCCCGAACTCCAAGGCCACGCTCACCGACTGGTACCCGCGCACCAGGCTCGAGATGGACGAGGACCTGCGCACCCAGAAGCGCGGCAAGTTCGGCGCCGTCAAGCACGTCTACCCCAAGGACGTCATGGCCGAGCTGCGCACCTGGTTCACCGACGCCGTGGACGCCCGACTCCCCGGGGCCCGGTTCCTGTACTGGACCTGACCTGCGAGAACTCCGGTGACGGAACGGTCCGGGGCCGCTAGCGTGGCCGGGGATGACCACTGCACCGCTGCCCGACCGTCCGTTCGACGTCCCCGCCTTCGCCCGGCAGGTCCAGGAGTTCCTGACCTGGGTGCACGAGACCGGCAGCAGCCGCCGTGACGGCGCGGTCACCGGACGGCTGCTGGCCCACCTCGGCCGCAGCGCCGACGAGGAGACCCGCCCGCCCGTCGTGGCCCGGGAGCTGCCGCCCTTCGAGCAGGTCAACCTGCAGCTGGCCCTGGAGGCCTGGGTGCAGGCCGAGGGCCGCAGCGTCGAGGTCCTCGGCTGGTCGGTGCCGCTGCACCACCAGAGCCCCGACCTCGGTCAGCTGCTCACCGGGGAGAACCTGCCGTACCTGCGCCCCGGGGTGCCCGAGCTCGTCGACTTGCCCTCGGGCCCGGGCCGCACCACCGGCGTCTGGCGCACCGCCGCACTGCTGGTCCGGGACCACCGGGGCGACCACGTGGTCCTGGTCCGCGGACCCGAGCGGCACCAGGAGCCCACGCTGACCGTGGAGGTCGCGGGCCTGCCCGCCGAGACCGCCCAGCAGGTGCTCGGTGAGCTCGACGCACTGCGCAGCGAGCGCAACGTCTACCGCGGCCAGGTGCTCGAGCTCCGTCCGGCGATGGGCGGGTTCGTCGTCGACTTCCCGGTGCTGCCCCGCACCGAGCGCGCCGACGTCGTGCTGCCCGACGCCGTCCTGGAGCGGGTCGAGCGGCACAGCATCGGCATCGCCACGCAGCGCGAGGCACTGCGGGCCGCCGGCCAGCACCTCAAGCGCGGCCTGCTGCTCTACGGCCCGCCCGGCACCGGCAAGACGCACACCACCCGCTACGTCGTGCAGCACGTGCCGGGTGCCACGGTGCTGCTGCTGTCCGGGCGCTCGCTGCACCTCGTCGGCACGGTGACCCAGCTGGCCCGGGACCTCGAGCCGGCCGTCGTCGTGCTGGAGGACGTCGACCTGGTCGCCGAGGACCGCGGACACCAGATGGGCCCGCAGCCGGTGCTGTTCGAGCTGCTGGACGCCATGGACGGGGCGGCCAGCGACGCCGACCTGCTCTTCCTGCTGACCACCAACCGCGCCGAGGCCCTGGAGCACGCACTGGCCGCCCGGCCCGGCCGGGTCGACGTCGCGGTCGAGATCGGCCTGCCGGACGACGACGCCCGGCGCCGGCTGCTGGCGGTCTACAGCCGCGGCTCGGGGCTGCAGGCCGGCCCCGTCGACGTCGACGCGGTGGTCGCCGGCACCGAGGGCGTGACCGCCTCCTTCATCAAGGAGCTGGTCCGGCGCACGGTGCTGGAGGCCCTGCTCGAGGGTGCACCCGGCGGCGCGGTCACCGGGGTGCACCTGCGCCGCGCGCTGGCCGACCTGCTGGACAGCACGCAGGGCGTCACCCGGGCGCTGCTGGGGGTGTCCGCCGAGCCGTAACCTGGCTCCTCGTGCTCGTGCTGCTGCCCCCGTCGGAGACCAAGCACCCCGGTGGGGACGGCCCCCCGCTCGACCTGGCCGCACTGAGCCACCCCGAGCTGGACCCGGTGCGCGAGCAGCTGCTGACCCGGATCGAGACGCTGGCTGCCGACGTCCCGGCGTCCCGGGCAGCGCTCGGCGTGAGCGCCCGGCAGGACGCCGAGATCGCCCGCAACGCCGTCGTCCGCAGCGCAGCGACGATGCCCGCGCTGGACCGGTACACCGGGGTCCTCTACGACGCCCTCGACGTCCGGTCGCTGACCCGAGGACAGCGGGCGAGGGCCGACCGGCGGCTGGCGGTGGGCTCGGCGCTGTTCGGGCTGGTCCACGGCGGGGAGCCGATCCCGGCCTACCGGCTCTCGGCCGGGTCGCAGCTGCCCGGGACGCCCACCCTGCGCGCACTCTGGAAGCCGGTGCTGGGCCCGGTGCTGGCCGGCACCGGCGAGCTCGTGGTGGACCTGCGGTCAGGCGGCTACGCCGACCTGGCTCCGGTCGCGGGGGCGGTCACCGTGACCGTGCTGAGCGAGCGGGCCGACGGGACGCGCTCGGTGGTGAGCCACTTCAACAAGGCCCACAAGGGCCGGATCGCCCGGCTCCTGGCGCTCACGAGCGCGGAGCCGGGCGACGTCGTCCGGCTGCGCGCGCTGCTGCGCCGCGCCGGGTTGCACGTGGAACACGACGGCGGGGACGACCTCGTGCTGGTCGTCCCCGCCTAGTCGATCAGAGCCGCGCGGTGTCGATCACGAAGCGGTAGCGGACGTCGGAGCCGACGACGCGCTCGTAGGCCTCGTCGATCTCGTCGCCGCCGATGACCTCGACCTCGGCGCCCAGGTGGTGCTCGGCGCAGAAGTCCAGCATCTCCTGGGTCTCGCGGATGCCACCGATCTTGGAGCCGGCGAGCGAGCGGCGGTTGGTGATGAGCGAGAACGCGGCCTCGGTCATCGGCTGCTCGGGGGCGCCGACCTCGACCAGGGTGCCGTTGACCCGGAGCATGCCCAGGTAGGCGTCGAGGTCCAGGGTGGCCGAGACGGTGTTCACGATCAGGTCGAACTGACCGGCCAGCTTCTCGAAGGTCTCCGGCTCGCTGGTGGCGTAGTAGTGCTCGGCCCCGAAGCGCAGCCCGTCCTCCTGCTTCTTCAGCGACTGGGACAGCACGGTGACCTCGGCGCCCAGGGCAGCCGCGATCTTGACGCCCATGTGGCCGAGCCCGCCGAGGCCGACGATGGCGACCTTCTTGCCGGGGCCCGCACCCCAGTGCTTGAGCGGGGAGTACAGCGTGATGCCGGCGCACAGCAGCGGCGCGGCCTGCTCGAGGGAGATGCCCTCGGGGATGCCGAGCACGTAGTTCTCGTCGACGACGATCTGCTCGGAGTAGCCACCGTCGGTGGGCTTGCCGTCCTGCATGCCGCCGTAGGTGCCGGTCTCGCCCTTGAGGCAGTACTGCTCCTCGCCGGCCTTGCAGTTCTCGCACTCGCGGCAGGAGTCGATGAAGCAGCCGACGCCGACCCGGTCGCCGACCTTGTACTTGGTGACCTCGGCGCCGACCTCGGCCACCGTGCCGGCGATCTCGTGGCCGGGCACCAGCGGGTAGTTCGCGGCACCCCACTCGTCGCGCGCGGTGTGGATGTCGGAGTGGCAGATGCCGGCGAAGGCGATCTCGATGCGGACGTCGTTCGGGCGGACGTCGCGGCGCTCGATGGTGGTGCGCTCGAACGAGCCGTGGGCAGAGGCGGTGGACCGGGCGGTCACGGTGGTGGGCACGTGTGTCTCCTCGGTTCTCAGTACGGGGGAGCGCCGGGATCCGGGGACCCAGCAGCGCCCACCCCACCTACCCGGGGACGGATGGATTGCACACGATGCATGTGGGGAGCTGCGTCACAGTGCCCTCTCGAACCAGGCGATGTCGACGTAGCGGCCGAACTTCCGGCCGGTCTCGCTGAACGTGCCGACGTGCTGGAAGCCGAACGACCGGTGCAGTGCCTCCGACGCCGGGTTCGGCTGGGCGACGACGGCCAGCACCCGGTGCACGTCCTCGGCGGCGAGCCGGGTGAACAGCTCGGCGTACAGCGCCCGGCCCAGCCCCCGGCCCACGGCGTCCGGGGCCAGGTAGACGCTGCTCTCCACCGTGGTGTCGTAGGCAGCCCGGGGACGGAACGAGCTGCTGGACGCGAACCCGACGACCGCGCCCTTGACCTCGGCGACCAGCGCCTGATGGCGGCCCCCGGTGTGCTGGGCCAGCCAGAGCAACCGGTCGGCAGCCGTCGGGGGGACGACGTCGAACGTGGCCACCGAGTGCAGCACGTGGTGGTCGTAGACGGCACTGATGGCGGTGGCGTCGGCCTCGGTGGCAGGGCGCACGGTCATCGGAGAAGTCTCTCACCGCTGAGGCACTTCAGCCGCTACGGTCGCCGGGTGACCGACGAGCTGTGCACCCGTCCCGCCACCGAGCTGGCCGCGCTGGTCCGGGACCGGGAGGTCAGCGCCCGCGAGCTGCTCGAGGCCCACCTCGCCCGGATCGACCGCTACGACGGCCCGGACGGCGTCAACGCGATCGTCACCCGGGACGACGAGGCCGCCCGCGCCGCCGCCGACGAGGCCGATGCCGTGCTGGCCCGCGGCGAGGTGGTCGGCCCGCTGCACGGTGTCCCGGTCGCGCACAAGGACACCCACCAGACCGGCGGCATGCGGACGACGTGGGGCTCCCCGCTGCACCGGGACACCGTGCCGGCCCGGGACGAGCTGGTGGTCGCCCGGCTGAAGGCGGCCGGGGCGATCCGGGTCGGCAAGACCAACGTGCCGGAGTTCGCGGCCGGGTCGCACACCTTCAACACCCTCTTCGGCGCCACCCACAACCCCTACCGGCGGGGACTGTCCGCCGGAGGGTCCTCCGGCGGGGCCGCCGCCGCGCTGGCCGCGGGCTTCGTGCCGCTGGCCGAGGGCAGCGACATGGGCGGCTCGCTGCGCAACCCGGCCGCGTTCGGCAACGTCGTCGGCCTGCGGCCCACCCCGGGTCGGGTGCCCTCGCACCCCACCGCGATCGGCTGGTCGCAGTTGTCGGTGCAGGGCCCGATGGCCCGCACCGTGGGCGACGTCGCGCTGGGGCTGTCGGTGCTGGCCGGCGCCGACCCGCGGGTGCCGATCTCGCTGACCGACCCGGCCGCGGCCTTCGCCGCCCCGCTGCCCACCGAGCTGACCGGGCTGCGGATCGCCTGGACGCCCGACCTGGGGGGCCGGGTGCCGGTCGACCCGGCGATCACCGAGGTGCTGATGGCCCAGCTGGGCGTCTTCCGCGACCTCGGGGCCACCGTCGAGGAGGACTGCCCCGACCTGACGGGCGCCGACGAGGCGTTCGGGGTGCTGCGGGCCTGGCTGTTCGAGGCCTCCTTCGGCGACGCCGTGCGGCGTGCCCCCGACCAGGTCAAGGACACCATCAAGTGGAACGCCTCGGTCGGGGCCGCCCTCACGGGGGCCGACGTCGGCCGGGCCGAGGTGGCGCACACGAAGCTGTACGAGCGGGTGGTCGAGTTCTTCACCCGCTACGACGTGCTGCTGGCCCCGGTCACCCAGGTGCTGCCCTTCCCGGTCGAGCAGGAGTACCCGACGTCGGTCGCCGGCGTGGAGTTCGAGGACTACCTGGGCTGGATGCGCTCCTGCACGCTGATCAGCGCCACCGGCTGCCCGGCGCTGAGCGTCCCGGGCGGGTTCACCCCCGACGGCCTGCCCGTCGGGCTCCAGGTGATCGCCGCACCGCGCGCCGACCGGCGGGTGCTCGAGGTCGGCCACGCCTTCGAGCAGGCCACCGGGCACGGGCTGCGTCGTCCCGACCTGACCCCGTTCGCCCACTGAGCCCCCCGGGGGGCGCCGGTCACCCGTTCGGGTGAACGCCGGTGGGTCCTCCTCCTCCCGGGGTGCCCGGGTGTCGTTGTCGAGAGGGTGACCACCGCACCCCTGCCCCTCCCGCCGGTGCACGTGCTGGTGGTCGACGACGAGGCCGACCAGGGCGAGCTGCTGTGCACCCACCTGCGCCGGGCCGGCTGCACCACCCAGCGGGTGGACAGCGCCGAGCGCGCCCTCCAGCTGCCCGTCGAGCCCGTCCCCGACCTCGTGGTCGTGGACCTGCTGCTACCCGGCCTCGACGGGTGGGGGCTGAGCCGGGCCCTGGCCGACCGCTGGCCGCACACCCCCGTCGCGGTCTGCTCGGTCGTCGACAGCCAGGACTACCCGGCCGCGACCACCCCGCTGCCCAAGCCGTTCACCGGCTCCGACGTCCGGGACCTGCTCAGCCGGCTGCTGCCGGGCAGGAACGGCGCGGCGTGAGCCCCCGGGTGCTCATCGCCGACGACGAGAGCGACATCCGGGCCCTGGTGGAGATCGCGGTGCGCCGGGCGGGGGCCCAGGTCCTGGACTCCCTCCCCGACGGGACGGCGGCCCTGGCCGCAGCCGGTCGTGACCTGCCGGACCTGGTCGTGCTCGACGTGGGCATGCCCGGACTGGACGGCCTGCAGGTGTGCACCGCCCTGCGCGCCGACACCCGTACCGCCGACGTCCCCGTGCTGCTCCTGTCGGCCGGCGCCTCACCCGCCGACGTCGAACGCGGACTGGCCGCGGGCGCCGACACCTACCTGCTCAAGCCCTTCCGGGTCAGCGAGCTGGCCGACCGGATCCGCGAGCTCACCGGGGACCCGCGGTGAGCACCGCGACGGCGACCCCGGTCGAACCCGGTGCCGGCCCGTGGGCCCGCTGGGAGAACGAGCACCGCTCGGTCGCCCTGCGCAACCTGCCCTTCCCGGTGTTGTACGCCTGCGCCCTCCTCGTGCTGGCCACGCCGGCCGCCGACGCCACGGACCCGCGGTTGGTGCTGCTGTCCGCGGCACTGGTGGCCGCAGCCCTCGTGCTGACGGGCGTCGCCTCCGCCCGCACGCTGCCCCCGGGTGCGGCGGCTCTGGTGCCGCTGCTCGAGCTGGCCGCCGTGGGCCCGCTGCGGGCGACCACCGGCGGTGGCGCCTCCCTGTTCACCGCCCTGGTCATCCCGCCGGTGATCGCGCTGGCCGTCGACCGACGCCGGCGCGGCGTGGCGGTCGCGGTGCTGGCCACGGCCGCGGTGCTGGTCGTGCCCCAGTGGCTGGGCGGGATGGTCACCACCGTGCCGGACCTCGTCCGGGCGGTCTTCACCCCCGCTGCGCTGGGGGTCGCCGCGCTGACGGTCAACGAGCTCTACCGCCGGCTCAGCGACAGGCTGGAGACGGTCGGCGAGCTGCAGGAGCAGCAGACCGACCTGCTGGCACAGGTCGAGATGCGGGCGGCCGAGCTGGAGCTGCTGTCCCGCCGGCTGGCCGGGGCCAACGAGACGCTGGGCAGCGTCATCGACGCGGTCACCGAGCAGGCGATCGTGTCCTGCGACCTGGCCGGCGTGGTCCGGGTGTGGAACCCGGGCGCGGAGAAGATGCTCGGGGCCCAGCGCGGTGACGTCGTCCGCCGGCGGTCCGTCACCTCGCTGCACCTGCCCGCCGAGCTGGAGGCCGCCCGGACGGCCCACCCCGACGGGGCCCACCTGTCCTCGTTCGACGCCCTCGTCGCCGGGGCCGCCACGCACGGCAGCGAGGTCCGTGACTGGACCTGGGTGCGCGAGGACGGCAGCGAGCTGACCGTCGAGCTCGCCGTCACCCCGCGCCGGGACGGCAGTGGCGCCCTGGCCGGCTACACCCTGGTGGCCACCGACATGACCGCGGCCCGCGCGGCGGACCGGTTGCGCGATGAGTTCACCAGCCTGATCTCCCACGAGCTGCGCACCCCGCTGAGCTCGATCCTGGGCTACCTGGAGCTCGTCCTGGACGACCCCGACGAGGTGCTCACCGACGAGCAGCGGCAGTACCTGGCCACCGTGGACCGCAACGCCCACCGCCTGCTGCGGCTGGTCGGAGACCTGCTCTTCACCGCCCAGGTCGAGGCCGGCCGGTTCACCCTGCGCTCGGCCGAGGTCGACCTGAGCGCCGTCGTGCGCGCCGCCGTCGACACCTCCCGGGTCGCCGCCACCGCCGCCGGGGTGACCCTCGAGACCGACGTGCTGCCCGGGCTGGTCATCACCGGCGACGCCGACCGGCTCGGCCAGGTCTGCGACAACCTGCTCTCCAACGCGGTCAAGTTCACCCCCCGTGGCGGGCGGGTCCGCATCGCCCTGGACACCTACCGCCGGGCCGACGGCCCGGTCGCCGCGCTGACCGTCGCCGACACCGGCATCGGGGTGCCCGCCGACGAGCAGGGCGCCCTGTTCACCCGCTTCTTCCGGGCCTCCACGGCCCGCCGGCACGCCGTGTCCGGCGTGGGACTCGGGCTGACCATCACCCAGGCCATCACCACCGCACACGGAGGCACCATGGACCTGCAGAGCGAGCCCGGTCGGGGGACGACGTTCACCGTCGTGCTGCCCGTCGTCGGGACACCCGCCACCGCCGGGACCCGCCGGTGACCGCCGGCTCGGTCCTGGTCGTGGAGGACACCACCGAGATCCGCGACCTGCTGGTCACCGTGCTGGAGCGGGCCGGGCTGCACGTGCGGGCCGTCGGCACCGGGCGGGAGGCGCTGGCCGCGCTGGCCGAGTCGCTGCCCGACGTCGTCGTCCTGGACCTGGGCCTGCCCGACGTCGACGGCGTCGAGCTGTGCCGCCGGATCCGCGCCGAGCACCCCTGCTGGGTGCTCATGCTCACCGCCCGGGTCGAGGAGGTGGACCTCCTGGTCGGGCTCGCCGTGGGTGCCGACGGGTACATGACCAAGCCGTTCTCGCCCCGCGAGCTGGTCGCCCGGGTGCAGGCGTTCCTGCGCCGTCCGGCGACGGTGGCCGGGGCGCTGGCCGGTGCGCCGGCGGTGGCCGCGGGGAGCCGGGTCGACGCCGTGCACGCACCCGTCCCCGAGCGCGGGCCCATCGTGCTGGCCGACCTCGCCCTGGACGAGGACACCCGCGAGGTGTGGGTGGCCGGCAGCGAGGTCTCGCTGACCCGCACCGAGTTCGACCTGCTGATGGCCCTGGTCACCCGGCCGGGCAAGGTGCTGCAGCGCGAGACGCTGCTGCGCGAGGTCTGGCAGAGCGACTGGGAGGGCAGCCTGCGCCTCGTGGAGGCGCACATGTCCAACCTGCGCCGCAAGCTCAGCGGTGCCGGCCTGGTCGAGCCCAGCATCCGCACCGTGCGGGGCGTGGGTTACCGACTCGTCGGCTGACCCCTGCTCAGCAGGTGAAGGACCCCACGGTGACCGAGGCCGTCCAGCCGTAGTCGGTGACGGCGACGATCACCACCGAGTGGCTGCCGCCGGTCTTGGGGGCGGTGTAGCTCCCCGAGGTGCTGGTCCGCCCGGTGATCGTCGCCCGCGTGGTGCCGTTGTCGACCAACCGGTAAGAGGTCACCCGGGCCGTCGTGCTGGCGGTCCAGGTGAGGGAGACCGTGCTACCGGTCGCCGGGCAGCCGTTGGTCGTGCCCTTCTGGTTCGTGACGCCGGCGACCGTCGCGGTGCCGACCGTGGTGCTCCCGGTCTCGGCGTCGGTGAACGCCGCGCTGGCGGTGCCCCCGGTGCCCACCACGACGGCGGCACAGAGCAGCGCGGACACCAGCCCACGCCCCGCCCAGCCGATCACGCGGGCACCCGCTCGCCGTCGTCGCCCTCGGCTGCGTCGTCGGTGGGCTCCTCGTCGGCGGGCCGCCAGATGCCGAGCAACGCCCAGCCGACCAGCACCGCCGGGACGACCCACACCAGCGTCTGGGTGAGCACCGGCGAGCGCAGCAGCGCGATGGCACTGCCCAGGTGCGGCACGACCGCACGGACCTGCCAGGCGGTGTCGCCGTCGAGGGTGGCCTGCCAGGGGTCCAGGCCGTCGTTGGCGTCGCCCTGGGTCTGGATCGTCGTGGTCCCGTCCACCGCGCGGTCGACGCTGACGACCCGGTGGCTGACCACCCGGCGGTCGCCGATCGGGATCGCGTAGGTGATCACCATCCCGGGCTCCACCTCGGCGACCGGGATGGGCAGTGCGACGACGACGTCGCCGGGCTCGATGCCCGGGGCCATGCTCGCGGTCAGCATCGTCACCGTGCGGTAGCCCAGCAGGTGCGGGCCGGCGGCGAGGAAGCAGAACGCCAGGACCGCGACGAGCACGACCAGGTCGGCCAGACCGCGGCCGGCCGCGCGGGCCACCCGCGGGAGGAGCGGCGCCCCGGCCGGGAGCCCGGTGGACGTCGGGACGGGCTGCGGCAGCAGGGCCGGAGCGGGCAGGACGGCGGTCATCGGGGGCTCCTCTCGGGTGGGTGCGGCAGGGGCGGGGCGGACGGCGGTCGGTACCGCCGTCCGCCGGGGGTCAGCGGTTGGTGCCGGCGCGCTGGGTCCCGGTGAAGGCCAGCTGGAGCGTGGAGGACTTGCCCTGGAACGCGTTGTCCGCGGCCTGGGGCAGGGTCATCACCACGAGCAGGTTGTCCGTGGCGCCGGCGGCCAGCGCGCGGGGAGCGGTCAGCGGGACCGCACTGCCCACCACGGCGCGGGAGGCCACCAGGGTGCTCTCGGTCCCGGCGCAGGTGTAGGTGTAGGCGGGGGCGGTGCCGCCCTCGGTGTAGGGGACCGAGCAGGAACGCACCGCCAGCTGCAGGCCGTTGGTGACGTCGGTGTCCAGGATGCTGGAGGTCGTCGCGGTCGTGGTGAGCGCGATCGAGGCCAGCGCCTGGTCGCCGTTGTTGGTCAGCGTCACCGCCCGGGAGATCGTGTCTCCGGGGACGATGTTGGCGGCGGTGACCGAGAGCCGGTTCGCCGCGGAGTTCGCCGTCCCCAGCGCGATGGCCACGGTGCCGGAGTTGACCGTCTCGCTGGCGCTCGTGCTGCTGGTGAACGTGCCGAAGGTGCCCATGCCCGCCACGGCGGCGGCGGCGCCGACCACCCCGGCGGAGACCAGCAGCTTGCGGACGGTGCCCCGGGCGGTCGAGCGGCGGGTGGTGGCCATGGTCGTGGGTCCTCCTGGTGCAGGGCGCCGGGTGGATCCCGGTGCTCGTCGGTGTCAGGAGCGACTCTGCCGACGGTTCCGCAAGCCCACCGCCCTACGAACCTCAAGAGTTCCGCAAGATCGAGTGTGGCCGATCCGGTCGTGCACCACCGATGCCGGGTGTCGCGGCGCCCGGGGTTCCCCGAGGATGTCCCGGTGACCTCACCGAACCCGGCCTGGTGGACCTCCGCTGTCGTCTACCAGGTCTACCCCCGCTCGTTCGCCGACTCCGACGGCGACGGCATCGGGGACCTGCCCGGGGTGCGCTCGAAGCTGGACCACCTCGCCGACCTGGGCGTCGACGTCCTCTGGTTGTCCCCGGTGTACCGCTCGCCGCAGGACGACAACGGCTACGACATCAGCGACTACCGCGACATCGACCCCGCGTTCGGCACCCTGGCGGACTTCGACGGGCTGCTGGCCGACGCGCACGCCCGGGGCATCAAGATCGTGATGGACCTGGTGGTCAACCACACCAGCGACGAGCACCCGTGGTTCGTGGAGTCCCGCTCCAGCACGGTGAGCCCCAAGCGCGACTGGTACTGGTGGCGCGACACCCGGGAGGGCCCGGCCGGGCCCGAGCCGACCGACTGGG
The DNA here is from genome assembly GCF_001424455.1 of Geodermatophilus sp. Leaf369. Classification (NCBI taxonomy): domain Bacteria; kingdom Bacillati; phylum Actinomycetota; class Actinomycetes; order Geodermatophilales; family Geodermatophilaceae; genus Geodermatophilus; species Geodermatophilus sp. Leaf369. Next base: position 255,678 of record NZ_LMQA01000002.1, on the reverse strand, counting down.
AGTCCTACTTCTCCGGTCCCACCTGGGAGCACGACCCCACCACCGACCAGTGGTACCTGCACCTGTTCAGCCGCAAGCAGCCCGACCTGAACTGGGAGAACCCCGAGGTCAGGGCTGCGGTGCACGAGATGATGGGCTGGTGGCTGGACCGCGGGGTCGACGGCTTCCGGATGGACGTCATCAACATGATCAGCAAGGACGTCGGACCGGACGACGCCCTGCGCGACGGCACCGACGGGTTCCTCTTCGGGCCGCGGCTGCACGAGTTCCTCGCCGAGATGCACCGCGAGGTGTTCGCCGGCCGGGACGCCGACCTGATCACCGTCGGGGAGATGCCCGGCGTGACCGTCGAGCAGGCCCGGCTGGTCACCGACCCGGCCCGTGCCGAGCTGGACATGGTCTTCCAGTTCGAGCACGTCGGGCTGGACCACGACGGCGACAAGTGGCACGCCCGGCCGCTGCGGCTCACCGACCTCAAGGCCTCGTTCGGCCGCTGGCAGGCCGGGCTGGCCGACGTCGGCTGGAACTCCCTCTACTGGGACAACCACGACCAGCCCCGTGCCGTCAGCCGGTTCGGCGACGACTCCCCGGCCCACCGCCGGGACGCGGCGACCTGCCTGGCCACGCTGCTCCACGGGCACCGCGGGACGCCCTACGTCTACCAGGGCGAGGAGCTGGGGATGGCGAACTCGACGTGGGGGAGCATCCGGGACTTCCGGGACATCGAGACGCTGAACCACTTCGCCGAGGCCACCGCAGCCGGCGCCGACCCCGACGACGTGCTGGCCACCCTGCGGCCGGCCAGCCGGGACAACGCCCGCACCCCGGTGCAGTGGGACGACACCGAGCACGCCGGCTTCACCACCGGGACCCCGTGGATCGCGGTCAACCCCGACCACGTCGAGTGGAACGCCGCCGCCCAGCGCGACGACCCGCACTCGGTGCTGGCCCACCACCGGTCGCTCATCGCGCTGCGGCACGCCTCGCGCACCGTGCAGCTGGGCGACTTCGAGATGCTGCTGCCCGACCACGAGGACGTGTACGCCTACACCCGCAGCCTGGACGGCGAGACCCTGCTGGTGGTCTGCAACGTGTCGGGCACCCCGTACGCGCTCGCCGAGCTCCTGCCCGAGGCCGTCGGCGCCGAGCTGGTGCTGGGCAACCGGGAGCACCTCCCCGACCACGACGACGCCGTCCTCGGGCCCTGGGACGCACGGGTGCTGCGGCTCACCTGACCCCGGCCCGCGCGAGCAGCGAGCTGCACCAGGGACCAGGATCAGGAGATGGAGCAGCAGCCGTGGGGTCAGCAGCCGTGGGGTGCGCAGCCCTGGGGCCCGCCGCCGCGCCGTCCCAGCGCCGTGCCCCTGCTGGTGCTGGGCCTGATGACCGCCGCGTTCGGGCTGCTCGGGACGGTCCTCCCGACCTACCGCTACTCCGACGGCCTGGGCTCGTTCGCCCCGCTCTACCAGGACTTCAACGACCAGACGACGTTCCAGGCCACCGGCCTGGTGCTGTTCGTCGGCGTCGCCGCGCTGCTCACCGGCGCCCTGCTCGTCCGGTCCCGCACGGCCGTCGGGGCCGGTCTGCTGATGCTGGGCGCCGGGGTCTTCGTGGACCGCGGCGGCGGCCAGCTCCTGGCGTTCGCCCAGTCGCTGGTCGACGGCGGCACGGGCACCGCGGTAGGCGGGGTGTTCCTGGTGCTGGCCGCGCTCTCGGCCGGAGCCACCGCCGTCCTCTGCCTGGTCACGCTGGGCCGCGCCGTCCGCGCCTGAGCCCGCGTCGGCGGTCCGTGGGCCAGGATGTGCCGCGTGAGCCAACCGTCGTACGGGCCGGGACAGCAGCCGTGGGGTCAGCCGCAGCAGCCGTGGGGGCAGCCTGCCTGGGGGCCGCCGCCCACCAGGCCGGGGTCGCCGCTGCAGGTGCCGCTGCTGGTGCTCGGGCTGGTCGCGGGCGTCCTCGGGCTGCTGGGGTCGTTCCTGCCGACCTTCTCCTTCCCCGGGGAGGTCACCTACAGCCCGCTCTCGCAGGGGTTCGGAGAGGGTGACAGCCAGTTCCTGGCCGCCGGCCTGGCGCTCCTGGCCGGCGTGGCGCTGCTGGTGGCCGGCGCGCTCCTGACCCGACCCCGGCCCGCGCTCGGCACCGGTCTCCTGGTCCTCGGGGCGGGCCTGGTCGCCGACCGCGGGCTCGGCCAGCTCCTCACGTTCCTGCAGGCCCTGGTCACCGGCGGCACCGTCGGCACCACCGCGGTGGGCGGCGTGCTGCTGATGCTGGCCGGGGTCGTCGCCGTCGTGGTCGCGGTGCTGGGGGTCCTCGCCCTCACCCGGCTCGCCCGGCCCCAGCGCTGACCCCTCAGCCGCGCCGCAGCCCCCGCAGGGTCCGGACGGCGACGACGAGCTCGGCCAGCTCGTGCGCGTCCCCGGCGGCCAGCTCGGCCAGCTGGGTGGCCGCCCGGCGCTGACCGGTGTCCCAGCGGTCCACCCACCGGGCCACCAGCACGTCCGCGCCGTCGTCGTCGGCCGACCGCGTCCGCAGCACCTCCCCGGTGAGCGCGGTCTGCTCGGCGGTCAGGTCGTCGCGCAGCGAGGCCCGGGCCATCGCCGGCCAGCGCCGGTCGCGGGGGAGCGCGGTGACCAGCTCGCGCAGCGGGACCAGGTCCAACCGCTCGGCCAGGCACTGCCAGACCCGCCCGGCCAGCGCGATCGGCGCCCCGGTGTCCTCGGCGACGACCGCGAGGTCCAGCGCGGCGGGCAGCAGCCCGGCCGCGGCGACCTCGGCTGCCAGCTCCGGGGGCACCCCGGCCGACCGCAGCTCGGCGGCCCGGTCGGCGTAGGCACCGGCGTCGGCGCCCAGCAGCCACTCCGGCAGGTCCCGGGCCACCGCGGCCACGGCGTCGGCGAACCGGGCGGTGACGGTGCCGATCGAGGGCGCGGGCTCGGCGGCGAGCTCGGGCACCCGCAGCAGCCAGCGGCTGGCCCGCTCGGCCAGCCGGGTGGCCTCGGTGCGCAGCTGCACCTGGGTGGCGGCCGGCACCCGGTTGTCCAGGGCGCGGGCGGCGTCCCACAGCCGGTCGACACCGAACACCCGGCGGGCCACGGTGTGCGCGCGGACGACGGCGACCAGCGGGGCGCCGGTCTCCTCGGCCAGCCGGAACAGCCCGGTCACCCCTGCGGTGTTGACCGCCCGGTTCGTCAGCGCGGTCGCGGTGATCTCCCGGCGCAGCGGGTGTGCTGCGACGGCCTCGGGGAAGCGACGCAGCAGCTCGCCCGGCACGTAGTCGGTGAGCAGGTCGGCCAACGCGGGGTCGTCGGGCAGCGTGGAGTGCAGCACCGCGTCATCCACCTCGAGCTTGGCGTAGGCCAGCAGCACCGAGAGCTCCGGTGAGGTGAGGGCGGCGCCGTCCCGCCGTCGTTCGCTCAGGGCCCGCTCGTCGGGCAGCGCCTCGACCGCCCGGTCCAGCCGGCCCGAGCGCTCCAGCGCGCGGAGGAACCGGCTGTGCGCGTCGAGCAGGCTGCGCGCGGCGCTGGACTCCCCGGCCAGGGTGGAGTTCTGGTCGTGGTTGTCGGTGAGCACCTGCGCGGCGACCTCGTCGGTCATCGAGGCGAGCAGAGCTGCGCGGCCCGCGGGGTCGAGCCGGCCGTCGTCCACCACGCGGTTGAGCGCGATCTTGATGTTGACCTCGTGGTCGGAGGTGTCCACGCCGGCGGAGTTGTCGATCGCGTCGGTGTTCACCCGGCCGCCGGACAGCGCGTACTCCACGCGTCCGCGCTGGGTCAGGCCCAGGTTGCCGCCCTCGCCCACCACCCGGACCCGCAGCTCCCGGCCGTCCACCCGCACCGCGTCGTTGGCCTTGTCCCCGACGTCGAGGTGGCTCTCGGTCTCGGCCTTCACGTAGGTGCCGATGCCGCCGTTGAACAGCAGGTCCACCGGGGCCAGCAGCACCGCGCGCACCAGCTCGGCGGGGGTCAGGTGCTCCACCTCGGCGTCCAGGCCCAGCGCCTCGCGCATCGGCTCGCTGACCGGCACCGACTTCGCCGTCCGCGGCCAGATGCCGCCCCCGGCGCTGATCAGCGAGCGCTCGTAGTCCGCCCACGACGAGCGGGGCAGCTCGAAGAGCCGCTTCCGCTCCGCGAACGACGTCGCGGCGTCCGGGGTGGGGTCGACGAACACGTGCCGGTGGTCGAAGGCGGCCACCAGCCGCAGCTGCTCGCTGAGCAGCATGCCGTTGCCGAAGACGTCGCCGCTCATGTCGCCGACGCCGACGACGGTGACCTCCTGGCTCTGCACGTCGATGCCGAGCTCGCGGAAGTGCCGGGCCACGGACTCCCAGGCGCCGCGGGCGGTGATGCCCATCGCCTTGTGGTCGTAGCCGACCGAGCCGCCCGAGGCGAACGCGTCGCCCAGCCAGAAGCCGCGCTCCAGGCTGATCGAGTTGGCCAGGTCGGAGAACGTCGCCGTCCCCTTGTCGGCCGCGACCACCAGGTAGGTGTCCTCGGCGTCGTGCCGCACCACCCGGTCCGGGTGCACCACGGCGCCGTCCACCACGTCGTCGGTGAGGGTGAGCAGCGCGCCGATGAACAGCCGGTAGCAGGCCTGGCCCTCGGTCAGCACGGCCTCGCGGGACCCGTCGGCCGGGGGCCGCAGGACGACGAAGCCGCCCTTGGCGCCGGTCGGCACGATCACCGTGTTCTTCACCGTCTGCGCCTTGACCAGGCCGAGCACCTCGGTGCGCAGGTCCTCCCGGCGGTCGGACCACCGCAACCCGCCGCGGGCCACCGCGCCGAAGCGCAGGTGGACGCCCAGCACCCGTGGGCTGGACACCCACACCTCGCGGGCCGGCCGCGGCTCGGGCAGGTCCGGGACGGCGTGCGGGTCGAGCTTGACCGCCAACGGGGTGCCGTCGGTGAACGCCCCGTCGACGTAGGCAGTCGTCCGCGTCGTGGCCCGGACGGCGGCGACCAGCGAGGTGAGCACCCGGTCGGCGTCGAGGGACTCGACCTCGCCGATCCGCGCGGTCAGCCGCTCGACCAGCGCCCGTTCGTCGGCGGCCCGGTCGCCGGTGTGGTCGGGGTCCAAGCGCAGCGCGAACAGGTCGACCACCCCGGACACGACGTCGGGGTGCGCGGCCAGCGCCGTCTCCACGTAGCGCGAGCCGAACGGCAGCCCGCCCTGGCGCAGCCACTGCACGTACGCCCGGACGACGGCGACCTGCTGCCAGGTCAGCCCGGCGACCAGCACCAGCGCGCCCAGCCCGTCGTCCTCGGCGTCCCCGCGCCAGACCGCGGACACCGCGTCGGTGAACCGGCGGGGGAGGGAGTCCAGCGCGGGCAGCGGGCCGGTGGGGGTGCTGAGGCCGAAGTCGTAGACCCAGGCCAGCGGGGCCCCGATCCGGTCGATCTCGTAGGGGCGCTCGTCGACCACGCTGACGCCCAGGTGCTGCAGCACCGGCAGCACGTCGGACAGCAGCAGCTTCTCCCCGACCCGGAAGACGGTCAGCCGGCGCTCGCCGGGCGCCGCGTCGCGGGGGGTCCACAGCCGCAGCGACAGCTCACCCGCGGCGAGGGAGTCCAGCCGGTCGAGGTCGGCGACGGCCGTGGAGGCCGGGAAGTCCTCCTGGTAGGCGGCCGGGAAGGCGTCGGCGACCTGGGCCAGCCGGCGTTCGGCGTCGGCGCCGTGCTCGGCGACCAGCACGTCGGCCAGGTCGTCGGTCCAGCTGCGGGCGACCGCGGCCAGGGCCCGCTCGAGCTCCCCGGCGTCCACCGGCGGCAGCCCGGTCGCGCCGCGCTTGCCCACCGGCACCCGGACGACGAAGTGCAGCCGGGTGAGCACCGACTCCGTGGAGCGGGCGGTGTACTCGACGCTGGTGCCGCCCAGGTGCTCCAGCAGCAGCTTCTGCATCGCCAGCCGCACCTCGGTCGTGTACCGGTCGCGCGGCAGGTAGACCAGCGCGGAGAAGAACCGCCCGAGCGGGTCGCGGCGCAGGAAGAGCCGGGTCTGCCGGCGCTCGCGCAGGTGCAGCACGGCCAGCGCGACGGGCAGCAGCTGGTCCACGTCGACCTGCAGCAGCTCGTCGCGCGGGTAGGTCTCCAGGACGTCGAGCAGCTCCTTGCCGGTGTGGCTGTCGGCCTCCACCCCGGAGCGGGCCAGCACCGCGGCGGCGGTCTGCCGGACCAGCGGCACCTCGGTGACGCTCGCGGTGTAGGCACCGGTGGGGAAGAGCCCGACCACCCGGTGCTGCCGACCGCTGGTGCCCTGCGGGCCGGGCAGGGTGACGGCGACGACGTCCAGCCAGGCCGGCCGGTGCACGGTGGAGCGGACGTCGGCCTTGGTGACGACGACCCGCCGGCCCACCGCGTCACGGGCCGCGGCGGCCACCGGGACGACGGGGGTGGACATGTCGGTGTCGCTGCGCAGCACGCCCAGGCCCGAGCCGGGGACGGCGGCCGTCGCGAGGGCGCCGTCCTCGCCGGTGACGAGGTCGACGTCGCGGGCACCGAGGAAGACGAAGTTGCCGTCGGTCATCCAGCGGAGCAGCGCGGCGGCCTCGCGGGCGTCGTCGTCGCCGTCCTCCTCGAGGAAGTGGGCGAGGTCCAGGGCGCGGTCGCGCAGCTTGCCGGTGTCCTCGTGCACCCCGCGCACGTCGGCGAGCACGGTGCGCAGCCCGGCGACCAGGTCCTCGGCCGCCTCGTCGTCCACCGAGCCGGCCAGCACCACGGCCATCCAGGACTCGGCGAGGGCGTCGGTGCCGCAGCTGGCGACGTCGCCGCTGTCGCAGAAGGCGAGCAGCCCCCCGGTCACGTCGCGGCGGACGACGACCACCGGGTGCACCACGTGCTCGAGGCCGACCTTCTGCCGGACCACCTCGGCGGTGACCGAGTCGACCAGGTACGGCATGTCGTCGGTGACCACCCGGAGCACCGCGGGCCCGTCGGCCGGGCGGTCCAGGGCGACGGTGGCCGACCCCTGCGGGCGCACCTCGGCCAGCCGCAGGTGGTCCAGGGCGAGGGCGACGAGCTCGGCGGGGTCGTGCCCGACCACCTCGGCGGCCGGCTCCCCGCGGTAGTAGCGGTGCACCAGGGCCGGGACGTCGGCCACGGTCAGCCCGGCCGGCAGCGGCCCGACCTCGCTGGCGGCCAGCACCGCGGCCCGGTCGAGGATCTGCTCCTTCTCCGCGCGGGCCGCCTCCAGCGCGGCGAGGTCCGCCGGCCGGGCGGCGCCGGGCGGTCCGCTCGTCCCGCGGTCGCTGGGGACGGCGGACGGTGCGGGGTGGGGCATGGCCCCGACGCTAGTGCGAGCGCGTGGCGGCCGTCACCAGGCGCGTCAGGCCTTCACCTTCAGCGGCAGGATCAGCTCCGCGATCCAGCTGAAGAGGGCGATGAGGAAGCCGCCCACGATCGCTGTCCAGAAGCCGTCGACCTGCAGCCGGTCCGACACCGCCGCGGTGATGCCGAGCATGGCCGCGTTCACGACCAGCAGGAACAGCCCCAGCGTGAGCACCACGAACGGCAGGCTGAGCAGCCGCACCACCGGGCCGACGATCGAGTTGACGACGGCGAAGAGCAGGGCGACCCAGAGGAATGTCCCGGTCTCCCCGAACGTGCCGTCGGGGTTGCCGACGACGGTGATGCCGGTGACCAGCTGGGTGACCACGTAGATGATCCCGGCCAGGACGACGACACGGAGCGCGAACCTCACGACGGACGACACGCCGGTCATGGTGGCAGAGGCCCTCTCCATCGGTCCCTCTACGACTCTCTGCGCGTGGTCGCTAGACAGCCGTAGACGGAACTCGAGAGCACACTCCCCGGGTGCCGTCCGACGACGTCGTCCTCGACCTGGGCGTCCCCCGCCATGAGCTCCTCGGCTGGACGGTCCTCGTCCTGCTCGTCGCCAGCGGCGGCCTGGGCGCTCTCGTCACCGGCCGGGGCGCGGTGGCTGTCGGCTGTCTCGTCGTCGTCGCGGCGGTCGTCGCGCTCGTCGGCCCTGCGGTGGTGGGCCGCGTCGTGGCGTACCCGGCCGGGCACCTCACGATCCGTTCCCCACTGGGGACGGCCCGCTGGGAGATGGAGGACGTCGAGGACGTCGTCGTCGCCCCGGCCGCGCGCTCGGAGGGGAGCAGCATCCCGCCCCCTCTCTGGGGCATCGAGCTCGTGACGACCTCCGGGGTGGACGTGCCACTGCCCAGCACCCGGGTGCTGCCGCTGCCCGCGTTGCGTCGCCGGTTGGACCGACAGGCAGCGGCCCTGCGCGCCTGGCTGGACGCGGGACCGGCCTGAGCCTCCCGGCTGTCGCTCCACGGCCGTAGCCTCCGCGCGTGACCACGCACACGGAGGGACACCTCTCGACCGGGCAGTTCTGGCAGTCCTGGACGCCGGAGGCAGAGGTGACCGGGGTGGTCGTGCTGGTGCACGGGCTGCACGAGCACGGCGGCCGGTACGCCCACGTCGCCGAGCGCCTGGCCCGGGCCGGCTACGCCACCTCGGCCCCCGACCACCCGGGGCACGGCCGCTCGCCCGGGAGCCGGGGGAACATCGGCTCGATGGCCGCCACGGTGGCCGGGGTGGACGAGGTCGTCCGGCGGGCCGTCGAGGCGCACCCCGGCGTCCCGCTGTTCGTCTACGGGCACAGCATGGGCGGGCTCGTCGCCGCGCAGTACCTCACCGGCCGGCCCTCGGTCGCCGTCCGCGGCGCCGTGCTCTCCGCCCCCGCGCTGGACCTCTCCACCGCCAGCGGCGTGCAGCGGGCGGTCGCCCCGGTGCTGTCGCGGCTGCTGCCCGACCTCGGCGTACTGACCCTGGACGCGACCGCGGTCAGCCGCGACCCCGCCGTCGTCGCCGCGTACCAGGCCGACCCGCTGAACCGGATGGGCAAGGTCCGGGCGCGCACCGGTGCCGAGATGGTCGCGGCCACCGCCGCGATGCCCGACCGGTTGCGTTCCCTGACGATCCCGCTGCTGGTGCTGCACGGCAGCGCCGACCGGCTGGTGCCGCCTGCAGCCGGCGAGCTCGTCGTGGACCGCGCCGGGTCGACCGACGTCACGCACACCGTCTACGACGGGCTGTTCCACGAGCCGCACAACGAGCCCGAGCAGGACCGGGTGCTCGACGACGTCGTGGCGTGGCTGGACGCACACCGCTGAGGCCCCCCCTGGGGGGAACACCGACCCGGCGGACGTGCTTGTCTGGAGCAGGCCGGTCCGGTGCATGCCCCCGGGCCTCACCCCCGTCGCCACGAGCGACCACTCGCCGCGAGGCGGCTGTCCGGACCGGCCCTCACTCCTCCCGGCTCACCCCGCCGGGACGACCGACGGGGAGCCCGCCTCTCCGACCGGGATCGCGTCGAGCAGGGCGCGGGTGTACGCGTGGGTCGGGTGGTGGAAGAGCTCGGCGGGGCTGCCGCTCTCCACGATCGACCCGGCCCGCATCACGTGCACGACGTGGCAGATCATCCGGACGACGGCCAGGTCGTGGCTGATGAACAGGTAGCTGAGTCCCAGCCGCCGCTGCAGGGACACCAGCAGCTCGAGGATCTGGGCCTGCACCAGCACGTCCAGCGCCGACACCGCCTCGTCCAGGACCACGACGTCGGGGTCCAGGGCCAGGGCCCGGGCGATGGCGACCCGCTGGCGCTGCCCACCGGAGAGCTCGTGCGGGTACCGGCGGGCCAGCTCGGGGTCCAGCGCGACCTGGGACAGCAGCTCGGCCACCTTCGCCCGCCGCTCCGCCGGGGTGCCGACCCCGTGCACGTCCAGGGGCTCCCGGATCGCGTCGCCCACCGTGTACCGAGAGTCCAGGGCGGCGTAGGGGTTCTGGAAGACCGGCTGCACCCGTCGGCGGAACGCGAAGAGCTCCCGGCCGCCGATGCCGGTGACCGACGTGCCCTCGAAGGCCAGCTCGCCGGCGGTGGGCTCCGCCAGCTTGAGCACCATCTTGGCGACGGTCGACTTGCCCGAACCGCTCTCCCCGACGATCCCGACCGTCGTCCCGCGGGGGATGGTGAAGGAGACGTCGTCGACGGCGGTGAACGGGGTGCGCCGGCCCAGCGCGCCGGTGCGCACCGGGTACTCCTTGCGCAGGCCGGTGACCTCGATGATCGGCTCGGCGGTGCCCTCCGGCGGGGTGACCATCGATGAGGTCGCCAGGCTGGGTGCGGCCGAGATCAGCAGCCGGGTGTAGTCGGCGGTGGGTGAGGTGAGCACGGTCTGCGCCGGGCCCTCCTCCACGACCGCGCCCTTGCGCATGACGACCACGTGGTCGGCCCGTTCGGCGGCCAGCGCGAGGTCGTGGGTGACCAGCAGGACGGCGGTGCCCATCGTCTCGGTGAGCTCGGCCAGCTGGTCCAGCACGGTCTTCTGCACCGTCACGTCCAGGGCGGACGTGGGCTCGTCGGCGATCAGGAGCTGGGGACGCAGGGCCAGGCCCATCGCGATGAGCACCCGCTGGCGCATGCCGCCGGAGAACTCGTGCGGGTACTGCGCGTAACGCCGTCCGGCGTCGGTGATGCCGACCCGCTCCAGCAGCTCGACCGCCTTCTTCTTCGCCTCCCGGCCGCGGGCCTCGCGGTGGACGGTGAACACCTCGGCGATCTGCGACCCGACCGAGCGCAGCGGGTTCAGGTTCGACATCGGGTCCTGCGGCACCAGGCCGATCTGCTTGCCCCGGACGCCGTTCATCTGGCGCTCGGACCGGGCCAGCAGGTCCACCCCGTCGAAGGTCACCGACCCCTGGGTGACCCGGCCGTTGGGGGCCAGCAGCCGGTTCACCGCGGCGGTCAGCGTGGACTTGCCCGACCCGGACTCACCCACCACGGCGACGGTCTGGCCCGCGTGCACGGTCAGGGAGGCACCGGACACGGCCTCGACGTCGCCGCGGTCGGTGCGGAAGGCGACCGACAGGTCGCGCACCTGGAGCAGGGGAGCAGTGGTCATCTCAGCGTCCTCGGTTCTTGACGTCGAACACGTCGCGCAGGCCGTCGCCCAGGAAGTTGACCGCCAGCACCACGGAGACCATCGCGATGCCGGGTCCGGCCGCGATCCACCACTGGTAAAAGTTCGCCGCGCCGTCGGTGATCATCGCGCCCCACTCGGGGGAGGGCGGCAGTGCGCCCAGGCCCAGGAAGCTCAGCGACGCGACCAGGATGATGATCGAGCCCAGGTCCATCGTGGCGTTGACCGACACCGGGGTCAGCGAGTGCGGCAGGACGTGCTTGCGCAGGACCGCCCACCGGCCCATCCCGATCGCCCGGGCCGCGAGCACGTGCTCGCGCTCCTTGATCGACAGGATCTGCCCCCGCACCAGCCGGGCGTAGATCGGCCACCAGACCGCGACGATCGCCAGGAAGGCGTTGGCCAGACCCGGCCCGAGGGCGGCCGCGACGGCCATCGCCAGCAGGATCGACGGGAACGCCATGGTGATGTCGGCGGTCCGCATGAGGACGGCGTCGACCCAGCCGCCGAAGAAGCCCGCGACCGCGCCCACCAGGCTGCCCACCAGCACCGACAGCACGATGGCCAGCACCGCGATCGGCAGCGACAGGCGCGCCCCGTGCAGCACGCGCGAGAACACGTCGCGGCCCAGGGAGTCGGTGCCGAAGAGGTGCTCGCCCGACGGCGGGAGCAGCCGGCCGCCGGAGGAGGAGAACGGGTCGTGCGGGGCCAGCACGCCGGCGAGGGCGATGACCAGCAGCCACACCAGGACGACGACGGCGCCGACGACGATCTGCGGCCGGGCGAAGCGCCGCAGCCGGGCCCGGAACGGGAGCTTCTCGTCGTCGAGCGGGGCCTGGGGGAGGGCGGTGCCGCCGAACGGGCCGGCCTCCGCGAGCGGGCCTGCGGTGATGGTCATGAGAGCCGCACCCTGGGGTCGATGGTCGCGTAGGCGATGTCGGTGAGCAGGTTGCCGAGCAGGAAGAGCACGCCACCGACCAGACAGACGCCGGTGATGGCCGGGAAGTCCAGCCCCCGGGAGGACTCGACGGCGTAGGTGCCGATGCCGTTCCAGGAGAAGATCGTCTCGATCAGCACCGCGCCCATGATCAGGAGCCCGACCGAGACGCCGATCAGGGTGACCACCGGGGTGATGGCGTTCTTCAGCACGTGCCGGTTGAGCACCTGGCCGCGGGCCATGCCCTTGGCCCGAGCGGTCCGGACGTAGTCCGCGCCCTGCTCCTCCAGCATCTGGGAGCGCACCAGCCGGATCACCGTGCCCAGCAGCGCCAGGCTCATGATGAACGCGGGCATCAGCAGGTGCGCGAACGCGTCGGTGAACAGCGGCCAGTCCCCGGTCAGCAGCGAGTCCACGGTGTAGAAGCCGGTGACGTCGGGGGGCGGGATGACCCGGGCGGAGAGCCGGCCCGGGCTGGGCGCGATGCCCAGGGTCGCGTAGAAGACGAACAGGAAGACCAGCCCGACCCAGAACACCGGCAGCGAGGAACCGGCCAGCGCGGCGACCCGCAGGACGCCGTCGGCGACCCTGCCCTGGGTGCGGGCGGCGATCACGCCGCCCACGGTGCCCAGCACGACGGCGATGACCAGCGCGGTGAACGCCAGCTCCAGGGTGGCCGGCAACCGGGCCCCGAGGTCGTCCAGCACCGGGGACTTGGTGCGGAACGAGGTGCCCAGGTCACCACGTACCAGGTTGGTCAGGTACACCCAGTACTGCTCGGCCAGGCTCTTGTCCAGGCCCCACCGGCGGGTGGCCGCGGCCACGACGTCGGGGTTGCCCAGGTTGCGCTCGCCCACGATGGTGACCAGCGGGTTGCTGGAGACCGAGCGGGACAGGAAGAACGCGATGGTCACGATGCCCCACAGCAGCAGGGGGATCAGGGCCAGGCGCCGGAGGGTGAAGCGGAGCACGGGCTGCCTCCTGGGTCGGGGGGATCGGGTCCCCGGGGGCGGTCACCCGCCCCCGGGGCCGGACTCAGTCGGTGAAGGAGAGCCTGGTCAGGTCGAGGTTGCGGGTGATGTCGTAGTTGTTGCCCTGGAGGTCGGCCGAGCTGGCCAGGATGTAGCTCGGGTTCACGATCGGCAGGATGATCGCGTCGTCGTACATCAGCTGGCCCAGCTCGGTGTAGGTCGCCGTCCGCTCGTCACCGGACTGCGCCAGGGCCGCCGCCACCAGGTCGTTCTCCTCCGGGCTGACCGGCATCCGGGCCCGGCCGGCCCAGACCGAGCCGTCGATCAGCGAGAAGTACTGGAAGTACTGGACGGTGTCGGGGTGGTCGGGCGCGAAGTAGATCGCGGTCACCGGGTAGCCGGTGCTGTCGATCTGCTCGCCCCAGGTGGAGAAGTCCACCGGCGCCAGGTTCAGCGTCACGCCGACCTCGGCCAGGCTCTGCTGGATCGACTGCATCTCGGTGTTGGAGCTGACGCCGTAGGCCGAGAACGTCGGGTACGTGGCGTCGAGGGTCAGCCCGTCGGGGTAGCCGGCCTCGGCCAGGAGCGCGCGGGCGCCGTCCGGGTCGAAGTCGGGGATCGGCAGGTCCTCGCTGCCCTCGAAGCCGTTCGGGATGCCGGTGGACTGGCGCTCGCCGTTGCCGGCCAGCGTGGCGTCGATGACGGTGTCGTAGTCGATGCCCATCCGGATGGCGTCGCGCACCCGGACGTCCTGCAGGGCCTCCCCGCCGGCCACGCCGGGGGACAGCGCCAGGTACAGGAAGTTGTAGGAGGGGACGACGTCGGTGGTCAGCGACGAGTCGGACTCGATCTGGTCCAGGGAGTCGAAGCTGATCTGCATGGCCAGGTCGATGTCGCCCTGCTGCAGCTGCTGCAGCTGCGCCGAGGCGTCGGTGACCTCCTTGATCGTGACGCTGGAGAAGTTCGGCTCCTCGCCCCAGTAGGAGTCGTTGGCCGACAGCACGATCTCCGAGCCCTCGGAGTAGGAGTCCAGGACGTACTGACCGGAGCCGGCCGAGTTCTCCAGGAACCACTGCTCGGCGGTGTCGCTGCTGGCCGCGTCGGCGTCGGCGGTCGCGCCGTTCTCGGCCGCGACGTCGGAGTTGACCACGCCCATGTAAGACGCCGAGGCGATGTTCAGGAAGGCCGAATTCGGCGCCGCCGACGTGACGACGACGGTGCGGTCCCCGGTGGCCTCCACACCGGTGATGCCCTGCATGAAGTAGCTGGGCAGGCCCTGCAGGTTCTGCACCCGCAGCCACGACCAGGCCACGTCCTTGGCCTCGACGGCCGAACCGTCGGCGAACACGGCGTCGGGGTCGATCTCGAAGGTGAACTGGGTGGAGTCCTCGTTGGCCTCCCACGACTCCGCCAGCAGCGGCTCGAGCTCGCCGTCCGGGGTGGCCCGCACGACCGTCTCGTAGACCGCGGAGTTGTAGATCTGGCACGTGTCGCAGAGCGACCGGGAGATGTCCAGGGAGTTCACGTCCATCGCCCGGCCGATGATGATCCCGGTCCGGTCGGTGGTGGCCGGCCCGGTCGAGGAGCACGCCGCCAGGGACGTCGCGGCCAGGACCACGACCCCTGCCCGTACTGCGGTTCGTCGACGGTGCGGTGCACTCGGGCGGGCGCTGCTCATGGGTCTCCTCTGCCGTGCCGGGTGGGGGTGGGGTGGGTCAGACGTCGAGCGAGGCGAGCTCGTCGAAGGCGTCCTGGGTGCGCAGCAGCGCCTCGTCGACGACGTCGTCGGTGTGGGCCGTGGAGAGGAACATGTTGTGCCAGGGGTGCAGCAGCACCCCGCGCCTGATCGCGGCGTCGGTGAAGGCGAAGGCACGCTTCTTGTGCACGTCGTCGGCGAACACCAGCAGCGGCATCTGGGTGGGTCCGGTGAGCTGCAGCGGCCGCCCGGCGGCGATCGACTGGGCCTCCAGCCCGGCCTTGAACCGGTCGCCGGCCGACCGGGTGAGGCCCGGGGCGTCCAGCGCGACGGCCTCCCCGACGGTGGCGATGCCGGCCGCCATGGGCACCGCGGAGTACCAGAAGGACCCGGTCACGTAGACCTCGGACGCAGCGGCGCTCAACGCATCGGTGCCGACCAGGGCCGCGATCGGGTAGCCGTTGCCCAGCGCCTTGGAGAAGGCGGTGAGGTCCGGGCGGATGCCCAGGGACTCCCAGGCACCCCGGACGTCGAGCCGGAAGCCGGTGCGCACCTCGTCGAGCACCAGCGCCGCGCCCTCGGCGGTGGCCAGCTCCCGGGCGGCCCGGGCGAAGGCCGGGTCCACCAGCTCCTGCGGGACGAAGGCGTCGTGCCGGAACGGGGTCACGATGATCGCGGCGACGTCCCCGGCGTGGGCGTCGACGGCCGCCCGCAGCGAGGCGACGTCGTTGTACTCGAACTCGACGATGTTGGCCCGGTCCTCGGCCGTGACCCCGACCGCCCGAGGGGTGAACCAGTCGTTCGCGCCGTGGTAGGCGACCGCGGCCTTGAGGAACTTGCTCTTGCCGGTGGCGGCCCGGGCGATCCGGATGGCCGTCGAGGTGGCGTCGGTGCCGTTCTTGGCGAACACCGCCCAGTCGGCGTGCGCCACGGTGTCGGTCAGCAGCTCGGCGAACTCCACCATCCGGGCCGAGGGGCCGGTGAGCGTGTCACCGAGGGCCTGCTGGGCGGCCGCGGCGGCGTCCACCCGGGGGTTGCGGTGCCCCAGCAGCATCGGCCCGAAGGCACACATGAAGTCGATGTAGCGGTTGCCGTCGACGTCCCAGGTCAGGGCGCCCTCACCGCGTGCGTAGAACTGCGGGAAGGAGGGCGGCATCGTGTGCTCGTTGGCCGTCATGTGGCCGTACATGCCGCCTGGGATCACCCGGGCGGCCCGGGCCCGCAGCTCGGCGTCCAGCGTCCGGGACACGGTGAGGCGTTCTTCGGCGAGAGTCACGAGGGGGCCTCCTGGGAGCGGGGTGCGAGCACGTCCGACTATTTATGTCGGATGTTCGAGATAAGTTAGGGTCCGGCTACGCTGCTGTAAAGGGTTCGGCGCCTGTTTCTCGTGACCCAGCTCACCCGTCGGCCACCAGCCGTCACCGAGGAGTCCCGTGCCCAAGATCGTCGACCACGCCGAGCGTCGGCGGGAGGTCCTCGACGCCACGTGGCGGGTCATCGCCCGGACCGGACTGGACTCCGCGACCACCCGGGCGATCGCCGAGGAGGCCGGCTACTCCATCGGCGTGCTCACGCACTACTTCAGCGACAAGCAGGACATCCTGGTCTCCGCGCACCGGCTGGCCTTCGCCCGGGCGCGCGACCGCATCCTCGCCGCCACCCGGGAGACCACCGGCATCGCGGCCCTGCGCCTGGCCCTGCTGGAGGCCCTCCCGCTGGACGCCGAGCGGTTCGTGGAGGCGCAGGTCGACGTGAGCTTCCTCGGCCAGTCGGTCGGGAACGCCCACCTGCGGGGCATCCGGAGCGCCACCTACGAGGGCTCCCGGCGGCTGTGGCGGTCCTTCCTGGACCAGGCCGACGCCGGCGGTGAGCTGGGCCCCGACGCCGACCTCGCACTCCTCGTCGACGACGTCGTCTGCCTGGTCGACTCGCTGTCGATCCAGGCGATCGTCGACCCCGACCACATGACCGCCGACCACCAGGTCGTGCTCGTCGACCGGTTCCTGGCGCGGGTCAGCGCCGGTGGTGCACCGGCGCCCGCTCGCTGACCGGGGTCGGGATGCCCGCGTACCGGGCGGCCAGCTGCAGGGCCAGGTACAGCGAGTAGTGCCGCGACTGGGACAGGTTCCCGGCGTGGAACCACAGCTGGGGGACGGCGGTCGGCTTCCACACGTTGCGCAGCTCGCCCTCCCAGGGCCCCGGGTCGCCCGTCGTCCCCGAGCCCGTGCCCCAGACCCGGCCCACCCGGTCGGCGGTGTCCTGGTCGACGAGGTCGGCGACCCAGCCGTTCATCGGGTCGTACCCGGTGGCGTGGACGACGAGGTCGGCCGGCAGCTCGGTGCCGTCCTCCAGCACGACGGCGTCCTCGGTGAGCTCGCGGACCTGCCCGCGGGCCAGCCGCACCGAGCCGTCGGCGATCAGCTCGGAGGCGCCCACGTCGATGTAGTAGCCCGAGCCCCGACGCAGGTACTTCAGCAGCATGCCGGTGTCGTCCTCGCCGAAGTCCAGCGCGAAGCCGACAGCCTCCAACCGCGCGTAGAAGTCGGCGTCCTGCACCCGGATGCGGTCGTAGACCGGCTTCTGGAAGCGGCCCAGCAGCGCCAGCGGCACCGACGCCAGCGTCAGGTCCGCCTGCATCGTGGTCACCCCGGCGGCCAGCGCCTCCTCGGAGTACGTCCCGGCCATCGACTGCAGCACTGCCTCGCTGCGGACGACGAGGGTGGAGCTGCGCTGGACCATCGTGACGTCGGCGCCGTTCTCCCACAGCGCCGCGCAGATGTCGTGCGCGGAGTTGTTCGACCCGACCACCACCACCCGTCGTCCGTCGTGCGCGCCGGAGCCGTCGTGCTCGGAGGAGTGCCGCTGCTCCCCGCGGAAGCGGTCCGCGCCGGGGAAGACCGGCACCCGGGGCTTGCCGCTCATGCCGGTGGCGAAGACCAGCTGGACCGGGTGGACGCTGAGCTCCTCGCCGTCCCGCTCCAGCACCACGTCCCAGCGTCCGGCGGTGTCGTCGAAGGACGCGGAGCGGACGGTGGTGGCCGACCGGTAGTCGATCTCCATCACCCGCACGTACACCTCCAGCCAGTCGGCGATGGCGTCCTTGGGGGCGAAGACCGGCCAGGTGGGCGGGAAGGGGAGGTAGGGCAGGTGGTCGTACCAGACCGGGTCGTGCAGGCGCAGGGACTCGTACCGGCTGCGCCACTGGTCACCCGGCCGGCCGTGCCGGTCCACCACCACCGCCGGGACGCCGAGTGCCTTGAGCCGAGCACCCAGCGCGATGCCGCCCTGCCCGCCGCCGATCACCAGCACGTACGGCTCGGCCGTCCCCGGTCCTGGGCGGGGCTCGGTGCCGCGGGGACGGCGGGTGCCGGTCGCCTCCTCGTGGCCGGTGAGCTCGAACAGCGTGGTGAGCAGCGTCCACGCCCGGCCGTCGGTCAGCCGCAGGTGCCCGCGACCGCGGCCCACCGAGGTCTCGAACTCGATCCACGCCTCCTCGAGGGCCCCGTTGCGCGTGGGCGACGTGCCCGCGGACACCCGGAAGCCGGTGGGGTCCACCCGGTCCAGCACCTCGACCAGCCGGGCCCGGACGGCGTCACGACCCTCGGCGGTGGCGATGTTCCACGTGAAGGCGACGAGGTCCCGCCAGAAGCACTCCGGGGCGAACAGGTCCACGACCGCGCCGACGTCCCGGGCGGTGAGCGCGTCCTGGAAGCGGGCCAGCCAGGACTGCAGGTCGTCGGACACGAGCGCCTCCGCGGGTCTTTTCCATGTCGGTCGTTCGATATACGTTAGGGCGATGGAGCCCGTCCCACCAGGTGCCGACGTCCAGCGCGCCCGCCAGGCCGTGGCCGAGGGCGGACGACGGCTGATCAGCGAGGGCCTGGTCACCGGGACCGCCGGCAACGTCAGCATCCGGGTCGGTGACCTGGTCGCGGTGTCACCGTCCTCGGTGCCCTACGACGAGGTCGGACCCGACGAGGTCTGCGTGGTCGACCTGCAGGGCCAGGTGGTGGCCGGCAGCCTCCGCCCGTCCACCGAGACCGGGCTGCACCTGTCGGTCTACGCGGCCACCGACGCCGGCGCGATCGTGCACCACCACGGCCTGCGCAGCGTCGCCGTCTCCACCGTCGTGGACGTGCTCCCGCCCCTGCACTACTACGCCGTCCGGCTCGGGGGCGCCCCGCGCGTCGCGCCGTACCACCGCTACGGGACGCCGGAGCTCGCCGCCGCCGTGACCGGGGCCCTGCAGGACCGCACCGCCGCGCTGATGCAGAACCACGGTGCCGTGACGTACGGCGCCGACCTGGACCAGGCCTTCGAGCGGGCCCACCTGCTCGAGTGGCTCTGCGAGCTGTTCGGCGAGGCCAGCGCACTGGGCCGCCCGCGGGTGCTCACCGACGACGAGCTCGCCGAGGTCGCCGCTGCCGCCTACGGAGGGACCCCCCGATGACCCACGTCGTCTGCATCGGCCCGCACATCGTCGACGTGCTGGTCCGCCCGGTCACCGAGATCCCGCCCGGACAGGGCGGGGTGCTGATCGAGGACGCACGGATCACCGCGGCCGGGACCGCCGCCGGGACCTCGGTGGACCTGGCCAAGCTCGGCGCCCGGGTGACCTCGATCGGGGCCATCGGGTCGGACTCCCTGGGGCGGCTGCTCGGCATGCTGCTGGCCGACCACGGGGTCGAGACGGACCGGTTGGTCACCCGCGAGGGCGGCCGGACGTCGACGACGATCCTGCCGATCCGGCCCAACGGCGAGCGACCCACGATGCACCTGCCCGGGGTCACCGCGACGCTGACCGCCGACGACGTGGACCTCGACCTGGTCGCCCGTGCCGACGTGCTGCACCTGGGCGGACCCGACGTCCTCGGCCCGTTCGCCACCGAGGTCGCACCGGGTCTGCTCCGGCACGCCCGCGGGTCGGGCACGACCACCACCGTGGACCTGCTGCGCTCGGGCGCCGGACCGGACGTGCTGGAGCTGCTGAGGCCCCTGTGGCCCTGGGTGGACCTCTTCGTGCCCAACGACGACCAGCTGCGCTCGATGACCGGCCTCGCCGACCTCGAGGAGGCCGCCCGGGTGCTCCGGGGCCTGGGCGTGGGGACGGTCGTGGTGACCTGCGGCGCCGAGGGCTCGCTGATCGTCGGGGAGGGCCCGGCCGAGCGCGTCCCGGCCTTCACCCTCGACGTCGTGGACACCACCGGGTGCGGCGATGCCTTCACCGCCGGGCTGGTCGTGGGTCTGCAGCTCGGCTGGGACCTGCCGGTGGCCGCGCGACTGGCCACCGCCGCCGCCGCGCTGGTCGCCCAGGGCCTGGGCTCGGACGCCGGCATCGTCGACCTGCCCTCGACCCTGGCGTACTGGGCCGAGCGGGCCGACCAGGTGGGCCTCGCCCCGCCCTCAGCCCAGCAGGGCTGACACCACCAGCAGCACCGGGATCGAGCCGACGGTGCTCAGCGTGATCGACTCCCGGGCCAGGTCGACCGCGGTCCGGTAGGTGACCGCGTAGGTGAAGATGTTCTGCGCCGCGGGCAGCGCGCAGAGCACCACGACGACGAAGAGCGTCTGCGGCCCCAGCCCCAGCGCGAGCCCGAGGAGCCAGGCCACCAGCGGCATGCCGACCAGCTTGACGCCGACGGCGGTCAGCACCGGCGCCCGCTCGGCCCCGCGGCCGGGCACCGGGCTGCCGTGCAGCGAGATGCCGTAGGCCAGCAGCACCGCGGGGACGGCGAGGCCGCCCAGCAGCCCGATCGGGTCGAGCAGGAAGCCGGGCACCCGGACGTCGAAGGCGCTGACCAGCAGGCCCAACGCCGACCCGATGAGCACCGGGTTCTTCACCGGCGCCAGCAGCCGCTCCCGCAGCGTCGTCCCCGAGCCCGGGACCGCGAGGTCCAGCACCACCAGCGACGCCGGGACCAGCACGACCAGCTGGAACAGCAGCAGCGGGGCGACCGCGGTCGCGTCCCCGAGCACGTAGATCGCGATCGGGATGCCCAGGTTGGCGCTGTTGACCATGCTCGCGCTCAACGCCCCGATGGTCGTGCGCCCCAGCCCCCACCCGCACACCGCGCCGACGACGGCGAACACCGCGATGGCCGCCAGCGCCGACACCGAGGTCACCAGCAGCACGGGGGAGAAGACGTCCCCCAACTCGGCCCCGGCCAGCGTGGTGAACAGCAGCGCCGGCGTCGCGACGAGGAACGAGGCCCGGGAGAGCACCTCCTGCGCGTGCGGGCCCAACACCCCGCGCCGGCCCACGAGGTACCCGACCCCGATGACCACCCCGATGACCAGGAACCCCGCCAGCACCCCGGTCACCGGCCCATCCTCGCCCAGGCCCCCCTCCGGGGCGGCCGTCAGGTCAGCGGTAGCCGGTCCGGAGGAGGCAGGACTCGACCGCTGCGTCGTAGGCGGTTGCGTCCTGACCGGGCTGCAGCCTGTGGTCGTAGCCCTCGCCGAGCACCGAGACGTCCCACCCCAGAGGCAGCAGGCAGTCGACCATCCGCCGGCCGAACTCCGCGTCCGGCGGCGCGTCCGCCGGGGGAACTGCAGCCGGCTGGTCGCCGGGGAGAGCTGTCGAGTCGAATCGCTGGGGCGGCTGGTCGTAGACCACGGCACCGTCGCGCAGCACCTGGAAGGCGGCAACCGTGGCGGGGCTCTCCGGGGTGGGGACGACGGCCACGGCGATGCCGTCCACCGTCTGCGTCGTCCGGTAGCCGGTCTCACCCGCGCCCGCCCGGAAGCGCACCTCATCGTCGGGGGAGGCCACGACCACGACCCGACCCTGCTCGCCAGCGGTGTCCACCAGGCCCATCGGGGTGTCCGGGAAGGACCGGTCCGGCCCGGACGCACGTTGCCAGGTGATCCCGTCCTCGGGGGTGACGTCGACGAACCAGGTGGACCAGGTCTGGCCGTCGACCCGGCCCAGCACGAGGGCCCAGGCCTGGCCACCGAGGACGTCGCCGACGAACACCACCCGCCTGGTGCCCGCGGGCGGGTCCACCGCCGTCGCCGTGCCGTCGTCCCAGTCGGCGGCCAGCGCCTGCTCGACGAGCTCGGCATCCCCGGCCCACGAGCCCCGGGTGGGCACGTCGTAGAGGCCCAGGTCGGCGTCACCAGGGGCGGCGGCGACGGCGCCGTCGGCCGGCCGGACGGCGTCCAGCAGGGCCGGGGTGCCAGCCACCACCAGCGCGACCGCGACGGCCACCGCCGCCCAGCCCCGCCGGCGCCGGTCCTGGGCGCGGTGCACAGCGACCACCCGGTCGGCGGTGGCCGCGCCGTGCCCGGTGGGGGCGTCGGCGGAGAGATCGTGCAGCAGGGCGCGGACGTCGGTCACGAGGTCCTCCGGGCGTAGGGGTCGGGGTGCTCGGCGGCCTCGACACCGTCGAGGTACCGCCGCAGGGTGGCCAGGCCGCGGGCGGCGTGGGTGCTGACGGTGCTGGGGGAGCAGCCGAGGACGCGGGCGGTCTCGACCTCGGTGAGGTCCTCGAACCAGCGCAGGACGACGACCGCACGCACCCGCGGTGAGAGTTCCTGCAGTGCCGTGCGGACCAGGTCGGTGGTCGCCTGCCGGGCCTGCAGGTCCTCCCCGGCCCGGTCGGGCACGGACTCGATGACCTGCTCGGACGTCGACAGCCGCCGTCGCCAGCTGACGTGGCTGGTCACCAGGACCCGCCGGACGTAGGCCAGCGGGGAGTCCGCGCGCTGCACCCGGTCCCAGTGCCGGTGCGCCTTCACCAGCGTGGTCTGCACCAGGTCCTCGGCGTGGCCGTGGTCGCCGGTGAGCAGGTAGGCGGTGCGCAGCAGCGGGCGTTCGACCTGGACGACGAACTCGGTGAACGCGTCCACGCCGTCCCCCCTCGTCCTCGGTGTGCCCACACCCGGTTGACGCGGCGGGAGGTGCCGACACCCGACACCACCCAGGTCACGATCGGGTCACGGCCCGCACACTGGGGGCGATGAGGCGGGCGCGGGTGACGACGGCGCAGGCCGTGCGCGCCGGTTTCCTGGTCCTGCTGCTGGTCGCCGGGGTGGTGCTGGCGGTGACCGTCGACCTGCCCTCGGTGGCGTCGCTGCGCGGGTGGCTGGCCGACGCGGGGGCCTGGGGCTGGGTCGGGCTCGTGGTGGTGTCGGCGCTGGTCACCCTGGCCCCGGTGCCGCGGACGGCGCTCAGCGTGCTCGCCGGGGTGCTCGCCGGGTTCGGGGGCGGACTCGTCGTGGCCTGGGCCAGCGGGGTGCTGGGTGCCGCCGCCGGCTTCGGGGTGGCCCGGCTCCTGGGCCGGGACACCGTGCAGCGGCTGGCCGGGCCGCGGCTGGCTTGGGCCGACGCCGTGCTGACCGACCGCGGGGTGCTGTCCACCCTGCTCGGGCGGCTGACGCCGGTCGCCCCGTTCACGCTGGTCAGCTACGCGGGCGGGCTCTCGGGCATCCGCTTCCGCGACCACCTGCTGGGGACGGCGATCGGCCTGGTCCCGGGCACCGTGCTGCACGTCGGGGTGGGCGCCACGGTCGGCGCGGCCGGCGAGCTCGGCGGGTGGACGCTGCTGGCCAGCGCGCTGCCGTTCGCCGTCGTCGGCACCGTGCTGGTGGTCCGCTGGCTGCGGCGGCGCCGTCTGACCCGGTCTGCGGCCGTCTAGTCCCGCCGCTAGAGGTCCGCAGACGCCGCTACGGGACCTCGATGGTGGTCGTCACCCGCACCACCGAGGGCCGGGGCGGCACCGAACCGAACCCGAACCGGACCGGTGGCTCGACGGGGGCCAGGTCGCCCAGCGGCGCACCGTCCCAGCTCGCCGTGGCCGACACCAGGGTGTGCAGGTCCTGCACGCCGTACCACTCGGTCCGTCCGTTCCCGGCCGAGCCGCGGGTGTGCAGGCCGGTGAGCAGCTGCGCGGGGCGGTCCAGCAGCCCGACCCAGGCCGGGGTGCGGGCCAGCGGCGGCGGAACGGCGCGCAGCAACCAGCCCAGGGCCGGGCGACGGCCCACGCGCACCTGCAGGACCAGCGGACCGGCCTGCACCGTCCACCGGTCGGCGGCCCGGCGCACCGCGACGTCGACGACGTGTACCGCGTCGAAGGAGTAGGTGGCCGCCACGAAGTCGGCCAGCGGCCGCGTCTGCGCCAGCAGCACCCGGTGACCGTCGGCCCGCTCGACCATCACGTCGGACACCGCGCCCAGCGGCGACCGCGGCCAGTGCCCGACGACCAGCCGGGTGCCCGAGGTCGTGCCGGTGCCGAGGATCCAGCCGTCGAACCGCTCCCGATGCGCCACGCGACACGCCCTACCCCGTTCTACGCAGGTCTACCTCGACCGCTAGAGAGCCGAATACGGTGCGACACATGGACCCCGTGCGGAACCCGTACGCCCCCGGCGCCGGTCAGCGGCCCCCCGAGCTCGCCGGCCGCGACACCGAGCTGAGCGCCTTCGACGTCGTCCTCGAGCGGATCGCGCACGGCCGCCCGGAGCGGTCCCTGGTGCTCACCGGGCTGCGCGGGGTCGGCAAGACGGTGCTGCTCAACCAGCTGCGGTCCGCGGCGATCGCCCGCGGGTGGGGGACCGGCAAGATCGAGGCCCGGCCCGACCAGTCGCTGCGGCGGCCGGTCTCCAGCGCGCTGCACATGGCGCTGCGCGAGCTGGGTCCGCGGCACGGCGACCAGGAGTCGGTGCAGGAGGTGCTGGGCGTGGTCAAGGCCTTCGCCCAGCGGCAGGCACCGGACGCCAAGGTGCGCGACCGCTGGCAGCCGGGCATCGACGTCCCCGCCGCCACCGGCCGGGCCGACAGCGGCGACATGGAGATCGACCTGGTCGAGCTGCTCAGCGACGCCGCCGGGGTGGCCGCCGACATCGGCAGCGGCATCGCGCTGTTCATCGACGAGATGCAGGACGTGCAGCCCGACGACGTCAGCGCCATCTGCGCCGCCTGCCACGAGCTCTCCCAGCAGGGGGCGCCGCTGATCGTGGTGGGCGCCGGGCTGCCGCACCTGCCCGCCGTCCTCAGTGCCTCGAAGTCCTACTCCGAGCGGCTGTTCCGCTACCTGCGGATCGACCGGCTGGACCGCCCCGCCGCCGACCGGGCCCTGGTCGGCCCGGCCGAGCGGGAGGACGTCGCCTTCGACGCCGAGGCCCTCGACGCCCTCTACGACGCCGCCGACGGCTACCCCTACTTCGTGCAGGCCTACGGCAAGGTCACCTGGGACGTCGCCGCCACCTCGCCGATCACCGCCGCCGACGTCGCGATGGCCGCACCGGCCGCCGAGGCCGAGCTGGCGGTGGGGTTCTTCGGCTCCCGCTACGACCGGGCCACCCCCGCCGAGCGGGAGTACATGCACGCGATGGCCGAGCTGGGCGGTCCCTCCGGCGCCGCCGTCAGCACGTCGGACGTCGCGGTCTCCCTGGGCCGCAAGCCCGCCTCGCTCTCCCCGGCCCGGGACTCGCTGATCAAGAAGGGCCTGGTCTACAGCGCCGAGCGCGGCCAGATCGCCTTCACCGTGCCCCACTTCGGCCGGTACCTGCTGCGCCAGCCGGGCTGACCGGGGAGTCGGTCGCGGCGATCCGCGGTGGCCGGCGCAGGTGCTCGTAGACCACGCTGGTCCGCACGTCGCCGACCTCCGGCCGTTGGGTGAGCCGGTCGACGACGAAGGAGTAGAGCGCCTGGTTGTCGGCCAGGGCCACGTGCACCAGGAAGTCCTCGGCGCCGGAGACGACGAACAGCCCGATCGTCTCCGGCTGGGCCTGCGCCCAGTCCCGGAAGGCCTCGATCGCGCGGCGGGAGGGCGGGCGCACCCGGATGGCGATCAGCGCCTGCACCGGGCGCCCGACCGACGCCAGGTCGACGTCCAGGGTGGCTCCCCGGATGACCCCGCGGTCCCGCAGTGCCCGGGTGCGCTCCAGCGCGGTGGACGGCGCCACCCCCACGGCGGCCGCCACGTCCCGGTTGGTCCGCCGGGCATCGGACTGGAGTTCCCGCAGGATCGCCGCATCGAGTTCGTCCACGGACCCATCCTGCCGCCCTCTGCCGAACGTCGTTCGGAGTGCACCCACCGAGGGCGTGGATCTGCCTAGCGTGCGGGCATGACAGCGAACGAGATCGGCTTCCTCCCTGACGAGGTGGTCACCGCCGAGCCGACCCGCAACGCCCGGCTGAAGTGGGTGGTGGTCGTCGACGCCGCCGTGCCCGCCGGTGAGGCGGTGAACGCCGTCGCCTGCGTGGCGGCCGCGACCGGGGCGGCGGTCGACAACCTGCTCGCCCACGGCGGACCCGACGCCGACGGCGTGCACCACCCCGGCCTGCCCTGGGCCGGCTGCTCGGTGCTGACCGCCACGGCCGAGGAACTGGCCGCCGTCCGGGCGAAGGCGGTGGACTCGGCCGGGGTGCTCGTGGTCGACATGCCGCGGGCGGCCCAGACCCACCGGGTCTACGACGGCTACCTGGCGGAACTGGTGACGACGCCGGGGGCCGAGCTGGCCTGCCGGGCACTGAGCCTGGTCGGTCCGCGCAACCGGGTCTCGGCGATCACCAAGTGGCTGGGCCTGCTCACCGGCGGGGCCGCGTCGCCACCCGCGTGAGGGGTCCCGCGTTCCACGTGGAACGCCGACCGCCCCCGACCCGGGCGGGGTCGGGGGCGGTCGGGGGAGCGGTCAGCGCTGCGGCCCGATGCCCTGCGCGTTGAGGCCCTCGATGATCCGGCTGGTCTCCTCGAACCCGATGACCAGGATCGCGTCGGGGTTCAGGTCGACCATCTGCGACACCTCGCTGTCGTAGTTGGCGGCCTGGGGGTCGTAGACCAGCGTCACGATCGAGTCCTCGGCCAGCCCGTCGGCGACCAGGTCGGCGGCGGTGTTCTCGGCCAACCCGGTGCCGTAGGGGTCGTTGAGCGCCAGGATGCCGACGGTGTTGTTGCCGTCGCCGCCGATCAGGTCGGCCAGCGCCCGGGCCTGCAGGGTGTCCGGCGGGACGGTGCGGAAGTACAGCCCGTTGTCGGCGTAGTCGGTGAGCACGTCGGAGGTGTTCGCCGGGCTGATCATGAGCACGCCGGCCTGGGTGATCGCGTCGATGACGGTCAGCGACACCCCGGACGACGAGGCCCCGACGATTGCGTTGGCCCCGGACTGCAGCAGCCGGTCGGCGGTCTGGGTGGCCGTGTCGGTGGAGGCGTCACCGGAGTCGCCGGTGACCAGCTGGACGTCGCCGCCGAGCACCCCGCCCGCGGCGTTGACGTCGGTGACGGCGAGGGTCAGCGCGGCGATCTGCTGCGGGCCCTGGTAGCTCAGGTTGCCCGTCAGCGGGGTCAGGCTGCCGATCACCAGGGGCGCCCCGGTGGTGCCCGGCGCGGCGGGCGCCGGGCCCTCGTCGGTGGCGGCGTTCGCGATGTCCCCGGCCTCGACGAACTCCCGGGCGTCCTCGTCGATCTGGTTGTCCTCGGTGAAGCTCTCGATCGCGAAGCTGGCCACCGAGGGCTCGCCGGGCTCGGTGAAGGCCAGCTCGCCCATGATCCCGTCGTAGTCGGGGTTCCCGCCCGAGGCGATGACCGCGCTGCAGGCCGCGAAGTCCGTGCACTTCTCCCCGCCGAAGGTCACCCCGTTCACGTACGGGGCGAACGTGGTGGCCTGGTTGCTGCCGGCCAGCTGCGCGGCCAGCGCGGTGATGACGACGGCGTCGTAGGTCTCCCCGGCGGTGTTGAAGTTGACCAGCGTGGGGTCCTCGGCCAGCAGCCGGTCCCGGAAGTCCTGCGCCAGGTCGGTGAGCAGCACCGTGCCGCGCATCCCGGCGAGGACGCCCGGCTCGCTGAAGTCCTCGCCGAGGCCGTTGTTCATGTTGCCGTCGGCGCCGTAGACGTTCACGGTCTTCGCGCCGGCGTCGCTGCTCGGGGCTGCCGCGTCCGTGTCGTCACTGCTCCCGCCGCAGGCGGTGGCGGCGAGCAGGACGGTGGCGCCCAGCGCCAGCGTCCGTCCGAGGGTGGGGTGGGTCCGCATCACGGTCTCCTGTGGGGAGGGGGAGGGCCGGCGACGAGCTGTCGTGCCGGTGGAGCGGGGAGGGTCAGCGCATGGCCGCGCCGCCGGCGATGACCACGGTCTCGCCGGTGACGTAGCCGGGTTCGACCAGGCGTTGCACCCAGACGGCGATCTCGTCGGGCCGGGCGACCCGGCCGAGCGGGATGGTGGCCGCGGCGGCCGCCATCCGGCCGGTGGCGGCGTTGCCGGGGGTGTCCACCCAGCCGGGGGCGACGGCGTTGACCACGATCGCGTCGGGGGCCAGCTCGATCGCCAGTGACTTGGTGATCGAGAGGACCGCGGCCTTCGAGGCGCTGTACAGCAGCTGGCCGGGGGAGACCGCGAAGGCGTCGACGGAGGCGAAGTTGACCACCGCACCCCCACCGGCGGCCCGCAGGTGCGGCACGGCGGCCGCGGTCACGTTCAGGGTGCCGAGCACGTTGACGTCGAAGACCCGCCGGTAGACGTCCTCGGAGTAGTCGTCGAGCCGGGTGGGCGGGTAGATGCCCGCGCAGTTCACGACAGCGGTGAGCCGGTGCCCGGCGACGAGGCCGTCCACGGCGGCGGTGACCGCGGCCCTGTCCACCACGTCGGCGACCAGCGGGACGACGGCCGGCCCCACCTCGGCGGCCAGGGCGTCCAGCGCCTCGGCGGACCGGTCCAGGGCGAGCACCCGCCAGCCCGCGCCGGCGAGCCGCTCGACCACCGTGCGGCCCATCCCGCTCGCGGCGCCGGTGACCAGGACGGTGTCGCTCATCGGGTGCTCTCCTGCAGGGTGCGGGCCGGGTTCGTGGGGAGGCCGTCGAGCACCTGGTGCGACCGGGTCATCTGCTGCGACCAGACCGGCCGGAGCACGTCGACCCGGTCGTCGGGGGCGCCGGCGGCCAGCAGTTCGACGTCCAGCGGGCGGGCGGTGCGGCCCTCCAGGCCCAGCAGCCGGACGGCGAGGGCGGACTGCGCGCTGAACACCGGGAACTGCGCGCCCCGCGGGCTGGCCAGACCGACGGTGTACATCCGGGCGGTGCCGACCGGCACCGTCATGCCGCCGACCCGCAGCGGGGCGCCGGCGGACCAGGTGAGCTGGTCGGGGGCCAGGAACGGCAGGCTGACGGCGAACCCGGTCGCCCACAGCACGGTGTCGAACTCCGCGGAGGTGCCGTCGGCGAAGGAGACCTCGCGGCCGGCGACCCCGACCACGCCGGTGCGGGCGGTGATCCGGCCGTGCTGCAGCCAGTACAGGAGCAGGTCGTTGACCACCGGGGCCTGCTCGTTGAGGTTGCGGGTGACCGGTTCCTGCAGGCCGGGGTAGTCCGAGGGGCTGCCCACCGACACCCTCACCAGGGCACGCTGCACCCGCTCGGCCGCCCAGGGCGGGAGCTTGGCGAGGAGGGGCAGCTGGTTGCGGCCCCGGCCGAAGAAGGTCTTGGGCTGGAACACCTGCCCGTGCCGCATCGCGATGGAGACCTCGAGCCGGGCGTTCGCGGCGTCCACCGCCAGGTCGCAGCCGCTGTTGCCGGCGCCGACCACGAGCACCCGGCGGCCCTCGACGTCGGCGACCGAGCGGTACTGCGAGGAGTGCAGCGAGCGGCCGGTGAAGTCCGCGGCCATCGCCGGGAGCCGGGCGTCCCAGTGGTGCCCGTTGGCGACCACCACGGCGTCGAAGTGCTCGGTGCCGGCCGCGGTGGTGACGTCCCAGCCGGAGACCCCGCCGTCCGGGCTGGTGACGGCGGTGACCTCGGTGCCGAAGCGGATGTGGGCGAGCAGGTCGTGGTCGGCGGCGAAGGCGTCGAGGTAGGCGATGACCTGCTCCCGGCTGGGGAACAGCGGGTAGGACGCCGGCATGGGGACGCCGTCGAAGCAGGAGACGTCGCGCGGGGTGATGAGGTGCAGCGCCTCGTAGTCGGTGTGCCAGTGCCCGCCGGCCCGCTCGCTGCGGTCGAAGGCGACGACGTCGTGCCCGGCGTCCCGGAACACCCGGACCGCCTCCAGGCCCGCGGCACCGGCGCCGATCACGCAGACCCGCTGGGGTGTGCTGGTGGTCATCGGTCCTCCCGTGCCGGCCGGGGTGGTCGGCGTCAGGACGAGTCTGGGGCTCCCCGGGCACCGTGTGAACGGGAAGTTCAGGACGCCAGCTCAAGGCTCAACCTCTGGCTGGACCGCCGTCGGCCGCGCGTTGCAGGGCCCGGATGTGGGTGTGCGCCAGGTCCATGAACACCCGGGTGGCCGGGCTCAGCACCCCGCCGGTGCGGGTGATGAACGCGAACCGCTCGTGCACCGGTGGTTCCAGCCGCACCCAGTGCAGCCGGCCGGGGTAGCCCGACCAGCGGGTGACCAGGTAGGAGACCAGGGAGTCGCCCAGGCCGTGCGAGGCCAGCTCGACCGCCGCGGTCTGGAACTCCACCTCGATCTGCGGTCGCAGCTCCACACCCGCGGCCCGCGCCCGGTCGGTGAGCATGCGGCGCAGCGGGTCCTCGGCACCCCAGCGCGCCTCGGACAGGATCAACGGGGCGTCGGCCAGCTGCTGCACCGTCACCGGCTCGCGGGTGCGGTCGCCGTCGGTGCTGACGTAGACGACGGAGTCGGTGAGCACCGTGGGCCCGACGTCCAGCCCGCGGTCGTCGACCGGCAGCTGGACCAGCCCGGCCTCCAGCTCGCCGGTGCGCACCTGGGCGGCCACCTCGGAGCTGTTGAGCCCCACGACCCGGGTGAGCACCCCCGGGTAGCGGGCCCGGAAGTCCCCGATCAGCGCGGTGAGCAGGTACAGGTGCGCACTGGAGAAGGTGCCGAAGCTGACCGTGCCGCCGGACAGCTCGCGGACGTGCCGCGCGCTCTCGGTCAGCGCCGTCGCGTCGGCCAGCGTGCGCTGCGCGGCGGGCAGCAGGGCACGGCCCGCCTCGGTGAGCTGCAGCCGACGGTTGGTGCGCACGAAGAGCGTCACGCCGAGGGTGTGCTCCAGCCGGCGCACCTGTTCGGACAGGCTGGGCTGGGCCACGTGGGTGGCCTCGGCCGCCGCGACGAACGAGCCGTGCTCGACCGCGGCCACGAAGTAGGTGAGCTGCTGGAGGGTCGGCAGCTGGGCCACCCGCGCAGGCTACCGGCGCACCCCGGCCGCACAGCACGACGCCCGCGCCCCCTCGAGGGGGACGCGGGCGTCGGGGTGGGGCGGGTCAGCGCAGGGACTCCCGGGCGAGCTCGCGCTCGGCGTAGGCGGCGTCGCGCTGGCCGGGGCCGGCGTTGGTGCCGCTGGCCGGGGCGGCGTCGACCGGGTCGCCGTCGGTGCTCGACGGGGCGTGGCCGTCGTCGATCATCGTGGTCTCGTCGAAGGGACGCTCCCCGGACAGCACCGCCTTCATCTGCTCGCGGTCCAGCTCCTTGGTCCAGGTCGCCACGAGCATGCAGGCGATCGCGTTGCCGGAGAAGTTGGTGACCGCGCGGGCCTCGCTCATGAACCGGTCGATGCCGACGATGAGGCCGACGCCGTCCAGCAGCTCGGGGCGGTGCGACTGCAGGCCACCGGCCAGCGTGGCCAGACCGGCGCCGGAGACCCCGGCCGCGCCCTTCGAGGCGATGATCATGAAGACCAGCAGGCTGATCTGCTCGCCGACGCTCAGCGGGTCACCGAGCGCCTCACCGATGAACAGCGAGGCCATCGTCAGGTAGATCGCGGTGCCGTCGAGGTTGAAGGAGTAGCCGGTCGGCACCACGATGCCGGCGACGGGCTTGCTGACCCCGGCGTGCTCCATCTTGGCGATGAGGCGGGGGAGCGCGGTCTCCGAGGACGACGAGGAGACGATCAGCAGGTACTCGCGGCCCAGGTACTTCAGGAACGTGAAGACGTTGATCCCGACGACCACCCGCAGGATCGCGCCGAGGAACACGAAGACGAACACCGCGCAGGTGGCGTAGAAGCCGAGCATCAGGATGCCCAGGCTCTTCAGCGCGTCGACACCGGTGGCGCCCACGACGGCGGCGATGGCGCCGAAGGCACCGATCGGGGCGACCCACATGATCATCGCCAGGATGCGGAAGACCAGCTTCTGCAGGTGCCCGATGCCGGTGAGGATCGGGGCGCCGGCCTTGCCCATGGCCTGCAGCGCGAAGCCGACCAGCAGTGCGATCAGCAGCGCCTGCAGCACCGAACCACTGGTGAGCGAGGACAGCAGGGTGGTCGGGATCAGCGACAGGATGAAGCCCGTGGTGCCCTCGGGGGCGCCCTCCGCGGACTCCGAGAGCAGCTCGGCGCCGGCGCCGCGGACCTCGTCGGTCAGCTGCAGGCCGTCGCCCGGGTGCAGGACGTTGCCGACGACCAGGCCGATGGCCAGGGCCACCGTGCTCATCGCGATGAAGTAGCCCAGCGCCAGACCGCCGATCCGGCCGACCTGCGCGGCCTGCCGGATGGCCCCGATCCCCAGCACGATCGTGCAGAAGATGACCGGCGCGATGATCATCTTGATCAGGCCGACGAACGCGGTCCCCAGCCACTTCAGCGAGACGCCGAACTCGGGGAAGACCAGGCCCACCACGATGCCGGCGACCACGGCGACGATCACCGAGATGTAGAGCCAGTGGGTCTTGTCGCGCTTCTGCCGGGGGGCGGTGTCGGTACCGGGGGATGCCATGGACTGCTCCTGTGGAGTCGGTGGCGGACGGGGTGCTCGGGGTGACGGAGCGCCGTCCTGACTGCGGCCGCCGAGTCCGGCGACGCGCTGACTGTCGCGTCTGTCGTGATCGCCGTCACCCATGCGTTCATTGCGTTCACACCGCACCGACACCGGACCGGCACACTCCACCCGTGCGCTTCCCCGCCCTGCTCACCCGCGGGGGCGGCAGCCTGGCCCGCCAGCTGCTCGCCCTCCAGGCGCTGGTGCTCGTCGTCGTCGTGGCCGCGTTGGGCTGGGTCGCCGTCGACGACGCCCGGGACGCCGTCGAGGCGCGGGCCGACACCCAGGCGCTGAGCATCGCCGAGACGATCGCGGACTCCCCGCTGGTGCGCGCCACCGTCGTCGAGCCCGACCCGTCCTCGGCGCTGCAGCCCTACGTGGAGCAGGTCCGCGCCGACACCGACACCTCCTTCATCACCGTGCTGGCCCCCGACCGCACCCGGTTCACCCACCCCGACCCGGCGCTGATCGGCCAGCCCTTCGTCGGCACGATCGGCCCCGCGCTGCGCGGGGAGACGTTCACCGAGACCTACGCCGGCACGCTGGGCCCCTCGGTGCGCGCCGTCGCCCCGGTGTTCCGCTCCGGCAGCACCACCGACGTGGTCGCGCTGGTCAGCGTGGGCATCACCGTCGCCGCCATCGGGGACGACGTGGCGGCCGCGCTGCCGGGCATCCTCGGCGTCGCGGCGGCCGTGCTGCTCGTCGGGGCGCTGGGCAGCCTGGCCATCAGCCGGCGGCTGCGCCGGCAGACCCACGGCCTGGGTGCCGAGCCGCTGGCCCGGATGCTGGAGTACTACGACGCGGTGCTGCACGCCGTCCGGGAGGGCCTGCTGCTGCTGGACGGCGAGCGGCGGGTGCAGCTGGTCAACGACGAGGCCCGCCGGCTGCTGGAGCTCGAGGGCGACGTGACCGGCCGGCACGTGGGCGACCTGGGCCTGTCCCCGGAGCTGGTGGCCACGCTGGGCCGGCAGCGGCTGGCCGTCGACGAGGTGCACGTCAGCGGCTCCCGGGTGCTGGTGGTCAACCAGGCCCCGGCCACCCCGCAGGGCGGGTCGGTGGGTGCGGTGGTGACCCTGCGGGACCACACCGACCTGCAGGCGCTCACCGGTGAGCTGGACAGCGTGCGCGCCTTCGCCGAGTCGCTGCGCGCCCAGGCGCACGAGGCGGCCAACCGGCTGCACACCACGGTGTCGCTGGTCGAGCTGGGCCGCAGCGCCGAGGCCGTGGAGTTCGCCACCGCCGAGCTCGCGCTGGCCCAGCGGCTCACCGACCGGGTGGTGGGCGCGGTCGACGAGCCGGTGCTGGCCGCGCTGCTGCTGGGCAAGGCCGCCACCGCGCACGAGCGCGGGGTGGCCCTGGAGATCGACCCGGCCACCGCGGTGGGCGCCACCGGCATCCCGGGCGGGGACCTGGTGACCATCGTGGGCAACCTGCTGGACAACGCCATCGACGCCGCCCTGGCCGGCGATGCCCCGCGCGAGGTGCAGCTGGCCCTGTGGACCGAGGACGGCCGGCTGGAGCTGCGGGTGGAGGACACCGGCCCCGGGGTGAGCGACCCCGAGGCGGTGTTCCGGCGCGGCTGGTCGACCAAGGACGACGGCCCGCGCGGCACCGGCCGCGGGCTGGGCCTGGCGCTGGTCGCCCAGGCCGTGCGGCGCAACGGGGGCACGGTCGCCGTGCGGCCCGGCCCGGGTGCGGAGTTCACCGTGTCGCTGCCGCTGCGCGAGACGGCCGACTCGTGAACGACCTGCGGGTGCTCGTCGTGGAGGACGAGCCGGTCGCCGCCGACGCGCACCGCGCCTACGTCGAGCGCACCGCGGGGTTCACCGCGGTCGCCGTCGCCGGCACCGGGCAGGCGGCCTGGGACGCCCTGGGCCGGCTGCCGGTGGACCTGGTGCTGCTGGACATGAACCTGCCCGACACGCACGGCATCGAGCTGGTCCGCCGGCTGCGTGCGGCCGGCCGGGACGTCGACGTCCTCGCCGTGACCTCGGCCCGCGAGCTGACGACCGTGCGGGCCGCGGCGGCCGCCGGGGTGGTGGGCTACCTGCTCAAGCCCTTCACCTACGCCGCGCTGCGCGACCGGTTGACCGCCTACGCCGACTACCGCGCCCAGCTGCGCGCCGACGGCGACGTCACCGGGCAGGACGCCGTCGACCGGGTGCTCGAGGCCGCCCGCCCCGCCCGGCCGGCGCCGCTGCCCAAGGGGATGGGCCGGGAGACCCTGGACGCGGTGGTCGCCGCCGTCCGGGGCGGGGACGGGCTCTCCGCGGCCGAGACCGGGGAGCTGATCGGGGCCTCCCGGATCACCGCCCGCCGCTACCTGGAGCACCTGGCCGAGGCCGGGCTGGTCGCCCGGACCCCGCGCTACGGCGGGACCGGGCGACCGGAGCTGGAGTACCGCTGGCGTCAGTGAGCCGCGCCCTCCGGCCTGCGCCGGGACACCGGGTGCGGCCACCAGGTCCGCTCGCCCAGCAGCCGCACGACCGCCGGCACCAGCAGCGACCGGACGACGAAGGTGTCCAGCAGCACGCCGAAGGCGACCAGGAACGCGATCTGGAGCAGGAAGAGGATCGGCAGCACCCCGAGCGCGGCGAAGGTCGCGGCCAGCACGATGCCGGCGCTGGTGATCACCCCGCCGGTGACCGAGAGCCCGGTGAGGACGCCCGCGCGGGTGCCGTGCTCCAGGGACTCCTCGCGCACCCGGGTCATCAGGAAGATCGAGTAGTCGATCCCCAGCGCGACCAGGAAGACGAAGGCGTACAGCGGCACGGTGGGGTCGCCGCCGGGCAGGTCGAGCACGTGGTCGAAGACCAGCGCGGCGGCCCCGAGGGTGGCCGCGAAGCTCAGCACGTTGCTCAGCAGCAGCACCAGCGGTGCGACCAGCGACCGCAGCAGCACCGCCAGGACGACGAAGACCACCAGCAGGATCACCGGGATGATCCGGTCGCGGTCGGCCACCGAGGTGTCCCGGACGTCCAGGGCCTGCGCCGTCGTCCCGCCCACGAGGGTGTCGGCGGAGACGTCGTCGAGGTCGGTGCGCAGCGCGGCGACGGCGTCCTCGGCGGCGGGGGAGTCCGCGGCGTCGACGAGCGTGACCTGCAGCTGGACCAGCCCGTCGACCTCCAGCGGCTCCCCGGTCGCCGGGTCGGGGGTGGGCTGCACGTCGGAGACGCCCGCAGCGCCGCCGACCACCTCGGTGACCGCCGCGAGCTCGTCGGCCGGCGCCACGACCAGGGTCGGTGACCCCGAGCCGGCCGGGAAGTGCCGGGCCAGCGCCTCGCCGCCGACCACGGACTCCACCCGGTCCAGGAAGGTGTCGGTCTGGCTCACGCCGTCGGTGTCCAGGGTCGGGGCGAAGGCGGCCAGCACCACGAGGAACAGCGCGCTGAGCACCCCCACGGCGACCGGACGGCGGCCGACCAGCGCGGCCACCCCGGCCCAGACGCCGGTGCTCTCCGGGCCCTGCGACCCCACGTGCGGCACCCCGGGCCAGAACACCCACCGGCCGTGCTCACCGGCCGA
The DNA here is from genome assembly GCF_001424455.1 of Geodermatophilus sp. Leaf369. Taxonomy (NCBI): domain Bacteria; kingdom Bacillati; phylum Actinomycetota; class Actinomycetes; order Geodermatophilales; family Geodermatophilaceae; genus Geodermatophilus; species Geodermatophilus sp. Leaf369. The sequence continues at coordinate 219,956 of NZ_LMQA01000002.1, read as the reverse complement.
CGTCCGCCCCGGCAGCACCAGCAGCGCGGGCAGGAAGGTCAGCGCGGCGAGCACCGCGGACACGATGCCCACCGCGGTCACCGGGCCCAGGCCGCGGGTGGGGCCGATGTCGGCCAGCAGCAGGCAGAGCAGGCCCAGCACCACGGTGGCGGCACTCGCCGCGACCGGCTCGAGGGTCTGCCGCCAGGCCCGGCGCATCGCGTCGTACCGGTCGTCGTGCCGGCGCAGCTCCTCCCGGTACCGGGCGACCAGGAGCAGCGAGTAGTCGGTGGCCGCACCCACCACCAGGATCGAGAGGATGCCCTGGCCCTGCCCGTCCAGGGTGACGACCCCGGCGTCGGCCAGCAGGTAGACGACCAGGCTCGCCGTGGTGAGCGCGAAGCCGGCGGTGAGCAGCACGAAGAACGGCAGCACCGGCGAGCGGTAGACCACCAGCAGGATCAGCAGGACGGCGATCCCGGCGACCAGCAGCAGGGTGCCGTCGATGCCGCCGAAGGCGCTCACCAGGTCCGCGGTCGTGGCCGCCGGCCCGGCCACGTAGACCTCACCGCCCAGGTCAGGAACCGCGGCCCGGACCTGCTCGACCGCGACGGTGATCGGGCTCTCGCCGTCGGGCAGCGAGGCGCTGGTCAGCCCGCTGTCGAAGGAGACCAGCGCCAGCGCGGCCAGGCCGTCGTCGCTGGGCACGACCGGGATCGGCCCCGGCACCAGGAAGTCCCCGACCCGCTGCGCCGTCCCGCCCTCCACCGGCACCTCGACGTCGGGCACGGACTCGGCGAACGCGGCGAAGTCGGCCAGCTGCTGCGGGCTGAGCGGGGTGTCGGACTCCAGCAGCAGGTAGGCCGGGAAGGCCTCGGTGTCGCTGAACCCGGCCGACAGCTCGGCCACCCGCTGGGACTCCGCGCTGCCGGGCAGGAAGTCGCTCTGGGAGTTGGACTGCACCTCCGACAGCCGGCCGCTGTACGGCCCGGCGACCGAGGACAGCGCGAGCCAGCCGACCACCAGCAGCGCAGGCAGCAGCCAGCGCAGCCGTCGGCGGGACCGGGTGCTGTCGGGGTGGGCCATCGGGGTGCTCCTGCGTGCGGGTGGGCGACGGGGCAGAATGGTCAGCCTGCTGAGGGAATCTAGCAGGATGTTCAGCATGCTGAGCAAAACGGGGAGGTGGAGATGGCGGACCGTCCTGCCGACGACCCCTCCACCTGGGCCACCGGGCGGTTGCTGTCCACCGCCGCGCGGCTGGTCGAGCACGCCTGGGACGCCCACCTGGGGCAGTGGGGGCTCAACCACGCCGGGTTCGCGGTCCTCTGGATGCTGACCGGCGGTCCGCGCTCCCAGCGTGAGCTCGCGCAGGCCGTGCAGGTGGAGGACCAGACCATGAGCCGGGTGCTCGAACGGCTGGAGCGGCACGGCCACGTCAGCCGGGCCCGCTCCACGGTCGACCGGCGCCGGGTCGAGGTCAGCGTCACCGGTGCCGGGCGGACCGCACTGGCCGAGGCCGGGGACGGACAGGCCGCGGAGCGGGTGCTCGGGGACGCCGTGCCGGACCTGCCGCAGCTGCGTGCCGGGCTGATCGCGATGGTCACCGACCTGTCGGCCCGCCGGTGGCCCGACGAGGACTGAGATGCTGCCCGGGTGTCTGTCCTGGACGACCTGCCCGCCCACCGCCGCGAGGTCTTCGACGCCCGGGTGGCCCGCTGGCTGCCCGACCTCCTCGCCGGGCTGACCCCGCTCTACCCCGACCCGCGGGCCGTCGCCGACCGGCTGCTGGTGGCTGCCGCGCAGGCGTTCGCCGACCGGGACGACGAGCTGCACGCCCTGGACCTGCGGCGCACCCTGGCCCCGGACTGGTTCCAGCAGCCGGAGGCCCTGGGCTACGCCGCCTACGCCGACCGGTTCGCCGGCACGCTCGCTGACGTCGCCGACCGCGCGGGGTACCTGACCGACCTCGGCGTCACGTACCTGCACCTCATGCCGGTGCTCACCCCCGGCCCGCCGCCCAACGACGGCGGCTACGCCGTCGCCGACTACTCCACGGTCCGCCCCGACCTGGGGACGACGGCCGACCTGCGGGCGCTCACCCGGGAGCTGCGCGGCCGCGGGATCAGCCTGTGCCTGGACCTGGTGCTCAACCACGTCGCCCGCGAGCACGCCTGGGCCCGGGCCGCCCGGTCAGGGGACGCGGACAAGCGCGCCTTCTTCCACGTCTTCCCCGACCGGACGCAGCCCGACGCCTACGAGGCCACGCTGCCCGAGGTCTTCCCCGACCTGGCTCCCGGCAGCTTCACCTGGGACGACGACCTCGCCGGCTGGGTGTGGACGACGTTCAACGACTACCAGTGGGACGTCGACTGGTCCAACCCCGACGTGTTCTGCGCCTACGCCGACGTCGTGCTGGACCTGGCGAACCACGGCGTCGAGGTGCTGCGGCTGGACGCGATCGCCTTCACCTGGAAGCGGCTGGGCACGAACTGCCAGAACCAGCCCGAGGTGCACGCGCTGACCCGGGCGTTGCGCGCGGTGGCCCGGATCGCCTGCCCGGCGACGGTCTTCCTGGCCGAGGCGATCGTCGGCCCGCGGGACCTGGTCGGCTACCTCGGCCGGGCCGAGCACTGGGGCAGGGTCAGCGACCTCGCCTACCACAACGGGTTGATGGTCCAGGTCTGGTCGATGCTGGCCGCCCGCGACGCGGTGCTGGCCTCCCGAGCGCTGCAGCAGCTCCCCGTCCCGCCGTCCACCACGGCCTGGATCACCTACGTGCGCTGTCACGACGACATCGGCTGGGCCGTCGACGACGGGGACGCCGCGGCCGTGGGGCTGTCCGGGTCCGCGCACCGCCGGTTCCTCTCCGACTGGTACTCCGGGGCCTTCCCCAGCTCCTGGGCCCGCGGGCTGGTCTTCGGGGAGAACGAGGAGACCGGGGACCGCCGCATCTCCGGCACCGCCGCCTCGCTCGCCGGACTCGGCGCCTGGGACCCGAACGCCGTCGCCCGGGTGCTGCTCGCGCACGCCGTCGTCCTCGGGTTCGGCGGGCTGCCGGTCCTGTGGAGCGGCGACGAGCTGGGGATGCTCAACGACCCGCACTGGGCCGAGGAGCCCGGGCACGCCGAGGACAACCGCTGGGCCCACCGCCCCCGGCTCACCTGGCCCGCGGACGGACCGCCCGCCCCGGTGTCCCCGGCGATCGCGGCCGGCATCCGGGCGATGGCCGCGGCCCGGGCGACGCTGCCCCAGCTGCACGCCTCGGTCGCCGCGCAGGTGCTCGACCCGCGCGACCCCGCCGTCCTGCTCGTCGCCCGCCGGCACCCGCTGGGCACGGTGCTGGGCGTCTACAACGTGGCCCCCGAGCCCCGGCACGTGCCCCTCGACGTGCTCCGGGAGCTCGGTCTCGACCCGGCCCGGGTGGTCGACCACCTCACCGGCGAGGCCCCGGTGATCAGCGACGGCGCCGTCCAGCTGCGCCCCTACGAGGCCCACTGGCTCCGCTGAGTGGAGGGCGGGAGGCGAGGTCTCCTCACCTCCCACCCTCCACTCAGCGCACGGGGGAGAGGACCGCGCCGGTGGACAGGTCCTTGGCGTAGAGGTCGCGCAGCCGGTTCGTGTCGGCCGGCAGCAGCGCCTGGGACGTCGTCAGCAGCACCAGGTCGCCGCTGACCGGCAGCACCCGGCCGTACTCCGCCGGCGCCACCGCCCCGGTCGGCCCGGTGGTGGTCCGGCCGTCGGCGTCGGCGGTGACCAGGGTCAGCGTGCCCGTCTCCAGGTCCCGGCGGACGACGTCGGTGTGCCCGTTGACGTCCCCGGGCACGACGGCCGCGGTGGTGGAGAAGAAGCCGTACCGGCCGGTCGGGTCCAGGCCGACCTGGTGCTCCCAGGCCGCGGTCTGCCCGCTGCCCAGCGGGGCCAGCGCGCCGGTGACGACGTCCTTGCGGTAGGCCAGCCCGGTCGACCAGCTGCTGCCCGGCGCGGTCGGCTTCGCCGCCGTCACCAGGGCGACGTAGCGCCCGTCGTCGGAGACCGCGACGTCGCCGGCGTCCCGGTACACCGCGACCTCCGTCGTCCGGCCGGCGGCGACCACGGTGGAGACGACGACCGCCTCGCCCGCGCCGGCCCCCGACAGCGTCTTGCGGTAGAGCACCAGCGGGCCCGACGACGAGGTCGCCGGGAAGACGGCGAACCGGCCGTCCGGGGTGAGCGCCAGGGCCGGGCCGGTGGCGGTGCGCGGCAGGTCCGTGCCGGTCGCGGTGGTGGAGACCCGGGTGACCGCGCCGGTGGACACCCGGGTGGCGTAGACGTCGACGGCGCCGTTGGTGTCGCGCGGCCCGAGGTCGGCCCGCGCGGAGTAGAACGCGACGAGGTCGCCGTCGGCGCTCATCGCCACCGTCGGGCTGGTCGCGTGGACCGACGAGCCGGTCTGCAGCACGGTGCCGGCCACCGTGGCGCTGACCCGCCCCCCGGCCGGGACGCTGAGCAGCACCCAGGTGCGGGTGGCCAGGTCCAGCCGGTAGACGTCGCTGAGCCGGTTGGTGTCGGCCGGCAGCAGCGCCGCGGTGGTGGCCAGCGCGACGTACCGCCCGTCGTCGCTGACCGCCGGGGCGGCGGTGTTCGTCGGGTCGGTGGCACCGGTGGCGGCCGCGGCCAGCGGGGCGATGCGGGTGGCGGTGCCGGCGGTGCGGTCGAGCAGGTACAGCTCGTAGGCGCTGTTGACGTCCGCGGGCTCGAGCTGCGCCCGGGTGCCGACGACGACGAACCGGCCGTCCCGGGAGGCCGCGAGCCCGCCGGTCTCGCCGGAGCCGAGCGCGGGCACGGTGCCCACCGCCGGGACGACGACCACCGCGACCGACGCCGCCGAGGCGTTGCCGCTCCCGTCGAACGCCACCACGGTGAAGCGGTAGGACGTGCCGTTGACCAGCCCGGACACCGTCGCCGACGTGCCGGTGACCGTGGCGACGACGTCACCGTCCTGCAGCACCCGGTAGCCCGCGACGTCGGTGTCGGCGACCGGCTGCCACCCGACGGTGGCCGCGGTGTCCCCGGCCCGGCCGGTGATCCCGGTCGGGACCGCCGGCGCGGTGGTGTCCACCGGCGTCACGGTGACCGTCGCGGACACCGGGGAGACGTTGCCGTGCCCGTCGACGGCGACCACGGTGAACGACACCGGCGCAGGCTCGAGGCCGGTGACCGTCGCCGACGACCCGGTCGAGGTGGCGACGACGACGCCGTCGCGCAGCACCCGGTGCGCCACGACGTCCCCGGCGGCCGAGGGTGCCCAGGTGACCGTGGCCGAGCGCTCGCCCGCGGTCGCGGCCACGTCGGTGGGGGCCGGCGGCGGGGTCAGGTCGGTGGGGGTGGCGTCGACCGGGGGAGAGGGCGGCGAGGCGTTGCCGTGCCCGTCGACCGCGACCAGCGTGTAGCGGTAGGCCGTGTCGTTGGTCAGCCCGGTGTCGGTCACCGAGGTGCCGGTGACGGTCGCGACGACGACGCCGTCGCGCAGCAACCGGTACGACGCGACGTCCGGCTCGGGGGACGCCGTCCAGCTCAGGGCGACCTCCCCGTCGCCGCGGGTGGCGACCAGCCCGGTGGGCGCGGCCGGGGCGGTGAGGTCGGTGGGGGTGCCCGGCACGGCCGGTGCCGACGTCGCCGAGGCGTTGCCGTGGGTGTCGACGGCGGCGATCGCGTACCGGTAGGTGGTGTCGTTGGTCAGCCCGGTGTCGGCCAGCGTGGTCGTGCCGGCGGGGACGGTGGTGAGCAGCGCGCCGTCCCGGAACACCCGGTAGCCGGCCAGGTCGGGCTCGGTGTTCGGCGTCCAGGACAGGTCGACCCGGCCGTCCCCGCGGGCGGCAGCCAGCCCGGTGGGGACGGCCGGCGGCGTCAGGTCGGTGGGCGTCGCGGCGACCGCGGGGGACGACGCGGGCGAGCGGTTGCCGTGGGTGTCCACCGCGACCAGGGAGTACCGGTAGGTCGTGTCGTTGGTCAGTCCGGTGTCGGTGACCGACGTGCCGGTGACCGTGGCGACCTCGACGCCGTCGCGCAGCAGCCGGTAGGAGCCGAGGTCGGACTCGGTGTTCGCCGCCCAGGACAGCGCCACCCGTCCGTCGCCACGCACGGCGGTGAGGCCGGTCGGGGCTGCGGGTGGGGTGAGGTCGGTGGGGGTGGCGGCGACGGCGGGGGAGGACGACGCCGACCACTGCCGGCTGACGTCGACGGCCTGCACCGTGTAGCGGTAGGTGACGTCGTTGGTGAGCCCGGTGTCGGTGAACGCGCGGCCGGTGAGCGTGCCGGTGACCACGACCCCGTCGCGCAGGACGCGGTAGCCGGCGAGGTCGGGCTCGGTGTTCGCCGCCCAGGAGAGCTGCACCTGCCTCTCCCCGCGGACCGCCGTGACGCCGGTGGGTGCAGCCGGGGCCACGCCGTCGCGGGGGTACCCGCTCACCGGGGCGCTCGGGCGGCCCTCGTACTGGGTCAGGCCGAAGAAGCCCCCACGGGTGCGGGTGGCCACGGTGACGGCGTAGTCCGTGCCGTTGACCAGGCCGGTCACCGTGAGGCTGGTCGCGGTGGTGGTGCCGCGGTCGACGCCGCCGACCACCACCCGGTAGCCGTTGGTCCCGGTCTCCCCGGACGCCGTCCACCGGACCAGCAGGGCGGCGTCCTGACCGGTGACCGTGATGCCGGTCGGGGGCACGGGGTCCTCGGTGCTCGCCAGCCGGAGGACCGGCGTGGGCACCGGCGTCGCCGGCACCCCGGCCGTCGTCAGCACCGCCGCGCCCACCACCGCCAGCGCCAGCGCCCGCACCCACCGTCGTCGTCCCGTCCGCTGCTGTTGCACGTGGAACACCCTCGACCGGGCGCGGGCGGAGTTGAGTCCGGCCCTGTTTTGTTGACGTTTCATACACCTGGGCCTACGGTCGTGCCATGGCCTCGATCTTCGACCCGCAGGTGCCCGCCGGTGCCTTCGACGACTTCCTCGTCGACGCACTCCCCGCCGCGCGCGAACAGCGCAGCTGGACCGCCGAGGACGGGGCCCTGCCGAGCCTGTACCTCAGCCACGGCGCGCCCCCGCTGTTCGACGACGGCCCGTGGATGCGCGACCTGCACACCTGGGCGCTGTCGATGCCCAAGCCCAAGGACGTGCTGATCGTCAGCGCGCACTGGGAGTCCGCGCCGCTGTCGCTGTCCGGGTCGGCCGCGCACACGCCGCTGGTCTACGACTTCGGCGGCTTCGCCCGGCGCTACTACGAGATGACCTACGAGACCCCGGACGCCTCCGACCTCGCCCGCCGGGTCGCCGCCGCCATGCCGGACTCCGAGCCGGTCCACGAGCACAGCAACCGCGGCCTGGACCACGGCGCCTGGGTGCCGCTGAAGGTCATGTACCCCCTGGGCGACGTCCCGGTGCTGCAGATGAGCCTGCCCACCCACGACCCCGAGCGGCTGATGGACCTGGGCCGCCGGGTCCGCGAGCTGCGCGAGGAGGGCACGCTGGTGATCGGCTCGGGCTTCATGACCCACGGCCTGCCGTTCCTCACCCGCGAGTCGGTGACCAGCGGCCAGGTGCCGAGCTGGTCGGCGGACTTCGACGCCTGGGCCGCCGACGCCCTGGACCGGGGCGACGTCGACGCCCTCGCCGACTACGCCCACCGCGCCCCGGGCCTGCCCTACGCCCACCCGACGGTGGAGCACTTCACGCCGCTGTTCGTCACCCTCGGCGCCGCCGACCAGCCCGAGCGCCCGGTCACCACCACCATCGACGGCTGGATGATGGGCCTCTCCCGCCGGTCCTTCCAGCTTCAGTAACGGAACCGACCCACCGTCGTCCGCAGCTCGCCGGCCATCCGGGCCAGCTCGTCCACGGCGACCTGGGTCTGACCCAGCGCCTGGGTGGTCGCCCCGGCGGCGTCGCTGACCCCGGTGATCGTGCCGGCGATCTCGGTGGTGCCCCCGGCTGCCTCGGTGACCGAGCGGGACATCTCGTTCGTCGTGGCCGTCTGCTCCTCGACCGCGCTGGCGATGGTCAGCTGGTGGTCGTTGATCGTCCCGATGGTCACCGAGATCCGGCCGATGGCGGCGACCGCGGCCACCGAGTCGCCCTGGATGGCCTCGACGCGGCGGGCGATGTCCTCGGTCGCCCGGGCCGTCTCCTGCGCCAGCTCCTTCACCTCGTTGGCCACGACGGCGAAGCCCTTGCCGGCCTCCCCGGCCCGCGCCGCCTCGATGGTGGCGTTCAGCGCCAGCAGGTTGGTCTGCTCGGCGATGGACGTGATGACCTTGACGACGTCGCCGATCTCCTTGGAGGAGACGCCGAGCTGGGTGACCGTGGCGTTGGTGGTCTCGGCCTCGCCCACCGCGGTGGTGGCGACCCGCACGGCCTCGTTGGCGCTCTGCGCGATCTCCCGGATCGACGCGCTCATCTGCTCGGCCCCCGCGGCCACCGTGGCCACGTTGCGGGACACCTCGTCGGCCGACCGCGACACCTGCCCGGACTGCGTGGAGGTCTGCTGCGCGGCGGCCGAGATCTGCGCCGAGGACGCCGACAGCTCCTCGCTGGACGCCGCGACCGCATCGGCCGAGCCCACGACGGCGGCCATCAGCTCACGCAGCCGCACCTGGGCGCTGGTCAGCGCCCGGGCCATCTGGCCCAGCTCGTCGGCCGAGTGCACCTCGGGGACGACGGTCAGGTCGCCGGACTCCAGCGCGGTCAGCGACCGGTGCACCGAGGCGACCGACCGGCGGATGCCGCGGACGACGACCCAGGCCAGGGCACTGCCGATCACCACGACGGCCAGCAGCCCGAGCCCGAGCACCCACAGCGTCCGCGAGGCGGCCGCGTCGGCGCCGACGATCTGACCCGCCGCCTCCTCGCTGGAGCGGGTCTGCTCGGCCGAGAAGTCGTCCATGACCGCGTCGGTGGCGGCCTGCACCGGGCCGGTGACCAGCGCGGCGACCGCGGCGGTGTCACCCCGGTCGGCGGCGGGCACCAGCTCGTCGTCCACGACGGCGTAGTAGGCGGCGAGGTCGGCGCGGAACTGCTCCCAGGCAGCCGGGTCGATGGCCAGCGGGGCGTAGCCGGCCAGCTGGTCCTGCAGGGTGGTCTGCCGCTCGGCGAGCTCGGTGGCCAGCGCGGCGCGGGTCTCGGCGTCGGCCAGGCCGTAGGTGATGTAGCGGGCGCGGTCGCCCTGGTAGCTGCGCTGGATCTCCCCGAGGGCGTCCAGGCCGACCACGTGTCCGGTGTAGAGGTCGTCGGCCTCGGCGCGCAGCTCCTGGGAGCGCAGCGCGGCCACGGCCATCAGCACGCCGCTGAGCAGACAGACCACGGCGACGATGGCACCGGTCTTGACGGAGACGGATCGATCGGTGAACCAGCGCACGGGGACTCCTGGACGACGACGGGCCGGCGGTGTGGCCGGTCACACCCGTCACTTCGGCCCCACCCGCCCCGGCCTCGCGCCGAGGGGTCGGTCGTGTCCGAACCGGTGCACGGCACAACGGTCACCGCCCCGGACCGGTCGACATCTCGACGGGTCCGGGGCGGTGGGCGTCCGGTGGTGCGGTGCTGCGGGTCAGGCTTCGTGCGGTGAGCTCTTCACCCCGAGGATCGGGCACTCGACGTCGAGCAGGATGCGCTGGGCGGCCGAGCCCATCAGCAGCTTGCCCACCGCCGAGCGCTTCTTGAGCCCGATGACCAGCAGCTCGGCGTCGGTCTCGCGGACCACGTCGGCCAGCTCCTCGGAGACGTCCCGGCCGCGCACCGGCTGGCGCACCTCGGCGCGCACCCCCGAGGCGGTGAGCTCGTCGTGCAGGGCGCGCAGCGCGTCGCCCTGCAGGAAGTCCGAGTCCACCAGGGCGTCCCCGCGGGAGCTGTTGACCACCACGAGCAGCGCGTCGCGACGACGGGCCTCCGCGAGGGCGTGGTCGAGCGCGAAGCGCCCGCGGGTGTTGGGGACGTACCCCACGACGACGACGGCCATCCGACGATCCTCTCCCATCACTGGTCCCTGCCCGACGTGACGACGCTCTCGTCGTCCCGGTGCTCCAGCTGCCCGTCCCGCTGGACCTCCTCCGGCGTGGCCCGCCGGCCCTTCACCAGCCGCAGCACGAACGGCCCGACCAGGGCGACGAGTGCGAGCAGCAGCACGATCCGGCTGAACCAGGTGTCGGTCAGCGCGGACAGGTCGCCGTCGCTGATCGCCAGCGCGCGGCGCAGGTTGTTCTCCGCGATCGGGCCGAGGATCAGCCCGATCACCGCGGGGGCGACCGGCCAGCCGTAGCGGCGCATCACGAACCCGAGCAGACCCAGGACCATGAGGATGACCAGGTCCAGCGGGTCGGCGTTGACCGCGAACGAGCCGAGCGAGGCGAAGACCAGGATGCCGGCGTACAGGTAGGGCCTGGGGATCTTGAGCAGCTTCACCCAGACGCCGACCAGCGGCAGGTTCAGCACCAGCAGCATGACGTTGCCGATGAACAGCGAGGCGATGAGCGCCCAGACGAGCGGGCCCTCGGTGGTCAGCAGCGTCGGGCCGGGCTGGATGCCGTAGCCCTGGAACGCCGCCAGGATGATCGCCGCGGTCGCCGAGGTGGGCAGGCCCAGGGTCAGCAGCGGCACCAGGACACCGGCGGCTGCGGCGTTGTTGGCCGCCTCCGGTCCGGCGACGCCCTCGATCGCGCCCTTGCCGAAGTCCTCGGGGTGCTTGGTGAGCTTCCGCTCGGTGGCGTAGGAGAGGAACGTCGGGATCTCCGCGCCACCGGCGGGCAGCGCACCGAACGGGAAGCCGAACGCCGTGCCGCGCAGCCAGGGCTTCCAGGAGCGCCGGAAGTCCTCCTTGGTCATCCAGCTGCCCTTGTGGTCGATGACCTGGACCGCGCCCTTGCGCAGCCGGCTGGCCACGAAGAGGGACTCCCCGACCGCGAACAGCGCCACGGCGACCACGACGACGTCGATCCCGTCGGAGAGCTGCGGGATGCCCAGGGTGAACCGCTCCTGGCCGGTGATCACGTCGGTGCCGACCAGGCCCAGGTACAGACCCAGGCACAGCGAGGCCAGCCCGCGGAGCGGGGAGGACCCGAGCACGGTGGCGACGGCGACGAACGCGATGACCGCGAGGGCGAAGTAGTCCGCCGCGGTGATCCCGATGGCCAGGTCCACCACGGTGGGGGCGACCAGCGCGAGCAGCAGGGTGGCGATGGTGCCGGCGACGAAGGAGCCGATGGCGGCGGTGGCCAGCGCGGCGGAGCCCCGGCCGGCCTTGGCCATCTTGTTGCCCTCGAGCGCGGTCATGATCGAGCTGGACTCACCGGGGGTGTTCAGCAGGATCGACGTCGTCGACCCGCCGTACATGCCGCCGTAGTAGATGCCGGCGAACATGATCAGCGCCGCGGTGGGCTCGAGCACGTAGGTGGCCGGCAGCAGCAGGGCCACCGTCATGGCCGGGCCGATGCCCGGCAGCACGCCCACGGCGGTGCCGAGGACCACGCCGAGCAGCGCGAACAGCAGGTTGACCGGGGTGATGGCGTCGGCGAACCCGCCGAGCAGTGCGTCGATGCCCATCAGAACCAGCTCGTCACGAACTCGAGGACCGTGCCGCCGGGCAGCGCCACGTTGAGGGCCTTCACGAACACGATCCAGGCGATGCAGCCCACGGCCAGGCCGATGAGGAAGGGCCGGACGATGCCGACCGCACCCAGCGCCCAGGCCACGGCGGCGAACATCAGCGCCACGGCCAGCGGCCAGCCGATGACGTTGATCAGCAGCGCGTGCGCCAGGAAGGCGACGGCGATGACGGCGACGGCGCGCCAGTCGGTCGGGGCGTCGGGGTCGACGTCCTCGCTGTCGTCGGAGGGCGCCCGGTCACCGCGGAGCACCCGCAGCGCCAGGAACGCACCCGTGACGACGGTCAGCCCGCCGACGAGGTAGGGGAAGAACCGCGGGCCCAGGGTGTTCGTCGAGCCGGGCACGGCGATCGCGCCGGCGTCGACCAGCAGGTAGACGCCCAGGGCGGCCAGCAGGACGGCGAGCACCAGCTCGCCCTTGTTGCGCTTGGTGGTGGTCGGCTCGGTCACGGGGCGGACGTCGTCCGCTCGGGTGCTCACTGGCTGCGTCTGATGGCCCATCTCGCTGGCGCTCACTGGATCAACCCGATCTCGGTCAGGACCTGGCGCACGCGGGTCTCCTCCTCGGCGAGGAACTCGCCGTACTCGTCTCCGGTCATGAAGGTGTCCAGCCAGCCGTTGGTGTCCAGCGCTTCCTGCCACTCGTCGGTGTCGTGCGCCTCGGTGACCAGGCCGATGAGGTCCTCGCGGGCGCCGGCGCTCATCCCCGGGCGGGCCATCAGGCCGCGCCAGTTGGTGACCTCGACGTCGTAGCCGCTCTCGAGGATCGTGGGCACGTCGGGCACCTGGGTGGACCGGTCCGCGGTGGAGACGGCGATGCCGCGCAGGTCGCCGCTCTGCACCTGGGGGCCGTAGTCGGCGGTGCCGGAGATGCCGGCGGCGACCTGGTTGCCCAGCAGCGCGGCGAGGGACTCACCACCGCCGGAGTAGGCGATGTAGTTGACCTCGATCGGGTCGATGCCGACCGCCTGGGCGAGCAGCCCGGCCAGGATCTGGTCGGTGCCGCCGGCCGAGCCGCCGGCGATCGGGGTGCCGCGCGGGTCGGCGGCCCAGCCCTGGACGAAGTCCTCGAGCGTCTCGTAGGGCGACTCGGCCGGGACGACGATCAGCTCGGTCTCGGCGATCAGCTGGGCGATCGGGGTGACGTCGGTGAGCCGGGTGCTCGAGTCGTTGGTGTCGATGGCCCCGACCATGACCAGGCCCATCATCATCAGCAGGGCGTCGTCGTCCTCACGGGACAGCTGGCCCAGGCCGATCGTGCCGCCGGCCCCCTCGACGTTGAACACCTGGACGTTGCGGGCGACCCCGGTCTGCTGGATCACGCGCTGGAGCGTGCGGGCGGTGGTGTCCCACCCGCCGCCCGGGCTGGCCGGGACCATCATGCGCAGGCGGGACAGGTCGCCCGGGGAGACGACGGTGCCGGCACAGGCCGACAACGCGGACAGGGCCGGCAGCGCGAGCGCTCCGGCCAGGAAACCTCTGCGGGTCAGCTGCACGGGAGGTGCACCCCCGACGCTGGGGAGACGGCGATCACGTGACGGGACGCTAGGGCCCGCGGCGACCCACGTCACAGGTCCGGGGCTGTCCCTTGGTTACACAACCCGCGCACGTCCCAGAAACCGCGGTTTCCGGGGACGTCAGACGTGCAGGGCCGTGGCCAGGCGCTCGAGCAGGGCGCGGACGCCGTCCAGGTCGGGCACCCGGTGCGCGGCGGCGGTCTCGCCGGGGCCGACCTTCACGGTCACGTCCTCCCGGCCGAGGGCGGTGAACGCGTCCTCGTCGGTGGTGTCGTCGCCCAGGTACAGCGCCCCGTCGGCGCCGAGCTCGCGGCGCAGCCGGAGGACCGCGGTCCCCTTGTCGGCGTCGGTGAGGGCCAGCTCCAGCACGTCCTTGCCCGGCTTGCGGGTGATACCGGTGTCCGCGGCGGCGTCGGCGGCGGCCAGCAGGCCGGCGGCGGCGTCCCGGTCGGTCGCGGTGCGCACGTGCACGGCGACCGCGGCCGGCTTGACCTCCAGCCGGGCACCGGGGACGGCGTCCACCAGCGGCTCGAGCGCGGCGACCAGGGTGTCGCGGTGGGCCAGCAGCTCGGGGTCCGGCCCGCCGTCGAACTCCGCCCCGTGGCTGCCGACCCAGCGGTAGGGGCCGGTCAAACCGCTGGTGGCCTGCAGGTCGGCCACGCCCCGACCGCTGACCAGGGCGACGGTGACGTCAGGAGCCGCGGCGAGGCGGGTCAGCAGGTCCGCCGCCCACGGCTGCGGCCCGGCCTCGGAGGGGACGTCGGCCAGCGCGGACAGCACGCCGTCGTAGTCGGTGGCCAGCAGCAGCGGACGGCGCAGCGCGAGGGCGTCCAGCGCGTCCTCCAGCGTCAGGTCCAACCCGCTCACGACTGGGCCTCCAGGGCGTCGAAGAACGACCCGGCCCAGTGGTCGAGGTCGTGACCCCGCAGGTAGCGGCGCATCGCCTTCATCGCCTTCGCCGACTCCGCCGGGTCGGCCCGCAGCGCGCGCATCAGCTGCTTCTTGACGCCGTCCTTGTCGTGCGGGTTGACCAGGTAGGCCTGCTTGAGCTCGGCCGCGGCACCGGCGAACTCGCTGAGCACCAGCGTGCCGCCGTTGTCGCTGCGCGCGGCGACGTACTCCTTGGCCACCAGGTTCATGCCGTCCCGGTAGGGCGTCACGAGCATGACGTCGGCGGCCCGGTAGAGGGCGGCGAGCTCCTCGCGCGGCATCGACTGGTTGAAGTAGTGCACCGCCGGACCGGTGGTCGAGCCGAAGACCCCGTTGATGTGCCCGACCTGCTGCTCGATCGTCTCGCGCATGGTCACGTAGTGCTCGACCCGCTCACGGCTGGGTGTCGCCACCTGCATGAACACCGTGGACGGCGCCTCGATCAGCTCGTCCTCCAGCAGCTCCAGGAAGACCTCGAGCCGGACGCCGATGCCCTTGGTGTAGTCCAGCCGGTCGACCCCGAGCACCACCTTGTCGGGGTTGCCCAGCTCGCGGCGGATCTCCGCGGCCCGCTCGAGCACCTCCGGGGACCGGGCCAGCTCGTCGAACACCGAGACGTCGATCGAGATCGGGAACGCCTTGACGGTGACCGTGCGGCCCTCGTACTCGATCGTCCCGCCCTTGGTGGGCAGCTCGTGCAGGCGCTTGGCCAGCTGGACGAAGTTCGTCGCCGCGGCCGGCATCTGGAAGCCGATGAGGTCGGCCCCCAGCAGGCCCTCGACCACGGCGTTGCGCCACGGCAGCTGGGTGAACAGCTCGTAGGGCGGGAACGGGATGTGCAGGAAGAACCCGATGGTCAGGTCCGGGCGCAGCTGGCGGAGCATCGCCGGCACCAGCTGCAGCTGGTAGTCGTGCACCCAGACGATCGCGCCCTCTGCGGCGACCTCGGCGGCCTTCTCGGCGAACCGGCGGTTGACCTGCACGTAGCTGTTCCACCAGGTGCGGTGGTACTCGGGCTTCTCGACCACGTCGTGGTAGAGCGGCCAGAGCGAGGCGTTGGAGAACCCCTCGTAGTACTGGTCGACGTCGTCCTCGCTCAGGGCGACCGGGACCAGGTGCATGCCGCCGGACTCGAAGGGCTCCGGGGCCTCCCCGGCCGAGCCCGACCAGCCCACCCAGGCACCGCCGCGGCCGGCCACGAAGGGCTCCAGGGCGGTGACCAGGCCACCGGGACTGCGGGTCCAGCTGACCGTGCCGTCGGCGGCGACGACCTGGTCCACCGGGAGTCGGTTGGCGACCACGACCACGGGACTGTCTGACTGCGTCTCATCAACCATGCTGGCCCGACCCTACTGAGGCCCGGCGGCCGTCGCAGGTCATCGGACGGCGAGGTACCCGACCGCCGCCGCCCCGACGCCCAGCAGCAACGACCCGGCCACGTAGGCCAGCGCCCGGCCCACCGCCCGTTCCTCGACCAGCCGGACCACGTCGAAGCCGAAGGTGGAGAACGTGGTCAGCGTGCCGCAGAAGCCGGTGCCCACCAGGGCGACGACCGCGGGGGAGAGGTCGCGCAGCCCGAGGACGACGCCCAGCACCAGGCTGCCGAGCACGTTGACCACCAGGATCCCGAGCACGCTGCCCCGGCCCCGCCACCGCACCGCCGCCCGGTCGGCGGCGAACCGCAGCGGCGCCCCGACCAGCGCGCCGAGCGCCACCCACAGCACGGTCACCGGGCCACCCGCCGGCCCACGCCCAGCCCGAGGACGACGGCGGCCAGCCCGCCCACCACGCTGACCAGCAGGTACACGACCGCCATGGGCCACCGGCCGGCCTCGGCGAGCTGGACGGCGTCGACGGAGAACGTGGAGAAGGTGGTGTAGCCCCCGAGCACCCCGGTGGCCAGGAACGGCCGCAGCCACGGGTGGTCCGGCGCCCGGGCCAGCAGCACGGCGAGCAGCAGGCCGATGAGCAGGCAGCCGGTGAGGTTCACGGCCACGGTCGCCCACGGCCAGGCGCCGGGGGAGTGCGGGAGGCCGAGCTGGACGCCGTACCGGGCCAGGGCCCCCAGGGCGCCGCCGACCGCCACCACGACGTAGGGACGCACGGTGCGGGAGCATGCCACCACGACCTGAGGAGAGTGGGGCACCGTGGCCGGACCGCTGCAGGGTGTGCGCGTCGTGGAGTTCGCCGGCCTGGGCCCGGGCCCGTTCTGCGGGATGCTGCTGGCCGACCTGGGCGCCGACGTCGTCCGGATCGACCGGCGCAGCGCCGGTACCGGGCTGATCGGCGCACTGGGCGGGACCTCGCTGCTCGACCGCGGCAAGCGGTCGATCGCGCTGGACCTCAAGGACGCCGAGGACCTCGCCGTCGTCCGGGCGCTGGTCGGGCGGGCCGACGTGCTGCTGGAGGGCTTCCGACCCGGGGTGATGGAGCGCCTGGGGCTGGGCCCGGAGCAGGCGCTGGAGCTCAACCCGGCGCTGGTCTACGGCCGGATGACCGGCTGGGGGCAGACCGGGCTGCTGGCGCACTCGGCCGGGCACGACATCGGGTACGTCGCGCTGACCGGGGCGCTGGGGGCCACCGGTCGACCCGACGAGCGCCCGGCACCGCCGCTGAACCTGCTCGGCGACTTCGGCGGCGGCGGGGTGTTCCTCGCCCTGGGCGCGGTCGCCGCCCTGCTGCACGCCCGGACGACGGGGCAGGGCCAGGTGGTCGACGCCGCCATCGTGGACGGCACCGCGGTGCTCACCACGATGATCCACGGGATGCTCGACCAGGGCACCTGGCGCGACGTGCGCGGGGGGAACCTGCTCGACACCGGCGCGCCGTTCTACGACGTCTACCGGTGTGCGGACGGGACGTTCCTCGCCGTCGGTGCTCTGGAGGAGCAGTTCTACGCGGCGCTGCTCACGGGTCTCGGCCTGGCCGGGGACGCCTCGCTGCCCGACCGGTCCGACGTGCGCGCCTGGCCGCAGCTGCGCGACCGGTTCGCCGAGGTGATCGGCAGCCGCACCCGGGACGAGTGGTGGCAGGTCTTCGCCGGGACCGACGCCTGCGTCGCCCCGGTGTGGTCGCTGCTGGAGGCGGTGCAGGACCAGCACAACACCGAGCGCGGGGTGTTCGTCGAGGTGGACGGCGTGCACCAGCCCGCCGTCGCCCCCCGGTTCTCGGTCACCCCGGGCGCGGTCGGCTCCGTGCCGGCCGTCGGCCAGCACGACGCGGAGATCCGCGCCGAGCTGGCCGGCTGACTCAGGAGGGCGACAGCGCCGCCAGCGCCTTGTCCGCGTGCTTGGCGAAGCGGAACTCGCTCTTGATGACGTCCTTGACCAGGCCGTCGGTGCCGATCACGTAGGTGTGCCGCTTCACCGGCGCGGCGTTCATGTTGCGCTTGGTGCCGTAGGCCTCGCAGACCCCGCCGTCGACATCGGCCAGCAGCGGGTAGTCGAACCCGTTGCCCTCGGCGAACGCCTTCTGCTTCTGCACCGAGTCCCGGCTGATGCCCACCCGCTGCGCGCCGACGGCGGCGAACCGGGCCTGCTCGTCGCGGACGGAGCACATCTCGGTGGTGCACCCGCCGGAGGAGGCCAGCGGGTAGAAGAACAGCACCACCGGACCGTCCTGCAGCATCGTGGACAGCCGCCGGGGCGTGCCGTCCTGGTCCGGGAGCTCGAAATCGGGGGCCACGTCTCCGCGCTTCATGCCCCACCTTCGCATCCAGCCCCCGGACCGGTTCGGTCCCCCGGGGAACCCGGGGAGGTCAGCCGGCCCGCAGGGCGGCCACCGCGGCCACGACGTCGACCAGGCCGGCGCCCTTGTCGTAGGACGTCGTCCGGCCGTCGACCGTCGCGTACGCCGCACCGTCGGTGTAGCGGTGCGCCGAGCCGACGATGGCCGCCTCCACCTCGGCCGGGGTGGCGGTCGGGTCGGCCTGGAAGAGCTGGGCCACGATCCCGGCCACGTGCGGGGCGGCCATCGACGTCCCGCTGATCGTGTTCACGGTGCCCACGTCGAGCAGGCCGGGGCCGTTCTGCGGCATCAGACCGGTCGCGCAGATCGGCAGGTACGGCCGGCAGGACGACGCGATGTCCTCACCCGGCGCGGACACGTCGGGCCAGGTCGAGGGGTCGGTGGACAGCCCGCGCGAGGAGAAGGTGCTCACGGTGCCGTCCGGGGTCCCGGTGGCCTGGTCGTAGTAGGACGCGACGGAGAGGACGCCGCCGGTGGGGTCCTGCCCGGGCGGGTTGGTCAACGACGCCGACCCGTCCCCGCCGTCGTTGCCGGCCGCCCAGACGGTGACGACGCCCTCGGCGGCCAGCGCCCGCTGCAGCTTCACGGTCGCGCTGTCCGGGTCGAACTCGCCGCCCCCGGTGGGCCCGTAGGAGTTGTTGGTGACCTTGATCGGCGGGCAGACGTCGGCCGGCACCCAGGCACCGCAGGGCGCCTCGTGGTTCTCCAGCACCCAGTTCAGCGCCGAGTCGGCGCCGACGATGAGCAGCACCGCGCCGGTGGAGATGGAGACGAGGGAGGCGCCGGGGGCGGCACCCTGCAGCTGGTCGCCGTCGGTGAGCGTGGTGGGCCGGCCGGCCACGATGCCGCTGACGTGGGTGCCGTGCCCACCACCGGACAGCGTGTCGGTGTCCAGGAAGCCGGGGACCGGCAGCACGCAGTCCGGGGTCGGGGTGCTCTCGACCAGACAGACGCTCTTGAGGTTCGCCACGACCGCACTGCCGCCGTCGGGGTCCTGCAGGTACGGGTGGGTCGGGTCGACCCCGGAGTCGATGACGGCCACCGAGACCCCGCTGCCGTCCAGCGGCGACCCGTCGGCGCCGGTGAGGGTGGCGACCGCCTCGGCCCCGCGGGTCGCGGTGTTCGAGGTCTGGTCGGAGAAGGTGATCGGGCTGTTGCCCTCCAGGTAGACCACCCCGGGCTCCCGACGCGCGGCCTGCACCTGGGCTCCGGTGCCCGAGGCGACGACGACGCCGATGCGCTCGAACTCGGTGACCGCGGTCATCCCCGTCGCGGCGACTGCCGCACGGGCGGCCGCGACGTCGGTGCCGTGCACCAGCACGGTCGTGGGGCTGGCGGCGGCGAGGACGTCGAGCTGGTCGGCCAGGAACTCCTGGACCGGGGCGGGTGGAGCGGCGGGGGCTGCGCTGGCGGGGGCGCCGGTGACGAGCGCACCGGCCACCAGGGCGGCACCCCCCACCAGGGCGACGGTTCTGCGGACGGCGGTCACGGGACTCCTCGACGGTGCGGCGCGACGTCGGTGTCGCGCTCGGGTCGGTCAGCTGTGCGTGCGCTGTGCCCGGACCAACGAGGGGTGCCCGGACCCGTTACCGGCGCGAACGACCGTTCCCGTTCCGGTGGTTGCACGGCACACCGAGCGGGCAGGACGACGGGCATGGACACACGCACGCTGAACGACCTGACCGTCGCCGCCCAGGGCCTGGGCTGCATGGGGATGAGCGAGTTCTACGGCACCGGGGACCAGGCGGAGGCCGAGCGGACCATCCACCGCGCCCTCGACCTGGGCGTCACCTTCCTCGACACCGCCGACATGTACGGCCCGTTCACCAACGAGCAGCTGGTCGGGGCCGCGATCGCCGGCCGGCGCGACGAGGTCGTGCTGGCCACCAAGTTCGGCAACGAGCGCAACCCGGACGGCTCCCGCGTCGGCATCAACGGGCGCCCGGAGTACGTGCACAGCGCCTGCGACGCCTCGCTGCAGCGGCTGGGCGTCGACGTCATCGACCTCTACTACCAGCACCGGGTCGACCCCTCCGTGCCGATCGAGGACACCTGGGGCGCCCTGGCCGAGCTGGTCCAGGCCGGCAAGATCCGGCACGCCGGCATCTCCGAGGCCGCTCCCGACACCATCCGCCGGGCGCACGCCGTGCAGCCGGTGACCGCCGTGCAGACCGAGTACTCGCTGTGGACCCGGGACCCCGAGACCGACGGGGTGTTCGCCGCCTGCGCCGAGCTCGGCATCGGGTTCGTCGCCTACTCACCCATCGGCCGCGGCTTCCTGTCCGGGCAGATCCGCAGCGTGGACGACCTGGAGGAGGGCGACTTCCGCCGGGTCAACCCGCGGTTCCAGGGGGAGGCGTTCCAGCAGAACCTGCGGCTGGTCGACCGGGTGCGCGAGCTGGCCGAGGGCAAGGGCGTCACCGCGACCCAGCTCGCACTGGCCTGGGTGATGGCCCGCTCGGGCGCCGAGGGGCTGCCCACGATCGTGCCGATCCCGGGCACGAAGCGGGTGTCCTACCTGGAGGAGAACGCGGCCGCGGCCGACGTCGTCCTCAGCGCCGACGACCTGCGGGCCCTCGACGAGGCCGCCCCGGTGGGCGCGGCCGCCGGCGACCGCTACCCGGACATGTCCTCGGTGCACGTCTGAGCGACCCGCACCGGGCAGCACCTCAGGAGAACGGCATCAGATGAGCGACGGGGAGTCCTGCTGGGCCCGGGGGGCGACGACCTCGCCGACGTCCTCGGCCAGCCGGGCTCCCACGTGCTCGCGGGCCGGGTCGGCCAGCCGGGCGCTCAGCTCGGTCCAGGTGTCGCAGGCGTCCTGCCCGGGCCAGTCGGTGGCCTTGAGCTCCGGGGGCAGGAACGGGTCGCTCCCCACCATCGCCCGGAACGCGCGCAGCGAGCGCAGGTGGGCCCGCAGCGCCTCCGCGCCGCTGGGGCAGGGGGCGGCCAGCTGACCGCGGAACGAGGCGGTCAGCTCCCGCCACCCGGCGGCCAGGGCCTCGAGGTCCCAGCAGCGGTGCGCGAGCTCGAAGTCGGTGGAGGGCATGTCGGCGTCGGCCATCGTGGCCCGCAGCACGTCAAGCCGGGCGATCGGCTCGGTGGCGAGCTCGGCGCGCACCTCGTCCAGCGCGGCCTCCTGGGGGGAGATCCAGGTCGCCGGGGCCAGCATCCCGAAGCCGTGCCGGCCCAGAGTGCGGCGGACCCGCTCCCGGGTGGCGCGGTCGGTCTCCGGGACGGTGTAGATGACCATCCGCCAGCGGCCGTCCCAGGGCAGCAGCCGCTGGTCCAGGCGCTCCTGGCGACGTTCGCGGACCGCGCGCAACCGGTCGGTCGGGGTGTAGAGGGTCTCCCGGCCGCTGCGGCTGGCGGTGAACAGACCCTCGCGGCGCAGCCCGGCCATCGCCACCCGGGTGGTCGGCTCGGCGATCTCGAGGTCCTCCAGCAGCGCGACCAGGGTCTGCAGCCGGACGGGGTGGGCCGTCAGCCGGTCCAGGTGCTCGGCGAAGAGGTCGCTCACCAGATCGCGGACGGTCATGCCCCGAGTCTGTCCCACCACCGGGCTCCTGGGGAGACCCCACCGGGGCTACGAGACCCGATCGTGCCCTACCCGCCAGTAGGGCCCGGCGGACGTCGGACTGGGAGGATGGTGCCCGTGACCGGACCGCTGGACCCCGTGTGAGCACCCCCCTGGTGGTCGCGGCCTCCGCGGTGGCCCTGGTGCTGGTCGCCCTCGGTGTGCTGTCCACGGTCCTCCGTCGCCGCACCGGGCAGGCCCACCTGGTCGTCGCCGGGGTGCTGGAGCTGATCCTGGTCGTGCAGCTGGTGCTGGTCGTCGTCGCCCTCGTCGGCGGGGAACGCCCCCCGGAGACGGCGACCTTCCTGGCCTACCTGGTCAGCGTGGTGCTGGTGCCGGTCGCCGGGGTGCTCTGGTCGCGCACCGAGCCCACGCGGTGGGCCGGGTCCGTGATCGCGGTGGCCGGTCTCGTCGTCGCCGTCATGGTGTGGCGGCTGCTCCAGCTGTGGGAGGCCACCGGTGGCTGACCGCCTGGGCGCCCCGGCGGCCGGCTCCGACGGGCCGACCGACCACGGCTCGCGGGGCCCCGGCCGGGTCCTGGTCGCCCTCTACGGCACCTTCGCCCTGGCCGCGGGCGCCCGGGCCGCCGTCCAGCTGGCCACCCAGTTCGACGAGGCCCCGGTGGCCTACCTGCTGTCGGCGTTCTCCGCGGTCGTCTACCTGGTCGCCACGATCGGGCTGGCCCGCGGTGGCCGGGGCGGCCGACGCACCGCCGTGGTCGCCGTCCTGGTCGAACTGGTCGGGGTCCTCGTGGTGGGCACGCTGTCCCTGCTGGACCGGCAGGCGTTCCCGGACGCCACGGTGTGGTCGGTGTACGGCCAGGGCTACGGGTTCATCCCGCTGGTGCTGCCTGTCCTGGGCCTGCTGTGGCTGCGGCACCTCGCCGAGCTCGACGCCGCGCCCCCCGACGAGCAGGACCCCGGCGCCGCCTGAGGCCCCGGGGCGGATGCGGAACGGTCCCGGGTCACAGCCCCCGCTTATGCTGTCCGCGTGCCGTCTGAGCGCGACGAGCCGCGGGCCGCGTCGGTCCCCGTCCCCCCGGAAGCCGCCGCGGCGGTCGCCGGTGTGGCGGCGTCCCCGGCGGACGGGTCCTCGCAGGCCGGCATCGTGGGCGCTGCCGAGGCCCTGGTGTCCGACCGGCCCCAGGGTGCCCGGTCCGCGCTGCCCGGCGTGCTCTCCGACGTCCCGGTGGCCGTGCTGGTCATCGACCGCTCCGCCGGCACCGTGGTCTACGCCAACACCGCTGCGGTGGAGATCGCCGGGCACGTCCGGCTGCCGGTCCCGATCGACGAGTGGGGTGCGTCGGCGGGCCTGACCGACCTCACCGGCGCGCCGCTGGCCAGCACCGGCAGCCCGCTCTCCCAGGTGGCCGACGGGTCACCCGTCGCCGGGGAGGCCGTGCGGCTGTCGCCGCTGCGCAGCACCGACGCCGACCGCGCCGGCGCCGCCGACGACGACAGCGACCCGCTCACGCTGTGGGTCACCGGGTTCCCGCTCTCCCAGGACCCCGACGCCGAGCAGCTGGCCCTGGTCGTCTTCCTCCAGGTCGACGGCGGCACCTCGGCCGACCCCGAGGCCCAGCTGCAGGCCCTGCGCGACCGGGCCGTCGTCGCCACCGACATCACCTTCACCATCACCGACCCCCGGCAGCCCGACGACCCGCTGGTGTGGGTCAACCCCTCCTTCACCCGGGTCACCGGCTTCTCCTACGAGGAGTCGGTGGGCCGCAACTGCCGGTTCCTGCAGGGGCCGGCCACCGACCGGGCGGCCGTGGACGCCATCGGCGCGGCCCTGCGGGCCCAGGAGCCGATCACCACGACGCTGCTGAACTACCGCAAGGACGGCACGGCCTTCTGGAACCAGCTGTCGATCACCCCGGTCTTCGACGGCACGGGTGAGCTGGTCAGCTTCGTGGGCGTGCAGACCGACGTCACCGAGCGGGTGCGGGTCGAGGGCGAGCGGGCGTCGGCGTTCGCCGCCGAGCAGTCCGCCCGCCGGGAGGCCGAGGTCGCCCAGGCCGTCGCCGAGCAGGCCCGCGCCGACGCCGAGCGGGCCACGGCCGAGGCGGAGCTGGCGCAGAGCCGCCTGGCGCTGATGGCCGAGGCGACCAGCACCCTGTCGGCGACGCTGGAGATGAGCGAGCTGCTCGACCGGTTGGCCGGTCTGTGCGTGCCCCTGCTGGCCGACTGGGTGTTCATCACCCTCGTCGACCCGTTCGGCGACGTCCGGGAGACCGCGGCCCGGCACCGCGACGGCATGCACGACGAGCTGCGCCAGTTCAGCAACCTGCACGCCATGCACCTGCCGGAGGCGTCCCCCAGCCGTCAGGCCCTGGACACCTCGCTGCCGGTGCTCATCCCGGACATGGACGACGAGCGGACCGCCGCGGTGTTCAGCCACCCGTCGACCGCCGGGCTGTTCCGCCGGCTGGGCGGCACGTCGGTGCTCAGCGTCCCGATGGTGGCCCGGCGTCGCACGCTGGGCGCGATGGCGCTGGTGATGACCAGCGACGACCGCGGGTTCGACCGCGAGGACGTCGACCTGGCCGAGGACCTGTCCCGCCGGGCCGCCCTCGCGATGGACAACGTGCGGCTCTACCAGCAGGAGCACGAGGTCGCCGAGACCCTGCAGCGCTCCCTGCTGCCCGACCTGCCGGAGATCCCGCGGATCACCTCGGCGGCGCACTACGTCAGCGCGTCCACCGCAGCCGACGTCGGCGGGGACTTCTACGACCTGCTGGCGCTGCCCGACGGGTCGGTCGGGGTGGCGATCGGCGACGTGGTCGGCCACGACGTGGTGGCCGCGGCGGCGATGGGCCACCTGCGCGGACTGCTGCGGGCCTGCGTCTGGGAGCCCACCGACGCCGACCCGGGTGCCGTGCTCGGCCGGGTCGACCGGCTGGTCCAGGGCCTGCACGTGGCCTCGATGGCGACCATGGCCTACGTGCGGGCCGAGCCCCCGGCGGGGGAGGGCCGGCCCTGGACGCTGGCCATCGCCAACGCCGGGCACCCGCCGCTGCTCGTCCGCCGACCCGACGGCAGCGTCGAGGTGCTGGACGAGGTGAGCGGGCTGCTGGTGGGCGTGGACCGGGAGTCCCGTCGGGAGACCCTGCACCTCGAGGTGCCGGTGGGGACCACGCTGATCGGCTACACCGACGGGCTCATCGAGCACCCCGGCGCCGACCTCGACGAGGGCATCCGGACGCTGGTGCAGCGGCTGCGGGACGCCCCGGTGGACGCGCTGCCGCAGGACCTGTGCGACCACGCGGTCGCAGCCGACCTCGACCGCCGGGACGACGTCGCGCTGATCGCCGTCCGCTTCGACTAGCCCTTCGTCTGCAGGCCGTAGGCGCCGCGGTGGAAGACCAGCGGGGCCTTCTCCGCCGTCGCGCCGAGGTCGAGCACCCGGCCGACGACGATGGTGTGGTCCCCGCCCTCGTGCTCGGCGAACAGCTCGCAGTCGATCCAGGCCACGACGCCGTCCAGCACCGGTGAGCCGTGCGCGCTCGGCTCCCAGCTCACCCCGGCGTACTTGTCGGTGCCCGAGCGGGCGAACTGCGAGGACAGCCGGTCCTGGTCGTCGGCCAGCACGTTCACGCAGAACCGGCCGGCCTCGCGCAGCCGCGGCCAGGTGGTCGAGCTCCTCGCGGGGGCGAAGGCGACCAGCGGCGGGTCCAGCGACAGGGAGCTGAAGGACTGGCAGGTGAACCCGATCGGGCCGTCGTCGGCGATCGCGGTGACGATGGTGATGCCGGAGGCGAAGTGGCCGAGCACGTCCCGCATCACACGGGGGTCGACGATCTCCGGGGGCTGCTCGCTCATGCCTGCGATCCCACCACCTCCGGGGACCACGTGCCGCGCGGGGCGTTGCGACCTCCGGCACGGAACAGCGAGCTGGGCAGCTCCCGGCCGACCGCCCGCCGGGTGACCGCGGCGGCGGCCAGGACGGCGTCGAGGTCGATGCCGGTACGCACCCCGGAGTCCTCCAGCCAGTACACGAGCTCCTCGGTGGCGATGTTGCCGCTGGCGCCGGGGGCGAACGGGCAGCCGCCCAGCCCGCCCACCGAGGAGTCCAGCTGGGTGACCCCGGCCTGGACGGCGGCCAGCGCGTTGGCCTGACCGGTGCCGCGGGTGTCGTGGAAGTGCACGCCGAGGGGGACGCCCGGGGTGGCCCGGCGGACCTCGTCGAGCAGCCGCACCACCCGCAGCGGCGTCGTCGTCCCGATGGTGTCGCCCAGGCACAGCTGGTCGGCGCCGGCGGTGACCGAGGCACGGGCGACGTCCACCGTGCGGTCCAGCGCGGTGCGGCCGTCGAAGGGGCAGTCCCACGCCGTCGCGACGACCACCTCGAGGCTGCCGCCGGCGCCGTGGGCGAGCGCGGCGATGTCCGGGACGGCGGCCACGGCGTCCTTCGTGGGCCGGCCGGCGTTGGCCCGGGAGTGGCTGTCCGACGCGCTGACCACGTACTCCAGGTCGGCGATCCCGGCGTCCACGGCCCGCTGCGCACCCCGGGTGTTGGCCACCAGCGCGGAGAAGTGCACGCCCGGGAAGCGGTGCAGCTCGGCGGCGAGCGCGTCGGCGTCGGCCAGCGCGGGCACCGCCTTCGGGGACACGAAGGAGGTCACCTCGATCCGGCGCACCCCGGTCTCCACCAGGGCCTCGAGCATCGCCAGCTTGTCGGCCAGCGGCACCGGCGCCTCCAGCTGCAGGCCATCGCGCATCCCGACCTCGCGGACGTCGACGGCCTGCGGCAGGAGGAGCTCGAAGTCGGTCACCCCCCGATCATGCCGCGTCCGGTGCGGACCCCACGTTGAACATCCAGGGGGTGCCGAAGCGGTCGGTGCACTGGCCGTACTCGTCGCCCCACATCTGCTTCTCCAGCGGCACCTGCACCTCGCCGCCCTCGGACAGCTGCGCCCACCAGCCACGCAGCTTCTCCGTGTCGGTGCCGCTGATGCACACGCTGGCCCCCGCGGCCTTCTCGAAGCCCATGCCGGGGCCGGTGTCCGAGCCCATCAGCAGGATGCCGTCGGGGGTGTCCAGCTGGCTGTGCATCACGCGGGCGGCGTCGGGGCCCTCCATGCCGAACTCCCCGAAGGTGTTCACGGTCAGCTCACCGCCCAGCACGCGCTGGTAGGTCTCCATCGCCTCCCGGGCGTTGCCGTCGAAGGACAGGTACGGGCACAGGTTCGCGGTCATCGGGTCTCCTCTGGGGCGGGGTCTGTCACCCTCTCGGACCGGCGGGCCCGGCGGAAGTCATCGGTCCCAGCGGGCGACCACCTCGGCGAAGGTGCGGGCGGCGTGCTCGAGCTCGGCGACCTCCACGTACTCGTCGCGGGCGTGCATGACCGCCGGGGTGCCCGGGCCCCAGACGACGATCGGGGCGCCGTCGGCGACCGGGCCGAGGACCGAGCCGTCGGTGAAGTAGGTGGCCGGCTGGCTGCGCTTGTCCGCCGGCAGGGCCTGCACCCAGGGGTCGTCGGCGGGGGTGAGCAGCGGGGGCAGGTCGACCCGGACCTCGACGTCGGCGACCTCGGGCTGGGCCCGCCACCAGGCCTGCAGCGCGGCGCCGTCCCCGACGGTGCGCATGTCGACGACCACCTCGGCGGCGTCGGGGACGACGTTGGGCACCGTGCCGCCGCTGATCACACCCGGGTTCCAGGTCTCGGTGCCGAGGAACGCCTCGGTGGCCAGCGGGAGCTGGGTGCCGGCGCGCTGGAGGACGGCGACGAGGTCCATGACGGCGTTGTGGCCCAGGTGCGGGGTGCTGCCGTGCGCGGCCCTCCCGGCGGCGCGGACGGCGAGCCACAGCGCACCGCGGTGGCCCAACACGACCTCGTTGCCGGTGGCCTCGGGGACGACGACCGCGCCCGTGCGGGTGCCCTGCAGCGCGCGGGCGGCCACCTGGGCGCCCTTCGAGCCGATCTCCTCGTCGCTGGTGAGCAGCAGGCCGACGGGGGTCTCCGGGTCGGCCGTGGCGACGGCGGCGACCGCGGCCACCAGGCCGGCCTTCATGTCCGAGCCGCCGCGGCCCCACACCCGGCCGTCCTCGGCGTCGGCACCGAAGGGGTCGCGCTGCCAGTGCGTCGCGTCCGCGGCCGGGACGGTGTCGACGTGGCAGGCGAACAGCAGCCGCGGCCGGTCGGGGTCGGTGGGGGTGGTGAGCAGGGTCCACGGCTGGTCGGCGTCGTCGCCGTCGGTGCGCTGCAGGTGCGGCGCCTGCGCGCGGAGCACCTCGCTGACCACGCCCATCACGTCCCGCTGGGGCCGGGGGTCACCGGAGACCGTGGGACGGCGGACGAGCTCGCGGACCAGGTCGACGACGTCGATGCTCATCGGCCCACCCTGCCCGTGGCGGTCGGGGTCGGCACCCCGGACACACGTCGGGCCGGGTTCCACGTGGAACCCGGCCCGGACGAGCCGACCTACCAGCCCTGCGGGCTGTCCTGCCGCGGTCCGGTACCCCGCCTGCTGGCGACCCAGCCGCCGACCAGCGGCAGCGCGGCCAGCACGGCGGCGACCGTCGGCACCGGGAGCAGGAAGACGACCAGGGTCGCCTGGCCCGAGGCGGTGCCGTACGAGGAGGCCGCACTCACCACTGCCTGCAGCAGCACGGTGAGGGCCAGCGCGGCTCCGCCCCCGACGACGAACCAGCGGTCCGTGCCGGCCAGCAGCCGGATCGAGCCGTAGATCAGTGCGGCACCCGCCGGCAGGCCCACGACCACGCTCACCCAGGTGGCGCTGCCCCCGTCCGAGCCGGCCAGCAGCACGATGCCCACCAGGCCCCAGAGGATCGCGATCCCACCGGCGATGAACCCGAGCACTGCGGCTGCGGTGCCCTGCGCCGGGCGGCCGGGGCCCTTGGGCCACGCCAGCGGCACGGCCGGCGGGGTCCACCACGGGCCCTGCTGCCCGGCCCACGGCTGCTGGGGTGCGGCAGCCCACGGCTCCGGGGCCGGGCCGTAGGCCGGCGGGGGTCCGCCCTGCCCGTAGGGCGGCGCCCCGGCGCCGTACGCCGTGGCCCCCGACCCGTACCCGCGCCCGTCACCGCCGGGAGGCGCCGCCCCCGGCGGGCTCGCGTCCCAGCCTCGTCCGTCGTCTCGCGCCCCGGTCACCGGCCCAGTCTGCCCGGACCGGGCCGTTCCCCGTGGGAGGCGGTCGACCCGGGCCACCCGGCGGGGTGACCTGCCGGTGGCCGGGGGATCAGACGGTGGCCAGCACCCGGGTCATCTGCTCCTCGGTGTCGGTGCCCAGCTTCTCCAGCGCCGGCTTGAGCAGCGGCCCGGCCAGGGACGCGACCCCGTGGAAGTCGAAGTCCACGTGGTAGCGGATCTCGGTGCTGGTGGCGTCGACGGCCCGGAAGGAGATCTCGTCGGTCGAGGTGACCGTCTTGTTCTCCCCGACGAGCACGAGGCGGTCGGCCTCCCAGGTGGCCAGCCGGTACTCCAGCTCGGTCTCCCGGCCCATGAACTCGCTGACGTTGCGCCAGCGGGAGCCCACCTGCACCGGCTGGCCGTCGACCGGCGTGCAGCTCTTCGTGCCCGGGTCCCAGGCCTCGGCGTGGGCGAAGTCGGCGAGGTAGTCGACCGCCTTCTCGAGGGGGCACTGCACGACGAAGGTCCGTTCGACGGTGGGCACGGCTGCTCCTGGGGTCGGGGTGGTGGGACCCCCGTCATGCCCCCGTGGCGGGGGGTCGACACCACACCTGGAGGCGTCGTCCGCCCCGGTCGAGCACGCCCTCCCGCTCGAAGCCGGCCCGGGTGGCCACCCGGCGCGAGGCGGCGTTGCCGGGCAGCACCAGGGCGCGCACCCGCTCGGCACCCCCGGCCAGCAGCGTCTCGGCGACCTGCCGGACGGCGCCGGAGGCGAGCCCGCGGCCCCGGCCGGCCGGGAGCAGGGCCCAGCCCAGCTCCCAGCCCTCGTCCTCCAGCCGCACGCCCACCACCCCGACGTCCAGCCCGTTGGCCACGACGACCCACCGGTCACCCGTACCCGCGGCCCGGCGCGCGAGGAGCCGGTCGACCCGCGCCCGGGCCTCCTCCTCGGTGAGGTCCGGGGCTGCCGACGTGCCGGCGACGACCAGCGGGTCCCGGGACAGCGCCTGCTCCAGCGGCCAGTCGGCCTCCGTCAGCAGGCGCAGCCCCGGCTCAGACGAGGGCGCGACCGACGGCCACCGCACGGGTGTCCGGCGCGGCGACGCGGGCGGCGTCGGCCTCCTGGTCGTTGTCCTCGGTCTGCGAGCGGCGCTCGGCCTCGACCCGCGCGGCGTAGGAGGCGACCTCGTTGGTGACCCGCTCCTCGTCCCAGCCCAGCACGCCCGCGACGGCCCGGGCCACCGGGAGGGCGGACTCGGTGCCGCGGTGCGGGGTCTCGATGGAGATCCGGGTGCGGCGGGCGAGCAGGTCGTCCAGGTGCAGCGCACCCTCGCGGGCGGCGCCCCACACCATCTCGACCATCAGGTACTCCTCGGCGCCGGGCACCGGCTGCAGCAGCGACGCGTCGTCGGCGGCGAGCTCGAGGACGTCCGGGGTCAGCGAGCCGTACCGGTTGAGCAGGTGCTCGGCGCGGAAGCGCGGGACGCCCCACTGGTCGGCCAGCCGGTCCAGGGAGTTGACCATCGCGAAGTAGCCCTCGGCGCCGACCAGCGGCACGTCCTCGGTGACGCTCTTCGGGATGGTCCGGGTGACGTCCTCGGCCACGGCGTCCACGGCGTCGGCGGCCATCGGCCGGTAGGTCGTGTACTTGCCGCCGGCGACGGAGATGACGCCCGGGGAGGGGCGGGCGACGGCGTGCTCGCGGGAGAGCTGGCTGGTGTCCTCGGACTCACCCGAGAGCAACGGACGCAGCCCGGCGTAGACCCCGGAGATGTCCTCGTGGGTCAGCGGGGTGGTCAGCACCTCGTTGACGTGGTCGAGGATGTAGTCGATGTCGGCCTTGGACGCCGCGGGGTGCGCCTTGTCCAGGTCCCAGTCGGTGTCGGTGGTGCCGACGATCCAGTGCGAGCCCCACGGGATGACGAACAGCACCGACTTCTCGGTCTTGAGGATCAGCCCGGTCTCGCCGTTGATCCGGTCGCGCGGGACGACGATGTGCACGCCCTTGGAGGCCCGCACGTGGAACCGGCCGCGGCCCCCGACGAGGGTCTGCAGGTCGTCGGTCCACACGCCGGTCGCGTTGACGACGACCTCGCTCTTGACGTCGATCTCCTGGCCGGTCTCCACGTCGCGGACCCGGGCGCCGACGACGCGGCCGCCGGCCCGCAGGAAGGAGACGACCTCGGCGGAGTTGAGCACGGTGGCGCCGTACTTGGCCGCGGTCAGCGCGACGGTGAGGGTGTGCCGGGCGTCGTCGGCCTGGGCGTCGTAGTAGCGGACGGCGCCGACGAGCGCGTCGGGCTTGAGGGCCGGGAAGAGCTTGCGCGCCCCGGTGCGGGACAGGTGCTTCTGGGAGGGCATCGGCTCGCTGAGCGCGCCGAACCGGGCCAGCCCGTCGTAGAGCGCCAGGCCGGCGGTCACGTAGGGGCGCTCCCACACGCGGTGGGTCAGCGGGTAGAGGAACGGCAGCGGCTTGACCAGGTGCGGGCTGATCCGGTTCACCGCGAGGTCGCGCTCGTGCAGCGCCTCGCGGACCAGGCCGAAGTCGAACTGCTCCAGGTAGCGCAGGCCACCGTGGAAGAGCTTGGAGGACCGGGACGACGTGCCCGAGGCGTAGTCGCGGGCCTCGACCAGCGCGGTCTTGAGGCCGCGGGTGGCCGCGTCCAGCGCCACACCGGCGCCGGTGACGCCGCCACCGACGACGAGGACCTCGAACTCCTCGGCGGCCAGCGCGGCCCACGCGGCGGCGCGCTGCTCGGGACCCAGCGGGGTGACAGCGGACATGGGGTGCTCCTGTGGTCTCGCCGCCACACGGACGACGTCGTCGGCGTCGGGTGCCCCGGGGTCCGGTGCACCTCGATGTGTGGGCCGCGGTGTGACCCGCGGCTCTTGACGTCCACGGTAGGTCCGCGGCACAGGCCCGGCGAACCCCGGCGTCCGACAATCTCGGACGCGCACCCTCACGGGTAGGGGGCGCCCCAGGCGATGGACAGCGCCACCGCACGCTCCCAGGTGGGGTACTCCGCGGACAGTTGGGCGGCCCGCGCGGGCACCGGGCTCCACTGCGCCGAGCGGTGCCAGTTGCGCCGCAGCGCCTCGACGTCGGCCCACAGCCCGACCGCCAGCCCGGCGGCGTAGGCCGCGCCCAGGGACACGGTCTCCCCGACCATCGGGCGGACGACGGGCACGTCGAGCACGTCGGCGACGAACTGCATGAGCAGGTTGTTGGTGGTCATCCCGCCGTCGACCCGCAGCGCCGGCAGCCGCAGCCCGGAGTCCGCGGCCATCGCCCGGACGACGTCCCGGGTCTGCCAGCCCGTCGCCTCCAGCACCGCCCGCGCCAGGTGGCCCTTGGTGACGTAGGAGGTCAGCCCGGCGACCATCCCGCGCGCCTCGCCGCGCCAGTGCGGGGCCAGCAGCCCGGAGAACGCCGGGACGACGTAGCAGCCGCCGTTGTCCGCCACGGTGCGCGCGAGGGTCTCGACCTCCGGGGCGGTGCCGATCAGGCCGAGCCCGTCACGCAGCCACTGGACCAGGGCACCGGCGACCGCGACCGACCCCTCCAGCGCGTAGTGCACCGGCTCCCCGGCCAGCTGGTAGGCCACCGTCGAGATCGACCCCGACCGGGTGCGGACCAGCTCGGTGCCGGTGTTCTGCAGCAGGAAGCTGCCGGTGCCGTAGGTGCACTTGGCCTCGCCCGGGGCGAAGCAGGCCTGCCCGAACAGCGCGGCCTGCTGGTCGCCCAGCGCGCCGGTGATCGGGATGGCCGGGCTCAAGGCGGTGGCCACCCCGAGCTGGCCCACCGAGGGCCGGATCTCGGGCAGCAGCGCGGCCGGGACGCCGAAGAACTCCAGCAGGTCGGGGTCCCAGGCGCAGGTGCGCACGTCCATCAGCGACGTCCGGCTGGCGTTGGTCACGTCGGTGACGTGCACCCCGCCGTCCGGGCCGCCGGTGAGGTTCCAGACCAGCCAGGTCTCCATGGTCCCGAACAGCAGCTCGCCGCGCTCGGCCCGCTCCCGGGCCCGGGGCACGTGGTCGAGCACCCAGCGCAGTCGCGGCCCGGCGAAGTAGCCGGCGATGTCCATCCCGCTGCGCTCGGCGACGATCCCGGCGTCGGGACGGGCGGTCAGCCGGGTCACCAGGTCGGCGGTGCGGGTGTCCTGCCAGACGATCGCCCGGGTCACCGGCCGGCCGGTCGCCTTCTCCCAGACGACCGTGGTCTCCCGCTGGTTGGCGATCCCCAGCGCGACGACCTCACCGGCGGCGGCGGCCACGTCGTGCAGCGCCTGGGCCGCGGTGCGCTGGGTGTTGGCCCAGACCTCCATCGGGTCGTGCTCCACCCAGCCCGGCCGCGGGAACCACTGCCGGTGCTCCCGCTGGCGGACCGCGACCATCCGGCCGCTGCGGTCGAACACGATCGACCGGGTCGACGTCGTCCCCTGGTCCACCGCCAGCACGTAGCGCTCGGCCACCTCAGCCCCGCCAGCCCAGCTCGCGGGACACCGCGTGCGCTGCCTCGGTGACCATGCCGACCAGCTTGGGTCGGGCCGCACCGCGGCGGTCGCAGACCTCGTCGACCGGCCCGGCGATGCCCATCGCGGCCACCACCAGCCCGGTGGACCCGCGCACCGGCGCGGCCACCCCGCCGGTCGCGGACTCGAACCCGCCGCACTCCACCGCCCAGCCCTGCGCGCGGACGGCGGGGAGCTCGGCGCGGGCGACGTCCTGCACGCCCCGGGTGGAGCGGTGCGGGGCGAAGGCCGCCAGCACCCGGCCGAGCGCCGTGCTCTCGGCCGGCAGCGTCGTCCCCACGTCGAGCACCTGCACGGAGTCGTCGGGCCGGAAGACGTGGTGCACGACGACCACCCGGTCCTCCACCAGCGCGGCCAGCCGGACGGCGTGCCCGCTGCGCGAGGCCAGCGCGTCGGCCCAGTTCGAGGCCCGGGAGCGCAGCTCGTTGACGTCGAGGTGGCTGGCGCCCAGCCGGAGCAGGCCGGTGCCCAGGGCGTACCGGCCCTCGCGGTCCTGCTCGACGAACCCGACGGCCAGCAGGGTGCGCAGCAGGCTGTGCGCGGTGGTCTTGGGCAGCCCGACCGCCGCAGCGATGTCGGTCACGCCGAGGGTGCCCCCGCTGCCGGCCACCACCTGCAGGATGGCGGCGGCCCGCTCGATCGACTGCACGGTGCCCGGCACGCGCCGAACGGTAGGGCATCCCGGGTGGCGGGACGGCAGCACGAGGCGGTGCCGTTCCGTCCGACGATGTCGTACGACGTCCCCTTGGCCTGGTGATCGGGGCCACTTAGCGTCCTGCAGCGACACACCCCGGGGTGACGGGGGACACACCACTCCCCGGGTTCGACGACCGGCCCGCAGTGACGCGGGCCCAGAACGGAGTTCCCCTTGGACCAGGTCAGCCTCATGACCGTCTTCGGCAGCGAGGTCACGGGCACCGCGATCCTCATCCTGCTCGGTGTCGGTGTGGTCGCCAACGTCTCCCTCGCGAAGTCCGGCGCCCTCGGCGGCGGCTACATCGTGATCATCTTCGGCTGGGGCCTCGCCGTCTTCGCCGGCGTCTACGCCGCGGCCAGCTCCGGGGCGCACCTGAACCCCGCGGTCACGATCGGACTGCTGGCCTCCGGGGCGGCTGAGTACGCGCCCGGGGTCGAGGTCACCGTGGCGTCCACGGTGGTCTACCTCGTCGCCGAGCTGCTCGGCGCGATCATCGGCGCCGTCCTGGCCTGGGTCGCGTTCCGCCAGCACTACGCCGCCGAGACCGACTCCGGCGCCATCCTGGGCACCTTCTCCACCGGCCCGGCCATCAAGAGCACCGTGGACAACCTGCTCACCGAGGCCATCGCGACCTTCGTGCTGATCTACATCATCATCCGGTTCGGCGACACCCCGACCGAGGTCGGCCCGCTGGCCGTGGCCCTGCTGGTCGTCGGCATCGGCGCCTCGCTCGGTGGCCCCACCGGCTACGCCATCAACCCGGCCCGTGACCTGGGCCCGCGCATCGCGCACGCCATCCTCCCGATCAAGCACAAGGGCGCCAGCAACTGGGGCTACTCCTGGGTCCCGATCGTCGGCCCGCTCGTCGGAGCGGTCGTCGCCGGCCTCTTCTCCCAGGTGAACATCTGACCCACGCCCCGTCCTGACCCCGCACCTCAGAGCAGAGGAGACACCCCATGGCCCAGTACGTGGCCGCGATCGACCAGGGCACCACCAGCACGCGCTGCATCCTCTTCGACCACGACGGCACGATCGTCGCGACCGGTCAGAAGGAGCACGAGCAGATCTTCCCCAGGGCCGGCTGGGTCGAGCACGACCCGCTGGAGATCTGGGCCAACACCCGCGAGGTCGTCGGCCAGGCGCTGGCCCGCGGGAACGCCTCCACCTCCGACATCGTCGCCGTCGGCATCACCAACCAGCGCGAGACCACCGTCGTCTGGGACAGGACCACCGGCCAGCCGGTCTACAACGCGATCGTCTGGCAGGACACCCGCACCGGGAAGATCTGCGACGAGCTGGCCGCCCTGGGCGGTGGCGACGAGCGCTACAAGGACCGGGTCGGGCTGCCGCTGGCGACCTACTTCGCCGGCCCCAAGGTCCGCTGGGTGCTGGACAACGTGGACGGCGCCCGCGAGCGGGCCGAGGCCGGCGACCTGGTCATGGGCACCATCGACTCCTGGCTGATCTGGAACATGACCGGCGGCACCGACGGCGGCCTGCACCTCACCGACGTCTCCAACGCCAGCCGCACCATGCTCATGGACTACCGCACGCTGGAGTGGCTGCCCGACATCGCCGAGGACATGGGCATCCCGATGTCGATGCTCCCGGAGATCCGGTCCAACTCCGAGGTCTACGGCAAGGGCCGGGCCGCGGGCTTCCTCGCCGGGGTGCCGATCTCGGGCTCGCTGGGCGACCAGCAGGCCGCGACCTTCGGCCAGGTCTGCTTCGAGAAGGGCATGGCCAAGAACACCTACGGCACGGGCAACTTCATGCTGCTCAACACCGGCGGGGAGGCCGTGCCCTCGGAGAACGGCCTGCTCACCACGCTCTGCTACAAGCTCGGCGACGCCGCGCCGGTCTACGCCCTCGAGGGCTCGATCGCCGTCACCGGCTCGCTGGTGCAGTGGCTGCGCGACAACCTGGGCATGATCAAGGACGCCCCGGAGGTCGAGACCCTGGCCGCCGGCGTCGAGGACAACGGCGGGGCCTACATCGTCCCGGCGTTCTCCGGCCTCTTCGCCCCGCACTGGCGCTCGGACGCCCGCGGCGCCCTGGTCGGGCTCACCCGGTTCGTGAACAAGGGCCACATCGCCCGCGCCGTCCTGGAGGCCACCGCCTTCCAGACCCGCGAGGTCCTCGACGCCATGAACGCCGACTCCGGCGTCGACCTCACCGAACTGCGGGTGGACGGCGGCATGGTCGGCAACGAGCTGCTCATGCAGTTCCAGGCCGACGTCCTCGACGTCCCGGTCATCCGGCCGAAGATCGTGGAGACCACGGCGCTGGGCGCGGCCTACGCCGCCGGGCTGGCCGTGGGCTTCTGGTCCTCCCTCGACGAGCTCACCGCCAAGTGGGCCGAGGACAAGCGCTGGGAGCCCGCCATGGAGACCGGCGAGCGCGAGCGGCAGTACCGGCAGTGGCAGAAGGCCGTCACCAAGACCCTGGACTGGGTCGACGACGACGTCTCCTGACGCCCCGCTGCCCCGCAGCGTGGATCAGGTGACCTGATCCAACCCTGGCCGCCCTCACCAGCACTGGTGAGGGCGGCCAGTCGTTCGTGAGGGTCAGGAACCCAGGGCCGCCGAGACGACGGCGCGGGCCTCGTCCTGGACCTGGGCGAGGTGGTCGGCGCCCTTGAAGGACTCCGCGTAGACCTTGTAGACGTCCTCGGTGCCCGACGGACGGGCGGCGAACCAGGCGTTCTCCGTGGTCACCTTGAGCCCGCCGACCTTCGCCCCGTTGCCCGGGGCCTCGGTCAGCTTGGCGGTGATCGGCTCCCCGGCCAGCTCGGTCGCGGTGACGTCGGAGGGCGACAGCCTCCCCAGCTTCGCCTTCTCCTCGCGGCTGGCCGCGGCGTCGACCCGGGCGTAGGCGGACTCCCCGAAGCGGGCGGTCAGCTCGCGGTGGTGCTCGGACGGCGACTT
Source organism: Geodermatophilus sp. Leaf369 (assembly GCF_001424455.1). Lineage (NCBI taxonomy): Bacteria > Bacillati > Actinomycetota > Actinomycetes > Geodermatophilales > Geodermatophilaceae > Geodermatophilus > Geodermatophilus sp. Leaf369. Next base: position 183,335 of record NZ_LMQA01000002.1, on the reverse strand, counting down.
CCCGGTCACCGCCTGGATCTCGCTGGCGAGCAGGGCGAGCAGGATGCCGTCCTTGTCCGTCGTCCACACCCCGCCGTCCCGGCGCAGGAACGAGGCACCGGCGGACTCCTCGCCGCCGAAGCCGACCGACCCGTCGAGCAGTCCGGGCACGAACCACTTGAAGCCGACCGGCACCTCGACCAGCCGGCGGCCGAGGTCGGCGACCACCCGGTCGATCAGGGACGACGAGACCAGCGTCTTGCCCACCGCGGTGTCGGCCGACCAGCCCGGGCGGTGGCTGAACAGGTACTGGATCGCCACGGCCAGGAAGTGGTTGGGGTTCATCAGGCCGCCGTCGGGGGTGACGATGCCGTGCCGGTCGGCGTCGGCGTCGTTGCCCGTCGCGATCTGGAACTCGTCCTTGCGGCTGATCAGCGAGGCCATCGCCGCCGGCGAGGAGCAGTCCATCCGGATCTTGCCGTCCCAGTCCAGCGTCATGAACAGCCACGTGGGGTCGACCAGGGGGTTCACCACGGTGAGGTCGAGGCCGTGGGCCTCGGCGATCCGGCCCCACCAGTGCACGCTGGCGCCGCCGAGCGGGTCGGCGCCGATCCGCACGCCGGCCGAGCGGACCGCCTCCAGGTCGAGCACCTGGGGCAGGTCCTCGACGTAGGTGCTCGTGAAGTCGTAGACGCCGGCCGCGGCCCGGGCCCGGGCGAACGGCACGCGCTGCACGCCCTCCAGACCGGCGCGCAGCAGCTCGTTGGCCCGGCCGGCGATCCAGCCGGTGGCGTCGGAGTCGGCCGGGCCACCGTGCGGGGGGTTGTACTTGAAGCCGCCGTCGCGGGGCGGGTTGTGCGAGGGCGTGACGACGATGCCGTCGGCCAGGCCCGCACCGCTCGTCCGGCCGGCGTTGGCGCGCAGGATGGCGTGGCTGACGCCGGGGGTGGGGGTGAAGGAGTCCTCGCTGTCGACGAGCACGGTGACGTCGTTGGCGGCCAGCACCTCCAGGGCGCTCACCCAGGCCGGCTCGCTGAGGGCGTGGGTGTCCCGGCCGATGAACAGCGGGCCGTCGAAGCCCTGGCCCCTCCGGTACTCCACGATGGCCTGGGTGGTGGCCAGGATGTGCGCCTCGTTGAAGGCGCCGTCCAGGCTGGACCCGCGGTGTCCGCTGGTGCCGAAGACGACCTGCTGGCCGGGGTCCTCGGGGTCGGGCTCGGTGGCGTAGTACGCGGTGACCAGGTGCGGGACGTCGACCAGGTCCGCGGGCTGGGCCGGGGTCCCGGCGCGCTCGGTGCTCATGGGTCGATCCTGGCCTGCCCGGGCCCGCTCCGGCGACCGGAGGCCCTCAGTCCGAGCGACCCATCGCCTTCTTCACCCGGTGCAACCACCCGCCGGTGGCGATCCCCTGGGCCACCCGCTCCGACGGCGTGGCGTTCGAGCCGGCCGCGACCATCCCGGCCACCTGGCCCTGGAAGGTGGTCCCGCAGTCGGGGCACAGGGTCCGGCCGGTCGGGGTGCGCACTGGCGCCTCGTCGAAGCGGGTCCGGCAGCTGTCGCAGGTGGTGGCCATGCACCAGTCTCACCCGCGCCGTCGTCCACAGCCCGACGAGACCGGCCGGGACCGTCAGCACCCCGCCGTAGCCTGGACGGGTGCTCGAGGAGTGGCGTCAGGAGGCGTCGGACGCCGCTCTCACGGCACACGTCGGACCCGAGGTGTTCCGGCGCGCGTTGACCGTGCTGAACGAGGGCGCGGTGACCGCGGTCGACCTCTCCCGCGACGGCCGCCGGGTCACCGCCACCGTCCGCGGCACCGCCTCCCAGCCCTACCGGACGACGATGGTGCTGGCCGGCCAGGGCCGCGAGGGCTGGACGAGCGTGTGCACCTGCCCGGTCGCGGTGGAGTGCAAGCACGCGGTCGCCGCGCTGCTCGCGCTGCGCTCGTCGGCGGTGGGACCCACGGTGCAGCTGCCCGAGTGGGAGCGCACCCTCACCGAGCTGGTCCAGGGCACCGAGGCCCCCGGCCGGGCCCCGACCCGGGTGCCGCTGGGCCTGCAGTTCGAGGTCTCCGCCGAACCCGCGGCCCGGGCCTCGGTGGGCGCGCCGGGCTCCCGGCCGCGGCTGGTCCGGCTGCGCCCCGTCGTCCCGGGCAAGAACGGCCGGTGGGTGCGCACCGGCATCACCTGGAAGCAGCTGCAGTACGACGCCGCCCAGTCCGGGTGGGACCGCCGGCACCTGGCCGCGCTGCGCGCGCTGTACGCCACCCACCAGGCCTCGCGCGGGCAGTACTACTCCTACGCGCCCACCGACGTGTACCTGCACGAGTTCGGCCCGGGCCTGTGGCGGATGCTCGACCAGGCCCTCGGTGACGGGGTCGTGCTGTCCGGTGCCGGCCCGCGCCAGCAGCCGGTGGTGCTCGCCGACGCCCCCGCCGACCTCGCCGTCGACGCCCGCCAGCAGGCCGGCGGCGGCGCCCAGCTGCAGGCGGTCGTGCGGGTGGACGGCCGGGCCGTCGACCCGGCGGCGCTGTCCTTCCTCGGCCACCCCGCGCACGGGGTCACCGTGCACGAACCCGACCCGGAGACCGCGCTCCTGCTGGCCCGCCTCGACCGGCCGGCCACGCCCACCCTGGCCGGGCTCGCCGCCCGGGGCCGGCCGCTGGACGTCCCGGCCGCCGACGTCGGGCGGTTCCTCCGCGACTGGTACCCCGACCTGCGCAGCCGGGTGCCGGTGGTGTCCGGCGACGGGTCGGTCGAGCTGCCCGACGTCGTCCCCCCGCGCTTGGCGCTGACCGCCACCTACCCCGGCGACCTGTCGGTCGAGATCGCGTGGACGGTGCGCTACGGGCCCGACCGGTCCTTCCCACCGGCCGCGCCTGGGGACACCGCGCAGCCCGGCTCCGGCCGCGACCTCGACGCCGAGCGGGCGCTGGAGACCCGGCTGCCCGGCCCGGTCGGCGGGGTGCCCGAGCTGTGGACGGTCGACCGGCGGCTCACCCCCGCGGCCGAGCTGCGCGGCATGGAGGCCATGGAGTTCACCTCCGAGGTGCTGCCCGCGCTGCGCGAGGACGCGGGCGTCGACCTCACCGTCGTCGGCTCGCCGCCGGACTACCGGCAGTCCACCGCGGCCCCGCAGATCACCTTCACCGCCCGCGACAACACCCAGTCCGACTGGTTCGACCTCGGGGTCGCGATCACCGTCGACGGCCAGGTCGTGCCGTTCTCGGTGCTCTTCCAGGCCCTGGTCACCGGGCGCACCCGGCTGATGCTGGTCACCGGCACCTGGTTCTCCCTGCAGCGCCCGGAGTTCGACCGGCTGCGCCAGCTCATCGAGGAGGCCCGCGCGCTGGAGGACGTGCCCGCCGACGGCGTGGTCGCGGTCAACCGGCTGCAGGCCGGCTGGTGGGAGGAGCTGCTCACCCTCGGCGTGCTGGAGGAGCAGAGCACCCGCTGGACCCGCGACGTCCAGGGCCTGCTGGACGCCGGCACCGGGGACCGACCGGAGGTCCCGGCGGGGCTGACCGCGCAGCTGCGGCCCTACCAGCACGACGGGTTCGCCTGGCTGTCCTTCCTCTGGGACCGCCGGATCGGCGGGATCCTGGCCGACGACATGGGGCTGGGCAAGACGCTGCAGACCCTCGCGCTGCTGGCCCGCGCGCACGAGGCCGGTGACCTCGACGAGGCCCCGGTGCTGGTCGTGGCGCCGACCAGCGTGCTGTCCACCTGGGCCCGCGAGGCGGCCCGCTTCGCCCCCGGGCTGCAGGTCGCCGTCGTCCGGGAGACCGAGCGGCGCCGCGGCACGCCGCTGGCCCAGCACGTGGCCGGCGCGCACGTCGTCGTCACCTCCTACGCGGTCTTCCGGCTGGAGGACGAGCAGCTGCAGGCGCTGCCGTGGCGCGGTCTGGTGCTCGACGAGGCGCAGACGGTGAAGAACCACCAGGGCCGCACCTACCAGTGCGCCCGCCGCCTGGACGCCCCGTTCACCCTCGCGCTGACCGGCACGCCGCTGGAGAACAGCGTCATGGACCTGTGGTCGCTGCTGTCGATCACCGCCCCGGGCCTGTTCCCGGACCCCTCGGCCTTCACCCACCACTACCGGACGCCGATCGAGCGGGACGGCGACCGCGAGCGGCTGGCCTCGCTGCGCCGCCGGATCAAGCCGCTGGTGCTGCGCCGCACCAAGGAGTCCGTGGCCCCCGAGCTGCCGCCCAAGCAGGAGCAGGTGCTGGAGGTGACGCTGAACCCCGAGCACGAGGAGCTGTACCAGAAGCACCTGCAGCGCGAGCGGCAGAAGGTGCTCGGCCTGGTCGAGGACCTGGCCAAGAACCGGTTCACCATCTTCCAGTCGCTCACCCTGCTGCGGCAGCTGAGCCTGGACCCCTCGCTGATCGACCCGGACTACGCGAGCGTGGCCTCCAGCAAGGCCGACGCGTTCGTCGAGCACCTCACCGAGGTGGTCGAGGAGGGCCACCGCGTGCTGGTGTTCAGCCAGTTCACCCGGTTCCTGGGGAGGATCCGGGACCGGTTGACCGCCGAGGGCATCGAGTGGGCCTACCTGGACGGCTCCACCAAGGACCGGGACGCCGTCGTCGACGGGTTCCGCCAGGGCGACGCACCGGTCTTCCTGATCAGCCTCAAGGCCGGCGGCTCGGGCCTGACGATCACCGAGGCCGACTACGTCTACGTGCTCGACCCGTGGTGGAACCCGGCCACCGAGGCCCAGGCGGTCGACCGCACGCACCGGATCGGCCAGGACAAGACCGTGATGGTCTACCGGCTGGTGGCCGCCGGCACCATCGAGGAGAAGGTCATGGAGCTCAAGGCCCGCAAGGCCGAGCTGTTCTCCGACGTGGTGGGCGAGGGCGCGCTGTCCTCCGGAGCGCTGACCGCCGAGGACGTGCGCGGGCTGTTCGCCTAGGCCTCGACCTGGGCCAGGCCGTGCCGTTGCTCGACTCCGTCGAGGAACCGGCGCACGGCCTCGGTGAACACCTCCGGGGCCTCCGAGTGCACCCAGTGCCCGGCGTTCTTCACCCGCACCAGCCGGACGGCGGGGAACAGCTCGTCCATCCGGGCCCGGTCCTCCGGCAGCACGTACGTCGAGTCCGCTCCCGCGATCCACAGCACCGGGCCCGGGAACACCGCACCGGGCGGGGGCTCGGGGAACCCGCGCAGCACGCCCAGGTCGCGGCCGAGGGTCGCCAGGTTCAGCCGCCACCGCCAGCCGCTGGACCCGTCGCGGACGAGGGACTGCAGCAGGAACCCGCGCACCATGTCGCTGGGCACCGCCGCGCGCAGGGCGGCGTCGGCGTCCTCCCGGGTCGCCAGGGCGTCCAGGTCGATGGCCTGCATGGCGGCGATGAAGGCCGCGAACGGGGAGGCCTCCTCGTACGGGTCGTCGGTGCGGCCGCCGGTCTCGGGGTAGGTCGAGGGCGAGATGTCGACGACGACGAGGGCGCGCAGCAGCTCGGGGTGCCGCAGCGCCAGCTGCATGGCCACCTTCCCGCCCATCGAGTGCCCGACCAGCGTCACCGGCTCGCCCCAGGAGGCCAGCAGCCCGGCCAGCAGCTCGGCCATGTCGACGTAGTCGACCCGGTCGGTCCACGGCGAGTGCCCGTGGTTGGGCAGGTCGACCAGGGTGACCCGGTGCCCCGGTCCGGCCTCGGTGGGATCGGCGAGCCGGCGGGCGATCGTCGTCCAGTTGCGGCCCTGCCCGAACAGACCGTGCACGAAGGCGACCCGCGGTCCTGCCTCGCCGAGGGTGCGGGTGGACAGCTCCAGGTCCTCGCTCACCCCCCGATGAGACCACGGGACGCACGGGGACCCTGGGGGAGGAGGAGGGCAACGGGGCCGGTGGGACGGGAGCACGCTTCCCCGTTCGTGTCGCGCGACCGTTCTGCCCGTGACACAGCGTCATGGTGTGGTCATGACGTTCAGCGGCGAGGCGGTGGTCTGGCAGGGCAGCGGCACCGTGTGGCCGGGTGTCGCCTGGGGTGATCCGCTGGCCACCGTGCTCGGGACCCTCGGCTGGCGGGTCTCGCTCGTGCCGTGGGGCGACCCGGCAGCCGAGCACCGGGGCCGCGACGGGGTGCTGCACGTGTTCAGCGGCGGCCTGGAGGCGATCGGCTCCGGGAGCGCGGCGATGGCCGAACGCCTGGACGCCGTCCGCGCCGCCCTGAACGTCGCCGCCGACGACCGGGCCAGCGTGGTGGGCATCTGCCTGGGCGCCCAGATGATCGCCGCCGTCGCCGGACAGCTCGACCCCGAGCCGGTGCCCTCGGGCGGGGAGGCCGGCACCACCACGGTGCACGGCCACGGCGTCCCCGACCTGCACGTGGCGACCGCGCACGCCCAGCAGGTGCCGACGGCGTTCCTCGGCACCCCGGGCACCCGGTTGCTCTGGAGCAACGCGGTGACGCCGTTGCAGGGCTTCACGCTCGGCTCCCGGGTGGCCGGCGTGCAGTTCCACCCGGAGCTGTGCCCGCTGGAGGCCGGCTGGGCCGCGACCGCGTTCCAGGAGCTGCTCGGGGTGCCCGACGCCGAACCCGCCCGCGGTGACCTGGACCCGGTGACCGCCACCGGCACCGTGCTGGCGATGGCCGGGGCGCACCGCCGCATCCGCTCGCTGGCCGCCTGACCCACCGCGCCGGGAGCGTCGGACCCCGCCCGTAGCGTCGGGGCGGTCCCCGTCGTCCCCTGCTGAGGAGCCCCGTGCCCGGTCGTCGTCGCCGCGCCACCACGACCCGGAAGGCCGCACCCCGCAAGGCCGCACCCCGGAAGCCGCGGACGGCCGTCGCCGCACCCGACGTGCCGGTCGCCGGGCCGGGGGAGCGGGTGTGGGTGCTCGCGGTGCCGTTCCGGGCACCGGCGCCCGGTGCGGTCTGGCACAAGGAGCTGCAGGCACACGTGTGGGTGGGTGCCGCCCTGCCGCCCGAGCTGGCCGTCTACGACCCGGGCCCGTACACCTTCGAGCGCTTCCTGGAGGAGCAGCTCAACGACGAGGCACGCCCGGTGCCGGCCGGGGACTCGATGACCCCGCGGGCCGAGCAGGTCAGCGGGGCGGCCGCGATCGCGGCCCACGAGGCCGCCGGTGGCCGGATGTTCCTGCTCGGCGACGACCCGGGCGTGGGCAAGACCGGGACGGCGGTCCTGGCCGTGCAGCAGATCGCCGCACGCCGGGGCGCCCGCACCGTGCTGGTGGTCGCCGACCGGCCGGCGGCGATCACCGTGCCGCACTGGACCCGGTCGATCACCGCGTTCGGCTCGGGCGGGCTGCGCTGGTGCGTGACCACCTGGGACCGGCTGGCCAAGGTGCGCGGGCTGTCCTTCGACGTCGTGGTCGCCGACGAGGCGCACATGGTCCGGCACACCACCACCCAGCGGTGGAAGCACTGGAAGGCGGTCTCCGGGTCCGGCCGGGTGAAGGACGCCCCGTTCGTGCTGCTGGCCACCGCCACCCCGGCCCACTCCCCGCTCGAGCTGCCCTACCTGGCGCCGCACCTGGCCGCGGTGCACGACGAGCCGCTGCGGGCCTGGGCCGACCTGCCCACCAAGCTCGCCGAGCACGGGTTCCACGTGGAACGCGGCCGCTACGGGGCCACCTGGACCGAGGACCCCAACGAGCGGCGGGCCGACCTGGCACGGCTGCGCGGCTGGCTCACCGACACCGATCCGCCCTCGACCCTGCACCGGCCGGCCCCCTGGGGGCAGGTGCAGGTGACCGGCACGCCGGTGGCGCTGACCCCGGCCGAGCGGGCGGCCTACGAGCAGGAGTGGAGCGCCTTCCGCGAGGAGATGCAGCTCGCCCGCCGGAAGAAGGAGACCGCCCGCGGGCGGGCCGCGCTCATGCGGTTCCGGCAGAAGGCCGGGCTGATCCGGGTGCAGGCCACCGTCGACTGGGTGAAGGCGCAGGTGGAGGCCGACCGGCAGGTCGCGGTGTCGGTGGAGTTCGTGGAGACCGCGGCCGACCCGATCCGGACCGCCCTGCTGGACGCCGGGGTCGGCGTCTCGGGCGTCTACGGCAGGGACCGCTTCGACGTCGAGGCCGAGCGGCTGCGGTTCCAGACCGGGGAGTCGCGGGTCTGCGTGTTCACCGTGACCGCGTCCATCAGCCTGCACGCCGGCGAGCAGCTCCCCGGGGGTGCGCCGGCGTCCACCACCCCGCGGGTCGGGCTGTTCCACCAGCCGCGGTTCTCCGGCATCGCCGCCCGGCAGGTCACCGGCCGCACGCACCGCGACCACCAGGTGTCCCCGTGGCGGATCGCCTACGCCGAGGAGACCGTGGAGGAGCAGGTGGCCAAGGTGATGGTCGAGCGGCTCGCGGTCACCGGCCAGACGGCCGGCGGCGACACCGCCGGGCTGCAGCAGATCGCCGAGCTGCTCGACGCCGACTGGCTGCCCGCGGCCTCACTCACCGGGAGCGACTGAGCCGGCGACCACCCGCATCGGCAGGTGCAGGATGCCGTCCTCCAGGTAGTCCTCGCCCGACCGGACGAAGCCGAAGCGGCCGTACCAGGCCTCCAGGTACGCCTGCGCCCCGATGTCCACGGTGCGCCCGGCGCACAGCTCGAGCCCACGGGTCACCAGCTGCGCGCTGAGCCCCCGGCCCCGGGCGGAGACGGCGGTGGCGACCCGGCCGATGGCCCGGTCCTCGCCGTTCTCCAGCACCCGGATGCAGGACACCGGGACGCCGTCCTCCTCGACCCAGAGGTGCACCGTGCCCGGCTCGGTGTCCCGGCCGTCGAGCTCGGGGTACGGGCAGTCCTGCTCGACCACGAACACGTCGACCCGCAGCTTGAGCAGGCCGTACAGCTGGGCCGGGGTCAGGTCGGCGAAGCGCTTCTCGACGATCACGACCCCAGCCTGCCGCACGGTCTCAGGCGTTCTCCCCGTCCACCGGCACCACGGTGCCCGTACCGGTGCCGAACGAGGACACCGCGTCCCCGGACAGCCGCTTGAGCAGCTGGGCCATGTCGATGCCGGTGAGGTCGCCGGACAGCTGCAGGCCCTGGGCGACGTTGGAGGCCACCGACCGGGACAACGACCCGGGGCCGTCGGCGCTGATCACGGTCATCTTGTCCACGCTGGACAGCGGGGCCGCGGCGGCCGCGACGACCTCGGGCAGCACCTTGACCAGCAGGTCCAGGATCGCGGCCTCGCCGTAGGTGCTGAACGCCTGCGAGCGGGCGTCCATCGACTCGGCCTCGGCCTTGCCCCGGGCGAGGATCGCGGAGGCCTCGGCCGAGCCCTCCCGCTCGACGGCGTCGGCGATCGCCTGACGGCGCAGCTTCTCGGCCTCACCGCGCTTGGCGCCCTCGATGGCCTCGGCCTCGGCGAGGGCGGACCGACGGGCCCGCTCACCCTCACCGGAGAGCTTGGCCTGCTCGGCGGCAGCCTGGGCCGCGGCGATGGTGGCCTGCCGGTCGGCCTCGGCGGTCAGGATGCGGCTGTTCTTGCGACCCTCGGCCTCCTGCTCGACGCGGTAGCGCTCGGCGTCGGCCGGGCGGCGGACCTGGGTGTCCAGCTGGGCCTGGGTCAGCGTCGCGGTGCGCGCGGCGACCTTCTCCTGCTCGGCGAGCACCTGCTGGTCCTGCGCGGCCTGGGCGAGTGGGCCGGCCGCGGCGGCCCGGGCCTTGGCGGCATCGGTCTCCGCGGCGATCTCGGACTGCTTCAGGGCCAGCTGGCGCTGGGAGACCGCGATGGCCTCGTCGGCGAGCAGCTGCTCCTGCTGGGCGGCCTGGCGGGCGCGGGCCTCGGCGATCGAGGCCTCCTTGAGCACCCTGGCGGCCTCGGGACGGCCCAGGTCGGCCAGGTACGTGCCCTCGGCCTGGATGTCCTGCAGCTGGAAGGTGTCCAGCACCAGGCCCTGGCCGGTGAGGGAGGACTCGGCCTCCTCGGCGACGGCGGAGGCGAAGGCCGCGCGGTCGCGGATGATCTCCTCGATCGTCAGCCGGCCCACGATGGAGCGCAGCGCACCGGCGAGCACCTCCGAGGTGAAGGTGTCGATGCCCTGCTGCTGGGCCAGGAAGCGCTGCGCGGCGGCCCGGATCGAGGACTCGTTGCCGCCGACCTTGACGATCGCGACGCCCTCGAGGTCGCACTTGACGCCCTGCTTGCTCACCGCGCCGCGGATGCCGACCGGGATCCGGCGGCTGGACAGGTCGATCGAGTGCAGCTTCTGCACGACCGGGAGCACGAAGACGCTGGCGCCCATGACGACCTTCTGGCCGGACATGTCCCGGCTGACCGCGCCGTCGGCACCGGTCACCGAGCGGCCCTGCCGGCCGGTGACCAGGAAGGCCTGGTTGGGCCCGGCGACCTTGATGCGGGACAGCACCAGCAGCACGAGCAGGAGGACCAGGGCGACGATGCCGCCGAGGGCGATGAGCAGGGTCACGGGGTGGGGCCTCCAGACGGTTCCGGTGCGGTCGAGACGACCTCCACCGAGGTCGCCGACGGGGTGTCGACGACGTAGACGGGTGTGCCGGCCGGCAGCGCGGCCTCGCTGCGGGCCGAGTACTTGAGCTGCTGGCCACCGACGGAGAGCCGGACCTCCCCGAACCCACCGGCCGGCACCGCGGAGACCACGACGCCCTGGGTGCCCAGCAGCCGGTCGTCGGTGAGGGTCGGCTCGGTGGGCATGTCGCGCAGCGAGGCCGACAGCCGGAGGGCGCCGGCGGCCAGCGGCAGCGCCACGACCAGGCCGGCCAGCAGGCTGAGCAGCACGGTCGCCACGCCGGGCAGGTCGGGCAGCAGGGCCGACGCCGCAGCGCCGCCGAAGCCGATCCCACCGAGGAAGGCGGCGATCGCCGGGACGGAGAAGGGGCCGTCGACGTCGCCGCCGAACTCACCGATCTCCCCGACCACCAGGGACAGCACCAGCACGAGCAGACCTGCGCCACCGACGACGAGGAAGGTCACGGCGACGGGGTCCAACCGGGCTCCTCTGCAGGTCGAGCGGGGGTACGGCACCCCCACCCTCACAGGCCGGTGCCCCTCGATCAAGCACGGTTGCGTCTCGGTGCACCCGATGGGGGCGGTGCCTCAGCGCCAGTCGGGCGGAGCGGCCGGCTGCAGGTCGGGGTCGTCCCCCGCGAAGGTGCGCACCTTGCCGGGCCCCGTCGTCGGCCCCTCGAACCGGCAGGTGACCCGGTTCAGCCCGCTGCCCCACACCCAGCCGCGGCCGAGCTCGGCGTGCTCGACGTCCTGGCCGGGGTGCCAGACCCGCTGGGCCGGACCGGGGGCGGGGTCGTCGGGGGCCAGGGCGTCGGGGGCCAGGGCGTCGGGGGCGCGGTCCTCCTCGGCCGACTCGACGGCGGCGGACACCGGCTCCTCGGCGGGGGCGAACAGGTCGCCCTGCACGTAGGTGGCCAGGCCCGAGACGCCGACCCCGAGCAGGCGCACCCCGCCGGTGCGGTCGATGCCGGCCAGCAACCGCCGGGCGACCTCGGCGATCGTGCGGGCGTCGTCCACCGGTTGGGGCAACGTCTGCGACCGGGTGAGGGTGGTGAAGTCGTACCTGCGGAACTTCAGCGTGACGGTGCGGCCCGCCGTCCCGTCCGCCTGCAGCCGGGTGACCACCCGGTCGGCCAGCCAGCGGATCTCGGACTCGAGCCGGCCCAGGTCGGTCAGGTCGGTCGCGTAGGTGCGCTCGGCCGACACGCTCTTGGCCTCGCGGTCGGGCACGACCGGCCGGTCGTCCTCGGCGCGGGCCAGGCGGTAGAGCCCCGAACCGTGCGCCTGACCGACCAGGGAGACCAGGTCGGTGAGCGAGCGCTGGTGCAGGTCGGCCACCGTCCGGACGCCGACCGAGGACAACCGGTCCCCGGTGGCCGGGCCGACGCCGGGCAACGAGCGGACCGGCAACGGGTGCAGCACCTCGAGCTCGGTGCCGGCGGGGATCACCCGCAGACCGTCGGGCTTGTCGAGCTCGCTGGCGATCTTGGCCAGCGTCTTGGACGACGCGATGCCCACCGAGCCGCGCACCCCGCCGGTGGCCTCGTGGATGCGCACCTTGAGGGCTGCCGCCAACGCCGTGAGCCCGTCGGTGGTGAGGTCGTGGCCGCCGGCAGCGAGGTCGACGTAGGCCTCGTCGACGCTCACCTGCTCCACCAGGGGCGACAGCTCGCGCAGCTCCTCCATCACCACCCGCGAGGTCGTGGAGTAGGCGGCGAAGCGGCCGCCCAGGAACGCGGTCCCGGGCGGACAGCGGCGGCGCGCCTCCCCGGCGGACATCGCGCTGCGCGCCCCGTAGGCGCGCGCCTCGTAGGAGGCGGTGGCGACGACGCCGCGACCCCCGGTGCCGCCGACGACCACTGGCTTGCCCCGCAGGCTGGGCTTGTCGCGCTGCTCGACGGCGGCGAAGAAGGCATCCAGGTCCAGGTGCAGGATGCTCGCCTCTCGCCGCACCGGTCCATCGTCCTCCACCGGCGCAGCCGATGATGGGCCCGTGACCGAACCGAGCATCTGGGCCCAGCAGGCCGCCGCCGACCCCGAGCACTCCGCGAACTACGTCGCGCGCTTCCGGGGGCTGGCCGCCGACGGGTTCGACCTGGACGGCGAGGCCCGGTTCGTCGACGCGATGCTGCCCCGCGGCTCCCGGGTGCTCGACGCCGGCTGCGGCCCCGGCCGGGTGGGCGCCGCGCTGGCCGCTGTCGGGCACGAGGTGGTGGGCGTGGACGCCGACCCGGTGCTCGTCGAGGCGGCCCGGGTCGACCACCCGGGTCCGACCTGGCTGGTCGGCGACCTGGCCCTGCTGGACGTGCCCGGCCGGTTCGACGCCGTGGTGTGCGCGGGCAACGTGATGGCGTTCCTGGCGCCGTCCACCCGCCGCCGGGTGCTGGCCGGCTTCCGGTCCCACGTCGTGCCCGGTGGCCGCGCGGCGATCGGCTTCGGTGCCGACCGCGGCTACCCGTTCGCCGAGTTCCTCGACGACGCCCGCGCCGTCGGCTGGACCGTCGACCTGCAGCTGGCCACCTGGGACCTGCGACCGGCCACCGCGGAGTCGGACTTCCTGGTCGCCGTCCTCTCCTAGACCACCAGCTCCAGCCGCGCCGCAGCCCGGCCGACGGTGACCTGCTGGCCCCAGGAGACGGTCAGGTGGTCGTCCTCCAGGCCGTCGCCGAACACCACCAGGCCGTCGCTCTCCACGGTCACGGTCAGCACGTCGTCGCCGTCCAGCCGGCCCTCGGTGCAGCGGGTGCCGGTGGCCGGGGAGGGCCACGCCTCCCGGACGAACCAGGCCAGCGCCGGGTCGACCGCTCCCGGCAGCACCAGCGGGATGCGCCGCTCCAGCCAGGCCGAGCGGCACCAGCCGGTGGCCCCGGTGCCGGTCGCGACCAGGACCCCCGACGACGCCTGCCGCTCGGCCGCGGCCCCCGGTGCCTGCAGCCGGTACCGGGCGGTCTGGTGGGTGGGCTGACCCAGGTAGACCTCGTTGAGCGCCAGCAGCGTCTGCCCGTCGTCCGCCGTCGCCTGCACCATGGTGAGGGACTCCGTGCGGTCGCGGTGGGCGAGCAGCCGGCCGACGTCGGCCGGGCGGTGCCGCACGAGGACGCCGGCGTTGCGGCCCGGGTCGGGGTCCACGCCGACGACGGGCTGACCGGTGAGGTACTTGGCCACGTTGGCCACCAGGCCGTCCTGCCCGACGACGAGGACGACGTCGTCGGGGGAGAACAGGAAGCGGGACAGGTCGGCCCGTTCCACGCTGCCCCGCCGCCAGTCCAGCGGCACCTGGGCCATCGCCCGGGCCACCGCGGCCTGCTGGGCGGCGTCCCGGGCGGCGACCTCCTCGACGTCCCGGCCCCGGCTCTGCAGGAAGAACGCCGCCTGGGCGCGGGTGCCGTGCCGGGCCACCAGCTCGGCGAGCTCGGTGGCCCGGTGCACGAGCACCACCCGCGGGGCGAGGCTCACTCGGTCCTCCCGGCAGCCCCCAGCTTGGCCAGCACCGGGGCCAGCAAGTCCGGGGTGAGGACCAGGCTGTCGATCTTGGGCAGGTTGGCCGCCAGGTCCTTCAGCGCCAACGCGGTGACCAGCTCGGCGTCGACGGTGGCCCAGGCGGCCAGGTCCGCCGCCGTCGTCTCGGCCTTCGCCGCGCCCTGCACCCGCACCGCCTCGGCCCGCACCTCGGCGGTGCGCCGGTCGCGGCGGGCGGCGGCCTCGGCGGCGACCTCGGCGGCGGCCGCGGCGCTCTCCGCCTCGCGCCGGGCGTTCACCCCGCGCTGGGCGAGCAGCTCCTCCTCGCGGCGGGCCAGCTCGACCTGGTTGGCCAGCTCGTTCTCCGCGATCGCCCGCTCGCGCTCCACCGCGACCGCCCGCCGGCTGTAGGTGGCCGCGTCCGCGTCGGCCTGCACCTGCTCCCGGGTCGGCGTGCGCAGTGCCCGCTCGACCTCGGGTTCGGGCCGGATCGCCACCACCCGGACGTCGATCACCACGATCCCGGTCTCGGCCAGCCGCGGGTCGGCGGCCAGCCCGGCCGCGACGGTGTCCCGGACGGTGCGCACCCCACCGGTCAGCGCGACGGTCATCGCCGCACCGGCCAGCAGGTCGATCGCGTGCTGCTGGGCCGACTCGGTGAGCAGCCCGGCGACCTGCTCCAGCGGGGTGCCCCGCCAGCGGCCGGTGTCCGGGTCGATGGAGAAGTCCACCCGGGCCGCGGTCACCGCCGGGTCGGTGAACCGGAAGGTCAGCGTCATCTGCACGGTGACGTCCTGGAAGTCCGCCGTCCGGGCGTGGAAGAGCAGCGGCAGCTCACGGTCGTCGACCGGGATCTCGCTGAGCACCGCCGACAGCGGGCGGAACCAGAAGCTGGCGCCGGTGCCTGCGTGCCGCAGCCGCCCCGCGGTGACGTGCTGGACGTGGGCGGTCGCCGAGCCGCGGAGGTGCCGGACGAGGGGGTAGCGGGCGATGTCGGCCATGACGGGGTCCTCTCGGTGGGCTTTTGTCGTCAGCTCGACGATAAGTGTCGCTAGCCCTTGTCGTCAACCTGACGCTAGGGTGCCGGCGTGGACTTCCCCCCGTTCGCGGTCACCGTCGACCTCGTGGTGCTCACCGTCCGAGGCGACGAGCTGTGCGTGCTGCTGGTGCGCCGGGGCGTCGAGCCCTTCGCCGGCCAGGACGCGCTGCCCGGCGGTTTCATACGGCCCGAGGAGGACCTCGCGGCCGCCGCTGCCCGCGAGCTGGTCGAGGAGACCGGGCTGACCGTCGGCCACCTGGAGCAGCTGGCCTCCTACGGGGCGCCGGACCGGGACCCCCGCCAGCGGGTGGTCACCGTCGCGCACCTGGCGCTCGTGCCCGACCAGCCCGCGCCCACCGCCGGCACCGACGCCGAGGCCGCCCGCTGGGCGCCGGTGGCGGGGCTGTCCGGGTTGGCCTTCGACCACGACCGGGTGCTCGCCGACGGCGTCGAGCGCGCCCGGGCCAAGCTCGAGTACTCGGCACTGGGGACGGCGTTCTGCCCGCCGTCGTTCACCGTCGCCCAGCTGCGCCGGGTCTACGAGGTGGTCTGGGGCCGCGACCTGGACCCGCGCAACTTCCACCGCAAGGTCACCGGCACCGCGGGGCTGCTGGAACCGACGGGTGAGACCACCACCCGGGACGGCGGCCGGCCGGCCCAGCTGTACCGCCGCGGTCCCGCCGACACGCTGCACCCGCCCCTGCTGCGCACCGACGCCTGAGCCGGCTCAGGTGTCCGGGTGGGCCTTCCTGGTCCGCTGCGGGGCGCGGGCGCGCCAGGCGTCGGTGACCAGCTCGGTCAGCAGGTCGACCGCCACGTCGTCCAGCCGGACCAGGACGGCGGCGTACCCGTCGAAGTGCGGGATCGTGAAGCAGACGTCGGGCTCGGCGGCGAGCAGCTCGGCCTTCTCGCCCTCGTCGGCCACCCGGACGCCCAGGACCTCGCCGTCGGGGGCCTCGTCGCCGAGGTCGGCGCGGTCCTTCTTCCCCAGCGGGCGCACCCAGACGAAGGTCGCGCCCGCCACCTTCCAGCAGCGGTTGCCCCAGGTGGTGCCCTCCTCGACCGCCGGCAGCGCGGTCGCGATGCGCTCGACGTCCGCCCAGGTGGCCATGGCGGCCACCCTGGCCCGGTCAGCCGGCCCCGGCAAGGGCCGCCCGCACCCGGTCGGCGACCTGGGCCATGGTGTCCCGCGCCCGCACCGGGTCCTCGGTGAGGAAGTAGTGGTCGACGCCGGGGGTCTCGTGGTGCCAGACGTCGACGCCGGCCTCCCGCAGCCGCTGGACGTAGCGGACCCCGTCGGGCCGCAGGGTGTCCCGCTCGGCGGTGAGCACCAGCGCCGGGGGCAGCCCGGACAGGTCGGGAGCCAGCACGGGGGAGGCGTAGGGCTCGGTGCGCGAGGCCGGGTCGGGGAAGTAGACCCGGCGGACCAGCGCCCGCAGCGACGGCGAGATCATCCCGTTCCCGGCGGGCAGCTCCGCCGCGAGGTCCAGCGCCGGGATGCCCAGCACCTGCAGCACCGGGGTGAAGGACCCCCGGTCACGCGCCTGGAGGCAGACCGAGGCTGCGTTCCCGCCGCCGGAGGAGAACCCGCCGACCGACACCCGCTCGAACCGGCCGGCCACCCACGCGGCGACGTCGTGGCACTGCTCCTGGGCGACCGGGTAGGCCACGTAGGGCCCGGTGCGGAAGTCCACGTTGTGCACCGTCGCCCCGGTGGTCGCGGCCAGGTAGCGGCACCACCAGTCGTCCATCTCGGGGTACCGCATCAGCCAGGCCCCGCCGTGGAAGTGCACGTGCGCCCCGTCGCCGGCCCCGCGGTAGACATGCACCGGCACCCGGCCGTGCCGCGTGTCCACCCGGACGACCTCGGGGTCGGGCAGGTCGGTGCCCGCGAACCGCAGCTCCTCGCCGTACCGGACCGTCCACCGGGCGGTCGCGTGCATCGTCATCGCCTGCAGCCGGTCGGAGATCCGCATGGCCGGTGTTCGTCCCCCGGGTCGGATCGGTTGCCGTCCTGGTAGGACGAGGGGGTGAGCTTCCTGCCCGACCCGGCGACGGTCTCCCGGCACACCGACCAGGAGACCGCCGGCCAGACCCGCTTCATCGCCACCGGCGCCCAGACCCGCGGTGACTTCGGCCTGTTCGAGGTCACCCTCCCGCCCGGTGGCGGCGGCCCCGGCCCGCACGTGCACCACACGTTCAGCGAGTCCTTCCACGTGCTGGAGGGCCGGCTCGCCGTGCTGGACGGCGACACCTGGACCACCGCCGGCCCCGGTGACCTGGTCTACGTGCCCCGCTCGGGGGTGCACGGCTTCCACGCCGCGTACGACGACGCCGGCTGCCGGTTCCTCATCCTGTTCACCCCGGGCGCCCCGCGGGAGGACTACTTCCGGGGGATGGCCGCGCTGCACGCCGACGGGCACGTGCCGACGACCGACGAGCTCGACGAGCTGGCGGCCCGGTACGACCAGCTCAACCTGCGGGACTGACGTCGCGCTCGTCGCGGTCCTGCCAGGTGCACACGCAGACCTCGTTGCCCTCGGCGTCGGCCAGCACCCAGAACGAGCGGGCCATGTCATCGGACAGCAGCCGACCGCCGGCGGCCAGCGCGGCGGCGACCCGGGCCTGCGCCTGGTCGTGGGCGACGGTGACGTCGAGGTGGATGCGGTTGCGCTGGGGGCGTGCGACGTCCATCTGCTGGAACCAGACCGTGGGCAGCACACCGGCCGGGTCGACCAGGGCCCCGTCGTCACCGGGCTGGGGCACGAGGTCGAGCACCGCGGCCCAGAACGGCAGCACCGCCGGGATGTCCAGGGCGTCGACGGCGATCTCCAGGGCCTGCACCGGGTGGCCACCGGCGGGCTCGACGGGCCGGTCGAGCGCCGCCGTGGCCCGGTGTGCCAGCTCGACGTCGACCCCGGTGACCAGTGCCCGGTCGCGGGTCTGTAGGCCGAACTCGACCCGGTCGCCGCGCAGGTCGATCCGCAGGTGCCCGTCGGCGGCGCCCCCCAGGGCCCCGGTCACCGCAGTCGCCACCGCCGCAGCGTCGGTCAGCGACCCCACCTCGACCGCCGTGCGCAGCTCTCCGAGCAGCAGCCGCCAGCCCAGCGCCTCGACGGCCGTGGAGGCCTCGGTGCGGGACAGGGCACGGGTCGGGTCTGCTGCCGGTTCCTCGGTCATGCCGCGCATGCTGCACCACCCCTCCGACAGTCAGGACTCCTGTTCCCACAGGGCCCGGTACCAGCGGATCCGCTCGGCGTCCGGCGCGATGCCGTAGG
Source organism: Geodermatophilus sp. Leaf369 (assembly GCF_001424455.1). Classification (NCBI taxonomy): domain Bacteria; kingdom Bacillati; phylum Actinomycetota; class Actinomycetes; order Geodermatophilales; family Geodermatophilaceae; genus Geodermatophilus; species Geodermatophilus sp. Leaf369. The sequence continues at coordinate 165,129 of NZ_LMQA01000002.1, read as the reverse complement.
CGTCGAACAGCTCGCCCTGGTGACCCTCCCCGTAGTTCCAGTCCAGGCTCAGCGAGGCGACGGCGAGGTCGGCCCACCGGTCCCCGACGGTCAGGTCGCCGAGGTCGACGTGGCCCACCCAGCTGCCGTCGTCGGCGACGAGGGTGTTGGGGGCACAGGCGTCCCCGTGCACGACGACGGGGTGCTCGACCGGCGGGCGCGGGCCCAGGGCCGGCGGGGTGCGGGCCGCCCAGGCCTCGGCCACCCGGTCGGTGGGGACCACGTCGACCGGCAGCGCGTGCAGTGCCCGGAGCCCGGCCGCGATCGCCGCGACGGCCTCGGGCCGACGGGCCCGCCACCGGTCGCCCACCGCGTGGTCCCCGGCCACCGTCGCGGTGAGCAGCCACCGGGCCTCGCCGTCCGCACCGCTGCCCAGCACCCGCGGGACGGGGTGGTGACCGGCGAGCCAGCCCAGCGCGTCCCGTTCCCGCCCCAGGTCGATCCCGGCGGAGTGCGGGCTCCACTTCACGTGCGCGGTCGACCCGAGCGCGAAGGTGAGCCCACCGAGCTCGTTGCGCCAGACCAGCCGGGCCGGTCCGTGCTCGTCCGCCAGCCGGGTGACGACGTCGGGCACCGGGTCCTCGCCGAGCTGGTGAAACCGGGCGAGCTCGCTGAAGGGCCGGTCGGTCACCGGTCCATCAGCGCACGACCGACGCACCCGCGCCAGCGACTTCTCAGTTGGCCATGTCCACGAAGCGCGAGTAGTGGCCCTGGAAGGCGACGGTGACGTTGGCGGTGGGGCCGTTGCGGTGCTTGACCAGCATGATGTCGGCCTCGCCGGCCCGCGGGGACTCCTTCTCGTACATGTCCTCGCGGTGGATCATCATCACCATGTCGGCGTCCTGCTCGATCGAGCCGGACTCACGGAGGTCGGACAGCATCGGCTTCTTGTCCTGACGCTGCTCGGACCCACGGTTGAGCTGGCTCATCGCGATCACCGGGACCTCGAGCTCCTTGGCCAGCAGCTTGAGCGCACGGGAGAACTCCGAGACCTCCTGCTGACGGGACTCGACCCGCTTGCCCGACGTCATGAGCTGCAGGTAGTCGATGACCACCAGCTTGAGGTCGTTGCGCTGCTTGAGCCGCCGCGCCTTGGCCCGGATCTCCATCATCGTCATGTTGGGGGAGTCGTCGATGTAGAGCGGGGCGTCGGCCACCTCGCCCATCCGGCGGGCCAGCTTCGACCAGTCCTCGTCGCTCAGCGAGCCCGCGCGCATGTGGTGCAGCGGCACCTTCGCCTCGGCCGACAGCAGACGCATGGTGATCTCGTGCTTGCTCATCTCCAGGGAGAAGATGCAGGCCGCCTGGTGGTGCTTGACGGAGGCGTTGCGGGCGATGTCGAGCCCCAGCGTCGACTTGCCCACGCCGGGTCGGGCCGCGATGACGATCATCTGGCCGGCCTGCAGGCCGTTGGTGAGCTCGTCGAGGTCGCGGATGCCGGTGGGCACACCGCGGGCGGTGCCACCGCGGCTGGCGATGGCGTCCAGCTCGTCCATGGTGGGCTGCAGGACGTCCTCGAGGCGCGAGTAGTCCTCGCTCATCCGCTTCTCGGTGACGTCGTAGATCTCCTGCTGGGCCCGGTCGACGATGTCGTCGACGTCGCCCTTGCCGCCGGCTGCGCCGTAGCCCAGCTGCACCACGCGGGTGCCGGCCTCGACCAGACGGCGCAGCACGGCCTGCTCGGCCACGATCGCGGCGTAGTAGCCGGCGTTGGCCGCGGTGGGCGTGGACTGGATGAGGGTGTGCAGGTAGACCGCGCCGCCCATCCGGGACAGCTGGTCGGTGCGGTTGAGCTCGGCGGCGACGGTGATCGCGTCGGCGGGCTCGCCGCGGCCGTAGAGGTCCAGCACGCAGTCGAAGACGATCTGGTGGGCCGGGCGGTAGAAGTCCGCGCCGTGCAGGACCTCCACCACGTCGGCGATGGCGTCCTTGCTCAGCAGCATGCCGCCGAGCACCGACTGCTCGGCGGCGACGTCCTGAGGGGGCTGGCGGTCGTACTGGGGAGCTGCGGCCTGCGGCCTGCTGATGTCGTCGAGCACTGCCACTGAGAACTGCTCCCGTCGTTGCGCGGACCCACCACCACCGCGCCCGGACGGGGCGCTGCGACGTCGTCGTGTGTTGGTACCGCGGGGGTCCGACAGTTCCGACGTCGTCGGCCGGGGACCGCCCGCGCGGTGGGTTCGCAGGCGACGCTAGGCACCGCGGGGGGCGCCGTCCACGACCGCTGTGCACGTGGATCTGCACAACCTGTGGACAAGTCGGTGGACGAACGCAGCCTCCGTGTGGAGAGCGTCGGGGACGCGTCCCGGCCACCCGGCGGAAAGGCGCCCGTCACCTGGCAGTCCGCTGCCCGGACCCTGTGGACGGGAGAAAGTCGGCACGTTTCCGCCACACCCGGGCGCGGCGTGGCGGCATCGGGGCGTCGCCACCACGGCACCCCACCAGGCCGCGGCCCAGGGCTGGCAGATCTCGCCCGGAACGCCAGCAGGGGCGCCGGACCGGAGTCCGACGCCCCTGCTGGAGGGTGGTGCTGTTACGCGGAGACGACCTCGATGGGCAGCGCAGCGCTGACCTCGGGGTGGACGCGCACCGTGACGGTGTGCGTGCCGGTGCTCTTGATCGAGCTGGGCAGCTCGACCCGACGACGGTCCAGGGCGGGACCACCGGCAGCGGTCACCGCGGCGACGACGTCGGCCGTGGTGATCGAGCCGAACAGCCGTCCGCCGTTGCCGGCCTTGGCCGGCACGGAGACCTTCAGCGACGACAGCCGGCCGGCGACCTGCTTGGCCTCCTCCAGCGTCGCCACGTCGCGAGCCGCACGCGCACGGCGCAGGCCCTCGATCTGCTTCTCGGCACCGCGGGTGGCGATGATCGCCAGTCCACGGGGCAGGAGGTAGTTGCGGGCGTACCCGCCCTTCACCTCGACGGTGTCCCCGGCGGAACCGAGGCCGGTGACCTCCTGGGTCAGGATCAGCTTCGATGCACTCATGATCAGCGCGCCGTCGAGGTGTAGGGCAGCAGGGCCATCTCGCGGCTGTTCTTCACGGCCACGGCGACGTCACGCTGGTGCTGGGAGCAGTTGCCGCTGACGCGACGGGCACGGATCTTGCCGCGGTCGGAGATGAACTTCCGGAGCAGCGTCGTGTCCTTGTAGTCGACGTAGGTCGCCTTGTCCTTGCAGAACTGGCAGACCTTCTTCTTCGGCTTGCGGATGGGGGGCTTGGGCACAGGGTTCTCTTTCTAGGCTTACGAGATCAGAAAGGGGGCTCGTCGGACGACGACGCCGGGGTCGACCAGGGGTCGCTGGAAGCGCTGCCTCCGCCACCGCCGCCGGAGGAGCCGAAGCCGCCTCCGCCGCCGCCGGACGAGGACCCGCCACCGAAGCCGCCGCCGCCACCCTCACCGCGGTTGGCCTTGGTGACCTTCGCGGTGGCGTAACGGAGCGAGGGGCCGATCTCGTCGACCTCGAGCTCGATGACGGTGCGCTTCTCGCCCTCCTTCGTGTCGAAGGAGCGCTGCTTCAGACGGCCCGAGACGATGACCCGGGAGCCACGGGTGAGGGACTCGGCGACGTTCTCCGCCGCCTGCCGCCACACGTTGCACCGCAGGAAGAGGGCCTCGCCGTCCTTCCACTCCGACGTCTGACGGTCGAAGGTCCGCGGCGTGGAGGCCACGGTGAAGTTCGCGACGGCGGCACCGGACGGCGTGAAACGCAACTCCGGGTCGGCGGTGAGGTTGCCGATGACGGTGATGACGGTCTCGCCGGCCATGGTCAGTGAGCCTCGGGCCGCATCAGCTTGGTGCGCAGGATGGACTCGTTGAGGTTCAGCTGACGGTCCAGCTCGGCGACCGCAGCGGGCTCGGCCTCGATGTCGACGATGGCGTAGATGCCCTCGGCGTTCTTCTTGATCTCGTAGGCCATCCGACGACGGCCCCAGATCTCGGTCTTGACGGTGCCACCGGAGTTGGTGACGACCGACAGGAACCGGTCCAGGCTGGGAGCGATGGTGCGCTCCTCGAGCTCGGGGTCGAGGATGATCATCAGTTCGTAGTGACGCACGGAGAACCCCACCTCCTCTGGTCTCAGCGGCTGCAGAGTGTCTGCAGCAGGAGGGTTGTGCACGCGTCGCGCGTCGGACGGGACGACCACAGGGGGCCACCGCCAGACGCGCGTCGTTCAGGCTACCAGGGGCTGGACCAGCGGTCGGCCCGAGCGCTGCGTCAGCCGGCGGTGCGCTGGGCCCGGTGGGTGCGGACCAGGGCGGCCGTGACACCGGCCAGGGCGACGACGGCGGCCAGGGCCGGGATCGACAGCGCCGGGTCGGGCGTGCCGGCGGCGGAGTCGGCGACGGTCTCGACGTCGTCCCCGGCGCCGGAGCCCAGTGCGCCGCCACCCAGCCCGGCCAGGTCGCCGAAGACCGGGACCGAGGCGCCGTCGTAGGTGCCGGCGTTGCCGCCGCCCCCGGCGGTGGAGGCGGCGTCCCCGGTGGCGAACCGGGAGGGGTCGAACGCGGCGGCGGCCGAGGTGTCCAGCGGCGCCATCTGGCCGGCCGAGGAGACGGTGCCGTAGCTGTAGGCGGTCCCGTCGACCGGTGCCTGGGTGGCCGGTGCGGCGGCCGGGGTCTCGGCCACCGGCGCGGTCGGGCTGGTGGTGCCGCTCGGCTGCGCGGTGGGGGTGTTCGGGGTGGTGGGCACGGCCGTGGGGACGGCGACCGGGGGCAGGCTGGGCAGGTTCACCGAGGGCAGGTTCGGCAGCGGGACCAGGGTGTTCACCACGAACGGGGTGGGCGCCGGGAGCGCGGGCAGCAGCGCCGTCGCGCCGTTGACCACCTGGTCGACCAGGTTCGAGGCCAGCCCGGACTGCACGTCGATCCGGTACGTGTAGGTGATGACCCCGGCGGTGGTGCCCGGGAAGGTCTTCGTCATCGAGGCGCCGGGGGCCAGCGGCTGTGCCCCGCCGCCGAAGGCGAGGGACACGTCGGTGTGCGCGGTCGCGGCGATCCCGCCCAGCAGGGGCAGCTGCACCGTCACCGGCTTGTCGGCGATCTGGTTGACGAAGGTGACCGACCCGCCGGCGTCCACCGACACCAGCGGCGGGGTGAGGTCCCGGATGGCCACCGTGGCGGTGGGCGCCGCCTCGGCCGCCGGTGCGGCCAGCACCGAGCCGGCCACGGCCAGCAGCCACCCCAGGGTCGCCACGGCGATGCCGCGTCGAGCCGTCCGCCGGATCCGGCCGCTGTCCATCGGTGCTGCCTCCACGTCGAGGTCTGTGGTGCTGGTGGGGCTACTCGCGAGTAACCCACGTCACGGTGGAGAACGAGGGTGTGCCGCCGGGGGTACGCCCGCACCTCGAGGACTTCTGTCGGTCACCCCTCCTAGGGTCGTGCGCATGTCGTCGCAGCTCGTGGGAGTCCACGTCGGGTCCGGTCTCACCGCCGACAACCAGGTCGGGGACGGCGGGGTGCTGGCCCGGGCCGCCGAGGTCGACGCCGCCGTCGTCCAGGTGTTCCTGGCCGACCCGCAGGACTGGAAGGCCCCGAAGCCCCGCCCGGACGTCGACGAGCTCACCGCCGGCGACGTCGCCCTGGTCGTGCACGCCCCCTACGTGCTCAACGTGGCCTCCCCGAACAACCGGATCCGCATCCCCAGCCGCAAGCTGGTCGGCCAGCACGCCACGGCCGCCGCCGCGATCGGCGCCGTGGGCCTGGTCGTGCACGGCGGGCACGTGACCGGCAAGGACGACCCGGCGGCGGGCTTCGACAACTGGCGCAAGCTCTTCGAGCGGCAGGCCGGCGACGGCGGGTTCGGCGTCCCGGTGTGGATCGAGAACACCGCCGGCGGTGACCACGCGATGGCCCGCGAGCTCGAGGCGGTCGCCCGGCTCTGGGAGGCCGTCGGTGAGTTCGGCGCCGGGTTCGTCCTGGACACCTGCCACGCGTGGGCCGCGGGCTGGGACCTCGCCACGGTCGTTGACGACGTCCGCGCGATCACCGGGCGCATCGACCTGGTGCACCTGAACAACAGCCGGGACGAGGCCGGCTCGAACCGCGACCGGCACGCCCCGCTGTCGGCGGGGGAGATCCCGACCGAGCTGCTGCTGGAGGTCGCGCGCACCGCAGGCTGCCCCGTGGTCCTGGAGACCCCGGGCGACGCCGCCTCGCACGCCGCCGAGATCGCCCTGCTGCGGGAGACCCTGGGCTGACTCAGGCGGGGACGGACTCCGGTGCGGGCTCGGCCCGCCGGGTCAGCACCGGGCGCAGGCCGTCGAGCCGGAACCGGTCCGGGGCCCGGTCGAGCACCCCGCCGGCCGGGTCGTCGGTGCCGGGCCAGCTGCGCCGGACCAGGTCCCCCTCCGGCCGCCACACGTCCCGGACGACCAGGGCCACCAGCACCAGGACGGCGACGTCGCGCAGACCGACGGCCAGGAAGAACCACTGCACGTCGATGCCCTTGTTGTCCGTGCCCAGGTACCAGAGCATCCGGGGCACCCACAGCAGCGCCTCGGTGGCCTGCCACAGCAGGAGCGAGCGCCACGCCGGGCGGGCCAGCACCGCCAGCGGCAGCAGCCACAGCGAGTACTGCGGGCTCCACACCTTGTTGATCAGCAGGAAGCCGGCCACGAGCAGGAACGCCAGCTGGGCCACCCGCGGCCGGGTGGGCGCGGCCAGCGCGAGCCAGCCGACGGCCGCGGCCATCACCACCAGCAGCACCGCGATGACCGCGTTGAGCACCGCGGGGGACTCCCCGGCGGCGAGCGGGCCGTCGAAGAGCCGGTCGCCCGAGGCGGTGATCGCGATGTTCCACAGCGTGTCCGGGTCGGCCGGGCGGCTGTCGTTGAGGGCGAAGAACTCCCGCCAGTTCTCCGGTGCCAGCAGCGCGATCGGCAGGTTCACCGCCAGCCACGCCCCGGCGGCGGCCAGCGTGGCGGTCAGCCAGGGCCGCAGCTGCCACGTACGGAGGCAGAGCACCAGCAGCACCCCCAGCAGCAGCACCGGGTAGAGCTTGGCCGCCGTCCCCAGGCCGATGAGCACCCCGGCCAGTGCCGGGTGCTCCTTCGCCCAGGCCCACAGGCCCAGCGTCGCGAGCGCCACGGCGAACAGGTCCCAGTTGGTGAAGGCGTGCACGAACAGCAGCGGCGAGAGCCCGACCATGGCGGCGTCCCACGGCCGGCGGCCGCTCAGCCCGGCCACCGAGCGGGTCACCAGCAGGGCGCAGACGCTGAGCATCAGGCAGGTGACCACGTAGTAGCTCTGCACCGGCACGACCGAGGGCAGCAGCCCGACCGCGTCGGCGGCGGTGTCGTAGGCCCGGGCCAGCAGCGCGGCCAGCGCCATGAACCCCCCGGTCAGCACCGGGTACTCCAGCGGCGAGTCCAGGTAGGGGGTCAGCCCCTCCGACAGCCCGCGCAGCCCGAACAGCGGCACGGTGTCGGAGTAGCAGAGGTGGGTGTACTGCTTGGACCCCGCCCAGTTGCCGTCCGAGCACGGCGACTGCTTCGCCCACGCCAGCGCCAGCACCACGACGGTGAACAGCAGGCAGACCCGCAGCGGGGTCCAGAACAGCGCCCGTCCGGTGACGGCGTGCCGGCCCCAGGGGCCACCGAAGGCCTCGCTGGCCTGCCGCGCGACCCGGTCGGACCAGCTGGGGACGACGCGGTCGGGCCACTCGGGCGCGGCGACCTGCGGCGGCCGGCTCACCGTCGGCACAGACGGCGACACGGACGACGACACGGACGGCGCGGGCCCGTCACCCGGCTGGTCGGCCGGGGACGGGCCCGTGTCGTTCGAGGTCACGCGGTCAGTGTGCCTAAGCCGTCGGTTGAGCCGGGACGGGGCTGACCGTCGGCGCGGTCGGCTGCGTCGTCGGAGCCGGGGCCTGCGTCGTCGGCGCCGGGGCCTGGGTCGTCGTCGGCGCAGGGGCCTGCGTCGTCGGTTCGGGCTCCGGCTCGGGCGCCGGCGCCTGCGTCGTCTGCTGGGGCGCCTGCGTCGTCGGCCGGGGGGCCTGGGTGGTCTGCGGCGCCGGGACGCTGTTGCCGGTGTCCCCGCGGATGATCGCCGAGTCCGGCAGCTCCTCCACCGGGGTGCCGGCGAGGACGGCGTCCATGTACTGCTGCCAGATCGCACCCGGCAGACCGGACCCGAAGACGATCGACCCGGCCGCGTTCACGATCGGGTCGCTCGGGCTGTCGTTGCCCATCCAGACCGCGGTCGAGATGGACGGGGTGAAGCCGACCATCCAGGCGTCGGAGTTGTCGTCGCCCTGACCCTGGGTGCCGGTCTTGCTGGCCACCGGGCGGTCGCCGTCCAGCGATCGGCGGGAGTACTCCGCGACGCCCTCCATGGAGAAGGTGGTGTCGCTGGCGACGTCGGCCGGCATGGCCTGGGTGCCGGCGTCCACGACGGACTCCGGGGAGACCAGCACGCCGCCCTCGGCGTCGGTCACCGAGCTCACCATGTGCGTGGCGTGGTGCACGCCGCCGTTGGCGATCGTCGCGAAGCCGGCCGCCTGGTCGATCGGGCGCATCTCGTACTCGCCGATGCCGATCGCCGACCCGGTCTGCCGGGTCTCCGGGCTGGACAGCGTGCGCAGCGGGCCGCCCTCGATGTTGCCCAGCTGGGTGCCCTCGGGCCACACGTCGGGCATGCCGGTGGCAGCGAGCGCGACGTCGCGGACGGTGTCGCCGCCCACCTCCAGGGCGAGCCCGTAGAAGGTGGTGTTCAGCGAGCGGGTCATCGCCTGGACCAGCGTGCAGGAGCCGCACGAGGCACCGCCGGAGTTGCGCACCGGCGTCCCGCGGTCGGAGAAGGTCTGCGGCGAGCTGCCGTCGCGCCGGGCGTTGACGCTGATGCCCTGCTCGAGGGCCGCGGCCATCACGTAGGGCTTCATCGACGAGCCGGGCTGGCGCTGGGCCTGCACGTAGTCGGTGCCGGTGCTGGTGACCGGGCTGAAGTAGGTCAGCACGGCCCCGGTGCGCGGGTCGACCGAGACCAGTGCCTCGCGCAGGCCCTCGGGCTCGCCCTCCATCACGTCGGCGACGGCGGCCGCAGCGGCGTCCTGGTAGGCCTTGTTCACCGTCGAGGTGACCCGCAGGCCACCGGCGAAGATGTCCTGGTCGGTGAGCCCGTACGTGGTCTCCAGCTCCTGGACCACCTGGCGGGCGATGAAGCCCTCCGAGCCCTCCGGGTAGTTCAGGTTGGCCGTGGAGGCGGGCAGCACCTCGGGGTAGGTCGAGGCCTCCCGCTCGTCGGCGGTCAGCCAGTCCTGCTCGACCATGCCGTCGAGCACCAGGCCCCAGCGGTCCTGCGACCCCTCGGGGTTGGTGGCCGGGTCGTAGGCACTGGGGCTGCGGATCAGCACGGCCAGCACCGCGCCCTGCTGCGCGGTCAGCGCGGAGGCGTCGACGCCGAAGTAGGCCTGCGCCGCGGCCTGGATGCCGTAGGCGCCGCGGCCGAAGTAGATGGTGTTGAGGTAGCCCTCGAGGATCTCGTCCTTGGTGTAGCTGTTGTCCAGCTTCACCGCGAGGAAGAGCTCCTGGAACTTGCGGCTGAACGTCTGGTCGGCCGTGAGCAGCGTGTTCTTCACGTACTGCTGGGTGATCGTCGAGCCACCCTGGGTCGAGCCACCGGTCAGGTTGTTCCACGCCGCTCGGGCGATGCCGGTGATCGAGATGCCCGGGTCGTCGTAGAAGTTGCGGTTCTCCGCGGCCAGCACCGCCTCCCGGGCGGGCACGGAGACCTGATCCAGGGGGACGTTGATCCGGTTCTCGGTGCCGAGCCGGGCCATCTCGGTGGTGCCGTCGGAGTAGTAGATGATCGAGAGCTGGTCCTGCTGGACGTCGTCCAGGCTCGGGACGGTGGTGTTGGCGTAGACCACGCCCACGAAGACGCCGAGGAGCACGGCCACGCTGGCCACCAGCGCGGCGAGGACCTTGTAGACCCGCCGCCGCTTCTGCTTCGCCGTCCGCTTGCCCTTGCGCCTGGGCGCCGGCTTGCGGGCCTGGACGGAGGCGCCGCCACTGCGGGAGGCGGTCGTGCGGCCGCGGTCGGCGCGGGCCGGACGACGGGGGTCCGGCGGGCCGGGACGGCGACCGCCACCCCCGGACCGGGTCTCACGGACAGGGGGCGGACGGCGGAGCGAACCAGCAGGTTGCCCGACGGGGGAGGTCTCGTCGTGGGGAGGCACGGCGGTGGCCCCTCTCTCGAGTCGGTGGGCGGGCGCAGGCGTGCGCCACGCACCCAGGATGGCGGGTCGAGCTGTGAGGAACGGGGGAGCGCGGCGCTCCCGGCGGGCCGAACGCCTACTCGGTGGCTGCCCGGCGGCGGGTCTTGCGGGGCGCCCGACCGGGCAGCGGCTCTGCACCCAGGACGTAGGACGAGGCCAGGTGGTTCCAGCCGCAACCCCGGCAGACCTCGACGCTGTAGACGCTGAACTCGTCCTGCACGGCGTGCATCCGGGCCAGCTCGACCTGGGTCTTGGCCTGCCCGGCGACCGGCCCGAGGGCGTCGCCGTAGACGTAGTTGACCACGGTCAGCCGGTGGACCTGGCAGACCGGGCACGTCTGGTCGACCGTCTCGCCGTGGTGCTTGGCCGCCCGGGCGAGGTGGGGGCCGGCGTCGCAGACCTCGGACACGGTGGTCCGGCCGGCCTGGACGTCGGCCAGCAGCGAGCGGCGACGCAGGGCGTAGTCGACCACCGCCCGCCTCACCACCGCAGCTCCGGCCACCTGGCGATCGTACGCACGCAGGGCCTCGCCGTCCCCCCTCCGCGGGCATCCCCCCGCGGACACCCGGGCGTCATCCGGAGTTGCACCGCCGGCCGTGCGCCGATGTATCGTCGCGATACATCGATCAGCGGTGGACGACGACGGAGCGAGGTGGCGGGGTGCTCGAGTTCGCCATCCTCGGTCTGCTCCACCAGTCCCCGATGCACGGCTACGAGCTGCGCAAACAGCTCGCCGGCGTGCTCGGGGGGCTGCGCAGCATCTCCTACGGGTCGCTCTACCCGGCGCTCAAGCGGATGCTCGCCGCCGGCCTGGTCTCCGTCGTGGACGGCGACCCCAAGGCGCTGCTCCCCGCGGACGCACCGCCGCTCACCGGGCGGCGCGGCAAGGTCGTCTACGCCATCACCGCCGAGGGCAAGGAGCGCTTCCACGAGCTGGTCAGCCAGACCGGCCCGGAGGCCTACGACGACGAGGGGCGCTTCGGCGTCCACCTGGCGTTCTTCGGCTCCACCGCCGCCGACGTCCGGCTGCGCATCCTCGAGGGCCGCCGCCGCACCGTCGAGCAGCAGCGCGACGGGCTGCGGGCTGCCCTGGCGCGGACCCGGGAGCGGATGGACCGCTACACCCTCGAGCTCCAGCGCCACGGGCTCGACGGGGTGGACCGCGAGGTCCGGTGGCTGTCCGAGCTGATCGATCGAGAACGTGCCGACCCGGCAGCGTCGCCGGAGCCGGACAGCACCACCACCTGAGCCATCTCGTCATCGGAGCCGAGCACGCACGTGTGCTGGCACAAGGAGGAACCCCGTTGTCTTCAGTCAAGGTCGCCATCGTCGGCGTCGGCAACTGCGCCGCGTCGCTGGTGCAGGGCGTCGAGTACTACAAGGACGCCGACGCCACCCAGTCCGTCCCCGGGCTGATGCACGTCGAGTTCGGGCCGTACCACGTCCGGGACGTGCAGTTCGTCGCCGCGTTCGACGTCGACGCCAAGAAGGTCGGCCGTGACCTCTCCGAGGCCATCGTCGCCAGCGAGAACAACACGATCACCATCGCCGACGTCCCGCCGCTGGGCGTGACCGTGCAGCGCGGGCACACCCTGGACGGCCTGGGCAAGTACTACCGGGAGATCGTCGAGGAGTCCGACGAGCAGCCGGTCGACATGGTCACCGCGCTGCGCGAGTCCGGTGCCGACGTCCTGGTCTGCTACCTGCCCGTCGGGTCGCAGGAGGCCGCGGAGTTCTACGCCCAGGCCGCCATCGACGCCAAGGTCGCCTTCGTCAACGCACTGCCCGTCTTCATCGCCGGCACCCCCGCGTGGGCCCAGAAGTTCACCGATGCCGGTGTGCCGATCGTCGGTGACGACATCAAGAGCCAGGTCGGCGCCACCATCACCCACCGGGTGCTCGCCAAGCTGTTCGAGGACCGCGGCGTGCAGCTGGACCGCACGATGCAGCTCAACGTCGGCGGCAACATGGACTTCAAGAACATGCTCGAGCGCGAGCGCCTGGAGTCCAAGAAGATCTCCAAGACCCAGTCGGTGACCAGCCAGGTCGACCGCGACATGGGCAAGGGCAACGTGCACATCGGCCCGTCGGACCACGTGCCGTGGCTCTCGGACCGCAAGTGGGCCTACGTGCGCCTCGAGGGCCGTGCGTTCGGCGACGTCCCCCTGAACCTGGAGTACAAGCTCGAGGTCTGGGACTCCCCGAACTCCGCCGGCATCATCATCGACGCCGTCCGCGCCGCGAAGATCGCCCTGGACCGCGGGATCGGCGGCCCGATCCTGTCGGCCTCGTCGTACTTCATGAAGAGCCCGCCGGTGCAGTACAGCGACTCCGAGGCCCGCGACGCCGTCGAGGCGTTCATCCGCGGCGACGCCGGCGCCTGATCCACGGGGGCCCCGGACCTGCTGGTCCGGGGCCCCGAGGGCGTCCAGGGAGCCCTCCTAGGGTGGGGCCATGTCCGCCCGGCCCCGCCTGTTCGTCGTCGTCCTCGGTCTGGTGCTGGCGCTGCTCGCCGGCTGCGGGGACGACGGCGGCGCCTCGGCGACCCGCGCCCCCGGTGACCCGATCACCGCCGACGAGGCCGACGTGCTCGCCGGCCTGCTGCACCGGGACTTCGAGGCCGGCGGCGCCGACTTCACCGTCGCCGCCCCGTTCGCCGAGGGCACCGTGCTGACCCTCACCGGCGAGGTCGACTTCCGCCGCGGCGAGGGCAGCGCGCAGGCGGTCACCAGCTACAGCGACGGCCGGCCCGACGACACCCGCACGTTGTTCTTCACCGCCACCGACCTCTGGTACGGCGACGTCCCCGGGCTGACCGAGGCGGTCGCCGCCGCCGGCCGTCCCGACGTCACCTACCTGCAGCGCCCGATCTCCAGCACCCAGCCCGACGGGACGGCGTCGCTGGTCGACGTGCTGGTCCAGCTGGTGCCGCGGCTCTCGGCCCGCGCCGACGACGACCCGCGTGCCTTCCTCGAGCGGGACTACACCTGGCAGGGCCAGTCCTCGGTCAACGGCCAGCTCGCCGGGGTCTACCAGTTCGGGGCCGGCACCACCGTGGCCGTGTCCGCAGCCGACCAGCTGCTGCTGCAGTACGTCACCCGGCTCACCGACCAGACATTCGACGTCACGGTGACCCTGGCCGACCACGGGGAGCGCTCGATCACGCTGCCCGGCGAGGACGTCACCGCCCAGGCCGCGGACTACCCGGACGTGGTCGCCGAGCTCGGCTTCTGACGGGGGGCAGACAGCGCGGGAGGGACGGTCTCTTCCCCAGACCGTCCCTCCCGCAGGTCGAGTTCTACCAGAGCGCGACGTGCTGCGCGCCCGGCGCGCTCAGTTCTGCGACGGGTCCGCGGTGGCGGTGGAGAGCACGGCCCGACGACCGGTCTGCCGGCCGAGCACCGACCGCCACAGCGCGGCCCCACCGACGGTGGAGACGACGTCGTCGGGCTGCCCGGCCAGGCACGCCCAGGCGCCCTCGGCGATCTCCGCGCCGAGCTGGCCCGGCGACCACCCGGCGTACCCGGCGAACACCCGCAGCCCGGCGATGCCGTGGCCCAGCTCGTCGGGGTCGGAGTCCAGGTCGACCAGGTGCACGTCGCCGTCGACCGTCTGCAGTGCCGCGCCCGGGCGGCCGGTGGCCACCGCCAGGCACAGCGCCGTCTCGCTCTCGCACGGCCCGCCGACGTGGAAGACCCCCGGCTCGACGGCCAGGTCCGACCAGCCCGGCAGCACGTCGTGGATGGCCACCTCGCTGGGCCGGTTGAGCACCACACCGACCGTGCCGGTCGCGGAGTGGTCGAGCACGTAGACCACCGTGCCGGCGAAGGTCGGGTCGGTCAGCATCGGCATCGCGACCAGCAGGGCACCGGGTCGGACGTCGTCCAGCGTGCCGATCGAGACCGGCGGGGCGGCGACGGCGGACGGCCGGCCCGCAGCCGAGGCGGCGGGCCGACGCTCCGGGTCGGACGAGGCGGGCACCGGGTTCATCGGCTGCCAGTGTGCCCCAGGATCGGGGTCCGGCGGTGCCCTCCACACGTCCGGATGCGTCTCGCTTCCCCGGACGTAGGGTCCTGGGGGTGGCGGGACGTGCGGTGGTGGCACGTCGGCTCCTGGCCCGCGGGGACTTCCGCCGACTCCTGCTGACCCGGCTGTCCTCCCAGTTCGGGGACGGGGTCTTCCAGGCCGCGCTGGCCGGCACCGTGCTCTTCAACCCCCAGCAGGCCACCGACCCGCTCGACGTCGCCCTCGGGTTCGCCGTCCTGCTGCTGCCGTACTCGCTGATCGGGCCCTTCGTCGGCGTCTGGCTGGACCGCTGGAGCCGCCGCCAGGTGCTGCTGTGGGCCAACGTGCTGCGCGCCGGCCTGGTCGCCGTCGTCGCCACGATCACCTGGGCCGGGGTCGGTGGGCCGGCCTTCTTCCTCGCCGGGTTGAGCGTGTTCTCGGTCAACCGGTTCGTGCTCTCGGCGCTGTCGGCCGGCCTGCCGCACACCGTCGACCGCGGTGTGCTCGTGTCGGCCAACGCGCTGTCGACCACCTCGGGAGCGGTGTCCACCGTCGTCGGCGGCGGGGTGGCCGTGGGCGCCCTGGGCCTGCTCGGCGCCGGCAACGGCGGGTACGCCCTGCTGGCGCTGCTCTCCGGCGTCCCCTACCTGGTGGCCTCGGCCGTCGTCACCGGTTTCGCCCGGCCGTACCTCGGCCCCGACCACCTCACCCGGACGACGACGTCCTCGGCCCGAGACGTGCTGCACGGCCTGGCCGCCGGGGCCCGGCACGTGCTCGACCACCCCCCGGTGACGGCCGTGCTGGCCGTCATGGCGGTGCACCGGGTCTGGTACGGCCTGCTCATCCTGATGACGCTGCTGCTGTACCGGAACACCTTCACCGAGGGCAGCACCCTCTTCCCGGCCGGGCTGGGCGGCCTGGCCCAGGTGCTCGCCGCCGGCGCCGTCGGCACCCTGCTCGCTGCCTCCGTCACCCCGTGGGCCGTCCGCCGCTGGGGCAAGGTCCGGTGGACGACCGGGGCCCTGGTGCTCGGTGGCGTCGGCCAGCTCGCCCTCGGCCTGCCGTTCCTGCCGCCCACCATCGTGGCCGCCGGCTTCGTGCTCGGCTTCGTCGCCCAGGCGGTGAAGATCTGCGTGGACACCACCCTGCAGGAGTTCGTCGACGACGACTTCCGCGGCCGGGTCTTCTCCGTCTACGACACCGTCTTCAACGCGACCTTCGTGGCCGCCCTGGTGCTGGGCGCCGTCGTCCTCCCCGAGTCCGGCGTCAGCGTCCCCGTCCTCCTCGTCGTCGGCGCCGGCTACCTCCTCCTCGCCGCTGCTTACGGAGTGGGAGCGCGCGGATTCCGCGCCCCTCTCACTCCGTCAGAGGTGCAGCGCCCGGCGTAGGTCGCGTCCGCCTCGGCCCCGATGCCGAGAGGAGCGGCAGGGGCGCGACAACCGCGCCCTCTCACTCCACCGAGCGGGAGCGCCACCAGGTGAGGAGCTCGGCCTCGGCGGTGTCGGGGTCCAGCGGGCCGCGCTCGAGGCGGAGCTCCTTGAGGAAGCGCCAGGCCTCGCCGACCTCGCGGCCGGGTGGGATCTCCAGCAGCTCCATGATCCGGTTGCCGTCCAGGTCGGGGCGGACCCGCGCGAGGTCCTCGGCCTCGGACAGCTCGGCGATCCGGGTCTCCAGGGAGTCGTAGGTCGCCGAGAGCATGGCCGCGCGCCGCTTGTTGCGGGTCGTGGAGTCCGAGCGCACCAGCTTGTGCAGGCGGGTCAGCAGCTCGCCGGCGTCGGTGACGTAGCGGCGGACGGCTGAGTCGGTCCACTCGCCGGAGCCGTAGCCGTGGAAGCGCAGGTGCAGGAAGGTCAGCCGGGAGACCTGCTCCACGACCTCCTTGGGGTACTTCAGCGCCAGCAGCCGCTTGCGTACGAGCTTGGCGCCGACCACCTCGTGGTGGTGGAAGGAGACCCGGCCGCGCGGCTCGTGCCGACGGGTGGCCGGCTTGCCGATGTCGTGCAGGAGGGCCGCCAGCCGGAGCACCAGGTCGGGGGAGACGGCGTCGGGGTCGGCGAGCTCCAGGGCGATCGCCTGGTCGAGGACGGTGAGGGAGTGGGTGTAGACGTCCTTGTGCTGGTGGTGCTCGTCGATCTCCATCCGCAGCGCGGAGAGCTCGGGCAGGACGACGTCGGACAGCCCGGTGGAGACGAAGAGCTCCAGCGCCGCCCGGGGCGCGGGGTTCAGCAGCGTGCGGGAGAACTCGTGCTGCACCCGCTCGGCGGTGATCCGGGCCAGCTCGGGGGCGAGGGTGGTCATCGCCTCCACCACCTCGGGCACCGGGGTGAGGTCGAGCTGGGCGACGAACCGGACGGCGCGGAGCATCCGCAGCGGGTCGTCGGCGAAGGAGTCGGTGGCCAGGCCGGGGGTGCGCAGCCGCCGGGCGAGCAGGTCGCCGAGCCCGCCGAAGGGGTCGGTGACGGTGCGGTCGGGGCCCAGGGAGACGGCCATGGCGTTGACGGTGAAGTCCCGGCGGGCGAGGTCGTCGACCAGCGAGTCGCCCCAGGCCACCTCGGGGTTGCGCGACTCCCGGTCGTAGCGGTCGGCGCGGTAGGTGGTGATCTCCAGCCGCTCGCCGCGGACCTCGGCACCGACGGTCCCGAAGGCGATGCCGGTGTTCCACGTGGAACTGGCCCACCCGGCGAGGACGGCGAGGGTCTCCTCGGGGCGCGCCGAGGTGGTCAGGTCCAGGTCACCGAGCCGGGGCTCGCCGGCGCCGGCGGCCAGCAGCGCGTCCCGGACCGACCCGCCGACGAGGTGCACCTCGTGGCCGGCCGCGGTGAAGCGCTCGCCGAGTTCGCCCAGCACCGGAGTGAGGTCCACCAGGGCGCGGACGGTGTCCTGCACCGCCTCGGGGACGGGCTCGGGGGAGGGGTCACCCGAGGGGCGACGCGGAGGCTCGACGGACACGACCAGCCAGGCTACTGCCGCGGCCCGCGCTACCCTCCTGGCATGGCTGGGACGGGCGGGCGACGACGCCCGGGCCGTCGGCTGCGCCGGGTCGACGAGACCTCCGCCGGTGGCCTGGTGGTCGCCGACGACGACGGCACGGGGCCCCGCGCGGCCCTGATCGGCCGCACCGACCGTCGCGGCCGACTGCTCTGGTCCCTGCCCAAGGGCCACATCGAGGCCGGCGAGACCCCCGAGGACACCGCCGTCCGCGAGGTGGCAGAGGAGACCGGCATCCTCGGCGAGGTCCTCGCCCCGCTGGGGATCATCGACTTCTGGTTCGTCGCCGACGGACGCCGGGTGCACAAGACCGTGCACCACTTCCTCCTGCGGGCCGTGGGCGGCGAGCTCTCCGACGAGGACGTCGAGGTCACCGAGGTCGCCTGGGTGCCCCTGGCCGAGCTGTCGGGCCGGCTGGCCTACGCCGACGAGCGGGCTCTGGTCGAGCGCGCCCCCGGCCTGCTGGCCGACACCGCGTGAACCGGCGGGCCGCCGGCGGCGCCGGCCGCCCACCCGTCGCCGCTCGGGCCCGGTGCGCCGTGCTCGCCGCGTTCGTCGCCGGCGCGACGCTCCTGCCCGGTCTCCCGGCCTCCGCGGCGCCGGCCCGGCCCAGCAGCACGCCCGCGTCCTCGGCCCCGACCGGCAGCTCGGTCGCCGAGCGGCCGGTGGACGTCACGGTCACCCGGCTCGAGCCGCGGACGGTGACCCCGTCCGCCACCGTCCAGATGTCGGTCAGCCTGGTCAACGACGGCGACGACACCCTCACCGACCTCAGCCTCCGGCTGCAGCGCGGTGACCGGCTGACCACCCGGCAGGCGCTGACCGAGGACCTGGCCACGCCCTCGACCGGGGGCGCGGCCCAGGCGGCCTTCGCACCCGTGCCCGGGGAGCTCGAGCCCGGCGACTCGATCGCGTTCACCTACACCGCCACCGCGGCGGACCTGCAGCTCACCGAGGCCGGCGTCTACCCGGTGCTGGTCAACGTCAACGGGACCCGCGCCGGACTGGTCGAGCGGGTGGGGGAGCTGTCCACCCACCTGGTGGTCCAGCCCGACGTGCTGCAGCCCGGCCAGCCCACCAGCCGGACGACGGTGGCCTGGCTGTGGCCGCTGACCGACCGGCCGCACCGCGACGCCCAGGGCGCCTTCACCGACGACGACCTGGCGGCCGAGGTGTCCGCGGACGGCCGGCTGGACCGGATGCTCGACGTGGTCGAACAGCTGCCCGACGGTGGGACGACCGTGCCGGTCAGCCTGGCCGTCGACCCGGCGCTGGTCGAGGAGCTGGCCGCCATGCGGGGCGGGTACACGGTGGACGGCGAGACCGGCGCGGGCTCGGCCGCCGCGGCGGACTGGCTGGACCGGCTGCGCGCGCTGGCCGCCGTGCACCCGGTCATCGCGCTGCCCTACGCCGACGTGGACGCCGACGCGCTGCAGGCCGCCGGTCTGGCCGGGGCGCTGACCCGCAGCCTGCCCGGCACCCCGGAGGGCACCGCCGTCCAGCCCACCGACGCCGGGGGCGACCCCGCCGCCACCCCGACCGTCGCGCCCGACCCGGAGCCCGTGGAGCCGGCGACCACCGGCGCCGGGGCGCAGCTGCTCGCCGACGAGCTGGGGGTCACCCCCCGCACCGACCTCGCGTGGCCGGCCGAGGGCGCCGTCCGCGCCGACACGCTAGCCACCCTGCAGGCCGGCGGGGTCGACCAGCTCGTGCTGTCCGCCGACGGGTACACCGACGCCGCGGCCGCGCTGGGCGGCACCGGGGAGACCGCCGCCGCACGCGTCCCGGTCGACACCGCGTCCGGGGAGACCACGACGCTCGTCGCCGACCCCGCACTGTCCGAGGTGGTCGCCACTGCCGAGACCACCGCCGGCGGGCCCCGGGTCGCCGAGCAGCGGTACCTGGCCGAACTGGGCGTGCTCACCGACCAGCTGGCCACCGTCGACCCCGCCGTCGCGCAGACCGTGCTCGTGGTGCCCCCGCGCGACCTGGAGGCCGACCCCGACTGGGCGACGGCGATGATGGCCGACACGGTCACCCAGCCCTGGCTGGCCGCCGCGTCGGTGGAACAGCTGGCCGAGGGCCCGGTCGCCGCGGCCGGCGACCTCGTGGACCCCGCTGCCGCCGACCAGCTGTCCGGCCCCCCGCTGGCCGACCTCGCCGCCGCAGTGGGCATCCGCGAGGACGTGGCCGCCGCGGTCGTCGGGGACGCCGACACCGCACTGGCCGGCTACGACGCGGCGGTGTCGCGCGCGTCGTCCTCGGCCTGGCGCGGGGAGCCCGACGGGTTCGCGGCCGCGGCCGCCGACGTGCTGGACACGCTGACCGGGCTGCGGGGCCAGGTCAGCCTGCTCTCCCCGGCCGACGGCGCCTACAGCCTGGCCTCCAGCGACGCCCCGCTGGTGCTCACGGTGCGCAACGACCTGCCCTTCGCCGTCACGGTCCGGGTCGCGCTGACTTCGCGCGGCAACGTGGGCTTCAGCTCCGGCGAGGTGCCGGCGGCCACCGTCGAGCCCCAGTCGCGGACGACGGTCACCGTGCCCACCCAGGTGCGGCAGTCCGGTTCCTTCCAGGTCGTGGCGATGCTGACCACCCCGACCGGTGGACCGCTGGGCGAGTCGGTGCAGATGCGGGTCACCAGCACCGCCTACGGGCCGATCACCCTCGCCATCACGATCGGCGCCGCCGCCCTGCTGGGGCTGCTCTTCCTGCGCCGCCTGGTGCTCTTCGTGCTGCGCCGCCGCCGCGGGGAGCCCCGGCCGGTCGACGACGACGTCCTGGTGCCCGTGGACGGTCCCGGCCCCGCCGAGAACGGCCCCCCGCCGACCCGACGGAGCCCGGTGTGACCGGCAGCCACCGGCACGAGGCGACCCCCGAGGCCGAGGAGGCCCCCGGGTCCGCGGAGGCCACCACCGTCCAGGAGATCGTCGAGCGGACCCGCGCCGAGCAGCCGACGCCCTCACCCGGGCCGCTGCTGCCCCCGGTCCCGCCGGCGCGGCCGACGACCGGGGAACGGCCGCACGCCGCGTCGGGCCCCCGCTCGACCGAGCAGGCCAGGCCTGCGGCACCCCTGCCGCCGGCGCCCTACCGGGCGGCCCCGCCGCTGGCCTCCCCCTCGGCGGGGGCGTTCGGGAACACCGACGCCCCCCTCGGCAGGTCCGGGCGCGGCCCGGGTGCACCCCCGGCAGCGGCACCCCGGCAGGCACCCGCCGAGCGCGCTCCGGGCACCCGGGTCAGCCCGCTGGGTGCCGCGCTGCCCCCACCGGTCGCACCCCCCGTGCTGCCACCGGCCCACGACCCCCTCGCCCTGCCCCCGACCGACGCGCCCCCGGTGCAGCCCGGCCCCCGGTCGGTCGAGCAGCACGTCCCGCTGCGCGAGCGCTTCCTGCCCGCCTCCGAGGACACCCAGCTCATCCCGGTGCTCCCCCCGGTGCCGCTGGTCCGCCAGGAGGACGAGGACGAGGACACCGGCCAGGTCGAGCTCCGCGAGGGCCGCCCCGGCGGCAGTCGCGGGATCCTCCGGGCCGCCGGCACGATGGCGGTGGCCAGCCTGGTCTCCCGGATCACCGGGCTGCTGCGGACCATCGTGCTCGCCGCGGCCCTGGGCGTGCTCGCCGTCAACGACGCTTACACGACCGCCAACACGCTGCCCAACATCGTGTATGAGCTGCTCCTGGGCGGCGTCCTGACCTCCGTGGTCGTCCCCCTCCTCGTGCACGCCCAGGAACGCGACCGGGACGGCGGGGTCGCCTACGCCCAGCGACTGACCACGTTGGCCATGGCCGGGCTCACCGTGATGACGGTGCTGGCCGTGCTGCTCGCACCGCTGCTCACCCGGGCCTACGGGATCACCGACCCCGAGCAGGTGCCGCTGGCCAACTGGCTGGCCCGCATCCTGCTGGTCGAGATCGTCTTCTACGGCCTGGGTGCACTGGCCGCGGCGATCCTGAACTCGCGGGGCGTCTTCGGGTGGCCGGCATGGGCGCCGGTGCTGAACAACCTCGTCGTCATCGCCACGGCGGTCCTGTTCGTCCTCGCCGGGGGGCCGGGTGACCTCACCCCCCTGACGATCACCGACACCCAGGTGTGGCTGCTGGGCGGGGGGACGACGCTGGGCATCGCCGTGCAGGCCCTCGTGCTCCTGCCGCAGCTGCGCAAGGTCGGCATGCCGCTGCGGCCGCGCTGGGGCTTGCGGGGCACCGGGCTCCGGGAGGCCGGCGGGCTGGGTCTGTGGGTGATCGCGTACGTCGCGATCAGCCAGATCGGTGTGCTCGTGGCCACCCGCGTCGCCAACCAGGCCCGGATCGACGGCGGCCTGGGGTCCGGGGCGCTGTCCATCGCCAGCCTGCTGTTCCAGATGCCGTACGGGATCCTCGGCGTGGCCCTCCTGACGGCGCTGGTGCCGCGCATGAGCCGGGCCGCCAGCCGTCAGGACGTCCCGGGCGTCGCCGCCGACCTGTCCCTGGGCCTCCGGCTCTCGGCCACCGGGCTGTTGCCGGTCACGGCGCTGCTGGTGGTGCTCGGTCCCGCCCTCACGGTGCTGACCTTCGGCCACGGGGAGACGTCGGTGGCCGACGCCCGGTCGATCGGCACGGCACTGGCGCTGGGCGCCTTCGGGCTGCTCCCCATGGCCGTCACCCTGCTGCAGCTGCGGGTCTTCTACGCGATGAAGGACGCCCGGACCCCCACGCTGATCCAGATCGCCATGGTCGCCGTCCGGGTGCCGCTGCTGTTCGCCGTCCCGGCGGTGGTGGAACCGCGGCACGTGGTTGCCGGGCTGATGGTGGTGACCTCGCTGACGTACGTGACCGGCTGGGTGGTCGGCGACCTCGCGCTGCGCAGGCGGCTCGGTGCGCTGCGCACCGGGGACGCGGCCGCGTCGGTGCTCAAGCTGCTCGCCGTCTCCGTCGTCGCGGGGGCCCTGGGCTGGGGCGTCCTCACGCTGACCACCGGTACCGAACCCGGCACGTTCGCGGAGTCGCTGGCGACCCTCCTGATCGGTACCGTGGTCATCGGCACCGCGGTCGTCGTGGGTGTCGTGCTGGCGAAGGTCCCCGAGGTCTCGGGTCCGGTCGCGGCGATCCGGTCCCGGCTGGGTCGTGCACGGCGCTGACCCCGACCCTCGTGCCAGTCCGGCGCACCCTGTGCCGGCGGGGGACCCAGGAGGTCGGCAGCGCCCGTGACGTCGACGACCACCGGGCTGCCCGACCGGTACCGGCCCCTGGACCAGCTGGCTCCCGACGAGCCCACCAGCACCGGTGTCATCCGTTCCTGGCGGGCCCGTGACCGGGTCCTCAACCGGGACGTCGCGCTGCGCGTGCACACCCCCGGCGGCCCGGCCGCCCGCACCTGGATCACCCGCGCCCTGACCGCCGGCGGCCTGGCCACCCCGGCCCTGTCGATGGTCTACGACGCCGCCGAGGGCACCTCCGACGACACCCCCGCGGCCTACGTGGTCAACGAGTGGATCGAGGGGGAGACCCTCGCCGAGCGGCTGGCCACCGGCCCCCTGCCCGAGCGCGAGGCCCGCACCGTCGTCCGCCGGCTGGCCGAGGGCGTCGCCGAGGCGCACCGGGTCGGTCTGGCCGTGGGCGGTCTGACGCCCGAACACGTGGTGCTGCGGCCCGGTGGCCTGGTCGGCCTGCTCGCCGTCCCTGCCGCCGAGGGCACCGTCCCCGGCGACATCGCCGCCCTCGGTGCGCTCCTCGAGCTGTGCCTGACCGGGTTGCCCGGCGAGGGGCACGCCGAGCCCGTCATCGCCCAGCCCGACCTGTCCGCCCTCGTCCGCCGGGCCCGGTCGACCGAACCCGGCACCGCGCTGTCCAGCGTCGCGGCGATGGCCGCGCTGCTCGGCGAGCCGCCCCGGGGCGGGCACACCGGACCGATCCCCGCCGCGCGCCCCGACGAGGCCGACAGCGGCTGGCTCCGCCGGCTGCGGGACCGCCGCGACGAGGCCGACGCCGCCGAGGCCCAGGCCGCCGACGGCCCCGACGACGCCCCCGTGCCCGTCGACCGCGCCACCCTCCCACCCGTGCCGCGCTCCCGGGCCGCCCAGCGCGACGACCCCGACGAACGGCTGGACTGGGGCGGTGCGTTCCACGACGGCAGCCCCGAGGACCCCGACGAGGACGACGAGGTCCGGGCCGGCGGCTGGCGGCGCACCCTGCTGGTGGTCGGCCTGCCGCTGCTGGCCCTCGTGCTCGTCGTCGCCGGCGGGTACTGGCTGGGCACCAACGTCGTCTCCGCGGCCTCCAGCACCGAGGACTCGGTGGGCTCCACCCCCACCACCGAGGCCCCTGCCGAGGGCAGCGCCCCCGCCGAGGAAGCCGCACCCGCCCCCCTGGCGATCGCCTCGGCGCAGGTGTTCGACCCCTTCGGCGACGGTGAGCCCGAGAACGACGACGACGTCCCGCTCTCCTACGACGGCGACCCCGGCACCTCCTGGCCGACGCTGAACTACCGCGGCAGTGCCGAGTTCGGCAACCTCAAGCCCGGTGTCGGCGTGCTCTACGACCTGGGCACCGAGCAGGCGCTCTCCGCGGTGACCATCGGCACCGACACCCCCGGCGCCACCGTCGAGGTGCGTACCGGCTCCAGTGCCGACGGCGAGCTCGACTCCTACCCCGTGGCCGCCGAGGGCGAGCTCACCGGCACCGACGACCTGACCTTCGCCGAGCCGGTGACCACCCGCTACGTGCTGGTGTGGGTGACCGGTCTGGTGTCCCAGGACGAGGGCTTCTCCGCCGACCTGTCCGAGGTCACCCCGGTGGCAGCCGACGCCGGCTGAGCGGCCCGCACGGCCCGCGGCCCGGGAATGACACCCCTACCCTGTCCGTTGTGCCGCCTGTGACGACGAACCAGCCCACTCCCGGACCTGCTGTCTCGACGGACGGCCCCCCGGCCATCCCGCCGGCAGAGCACGACGGGGTCCGCGACCTGATCATCATCGGGTCCGGTCCGGCCGGGTACACCGCTGCGACCTACGCCGCGCGAGCCAACCTGCACCCCCTGGTGTTCGAGGGCTCCCAGTTCGGTGGCGCGCTGATGACCACCACCGAGGTGGAGAACTTCCCCGGCTTCCCCGAGGGCGTCCAGGGCCCGCAGCTCATGGACGACATGCGCACCCAGGCCGAGCGCTTCGGCGCCGAGTTGGTGCCCAGTGACGTGACCTCGGTCGACCTGACCACCACCCCCAAGACGGTGACCGTCGGCGACGAGGTGCACCGGGCCCACGCGGTGATCGTGGCGACCGGCTCCAAGTACCGGTACCTGGGCCTGGAGAACGAGGCCCGGCTGCTGGGCCACGGTGTCTCCGCCTGTGCCACCTGCGACGGGTTCTTCTTCCGCGACCAGGACATCGTGGTCGTCGGTGGTGGTGACTCCGCGATGGAGGAGGCCACCTTCCTGACCCGCTTCGCCAAGACGGTCACCGTGGTCCACCGTCGTCCCGAGCTGCGCGCCTCGAAGATCATGCAGAAGCGCGCCCAGGACAACGAGAAGATCCGCTGGGCGCTGGGCAAGCAGGTCACCGACGTGCACGGCGACACCCAGGTCCAGTCGGTCACCCTGACCGACGCCGAGACCGGCGCCACCGAGACCCTCGACGTCAGCGGCCTGTTCGTGGCCATCGGCCACGACCCGCGCAGCGAGATGTTCGCCGGGCAGCTCAAGCTCGACGACGAGGGCTACGTGCAGGTCGAGCACCCCACCACCCGCACCAACATCGACGGCGTGTTCGCCTGCGGCGACGTGGTCGACCACATCTACCGCCAGGCGATCACCTCGGCCGGCACCGGTGCCGCCGCCGCGATCGACGCCGAGCGCTGGCTCGCCGACACCTTCGACGAGCGCTGACGGCCGCCAGGCCGTCCCCTCCACCTCCCCTCACCCCGGCACCACCCCCACCGAAGGAGCCACCACCATGGCCAGCAACACCGTGAAGGTCACCGACGACAGCTTCGCTGCCGACGTCCTGGGCAGCGACAAGCCCGTGCTCGTCGACTTCTGGGCCGAGTGGTGTGGCCCGTGCAAGATGGTCGCCCCCGTGCTCGAGGAGATCGCCAGCGAGCACGGCGAGAAGCTCACCATCGCCAAGCTCAACATCGACGAGAACCCGCAGATCGCCCGCGACTACCAGGTCATGTCGATCCCGACCATGACGGTCTTCCAGGGTGGCAAGCCGGTCAAGAGCATCATCGGCGCCAAGCCCAAGGGCGCGATCCTCTCCGACCTCGCCGACTTCATCTGAAGAAGGACCTGACTGCCCCTCACGACGTGCTCTGCACGCCGCGGGACCCTGCAGCCAGGCCGTAGTCCCGACGGGGCCCGGACGCCGCACCACAGCGTCCGGGCCCCGTCGCGTCCGGCCCTCCCCGCGCGGACGCCGAGCACCCAGGTGCGCGGCCGTCCCCGGGGAGGACGACAATCGTGGGGAACCCCGCCCCCTCGACCCCCTGGAGCGACACCCGCGTGGAGATCCTGGTCCCCGGCAGCACAGGTCCGGCCGTCGCCGACGTCCGCGCCGTCCTGCACGGTCTCGGGCTGCTGCAGCCCGAGCCCACCGGAGCCACGGGCGACGCGGCCCCGGACGTGTTCGACGACGCGACCTCCCTCGCCGTCCGGCACTTCCAGCAGGTCCGCGGCCTCTCCGTCGACGGACGGGTCGGCGAGGAGACCTACCGGGCGCTGACCGAGGCCCGCTGGTCCCTTGGCGACCGGGTGCTCCGCTTCGACCCCGAGCGCCCGATGCGCGGCGACGACGTGGCGGTGCTCCAGGAACGGCTGCTCGAGCTGGGCTACGACGCCGGCCGGGCCGACGGCATCCTCGGCTCGGAGACCGAGGCCGGGCTGCGTGCCTTCCAGCGCGACTACGGCCTGACCGTGGACGGCACCTGCGGCCCGGGCACCATGCGGGCCCTCAAGCAGCTGGGACGACGGGTCACCGGCGGGCGGCCGCAGCTGCTGCGGCAGAGCGCCCACCTCGTCGACTCCGGGCCGCACCTCATCGGCCGGGTCATCGTCATCGACCCCGGGCACGGCGGGGAGGACACCGGGTACACCGCGGGGGAGACCACCGAGGCCGACCTGGTGTTCGACCTGGCCTCCCGCATCGAGGGCCGGCTGGCCGCCGCCGGCGCCACCGTCTACCTGACCCGCGGGCGCCGGGGCGGCCCGGCGCTGGCCGAGCGCACCGCGTTCGCCAACGACGCCCGAGCCGACCTGTTCGTCTCCCTGCACATGGAGGCGCACGACTCCCGGCACGCCCGCGGGGTGGCCAGCTACTACTACGGCACCGGCTCCGGGGCGTCGTCCACGGTCGGTGAGGAGTTCGCCAACCTGCTGCGCCGCGAGGTCATCGCCCGCACCGGGATGCTCGACTGCGGCTCGCACGCCAAGACCTGGGACCTGCTGCGGCTGACCCGGATGCCTTCCATCCGGATCGACTGCGGGTACCTCTCGCACCCCGTCGATCGGCTGCTGCTGCTCGACGCGCGACTGCGCAGCACCATCGCCTCCTCGGTCCTGGCCGCCGTCCAGCGGCTCTTCCTGCCCGCCGACGCCGACCCGCCCACCGGCACCTACCAGCTCCGCACCCCGGCCTGAGGCAACCCCCCGAATACACTCCGGGCATGTCCTCCTCGACGCCCGACCCCTCGGTCAGCGCGTCGGTCCCGGTCCCGGCGCGTCACCCGCGGCTGGACCCGCTGGCCGACCGCTACGCCGCCCGCACCCACGGCATGAAGAGCTCGGAGATCCGGGCCCTGTTCTCCGTGGTCAGCCGCCCCGAGGTGGTCTCGCTGGCCGGTGGCATGCCCGCCGTCACCGCCCTGCCGCTGGACGCCGTCGGGTCGATGATCGGCGAGCTGGTGTCCGGGATGGGCGCCCAGACCCTCCAGTACGGATCCGGCCAGGGCGACCCCCGGCTGCGCGAGCGGATCTGCGACGTCATGGCCCTGGAGGGCATCACCGACGCCTCGCCGTCGGAGGTGGTGGTGACCGTCGGCTCCCAGCAGGGGCTCGACCTGGTCACCCGCGTGTTCGTCGACCCGGGTGACGTGATCCTCGCCGAGGCGCCGTCCTACGTGGGTGCGCTGGGGGTCTTCCAGGCCGCGCAGGCGCGGGTCCAGCACGTCACCATGGACGACGACGGCCTGGTGCCCGAGGCCCTGGAGGACGCCCTCGTCGAGTGCCGCGCCCGGGGCGACAAGGTCAAGTTCCTGTACACGATCCCGAACTTCCACAACCCCGGCGGCGTGACGCTGACCGAGGAGCGGCGGGTCCGGATCATGGACATCGCCGACCGCTACGACCTGCTGGTCGTCGAGGACAACCCCTACGGCCTGCTCGGCTTCGAGCACGAGCCGATGCGCGCGCTGCGGGCCCGCAACTCCGAGCGGGTCGTCTACCTCGGGTCGTTCTCCAAGACGTTCTCCCCGGGACTGCGGGTGGGCTGGGTGCTCGCGCCCCTCGCCGTCCGGGAGAAGCTGGTGCTGGCCAGCGAGGCGCAGGTGCTGTGCCCGCCGTCCCTCACCCAGTACGCCGTCGCCCGGTACCTGGACACCCAGCCGTGGCAGCAGCAGATCAAGACCTTCATCGAGCTGTACCGGGAACGCCGGGACGCGTGCCTGGAGTCGTTGTCCGCGCTCATGCCCGCGGGAACCACCTGGACCAGGCCCGACGGCGGGTTCTACGTCTGGCTCAAGCTGCCGCACGGCCTGGACTCCAAGCTGATGCAGCCCCGCGCGGTGAGTGCGCACGTGGCCTACGTTCCGGGCATCGGCTTCTACGCCGACGGCCAGGGCAAGGAGTTCATGCGGCTGTCCTACTGCTACCCCGAGCCGCACCAGATCCGGGAGGGCGTCCGCCGGCTGGCCCGGGTGATCGAGGCCGAGCTGGACCTGCACTCCACCTTCGACGGCGTCGACACCGGCACCTTCCGCACCGTGGGCAGCTCGTCGAGGCGTCCGCAGACCCCCACGACGCCCAGCCTCACCGGTCCGGCGTCCTCCGACCAGATCGGGGACCAGCCGTGACCGATGCCCCGCCCGTGACCGACCTCCTGCGGGCCGTCGTGCTCGCCGGCGGACTGACGTTCGAACGCGAGGTCAGCCTCTCCTCGGGCACCCAGGTGGTCGAGGCGCTGCTGCGCGCCGGTCTGGACGCCGAACTGCGGGACGCCGACGGCGAGCTGCTGCCCGGGCTCGCCGCGGCCCCCGGGGACGCCGTCTTCATCGCCCTGCACGGAGCCACCGGCGAGGACGGTGCCGTCCGCGCCGTCCTCGACCTCGCCGGCGTGCCCTACGTCGGTTCACCGGCTGCCGCCTGCCGGCTGGCGTGGGACAAGCCGGCCGCGAAGATCGTCGTCCGCACCGCCGGGGTGGCCACCCCGGACTGGGTGGCGCTGCCGCACTCCACCTTCCGCGAGCTCGGCGCCGGTGCGGTGCTCGACCTCATCGTCGCCCGCCACGGGTTGCCACTGATGGTGAAGCCCGCGTCCGGCGGGTCGGCGCTGGGGGCGCAGAAGGTGACCCGGGTCGAGGACCTGCCGGCCGCGATGGTCAGCTGCTTCGCCTACGGCGACACCGTGCTCGTGGAGCGCTTCGTCGAGGGCATCGAGCTCGCCGTCTCGGTCATCGACCTCGGGGACGGGCCGCAGGCGCTGCCCGCGGTGGAGATCGCCCCCGAGTCGGGCGTCTTCGACTACACCTCGCGGTACACCCCGGGCCTCACCGAGTACCACACCCCGGCCCGGGTGTCCGACGAGATCGCCCGGCGTGCGGCCGAGGTGGCCGTCACCGTGCACGAGGTGCTGGGGCTGGCCGACCTGTCGCGGACCGACCTGATCGTCGACGCCGAGGGCACCGTGCACTTCCTGGAGGTCAACGTCTCCCCGGGGCTCACGGAGACCTCGATGTTCCCGATGGCCGTCGAGGCTGCCGGGTACCGGCTCGGCGACGTGCTGACCCGACTGCTGCAGCGGGCCGCCACCCGCTGAGACCTCCCCGGTTCCGTCCGTGACGGAACCGGGGACCACGACGGGGTCAGCCGGTCTGGGAGCTCCGACCGGTGATGTCGGGGGCCATCATGCCGATGATGCGCTGCAGGTCGTCGACCGAACCGAACTCGACCACCACCCGGCCCTTCGACCGGCCGATCTGGATCTTGACCTTGGTCTCGAAGACGTCGGACAGCCGACCGGCCAGCTCCTCGACCCCCGGGGCGGTGATCGAACGGCGCTTGCGGGTGGCCTCCGGCGCCGCCGCGACCGCCATCGCCACGGCCTCCTCGGTGGCCCGCACGCTCATGCCCTCGGCGACGATCCGGGTGGCCAGGGCGTCCATCGCCTCAGGGTCGGGCAGCCCCAGCAGGGCCCGGGCGTGCCCGGCCGACAGCACCCCGGCGGCCACCCGGGTCTGCACCTTCACCGGCAGCTTCATCAGCCGGATGGTGTTGGTGACCTGCGAGCGGCTGCGACCGATCTTGCTGGCCAGCTCCTCGTGGGTGGCACCGAACTCCTCGAGCAGCTGCTGGTAGGCGGCGGCCTCCTCCAGCGGGTTGAGCTGCACCCGGTGGATGTTCTCCAGCAGGGCATCGCGCAGCATCGCGTCGTCGGAGGTGTCCCGGACGATCGCCGGCACCGTCCCCAGCTCGGCGAACCGGGCCGCGCGCAGTCGGCGCTCGCCCATGATCAGCTCGTAGCCGCCCTCGGCGCGCTCCCGGACGACGATCGGCTGCAGGAGACCGAACTCCTTGACCGAGTGGGCGAGCTCCTCCAGCGCCTCGTCGTCGAAGACCAGCCGGGGCTGCTTGGGGTTGGGGACGACGTCGTCGACGGCGATCTCCCGCAGGTACGCGCCGGGCACACCCACCACACCGGCGTCGGGCAGGTCCGGCACCGGCGCCAACGGCGCCACCTGCACGTCGCTGTCCGGCTGACCCTGGGCGGCCCGCTCGGCCGCCGCCTCGACGGCCTCGGCGGCCCGGGCGGCCGGGGTGGCCGTGGGAGCCGGTGCACTGGTGGGGATGAGGGCCGCCAGGCCCCGGCCGAGTCCGCCGCGCTTGCTCATGAGCTCTCCTGGGAACGAGATCGGGTGCCCGTCCCGGAGTGACCGAGGACGAGGGCGTTCAAGGGCGGCGCCGCCGGGGGAGCGGCCGCGACGGCGGGTGCCGGAGCCACGGGCACCAGGGGCTGCAGAGCGACGCCACGCTGGGCGAGCTCGCGGGCCGCCTCCACGTAGCTGGTCGACCCGCGGGAACCGGGGTCGTAGGTCAGCACGGACTGCCCGTAGCCCGGCGCCTCGGACACCCGCACGTTGCGCGGGATGACCGAGCCGAGCACCAGCTCACCGAAGTGGTTGCGCACCTCGTCGGCGACCTGGTCGGCGAGCTTGGTGCGCCCGTCGTACATGGTCAGCAGGATGGTGCTCACCGCGATGGTCGGGTTCAGGTGCGCCCGGACCAGCTCGATGTTGCTGAGCAGCTGGCCCAGGCCCTCCAGCGCGTAGTACTCGCACTGGATCGGGATGAGCACCTCGTCCCCGGCGACCAGCGCGTTCAGCGTCAGCAGCCCGAGCGAGGGCGGGCAGTCGATGAGCACGTAGTGCGGGCGCTCCTCGGCCGGCAGCGCGTGCAGGTGCGACTCGATGGCCCGGCGCAGGCGGTGCTCGCGGGCCACGACGCTGACCAGCTCGATCTCGGCACCGGCCAGGTCGATGGTCGCCGGGATGCAGACCAGGTTCGGCGAGGCCGTGGTCGGGTGGGTGACCTCGGCGAGGGAGGAGTCCCCGACCAGGGTGTCGTAGATCGACGGCGTGCCCACCGAGTGGTCCACACCGAGGGCCGTGCTGGTGTTCCCCTGGGGGTCGAGGTCGATCACCAGCACCCGGAGACCGAACAGCGAGAGGGCCACGCCGAGGTTCACGGTGGACGTGGTCTTCCCGACCCCGCCCTTCTGGTTGGCGATCGTGATCACCCGGATCCGGCCCGGAGCCGGGAACGGGTCCTGCTCA
The DNA here is from genome assembly GCF_001424455.1 of Geodermatophilus sp. Leaf369. Classification (NCBI taxonomy): domain Bacteria; kingdom Bacillati; phylum Actinomycetota; class Actinomycetes; order Geodermatophilales; family Geodermatophilaceae; genus Geodermatophilus; species Geodermatophilus sp. Leaf369. The sequence continues at coordinate 133,867 of NZ_LMQA01000002.1, read as the reverse complement.
CCGGCGTGCAGCACCCGGGTCGCCCGCATGGCCTCCATCGCGATGGGGCTGTCGAACTCGGCGACCGGCTGCTGGTCGGCGGCCAGACTGCTGCGCAGCCGTTCGCCCGGATCGGTCATGCCGGCGTCCTCCTCACCCGATCGTGTTCCACGTGGAACGGCACTCGGGTTCCTGTCGTCGTTCATCGCTGGTCGCGGCCCGTTCCACGTGAAACGAGCGCGGGGCATCGTCTCGCCGGTCAGCCTACGGGTCCTCGGGGGTCGGGCGGACGTACCGCTCAGCGTCCGGTGCGGGTCATCACGACCACCGTCGTGGCGGCGGCACCCAGCGACGCCCCGACAGCGCGCACCTCGACGTCGGCCATCCCCGCCGCGGTGAACTGGGGGATCAGCTCGGGCACCTCTGCGGCTGCTTTGGCGCCCACCAGGGCGACCAGCTGCGCGCCGGGGCGCAGCAGGCCCCGGGCCCAACCCACCAGCCGGGGGAGCGGCGCGACCGCCCGCGCGGTGACGACGTCGACCGGCCCGACGGTGCGGACGACGGACTTCTCCTCCGCCCGCCCGCGTACGACCGTCCAGGGCGCACCCAGGGCCGCGACCACGTCCTCGAGGAACTCCACCCGGCGGGCCATCGGCTCGACCAGGGTCAGCGTGAGGTCCGGTCGGGCCAGGGCGAGCGGGATGCCCGGCAGGCCGGCGCCGCTGCCGATGTCGACGACCCGGGCGCCCTGCGGCACCGCCTCGGCGACCGCGGCGCTGTTGAGCACGTGACGCTCCCACAGCCGCGGCACCTCGCGCGGCCCGATGAGGCCACGGACGACGCCGTCCCCGCCGAGCAGCTCGACGTACCGGCGGACCGCCGGGAGGGCATCGCCGAAGAGCCCGGCGACCAGGTCGGGCTCGGCGGGCAGCTCGGGGGGCGGGGTCTCGCTCACGTCTCCGGCAGGACCACGACGCGGCGGTTCGGCTCCTCGCCCTCGGACTCGCTGCGCACACCGGCCGCGGCGGCGATGACGTCGTGCACGACCTTGCGCTCGAACGGGTTCATCGCGGCCAGCCGCTCGGCAGTCCCGCTGGCGGCCACCCGGGAGGCAGCGGCGCCGGCGAGCTCGGTCAGGTCGGCGCGACGCTGGGCCCGGAAGCCACCGATGTCGAGCATCAACCGGCTGCGCGTGCCGGTGGACTGGGCCACGGCGAGCCGGGTGAGCTCCTGCAGGGCCTCCAGGGTCGCGCCCTCGGGCCCGATCAGGGTGCTGAGCTGGCCACCGACCACGGCCACCGAGGCGCGGTCGCCCTCGACGTCGAGGTCGATGTCGCCGTCCACGTCGAGGATGTCGAGCAACCGCTCGAGGTAGTCCCCGGCGACGTCGCCCTCCTGCACGAGCAGGTCGTCGCCGTCCTCGTCGCCGTCCTCGTCGTCGTCCTCGTCGTCACCGTCGGTGGTCTCCACGACCTCGGCGGACTCGACCACGGCGTCGGCGGAGGCCGCGTCGGCGTCGGGCAGTGCGGTCTCGCCGGTGTCGGTGGCGGTGACCGCGTCCTCGGACGTTGCTTCGGCGGTCGTCTCGGTGGTGCTCTGCGGTGCGGTCACGGTTCCTCCTGGGGCGTGCAGGCGGCCGGGGTGTCCCGGTGGTGTGGGGGCTCCGGTGGGCCGGAGCGGGGGCGCCGGTGGGTCAGCGGCGCTTGCGTCTGCCGCGGTTGGCCGGCCCGGCCGATCCTCCGGAGGAGCCCGACCGGGGCCGGGCGGAGCCACCGGAGACGCGGTTCTCCCCGGTGCCCGGCCCGGAGGACGCTGCCGTCGAGCCGGTGCCGTCCGCCACCGGGGCCTCGGCGTCGGTCACGTCCTCAGCGGGAGTCGTCGCAGCCGGCAAGGCCGTGGACTTTCCGTTCTTGGGGCGGACCGGCTTGGCACCCGGCTTGGGGGCCAGCAGCTTCGGGTCGATCCTGGGCTTGTCGGCCTCGGCCTTGGCCAGCGCACCCGGGGACCCGGGCGGCGGCAGCTTCTTGAGGATGTAGAACTGCTGGCCCAGGGTCCACAGGTTGTTGGTGAACCAGTACAGCAGCACCAGGATCGGGAAGAAGAAACCGGAGACGAAGAGGCTGATCGGCATGCCGTAGAGCAGCAGCTTCTGGATCGTGGCGGCCTGGCCCTCGACCGGGCCGGAGCGCTTCTGGATCTGCTTCTGGGTGTAGAAGGTCGTGAAGCACATGATCACGATCAGGATGAAGGCAACGATCCGGATGTTCGTGTAGCTGCCGTCGGTGAGCGCGAGGATCGCGCCCTGCTTGGGCTCCTGCATGTTGAACGAGGCGGCGATGGGTGCCCCGAACAGCTTGGCGTTGGCCGCCTGGTTCGTGAGGGTGTCGTCCCAGCTGTACAGACCCCGCGCATCCGGGGCGATGCGGCGCAGCACGTGGAACAGGCCGATGAAGATCGGGATCTGCGGCAGGATCGGCAGACAGCCGGCCAGCGGGTTGACCCCGCGCTCCTTCTGCATGGCCATCATGGCCTGGCTGAAGCCCTGCTTGTCACTGCCGTACTGCTTGCGCAGCTTCTGGATCTCCGGCTGGATCTCCTGCATCGCCCGCTGGCTCTTCACCTGCTTGACGAACAGACGGAACAGCAGCACGCGGATGGTCACCACCAGCATGACCACCGACAGCGCCCAGGCGATGCCGCTCGCGGGGTCGAGGAACGTGGAGAACAGTGCGTGCCACTGCTTCATCACCCACGCGATCGCGGTGTACAGCCAGTCAAGCAACGCGTGCCTCCTGCGGCGGGGTCCGGCCAACGGTGGGCCGGGGAGCGACGGCGGAGCGGTCGGCTGCTGCCGGGCCCGCCCCCGTGTCCGACGAGTGGGGGTGCTGTGCGGTTCCTCGCGTCCGGCTGTGGCCGGGCTCGGGGACCAGGTCGATGCCACCACGGTGCCACGGCGCGCACTTCGCGATCCGCCGGGCGGCCAGCCAGCTGCCGCGCCCGGCGCCGTGCACCGAGACCGCCTCGAGGGCGTACTCGCTGCAGGTGGGGGTGAAGCGGCAGCGCGGGCCCAGCAGCGGGCTGATGCCCTGCCGGTAGAAGCCGATCAGACCCAGCAGCGCACGGGCCGGGAGGCCGGGGCGCTCCCTCACCGTCGGTCCAGCACGCGGTCGAGACCGCGACCGAGGTCGCGGCGCAGGGTCGCGGCGTCGGCACCGGCCGCCTCCGGGCGGGCCCGGACGACGAGGTCGGCGGTCGCCGGGAGGCGGTGGAGCTCGTCGCGGACCAGGTGCCGGAGCTGGCGGGTCACCCGGTGCCGGCAGACGGAGTTGCCGACGGACTTGCCCACCACGAAACCGGCCCGCGGTCCGACCTGCGGGTCCTGGGGACCCGGGGCCTGGACGACGGGCCGTTCGGGGAGGTAGTGCAGCACCATGGTCGGACGCCCGGCACGCCGGCCGGAGCGGACGACCACGGTGAACTCCGGACGCCGGCGCAGGCGTGCCTGCGTCGGCAACACCTCAGGCGGAGAGCTTCTCGCGGCCCTTGCGCCGGCGACCGGCGAGGATCGCGCGGCCCGCACGGGTGCGCATCCGGAGCCGGAAGCCGTGGGTCTTGGACCGACGACGGTTGTTCGGCTGGAACGTGCGCTTGCTCACGAGGTACTCCCACTGACGACGTCGAGGCGGTGGCCGGCCAGTCGGGCCGACCACGCGGGGTGCCGGCGCGGGCCGGCGTCTGCCGTCCCCACGCCCACACCGAGGCTGGTCTGCTGCGGTCACGCACGGACGAGCACGCGTTGAACACACGAGCGAGCCGTCCGCTGTCCACAGACCCGGTCAGCATAGCCGAGACGGACGGCGTACCGGCGGACGGGCGGAGAGCGGACCCGTCATGCTGCACCACGGCCGGTCCGCCCCACCCGCGACGCGCCGGGCGCGACACGACCGGGGGCGCACAAGGCGGCCCTCGGCTCGTTGCCCGCCTGTGGATGGGGCTGTTAGCGTCGCCTCGCTCCAGACCCGCCGCCGGACGCCTGCAGGCAGGACCGTCCGGCGCGGGCCGCCCGACCGGCGGATGCACCGGTCCCGCCCGCCGTGCGCGCCCGTGACCAGGGTGTACCGATCGGGACCGGGGCCGGTCCACCGGGCCCGCACGACAGCCCTGCCCGCGAGCCCCTCCGGTGTCCACAGTCTGTGGACACGGGTGTGGAACCCGCACCGGCGCGGGTCCCCACCTGGGGACGGACCGGGGGACGACGGAGCGCGGCGACCGGGACGGACCGGTCCCGACACACCCTCACGACACACGGACCACCCGCCGCTGCGCGGCACACCACGGGGACGCAGGAAGGGACACAGCCGATGCCGGATCCGATCGACCTCGCCACGGTCTGGGAGGGCATCCGCCACCGGCTGGCCGGGAGCCTGACCCCGCAGCAGACCGCGATGCTCAACCTCACCCGCCCCCTGGGCCTGGTGGAGGACGTGGCGGTGCTGGCCGCCCCCAACGAGTTCACCCAGACCGTGCTGGAGTCCCGCATGCGGGCCGCGCTCAACGAGGCGCTGTCGGCGGAGTTCGGCCGGGAGATCAAGGTCGCCGTCCAGCTCGAGGACGGGCCCACCCCGCCGCCGCCCCGCGAGGACCGCGAGCAGGCGTGGCCGGCCGAGCCCGCCCGTCGTCCGGAGTGGGAGCGCGCCGACCGACGCGACGCCGAGGACCGGGCCCGTGAGGACCGGTCGAGGGACGAGCGCACCAGGGACGACCGCAACCGCGACGACCGCAACCGGGAGGACCGGGACCGCGACGACCGTGACCGCGACGACGAGGACCGTGCCGCCCGCGCCCAGCTCGACGACGGCCGCAGCGCGTTCGGGGTGCGCACCGACGCCCCCCGCCGGGACGCCTGGCTGCCCGAGTCCGGGGACGGTCGGGACTGGTCCCGCGGCACCGGCTACGACCGCGAGGCCCGCGAGGACCGGGCCCCTGCCTGGGACCGCCCCCGCGCCGACCCGCGTCGTCCGGCCCCCTGGGACCAGGACGACGCCGCCGGCGACCCGGGCTCGGCGACGGCCGGGTCCGAGGACGGCCGCCCGTCCGACGGCGACCACGGGATCGGGCGGGACCCGGGTCAGGCCGGTGCCGCCGGCCGAGGTGGGTACGGCGACCGTCGCTCCCCGGGCAGCGACCTGGGTCTGAACCCCAAGTACGTCTTCGACAGCTTCGTCATCGGCAACAGCAACCGGTTCGCCCACGCCGCGGCCGTCGCCGTCGCCGAGGCGCCGGCCCGGGCCTACAACCCGCTCTTCGTCTACGGCGACTCCGGGCTCGGCAAGACCCACCTGCTGCACGCGATCGGGCACTACGCGGCGCGGATGTTCCCCAACGTCCGGGTCCGCTACGTCTCGACCGAGGAGTTCACCAACGAGTTCATCAACCTGGTGCACTCCGGGCGGGCCGAGGACTTCCGCCGTCGCTACCGGGACATCGACTTCCTGCTGATCGACGACATCCAGTTCCTGGAGCGTGCCGAGCGCACCCAGGAGGAGTTCTTCCACACCTTCAACACGCTGCACAACGCCAGCAAGCAGATCGTGATCACCTCCGACCGCCCGCCCAAGAAGCTGACGACGCTGGAGGACCGGCTGCGCACCCGCTTCGAGTGGGGTCTGATCACCGACGTCCAGGCGCCGGACCTGGAGACCCGGATCGCGATCCTGCGCAAGAAGGCGTGGGGGGAGCGGCTGCAGGCCCCCGACGCGGTGCTGGAGTTCATCGCCAGCAAGGTGCAGACCAACATCCGCGAGCTCGAGGGCGCCCTGATCCGGGTGACCGCCTTCGCCAGCCTGAACAAGCAGCCCGTGGACTTGGCGCTGGCCGAGCTGGTGCTCAAGGACCTGATCAGCGACGAGCAGGGCCCGCAGATCACCGCGGCGATCATCATGGCCGCCACCGCCGAGTACTTCTCCGTGACGATGGAGGAGCTGCAGGGCGCCAACCGCTCGCGCACCCTGGTCAACGCCCGGCAGATCGCGATGTACCTGTGCCGCGAGCTGACCGAGCTGTCCCTGCCCCGCATCGGGGCGTCCTTCGGCGGCAAGGACCACACCACGGTCATGCACGCGGTCAAGAAGATCACCGGGCTGATGAGCGAGCGCCGCGCCACTTACACCCAGGTCACCGAGCTCACCGCCCGCATCAAGAGCCGCGCCCGCCAGTGAGGCCCCGGGTGCCCCTGCACCCGCACCGTTGCGAGAAGCGCCCTTCTCGTCAGGACTCCTGACGAGAAGGGCGCTTCTCGTCGTGGGGGACGTCGAAGAGGGCGCTTCTCGTCGGTGGGGGTGGTGACCGGCCGGGTGACCGGGCTCGAGGGTCGACTCGGCGACCGGCTCGCCTCACCCGTCCTGGTGACTCTGCGCAGTCGCCTGAGCACCGGGCTGCCCCACGGGTCTCGTTGTCCCCAGCTCTGTGCACAGCCTGGGGAGATCGCGTGTGCACCGCTCCACCCAGGGTCACCACGGTCGGTCACGCTGCGTCCGCGCAGGTCACGTCGCTGCACCCGGACGAGGGTCGGTGACCGTCCCGTAGGACCCGCTGACCGGCCCTCGCCGTCCACACCGTGTCCCCATGTCGACCCCCCTCCACCCCCAGCCCGTCCCGAGGTGCTCCCCAGCGCCGTCCCCCCTGCGGGGGGTGACGTGCGCCCTGGGGACCGACGGGGGGATCAGGCGGGAGAGCGGGTGGACCAGGGGTGGAGGAGGACGGTCACCGGTGGACGCGGGCTCCTGTGTCCCCAAGTCGACCCCAGGGAGACGGTCACCGGCCCACAGCGGGCCAACAGGGGCACTCACGGCCTGACCTGGGCGGAAGGGCTCGGTCCCCAGTACCCACACCTGTGATGACGGTGATGAGTGATGTCCCTCGAGGAGTCCTTGAACCACACACTGGGTGTGCACGTGCCGGTCGACGAGTCGACACGGACGAGCAGCACCGACCCAGGGGGCTCCGCGCAGGGGCAGGTCGACGCCGGGGTCGATCGCAGGGGAGGATGACGCGGCACCGGCAGCGGGACCGCTGGGTCGCGCAGGACCGAGACAGCAGCACCAGACCGAGCAGGACGAGCAGGGGTGGACACGACATGAAGTTCCGGGTGGCACGTGAGGTGCTCGCCGACGCGGTGGCGTGGACGGCGCGCAGCCTCCCCCCGCGACCGTCGGTGCCGGTCCTCGCCGGGATCCTGCTCGAGGTCGAGGGCAACCAGCTGTCGGTCTCCGGCTTCGACTACGAGGTCTCCGCGCGGTCCGAGGTGGACGTGCAGTCCAGCGAGAGCGGTCGCGCCCTGGTCCCCGGCCGACTGCTGGCCGAGATCACCCGGGCCCTGCCCCCGCAGGCCGTCGACGTCGTCGCCGAGGGCGCCCGGTTGTCCATCAGCTGCGGCAACGCCAAGTTCTCGCTGCCCACGCTCCCGGTCGAGGACTACCCGTCGCTGCCCTCGATGCCCTCGACCGCGGGGGTCGTGGACAGCGACGCCTTCGCCGAGGCCGTCGGCCAGGTCGCCGTGGCCGCCGGCCGCGACGACACGCTGCCGATGCTCACCGGCGTCCGGCTGGAGATCGAGGGCGACCTGGTCACCCTGGCCGCCACCGACCGCTACCGGCTCGCCGTCCGCGAGTTCGCGTGGCGCCCGGAGACCCCGGGTCTCTCGGCCGCGGTCCTCGTGCCCGCGCGCACGCTCGCCGACGCGGCCAAGACGCTGACCAGCGGACCCGAGGTCGTGCTGTCGCTGTCCTCGGGCGGCTCCGGCGAGGGCATCCTCGGCATGAGCGGCAAGGACCGGCAGACCACCACCCGGCTGCTGGACGCCGAGTTCGTCAAGTACCGGGCGATCATGCCGAACGAGTCGGCCTCCTACGCCACGCTGCCGGTCGGGCTGTTCACCGACGCCGCGAAGCGCGTGGCCCTGGTCGCCGAGCGCGGCACGCCGCTGCGCTGCGAGTTCACCCCCGGGCAGGTCACCCTGCGCGCCGGTGGCACCGACGACGAGGGCCAGGCCGAGGAACGCTGCGACGTCGAGTTCGACGGCGACCCGCTGACCATCGGCTTCAACCCGACGTTCCTGCTCGACGGCCTCGCCGCCGTGCACACCGAGCGGGCCCGGATGGACTTCACCAGCGCGCTCAAGCCCGCGGTGCTGTCCGGCCACGAGGAGCCCAGCGAGGACGGCGCGGTCCGGCCCGGCTCCTACCGCTACCTGATCATGCCCGTCCGCCTGCCGGGCTGAGGAAGGACCCCGTCGCCCCCCACGACTCGCGAGCTCGCCGTGGGACCCTGCGACGGGGCCGGGGGGCAACGACCTCCGGCGACCACATCGAACGAGGAGACACGACGTGCAGCTGGGCCTGATCGGACTGGGCAAGATGGGCGGCAACATGCGCGAGCGGCTGCGCCGCGCCGGGCACGAGGTCGTCGGCTACGACCGCTCGCCCGAGCTGCAGGACGTCGACAGCCTGGAGTCGCTGGTCGGTGCCCTGAGCGCACCCCGCGTCGTCTGGGTGATGGTCCCGGCCGGTGACCCGACCCGGGAGACCGTCGAGGCGCTGGGGAACCTGCTGGAGGCCGGTGACGTCGTCGTCGACGGCGGGAACTCGAAGTTCACCGACGACAAGGTGCACGCCGACCTCCTGGCCACCAAGGGCATCGGCTACGTCGACGCCGGCGTCTCCGGCGGTGTCTGGGGCCTGGAGAACGGCTACGCGCTGATGGTCGGCGGGACGAAGGAGGACGTGGCCAAGGTCCAGCCGGTCTTCGACGCCCTCAAGCCGCCGGTCTCCACCGAGACCGACTCCCCGGCCGGTGAGGGCGCGGGCTTCGTGCACGCCGGTCCCGTGGGCGCCGGGCACTTCTCGAAGATGGTCCACAACGGCATCGAGTACGCGATGATGCAGGCCTACGGCGAGGGCTACGAGCTGCTGGCCGCGGTCGACCTCGTCGAGGACGTCCCCGGCGTCATCGCCTCCTGGACCCATGGCACCGTCATCCGCTCCTGGCTGCTGGACCTGCTGGTCCGCGCGCTGCAGGAGGACCCGGGCCTGGACGACATCACCGGCTGGGCCGCCGACTCCGGAGAGGGCCGCTGGACCGTGGAGCAGGCCATCGAGCACGCGGTGCCGATGCCGGCGATCTCGGCCTCGCTGTTCGCCCGGTTCTCCTCCCGGCAGGACGACAGCCCGACGATGAAGGCCGTCGCCGCGCTGCGGAACCAGTTCGGCGGCCACGCGGTCAAGGCCCGCGAGGTCGAAGACCCCGCCTAGCAGCAGCGTCGAAGACTCCGAACTGATCGGCCCCCTCGCAGGGGCCCGGACCGAGCCTGCGAGGTTCGGGGGGCGAGGGGGTCCTTCATGTACGTGAGACACCTGCAGCTGGGGTCCTTCCGCAGCTGGGAGGCCGTCGACCTGCCGCTGACGCCGGGTCCGACGGTCTTCGTCGGGCGCAACGGCCAGGGCAAGACCAACCTGGTCGAGGCGATCGGCTACCTGGCGACGCTGGGCAGCCACCGGGTGTCTTCCGACGCACCGCTGGTCCGGCACGGCGCCGAGCAGGCCGTCGTCCGGGCGGCGTTGCGCAAGGACGACCGGGAGCTGCTGGTCGAGGTCGAGATCAACCCCGGCCGGGCCAACCGGGTGCGGGTCAACCGCTCCCCGCTGCCCCGGCCGCGGGAGCTCCTCGGCCTGGTCAAGACGGTGCTGTTCGCCCCCGAGGACCTCGCCCTGGTGCGTGGTGACCCGACCGAGCGCCGCCGCTTCCTCGACGAGCTCCTGGCCAGCCGCACCCCGCGGCTGGCCGGGGTCCGGTCGGACTACGACCGGGTGCTCAAGCAGCGCAACGCCCTGCTGAAGACGGCGAAGCTGGCCCGCGGGAACGCGCTGGCCACCCTCGAGGTGTGGGACGGCCACCTCGCCGACCTGGGCGGTCAGCTCCTGGCCGCCCGCCTGCAGCTGGCCACCGACCTGGCCCCGCACGTGACCGAGGCCTACGCCGGGGTCGCCGGGGACGGCGCCGACCGGGCGAGCCTCGGGTACACGAGCACGGTCCCGCTGGCCGGGGACGGGACGGCGTTCCTGCCCGGCTGGGGTCTCCCGACGGCGGCCGAGCTGACCGCGGCGCTGGCCCGGCGGATCGAGGAGCGGCGCAAGGACGAGGTGGACCGCGGGGTCACCCTGGTGGGCCCGCACCGCGACGACCTGGTGCTGCACCTGGGCCCGGCGCAGGCCAAGGGCTACGCCAGCCACGGCGAGTCCTGGTCGTTCGCGCTGGCGCTGAAGCTCGCCTGCTTCCAGCTCCTGCGGGCCGACGGTGAGGAGCCGGTGCTGGTGCTCGACGACGTCTTCGCCGAGCTCGACGCCGGCCGGCGCACCGCGTTGGCCGAGGTCGCGCGCACCGCCGAGCAGACGTTGATCACCGCCGCCGTGGCCGAGGACGTGCCGGCGGCGCTCCGCGGCACCCGGGTCGAGGTCGTGGGTGGAGAAGCGCACGTGCTCGCCGATCCGGAGGATGCTGGGACGCGTGACTGAGCCCGGACGCCCCGCCCGGCCCAGCGACATCGCCCGCGCCGCCCTGGACGCCGCCCGGGCCGCCTCGGCGGCCCGGCCCAAGCCCACCCGGCGCCGGGTCGCCGGACCGCGGAGGTCCTGGACCGGGGCGCACCCCGGCGCCGACGATCCGCAGACGCTGGGGGCGCTGGTCGACTCCCTGGTCAGCCACCAGGACTGGAGCGAGCGGACGAAGGTCGGCTCGGTCTTCGGCCGGTGGGACGCCCTGGTCGGGGCCGACATCGCCGCGCACTGCAGCCCGCAGTCGCTGAGCGAGGGCGAGCTGACCGTGGTCGCGGAGTCCACCGCCTGGGCGACCCAGCTGCGGATGATGGCCCCGACGATCCTGGCCAAGCTGCACGGGGGGTTGGGCGGCGGCGTCGGTGGGGACGTCGTGACCCGGTTGCGCGTTGTCGGTCCGACGGCGCCCAGCTGGAAGAAGGGCCCGCGGACCGTGCGTGGCCGCGGCCCGCGCGACACCTACGGCTGAGCACCCGCCCACCCGATCCGCAGCACCGACCCCGAGAGCGAGCCAGGCGATGACGACCCCCCGCGACGGTTCCGACCGACCCGAGGACCAGCCGGCCGACGGCGACCAGTCCCGGGCCTGGGAGCCGCCGGGCTGGTCGCTCCCGCCGGCCGAGCCCGACCGCAGCCAGCAGCCGGCCACCCCGCCGGCCCAGCAGCCGGCGCCCCCGGAGCAGGACTGGGAGGCCACCCCGCCCCCGCCGCAGCAGCCCGCGGCCTGGGACCAGCCGCAGCAGCCCGACCCGTGGGACCAGCCGCAGCAGCCCCCCGTGCAGGAGGAGCCGCGCCGCGGGGGCCTGTTCGGCGGGCTCTTCGGCGGCGGCCGCAACCGCCCGCCGGTGACCCGCCCGCCGCGCAAGCCCACCGCGCTGGAGGAGGTCTACCGCCCGCGCGAGGCCGGCACCTGGATGGACACCCAGGCCTGGGGTGCCGCCCACGGCTGGACCCCCAGCGACGGCACCGGCCCGCAGGATGCCCCGCTCGTCGCCCTGACCCGCAGCGCCCCGGTCCGCCCGGCCAAGAGCGAGGTCCCCAGCAACGTGCTGCGCGGCCGGGACGCCGGCCTGGACCTGGTCGCCTTCGACATCGTCTCCCCGGTCGGCCAGGCGTGGGTGGCCACCCACGCCGTCACCGCGGCTCCCGTGCTCGGCGGTGCGCCGGCCTTCCGGCTGACCCCCGCCCGCTTCTGGCGCCACGGCACCGGCGGCCAGCTGCAGATCCCCAGCGGTGACCCCGAGTTCGATCAGCGCTGGGTGCTGCTGGTGCCCGAGGACGGCCCGCAGGTGCGCCGGCTGGTCGAGGACCCGGTGGTCCGGCAGGCCCTGCTGGGCTCCGACGACGGCGACGAGCTGTGGTCGGCCGAGGGCTTCGTGGCCGCCGTCCGGCCCGACGGCAACCGCCCGCTGCTCATCCAGCACCACGCCCGGATCCTGGCCGCGGTCACCGCCGCGCTGGCCAGCGCGTACTGAGCCCGCCCTGACCACGACCGACCAGCCCGAGTCACCCACCGCGGGGCTGCGCGAGCTGCTGCCCCTGCTGCGCCCGCACCGGCGGGCGCTGATCGCGGCCGCCCTGCTCTCGCTGGTGTCGGCGGCGGCCGCGCTCACCCAGCCGCTGCTGGTGTCGCGGGTGATCACCGCGGTGGGGGCGCAGACGCCCCTGCTGCCGGTGGTGGCGACCCTGGTCGTCGTCCTGGTCGCGGCCGCGGTGCTCGGTGCCGGCCAGCAGTACCTGCTGCAGCGCACCGCCGAGGGCGTCGTCCTCACCACCCGGCGGACGCTGGCCGACCGGTTGCTGCGGCTGCCGGTCGCCGAGTACGACCGGCGGCGCACCGGAGACCTGATGAGCCGGGTCGGCTCGGACACCACCCTGCTGCGTTCGGCGGTGACCAGCGGTGTGGTGGAGATCGGCGGCTCGCTGGTCGTCGGCATCGGTGCGCTGATCGCGATGGCGCTGGTCGACGGCCTGTTGCTGCTGGTCACCCTGGCCAGCGTCAGCATCGGCGTGGGGGTGGCCATCGCCGCTGCCCGCCGGGTACGGGTGCTCTCCCGCCAGGCCCAGGAGCAGGTCGGCGCGATGAGCGCCGCGGTGGAGCGGTCGCTGTCGGCGGTGCGCACCATCCGGGCCAGCGGGGCCACCGGCCGCGAGGTGGCCACCGTGGGGTCCTCGGCGGAGAAGGCGTTCTCCGCCGGCGTCGCCGTCGCCCGGCTGCAGGCGCTGGTGTCCCCGGCCAGCGGCATCGCCGTGCAGGGCGCGTTCCTGGCGGTGCTCGGCCTGGGCGGCTACCGGGTGGCCACCGGCGCGATCGAGGTCGCCGACCTGGTTGCGTTCATCCTCTACCTGTTCCTGCTGGTCATGCCGTTGGGTCAGGTCATCCGGGCCTACACCGAGCTGCAGACCGGGCTCGGCGCGCTCGCCCGCGTGCAGGAGGTGCTGTCGCTGACCCCCGAGCGGGACGACGTCGCCGAGCGGCCCGGCACCACCACGTCCCCGCGGCTGCCGGCGGCCGGTGACCCGGTCCCCCTGCTGGAGCTCCGCGACGTCGACTTCGGCTACCCGGACGGCACCCGGGTGCTCTCCGGGGTCTCCTTCGCCGTCCCGGCTGGCACCCGCACGGCGCTGGTCGGGCCCTCGGGCGCGGGCAAGTCCACCCTCCTGGCGCTGATCGAGGGCTTCTACCCGATCAGCGGCGGGTCGGTCCGCTGGGCGGGCACCGACGTGCGGGAGCTGCCGCGCGCCCAGCTGCGGGCCGCGATCGGCTACGTCGAGCAGGAGGCCCCGGTGCTGGCCGGCACCATCCGGGAGAACCTGCTGCTCGCCGCCCCGGACACCCCGGAGCCCGCGCTCTGGGCGGCGTTGGCCGACGTCGGCCTGACCCCGGTGGTCACCCGGTCACCCCTGGGCCTGGACGTGGCGGTCGGCGACGACGGCGTGCTGCTCTCCGGCGGGGAGCGGCAGCGGCTGGCGATCGCCCGCTCGCTGCTGGCCCGCCCGGCGCTGCTGCTGCTCGACGAGCCGACGGCCAGCCTGGACGCCCGCAACGAGATGCTGCTGCGGCAGACCCTGGCCACCGCCGCCCAGGACCGGGCCCTGCTCGTCGTGGCCCACCGCCTGTCCACGGTGCGGGACTCCGACCAGATCGTGGTGCTCGACGGGGGCCGGGTGGTCGCCGTCGGCACGCACGACGAGCTGGTCGAGACCGACCCGCTCTACCGCGAGCTGGCCACGGCTCAGCTGCTGGTCTGACCTGCCAGCGCGGCCCGGACGGCGTCCTCGAAGCCCAGCCGGGGCGGGGCGTCGAGGACCGACCAGACCTCGTCGTCCGCGGCGACGACGGTGTTGGGCAGCGACTCGACCAGCGAGCGGGCCAGCTCCCGGGACACCGGGGTGAGTGCGGCGACGCCCCAGGCGGCCAGAGCCGGGCCGGCGTCCGGCACCCGCAGGAAGCGCCGGCGCCCGAGCCCGGCGACCGCGGCGTAGCGCTGCACCAGCTCGGCGTAGGTCATCACGTCCGGGCCGGCGAGGGCGAACGCACCGTGCACCTCGGCCGGCAGGGTCGCGCAGCCGACCAGGGCGGTGACGACGTCGCGCAGGGCGACCGGCTGCACCCGGGTGTCCACCCACCCGGGGGCGGGGAGGACGGGCAGCCGTTCCGTCACGTGCCGCAGCATCTCGAAGCTCGCCGAGCCCGGGCCGACCACCATCGCCGCGCGCAGCACGACGGTGGGCACCCCGGACTCCAGCAGCAGCGCACCCACCTCCTCGCGGGAGAGCAGGTGCGCCGAGAGCGCCTCGTCGGCCGGTCGGGGTCCGCCCAGGTAGACCAGCCGGCGCACCCCGGCGCCCCGGGCCGCGCGGGCGACCACCCGGGCCGTCGCGCGGTCGGCCGCGGCGAACCCGGGTCCGGTGTCCAGGGCGTGCACCAGCCAGTGGACGACGTCGACCCCGGCGCAGGCCCGGGCCACCAGGTCGGCGTCGGCGGCGTCCCCGACGACCACCTCGACGTCGTCCAGCCAGGGCCGCCCGGCCAGCCGGTCGGCGTCCCGGGTGAGCACCCGGACGCGGTGCCCGGCGCCCAGCAGCGCCGGGACCAGCGCCCCCCCGACGTGTCCGGAGGCACCGGTCACCAGGCACACGGGGTCGTGGGTCACCCGGCCGAGTCTGGCCTGGTCCCGCCCCATCCGCCTCACCCGTCCGTGGAGGGCGCGGGAGGGGCGGGGACGGGAGGGGTGGTGGACGGCCTCACGATCAAGGCTCACGGACGACGTCAGGGCGTGGACGGCGCATCCTGGTGGCAGGGACCCGGTACGATCGAGGGGTCACACCGCCAGCAGCCCGCCGTGTGCCTCCCTGAGCCCCTGCCGCACCGCCGCGGCCGGTCACCACGGGGGCCCGTGCGGCGTCGCGCGAGAGAAGGGCCCCACGTGGTCGCTCGACCCAGCACTGAGTCCCAGGAGCAGCAGAACGCCTACTCCGGCAGCTCGATCACCGTCCTCGAGGGGCTCGAGGCGGTCCGCAAGCGCCCCGGCATGTACATCGGCTCCACCGGCATCCGCGGCCTGCACCACATGGTGCAGGAGGTCGTGGACAACGCCGTGGACGAGGCGCTGGCCGGCTTCTGCGACACCGTCGAGGTCACCCTGCTCGACGACGGCGGCGTGCGGGTCGTGGACAACGGCCGTGGCATCCCGGTCGACATCCACCCGGTGGAGAAGCGGCCCACCGTCGAGGTCGTCATGACGATCCTGCACGCCGGCGGCAAGTTCGACGGCAAGTCCTACGGCGTCTCCGGCGGTCTGCACGGCGTCGGCGTCACCGTGGTCAACGCACTGTCCACCGAGGTGGACGTGACCATCTGGCGCAACGGCATGGAGTACCACCAGCGCTACCGCGACACCGTGCCCGGCCCGCTCGAGGAGGTCGGCCCCACCGAGCGGCGCGGCACCTCGATCACCTTCTGGTCCGACGGGTCGATCTTCGAGACCACGGTCTACGACTACGACACGATCCGCCGTCGGCTGCAGGAGATGGCGTTCCTGAACAAGGGCCTGACCATCAAGCTGCGCGACGAGCGCCGCACGCAGGTCGAGGCCGAGGCCGCCGCCGAGGACATCCTGACCCTGGCCGCCGAGCCCGCTGTCGAGGACGGCAAGCCCTTCGAGCCGACCGAGGTGACCTACAAGTACGACGGTGGCCTGGCCGACTACGTGGCGCACCTGAACGCCAAGAAGGACGCCATCCACAAGTCCATCGTCAGCTTCGGCGCCGAGGGCGTCGGCAAGAACGACATGGCCATGAGCGTCGACGTCGCGATGCAGTGGTCCAGCGCGTACTCCGAGTCGGTGCACACGTTCGCCAACGTGATCAACACCCACGAGGGCGGCACCCACGAGGAGGGCTTCCGCGCGGCGCTGACCTCGATCGTCAACCGCTACGCGGTGGACAAGAAGATCCTCAAGGACAAGCCCGAGGACAAGCTGACCGGTGAGGACATCCGCGAGGGCCTGGCCGCGATCGTCTCGGTGAAGCTCGGCGACCCGCAGTTCGAGGGCCAGACCAAGACCAAGCTGGGCAACACCGAGGTCAAGGGCTTCGTGCAGAAGACCTGCAACGAGCAGATCAGCCACTGGTTCGAGGCCAACCCCGGCGAGGCCAAGACCATCATCACCAAGGCCAGCTCGGCCGCCCGCGCCCGCCGCGCCGCGCAGGACGCCCGCAAGCTGGCCCGCAAGAGCCCGCTGAACTCCACCGGCCTGCCGGGCAAGCTCGCCGACTGCCGCTCCACCGACCCGCGCAACTCCGAGGTCTACATCGTGGAGGGCGACTCGGCCGGCGGTTCGGCCAAGTCCGGCCGCGACTCGATGTACCAGGCGATCCTGCCCATCCGCGGCAAGATCATCAACGTCGAGAAGGCGCGCATCGACCGGGTGCTGAAGAACACCGAGGTCCAGGCGATGATCACCGCCTTCGGCACCGGCATCCACGACGAGTTCGACATCGCCAAGCTCCGCTACCACAAGATCATCCTGATGGCGGACGCCGACGTCGACGGCCAGCACATCCGGACGCTGCTGCTGACCCTGCTGTTCCGCTTCATGCGCCCGCTGGTCGAGGCCGGCTACGTCTACCTGGCCAACCCGCCGCTGTACAAGATCAAGTGGGGCGCCAAGCTCGGCGACGAGTACGTCTACACCGACGCCGAGCGCGACGCCCTGCTCAAGGCCCGGGCCGCCGAGGGCCGCAAGCTGCCCAAGGAGGACGCGATCCAGCGCTTCAAGGGCCTGGGCGAGATGGACGCCAAGGAGCTGTGGGAGACCACGATGAACCCGGAGTCCCGGATCCTCTCGCTGGTCACCCTGGACGACGCGGCCGCCGCCGACGAGCTCTTCAGCATCCTGATGGGCGAGGACGTCGAGGCACGGCGGTCCTTCATCACCCGCAACGCCAAGGACGTCCGCTTCCTCGACGTGTGACCTGGCGTTTGTCCCCCGCTGTGCATCGACTTGTGGAGAACTGAACCGTGACGGAGACCCCCAGCCGCGACCGCATTGAGCCGGTCGACCTGCAGGAGGAGATGCAGCGCAGCTACATCGACTACGCGATGAGCGTCATCGTCGGTCGAGCGCTGCCCGAGGTGCGTGACGGGCTCAAGCCCGTGCACCGCCGCGTCCTCTTCGCGATGTACGACCAGGGCTTCCGCCCCGACCGGGCCACCGTCAAGTGCGCCCGCGTCGTCGGTGAGGTGATGGGCAACTACCACCCGCACGGGGACTCGTCGATCTACGACGCCCTCGTGCGGCTGGCCCAGCCGTGGTCGATGCGGTACCCGCTGATCGACGGCCAGGGCAACTTCGGCTCCCCGGGCAACGACCCGGCCGCCGCGATGCGCTACACCGAGGCCCGGCTGACGCCGCTGGCGATGGAGATGCTCGCCGACATCGGCGAGGACACCGTCGACTTCCAGCCCAACTACGACGGCAAGAACATGGAGCCCCTGGTCCTGCCGGGGCGCATCCCGAACCTGCTGGTCAACGGCTCGGCCGGGATCGCGGTCGGGATGGCGACCAACATGCCCCCGCACAACCTGCGCGAGGTGGCGGACGCCGTCTACTGGATGCTGGACAACCCCACGGCCCCGGCCGAGGAGGCCCTGGCCGCGTGCATGGCCGTGGTCAAGGGCCCGGACTTCCCGACCCACGGCCTCATCGTAGGCCGGGACGGCATCGAGGACGCCTACCGGACCGGTCGCGGCTCGGTGCGCATGCGCGCCGTCGTCGCCGTGGAGGAGGACAGCCGGGGCCGGGTGCAGCTGGTCGTCACCGAGCTGCCCTACCAGGTCAACCCCGACAACCTGGCCGAGTCCATCGCCGAGGGCGTGCGCGACGGCCGGCTGCAGGGGATCTCCGAGATCGCCGACGAGTCCTCCGACCGGGTGGGTCGCCGGCTGGTCATCACCCTGCGCCGCGACGCCGTCGCCAAGGTCGTGCTGAACAACCTCTACAAGCACACCCAGCTGCAGACGACGTTCGGCTGCAACATGCTCTCCATCGTCGACGGGGTGCCCCGCACGCTGCGGCTGGACGAGCTGATCCGCTACTGGGTCGCCCACCAGGTCGAGGTCATCCAGCGGCGCACCCGCTACCGGCTGCGCAAGGCCGAGGAGCGCGCGCACATCCTGCGCGGCTGGGCCAAGGCGCTGGACCAGCTCGACGCGGTGATCGCCCTCATCCGGGCCAGCGAGTCCGCCGAGACCGCCCGCACCGGTCTGATGGACCTGCTCGACGTCGACGAGGTCCAGGCGCTGAGCATCCTGGACCTGCAGCTGCGCCGCCTGGCCGCCCTGGAGCGCCAGCGGATCATCGACGAGCTGGCCGAGATCGAGGCCCGCATCGCCGAGCTGCAGGCGATCCTGGACTCCCCCGAGCGTCAGCGGCAGATCGTCCGCGACGAGCTCAAGGAGATCGTCGACAAGTACGGCGACGACCGGCGGACCAACTTCATCGCCCACGACGGCGACGTGTCCATGGAGGACCTCATCGCCGAGGAGCAGGTGGTCGTCACGATCACCCGCACCGGCTACGCCAAGCGCACCAAGGCCGACCTGTACCGGTCCCAGCGCCGCGGCGGCAAGGGCGTCATGGGCGCCACGCTGAAGCAGGACGACCTGATCCAGCAGTTCTTCGTGGGCTCCACCCACGACTGGATCCTGTTCTTCACCAACAAGGGCCGGGTCTACCGGGCCAAGGCCTACGAGCTGCCCGAGGCCGCCCGGACCGCGCGCGGTGCCCACGTGGCCAACATCCTGGCCTTCCAGCCCGACGAGAAGATCGCCCAGGTCATCCAGATCAAGGACTACGCGGTCGCGCCGTACCTGGTGCTGGCCACGGCGAACGGCCAGGTGAAGAAGACCCGGCTGGCCGACTTCGACTCCCCGCGCAGCGGCGGCGTCATCGCGATCAACCTGCGCGACGGCGACGAGCTGGTCGGGGCCTCGCTGATCGACCCGGAGCAGAACCTGCTGCTGGTCACCAGCCGGGCGATGAGCATCTGCTTCAAGGCCGACGACGCCCAGCTGCGGCCGATGGGCCGGGCCACCGAGGGCGTGCGCGGCATCTCGCTGTCCGACGACGACCGGCTGCTGTCGATGATCGTGGTGACCGAGGGCGTCGACGTCCTGGTGGCCACCGAGGGCGGCTACGCCAAGCGCACCGGGATCGAGAACTACCCCGAGCAGAACCGCGGCGGCAAGGGCGTGCTCACCGCCGACCCCAAGTCCCGCAAGGGCGTGCTGGTCGGGGCCCTGTCGGTGGTGCTCGGCGACGAGCTCTACGCCATCACCTCCACCGGCGGCGTCATCCGCACCCCGGTCAACGGGGTCCGGCACAACAAGGACCGCGCGACCATGGGCGTCAAGCTCATGAACTTGCCGGAGGACGTGACGATCGTGGCGATCGCCCGCACGACGGACAACGACGAGCCCGACGCCTAGGCTGAGGCGTGATGCCAGACCCGGGGCCGGACTCACCAGTCCGGCCCCGGCCTGTCTGGAGCGCGCACGGGACTGACCGATGCACCGACGCCCTCCCGCCCGGGAGCGTGTCGAGTGCGAGGGGGCGACGAGAGTCGCCCGGGGACGGGAGTACGGCATGAGCGACCGGACACAGGGCTCGGTCCGCGACGACGCCGGACGGCCGTCGCAGGGACCGGGCACGCAGGCGACGCCGGCGAACGGGGCGGCCCCCGCGGCCCCGACCGGTTCCTCGGCCGCGGGCAGGCCGTCGGCCCCCACGACCGCCCCCGGCTGGGGCGGTGCCACCCCGGCCCGTCCCGCCGACCAGGGTGGGACGACGAAGGCCGCCACCCTCCCCGCGCCGGCGCCCCAGCCGGCCACGGCCCAGCAGCCGGCGGTCACGCCCCCCGCCGCGCCGCCGGCGCCCAAGGCGACCCCGCCCAAGCAGGCCCCCCCGAAGCAGCCCGCCGCCCGGGCCGCAGCCGCTGGTGCCGCTGGTGCCGCCGTCGGCGCAGCCGCCACCCGGACCTCCTCCGCGCAGGGCGGCCGCGCCCCGGCCGCCGAGCGCCCCGCGGCAGCCCGGGTCACCCCGGCCGCAGCCGCCCCGGCCACCGGCACCGGTGGTGGCGGGGGCACCGGCCCGGGCGGTCCCGGACGACCCACCGGTGGGTCCGGCAACAGCGGTTCCGGGAGCTCCGGCGAGTCCTCGGGCACCACCAAGACCAAGGGCGGCCGCGGACCCCGCCGGGCCCGGCTGCAGCTGCGGCACATCGACGTGTGGTCGGCGCTGAAGATCTCGCTGGTCCTGGCGATCGCGCTGTTCTTCGTCTGGATGGTCGCCGTCGGCGTGCTCTACGGCGTGCTCAACGGCCTGGGTGTCTTCACCACCGTCAACGACCTCATCGGCCAGCTCGGCTCCACCGCCGGGGTGACCGACGGCGCACCCGCCGACGTCATCACCCCCGGCATCGTCTTCGGTGGCGCCGCGGTCATCGGCGCGGTCAACATCGTGCTGTTCACCGCGCTGTGCACCGTCGGGACGTTCATCTACAACCTGTGCTCCGACCTCGTCGGTGGCCTGGAGGTCACGCTCTCCGAGCGCGACTGAGGAAGGACCCCCTCGCCCCCCGACCCACGCTCCGCGCGGGCCGGGACCCTGCGAGGGGGCCGTTCCATCCCGTCGAGGGGCGTCACGTATGCTTTCCGAGGTTCACGGGCCTGTAGCTCAGACGGTTAGAGCGCATCCCTGATAAGGATGAGGCCGGAGGTTCAAGTCCTCCCAGGCCCACCCGTGCACCGCCGTGGGGCCCTCCCGGCGCCGCGACGGACACCGGTCACCCCGCAGCCGCGGGAGCCGACTCGTCGAGGAGGTCCCCACCCGTGCTGAAGACCCTCGCCGGCGCAGCGCTGGCCGTCGCGGCCCTGGTCGCGGTCCGCAAGCGCTCCGCCGCCCGCGGCGACACCGGCCTCTGGGCCGAGGCCACCAGCGGGCCCGAGGCGGTCAGCACACCCACCCGCTAGACCCATCGCGGTACCGTGCGCACCGCACCGGGGACGTAGCTCAATTGGTAGAGCACCGCCTTTGCAAGGCGGGGGTCAGGGGTTCGATTCCCCTCGTCTCCACCCACCGCACCACCTCCCGCCGGCCCTGCCCGGGATGAGCCAGACTCACCGCGTGCGCACCCT
This sequence comes from Geodermatophilus sp. Leaf369, assembly GCF_001424455.1. Taxonomy (NCBI): domain Bacteria; kingdom Bacillati; phylum Actinomycetota; class Actinomycetes; order Geodermatophilales; family Geodermatophilaceae; genus Geodermatophilus; species Geodermatophilus sp. Leaf369. The sequence continues at coordinate 112,579 of NZ_LMQA01000002.1, read as the reverse complement.
CCACCGCGCGGCCCCGGCCGCGATCGCCGTCGCGCTGTCCGTCGTCCTCACCGGCTGCGGCAGCGCCGAGGAGCCGGTCGCCGCCCCCACCAGCGCGTCGACGGCCGCCCCGGGGTCGGCGACGACCACGGCGGCCGCGCCGACGACGACCGTCGCGCCCACCCCGGAGACCGTCGAGCAGGACTGCCCCTACCTGGACACCGCCACCGTCCAGGACACCGTCGGCCAGCAGACCCCCACGGTCACCACCACCGGCGTCCCCGGTGGTCCCCCGCCCACCTGCACCTTCCTCAAGCCCAACGACGAGGCCGCGGCGACCGTCGAGGTCAGCCAGGTCACCGACGCGATCGCCGCGCAGACCGCCGCGGTGCAGCGGGTCGCGGGCATCGGCGGCACCGCGGTCGACGACATCGCCGACGGCGGCGGGATCGCCAGCACCGACGGCGGGACCGTGCTGGCGGTGGCCGACGGGACCCTGGTCGTCGTGGTCACCATCAACCAGGCGTCCAGCCTGCAGGCCCGGGAGCTGGCCCAGGCCGTCGTCGCCGTCCTCTGACCGGGTCGTCGGCGCCGCCGGGAGGTGGGACGATGGGCGGGTGACCGAATCGACTCCTGCACGGCGCGCAGTCCTGCACACCAACCACGGCGACATCACCGTGGACCTGTTCCCGGACCACGCCCCCAAGACCGTCGCCAACTTCGCCGAGCTCGCCGAGGGCAGCCGCGAGTGGGTCGACCCCCGATCCCGGGCCAAGACCACCGAGAAGCTCTACGACGGCACGATCTTCCACCGCGTCATCGACGGCTTCATGATCCAGGGCGGCGACCCGCTCGGTCAGGGCACCGGTGGCCCCGGCTACCGCTTCGGCGACGAGTTCCACCCCGACCTGCAGTTCTCCAAGCCCTACCTGCTCGCCATGGCCAACGCCGGCCCGGGCACCAACGGCTCGCAGTTCTTCATCACCACCACGAACACCCCGCACCTGAACAACAAGCACACGATCTTCGGCGAGGTGGCCGACGACGCGTCCCGCAAGGTCGTCGACACCATCGGCAAGGTCCCGACCGCGCGTGGCGACAAGCCCCTCGAGGACGTCGTGATCACCTCGGTCGAGGTGCAGCGCAGCTGAGCACGCCCGACGGCCCGGTGGGCGCCGGCGGCGAGCAGCCGCCGGCGCCCCCGGCCACCACCTGTTACCGGCACCCCGACCGGCCGACCCGGATCTCCTGCGTCCGCTGCGGCCGGCCGATCTGCCCCGAGTGCATGCACCCCGCCTCGGTGGGCTTCCAGTGCCCCGAGGAGATCGCCGACGCCCGGCGCACCGTCCGGCAGCCCAAGCGCACCACCGGCCTGCAGATCGCCGGTCGCCGCTGGGGAACCGTCACCGTCACCCTCGTCGCGCTCAACGTCGCGGTGGCCGTCGCGACCGCCGTCTCGGCGATCAGCGTCGGCAACAGCCCGCTGCGCACCTTCTCCTCCCCGTTGCAGTCCGCGCTGCTCACCGCCCCGGTGCTGGTCGACGACGGCCAGTGGTGGCGGGTGGTCACCAGCGCGTTCACCCACGCCAGCCTGGTGCACCTCGCGCTGAACATGCTCGCCCTCCTGCTGTTCGGCTCCGAGCTCGAACGCATGATGGGCAAGGCGCGCTACCTGACCGTCTACCTGGTCGCCGCACTCGGCGGAGCCGCCGCGCTGCAGCTGTTCGGCGCCTACCTCGGCGGTGTCGTCGGGGCCTCCGGAGCCATCTACGGGCTGCTCGGCGCCTTCGGCGTGGTCCTCGTCCGGCAGAAGCAGGACCTGCGCGGCCTGCTCACCCTGCTCGCCATCAACCTGGTGATCAGCTTCCTGCCCGGGGTCTCCCTGCTCGGGCACCTCGGCGGTCTGGTCACCGGTGCCGCGACGGCCGCGATCCTGCTGTGGGCCCGGCGACGCACCGCACTGGCCGTCGGCGGGACCGCCGTGCTGGTCGCGGTCCTCCTGGTGCTCGTCTTCGGCGGACTCCGCTAGCTCCCGGCCGGGCGCAGCCGCAGCAGCTCGGCACCGACCCGCTCCGGGTCGATGCCGAGGTCGCGCCGGCCGAGCACCAGCAGCACGGTGTCCTCGGCGGTGTCCTCCAGCTCCAGCGTCGTGGTGCGCATGCCCAGCCGACGGGTCGTCCGCACCCGCGTCCGCAGCCGGGCCCACGGCACCGTCGTCGTGCCCGCGGTCGTGCGGACGACGACACCGGCCTCGTCGGCCGACAGCCGGGGGGCGCGCACCACGTCCCGGACGGCGACGGCGAGCAGCAGCAGCGCCGCACCCCCCACCAGGACGGCGCCGACCGGGTCGACGACCAGGGCGGCCGCTCCGAGCACGGCCGCCACGACGACGGCGCCGACGGTCTCCCCGAGACGTGTGGACCACTGCACGGCCCCATGGTCGCAAGCGGTTCGTCCACAGGGCCGGGACGCTCACCGCCGAGACGGGTGGGACGACGGTGACCCGCGGGACGAACTGCCGGTTCACCAGCGGCGCGTCCGGGTAGACGAGCTGCGGGTGACCGTTCTCGCACCGTGGTCACCGCACCGGTCGAGTCGACTTCTCCACACCCGTGTGCACAGGTGGGGACAGAAGAACAGACGTGTAGTTACGCCGTTGCGTCGTGCGCCCCGTGCGTCACACGGTCCGCATCGATGCAGGTCAGCGGCCCGGGGGAGGCAGCCCGGGATCCACACTCGGTGGACAACCCTGGGGGTGACGGTCCCGGCACGCTGTGGACTCCCGTGTCGACCTGTGCACAGCGGTGCACACCCGGGTCGGGCCGCCGGGCCGGTCGTCGAGTCGACCCCACGCCTCGCCTGGCAGAGCGGGCGCACAACCGCGACGCTGGGCCGATGCAGGTCTTGGTGACGGGTGCGTCGGGTTTCGTGGGCGGTCGACTCACGTCGGCCCTGGTCGAGGAAGGCCACCGGGTGCGGGCCATGACCCGGCGTCCCGATGCCTACGAGGGCGCCGGTGAGGCCGTGGCCGGGGACGTGACCGACGAGGGCTCGTTGCGCCGGGCGATGGAGGGCTGCGAGGCGGCCTACTACCTGGTGCACAGCCTGGACGCCGCCGACTTCCAGGACCGGGACGCCGCGGCCGCGCGCACCTTCGGCCGGGCGGCCGCCGACGCCGGGATCCGCCGGATCGTCTACCTGGGCGGCCTCGGGGACGACGCCGACGACCTGTCGGCGCACCTGCGCAGCCGCCGCGAGGTCGAGCGCCTGCTGGGCGGTGCCGGCGTGCCGGTGACCGTGCTGCGGGCCGGCATCGTCGTCGGCCACGGCGGCGTCTCCTGGGAGATGACCCGCCAGCTGGTGGCCCACCTGCCGGCGATGGTGACCCCGCGCTGGGTGCACACCCGGACCCAGCCGATCGCCGTCGCCGACGTCGTCCGCTACCTGGTGGGCGTGCTGGAGGCGCCCGAGGCCGAGGGTCGGGTCTTCGAGGTCGGCGGGCCCGACGTGCTGGAGTACCTGGAGATGCTCACCCGGGTGGCCGACATCCAGGGCCGGCACCTGTTCGTGCTCCCGGTGCCGTTGCTGAGCCCGCAGCTGTCCTCCCGCTGGCTGGCGCTGGTGACCGACGTCGACGTGCAGACCGGCCGCTCGCTCATCGACTCGATGACCAACGAGGTGGTCGTGAAGGACGACGCCATCCGGAAGGTCGTGCCCTTCGAGCCGATGGACTACGACCAGGCGGTGCTGGTCGCCCTCGGTGAGCGCGCCGCCGACCGGCGCCGGACGTCGGGTCCGGGCAAGCGGCTGGGGCTGCTCGCCCGCGGTGCCCGCTCGTGAGTCGCGCCTCGGTGCCCGACCGGATCTGGGGTCAGGTGACCTCCCGCGCCCCGGCGTGGCTGATCGACCCGGTGCCCCGCGACCACCGGGAGTCCGACCGGGCCTTCCGCCGCCGCCGGCGGGTCACCGCGGCCGTCTCGGTGGTGGGCGCCGGCCTGCTGGGCACCTCGTTGTCCCAGAAGCCGGACTCCAAGGCGTTCTACGGCCTCACGATGGCCGTGGCGGGCACGTGGGTGGCCGGGGGCATCGCCTCCGGGCCGCTGCACCGGGGGTGGATGCGATCCTCCCGCGAGGTGCTGCACCGCCCGGTGATCACCCCCGTCGTGACCGGCGTGGGCGTGTTCGGGCTGTTCTACAGCGCCGCCCTGGTCGCCCGGCGGATCCCGGTGCTCAACGCCGCCGTCACCCGGGTGCTGCGCTACGCCCACCAGGGCAACCCCGCGCTGGTGGCGACGACGACGCTGGCCAACGGGGCCGCCGAGGAGGTCTTCTTCCGCGGGGCGCTCTACGCCGCGGCCGGGACCACCCACCCGGTGCTGAAGTCCACCGCGGTCTACGGGCTGGCCACCACGGCCACCCGCAACCCGGCGCTGGTGCTGGCCTCGGTCGTCATGGGCGTGCTGTTCGGCTGGCAGCGCAAGGTCACCGGCGGCATCCAGGCCCCGATGCTCACCCACCTGGTCTGGTCCACGCTCATGCTGCGGTACCTGCCGGCGTTGTTCGACGACCAGCCCGGCATCAACGCCCCGGTGCCCGCCGACGAGGGCCCCGCGGGCACCACCGCCTGAGACGACGACGGCCCCCTCCCGCGGGGGAGGGGGCCGACGGACGGCGGTGCGGGGGCCTCAGCGCCAGCGCATCGACATGACCAGCCCGGCGACCATCGCGCCGAAGCCGATCGCGAAGTTCCAGGCGCCCAGGGACACCATCACCGGGATCTGGTCACCGGCGACGTAGTAGACGACGATCCACACCAGGCCGAGCACCATCAGCGCGACCATCACCCCGGCGTACCACCGCGGGCTGGGCTGGGCTGCGCGGGCGCGGGCGGCACTGGCCGGCAGCACCCCCTCGGGCGGGGTGTAGACCGACTTCTTGCGCACCTTGGACTTGGGCACTGCGCGGACTCCTCGGGCTTCGCTTCCACGTGCAGGGGTGTCCGGGCACGAGCTCCACCGGCCACGACGTCCACCCAGCCTAAGCTGACGGCCACGGGCCGGGGTGCTACGGCCCGCCCGGGAGTGCGAGGACGTTGCCGAGGAGGTGCCGTGACGCGAGCCGAGACCCGTCGTCGCGGGCGTCCCCCGCGCACCGTGTGGACGGCGCTGGTGCCGGTGGTTGCGTTGGCGGCCGGGCTGCTGTTCGCCACCTCCGGTCAGACGGCGCGCGGCACCGACCTGCGGGCCGGGGACGTGTCCCAGCTCGGCGGGCTGATCCAGCAGCTGCAGGCGGCGGCTGACCGGCAGGAGGCCGAGCTGTCCACCCTGCAGGCCCGCAGCGAGGCGCTGACGGACGAGGTGGCCGGTCGGGACTCCGAGGTGGCTGCGCTGCAGGCCGCTGGCGACGCCGGGCTGCAGTCGGCCGGTCTCACCGCTCTCTCCGGCTCCGGCGTGGAGATCGTGCTCGACGACGCTCCGGCCACCGCCGACGGCACGCTGCCCCGCGGCGCCGAGCCCGACGACCTGGTCATCCACCAGTCCGACGTGCAGGGCGTGGTGAACGCGCTGTGGGCGGCAGGCGCCGACGGCGTGACGATCATGGGCCAGCGGCTGATCGGCACCAGCGCCGTCCGCTGCGTCGGCAACACCCTGCTGCTGCAGGGCCGCACCTACTCCCCGCCCTTCGTGGTGACCGCCGTCGGCGACGCCGACGCGATGCGCGAGGAGCTCCGCGGGTCCTACGAGGTGCGGTTGCTGCAGGCCGCGGTCGACCGGTTCGGCCTCACCTACCGGGTGACGGACGCCCGCGACGTGGCGCTGCCCGCCTACGATGGCGCACTGGACCTGCAGCACGCCACACCCGTGGGCTGATCCCAGCTCCGTCCGGGCGGTGTCGGCGCAGGTCAGACCGACGGCCCCGGGGGGACCACAGTGGACGGCGAGAGCACCAGCGGCGGGGACCGTCGCGGACGACACTCCCACCGCGCCGACCCGACGCCCCCCGTGGACGGCGACACGCCCGCCGAGCGAGACGAGAACGACCGGAACGACGACGCCACGGCCTGGCAGCCGCTGGTCCCCGGTGTGCCCGGTGTGCCCGCACCCCGGGCCGACGACGCCGTCGACACCGCCGACGCGGATGCCCCCGCCGAGTCCGACGGGTCCCCGGCCGCCGTGCGCCGGCCCGAGCGCACCCGCGGCGACCTGGTGCGCACCGGCGTCCGCGGCGTGGGGCAGCTCCTGGTCACCGCCGGCCTCGTTGTCCTGCTGTTCGTCGTCTACGAGGTCTGGGTGACCGACCTGTTCAGCGACCGGAAGCAGACCGAGCTGAGCCAGGAGCTGCGCGAGGACTGGACCGAGGACCCGACGGTGCCCACGCTGCCCGACGGCGGGATCTCCGAGGTGCCGCTCGGGCAGGGGTTCGCGTTCATCCGGATCCCCGCGTTCGGCGAGGACTACGTGAAGGTGGTGCTCGAGGGCACCGACGAGGAGGAGCTCGTCGAGGGCCCGGGGCACTACGTGGACTCCGCGATGCCCGGCGAGCAGGGCAACTTCGCCCTGGCCGGGCACCGGGTCGGCAAGGGGTCGCCGTTCCTCGACCTGGACCAGCTCGAGCCCGGCGACCCGATCGTCATCGAGACCGCCGACACCTGGTTCACCTACCGGGTGGTCGGTCCCGACGACCCCAACGGCATCCCGTCCCAGCAGATCGTGCTGCCCAGCGACGTCTCGGTCATCGCCCCCACCCCGAACGGACCGCTGGACGGGCCGGCGTCGGGCGCCTACCTGACGCTGACGACCTGCCACCCCAAGTTCTCCGCCCGTGAGCGGCTCATCGTGCACGCGGTGCTGGACGGCGAACCGGTCAGCAAGACCGACGCCCCGGACGGCCCCCCGGCCCTGACGGAGAGCTGAGCCGTGTACACCTGGATCTGGCGGCACCTCCCCGGCAGCACCGGACTCAAGGCGGTCCAGGCACTCGTCCTGGTCCTCGCGGTCTGCGCGCTGCTGCTGTTCGTGGTGTTCCCGGCGATCGAGCCCTCGCTGCCCTTCAACGACGTGACGGTGGACCAGTGACCGAACCGACCGGACGACCCGTCCTCGTCGTCGACAACTTCGACAGCTTCGTCTACAACCTCGTGCAGTACCTGGGTCAGCTCGGCGTGCCCAGCATCGTGCGGCGCAACGACGCGGTGACCACCGCCGAGCTCGCCGACCTCGACGTCGCCGGGGTGCTGCTGTCCCCGGGCCCCGGCACGCCCGTCGACGCCGGCGTGACCGTCCCGATGGTGCGTGCGGCCGCCGAGGCCGGGGTGCCCGTGCTGGGCGTCTGCCTGGGCCACCAGGCGATCGCCGAGGCCTTCGGCGGGGACGTCGTCCGGGCCCCGGAGCTGCTGCACGGCAAGACCAGCCAGGTCGTGCACGACGGCGCCGGCGTCCTCGCCGGGCTCCCCTCGCCCTTCACCGCCACCCGGTACCACTCGCTGGCGGTGGAGTCCTCGACGTTCCCCGCCGAGCTCGAGGTCACCGGCCGGACGCCGTCGGGCATCGTGATGGCCCTGCGGCACCGCGACCTGCCGATCGAGGGCGTGCAGTTCCACCCCGAGTCGGTGCTGACCGAGGGCGGCCACCAGCTGTTGGCCACCTGGCTGGAGAGCTGCGGCCTGGCGCCCGACCCCGCCCTGGTGGAGTCCGCCAGCGCCTCGGCCAAGCGCCTGCTCACCGCCGTCGGCTGACGAGGAGCGCCCTCCTCGTCAGTCCTGGGGCTGGCCGGGGATGGGGATGACGCCCGTCGGGGTCGCGGTCGGCGTCCCGGTGGGCGCCGTCGTCTCCGTCGGGGTCGGGGTGGGGACGGCGATCAGGACCGTGATCTCTGTGTCCGCGGTGACCTGGGTGTTGGCGCCGGGCTCGGTGCTCACCACGGTGCCGGCGGCGACGTCGTCGCGTTCGACGTTCTGCGGGGTGATGACCGTGAGCCCGGCCGTGCGCAGGGTGGTCTCGGCGGTCGCCTGGTCCTGACCGGCCACGTCGGGCAGCGCGATGGTCCCGGTGGAGATCTGCAGCGTGATCGAGGTGTCGGGGGCGACCTGCTGACCCGCGGCCGGGTCCACCGAGACCACGGTGCCCTCGTCCTGCAACGACTCCACCTGCTGGCTGTTGATGCTGCCGGTGAAGCCCTGGCTCTCCAGGTTGGCCCGGGCGTCGTCCTCGGTGAGGCCGACCACGCGGGGCACGGTGATGGGGTTGGGTCCGGCCGAGACCACCAGCGCAACGGCGGACCCCTCGTCCAGGGTCTCCCCGGCGGCGGGGTCGGTGCGGATGACCTGGCCGGTCTCGACGGTGTCGTCGGGCTCGCTGGTCACGGCACCCACGGTGAGGCCCTCGGCCTGCAGGGCGGCCGTGGCCGCGGCCTGGTCCTGCCCGACCACGTCGGGCACGGCGACGGTGACGACGGTGGGCGCCGCCGGGGTGTCGTCGTCCCCGCCGCCGCTGTTGAGCGCGATGAGCAGGGCGACCAGGCCGACGAGCACGAGGACGCCGGCGACGACGAGGGCGATGATGCCGCGGCGGCGGCGCTTGGCGTGCGCCTCGTCGTCGGCGTCCCACTGGTCGTCGTGGCCGGGGTAGCCGCCGGCCCCGATGAACGAGGTGCGCTCGGCGTCGCCCATCACCGGGGTGGCCTCGACCCGCTGGCCGGCGACGGCGCGGAGCAGGTCGGCGCGCATCTCGGCGGCGGACTGGTAGCGGTTGGCCGGGTTCTTGCTCATCGCCTTGAGCAGGATGGCGTCGAGCTCCGGCGGGACCTCGGGGTTGATCGAGGACGGCGTCCGGGGGTCCTCGCGCACGTGCTGGTAGGCCACCGCCACCGGGGAGTCACCGGTGAACGGCGGGGCCCCGGTGACGAGCTCGTAGAGCAGGCAGCCGGCGGAGTAGACGTCCGAGCGGGCGTCGACACCCTCGCCGCGGGCCTGCTCGGGGGAGAGGTACTGCGCGGTCCCGATGACGGCGGCGGTGGACGTCATGGTGGCCGCGGAGTCCGAGACGGCCCGGGCGATGCCGAAGTCCATCACCTTGACGGTGCCCTGCGGGGTGATCATCACGTTCCCGGGCTTCACGTCCCGGTGCACGATCCCGTTGCGGTGCGAGAAGTCCAGCGCCGCGGAGATGTCGGCGGTGAGGCTCATGGCCCGCTCGGGGGAGAGCCGGCCCTCGCGGCGCAGCACGTCGCGCAGCGTCTCGCCCTCGACGTACTCCATGACGATGTAGGGCGTCGCGCCCGTGGTGGTGCGGTCCTCGCCGGTGTCGTAGACCGCGACGATCGCCGGGTGGTTCAGCGACGCCGAGGCCTGCGCCTCGCGACGGAAGCGGACCTGGAACGAGGGGTCGCGGGCGAGGTCGTGCCGGAGCACCTTGACCGCCACCTCGCGGCCCAGCCGCAGGTCACGGCCGCGGTGCACCTCCGCCATCCCGCCACGGCCGAGGACGCCACCGATCTCGTAGCGCTCACCGAGCACCTGCGGGGTGGTCATCGGAGGTCCTCTCGGGCGGCTCGGGCATGCGGTCCCGGGAGCGTGGCGGTGGTCGGGCGGAGCGTAAGCGATCGGGGCGTCGTGGCCCGGGCGGCGCGGGGGAGCGCGGTCACGGCTGCGTCACGGGGGGCCCAGGGGTGCCGTTGCCGTTGCCCGGGTCGACCGGTGTGCCGGTGTCGACCGGGGGCGTCGTCGTCGTGGTCGCTGTCGTCGTCGCCGACGGCCGGGAGGTCGTCGTCGCTGGCGGCCGCGTCGTCGTCGGCGCCTGGGTGGTGGTCGCCGGCGGGGGTGCCTCGGTGGTCTCCTCCTCGGTCTCCTCCGGCGGCGGGGCCTCGGTGGTCTCCTCGGCGGTGGTCTCGGGTGCCGAGGTGGTGGTGGCCGGGGCGGAGGTCGTGGTCGCCGGGGCGGTGGTGCTCGGGCCCGGGTCGGTGTCCTCGCCGGTGTCGTTGCCGCTGAGCAGGGTGAAGGCCACGACGGCGCCGATCACGAAGAGCACCACGGCCACCGCGATCACCCAGGGCCACGGGGAGCGCCGGCGCCGGGGCTCGTCGTCCCGGTAGGCGTACGGGTCCTCGCCGACGGGCGGGCCCTGGAGGGGCGGCATGGTGCGCGGGGCGGTGTCCGGGCCCCGGGAGGCCCGGGCCGCGGCGGCACCGGCGATCGCCCCGGCGCCGAGGCCGGCGGCACCCGCGGCACCGATGGCCCGGGTGCGGCCGTCCGCGTCGTCCTCGACCGCGGGGATCATCTGGGTGGTCGCGGCAGCGGTGGCCGGTCCGGGACCCCCGGCAGCGACGGCCCGCGCGGCGTCGGCCAGGTCCCCGCCGTCGACGAAGCGGGCGGCGGCGTCCTTGGCCAGTGCCTTCTCGATCAGCGCCCGCACCGGGGCCGGCACGGAGTCCGGCAGCGGGGGCGGGGGGCGGTTGATCTGGGCCAGGGCGATCGCGACCTGCGACTCGCCGTCGAAGGGGCGGTTGCCGACCAGGCACTCGTAGCCCAGCACGCCCAGGGAGTAGACGTCGGACGCCGAGGTGACCCCGAAGCCCTGCGCCTGCTCGGGGGAGAGGTACTGCGCGGTGCCCACGACCATGCCGGTGCGGGTGAGCGGGGCGGCGTCGCGGGCCCAGGCGATCCCGAAGTCGGTCAGCTTGACCACGCCGTCGGGCCGCACCATCAGGTTGCCCGGCTTGATGTCGCGGTGCACCACGCCGGCCCGGTGCGCGGCCGACAACCCGTCACCGGCCTGGGCGAGCACGTCGAGGGTGCGCTGGGGGGTGAGCGTGTGCTCGCGGTCGAGGATGCTCACCAGCGGCTCGCCCTCGACGAACTCCATCACCAGGAACGCCAGCGCGCGGCCGTCGTCGTCGGTGGTCTCGCCGTAGTCGTAGACCGAGGCGATGTTGGGGTGGGTGAGCGCGGCGGTGTGCCGGGCCTCGTTGCGGAAGCGCTCGAGGAAGGCCGGGTCGCCGGTGTACTCGCTCTTGAGCACCTTGGCGGCCACCGTGCGGCCAAGGGTGCGGTCGGTGGCCTTCCAGACCTCGCCCATGCCGCCGGTGGCGACCGGGGCGGTGATCTCGTACCGGTCGGCGAGCAGGCTGCCCACGCGCAGTGCCATCAGTTGCCACCCTGTCCGGCGAGGTAGGCGCTCATGACCTGCTGGGCCACGGGCGCGGAGAGGTCGCCGCCGGTGCCCTGACCGCCCTGCACGAAGACCGCGACGGCGATCGAGGGGTCGCCGTCTGGGCCGGCGAAGCCCACGAACCACTGGTTGTCGTCGCCGTCGGCGGTGGTCTGCGCGGTGCCGGTCTTCCCGCCCACGGTGACCCCGTCGATCTGGGCCCGCCGGCCGGAGCCGTTCTTCACGACGCTGACCATCATCTCCTGGAGCTGGCTCGCGACGTCGGAGGAGACCGCCTCGCTGAGGACCTCCGGCTCGGTCTGGTCGATGACGGTGAGGTCCGGTGCCTGCACCTGGTCCACCAGGTAGGGCTGCATGAGGTCCCCGTCGTTGGCGATCGCAGCGGCGATCATCGCCCCCTGGAGCGGGGTGATCTGCACGTTCTGCTGACCGATCGAGGCCACCGCGAGCTGGGCGTCGCCCTCGATGTCGCCGACCGTGCTCTCCGCGACGGCCAGCGGCATCTCGAAGCCGCCGGTGTCCAGGCCGAAGGACTCGGCGGTCTCCCGGATCCGGTCCTCGCCGAGCTCGACGCCGAGCTGGGCGAAGGCGGTGTTGCAGGAGATGGTGAGGGCGTCGATGAGCGGCTGCTCGCCGGTGCCCGAGCACGCCTCGCCGCCGAAGTTGTTCAGCGGCCGGCTGGTGCCCGGCAGGGTGTACTGCTGCGGGGCCGGGACGACGGTGTCGGGGGTGTACCCGTCCTCCAGCGCCGCGGCCGAGGTGATCAGCTTGAACACCGACCCGGGTGAGTAGCGCTCGGCGATGGTGGTGTTCACCCGGGGGTCGGGGTCTAGCTGGTCCAGGCTGGCCGAGTACGCCCGGATGGCCTCGGGGTCGTGGCTGGACAGCTGGGCCGGGTCGTAGCCGGGGCTGCTGACCATGGCCAGCACGGCGCCGGTCTGCGGGTCCAGGGCGACGACGGCGCCGTCCACCCCGTCCAGGCCGGTGACCGCGGCCTGCTGGGCGGCCGGGTCGAGGGTGAGCTCGATGTTGCCGCCGGCCGGGTCGCGGCCGGTGAACAGGTCGGCGAGCCGGCGGAAGGTCAGCCGGGCGTCGGAGCCGGAGAGGATCTCGTTCTCCGCGCGCTCGAGCCCGGTGTTGCCGTACACCAGCGAGTACGCCCCGGTGACCGTCGAGTACAGCTCGGACTGGGGGTACTGGCGCAGGTAGGTGAGGGTGTCGTCGGTCTCGACGGACTCGGCGACCAGGTTGCCGTCGACCACGATCGAGCCGCGCTCCCGGTCGTACTCCTCGGCCAGGATCCGGGTGTTGCGCGGGTTGTCGCGCAGCTCGGAGGACCGGACGACCTGGATGTAGTTGGCGTTGAGGATCAGCAGGGTGAACAGCACCAGCACGCTGATCGCGACCTTGCGCAGCGGGGCGTTCACCGCTTCACCACCTCGGTGGGTGCCTCGCCCAGCTTGGGCGGGGCGGGTGCGGCGGCCGTCGGGGGACGCCGCGCGGCGTCGCTGATCCGCACCAGCAGTGCGACCAGGCCGAAGTTCGCCACCAGCGACGAGCCGCCGTAGGCGACGAAGGGCGTGGTCAGGCCGGTGAGGGGCAGCAGCCCGGTCACCCCGCCGAGGACGACGAAGACCTGCCAGGCGACGGCGAAGGCCAGCCCGGCGGCCAGCAGCTTCCCGAACGCGTCCCGGACGACGAGGGAGGTGCGCAGCCCGCGCTCGACCAGCACCAGGTAGACCACGACGACGGCGACCAGGCCGAACAGGCCCAGCTCCTCACCGAGGGCCGCGGCGATGAAGTCGCTCTTGGCCACCGGGACCTGGTCCGGGCGCCCGCCGCCGAGGCCGGCGCCGAAGATGCCGCCGGTGCCGAGGCCGAACAGCGACTGGACGATCTGGTACCCGCCGGTGTCGGCGTAGGCGAAGGGGTCCAGCCAGGTGTCGACCCGGACCCGGACGTGGCCGAAGAGCTGGTAGGCCAGGCTCGACCCGGCGGCGAACAGCAGCACGCCGATGACCAGCCAGGACGCGCGCTCTGTGGCCACGTAGAGCATCACCACGAAGATGCCGAACAGCAGCAGCGAGCTGCCCAGGTCGCGCTCGAAGACCAGCACCAGGATCGACAGGCCCCAGGCCAGCAGCACCGGGCCCAGGTCGCGGGCCCGGGGGATCTCCAGGCCGAGCACCCGGCGGCTGGCCAGCGCGAGCACGTCGCGCTTGTCGACCAGGTAGGCGGCGAAGAAGACGATCAGGCAGATCTTGGCGAACTCACCGGGCTGGATGGAGAAGCCGGCGACCCGGATCCAGATCTTGGCGCCGTTGACCTCGCTCATCGAGGCGGGCAGCAGCGCGGGGATCGCCAGCAGCACCATGCCGACCAGGCCGATCGTGTACGCCAGCCGGGAGAGCACCCGGTGGTCGCGGACGACCAGCAGCACGGCCACGAACAACACCAGGCCGACGGTGGCCCACAGCAGCTGGGTCGGGGCGTCCTCGCGGGTGGTGACGGCCTCGCCGAGGGCGTTGGCGGCGATGTCCAGCCGGTGGATCATCACCAGGCCCAGCCCGGTGAGCAGGGCGATGCAGGGCAGCAGCAGCGGGTCGGCGTAGGGCGCGAACTTCCGGACGACGAGGTGCGCGGCCACCCAGATGCCGGTGAACCAGCCGCCGAAGGTGGCCAGCTCGGGGCTGATGGCGCCGGTGACGGTGATGTCGACGATGCACTGCGCGGCCAGCGTGATCAGCACCGCGAAGCCCAGCATGGCCAGCTCGGTGTTGCGGCGCTTGGGCGGGACGGCGATGCCCGGGGCGGCCTGCTTCGGGTCGGTGCCCGGTCCCTGCGCGGGTCCCTGGGCAGCGGAGGCGGCCATCAGCCCGCCACCCGGCAGTCCACTCCCGGCTCCTGCGTCCGGGCGGACGTCGACGGGCTGGTCGTGGTGCTGGGTGCCGCGGTCGTCGTCGGGACGGCGCTCGCGCTGGGGTCCACGGGGGTGCCCGTCGGCGCGGGCGTCGTCGTCGGCGCGGCGCTGGTGGTGGCCGGGGTGCTCTCGGGGGTGCTCTCCGGGGTGCTGCAGACCGGCAGCCGCTGCTCGAGCAGGTTGGCCAGGATCCGGTCGGCGTCCTCGCGGTCCCCGGCCTCGATCCCGTCGACTACCCGGCTGCGGGCGGCCTGGGTGAGGTCGGTCAGGGACAGCTCGGTGGGGGTGTCCAGCCGGTAGAGGTCCAGGCCCAGCAGCGAGGCGTTGACCCCGCGGTAGACCGCGACGTCGCCCTCGTCGACCGACCGGACGAACCAGTGGCTCATCACGAACAGGAAGGCACCGACCGAGGCCGCGGCCAGCACCAGCACGGTGCCCAGGGCGATGAGCGCGGTGCGCAGCGGCCGGCGGCGCTGCACCGGGGCCGAGGTGGTGGCGGTCGCCGTGGGGGTCGCCGGTCGGGGGTCGGCCAGCGCGGCCCGGCCGGCGGCCGAGCGGGGATCGACCTCGCGCTGGCCGCGGTTGTCCCCGGCGGCGCCGTCGACGACGGGGTCCATCCGGGAGCTGCCGTCGTCGTCGACGACGTCGGCCACGATCACGGTGATGTTGTCCGGGCCGCCGCTGCGCAGCGCCAGCTCGATCAGGCGGTCGGCGGTGGCCTGCGGGTCGGGGTCGTGCAGCGCGTCGGCCATGGTCTCGTGGCTGACCACGCCGGACAGGCCGTCGGAGCAGATGAGGTAGCGGTCGCCGGCGCGGGCCTCGCGCATGGAGAGGTCGGGTTCGACGTCCTGCCCGTTGAGGGCACGCAGCAGCAGCGAGCGCTGCGGGTGGCTGTTGGCCTCGTCGGCGGTGATCCGGCCGTCGTCGATCAGGGTCTGCACGAACGTGTCGTCGTGGGTGATCTGGTTCAGCTGGCCGTCGCGCACCAGGTAGGCGCGGGAGTCACCGACGTGGCACAGCGCGAGCCGGCCGCCGGCGAAGAGCACCGCGGTGAGGGTGGTGCCCATGCCCTCCAGCTGGGGGGACTCCCGGATGACCTCGCGCAGGTGCTCGCTGCCGTCGAAGACCGCCCCGCGCAGCAGCTGCAGCATGTCCCCGGAGGGGGCGTCGTCGTCCAGGTGCTCCAGCGCCGCGATGACGACCTTGCTGGCGACGTCGCCGGCCGCGTGCCCGCCCATCCCGTCGGCGACGGCCAGCAGCCGGGGCCCGGCGTACACCGAGTCCTGGTTGCTGCCGCGGATCAGCCCGCGGTCCGACCGCGCCGCGTAGCGCAGCGCGAGGGTCATGAACGGAGCTCCAGCACGGTCTGTCCGATCCGGATCGGTTGTCCCGGGGCCACCAGCAGCGGACCCTGCACGCGCTGCTGGTCCAGGTAGGTGCCGTTGGTGGAGCCGAGGTCCTCGACGTACCACTGGCCGCCGCGGTTGGTCAGCCGCGCGTGCCGGGAGCTGGCGAAGTCGTCGGTGAGGACCAGGGTGGAGTCGTCGGCACGGCCGATCAGGATGGCCTGCTCACCCAGGGTGATCTTGGTGCCGGAGAGCGGGCCGGCGGTCACGAAGAGCGTCTTGAGCGCGCGCGGGCCACCACGCTTCTTGCCGGCCTGCGCCCGCGGGGGGACCGAGGCGACCCGGCCGGTGCGCCCGCCGAACAGGTCGGCGCGCACGACCCGGAAGGCGGCGAAGACGAAGAGCCAGAGCAGCAGCAGGAACCCGAACCGGAAGGCCTGCAGCACGATCTCCGCGGTCATGCGCCGTCCTGCCGGTAGACCAGCACCGAGTGTCCGATCCGGATGACGTCGCCGTCGGCCAGCGGCTGGCGGCCGACCCGGCGGCCGTTGACCAGGGTGCCGTTGGTCGAACCGAGGTCCTGGACGGCGGCGACCGGGCCCTCGAGGACGACGTCGACGTGCTTGCGGCTGACCCCGGTGTCGGGCAGCCGGACGTCGGCCTCCGTGCCGCGGCCGATCACGTTGCTGCCCGGGGTGAGCACGTGCCGGGTGCCCGGGCCGTCGACGACCAGGACGTGGGTGACGCCGGGGCGCTGGCCCGAGCGGCCGATCACCGAGGGCGCCGCGCCGGTGTCGGGGGTGCGCCCGCGCAGCGGCGGGAGCGGGGGCAACGGCGGCCGGCCGGGCACCGGGGGCGCGCCGGGGGCCGCGGCGGGTGCGGGGGCGCCGTGGCCGGGCACCGGGCCGCCCCAGTCGTCGGAGAGCCCCGCGGAGACCGCCGAGGCGCGGGCCTGCGACCGGGCCGGGCGGGACGGGTCGGCCACGCTGGAGGCGACCTCGAAGACCCCGGTGTGCAGCTCCTCGTCGAGCTCCAGGGAGACCTGGATGTCGCCGAAGGTCTGGAAGCCCTCGTCGGCCACGTGCTCGGCGACCATGTCGGCGAGCTCGGCGGCCAGCTGCTCGGACCACTCGGAGAGGTTGTCGTAGTCGGTGCGGCCCAGCCGGACGGCGTAGACGTTGGGCACCAGGACCCGGCCCTCGCCCATCACCTTGCGCTGCTCGGTGGCCTCGCGCTGGAGGGCCTTGGCGATCTCGGCGGGGTGGACCTTGCCCTTGAAGACCCGGGCGAAGGCCAGCCCGACCATGCCCTCGAGACGTCGCTCGAAGCGCTGCAGCACGCCCACAGTCGCTCCCTACGCTCGGTTGACCTCCCACTGACTGGTGGCCGATCGTAACCGGGGACGGTGGCCGAGTCCGGTCGGTGAGCCTGCGACTCCCCGGTGTTCTCGGTGGACCCGGCAGGTCCCGAACCCACCCGGCGGAGCACCGCGGAGCCCCGTGTAGTGTCCTCCCTCGCCAGGGCAAGTGGCGGAATGGCAGACGCGCACGGTTCAGGTCCGTGTGTCCGAGAGGACGTGGGGGTTCAACTCCCCCCTTGCCCACCAGCACGAGAGCCCCCACCCGGGTCGGGTGGGGGCTCTCGTCGTCTCCGGGGGGTCAGACCGTGCGGCGCCGGGTGGTGACCGTGCGGGCCAGCAGGGCCACCCCCCACGGGCCCACCACCCACACCGGCCACGGGTAGAGCAGCTGACCGGTGCCGATCGTGGTGGCCAGGTACACCGTCCAGACGATCGCCGCGACGGTGATCCACCCGCGCCAGGCGTTGCGCAGGTCCACCGGGTCGTCGTCCGGGGCGTCCTGCGGGGCCGGCGGTGTCGGGCGGGCTGCGGGGAGGTCGGCGGTCAGCGCGGCCAGCTCGCCGTGGGTGCGGGCGGCGTAGGCGGCGGTCAGCCGCTCGTCGTACTCCTCGACCTGCAGGCGGCCCTCGTGCAGGGCGGTCCCGAGGACCTCGGCGACCGACGCGCGGTCGGCGTCGGCGGCACGCAGCTGGGGTTCGGACACGGTGACCTCCCTGGTGGGCATGGTCACGAGTCTTCGCCGCGCACCCCCTCCGGCACCACTGACGTCTGTCACCGATGTGCCCTGCCCGCCGTCACCGGGTAGCGAGCCCCCATGACCGATCGCGACACCGCCGCCCGGGTGCTCGAGCTGCACGGCACCGGCTACGCCGAGGAGGCCGGCATCCGGCTGGCCGACACCCCCGCCCCGCTGTTCCAGCTCCTGGTGCTCGCCGAGCTGCTGTCGGCCCGGATCTCCGCCGACATCGCCGTCGCCGCGACCCGGGAGCTGCTGGCCGCGGGGGAGACGACCCCGGCGCACACCCTGGAGGCGAGCTGGCAGGACCGGGTCGACGCGCTGGGCCGGGGCCACTACCGCCGCTACGACGAGCGCACCGCCCGCCAGCTCGGCGAGCTCGCCGGGCAGGTGCAGGAGCGGTGGCACGGCGACCTGCGCGGGCTCGCGGCCGAGGCCGACGGGGACGTCGACGCCGCGGCCGCCCTGCTCCAGGACTTCCCCGGCATCGGCCCGACCGGCGCCTCGGTGTTCCTGCGCGAGGTGCAGCAGGTGTGGCCGTGGGTGCGCCCGTACCTCGACGAGCGCGCCACCCGCGGTGCCGAGCGGGTCGGGCTGCCGACCGAGGCAGCCGCGCTGGCCGGTCTGGTGGACGGCGACGAGCTGGCCCGGTTCGCCGCCGCCCTCGTCCGGGTCTCCCTGCTGCCGGCCGCGGAGGACCCGTTGGCCTGAGCGTTCGCCGCGCGGGTCGGCCCGTGGTGAGCTGACCGCAGGCCACACCACCCCTGGGAGTCCGACCGTGCCGCTCGACCCGCACTTCCCCCCGTTCCTCGAGCGTCTGGTCGAGGGCGGCTGGACGCCCCTGGTGACCGGGGACGCCGTCGCCGACCGGGACCGCTACCGGCGGCTCTCGCTGGTCCGACGTGGCGACGGGTACCGGCCCGAGCCGGTCGCCGACGTCGAGGACCGCACGATCACCGGCCCCGGAGGCGACCTGGCGCTGCGGGTCTACCGCTCGGGGCTGGGCCGGGTGCAGGGCGGCGCGGCGCGGCCGGTCGTCGTCTGGCTGCACGGGGGTGGCTGGGCGGTCGGCGACCTCGACACCCACGACCCGGTCTGCCGGGCGGTGGCCAACCGGCTGGGCGCCACCGTCGTCGCGGTGGACTACCGGCTGGCCCCCGAGCACCCGCACCCCGCGCCGTTGGACGACTGCTACGCCGCCGTCGAGTGGGCCGCCCGCCGCTGGCCGACCGCGCCGCTGGTGGTGGGCGGCGACAGCGCCGGGGGCGGGCTGGCCGCCGGGGTCGCCATCCGGGCCCGGGACGCCGGCGGCCCGGTGCTGGCCGCCCAGCTGCTCGCCTACCCCGGCCTGGACCCCGCCCAGTCGATGCCCTCGGTGGAGGAGAACGGCAGCGGGCTCTTCCTCGAGCGCGGGGACATGCGCACCTTTTACGACTGGTACGTCCCCGGTGACCTGGCCACCGACCCGCTCGTGTCCCCGCTGGGCAGCGACCTGACCGGGCTGCCGCCGGCCGTCGTCGCCACCGCCGAGTTCGACCCGCTGCGCGACGAGGGCGACACCTACGCCGTCGAGCTCGCCGCCGCCGGCGTCCCCGTCGTCCACCTGCCCGGCCCCGGCCTGGTGCACGGCTACTTCGGGCTCACCGAGGTCGCCCCGGCCGCCGCGGTGCGCCGGGCGGAGGTGCTCGACGTCGTGGCCGACCTGCTGGGGACGCCGGGGGCCACCCCGGACGCCGAGCCGTGGCCGACCACCGAACCCCTCGGCGCCTGGCTGGAGCGCGGGGACGCCCGGGTCGCGGTCGACCTGCGCGGTGGCGGGCTGCGCCGGCTCGCCGTCGGCGACTGGGACGTCCTGGACGGCTACCCCACCGGCGTCGTCCCGAAGGGCCGGCGTGGCGGGCTGCTGCTGCCCTGGCCGAACCGGCTGCGCGACGGGCGCTGGAGCTGGGAGGGCGCCGACCTGCAGCTGGACACCGCCGGGCCGGGCGGGCACGCCATGCACGGCCTGCTGTCCTGGCAGCCCTTCGACGTGCTGTCCCGCACCCAGGACACCGTCACCGTCGGCACCGTGCTGGAGCCCCGCTCGGGCTACCCGTTCCGGCTGGCCGTCGCGCTGGACTACCGGCTGGACCCCGACCGGCTGTCGGTCACCGTCCGGGTGCGCAACGTGGGCACGCACGACGCCCCGTTCGGGGTCGGCATGCACCCCTACCTGCACGTGGGCGCCGAGGCCGACGGGGACATCGGGCTGGGCGTGCTCGACGTCCCCGCGCGCACGTCCCTGGACGTCGACGGCGGCCTGCCGACCGGGGGCCGCAGTCCGTTCGACGGCGCGGTCGGCCGGATCGCCGACACCGAGCTGGACATCCCGCTGACCGACCTGGTCCGCGACGACGACGGGTGGGCGCGGGTGCGGCTGTCGGGTCCGGCCGGGGCCCTGGAGCTAGCGGTGGACCAGCAGTGGCCGTGGCTGCAGGTGTACAGCGGCGACACCCTGCCCGAGGGGCAGCGCCGGCGCAGCCTGGCCGTGGAGCCGATGACCTGCCCGCCGAACGCGCTGGCCGACGACGCCGACCTCGTGGTGCTCCCCGCGGGTCAGTCGTGGGCGGGCACCTGGACGCTGATCTGGCGGCCCGCGTGAGGGTGCTCGAGATCTGGCGCTACCCGGTCAAGTCGCTGCAGGGCGAGCGGCTGACCCAGGCGGAGGTCGGGGTGGAGGGCATCGCCGGCGACCGCGGCTGGGCGCTGTTCGACAGGGCGACCGGCTTCGGGCTCACCGCCCGGCGGGTGCCCGACCTGCTGTTCGCCTCCGCCCGGCTGGTGGGCGACCGCCCCGAGGTGGTGCTGCCCGACGGCACGGTCACCGACGACGACGCCGTCCTCTCGTCCTGGGTCGGGCGCCCGGTGCAGCTGCGACCGGCCTCCTTCAGCGGCGAGCGGCACTACGAGAACCCGGCCGACCTGGAGACCGAGTCGCGCTGGGACCCCTTCGCCGGCGCGGACGGCGCGTTCCACGACAACGCCGGCGCCCGGGTCACTCTGCTGTCCACCGGCTCCACCCGGGACTGGGCACCCCGCCGGTTCCGGGCCAACGTGCTGCTGGACGGGTCGGGGGAGGACGCGCTGGTCGGCAGCCGGGTGCGGCTGGGCACCACGGTGCTCGACGTCGGGATGCACGTGGACCGCTGCGTGATGACCACCCGCCCGCAGCCCGGCGGGATCGGCCGGGACACCGGGGTGCTGAAGACCATCCACCGCGAGCACGACGGCACGCTGTCGGTCGGCGCGGTGCCCGTCACCCCGGGCCGGATCGCCGCCGGCGACGAGCTGCGGGGAGACTGACCCCCGTGCAGACCGTCGAGCTCCGCCCCGGTGAGGACGTCATCCGGCTGGGCCAGCTGCTGAAGCTGGTCGACGCCGTCCCCACCGGTGCGCAGGTGAAGGACGTGCTGACCAGCGGCGACGTGTCGGTCAACGGCGAGGCCGAGGAACGCCGGGGCCGTCAGCTCCGCAGCGGCGACGTCGTCACCGTCGAGGGCCTGGGCGACTTCCGCATCGCCTGACGAAGGACCCCGTCAGCGGGGCTGGCACACGGGGCACCACCAGACCTTGCGGGTGCCCATCTCGGCGACACGGATCTCGGTGCCGCAGCGCAGGCAGGGCTCGCCGTCCCGGCGGAAGACGTAGAACGCGTCGTCCCGGGAGACGTGGCCGTCGGTCTCCGGGCGGTCGGCCGGGTCGGTGGTGACCTCCTTCCCGCCCCGTTCCACGGCGGCCTGCATCACCCGGCGCATCTGCGTCCACATCGTCGTGAACTCGTCCTCGGTGACGTCGACCCCGGGGCGGTGCGGGTCGACCCCGGCCAGGAACGGCACCTCGGCCCGCCAGATGAGCCCCGCGCCGGCGGTCACGCCCTGGTCCAGGAGCAGCCCGCCGATCGGCTTCTTCGACTTCCGCACCTTGGCCCAGGCGACGTCGGGGTCGGCGTCCTCGCGCAGCGGGTCGGGGCCGAGCTTGGCGACCGCGCGGTCCACGCCCTCCTCGTCGACCAGCGTGCAGGTGATCGCCCCGCGCAGCTCGGCCGAGCGCTCCGCCGTCCCCCGCCCCGAGCGCAGCCGCAGCCGCACGTTGCTGGAGTCGGCGTTGACCACCGGGCGACCGGAGAGCTGCTGGTGGTCGTGGTCCCACCAGGTCCAGCCGCCGATCAGGCCCAGGTGCACGTGCAGGAACTGCGGGGAGTCGCCGGAGAACCGCAGGAACAGGTTCTTGCCGAAGGCCTCGGTGCTCCTGAGCGTGCGGCCGTCGAGCGCGGCGGCGCCCTCGGCGAAGCGGCCCTGCGGGCTGTCGGTGTGCACCACGTGGCCGCCCATCGCCTCGTCGAACCGACGGGCGTCGACGTGGATCATGTGTCCCTCGGGCATGCGCCCTGTCTACCCGGCGCGGTTCCACGTGGAACCGGGGCGGGCCCTGTGCCACGGTGGCCGCATGGCCGTGCGTCGTGTGCTGAGGGTCCCCGGCCGGTTCGACTCCGCGGCGATCGCGGCGGAGTTCGGCGTCCCCGACGCGTTCCCGGCCGAGGTGCTGGCCGAGGCCGACCGGGTGGCCGCGGACCCGCCCGGCGGTCGAGGCGACGACCGGTACGTCGACGCCGCCGACCTGCCGCTGGTCACCATCGACCCGCCCGGCGCGAAGGACCTGGACCAGGCCGTGCACCTGGCCCGGTCCGGCGCCGGCTACCGGGTGAGCTACGCGATCGCCGACGTCGGCGCCTTCGTGCCGCTGGGCAGCGCGATCGACGCCGAGGCCCGCCGCCGCGGCCAGACCCTCTACCTCCCCGACGGGCGGGTCCCGCTGCACCCGCCGCAGTTGTCCGAGGGCGCGGCCAGCCTGCTGCCCGACCAGCTCCGCCCGGCCGCGCTGTGGACCATCGACCTGGACGCCGACGGCGAGGTCACCGCGGTCGACCTGCACCGCGCCCGGGTGCGCAGCCGCGAGCAGCTGGACTACGCGACCGTCGGGACGCAGGTGCCGCCGTCGCTGGAGCTGCTGCCCGAGATCGGCCGGTTGCTGCAGGCCCGGGCCCGGGAGCGGGGCGCGATCGAGCTCGGCACGCCGTCCCAGGAGGTCGAGGCGCTGCCCGACGGCACGTGGCGGGTGGAGTTCCGCGGCCAGTCCGACGTCGAGGGCTGGAACGCGCAGATCTCGTTGCTCACCGGCCGGTGTGCGGCCCGGCTGGTGCTCGACGGGGGGATCGGGGTGCTCCGCACGCTGCCCCCGGCCGCCGAGCGGGACGTCGCCGCGCTGCGGCGGCTGGCCCCGGGTCTGGGGGTGACCTGGCCCGAGGGTGCCGGCCCCGGCGACGTGATCGCCACGCTGGACCCGGGCCGGCCCCAGCACGCCGCGTTCCTGGACGCCGCGGCGTCCCTGCTGCGCGGCGCGGCCTACACCGCGTTCGACGGCGAGCCGCCCGCGGAGCCCGGCCACGGCGGGGTCGGCGGCCCCTACGCCCACGTCACCGCCCCGCTGCGCCGGCTGGTCGACCGGTTCGGCACCGAGGTGTGCCTGGCGCTGGCGGCCGGCCGACGTCCGGGTGACGAGCTGCGCGCGGTCCTGCCCGAGCTGCCGGGCCTCATGGCGGCCTCGGACCGGCGGACCCGGGACGTCGAACGGGCCGTGGTGGACGCCACCGAGGCGACGCTGCTGGCCGGCCGGGTGGGCGAGGTGTTCGACGCGGTGGTGCTGGACTCCGACGGCAAGCGCTCCACCGTCGTGCTGCCCGACCTCGCCGTGCAGGCCCGCTGCGACGGCGCACTGACCCCCGGTGAGGTGGCGCGGGTGCGGCTCACCGCTGCCGACCCGGCCACCCGCACGGTGCGCTTCGAGGCCGCGTGAGCCCGGCCCGCCCCCGCAAGAAGGTTCCGGCCCCGGTGGCCGCGCCGTTCACCGACTACCGCGACGAGCCGATCGCCGTCGGGGACCGGGTCCGCATCGCCCCGACCCGCACCCGCCGGGGGGTGCCCGCCTACCTCGGCGGCGAGGTCGGCGTGATCGCCTCGCTGGGCCGCTCGAAGGTCACCGTCGTGCTCGACCGCTACCCCGACCGGCCCTGGGTGGTGCCCCCGGACGTGCTCGGCAAGGTGCGGCTGGGAGGCTCCCCGGCATGAGCACCCCGCACCTGGCCGCCCGGCTGCAGGGCTTCGGGACGACGGTCTTCGCCGAGATGAGCGCACTGGCCGTGGCCACCGGCTCGGTGAACCTGGGCCAGGGCTTCCCGGACACCCCCGGCCCGCCGGAGGTGCTCGACGTCGCCCGCGCCGCGATCGGCACCGGCCTGGACCAGTACCCGCCGGGCCCGGGCCTGCTGGTGCTGCGCGAGGCGATCGCCGCCCACGTGCAGCGCTTCCGGGGCCTCGCCTACGACGCCGACACCGAGGTGCTGGTCACCGCCGGGGCCACCGAGGCCCTGGCCGGGGCGATGCTGGGGCTGCTGGACCCCGGTGACGAGGTGGTCGTCTTCGAGCCGGTCTACGACAGCTACGCCGCCGGGATCGCGATGGCCGGGGGCGTCCTCGTGCCCGTCCCGCTCCGCCCGCCGGCGGTGGTCGACGGGGTCAGCACCGAGCCGTGGACCTTCGACGAGGCCGAGCTGCGCGCCGCGGTCGGCCCGCGCACGAGGCTGCTGCTGCTCAACACCCCGCACAACCCGACCGGCAAGGTGTTCGACCGCACCGAGCTGCAGCTGGTCGCCGACCTCGCGGTCGAGCACGACCTGGTCGTGGTCTGCGACGAGGTCTACGAGCACCTGGTCTTCGCCGGCAGCGAGCACGTCTCCCTGGCCACCCTGCCCGGGATGCGCGAGCGCACCCTGCTGGTCTCCAGCGGCGGCAAGACCTTCTCCACCACCGGTTGGAAGGTCGGCTGGGTGTGTGGCCCGGCCGAGCTCGTCACCTGCGTGCGGACGGCGAAGCAGTTCCTCACCTACGTCAACGCCGGCCCGTTCCAGCCGGCCATCGCCGCCGGGCTCGGGCTGCCCGACGCGTTCTTCACCGCGCTGGCCGCCGACCTCGAGGGCAAGCGGGACCTCCTGGTCGCCGGGCTCGCCGCGGCCGGCCTGCCGGTGGTGAGTCCGCAGGCCACCTACTTCGCCACCGTCCGGGTCCCCGGCGACGGGCTGGAGTTCTGCCGGGAGCTCCCGCACCGGGTGGGGGTGGTCGCCGTCCCCAGCTCGGCGTTCTACACCCGCGAGCACGCCGACCTGGGCCGGCACCTGGTCCGGTTCGCGTTCTGCAAGCGCGACGAGGTCCTCCTCGAGGCCAGCCGGAGGTTGACCGCATGAGGATCGCCGCCGTCCAGCACGACGTCGTCTGGGAGGACCGGGAGGCCAACCACGCCCGGCTCGCCCCGCAGGTCGCGCACGCCGTCGGGGCCGGGGCCGACCTGGTGCTGCTGAGCGAGACGTTCTCCACCGGGTTCTCCATGACCCCGGGCATCGGGGAGCCCGAGGGCGGCTCGTCGGCGCAGTGGCTGCAGGCGCAGGCCGCCGAGCACGGCGTGTGGGTCGGCGGCTCGTGCGCGGAGGTCGCCGAGGACGACCCGCGGCCGTTCAACTCCTTCGTCCTGGCCGGCCCGGACGGCGAGGTGCACCGCTACCGCAAGCTGCACCCGTTCACCTTCGCGGGCGAGCACGAGCGCTACCGGGCCGGTGCGGAGCCGGTCACCGTGACGGTCGGCGGCCTGCGGATCAGCCTGTTCGTCTGCTACGACCTGCGCTTCGCCGACGAGTTCTGGGCGCTGGCGCCGGACACCGACGTCTACCTGGTGCCGGCCAACTGGCCCGCCGCCCGCCGGCTGCACTGGCAGACGCTGCTGCAGGCCCGGGCGATCGAGAACCAGGCCTACGTGGTCGGCTGCAACCGCGTGGGGACGGCGGGCGACGGCACCGAGCACGTCGGGGACAGCCGGATCGTCAGCCCGCTGGGGGAGCTGCTGGCCACCGCCGCCGAGGGCGAGACGGTCCTGCTCGCCGACGTCGACGCCGCCGAGGTCGCCCGGGTGCGCGACCGGTTCCGGTTCATGGCCGACCGGCGGCCTCAGTCGTCGGCCTCGACCCCGAGCAACCGGACCTCCTCCACGTCCAGCTGAGCCATCACCCGGCGCATGACGACGTCGTCGATGGCGTGCTCGTCACGCAGCCGGACGACGGCCTCCCGCTTGTCGTGCAGCAGGGCCAGCCGCAGCTGCTGCTCCACGGCCAGCTCGTCGAGCACCCGGCGCTTGGCCGCCCGGTGGTCGGGGTCGGTCACCCGGCCGTCGGCCAGCACCTCCTCCAGGTGCTGCTGGCGCATCCGCGTCTCGTAGGCCTCCCGCACCCGGTCCACCACCGCCGGCGGGACGCCCAGCTCGGCCGCCCGGGCGTCCAGCGCCTCGGCGCCGGCCCGGGTCGCCTCCCGCTCGGCGAGCGACCGCTCCTCCTCCTCGGCCGGGTCCTGCTGCAGCCGGGAGAAGCGGATGACCGCCGGCAGCGTCAGCCCCTGCACGACCAGCAGGACGACGATGACCCCGAAGGTCACCAGCAGCACCAGGTCGCGGCCCTCCAGCGGCTCGCCCGACGCCGTCGTCGTCGGCACCGCGAGCGCCGCGGCCAGGGACACCGCGCCGCGGAACCCGGCCCACTGACCTGGCAGCCGGCCGCGGAACCCGACCCGGCGCAGGCGCTGCGCGGGGCGGCGGTCGAGCAGCCGGATCAGGTAGGGCGTGGTGTTGCCCCAGACCAGCCGGGTGCCGACGACGGTCAGCGCGATCCACAGGGTGGCGACCACTCCGGTCCACACCTCGTCGGCCGAGCGGTCCTGCACCACGGCGTGCAGCTCCAGCCCGACCAGCACGAACAGCGACCCGTTGAGCAGGAACGTGGTCAGCGTCCAGAACCCGGCCGACTGCACCCGGGTGCGCGCCGAGACCACCCGGGAGGCGATCTGGGTCAGGGTCAGCCCGCAGGTGACCACGGCGACGACCCCGGAGGCGTGCAGCAGCTCGGCCGGCAGGTAGGCCAGGAACGGGGTGAGCACGCTCATCACGTTCTCCAGCCGGGTGTCGTGCAGCCGGCGGCGCACCTCGACGACCAGGAACGCCAGCGCCAGGCCGACCGCGATGCCCCCGGCGTAGGAGCCGACCAGCCGCCAGGCCACCCCGAGCGGGCCGACGTCCAGCGTGCCCACCGCGACCCCGACGGCGACGCCGAAGACCACCAGCGCGGTGCCGTCGTTGACCAGGCTCTCCGCGCGCAGCATCGTGCGGGCCCGGCGGGGGAGCAGCGAGGCCACCGTGGCCACCGCGGTGGCGTCGGTCGGGGCCAGCACCGCACCGAGCACGAACGCCATCGGCCAGGACAGCCCGAGGGCGTGCGCGACGACGGCGACGGTGCCCGCCGTGGCCAGCACCAACCCGATGGACAGCAGCGTGATCGCTCGCAGGTTCGCCCGGATCTCCCGCAGCGAGATGGTCAGCGACTCCCAGTAGAGGAGTGCCGGGAGGAAGAGGAACAGCACGACGTCCGGCGGCATCTCCACCCCGCCGACCCCGGGCAGGAACCCGACGACGGTGCCCAGGGCGAGCAGCACCAGCGGCGGGGGCAGCCGCACCCGGCGGGCCAGCACCGAGCCGGCGAGCACCAGCACGCCGACGACGACGACCACCTCGAGTGCACGCACGACCGGTGATCCTCCCCCTCCGGACGCCCCTGGGACGAGAGTTCACCCAGACGCAACACCGATCAGGTGCAGGAGGGACGGTCGCGGGGCAGTGCAGGGGTGCCCGGGCGGCGGTGGCCAGCCCCGCCGCCCGGGGCTCCCGCTCAGCGGGGCGGCAGCGACAGCTCCGCGACGACGGCCCGGTGGTCGCTGCCGGCCACCCGGTGCACCCGCACCGCGCGCACCCCGACCCGGCGGTCGACCAGCACGTGGTCGATCACGAGCCGCGGGTGCGGCAGGCGCTGCGGCGTCCAGGTGGTGGTCAGCGCCTGCCCGGCCGCGCGGGCCGCGTCGACGTACCCGCGGGCGAGCAGCCGGCGGAACCCGGCGTGGTCGAGGGTGGCGTTGTAGTCCCCGGCCAGCACGCGCACGACGTCGGCGCCGGGAGCGGGCAGCGCCTCGAGGTCGGCCACCCACCCGGCGACGTCGGCGGGGGAGCCCGCCGGTGGCTGGCTGTGCACCGCCGTGAGGTCCACGCCGAGTGCGCCGGGCACCTCGATCACCGCCCGGGGCTGGTCGAACCGGCCCGGCACCGTGGTCCGGTCCGTCAGCGGCGTCCGGGAGAAGACGGCCCCGCCGGCGCCGGGCGGGTTGCCCGGCCGGGCGTGCACCACGTGGTCGTGCGGCAGCAGGTCGCCGATCCCCGCCGCCCGCAGACCCGCCTCGGCCTCGGGGGTGACCTCCTGCAGCGCCAGGGCGTCCAGCCGCTCCCGGCGGACGAGCGCCACCAGCCCGGCGGGGTCGGCCCGCCCGTGCAGCAGGTTGACCGTGCCCAGCCGGAAGGGCACCGCCCCCTCCGGGGTGGGTCGGGTGCCCCGTCGTCCGAGCACGGCGGTGGTCAGTGCGCCGGTCGCCACCCCGGCCAGCAGGGCCGCGGGCGCCGACCGGCGGGCCACCGCGAACCCCAGCGGCAGCACCGAGGTGAGCGCCGCGTAGGGCGTGAACGACAGGGCCGGCACCAGCGGGAAGCCCCGCTCGGTGCCGGTGGCGCGCAGCGTCGCCCACACCGCCCACGGGGTCGCGGCGGCCAGCGGGAGGAGGTCGCGCGGGGTCGAGGCCATCGACGGCCACGGTAGGCGGGCCCTCCCCAAGATCCACTCCGAGGTGTGCCGTTCACCTGGTTGCGGTAACAACTGCGCTGACCACCTCGTTCGGGCGTGGTCGGACGACCGAGCAGGAGTGGGTGCCCCGTGGCCAGCCAGCACACCGAGATCGAGCGGAAGTTCGACGTCGAGGAGACGTTCGCGCTGCCCGACCTCAGCGCGGTGCCCGGGGTCGCCTCGGTCGGCGCCCCCGTGGTGCACGAGCTCGCCGCGAGCTACTACGACACCAGCGACCTGCGCCTGGCGCACGCCAAGATCACCCTGCGTCGGCGCACCGGTGGCACCGACGCCGGGTGGCACGTGAAGCTGCCGGCCTCGGCCGGGGCGCGCCTGGAGCTGCAGTCCCCGCTGGGCCGGGCGCTCAAGGCCCCGCCGCGTGCGGTGCTGGCGCCGGTCGTCGGCATCGTGCGCCGGGCCATCCCCGCCCAGGTGGCCACGCTGCACACCCGCCGGACCGTGGTCACGCTGCTCGCCGAGGACGGCCGGGTGCTGGCCGAGGTCGCCGACGACCAGGTCACCGGCACCGCCCTGCCCGCCCGCGCCGGCGAGGCCGCCGTCGTCACCACCTGGCGTGAGGTCGAGGTCGAGCTCGTGGACGGCGACGAGGAGCTGCTCGGTGCCGTCGGCGCCGAGCTCGAGCTCTCCGGCGCCCGCCCCTCGGACTCCCCGGCCAAGCTCACCCGGGTGCTCGCCGACCGGCTCGCCCCGCCGCCCGCGCCTGCCGCCGACGACGCGGACACCGACGTCGACGAGGACGGCGCCGAGCCCCCGGCCAGCGAGGACGAGCCCGAGGACCTCCCGACGCCGGAGCCGGTGGACGAGGAGCCCCTGCCGGAGGGCAAGAAGGCCCGCGCCAAGGAGACCGCCCGCCGCGAGGCGGCCGCGAAGGCCGCGGCGAAGGCGGCGGAGAAGGCAGCGAAGGAGCACGCGAAGCGGGTCGCCGCCGAGGCGAAGGCCGCGAAGAAGGCCGCGAAGGCCCGGGCCGCGGCCGCCGCCGAGCAGGCCCGGCTGGACGCGATCCCCAAGGCCGGGGACGTCGTCGTCGACGCCCTGGCCGCCCAGCTCGCCGCACTGCAGCGGGCCGACGTGATGGTCCGCACCGACACCGCGGACGGCGTGCACCAGGTCCGGGTGGCCTGCCGCCGGCTGCGCAGCATCCTGGCCGCCTACCGGCCGGTGCTGGACCGGGAGCGCACCGACCCGGTCCGCGCCGAGCTGCAGTGGCTGGGCCAGGAGCTGTCGGGCACCCGGGACGCCGAGGTGAGCCTCGAGCACCTGCGGGCGCTGGTCGCCGCGCAGCCCCCCGAGCTGGTGCTCGGCCCGGTGGCCGCCCGGCTGCAGCAGGCCGAGCTGCAGGGCGAGACCGGCGGTGCCGACCGGGCCCTGCAGGTGCTGGGCACCGCCCGCTACCTCACCCTGCTGGACACCCTGTTCGACCTGGTCCAGCACCCGCCGCTCACCGAGCGCGCCGGCGAGCAGGCCGCCGACCTGGTCGCCGAGGTGCTGCGCCGCACGGTGAAGCGGCTGCGCGGCCACGTCGAGGACGCCGAGGTCGCCGAGCGCGGCGACGCCCCGCTCGGCTCGCCGCCCCAGCACCAGGACGAGTCCACCGGCACCGCCGAGACGCCCTACGAGCTGGCGCTGCACGAGGTGCGCAAGGCCGGCAAGCGGGTCCGGTACACCGCCGAGGTCGCGGCCCCCGTGCTGGGCGGGTCGGCGATGGGCGTGGTCGACGCGATGAAGCAGCTGCAGGACGTGCTGGGCGACCGGCAGGACACCGTGGTCACCCGGGAGCAGTGCCGTCAGCTGGGCATCGCCGCCTTCGGTGCCGGGGAGAACGCCTGGACCTACGGCCGGCTGCACGCCCTGGAGGAGGCCCGCGCCCAGCGCGCGGAGCACGACTTCTGGGCGCTGTGGCCCTCGCTGGCGCCGGTGCTCAACGCCGTCGGTGCGAAGAAGTAGGCGACCACCCCGGTGATCGACGGGCACCGGCTGGTCGACGCGCACGTGCACGCCGCCCGGCTGCCCACGCTCAAGCAGGCCTGGCACGACTGGGCGGCCCGATTCGGTGACGCCGAGGTGCTCGGCCGCGTCTACGACGAGGCAGGCTCCGTGCGCCCGGCCGAGCTGGACGCGCTGTTCGCCGAGCAGGGCGTCGACGTCGCGCTGCTGTTCACCGAGTACAGCCCCAAGGCCACCGGCATCCAGCCGGTGGAGGACGTGCTGCCGGTGGTCGAGCACGCCCCCGAGCGCTTCCGGCTGGTCGCCAACGTCAACCCGCACCTGCACTTCCCGCTCGGCGAGGAGGTCGAGCGCCAGCTGGACCTGGGTGCCGTGGCGGTGAAGCTGCACCCGGTGCACGCCGGGTTCGCCTGCAACGACCGCGCGCTCTACCCCGCCTACGAGGTCTGCCGGGCCCGCGGCGTGCCGGTGGTCGTGCACGTGGGCACCAGCTCGTTCCCCGGCTCGATGAACCGGTTCGCCGACCCGGTGCTGCTCGACGAGGTGGTGGGGGACTTCCCCACCATGGACGTCGTCCTCGCCCACGGCGGGCGCGGCTGGTGGTACGACGCGGCCGCCTTCATGGCGCTGGCCCGGCCGAACGTGTGGCTGGAGCTCTCCGGGCTGCCCCCGCACAAGCTGCGCGACTACTACGCCCGGCACGACTGGACCCGGCTCACCCGGCGGATGGTGTTCGGCACAGACTGGCCCGGCGTGCCCGGCACCGCGGCCAACGCCCGTGCGGTCGCCGCCCTCCTGCCCGACGACGAGACGGTCGGGCTGGTGCTCGGCGGGAACGCAGCGCGGGTCTTCGGCGTCTGACTGC
Source organism: Geodermatophilus sp. Leaf369 (assembly GCF_001424455.1). NCBI lineage: Bacteria > Bacillati > Actinomycetota > Actinomycetes > Geodermatophilales > Geodermatophilaceae > Geodermatophilus > Geodermatophilus sp. Leaf369. The sequence goes on along the minus strand of NZ_LMQA01000002.1, from coordinate 81,394 downwards.
TGATCCCCCTCTGACTGGAGTCCCGGCTTGTCCCTGATCGGCCTGCTCGGCGCGGCGGCCATCGCCACCACCGCGATGTTGCTGCTGCACCTGCTCCCGTGGGCCCGCCTGGTCCGCGGAACCACCCGTCCGGGTCGGGTCCGCCGCCGGCTCACCGTGCTCGCCGTCGTCCTGGCCCTGCTCCCGGTCCTCGCCCTGACCGTGCGCTTCTCCCGGCTGGAGCTCCCCGGGGTGGTCCAGGTGCCGCTGGACTGGCTGGGCTTCACCTGGCTGGGTGTCGCCTTCTACCTCTTCCTGGCCGTGCTGGTGCTGGAGCCGGTCCGCTGGGTGCTGCGGGCGGTGCAGCGCCGGCGGACCCCGGCCGCCGTCCCCACGCCCGTCGAGGAGCCCGCCCCCGAGCCGGCGCCGGAGCCCACCGACGTCACCCGACGGCTGTTCCTGGCCCGCTCGCTCGCGGTGACCGCGGGCGTGGCCGCCGTGAGCACCGCCGGCTACGGCGCGTGGGCCGCGAACTCCGCCCCGCTGGTGCGCCGGGTGCCGATCACCATCCCGGGGCTGGCCCCCGAGCTCGCCGGCTACCGGATCGTCACCTTCTCCGACGGCCACCTGTCCACGACGTACGGCGGCCGGCGCTTCGAACGGCTGGTGGAGACGGTCAACGCCCAGGACGCCGACGTGGTCGCCATCGTCGGCGACCTGGTGGACGGCGAGGTGTCCGAGCTGCGCGAGGACGCCGCCCCGCTGGGCGACCTGGTCAGCCGGGAGGGCGCGTTCTTCGTCACCGGCAACCACGAGTACTTCGTGGACACCAACGCCTGGCTGACCCACCTCGGCGGCCTGGGCATCGACGTGCTGCGCAACGAGCGGGTGGCGCTGGGCCGCGGCGGGACGACGTTCGACCTGGCCGGCATCGACGACCGCACCGCGGCGGACTCCGGGCTGCCCGGGCACGGCGCGGACCTGGACGCCGCGCTCGACGGTCGGGACGAGTCGACCCCGGTCGTGCTGCTGGCCCACCAGCCGGTGCAGGTCGAGCAGGCCCGCCGGGCCGGGGTGGACCTGCAGCTGTCCGGGCACACCCACGGTGGGCAGCTGTGGCCCTTCGACTACGCGGTGCTGTTGGACCAGCCGGCCGTGGAGGGGCTGTCCCGGCAGGGCGACACCCAGCTGTACGTCACCTCGGGTGCGGGGTACTGGGGCCCGCCGATGCGCGTCGGCGCCCGACCGGAGGTCACCGTGATCGAGCTGGTGCCCTAGATCGAGCGGAGTGCCTCGAAGGCCTCGTCGACGAACTGGGCCAGCGAGCGCTCGCCGTCCCCGGCCGCCCAGCGCAGGAACGAGGTGGTCGAGGCGTTCATGCAGGCCGCGACCACGACGGTGTCGGCAGCGCCGTCCGAGCTCGTCGGGTCGACGTCCAGGTGGTCCAGCAGCACCTGGACCGAGGCCATCTCCCGCTCCATGCTCCGGCGCCGGAGCACCGGGACGGTGAGCACGAGCCGCCACCGGCGCAGCAGCTCGGCGTGGCGCTCCGGGGGGAGGGCGGCGATCATCGACTGCAGGCCGAGCCGGATGCGCTCGGGCAGCGGCTGGTCGGCGGGGGTGCTCTCGAGCAGGGCGACGATCCAGCCCTGGTCCTGCGGCGGCAGGACGACGTGCTCCTTGTCGGCGAAGTACTTGTAGAACGTCGGCACCGAGACGCCCGCGTGGGCCGCGACGTCGCTGACCGGGGTGGCGTCGTAGCCACGGTCCTCGAACAGCTCGAAGGCGGCGTCGGAGAGCCGTTGCCGGGTGGCGTCCCGCTTGCGTTCCCGCCAGTCACCCCCGGTCATCCGTGCATCCTCCCAGGCCAGGGGCCTGGGAGCGACCCGGGTCGGCCACGACGGGGCGCCAGCACCGAGACCGCTCAGTCGGATCGCCCTGGGCGTCAGCTGTGCAGGTGGGGGCGGACGACGGCGTCCAGGAGCTCTTCGACGAGGGTGTCGTCGACCGGACCCATCTGCATCAGGAACCGCTCGGTGAGCAGGGCCGCAGCCGCCCGCAGCGCCAGCTCGGGGAAGCCACCCGGCGCCACCTCGCCCCGCTCCTCGGCCCGCCGGACGACGGCGGCCGTGGCGACGTCCCAGGCCCGGGCCCGGCCGTCGCGCAGCACCTCGACCAGCTCCGGGTGCCGGGGCAGGTCGGGGGTCAGCTGCCGGGTGGCCCTGGCCAGCGGCGTGCCCAGCGCCGCGCGCAGCCCCTCCAGGTGGGCCCGGGCGTCCGCGACGAGGCTGCCCCGGTCGCCCTCGGGGACGGGCAGGGTCGTGGCGTTGCGGAAGGCGTCGAGGACCAACGCCTCCTTGCTGGGCCAGCGCCGGTAGATCGTCGCCTTGCCCACCCCGGCGCGGCGGGCCACCTCGTCGAGGGCACAGGCGTCGAGGCCGCCCTCGGCGAGGAGCTCGATCGCGGCGGCCCGGATCGCCACGTCCAGACCGGGGTCGCGCGGTCGACCGGCCGAGCGGGGCTGCTGGGGGTCCATCGGGGCGTCCTGTCGGTGCCGGGGGGCGGGTCGGGGGCTGAGGGTAGACCGGTGTCCTGGCGTCCCGGCAAGGGTCTGGGATCGATCCCAGATGCATTGCGGACGATCCTGTTGCGCATCGTCGGGTCGGGCGAGTCGTTCGTCGTCATGACGTCTAGACGTCTGCTCGTGCTAGACGTCTCGTCGTGGCGTAGGTTCGCCGTCGTGGCGAGCCCGGAGGCAGGTCCGAAGTACCTCGCCGTCCGGGAGCACCTCCGGCGCCGGGTCGCCGGGCTCCCCGAGCACACGCTGCTGCCGCCGGAGCCGGTGTTGTGCGAGGAGTACGGGGTCAGCCGGATCACGCTGCGGCGGGCCGTGGACGGTCTGGTCGCCGACGGCCACCTGGTGCGTGAGCAGGGTCGTGGCACCTACGTCACCCGCCCGGGCATCCGGCACGAGTACCGCGAGAGCTTCGTGCACCGCATCGCCGGCTTCCGGTCGGCGATGACCGAGGGTGGTGCGCAGGTCGGCACCACGGTGGTCACCCAGCACGTCGCCCCGGTGCCGCCGTCGGTGGCCGCGGAGCTGGGTCTGGACCCGGCCGACGAGGTGGTGGAGCTCGTGCGGCTGCGGTCGGTGGACGGGCTGCCCAACCACGTCGTGCACTCCTACCTGCACGCCGAGACCTACCCCAAGGTCGCCACCGAGGACTTCGGGCACGGCTCGCTGTACGAGTTCCTGCGCACCGAGTACCAGGCCGAGCTCGCCCAGGCCCGGATCAAGGTGGACGTGGCCACCGCCGGGGCCGCGGAGGCCGAGCTGCTCCAGGTCAGCGCGGGGTCACCGCTGCTGGTGGTGCGGACGACGGTGCACGACCCCGCCGGTCACCCCCTCGTGCACTCCTTCGCCCGGCTGCGTCCCGACGTCAGCCAGGTCGAGTTCGAGGTGTCGGTCAGCGGCCACTGAGGCCCAGCGGTCCCGGACGGCCTGGGTCACCCTCCGTGGTGGTGTGGTCGCGGAGAAAAGTGCTGCTGAGGGCCCTGTTCGGGGCCCGTTTCTGTCAGACCCCCTGGCTACCGTCAGCTGCATGGAGACGGGGCCGCGGTGGCAGGTGGGGGTGTCGGCCTCGCTGGCCGTGCCCGACTGCGGGCCGGACGAGGACCTGCCTCCTGGGGTGACCCGTCGACGGACCCGTCTGTCGGAGATCGTGGACGTCTCCCACTGGGACGACGCAGCCTGCGCTTCCGCCCTGCAGGCCCTCGCCGACGCGGACTCCCAGCTGGCGGCCTTCCGGGCCGACGTTGTGAAGCGGTTCGCCGACGTGCGCCCGGACCTGTGGGACCTCAACCCCGACGACCCCGCCGCCAAGGCCGAGGGCTGGGGGTCCGGGCGCACGTTCAACGGGGTCACCGAGTTCTTCACCGACGAGCTCGCCAGCGTCCTGGGCACGTCGCGGATGCGGGCGGACACCCTGGCCAACTTCTCCCTGGTGCTGCGTGAGCAGCTCATCGACACCTGGCATGCCCTCGCTGAGGGCCGCATAGACGAGCCGCGGGCGTACGCCCTGGTGAAGGCCCTGGGGTGGCAGGCACCGGCGGTGGACGCCGAGATCGTGGCCGCCGTCGATCGGGAGGCGTTGCAGTGGGCGGTCGCCGGGGAGGGCCCCTACCGGCTGCGGGAGCGGGCGGCGGCTTTGTTGCTGCAGTACGACGCCGAGGCCTCCGATCGGCGGCGCAAGGCCGCCAAGAAGCTCACCGACGTTGTGGTCCGCAACCCGGCGGACGGGTTCGCCGACTTCGTCGTGCGCATGCCCACCGAGGTCGCGGCCGCGTCGTGGGACACCTGCGACACCTACGCCCGCCTACGCAAGGCCGAAGGCGACACCCGGCCCATCGGCGAACTCCGCGCTCTGGTCGCGACCGACCTGATCCTGCGGCCGTGGGACACCTCCCGGGAGCCGGTCACGGCGCACCTGACCTTGTTCGCGACGCTGCCGGACCCGCCGGAGGGGTCAGGACTCCAGGACGGACGGGTCGGCAACCAGCCCATCACCGCAGCTCACCTGTGCGAGCTGCTGACCCAACTGGGGTTCTGCACCGCCATCGGCCTCGAGGTCCCACCGGGCGGGACCGCCGAGGTGGCGCTCACCGACCCCGGGACCGGGGCGCTGCGGGCGGTGGTGACCCCGCACCAGCTCAGACACCTGGCCCGCAGGGGTTGCCCTGAGCACGAGAGGACGGCCCTGCCCTGCGACTGCCCGGTGTTGGACGCGCCACCACCGACCGACGCCTACCGGCCGACCGCCGAGCAGAACCGGTTCATCGACGCCCGTGACCGCACCTGCCGCCACCCTGGCTGCCAGAGACCGGCCCGGTTCACCGACGCCGACCACGTCGTCGCCTTCCACGACGGCGGACCGACGTCCTGCGACAACCTCTGCAACCTGTGTCGACGCCACCACCGGCTCAAGACCCACGCACCCGGCTGGCGCTACTCCATGACCCCGGACGGACGACTGTCGGTCACCACACCGTCCGGGGTCACGAGGACGAGCGCACCCCCGGGCACCCACCACCGACTCCGACCCGACGACCTGCTCCACCCACTGGAGACCGCGGTCCCCGAGCTGCCCGCACCCGTGGTGAACCCCGCGGACGACCCGCCGCCGTTCTGAGCTCCCCGGTCGAGGTGGCGGCACGGACGCTGGGGCCCCAGGTCGCGCGGTTACCGTCAGGGGCGCACCAGGACCCCCGTCCGCACCACCTCAGGAGCTGCATGACCACCGCGACCGGCACCCGAACGGTCCCGCAGAGCCGGGCCGAGGTCTGGCGCGCCCTGGCCGTGCTCGAGCCCTACTGCGCGGTCTGCGACGTCTCCTACGTCGTCACCGGCACGGCCGGCCTGGGGACCACGTTCGTGTGCGTCCCGGGCCGCATCGAGGTCGACCGGCCACCGGCGGCCACGGCACCGCGCGGGGAGATCGTCGAGTGGGAACCGCAGAAGACGGTCGCCACCCGGCTGGAGCTCACCCCGGAGACCTGGACCACCCGCATCGAGCTGGCCGACGCCGTCGACGAGGCGGGCACCGCGGTCACCATCACCGTCACCCACCAGCCCAAGGGCGGCTCCAAGCTGGTCCGGTTCGTGCAGAAGGGCGCCACCACGCGCTTGGTGCAGCACACCGTCGACTCCGAGCTCGCCAAGTTGCCCGAACACCTCGCCCAGGTGAACTCTCCGGACGCTGCCGACACCGGGAACTGACCCGGGCGCGGAACCCGTGCACCGCACCTACCGTTGACGAAGACGGACCCCCGCCGCTCGACCTCTGGAGCACTGCTGTGAGCGCTGCTGCGCACGCCCTCGAGTGGCAGGCCGCCGCCGCCGCGTTGATCCGCGCCATGCCCCGGCACCGGATGGTCGGCAACGGCATGCAGGCCACCGACGCCGACGAGCTGCACGCCGGGGTCTCCGCCGGCGCCGCCTGGTCGGAGGTGGCCGCCCGGCTCGCCCGCCGGCAGACCCGGCTGGCCGTCGAGGCGATGGCGGTCGGTGACCCGGTGACGGCCCGGGAGAAGTTCCTCCGCGCCGCCGCCTGCTGGTCCTTCGGGCAGATCCCGCTGGAGGACGGCCCGGCCAAGCAGGCCCACTACCGCAGCCTGGTCGAGGCCTTCGGTCGCGCCGGCGCCCTGCTCGACCCCCCGGCCGAGCACATCGAGGTGCCGTGGGCCGGGAAGAGCCTGCGTGGCTGGCTGCTCCGACCGCACGGCGTCGTCCGCCCGCCCGTGGTGATGGTGCTCGGCGGGATGGACGCCTGGCGCGAGGAGTACGCCGCCGGTGCCGAGCTCGTCCGCGACCGCGGCGTCGCGCTGTTCCTGCTCGACGCCCCCGGCCAGGGCGAGACCCGCGTCCTGGGCGGGCTGCACCTGGACCGCGACGTGCGGCTGGCGCTGTCCGCGGCCGTCGACCACGTGCTCGCCGACGACCGCCTCGGCGACCGGGTCGCCGTCTGGGGCAACAGCATGGGCGGACACCTGGCCGCCCTGCTCGCTGCGCAGGACCCGCGGATCGCCGCCTGCGTCGTCACCGGGGGCACGGTGACCCCGTCGGAGACCCACACCCGCTTCCCGCGCTTCATCGGCAAGGTCCAGGCGATGCTCGGCCTGCAGCACGACGAGGACGCCGCGCGCAGCCTGATGGACGGCCTCGCCCTGGACGCCGAGACGCTGTCCGGCCTCACCTGCCCACTGCTGGTGCAGCACGGCAAGCGGGACGCCGTCTTCAAGATCGCGAACGCGCGGCCGATCCACGACCTCGCCGCCTCCACGGACAAGACCTGGCAGGAGTGGGCGGACGGCGACCACTGCGTCGACAACCACGCCGACGAGAAGTACCTCGAGGTCGCCCGCTGGCTGGCCCCCCGGCTGACCGGGGCACCCGTCCCCGCCTGAGAGCAGCGGGGCCGGGTTCCACGTGGAACGCGGTCAGCCGGTGACGGCGTCCTCGTAGTCGTCGTAGGTCGCCAGCACGTCCTCGATGTCGATGATGTCGGGGAAGTCGGCGACGTCCTGGTGCTTCTTCAGGAAGTCGATCGTCGTCACGATGAAGTCCGGCTCGTCGTCGTCGGACACGCCCAGGCGGTCCAGCACGGCGGGGGAGAGCTTGAACCAGACCTCGACGGTCTCGCCCTGCTCGTTCAGCCGGACGACGTACTCGTGGTCGCCCTGCTCCTCGATGTCGTAGTCCTCAGCAGGCATGGCCGCCGCCTACCCGGGCCCGCGGGAGCCCGAACGTGACCCCGGTGTCACAGCTGGACCGACTCCCCGGGGGCCAGCCGGTGGTAGGTCGACGGCGAGCCGGGACCCTTCTCCCCGACCATCCCGCCGATCGCCTGCAGCCCGATGTCGTTGAGCAGCCCGTCGTGCACGGCGTAGGCCTGCGGGGCGGCCACCTCGCGCAGGTAGTCGACCAGCTCGGAGACCTTCGACCAGGGCGCGTGCAGGGGCAGCAGCAGGGTGGGGACGGCGACGCCGGGCGCGGTGAGCGCGTCACCGGGGTGGAAGACCTGCCCGTCGACGAGGAACCCGGTGTTGAGGATGGTCGGGACGTCGGGGTGGATGACCGCGTGGTGCTCGCCGTGCGCGGTGACCTCGAAGCCGGCCGCGGTGAAGGCGTCGCCGTCGCCTACGACGTGCACCCGGGAGCCGCCGTCGAGCTGCTCGGCGACCGAGCGGTTGGTCCACACCTCCAACGCCGGGTCCTCGGCCAGGGCCTGCTTCGTGCGGCCGACGTCGAGGTGGTCGAAGTGCTCGTGGGTGACAAGCACCGCCGAGGCGCCGGTCCAGGCGCTCTCCTCGGTCAGCGAACCGGGGTCGAGGACCAGGCGGCGGTCGCCGTCGGACAGGACGACGCAGGCATGTCCGTGCTTGGTGAGCTGCATGCGCCCGACGCTATGTCCAGGACGGGTGGAGCGCAGCGTGTTCGGCCGGCCGGTGTGCGGGGCAGGAGCCGGGCATGGAACACGTGAGGCTGAACAACGGCGTCGAGATCCCGCAGCTGGGCCTGGGCACCGCCCGGGTGGAGGACGAGGAGATCCGGCGCATCGTGCGGGAGGGCCTCGAGGTCGGCTACCGGATGGTCGACACCGCGGCCAAGTACGAGAACGAGGTCGGTGTCGGGCAGGGGCTGGTCGACTCCGGGCTCGCCCGGGACGACGTCTTCGTGACCACGAAGCTGCGCGGCGCCGACCAGGGCGGCGAGTCGGCGAAGCAGGCGCTCACCGACAGCCTGCGCCGGCTGGGCCTGGACCACGTCGACCTCTACCTCGTGCACTGGCCGCTGCCGCAGCAGGACCGCTACCTCGAGTCGTGGCAGGCCCTGCAGGAGCTCACCGCGCAGGGCCTGACCCGGGCGATCGGCGTCTCCAACTTCCAGCCCGAGCACCTGGACCGGCTGGCCGCCGAGACCAGCACCGTCCCGGCGGTGAACCAGATCGAGTGCCACCCGCGCTTCCCACAGGTCGCCCAGCGCGACGACGACGCCCGCCGGGGCATCGTCACCCAGTCCTGGTCGCCGCTGGCCAACGGCGGGGACCTGCTGGGCGACGACGTCGTGACCCGGATCGCCGCCGAGCACGACGTCACCCCCGCGCAGGTGGTGCTCCGCTGGCACGTGCAGCAGGGCCTGGTCACCATCCCGAAGGCCAGCTCGCGTGAGCGCCTGGTGGCCAACCTGGACGTGTTCGGCTTCGCCCTCACCGACGCCGACCTGGCCGCGATGACCGCCCTGGACACCGGTGAGCGCACCGATCCGCGCCAGGACCCCGCCACCTGGGAGGAGTTCTGACACGCAGGGCGAACAGCGGGTTCCCGACCTGGAGGGCGAGAAGGTGACCAACCCGGACGGGTGAGTTCGTCAGCGACGCAACTGCACACCACACCCGCGGCGGCCGACGGTGGGGACATGAGCAGCGAACTGGTCCTCACCCTCGCCGCGGCCCAGGGCCGCAGCACCGGCATCTGGCACGCCGTCGAGCTGCACCGCAGCCCGTCGGAGGTGGACGGCGCCTGCGAGGTCGCCGTCTGCGGCGCCCTGGCCCGCGTCGACGTCGAGCAGCGCTGGGACGGCGCGGACGACGAGTCCTGCGAGGCCTGCGCCGACCTCCTGTACTGAGCCCCCGTACCGAGCCCCTCAGACCGGGGGCGCCACCGGCGCGTCCTCGTCGGGCACCTCTAAGGGCGCCAGGTGCGCCCCGAACCGCTCGCACACCCAGCCGCCCTCGACCGGGGCCAGCACGGCGAACTCGGTGTTCGCCAGGTGCGTGGTCATCGCGAAGGTCGCCGGCAGGTCCGACACCGACGTCGCCACCCAGCGGATCGCCGCCCCGTGGCTGACCACGACCACCGAGCGCTCCGGATCGGCCTCGAGCAGGCGACGGACGTCCTCGACCACCGGCAGGTAGCGGGCCAGCACGTCGTGCCCGCTCTCCCCGCCCGGGGGCGCCACCTCAGGTGAGCCGGCGAACCACTGCCCGTAGGCGCGGTCGTACTCCTCCAGCACCGGCCAGCCCGCCTGCCCCTCCAGGTCACCGACGAAGGTCTCCTGCAGCCCGTCGCGGACGTCGACGTCCAGCCCCAGCCCGGCCGCCAGCGGGGCCGCGGTCTGCTGCGCCCGCAGCGCGCGGGAGGCCAGCACCGCCGCGACGGGGATGCCGCGCAGGGTGTCGACGAGCGCGCGGGCCTGTGCCTGCCCGTCCTCGGTCAGCGGGGCGCCCGGCGGCAGCGAGTCCAGCCGCATCGCCACGTTGGCCTCGGACTGGCCGTGCCGCACCAGCAGCAGTCGGCCGTTCACTCGCCGGTGAAGACCGGCGGACGCTTGGCCAGGAACGCCTCGACGGCCTCGGTGTGGTCGTGCGTCTGGCCCAGTGCCTTCTGCAGCCGACCCTCCAGCGCGAGGGTGTCGGCCAGGGAGTCCGTCGCCGCCGTCGCGAGCACCTCCTTGATGGCCCGGTAGGCCGCGGTCGGGCCGGCGGCGAGCCGGCCGGCCAGCTGCTGCGCGGTCACCAGGACCTCCTCGGCGGGGACGACGTGGTGCACCAGGCCCCACTCACCGGCCTGCTCGGCGGTGAACGTGTCGGAGAAGAGGAGCAGCTGGGTGGCCCGGGAGCCGCCCACCGAGTGCACCAGCGCGGAGGCCAGGGCGGAGTCGCTGCCCAGCCCGATGCCGGCGAACGCGGTGCCGAACTTCGCGCCCGCCGCGGCCACCCGCAGGTCACCGCGCAGGGCGAGCCCCAGCCCGGCCCCGACGCAGGCGCCGTTGACCGCCACCACGGTGGGCACCCGCAGCCCGGCGAAGGCCAGCACCATCGGGTTGTAGGAGTCGGCGACGACGTCCAGGGAGGTGCTCGCGTCCCCGTGCAGCGCCTGCACGTGCTCGGCGAGGTCCTGCCCGACGCAGAACGCCCGGCCGGAGCCGGTGAGCACCACGGCGCGCACCGACCGGTCGCCCGCCACGCCCTCGATGGCCGCGGTCAGGTCGGCGCGGGACTGCCGCGACAGCCCCGGGACCAGCAGGGTCAGCGTGGCGACGCCGTCGGCGTCCGTACGAGTGACGGTGTCGGACATCGTCGTCCCCTCAGCTGTAGTCGTGGAAGCCGCGACCGGTCTTGCGACCCAGGTCACCGGCGGCCACCTTGTCACGCAGCAGCTGGGGGGCGGCGAACCGGTCGCCCAGGGTCCCGGCCAAGTAGTCGGCGATGGCCAGCCGGACGTCGAGACCGACCAGGTCCGTGGAGCGCAGCGGGCCCATCGGGTGCCGGTAGCCCAGCTCCATGGCGGTGTCGATCGCCTCGGCGTCGGCCACGCCCTCCTCGAGCATCCGGATCGCCTCCAGGCCGAGCAGCACGCCCAGCCGGGACGACGCGAAGCCGGGGGAGTCCTTCACCACGACGTCGGTCTTGCCCAGCTCGCGCACCCACGCCCGAGCGGTCTCGACGACGTCCGCAGCGGTCTCCGGGGCGACGACCACCTCGACCAGCTTCGACGCCGGCACGGGGTTGAAGAAGTGCATCCCGAGGAAGCGGGCCGGCCGGTCCAGTGCCGCGGCCAGTTCGGTCACCGACAGGGAGCTGGTGTTGGTGGCCAGCACCGCGTCCGGGCCGATCGCGGCCTCGGCGGCCCGCAGCACCGCGATCTTCAGCGCCGGCACCTCGGGCACGGCCTCGACCACGAGCACGGTGTCACCGGGCAGCTCGGCGGCGGAGTCCACCATCGTCAGGCGGGCGGCCACCTCGGCGACGGACCCGGTCAGCTTCCCGCGGCGGTCGGCCTCCTCGAGTCCGGCGACGATCCGGTCGTGGGCGGCCTGCGCGGCGTCGTCCCCGGCCTCGACCACGTGCACCTGCGCGCCGGTGCCCAGCAGCGCCTGGGCGATCCCGCCGCCCATCCGCCCGCCGCCGACGACGCCGACCGGGCGGGCCATCAGACCCGCTCCACCAGCATCGACACGCCCTGGCCGACACCGACGCACAGCGTGGCCAGCCCGCGGCGGCCGCCCTCGCGCTCCAGGCGGCCGAGCAGGGTGACCAGCAGCCGGGCGCCGGAGCAGCCCAGCGGGTGGCCCAGGGCGATCGCGCCGCCGTCGGCGTTGACGATCTCCTCGTCGATGCCCAGCCGGCGCAGCACCCCGAGGGACTGGGCGGCGAAGGCCTCGTTCAGCTCGACGGCGTCGAGGTCGGCGGTGCTCCAGCCGGCCTTGGCCAGCGCCTTCTCCGTCGAGGGCACCGGACCCAGGCCCATCACGTTGGGGGCCACGCCGGCCGAGGCGGAGACGACGACGCGGGCCCGGGGGGTGAGCCCGTGCCGCTCGACGGCCTCGCCGCTGGCCAGCACCAGCGCGGCCGCGCCGTCCGAGAGCGGGGAGCTGTTCCCGGCGGTCACGATGCCGCCCTTCCGGAAGACCGGCTTGAGCTTGCCGAGGGACTCCAGCGAGGAACCGGGGCGGGGGCCCTCGTCCCGGGTGACGGTGACGGTCTCCTTCTTGCCGACGACCTCGACCGGGACGATCTCGGCGTCGAACCGGCCGGCCTCCTGCGCGGCGACGGCCCGGGCGTGGCTGCGGACGGCGAAGGCGTCGCACTCGTCGCGGGTGAGCCCGTCCAGCGCGGCGATCTCCTCGGCGGTCTCGCCCATGGTGAGGGTGATCTTGCGGGTGCTGGGGTCCTCGGGGTGCTCGACGGCGCGGTCGTGCGCGGCGAAGGTCGGGTTGGTGAAGCGCCAGCCCAGCGAGGTGTCCACGACCTCGCCCGGGCGCGCCCACGGGGTGCCGGGCTTGGCCATGACCCAGGGGGCGCGGGTCATCGACTCGACCCCGCCGGCGATGGCCAGGTCGATCTCCCCGGCCCGGATGGAGGCCGCGGCCGAGGCGGTGGCGGTCAGCCCCGACGCGCACAGCCGGTTGGTGGTGTACCCGGGCACGGTGTCGGGGAGGCCGGCCAGCAGCACGGCCATCCGGGCCACGTCGCGGTTGTCCTCCCCGGACTGGTTGGCCGCACCGAGCACGACCTCCTCGACGAACTCGGCCCCGGCACCCGAGCGGCGCAGCGCCTCACCGACGACGAGGGCGGCCAGGTCGTCGGGCCGGACCCCGGCCAGGGCCCCGCCGTACTTGCCCTGGGGCGTGCGGGCCCCGCTGACCAGGTAGACCTCGGTGGACGGCATCGTCGCTCCTCGCAGCTGGGACGTCCGGTGAAACTGACCGGACGGTCAGGAAAGCCTGTCGCCACCTTCGTGCACGCCGATGGGCAGGGCAAGTCCCCGCTCCCGACCAGCGGGAGCGGGGACGGCGGGCGCGCCGGTGACCTGCCCCGTCACCGGCGGACCCCGGTCGGGTGCCCCGTGGGCGACACGGTGGTCAGGGGCACCGGTCGTGTCAACGGCCGTGCAACGTTCGCCGGTCCTTTACTTGACTCGTTCCAGAACAGCCCGCATGCTCGGGGGGTGACCACGCCGCCGGACCTCGAGCAGGAGCTGCGCTCGGCAGCCCTGCGCGTGACCCGGCCGCGGCTGGCCGTCCTCGGCGTCGTCCGCGCCCACCCGCACGCCACCACCGACACGGTGCTGCGGCTGGTCCGCGAGCAGCTGCCCGAGGTCTCGCACCAGGCCGTCTACGACGTGCTCCGGGCGCTGACGTCGTCCGGGCTGGTGCGGCGGATCGAGCCCTCGGGTTCGGTCGCGCGGTACGAGTCCCGGGTCGGCGACAACCACCACCACCTGGTCTGCCGGTCCTGCGGGGTGATCGTCGACGTCGACTGCGCCATCGGCGAGGCCCCCTGCCTGACCCCGTCGGCCGACCGCGGCTTCGTCGTCGACGAGGCCGAGGTCATCTACTGGGGGCGCTGCGCCGCGTGCGTCGCCGCCCCCGCGACACCGCACCCCGTTCCACAGCTCCCCGTTCCTCAGCTCCACGCCTGATCCCCGTCCGGAAGGAAGTCACGTGAGCGACGAGAACCTGCCCATCGACACCCAGACCGTCGAGCGCAACATGAACGACGAGGTCGACGGCGGCTGCCCCATGGGCGACCGCTTCAAGCACCCGACCGAGGGTGGGGGCAACCAGGACTGGTGGCCCAACTCGCTCAACCTCAAGGTGCTGCGCAAGCACCCGGCCGTGGCCAACCCGCTCGACGCCGACTTCGACTACGCCGCCGCGGTGGCGACGATCGACGTCGAGGAGCTCACCCGCGACGTCGACGCGATCATGACCGACTCCAAGGACTGGTGGCCCGCCGACTTCGGCCACTACGGCGGCCTCTTCATCCGGATGGCCTGGCACAGCGCCGGCACCTACCGGGTCAGCGACGGCCGCGGCGGCGCCGGGGCCGGCATGCAGCGCTTCGCCCCGCTGAACAGCTGGCCGGACAACGCGAGCCTGGACAAGGCCCGTCGGCTGCTCTGGCCGGTCAAGCAGAAGTACGGCCAGAAGCTCTCCTGGGCCGACCTGATCGTCTTCACCGGCAACCGCGCGCTGGAGACCATGGGCTTCCAGACCTTCGGCTTCGCCTTCGGCCGCCCCGACGTGTGGGAGCCCGACGAGGACGTCTACTGGGGCCCTGAGCAGACCTGGCTGGGTCGCGAGCGCTACGGCGCCGACGACAAGCTGCAGGGTCCGCTGGCCGCCGTCCAGATGGGCCTGATCTACGTCAACCCCGAGGGCCCGGCCGGCAACCCCGACCCGATGGGCTCCGCCCGGGACATCCGCGAGACCTTCGGCCGGATGGCCATGAACGACGAGGAGACCGTCGCCCTCATCGCCGGTGGGCACACCTTCGGCAAGACCCACGGTGCCGCCGACCCCGAGCCGCACGTCGGCCCCGAGCCCGAGGCCGCCCCGCTCGAGGCGCAGGGCTTCGGCTGGGCCAACTCCTTCGGCTCCGGCAAGGGCCGCGACGCCATCACCTCCGGCCTGGAGGTCACCTGGACCTCGACCCCCACCCGCTGGGGCATGGGCTACCTGGAGAACCTCTACGCCTACGAGTGGGAGCTCGAGAAGAGCCCGGCCGGTGCGCACCAGTGGCGCCCGGTGGACGGCGGGGGCGCGAACACCATCCCCGACCCCGAGTCCGGTGAGATGAACCGCTACCCGACCATGCTCACCAGCGACATCGCGCTGCGCGTGGACCCGGTGTACGAGGAGATCACCCGCCGCTTCCTGGCGAACCCCGACGACTACGCCGACGCCTTCGCCCGCGCCTGGTTCAAGCTCACCCACCGCGACATGGGCCCGATCCAGCGCTACCTCGGCCCGCTCGTGCCGCAGGAGGAGCTGGTCTGGCAGGACCGCGTGCCGGCCGTGGACCACCCGCTGGTCACCGACGCCGACGTCGCCGTCCTCAAGGAGAAGGTGCTCGCCTCCGGTCTCACCGTGGGCCAGCTGGTCAACACCGCGTGGGCCGCGGCCGCGACCTTCCGGATCAGCGACAAGCGCGGTGGCGCCAACGGCGGGCGCATCCGGCTCCAGCCGCAGGCGAGCTGGGACATCAACCAGCCCGACGAGCTCGCCGGGATCATCGGCGTCCTCGAGGGGATCAAGGCCGACTTCGACGCCTCGGCGGCGGACGGTCGCAAGGTCTCCTTCGCCGACCTGGTGGTCATCGCCGGCAACGCCGGGGTCGAGAAGGCCGCCGCCGACGCCGGGACGCAGCTGACGGTGCCCTTCACCCCGGGCCGCACCGACGCCACCCAGGAGCAGACCGACGAGGACTCCTTCTCCTGGATGGAGCTGCGCACCGACGGCTTCCGCAACGTCACCGGCAAGGGCGAGATGCTGCCCGCCGAGTACCTGCTGGTCGACCGGGCGAACCTGCTCGGCCTGTCCGCGCCGGAGATGACCGTGCTCGTCGGTGGCCTCCGGGTGCTGGGTGCCAACAACGGCGGCTCGGCGCAGGGCGTGCTCACCAGCCGTCCGCACACCCTGACCAACGACTTCTTCGTGAACCTCCTGGACATGGAGAACACCTGGAAGCCGGTCGGGGACGGCAGCTACGAGGCCCGCGACACCGCCGGCCAGGTCGTGTGGACCGGCAGCCGGATCGACCTGCTCTTCGGGTCGAACTCCGAGCTGCGGGCCGTCGCGGAGGTCTACGCCCAGGGCGACTCGGCGGAGAAGTTCACCCGCGACTTCGTCGCCGCCTGGACCAAGGTCATGGAGCTGGACCGCTACGACGTGAAGTGACGTAGCAGCCAGGAGGCCCCCGTGCGTGTGCACGGGGGCCTCCTGCGTGTCTGGGAACTCCCTGGGGGGGCCTCGACGTTCTCGTGCACCGCGTCTAAGGTCAGCCTGCCCTTGGTCGACCGACCCCGCGGCAGTGACGTGCCAGGAGGTGTCCGCCGTGGGCCAGGTCTTCTTCCCCAGCTACCTGATCGGCCTGCGCGAGGGCCTCGAGATGGTGCTCATCGTCAGCGTCCTGGTCGCCTACCTGGTCAAGACCGACCGCCGCCGCCACCTGCTGCCGGTCTGGGGCGGGGTCGCCGCCGCCGTCGTGCTGTCGGTCGGGTTCGGCGCCGCGCTGTCCTACGTGTCCACCACCGTGCTGGGCGGCCCCGGCCAGGAGCTCTTCGACGCGATCACCTCGGTGATCGCCGTCGCCCTGGTCACCTGGATGGTCTTCTGGATGCGGCGCACCGCCCGCAAGCTGTCCGGTGAGCTGCGCGGCAGGCTCGATGACGCCGTGGGCCTCGGGCTGGGCGCCGTCGTCGGCATCGCCTTCGCCTCCGTCGTCCGCGAGGGCCTGGAGACGACGCTGCTCTTCTTCGCCTCCGCCCAGGGTGCGGTGAGCGCGACCCCGCTGGTCGGGCTGCTGGCCGGGCTGGCCACCGCCGTCGTCCTCGGGTTCGCGCTGTACGCCGGCGCCGTCCGCATCGACCTGTCGCGGTTCTTCACCGTCTCCGGGGTCCTGCTGATCTTCATCGCCGCCGGGATCTTCAAGTACGGCGTGCACGACTTCCAGGAGGCCGGCGTGCTGCCCGGCCTGACCACGTACGCCTACGACGCGTCGGGCTGGCTGGACCCCGGCAGCTGGTACGGCGCGGTCCTCGACGGCGTCTTCCACGTCTCGGCGCAGCCCACGGTGCTGGAGATGGTCGCCTACGTGGCCTACCTCGTGCCGGTGCTCGCCCTCTTCCTGCTGCCCGGCCGCTCGGCAAGGCAGACCCCCCGCACCACCACCACGGAGCCCCAGCATGTCGACGCCACTGCGTAAGTCCCTCGGCAACGCCCTCGCCGCGACCTCCCTCGCCGCGGTCACCCTGCTCGCGGCCTGCGGCGGCGCCACCGACTCCTCGGCGGGCGGCGCGGGCGAGGCCTCCGACGACATCGCGGTCGCCGCCAGCGACGACACCTGCGACGTCGCGGCCAGTGAGCTCGAGGCCGGCACCCACCAGTTCACGGTGACCAACTCCGGCAGCAAGGTCACCGAGTTCTACGTCTACGCCGAGGGCGACCGGGTGATGGCCGAGGTCGAGAACATCGCCCCCGGGGTGGCCCGCGACCTGCTCGTCGAGCTCCCGGCCGGGGACTACGAGACCGTCTGCAAGCCCGGCATGGTCGGCGACGGCATCCGCAACGACCTGGTCGTCTCCGGCGAGGCCGTCACGCTGTCCGAGGACGAGAACCTGCAGCAGGCCGGGGTGGACTACCAGCGCTACGTGCAGAGCCAGACCGGGGCGCTGCTGGAGCAGACCACGGCCTTCACCGACGCCGTCAAGGCCGGGGACGTCGCGACCGCGCAGGCGCTGTTCCCGGTCGCCCGCACCTACTGGGAGCGGATCGAGCCGGTCGCGGAGAGCTTCGGCGACCTGGACCCGCTGATCGACGGCCGCGAGGGCGACCAGGCCGAGGGCGAGGACTTCACCGGGTTCCACCGCATCGAGCAGGCGCTGTGGGAGACCGGCGACGTCTCGGACATGGGCCCCTACGCCGACGACCTGCTGGCCAACGTGCAGGAGATCGTCGCCCGGGCCAACGAGGTCACCCTCGACCCGCTGCAGCTGGCCAACGGCGCCAAGGCCCTGCTCGACGAGATCGCCACCGGCAAGATCACCGGCGAGGAGGACCGCTACTCGCACACCGACCTGTGGGACTTCGCCGCCAACCTCGAGGGCTCCGAGGCCGCCGTGCAGGCGCTGCGCCCGTTCCTCGAGGAGGCCGACCCCGACCTGGTGGCCGAGATCGACGCCCGCTTCGCCGCCACCGAGGCCGAGCTCGAGCAGTACCGTGTGGGGGACGGATGGGCCCTGCACGACACGCTCACCGAGGACCAGCTGCGCGGCCTCAGCGACAGCATCACCGCGCTGAGCGAGTCGGTGAGCCAGGTGGCCGCCGTCGTCGCCGACCAGTAGGGAGTCCCGGAGTTGGGTGCCGAGCAGGGCGGGCTGTCCCGCCGACGCTTCTTCGGCCTGGCCGGGGCCGGCACCGCCGGGGTGCTGGCCGCCGGGGCCGCCGGCGGGGTGATCGGCCGGGCCACGGCTGAGGAGCCGACGTCGAGCGGGCCCAGCGCCAGCGACGCCGTGGACTTCGAGGGCACCCACCAGGCCGGGATCGTCACCCCCGCGCAGGACCGGCTGCACTTCGTCGCCTTCGACGTGACCACCGACGACCGCGACGCCCTGGTCGAGGTGCTGCAGGCCTGGACGGCGGCCGCCCGGCGGATGACGGCCGGTCAGGACGCCGGCCCGGTGGGCGCGGTCGCCGGCAGCGAGTACGCCCCGCCGGACGACACAGGCGAGGCCATCGACCTGCCCCCGGCCGGGCTGACCATCACCGTCGGGTTCGGCCCGACGCTGTTCACCACCGCCGACGGCGTCGACCGCTTCGGGCTCGCCGACCGCCGTCCCGACGCCCTGACCGAGCTGCCCTCCTTCCCCGGCGACGCCCTGGACCCTGCCCGCAGCGGCGGGGACCTGTGCGTGCAGGCCTGCGCGAACGACCCGCAGGTCGCCGTGCACGCCGTCCGCAACCTGTCCCGGCTGGGCGCCGGGGTGCTCAGCGTCCGGTGGTCCCAGCTCGGTTTCGGTCGGACGTCGTCCACCTCGTCGGGGCAGAGCACCCCCCGCAACCTCTTCGGGTTCAAGGACGGCACCGACAACCTCAAGGCCGAGCAGCCCGAGACCCTCGACCGGTTCGTCTGGGTGTCGGGCACCGACAGCTGGATGGACGGCGGCTCCTACCTGGTCAGCCGGCGCATCCGGATGCGGATCGAGCCGTGGGACACCTCCACGGTCGTCGAGCAGGAGCAGACCATCGGCCGGGCCAAGGGCAGCGGGGCGCCGCTGGGCCAGCGCGACGAGTTCGACCCGGTCGACTTCACCAAGCAGGTGGACGGCGAGTTCGCCGTCCCCGAGACCTCGCACGTGTTCCTGGCCCACCCCACCAACTCGGGGACGGCGATCCTGCGCCGCGGCTACAGCTTCGTCGACGGCTCGGACGGGCTGGGTCGGCTGGACGCCGGGCTGTTCTTCCTCTGCTACCAGTCGGACCCTGCGACCGGGTTCACCCAGGTGCAGCGCAACCTGCGGCTGGACAAGATGAACGAGTACGTCCAGCACACGTCCTCGGCGGTCTTCGCCTGCCCGCCCGGGATCACCGGCCCCGACGACTGGTTCGGCCGGGCGCTGTTCAGCTGAGGCTGGCGGGGCGGCTGGTCCGTGGCGGCCGTCCCGGGTGAGGATGGGGGAGTGGAACCGGCTGCCCGCACCCTCGGTGGGCGCTACGAGCTCCGCTCGCTGATCGCCTCGGGCGGCATGGGCCAGGTGTGGCGGGCCCACGACCAGCTGCTCGGCCGGGCCGTCGCGGTGAAGGTGCTGCGCAGCGAGTACGCCGGCGACCCCGCGTTCCTGGGGCGCTTCCGGGCCGAGGCCCGGCACACCGCGCTGCTGCACCACCCCGCCGTCACCTCCGTCTTCGACTACGGCGAGACCGACGCGTCCTCCGGGGAGCACCTGGCCTACCTGGTGATGGAGCTGGTCGAGGGCGAGTCGCTGGCCGACCTGGTGCGCCGCGAGGGCGCGCTGGACCCGGCCCGGGCGCTGGAGGTGCTCCGGGCGACCGCCTCGGGACTCGCCGCTGCGCACGAGGTGGGCGTCGTGCACCGCGACGTGAAGCCCGGCAACGTGCTGGTGGGCTGGGACGGCGCGGTGTCGGTCACCGACTTCGGCATCGCCTGGTCGGCCTCCAGCGTCTCCCTCACCGACACCGGCCAGGTCATCGGGACCGCGCACTACCTCTCCCCGGAGCAGGCCGAGGGCCGCCCGGCCACCCCGGCCAGCGACGTCTACGCCCTGGGCATGGTCGGCTACGAGCTGCTCAGCGGCCGCAAGGCGTTCCAGGGCGAGAGCTCGGTCGCGGTGGCGCTCAGCCAGATCCGCGAGGAGCCCCCACCGCTGCCGGCCACCGTCCCGGCACCCGTGCAGGCGCTGATCGCGGCCATGACCACGAAGGACCCCCGGGCCCGGCTCGCCGACGGCGACGCGGTGGTCGCGGCGATCGACCGGCTGCCGGCCGCGGTGCGCGAGGACCCCACGCTGCTCCTGCCCACGACCGCCTCGGTCCCCGTCGCCGACGAGCCCGGGTCCCGACGTCGCCGCCCGCTCGTGCTGGCCCTGCTGGCCGGCGCGGTGCTGCTGGCCGGGGTGGGCGTCGCCGTCCTGCTCGGGGTCGGCGGCACCGAGGCCACCGCGGACGCCGGGCCCGCCCCCTCGGCCGCGTCCACCACGACGGCTGCTGCGCCCACCACCGCGGCCGACGTCGTGCTGACCGCCGGTGACCTCCTGGGCCGCCCGGCCGACGAGGTGGTCGCCGAGCTGACGGCGCTCGGGCTCGCGGTCACCCGCGCGGAGACCGCCAGCGCCCAACAGGCCGCGGGGACCGTCCTGGCCGTCGACCCCACCGGCACCCCGCTGGCCCCGGGATCGGCGGTCACGGTGACCGCCGCCGTGGCCCCGCCGACCGAGTCGCCGGGGTTGACCACCGTCGGCGGCACCACGGGATCCGGGGCCGAGGGCGTGCCCGTCGTCCCCACCGCGGAGCCCGCGCCCACGACCGCAGCCCCGGCGCCCGCCCCCGGGCCGGGCAACGGGAACGGCAACGACAACGGGAACGGACCGGGGAACGGGAACGGGAACGGCCCGGGCGGCGGCGGGCCGGGGAACGGGAACGGTCCCGGCGGCGGACGGGACGACGAGGACGACTGACCCCGATGATGGGCCGGTGCCCCTGCTGCGTCCCACCCCGCCCGTCCTGCCCGACCTGAGCGACCGCACGGTGCTGGTCACCGGGGCCAACGCGGGGCTCGGCCGCTGGGCGGTGGAGCAGCTGGCCGGGGCCGGCGCCCGGGTGCTCATGGCCTGCCGGTCGGCGCAGCGGGCGGCCCGGGCCGCCGACGACGTCCGCGCGCGGGTGCCCGGGGCCCGGCTGGAGCTGCTGACCCTCGACGTCGCCGACCTGGCCTCGGTCGCGGCCTGCGCGCGGGCGGTGGACACCGAGCTGGACGCGGTGCTGTGCAACGCCGGGGTGACCGAGACCCGGGGCCGACAGGAGACCGCCGACGGCCTCGAGCTGATGATGGGCGGCAACACCTTCGGCCACGTCGCGCTGGTCGCGCAGCTGGCCGACCGGATCGCCCCCGGTGGGCGGGTGGTCACGGTGGGCTCGATCGCGCACCGCTGGTCGCCGCTGGACCCGACGGACCTGCAGGCGGAGCGGTCCTTCGCCTCGTTCCGGCAGTACGGCCGATCGAAGACCGCGTCGATGGCGTTCGCGTTCGAGCTGGACCGGCGGTGGCGGGCCGTCGGCCGGGACGCGGTCGCGGTGACCGCGCACCCCGGGTTCGCACTGGACTCGCTGTCCCCGGCCCGTCGGGGCGACGGCGTGCCCGCGGCGCTGCGCGCGGTGGCGGCGCCGGCCCGGGCGTTCAGCCAGGGCAAGGACGAGGGTGCCTGGCCGCTGGTGCACGCCTGCGTCGCCGACGGGGTGCGGGGCGGGGAGTACTGGGGTCCCGGCGGCTGGCAGGAGATGACGGGCCGGCCCGCGCTCTCCCGGGCCCGCGACCACGCCCGGGACCCGCTGACCGGCGCCCGGTTGTGGGCCGCGGTGGAGCGGGCGACCGGGGTGTCGTTCCCGATCGCCCCCTGAGCTCAGGCGGGGGCTGCCGTCCTCGTCGCACGGTGGGCGGCGAGCAGGGCGGCCGCTGCGCCCAGCAGCGCGAGCCGGCCCGGGCTGGCGTCCAGGCCGCCGAGGACCACCCCGACCCCGGCGGCGGCCGCCGCGGCCAGCAGCAGCCCGTCCCGGCCGGTGCGCACCGCCACCAGCGCGCACGCCAGGGCCACCACGACCGCGACCCGTGCCGGCTGCGCCCAGCCGGGTCCGGCACCCCAGGAGAGCCCGAGGGCCAGGAGCCCGAGCACCCCTCCGAGGGCGGCCAGCGACCGCGGGGTCACGGGGTGGCGGTGCGACCGGGGGTCAGCCACAGCGCGGCGCCCGCCAGCCCGAGGGCCGCGGTGAGCAGGAAGCCCTGGTCGCTGGCCACCAGCGGCAGCACGACCAGCACCCAGAACAGCGCCAGCCCGCCGACGCCGGCCGCGCCGACCCGCCACGCCTGCCGGCGGCTCAGCCCGCCACCGGGCACGAAGGGCACCAGGGCGACGAGGGCGGCCACCGTGGCGAACGCCGACCAGGTGGGCACGGCCGACCACAGCGAGGTCAGCCCGAACGACAGCGCCAGGCCGAGCTGGAGGACGACGAGGGCCAGCACGCCGAGCACCGTCGCGGTGAGCCTGGCCCGGTCGGCGGTGCCGCGGTTGCGCGGTGAGACCTGGGGGGCCCGACCGGTGTCGTGCTGCCCGGGGGGCCCGGCCTGCGGCGGCGGGCGGTCGCCCGGGAAGCCGGGGACCCAGTCCATCGGGCCGGTCGGCGCGGCCGGGTAGGCCGGGTCGTAGCCGGTGGGCACCCGGTACTCCTGCGGTCCGGTGGGCTGTCCGGGAGGCGGGCCGACGGGCTGGGAGTACTGCGGCTGACGCTGCACCGGCTGCGAGTGCTGCTGGGCGACCGGCTGCTCGCCGGTGGGCTGCGCGGGGATCTGCGCGGTCCGGGGCGCCCTGGGGTTCTCGGAGGGGTCGTCGGCCGGCGGGTGGGGCGGGTACGGCGGCTGGCTCACCGGCCCACCGTATCGGCGGCCGGGGGTGCGACCGGGGACCCGACGCCGACGGGCGGCGCGGCCCGGTCATCCCGCCTACGGTCGCAGGCGTGGCAGTCCGTGCAGGCATCGTGGTCACCGGCACCGAGGTCCTCACCGGGCGGGTGACCGACCGGAACGGCCCCTGGCTGGCCGAGGCGTTGCGCGCCCGCGGCGTGGACGTCGGGCAGGTGGTCGTCGTGGGCGACCGGCCGGAGGACCTGCGCTCGGCGCTGGCGTTCCTGTCGGCCGGCAACGACCTGGTCATCACCTCCGGTGGGCTCGGGCCCACCGCCGACGACCTCACCGCCGAGGTGGTCGGGGACGTGCAGGGCCGGCCCAGCGCCGTCGACGAGGAGCTGGCCACCCGGATCGGCGCGATCGTCGAGCGGTTGATGAGCCGCCGCGGCTGGAGGGTCGACCCGGAGGCGACGCTGGCCGGCACCCGCAAGCAGGCCCGGGTCCCGGCCGGGGCCCTGGTGCTCGACCCGGTGGGCACCGCGCCGGGTCTCGTCGTCCCCCCTGCCGAGGGTGACGGGCCGCCGGTCGTCGTCCTCCCCGGGCCGCCGCCGGAGCTGCAGGGCATGTGGCCGGCCGCGCTGGCCGCCGCCCCCGTGCAGGCGGTGCTCGCCCGGGCCACCGAGCTGCGCCAGGACACGCTGCGGCTCTGGGGCACCCCCGAGTCCGAGCTCGCGGCCACCCTGCGCCGGGTCGACGACCAGCTCGCGGGGCTGGAGATCACCACCTGCCTGCGCGACGGCGAGCTGGAGATCGTCACCCGCTACGCCCCCGACGCCGTGGACGCCTACGGCCGCCTCACCGACGCCGTCCGCGGCGACTTCGGCTCAACCCTGTTCAGCGAGGGCGACGACGTCGACACCCTGGTCGCGGGCGGCCTCGTCGACCGGGGCTGGACCGTCGCCACCGCGGAGTCCTGCACCGGCGGGCTGCTCGCCGCCCGGCTCACCGACCGGGCCGGCGCCTCGGCGTCGGTGCTGGGCGGGGTCGTGGCCTACGCGAACAGCGCCAAGGAGCAGCTGCTCGACGTGCCGGTGGCGACGCTGGAGGTGCACGGCGCGGTCAGCGCCGAGGTCGCCCGGGCGCTCGCCGAGGGCGCCCGCGCCCGGTTCGGCTCCGACGTCGGCATCGGGGTCACCGGCATCGCCGGGCCCGGTGGCGGGACGGCGGACAAGCCCGTGGGCACCGTCCACCTGGTCGCGGTCGGCCCGGACGGGGCGTCGGCGAGCCGGTCCCTCGTCGTCCCCGGCGACCGGGCGGCGTTCCGGAAGCGGACCGTCACCGTCGGGCTGCACGTGCTGCGCGAGCTGCTGCTGGGCGGGCCGCCCGCCTGAGCCCCACGGTTCCACGGGGGACGGATCGGGCAGGGTGGAGGGCATGACCTCTGTGCGCCTGCACGCCACCGGTCCGGTCCACCCCGACGAGGCCTGGGACCGGTACCTCCACCCCGCCCGCTGGTCGGACTGGTCACCGCAGATCCGCGGGGTGCTGACCGACGCGGTGCGGATCGACCCCGGGGTGACCGGTCGGGTGCAGGGTCCGCTGGGGGTCTCGGTGCCCTTCGTCGTCGACGCGGTGGACGACGAGGCCCGCGAGTGGACCTGGTCGGTGGACATCGGCCCGGGCACGTTGGTGCTCGTGCACTGGGTGCGCCCCGGCCCCGGCGGGGGGACGACCACCGGCCTGCGGGTGTCCGGGCCGCTGCCGCTGGTCGTCGGCTACCTGGCGCTGGCACAGGTGGCACTGCAGCGGCTCGTGCGTCGCTGATCTCCCCTCCGGGTCCCCGGGGACGGGCCTGCACCTCCGTAACGTCGGGGGCATGAGCTCCACGCACGAGGTGACCAACCAGGTGCCCCCGCTGGTCGGTCACGACCCCATCGCCGGTGACACCGCGCTGGTCGAGGCCTGTCTGCGGCACGCCGACGAGCTGACCCTGGACTCCCTGGAGGAGCTCGGCGCGCTGGCTGGCAGCGAGCAGGCCGCGGAGTGGGGGCGGCTGGCCAACGAGAACCCGCCGCGGCTGCGCACCCACGACCGCACCGGGCACCGGGTCGACGAGGTCGAGTTCCACCCGGCGTGGCACGAGCTTATGGGCGCCGCGGTCGGCCACGGGCTGGCCGGGGCGCCGTGGGCACTGGCCGACGACCCCGAGCACCCCGACCCGCACGCACACGTGCGGCGAGCGGTGGGCTACCTGGGCTGGACGCAGGTGGAGATGGGGCACGCCTGCCCGGTGACGATGACCTACGCCGTGGTCCCCGCGCTGCGCCGGGCGCCCGAGCTCGCGGTGGTGTTCGAGCGCGGGCTGACCAGCACCTCCTACGAGGCGGGGCTGGCAGACCCGCGCACCAAGGCCGGGCTGGTCGCCGGGATGGGGATGACCGAGAAGCAGGGCGGCTCGGACGTCCGGGCCACCACCACCCGCGCCGTGGCCCAGCCCGACGGCACCTACGCCCTCACCGGGCACAAGTGGTTCACCTCGGCGCCGATGAGCGACCTGTTCCTCGTGCTCGCGCAGCTGGAGGAGGGCGTGTCCTGCTTCCTGGTGCCCCGGATGCTGCCCGACGGCGACCGCAACGTGTTCCGGCTGCAGCGGCTCAAGGACAAGCTCGGCGACCGCTCGAACGCCAGCAGCGAGGTGGAGTTCGACGGCACCGCCGGCTGGCTGGTCGGTGAGCCCGGCCGCGGCGTGCCGGCGATCCTGGAGATGGTGGCCACCACCCGGCTGGACTGCGTGCTCGGTTCGGCGGCCACCGTGCGGGCGGCGCTGACCCAGGCGCTGCACCACGCCCGGCACCGGGAGGCCTTCGGGGCCCGGCTGGTCGACCAGCCGCTGATGCAGAACGTGCTGGCCGACCTGGCCGTGGAGAGCGAGGCCGCGACCGCGCTGGCGATCCGGTTGGCCGCCGCCCAGGACGCCGGGGAGGCCGACTTCCTGCGGCTGGCCGGGGCCGCGGCCAAGTTCGCCGTCTGCAAGCGGACGCCGACGGTGGTCGCCGAGGCCCTCGAGGTGCTCGGTGGCAACGGCTACGTCGAGGAGTCGGTGCTGCCGCGGCTCTACCGGCAGGCGCCGCTGAACTCGATCTGGGAGGGCTCGGGCAACGTCATCGCCCTGGACGTACTGCGGGCGATGGACCGCCGGTCGGAGTCCGCCGAGGCGGTGCTGGCCGAGATCGAGGCCGCCACCGGCGCCGACGACCGGTACGACAGGGCTGCCGCCCGGCTGCACGCCGAGCTCGCCGACCCCGAGCAGCTGCCCTTCCGCGCCCGGCGGGTCGCCGAGCTGCTGGCCCTGTGCCTGCAGGGCTCGCTGCTGCTCCAGCACGCCCCGGGCGCCGTCGCCGACGCCTTCTGCGCCACCCGGCTGGGCGGTGACTGGGGCTCCGTCCTCGGCACCCTGCCCGCCGGCACCGCGACCGCCGAGATCGTCGACCGCGCGGTGGTCGCCCCGGCCTGAGGCTGGGAAGCTCGAGCGGGTGACGCAGCGCAAGCCCGAGGGGGTCTCGTTCGAGACCTGGGTCGAGCACCAGATCCGGACGGCGGACGAGCGGGGCGAGTTCGCCGACCTGCCCGGCGCCGGCAAGCCGCTCCCGAAGCGGGACGGTCCGGAGGACGCGTACTCCTGGGCACTGTCCTGGGCCCGCCGGCAGGAGCCCGATGCCACCTTCCTGCCGCCGTCCCTGGCGCTGCGCCGGGAGTACGACGACCTGCCCGCGCGACTGGCCACTCTGCGCGAGGAGTCGCAGGTCCGGGCCGCGATCGCCGAGTTCAACGGCCGGGTCGCCGCGGCCTGGCGGCAGCCGCTGGACGGGCCGCCGGTCGTCGTCCCGATGCGGGAGGAGGAGGCGGCTGTCGAGGTGTGGCGGGCCTCCCGGCCGCCGGAGCCCGAGCCGGAGGAGCCGGCGCCGGAGCCCGTCGTCCGCACCCGGTGGTGGCGTCGCCGGCGCTGACACCGGTGCGGCTCACCGCCGGTGCGCGCGGCCGGGGCTAGCGTGGTGACGATGTCGATCGAGGAGCAGCGCCGGGCGGTCCCCGTGCCCGGCAGCTCCTTGGTGACCCCCCGGTTGCGGCTCCGGCCGGTCCGCGCGGGGGACGGCGACGACGTCGTCGCCCTGCACGGGGACGCCGAGGTGATGCGCCACCTGGGCACCGGCCACCCCGTCCCGCCGGCCCGGGTGCGCGGGCGTGACCTGCCCCGGCTCCTGGCCAACCACGGCGCGCACCCGCTGGGCTGCTGGGCCGCCGAGGACCGGGCGACCGACGCCTTCGTCGGGTGGTTCGAGCTGCGACCGATGGCCACCACCCCGGTCGTCGCCGTCGAGCTGGGCTACCGGCTGCGACGCGCTGCCTGGGGTCGCGGGCTGGCCACCGAGGGTGCCCGCGCGCTGGTCGAGGCGGTGTTCACCGGCACCGACGTCGACGAGGTGGTGGCCACCACGATGGCGGTGAACACCGGGTCGCGGCGGGTGATGGAGAAGGTCGGCCTGACCTGGCGGCGGACCGTGACCGAGGACGCCCCCGGTCCCCTCCCCGGTGCCGAGCACGGCGAGGTCGAGTACTCCCTCGCCCGCGCCGACTGGCGCCCGGCCCGCACCGAGCCGTTCCACCGCCGCCAGCCCCGCCGCTGGTCCACCCGCCGCCCCTGACTCAGCTCCCTCGGTGCACGCGGAGGACGGCGTGGGCGGCCAGGGACGGGGCGTCGGTGAAGCGGCCGTCGCGTACCCGGGCCAGGAACTCGGCCTCGGTGACGAACGCGCTCACCATGTCGGCCTCGCTGACCTCGCGGGCGGTCGGACCCGGGGTGAGGTCGGTGGCCAGCCACAGGTCGAACTGCTGGGTCAGGATCCCGGGCGCGAGGTCCAGGTGGGCCAGGTGCTCGAGCCGGCCGGCCCGCAGCCCGGTCTCCTCGGCGAGCTCGGCGCGGGCCAGCTCCTCCGCCGTCCCCGACGCGCCGGCCGGCCACCCGCCCTGCGGGAACTCCCAGCTGCGCCGGTCGATCGGGTGCCGGTGCTGCTCGACCAGCCAGAACCCGTCTCGCTCGGCCGGCACCACCATCGCGAAGTCCGGGCGTTCGACCACGCCGTACACGCTGGTGGAGCCGTCGGCCAGCACGACGGTGTCCTCCCGGACCGTCGTCCAGGGGTTCCGGTAGACCTCGCGACTGCCCGTGGTGCGCACCCCGGCAGCGTGGCAGCAACGCCCCCGGGTGACCCGGTCGGGTGACGCTCCAGGTGTTTCGGACGAATGTGGCCCGTATCGTCCTCGTCACACGGGCCGGTGCGGCCCCGACGGGGGGAGCAGCGGGGTGTTCGGACTCGGTGCCCGGGACGGCGCAGCGCCGCTCGCCGCGGTGCTGGACACCCTGCCGGCGGCCACCGTCGTCATCGACGGCTCCTTCACGATGCTCGCGGTGAACGCGGCCTGGCGCCGGGCCGGGGGCACGATGCTCGAGCCGGGCAGCGAGCTCTCGCTGGACGGCGACTCCTACCCCGACGCGCTGGACCGGGTGCTCCCGCCGCCCGAGCGGGCCCGGCTGGTGACCGCGCTGCGCGGGCTGCGCGCCACCGGGGAACCCACCGAGGTGCTCCGGTTCGCCGTCAGCGGTGCGTCGGGGGTCGTCTGGACCCAGTGGCAGGCGGCCGCGCTGCCGGAGGACGCCGGGCCCGGCGGAGCGCTCTTCGTCGTCACGCACACCGACATCACCGAGCTGGTCCGGCGGGAGCAGGAGCTGGCCTGGCGGGCCGGGCACGACGACCTCACCGGGCTCCCCGGGCGCAGCCGGCTGCACGAGCTCGTCGGCGAGGTGGTCGACGCCGGGGCCGGGGCCGCGGTCCTCTTCCTCGACGTCGACGGCTTCAAGAACGTCAACGACAGCCTCGGCCACCGGGCCGGCGATGAGCTGCTCACCCAGGTCGCCGCCCGGCTGGAGCGCCGCACCCGCCCCGGGGACGTCGTGGGGCGGGTGGGCGGCGACGAGTTCCTGGTGCTGGCCCGGGACTGCGACGTCGACGGTGCGGTGGCCATCGCCGAACGGCTCCGGGCGGCCTTCGAGGAGCCGTTCCTGCTGGGCGTCGAGCGGGTGTCGCTGACCGCGAGCGTCGGCATCTCGGTGACCCCGTGCCCCTCCGGGGCGGCCGCGGCCGACGACGGCGAGCCCCCGGCCGACGGCCTCATCGGCGACGCCGACGCCGCGATGTACGCCGCCAAGTCCGCCGGGCGCGACCGCACCGTCGTCTTCAGCACCGAGCTGCGGCAGGCCGCGCGCTGGCGGCTGGAGGTGTCCTCCCGGCTGGGCGACCCGGCCACGTACGCCGAGCTCGTCGTCCACTACCAGCCCATCGTGCACCTGCCCTCGGACCGGATCACCGGCCTGGAGGCGCTGGTCCGCTGGCAGCACCCGCGCCGCGGGCTGCTGCTGCCCGACGAGTTCGTGCCCCTGGCCGAGGAGACCGGGACCGTCGTGCCGATGAGCCGCTGGCTGCTGCACGAGGTCTGCCGGCAGGGCGCGGCCTGGTCGGCCGCGGGCACCCCGGTGGTCATCGGGGTCAACGTCTCCGCCCGGCACTTCGGCGCCGGGACCCTCGTGCAGGACGTGGTGGCCGCACTCACCGCCGCCGGCCTGCCGCCGTCCCAGCTGGTGCTGGAGCTGACCGAGACCGCGCTGGCCGACGAGCCGCACACGGTGGCCGCTCAGCTGCTGGAGCTCGACGCACTGGGCGTCAGCATCGCGGTCGACGACTTCGGCACCGGCTGGTCGACGCTGGCCCGGCTGCTCGCCCTGCCGCTGGACACCCTCAAGATCGACCGGTCGCTGCTGGACGCGGTCGACGGCATGAGCACCGACCAGGCGCACGGGGTGATGGCCGCGATCGTGGCGCTGGCCGACACCCTGGGCATCCGGGCGCTGGCCGAGGGGGTGGAGACCCCGGCACACCTGGCCCGGGTGCGCGCGGCCGGCTGCGTCTTCGCCCAAGGCTGGCTGTTCGGCCGGCCGGTGCCGGCCGAGGAGCTGGGACCGATGCTGGACGGCGTCGGGGAGCCGTGGGCGGACGTGGCCTGCGCGGGCTGACCGCGCGGCTGGGACGATCCCCGACGTGGCCTTCCCCGCGATCGCGCGTCGCTCCCGCCGGGCCACCTCCCCGGCGGGTCCCCCCTCCCGGGTGACCGCCCCGGCGGACCGGCCCTCCGGGACCACCGACGACACACCGACCCGGCACACTGCGGAGGTGACCGTGACCGAGAGCCCCGACGTCGAGAGCGGCTGGGAGCCCAGCACGGAGGCGTCGCCCGCCCGTCCGCGGCCCTCCCTGGACCTGCTGGTCTGGGACGCGCCCAACATCGACATGACCCTGGCGACCGTCATCGGCGCCCGGCCCACCGCGGCGTCGCGCCCCCGGTTCGACGCCATCGCGTCCTGGTTCGTCAACGGCGCCGGCGACCCGGCCGGCAGCGGCTCCGACGACGTCGAGGCCTGCGTCTTCGCCAACGTGCCCCCGCAGCACGTCACCACCCTGCGCGGCTGGGTCGAGGCGCTGCGCAGCTTCGGCTACTCGGTCTTCGCCCGCCCCAAGAGCCGCCCGGACGACGACATCGACCAGTCGATGCTCGACCACATCGAGGTCCGCGCCGCCAGCCACGACCTGCGCCGGCTGGTCGTCTTCTCCGGTGACGGCCGCAACTTCGCCGAGCCGCTGGAGACCCTGGCCCGCAGCGGCACCGAGGTCGTCGTCGTCGCCTTCTCCGAGGTCGCCGGCTACGCGCTGAGCTCGGACCTGCTGCGCTTCGTCGACATCGAGGACGTCCCCGGCGCCTTCGCCGCCCCGCTGGACCGGGTCCGGCTGGACTCCCTGCCGGTGGACGGTGCCTGGCTGCGGCCGACCAAGAGCCTGCGCGAGGCGGCTGCGGCGTTCGTGGCGAAGCGGTCCACGTGAGCGCCGAGGAGGTCGGCACCACCACCGACCCGGACACCGGCGGCTTCTCCGCCGCCGTCCCCAGCCCGCGGGAGCCGGTCGACGACGATCCCACCCGCGGCAGCGTGCTGGTCCCGGGCGAGACCGTCTGGCGGATCGAGCGGGCCACCTCCCACGCGGTGTTCGTCGACGCCGCGGACTACTTCGCCACCCTCAAGCAGCTGATCCTGCGCGCGGAGAAGCAGGTGCTGTTCATCGGCTGGGACTTCGACCCGCGGATCCGGCTGGACCCCCGCACCCCCGGCAGGGGCCGCGACGACCGGGTCGGCCGGGTGCTGGAGCAGGTCGTGCAGGACAAGCCCGACCTGTTCGTCGGTGTCCTGCAGTGGGACCTGGGCATGTTCGAGGCCCTCGGCCGCGGTCTGGTGCCGATCGTGCTGCTGAACCGGCGCACCTCCGACCGCTTCCAGATGAAGGTCGACGCGCACCACCCGCTCGCCGGCGCGCACCACCAGAAGATCGTGGTGGTCGACGACTCGCTGGCCTTCGCCGGCGGCATCGACGTCACCGCCGACCGCTGGGACGACAGCCGGCACCTGGACCGCAACCGGTACCGGCACCGCCCCCGGTCCCGGCGCTCCACCCAGCCCTGGCACGACGTGACCAGCCTGGTGTCCGGGCCCGCGGCGAAGGCCCTGGGCGAGCTCGCGCGGCGGCGCTGGGCGGCCGGCACCGGCCAGCAGCTGGACCCGGTCGAGGGCATCGAGCACGCCTGGCCCGAGCAGGTGCCGGTGCTGCTGCGCGACGTCGACGTGGCCATCTCCCGCACCCGCCCGGAGTTCCGGGAGTGGGAGCTGGTGCACGAGATCGAGGACCTGTGGCTGGCCAGCATCGCCAGCGCGCAGACCTGCGTCTACATCGAGAGCCAGTACTTCGCCAACCGCCGGGTGGCCGAGGCCATCGCCGCCCGGCTCGGTGAGGACGACGGGCCCGAGTTCGTCGTGGTCAACCCCGAGACCGCCGACGGCTGGCTCGAGGAGAAGGCCATGGGCACCGCCCGGGCCAAGCTGCTGCGGATGGTCCGCGAGGCCGACGTGCACGGCCGGTTCCGGCTCTACGTCCCGGTGACCGCGACCCGGCAGCCGATCTACGTGCACGCCAAGGTGTGCGTCGTCGACGACCGGCTGCTGCGGATCGGGTCCTCCAACCTGAACAACCGCTCGATGGGCACCGACACCGAGTGCGACCTGACGATCGAGGCCACCGCCGACGACCCGCGGCGGGAGGAGATCGCCGGTTCCGTGCTCGGCATGCGCGACCGGCTGCTGGCCGAGCACCTCGACGTCACCCCCGACGAGGTGGCCGCCGCGATCGCCGGGCACGACGGCTCGCTGGTGGCGGCGGTGGAGTCCCTGGTGCGTGCCGAGGGCCGGTCGCTGGCGCCCTTCGAGATCCCCGAGCAGGGCCTGCTCGACACCGTGCTGGCCGACACCGAGCTGCTGGACCCCGAGACCACGCCCAACCGCGCCCAGCGGGTGGTCGCCCGGTTCCAGCGTCGCGGGCACCACGGCTGACCCGACCTCGGGGCCGGTGACCCCGGCGGGTTAGGGTCCCCTCACATGGACGGGGTGCCGCAGACCGCGGGGGCGTTGCTGCGTCGTGCGCTGCGCCGGCACCCCCGTCGGCTGGGCGCCGCCGTCCTCCTGCTGTCGGTGCACCAGGCCTGCGAGGCGCTGGTCCCGGTGGCCATCGGGGTCACCATCGACCGGGCGGTGGCGACCGGGTCGGTGCCGGCGCTGATCGCCTCGCTCGGCGGCACGGCGCTGCTGTTCCTCGTGCTGTCCCAGGCCTACCGGTACGGCGCCCGCAACGTGGTCACCGGCTGGTACCGGGAGAACCACCTGCTGCGGGTCGAGGTGACCGCCCGGGTGCTGGACCCCCGCGGGCTGCGCGGGGCGCCGCCCACCGGTGAGCTGCTGTCGATCGCCACCTCCGACGCGGAGAAGTCCGGCCGGGTGCTGGAGGCGGCCGCGATCGTCGTCGGCGGGACCACCGCGCTCGTCGTGTCCGCGGTGAGCCTCCTGCTGATCAGCGTGCCGCTGGGGGTCGGGGTGCTGCTGGGCGCGCCCCTGCTGGTCGCCGTCCTCCAGCTCCTCGCCCCCGTGCTCACCCGGCGCACCGCCACCCAGCAGGAGGACGTCGCCCGCACCGCGGGGCTGGCCACCGACCTGGTGCGCGGTGTCCGGGTGCTGCGCGGGATCGGGGCCGAGGACGCCGCCGCCGCGCGCTACCGGGCCACCAGCGCGACCGCGCTGGGCTCCACGCTGCGGACCGCCGGCGTGATCGGGGCCTACCGCGGTGCCACCGTGCTGGGCAGCGGGTTGTTCCTGGCCGCCGTGGCCGGCGTCGCCGGGGCGATGGCGCTGGAGGGCCGGCTGTCGGTGGGGCAGCTGGTCACCGTGGTCGGGCTGGCCCAGTTCCTCGCCGAGCCGGTCGGCCTGCTGGGCTTCGCCGGGCAGAAGCTCGCCGAGGCCCGGGCCTCCGCGGCCCGGGTGGTCGGGGTGCTCACCGCGCCGCCGCTGCACCCGGCCGGGGTCGTCCCCGCCCCCGGCCCGGGTGCCCTGGAGCTGCCCGGCCACGGGTTCCACGTGGAACCGGGCCAGGTGCTGGGGGTGGTCGCCCCCGACCCCGCCGACGCGGAGGGGCTGGTCGGCCTGCTGGCCGGCCGACGCCCGGCCGACCCCGGTGAGCTGCTGCTCGACGGCGTCGACGTCGGCACGTTGGACCCCGGCACCGTCCGGGCCGCGGTGCTGGTCGAGCCGCACGCGGTGGTGCTGTTCGAGGGCACCCTCCGGACCGCGGTCGACCCCGCCGGGGACGCCGACGACGACCGGCTGACCGGGGCGCTGGCAGCGGCCGGCGCCGCCGACCTGACCGACCTGGAGCTGGCGGTGGCCGACCGCGGGCGCTCGCTGTCCGGGGGCCAGCGGCAGCGGGTCGGGCTGGCCCGGGCGTTGCTGCGCGACCCCCCGGTGCTGGTGCTGCACGACCCCACCACCGCCGTCGACGCGGTGACCGAGGAGACCATCGCCGAGGGGCTCACCCGGCTGCGCCGGACCCGCACCACCGTGCTGGTCACCAGCAGCCCGGCCCTGCTCGGCCGGTGCGACCACGTGGTCGTGCTGGCCGGCGGCCGGGTCCGCGCCCGCGGCACGCACACCGAGCTGACCGCCGACGCCGAGTACGCCGCGGCGGTGCTGCGGTGAGCGTGCCGGTGCCCGGGACCACCGACCAGCTGTTGCCGATCGCCACCGGCCGCCGCGCCGCGCAGGTCGTCGGTGCCCACCTGCGGGAGCGGCCGTGGGTCAGCGCACTGACCGCGCTCACCGCGGTGGCCGCCTCCGCAGCCGGGCTGATCGCCCCCTGGGTGCTGGGCCGGCTGGTGGACGCCGTGGGGGGTGGCGGCTCGGTCTGGCCCTACGTCGGCGGGCTGCTGGGTGCCGCGGTGCTGGTCGCCGTCCTCACCGGGCTGTCGGCGCTGCTCATCGCCCGGCTCGGGGAGACCGTGCTGGCCCGGCTCCGCGAGGCCGTGGTCGACCGCGCGCTGCACCTGTCCTCGGCGACCCTGGACCGGGTGCGCGGCGGGGACCTGCTCTCCCGGGTCGGGGACGACGTGGCGAAGGTGGCCGACTCGGTCACCAGCGGGCTGCCCCAGGTCGCCGGCGCCGGGCTCACCGTGCTGCTGACCGTGGTCGGGCTCGGCGCGCTGGACGGGCGGCTGGCACTGGCCGGTCTGGTGGCCATCCCGCTCTACGTCCTCGCACTGCGCTGGTACCTCCCGCGCTCGGCCCCCCGGTACGCCGCCGAGCGGGTCGCGATGGGCGAGCGGTCCCAGGCGCTGGTCAGCTCCGTGCAGGGCGCGGACACCGTGCACGCCTACGCCGACGAGCAGCGCCACCGGGACGTGGTCACCGACCGCTCGGCCCGGGCGCTGGACATCGGGGTCGGGGTCTTCCGGCTGTTCACCGACTTCGGCTGGCGGATGAACCGGGCCGAGTACGTGGGCCTGGCCGCCGTCCTCGGGGTGGGGTTCGCGCTGGTGCGCAGCGGGGACGTGACCGTCGGCGCGGTGACCACCGCCGCGCTGCTGTTCCACCGGCTCTTCGGCCCGCTCGGGCTGCTGTTGTTCAGCTTCGACGACGTGCAGTCGGCCGGGGCGAGCCTGGTGCGCATGGTGGGCGTCGCCGACCTGCCGGCCGTCCCGGACCGGGAGCCCGTGCGCACCCCGCACCGGCCGGCGGTGGAGCTGCGCGGGGTGACGCACGGCTACGGCGACGGCCCGCCGGTGCTCACCGAGGTCGAGCTGCGGCTGGCCCCGGGCGAGCGGGTGGCGCTGGTGGGGGCCTCGGGGGCCGGCAAGACCACGCTGGCCGGGGTGCTCGCCGGTGGACTCACCCCGCGGGCCGGCACGGTGCTGCTCGACGGCGCCCCGGCCGACCTGCGCGCCCACGTCGGGCTGGTCAGCCAGGAGGTGCACGTCTTCGCCGGCACGCTGGCCGACGACGTCCGGCTGGCACGGCCCGGGGCCAGCGACACCGAGGTGCGTGCGGCGCTGGCGGTCGTGGGTGCCGACTGGGCGCAGCTGGACGACCGGGTCGGCGAGGGTGGGCGTGAGCTCACCGCCCCGCAGGCCCAGCAGCTGGCCCTGGCCCGGCTGGTGCTGGCCGATCCCCCGGTCGCCGTGCTCGACGAGGCCACCGCCGAGGCCGGCAGCGCCGGCGCCCGCGACCTCGAGGAGGCCGCCCTCGCCGCCACCGCGGGCCGCACGACGCTGGTGGTCGCCCACCGGCTCACCCAGGCGGCCCGGGCCGACCGGGTCGTGGTGCTCGAGGCGGGCCGGGTGGTGGAGGAGGGCACGCACGCCGAGCTCGTCGCCGCCGGCGGGCGCTACGCCGGGCTCTGGTCGGCCTGGACCGCGCGGGGGTGAGTCAGGCGAGGACGCGGACGGCGAGGACGGCGATGTCGTCGTCCCGGGCCGGGCCGGTGAGGCTGGTCAGCACGTCGTCGAGCAGCTCGTCCACCGGGCGGTGCTGCTGGCCGGCCAGGGCCCGGGCGAGGTCGCCGGTGCCCACGTCGAGGTCGCGGTCGCGGTGCTCCACCAGGCCGTCGGTGTAGAGCACCAGGGTGCTGCCCACCGGCAGGTCGCGGACGTGGTCGTGCCGCAGCCGGGTCGGGTCGACGCCGATCAGCACGTCGGGCGGGGTGACCAGCAGCTCGACCGCGCCGTCGGGGTGCACCAGCAGCGGGGGCGGGTGACCGGCGTTGGACCAGGTGACCCGGGCGCCCAGGTCGAGCCGCTCGACCCGGGCCAGCAGCAGGGTGGCCAGGGTGTCCAGGTCCAGACCCGCGGCGGCGCGGTCGACCCGGTGCACCGACTGCGAGGGCACCTCGGAACGGTCGAAGGCGAACCCGCGCAGCAGGGTGCGCAGCTGGCCCATCGAGGCGGCCGCCGCGGTGTCGTGCCCGGTCACGTCGCCGATGGCCAGCACGGTGGTGCCGTCGGGGGTGGTGAAGGCGTCGTACCAGTCCCCGCCGACCTGGTCCTGGGCGTGCGAGGGCAGGTAGCGGGCCGCCACCGCCAACCGGTCCGGTGCCGGGAGCTCGGTGAGCATCGCCCGCTGCAGCGTCTCGGCGACCCCCCGCCGCTCGGCGAGCAGCAGTGCCCGCTGCAGCGCCTGGGCCACGTACCGGGCCAGGGCCCGGATCACCAGCCGGCCGGCCGGGGTGATGTCGCGGCGGGAGGTCCAGACGAGGCTGAGCACCGCACGCTCCTGGCCGACCAGGTCCAGCGGCAGGTGCAGGTTGGCCTCGAAGGGGGCCACGTCCTCGGTCAGCCCGGGGACGGCGGCCCGGGTGGCGGCGGCGTCGGCGAACCAGCGCTCCCGGCCGTCCAGCGCGGTGAGGGTGGCCGGGTGCGGCTCGTCCTGGGGGCGGGGCCGCCAGCTGCCGGTGCCGGGGCGCCCGTCGGCGGTGACCGGCACCAGGTCCCGGCGGTGGCCCTCCTGCAGCGAGACCACGGCCCGGTCCACCCCGAGCCGGCGGGTGGCCAGCTGGGCGACCGTGGAGGCGACGTCCGCGACGGTCTCGGTGCGGTTCAGCGTCTCCGACAGGGCCAGGAGCAGCCGGGACTGCCGGCCGGACTCGGCCTCGGCGTCCGCGGCGGCGTCGGCACGCAGCTGCAGGGTGCGCAGTCGCAGCTCCGACGAGCAGGCCGAGGCCAGGTCGGCCAGGCTGCCCAGGTCGTCGGTGGTCCAGGTGCGGGTCTCGGTGTCGATCGCGCACAGCGCCCCGATCACCCGGCCCTCGGCGTCGACCAGCGGGTGCCCGGCGTAGGCGATGAGCCCCAGCCCGGGGATGGCCAGGCTGTCGCGCAGCAGCGGGTGCTCGCGGGCGTCGGGGACGGCCAGCGGACCGGCGGTGGTGACCACGTGCTGGCACAGCGACCAGGAGATCGGCATCGAGCGCTCGGTGGCGAAGGGCTCGGGCAGGCCGACCGCCCCGGGGAACACCTGCCGGTCGGCGTCGACCAGGCTCACCAGCGCGATCGGCACCCGGAGCTGGCGGGCGGCGAGCCGGGCGAAGCGCTCGAAGGCCTCGTCGGTGCGGGCCGGCAGGGGGGTGGCGACGGGCAGCGGCAGCGGGAGCCGGAGCGGCTGGGTCAGCTCGCCGCTGTCGGTGCCCTGGCGGGAGATCGTCACCCGCGCAGCGCCACCAGCACGGCCTGGACCCGCCGGTCGCGGGTGGCGTCGGTCTTCGCGCCGTCCACGGCGAGGGCGTGCGCCTTCTGCTTCGACGGCGAGAGCGCGGCGAACGCGGCCCGGTCGGCGTCGTCCATCACCGCGGCCAGAGCGGCCGGGGGCTCCACGGTGCGCGGCTCGGTGTCCAGCTCGAGGTCGACCACGACCTCCTGGCCCGCCTCGACACCCGCAGCGGCCCGGTGCTCGGCGGCCAGCGGAACCAGGTTCTGCCCGCCCATGACCGCCACCGTGCTGCGGTAGGAGTACCCGTTCAGCCGCACGGTGACGGCCGGCCGCCGCCCACCGCCCAGGGCGGTCACGACGTCGTCCGGGACCGGCAGACCGGTGGCGGTCTGCCGGGCCGCGAGGACGGTCGTGCGGAACTGCATGGCCTCATCCTGCCCGACGTGACCACCCCGGGGGAACGTCCGTCGCCGACGGTCCCCCGGGTGGCTCACATCCGGGCGGCCGCGGCCTTGATCGCCTCCCGGATCCGGACGTAGGACCCGCAGCGGCACACGTTCTCGATCGCGTCGATGTCGGCGTCGGTGGGGTCCGACGTCCGCTTCAGCAGGGCGACCGCGGCCATGATCTGACCGGGCTGGCAGTAGCCGCACTGGGCCACGTCCTGCTCCAGCCAGGCCTCCTGCACCGGGTGCAGCTGGTCCGGGTCGTCGGAGAAGGTCCCGGCCAGGCCCTCGATGGTGGTCACCTCACGGCCGGCGACGTCGGCGGTGGGCGTGACGCACGGGTTGATGGCCTCGCCGTCGAGGTGGCTGGTGCAGGCCTTGCAGACGTCGATGCCACAGCCGTACTTCGGCCCGGTGACCCCGAGCTTGTCCCGCAGCGCCCAGAGCAGGGGCAGGTCGGCCGGGGCGTCGACGGTGACCGTCTCGCCGTTGAGCTGGAAGGTGTAGTTCGGCATGTCGATCGTCTCCTGGCTCAGCGGGGGAAGGGGTCGAAGTCGACCGGGAAGACCACCGGGAAGCTGCGCGGCTTCGTGCCGGTGGCCCGGGCGTAGGCGTTGGCGATGGCACCCACCGCGGCCGGCACGCCCAGCTCGCCGGCGCCCCCGGGCTCGCCGTCGGCCGGCATCACGAAGACCTGCGCCTGCAACGGGCTGTCGGCCTGCCGGGTGTAGTGGAACTGGGAGTAGCTGCCCTCCAACGGGAGCCCGGCGTCGATGTGCAGCCCGGCCCGGAACGTCGTCCCGATGGCGTCGGTGAGCCCGCCCAGCAGCTGGGCCTCCAGGCCCCGGGGGTTGATCGGGCGGCCGACGTCGGCCACGATCGTCGCCCTGGTGACCCGGGGCCGCGTCCGGTCGGTGGCGTCGACCTCGACCAGGCACGCGGTGCACGACTTGTACTCGGCGTGGAAGGCGATGCCCTGCGCGGTGCCGCGCGGCATGCTCTTGCCCCACTGCCCCTCGGTGGCCACCTTGTCCAGCACGGCCCGGTAGCGGTCCTGCTTGAGGAACTCCCGGCGGAACGCGAGCGGGTCCTTGCCGAGTTCCGCCGCGATCTCGTCGACCACGATCTCCTCGGCACCCCGGGTGTTGGCCGAGTAGACCGAGCGCCACGAGCCGGTGTGCATCTGCAGCGGCACCTCGTTGAGCAGCTGCGTGGTCACCCCGAAGTCGTAGGGCGAGTGGATCGTGGTCAGGAAGATCGTCTGCGCGAAGCTGGCGTTGCCGCCCACCGGCAGGCTGGCGGCGACAGCCGTGAGGATCTCGCCCAGGCCGTGCGTGGTGTCGGTCTCCACGCTGGCCACCCGGTGCTCGAAGGTGAGCACCTGGCCGGCGGCCACGGTGGCCCGCACCCGGTGGAAGCTCGCCGCGCGGGCCCGGCCGTGCCGCGTGTCGTCGATCCGCGACCACAGCAGCTTGACCGGCTTCCCGGCGGCCTTCGAGATCCGCGCGGCCTCCAGGGCGGCGTCGAAGAACAGCCGGCGCCCGAACGAGCCCCCGCCCTGGGTCACGTGCACGGTGACCGCCGACTGCGGCAGGCCGAGGTCGGCGGCGATGGTCTGCTGCGCGACGATCGGGGACTTCAGCCCCGACCAGATCTCTGCCCGGTCCCCGCGCACGTCGGCGATGGCCGAGTTGGTCTCCATCGGGGCGTGGCTGACGGTGGCGAAGTCGAACTCGGCGTCCACGGTGGTGGTCAGCAGCGGCGGGACGACGAAGGGCAGCGCGGCCCCGCGCAGCTTCTGCTTGATCGTCGCGTCGTTCTCACCGTCCACGGTGCCCGGTCCCCAGGTGACCTGCAGGGCCTCCTTGCCGTCGAGTGCCTGGCCGAAGGTCTCGGCCAGCACGGCGACGCCGGTGGGGACGGTGACGACGTCGACCACGCCGGGCATGGCCCGGACCGCAGCCGCGTTCTGCACCGAGCGGACGGTGCCGTTGATCGTCGGCGGGCGACGGACCATGGTGGGCAGCGCGCCGGGCACCACGTCCAGGTCGAGGGTGTAGTCCATCTGGCCGGTGACCATCTTCCGGGCGTCCACCCGGTTGGTCGGGGTGCCGACGACCTTCGCGGCCGAGGCGGGCTTCGGGCTGGCCAGCACGACCGACAGCGTCGGGCTGGCCGCGGCGGCGGACAGCTCGCCGTAGGTGGCCGTCTGCCCGGCGGGGCCGGAGACGACGCCGTCGGTGACCGTCAGTGCGCCGGGCGTGGTGCCCCAGCGGGCCGCCGCGGCGGCGAGCAGCCGGGCGCGGGCCTGGGCGGCCGCGGTGCGCACCGGTCCGTAGACGCTGCGGATGGTGTTCGAGCCCCCGGTCAGCTGGTTGAACACCAGCTCCGGGCGGGCGTCGGCCAGCGTGACGTCGACCTGGTCCAGCGGGACGTCGAGCTCGTCGGCCAGCAGCATGCCGACCGCGGTGGTGATGCCCTGGCCGACCTCGGCGCGCGGCAGGGCCAGCCCGACCCGGCCGGCCTCGTCGACGGTGACCACGATGAGCCCCGAGGTGGGGGCGCCGGCCAGGATCAAGGCGTCGCCCAGGTCGAGGAGCTCGGCCGGGGCGGGCAGCGAGGGGACGGCGGCGTTCGCGGTGGCCGGGGCGAGGGTGTCGGCCCCGATCCGGGCGGCGACGGCCAGCGTCGGGGCTGCCACCAGGTAGGTGAGGAAGCGCCGGCGGCTGTGCTCGCGGGGCTCGCCGCGGGTGTCGGTCTCGGGTGTTTCCAGGCTCACAGGTGACTCCCTCGTCAGCTGTCCAGGGCTCGGAGCGGCGGTGCGGCGACACCGGGCGGTACTCGTACCGTGCGCACACACCTACTGAGGGTCAACGCCTGCCCGGGCGCGGGGTCACGCTCGTGCCACGCTTTTCTCGCCGATCTGCGGACCACGTGGAGCAGGAACCGCATCGCGTGATCGACACCCATCCCCGGGTCCGCAGCTGCGGACCCGGCATGATCGCCCCGTGTCCGACTGGCTGGCCCGTGTCCCCCTCCTCGGCTCCCGCGTGCACCTGGTGCCGCTGGGTCCCGAGCACGCCGGGGCGTGGCTGACCGGCCTGACGGCCGACGTCGCCGAGCACCTGTCCATCGGCCCGCCTGCCGATCGGGTGGCCGCCCTCGACCAGGTCGCCACCGCCCTGACCCAGGCCGGCCGGGTGCCGTTCGCGCAGCTGACCCCGGCGGGGGAGTTCGTCGGGTCGACCTCGTTCTACGACGTGGACGAGGCGAACCGGTCGCTGGCGGTCGGCTACACCTGGCTGGTCCCGGCCGCGCAGCGCAGCGGGGTCAACCGGGAGGCCAAGCTCCTGCTGCTCACCCGGGCCTTCGACGAGCTGGGCGCCGTGCGGGTCGTCTGGCACACCGACGAGCGCAACGAGCGCTCCCGGGCGGCCATCGCAGCCCTCGGCGCGGTCGAGGAGGGCCGGCTGCGCAAGCACCGCCGCCGGCGGGACGGCAGCTGGCGGACCACGGTGCAGTTCGCGATGACCGACGAGGACTGGCCGGCGGTGCGCGACCGGCTGCGCGCCGGGTCGTCGTCGTGAGCGACCTGCGCGGGCTGGACTGGTACGGCGAGGACCTCTCCGGCCGTGAGCACACCGGCGACGCGTTCTGGGACGGCGACCTGTCCGAGGTGACCGGCACCGCCGCGACCTTCACCGACTGCACCTTCGGTGGCGTCCGGTTCAACGCCGCGCGGCTGACCGGCTCGGCCTTCCGGTCCTGCACCTTCACCCGCTGCTCGTTCTTCGCCGCCGAGCTCGAGGAGTGCAGCTTCGTGGGCAGCCGGTTCACCGACTGCACGCTGCGGCCGCTGACCGTGCGCGGTGGGGACTGGTCGTTCGTCTCGCTGGTCGGTCAGGACCTGCGGGGGACGACCTTCGACGGCGTCCGGCTGCGCGAGGTGGACCTGACCCGGGCCGACCTGTCGACCGCGGCGGTGAACGGCGCCGACCTCTCCGGCGCCGAGCTCACCGACAGCACCTGGACCGGCGCCGACCTGCGCGGCAGCGACCTGAGCGCCTTCGACGTCCGCGAGGTGGCCCTGGCCGGCGTGCGGATCCGCGCCGAGCAGGCCGTCACCCTCGCCCAGGCCCTGGGCCTGCGCATCGGCTGAGGCTGGGGCCTCAGCCGCAGGAGCCGACGTCGATGCCGTGCGCCTGCAGCCAGGGGGCCGGGTCCTGCCGGTCCTGGTAGAGGCCGGCGTAGTGCGTCTCGATGTGCAGGTGCGGCCCGGTGGACTGGCCGCGGTTGCCGACCTCGGCGATCTTCTGGCCGGTCTCGACCACCTGTCCGGCGCGGACGTCGAAGGAGTCGACGTGGCCGTAGAGGGTGATCACGCCGTTGGGGTGCTGGAGGTAGACGGCCTGGCCGAACCCGCTGGCCGGGCCGGCCTGCAGGACGACACCACCCTCGGGGGCGTAGATCGGCGTCCCGATCGGGGCGGCGATGTCGATGCCGTAGTGCGTGGTGCCCCAGCGCGAGCCGTAGCAGGAGGTGATCCGGCCGGTGACCAGCTGCCCGGTGCCGGCGGTCGCGACCTCGGTGGCCCGGGTGGCGGCGGCAGCCGCAGCGGCCTCGGCGTCCTCGACGCCCTGGGCGCTGAGCAGCGCGACCTGGGCGTCGAGCAGCTGCTGGGCCAGCGCGGCCCGCTCGGCCTCGGCGGTGGCGTAGGAGGCCTGGGCGGCGGCGAGCTCGCCCTGCGCGGCGGCGTCGGCCTGGGCGGCGGTGGCCGCGGCGGCGTCCAGCTGGGTGACGGCGGTCTGCGCGGCGGCGTCGGCGTCCTCCTGCTGGTCCTGCACGAGCTCGACGGCCTCCAGCCGCTCCGCGCGGTCCACCCCGAGCCGCTCCAGCGTGGCGGCCCGCTGGAGCACGTCCTCGGGGCCGGCGGCGTCGAGCAGCACGGTGGCCGCA
This sequence comes from Geodermatophilus sp. Leaf369, assembly GCF_001424455.1. Classification (NCBI taxonomy): domain Bacteria; kingdom Bacillati; phylum Actinomycetota; class Actinomycetes; order Geodermatophilales; family Geodermatophilaceae; genus Geodermatophilus; species Geodermatophilus sp. Leaf369. The sequence continues at coordinate 38,588 of NZ_LMQA01000002.1, read as the reverse complement.
CCGAGGGACTGCTGGCCCATGAAGGCCTCCCGGCCCAGGGTGGCGACGTCGGCCTCGGCCACCTCGGTGGCGGCGATCGCGGTCTGCAGCTGGGCGGCGGTCTGCACCTGGGCGGCCTGCGCGGCCACCAGGGACTCCTGCGCGGCCCGGTCGGCGTCCGCAGCGGCCTCGGCGAGCACGGTGACCCGGGCCAGCTCCTCCTCGGCGGCGGCGACCAGCGCGGTCACCCGGTCGACCTCGGCGGAGGCGGTCGCGATCCCGGCGGCGTCCGTGGGCACGTCCCCGGGAGCGGCGGACGCCGAGGGCGCCCAGAGGCCGGAGAGCGACAGCGCCGCGAGGGTGGCGACCAGGGCTGCCAGCAGGCGGCTCCGGTGGGTGTGCTCGGGGCGCAGCGACAGCAGGACGGACTCCGTTCGAGGTGTGACGAATGGTGTGGGTGGGGCGCGGGGCCTTGGCGACCGTAGCCGGAGACACCCCCGCCTGTCACGAACGGGTAACGGACCTGTGGAGGAACCCACACCCCCGGGGGGCCACGGACGGGTGAGCCCGGCCCCGGGTCGGGGCGCGCTCACTACCATCGGGCGCGTGGGTTCTGCACACACCCGGCTCGGACGGGCCGGCGACGCGGTCTCCGAGGAGCTGGTCGAGGCCGCCGAGGCGGCCCTGGCCGGGCCGTCGGGCGGATCCGCGGTGCTGCCCCGGGTGGTGGGCGAGGCCCCCGTCGCGGTGCTGCTCATCGACCGCGGCACGGGCGAGGTCACCTACGGCAACACCGCCGCCCTCCGGCTGGCCGGTGACCTCGAGCTGCCGCTGGGCACCGACGCCTGGGCCGATGCCGTGGGGCTCACCGACCTCGACGGCCACCCGCTGTCGGGCACCGACGGGCCGCTTTCGGCCATCGCCACCGGGCTCCCGGTCGCCGGCGAGGCCGTGCGGGCACCGGGCGCCGACGGCGGCCCGGAGCAGGTGCTGTGGGTGACCGGTTTCCCGCTGGGCCCCGGGGTGGACGGGCTGGACCTCTCCCTCGTCGTCCTGCTGGCCGTGGACGAGGGGCCCGACGCGGCGACCGGCCTGGTGCTGCAGTCCCTGCGCGACCGGGCGGTCGTCGCCACCGACATCTGCTTCACCATCTCCGACCCCCGCCGCCCGGGGAACCCCCTGGTGTGGGTCAACCCCTCGTTCACCCGGGTCACCGGGTACAGCGCGGAGGAGGCGCTGGGCCGCAACTGCAGCTTCCTGCAGGGCCCGGCCACCGACCCCGCGGTGGTCGCCGAGATCCGGGCCGGGATCGCGGCCCGCCGGCAGACCACGGTCACCCTGCTCAACCACCGCAAGGACGGCACCGCGTTCTGGAACCAGCTGTCGATCTCCCCGGTGTTCGACCGGGTCGGTGAGCTGACCGGTTTCGTCGGCGTGCAGTCCGACGTGACGGCCCGGGTGCTGCTGGAGGCCGAGCGGGCGGCTGCGCACGCAGCGGAGCGGACGGCCCGCCGGGACGCCGAGGCCGCCCAGGAGCGGCTGCGCCTGATGGCCGAGGCCACCACGCTGCTGGCCGGCACCCTGGACACCGGGGAGCTGCTCGACCGCCTCGCCGGACTCTGCGTCCCGTCGCTGGCCGACTGGGTGTTCATCGCCCGGCTGGACGGCGACGGGGTGGTGGACGAGGTCGTGGTGCACCACACCGGTGGCGACCCGGCGCACCTGCAGGACGTGCGCTCGGCCTTCCTGGGCCGGCACCTGCCCGAGTCGTCCCCGGCGTACGAGGCGGTGCGCACCGGGGGGCCGGTGGTCGTCCGCGACCTCCGGCCCGAGACGCTGCAGCCCTTCTCCCGCGGCCTGGACCCCCGGATGCTCGCCGAGCTGGGCACCCGGTCGCTGCTCGCCGTCCCGTTGCCGGCGCGCGGGGGCACCCGCGGGGTGATGACCCTGGTGCGGGCGATCGACGACGGGTTCTCCGCCAGCGACGTCGGTCTGGCCGTCGACCTGGGCACCCGGGCCGGACTCGCGCTGGACAACGCGCGGCTCTACGAGCAGGAGGCGTCGGTGGCCGAGGCCCTGCAGCGCTCCCTCCTGCCCGAGCTGCCGGCCATCGACGGCGTCACCGGCGCTGCGCACTACACCAGCGCCTCGGCCGCGGCCGCCGTCGGCGGGGACTTCTACGACCTGCTCGCGCTGCCCGGCGACCGGATCGGCATGGTCATCGGCGACGTGGCCGGACACGACCTGAACGCCGCGGCGACGATGGGGCAGCTGCGAGGCCTGCTCCGGGCCGGGTGCTGGGACCTCGACGCCCCCGACCCCGCCGTCGTCCTGGGCCGGGTCGACCGCCTGCTCGACGTGCTCGACGTCCCGGGGCTGGCCACCACCGTGCTGCTGCGGGCCGACCGACCGGTCGACGGCGGGCCGTGGCGGGTGGAGTGCTCGAACGCCGGCCACCCGCCGGTGCTGGTTCGCGGCCCGGACGGGTCGGTGCGGCCGCTCACCGAGGAGCACGACCTGCTGCTGGGCGCCGCGCCGCAGGCCCGGCGCCGCACCGCGGTGGTCGAGGTGGAGCCCGGCAGCCTGCTCATCGGCTTCACCGACGGGCTCATCGAGCAGCCCGGCGCCGGCGGCGGGCCGGCCCGGGACGTCGACTCGGGCACCGCGGCGCTGGTCGGGCTGCTCGCCGGGCTGCCGGTGGGACTGCCCGCGCCGGACGTGTGCGAGGCGATGACCGCGCTGGTCTCCGCCCGGCTGGACGACGTGGCCTGCCTCGTCGTCGCCCTGCACTGACCCTCAGGCGCGGGTGGACCTCGGGGCCGGGGTCGCACCGGGGACGCCCACGCCGGAGGTGAGCTGGGCCCACACGTGCTTGCGGTCCTGACCCACGGCGTAGCCGTAGTGGGCCGACAGCTGGGCCACCATCGGCAGGCCCATGCCGCCCAGCGCCGGGTCGCGGTCGACCGCGGGCACCGGCGGACGGTCGGGGGCCTCGTCGGAGAGGGTCAGCAGCCAGCCGTCGCGGGTGGCCACGATGACGGCCTCGACGGCGCCGCCGCCGTGCCGCAGCGCGTTGGAGGCCAGCTCCTCGAAGGCCAGCAGCAGGCCCTCACGGGCGTCCTCGGTGGAGGACGAGGTGAGGGAGGGGTGCGCCAGCCGCGCCCGCAGGTCCATCCGGACCCGGGAGGCGTCGTGCACGCTGGGCAGCTGCCACCGCCAGACGTCGCCGACGATGTCGGGCACCGGCGCAGCCGGCCAGGCGTCCTGGTTCACCGTCGGTCCTCCCCGGATGTCGTGGTCCGACGGGCCGTGCCGACCCGGTGACGGCTGGTGCGCACGTTCACGGGGCCTCCACTGCTCGAAGGGCGGTCGTCGTCCATGGTGCGGGACGGCGCAGCTCCCCGCACGGGGGAGCCGGTCCCCAGGAGGTGCTGGGCGCTCCGTGGACCGGGATGATCCCCGGGGTGACCCCCCGCAGCACGGCCGTGCCCGGTCAGGACGTCGTGGACCTGCCGACGGCCCTGGAGCAGCTGCGCGACCGGGTGGCGGCCGTCCCGCTGGTGCTGGCCACCCCCGGTCGGGACGCCGCCGACCGCACCGCCCGGTCGGTCGTCGACCAGGTCACCGACCACCTGCTGCCCCGGGTGCGCGACATGGACGCCCCGCTGCTCACCGTGGTCGGCGGCTCGACCGGGGCCGGCAAGTCCACGCTGGTCAACAGCCTGCTCGGCGCCACGGTGACCACCCCCGGAGTGCTGCGCCCGACCACCCGCTCACCGGTGCTGGTCTGCGCCCCGGCCGATCGTGCCGCGTTCGCCGACGACCGGGTGCTGCCCGGCCTGGCCCGCACCACCGGTGGCTCCGGCGGCCCGGGGACGCTGCAGCTGGTGGTCACCGACGCGCTGCCGGCCGGCCTGGCCCTGGTGGACGCCCCCGACGTGGACAGCGTCGTGGAGGCCAACCGCGACCTCGCCGGGCAGCTGCTGTCCGCGGCCGACCTCTGGGTCTTCGTCACCACCGCGTCCCGGTACGCCGACGCCGTGCCGTGGGACCTGCTGCGCACGGCCGCGGAACGGGGGACGGCGCTGGCCGTGGTGCTGGACCGGGTGCCCCCGGAGGCCGTGCGGGAGGTGGCCGAGGACCTGCACGGGATGCTCGGGCGGGCCGGCCTCGCGCAGGCGGCGTTGTGGGTGGTCGAGGAGCGGCCGCTGGTCGACGGGTTTCTGCCCGAGGACCAGGTCGCCCCGCTGCGGTCCTGGCTGCACGGCCTCGCTGCGGACGCCGGGGCCCGGGCCGCCGTCGTCCGGCAGACCCTGGTCGGTGCGCTGGCCAGCCTGGACGAGCGGGTGGCGGTGGTGGGTGTCGCGGCCCAGGAGCAGGCCGCGGCGGCCGGGGCCCTGGCGGCCGCCGCCGACACGGCGTACCGGCGCGCGGAGGAGGCGGTGGACGAGGGCGTGCGCAGCGGCACCCTGCTCCGTGGGGAGGTGCTGGCCCGCTGGCAGGAGTTCGTCGGCACCGGGGAGTGGATGCGCAGCCTGCAGGCCGGGATCGGCCGGCTGCGCGACCGGGTCACCGCGGCGTTCAGCGGGAAGGCGACCCCGGCCGAGGACCTGCAGGTGGCGCTGGAGTCCAGCGTGGAGCACCTGCTGCGGGCCTCGGCCGACGAGGCGGCCGAGCGCACCGTCACCTCCTGGCGCGGGCTGCCCGGCGGGGCCGCGCTGGTGGCCGGCCGGGAGCGCGAGCTGGGCACCGTCACCCCCGGCTTCACCGAGGCCGCCGCGGACGAGGTGCGCGGCTGGCAGGGCGCCGTCCTCGGGCTGGTGCGTGACGAGGGGGCCGGCAAGCGCTCCCGGGCGCGGCTGCTCTCCTGGGGCGTCAACGGTGCCGGTGCCGTGGTCATGGTCGCGGTGTTCGCCCAGACCGCCGGACTCTCCGGGGCCGAGGTCGCGGTCGCCGGCGGGACGACGGTGGTCGGCCAGCGGGTGCTGGAGGCCGTGTTCGGCGACGCCGCCATCCGCCAGCTCGCCGACCGGGCCCGCACCGACCTCGACGCCCGGGCGGCCCGGTTGCTCCACGTGGAACACGACCGCTTCGTCGCCCTGCTGGAGCCCGCCGCCACCCCGGCGGACGCCGAGGAGCTGCGCGCCGCGGTCGCCGTCCTGGCCCGGGCCCGCTCGTGAGCCGCCGCGAGCTGTCCCTGGCCGACCGGCTGACCGCGCTGCGCGAGGCGGTCGAGGTCGCCGACGGCCGCCTCGAGGTGCCCGAGGTCGGCCGGGCCCGCGCCCTGCTGGCCAAGGCCGGGGCCCGGCAGGCGCTGGGTGACGCGACCGTCGTCGCGTTGGCCGGGGCCACCGGCAGTGGGAAGTCCACCCTGTTCAACGCGCTCAGCGGCAGCGAGGTCAGCACCCCCGGGGTGCGCCGGCCCACCACCGGCGTCGCACACGCGACCGTGTGGGGCGAGGGTGCCGACGGGCTGCTCGACTGGCTCGAGGTGCCCCGCCGGCACCGGCATGCCCCCGACCCGGCGCTGGACGGGTTGGTGCTGCTCGACCTGCCCGACCACGACAGCGTGCGCCTGGAGCACCGGCTGGAGGTCGACCGGCTGGTCGAGCTGGTCGACGTGCTCGTGTGGGTGCTCGACCCGGAGAAGTACGCCGACGCCGCGGTCCACGACCGGTACCTGAAGCCCCTGGCCGGGCACGCCGGCACCCTGCTCGTGGTGCTCAACCAGGTCGACCGGCTCACCGACGAGGCCGCCGCGGCCTGCCTGACCGACCTGCGCCGGCTGCTGGACGCCGAGTGGCTGGCCGGCACCGAGGTGGTCGCGGCCAGCGGACGCACCGGCCAGGGTCTGCCCGAGCTCGTCGACCGGCTGACCCGCCGGGTCGCTGCCCGCCGGGCCGCCGCCGAACGGCTGACCGCCGACGTGCGCGGGGCGGCCCGCGGCCTGGCCGAGCACTGCGGGACGGCGGGGGAGACGTCCCGGGCCGACCGGGAGGTGCTCACCCGCGCCCTCGGCGACGCGGCCGGGGTGCCGGCGATCACCGCCGCGGTGGAGCGCTCGACCACGAAGGCAGGGACGGCGGCGACGGGGTGGCCCGTCGTCCGGTGGGTCGGCAAGCTCCGCCCGGACCCGTTGAAGCGGCTGCACCTGGGCAACGCCGAGAGCCGCAGCTCGCTGCCCGAGGCGGGGGCGGTGCAGCTGGCCGGGGTGGCCACCGCGGTGCGCCGGGCCCGGGACGCGGCCGGCGAGGGCCTGCCGGTGGCCTGGACCGACGACCTGCGGCGCACCGTCGAGGTGCACTCCGACCGGCTGGCCGACCGGCTCGACCGCGCGGTCACGGGCACCGACCTGGGCTCCGAGCGCACCCCGGTCTGGCAACGGGTGGTCGGCGGGCTCCAGTGGCTGCTCGCCGCGGCCGCACTGGTCGGGGTGCTCTGGCTGCTGGGCCTGGTGGTCCTCGGGTGGCTGCAGCTGGACGACGTCGTGCCGCTGCCGCGGGTGGAGGGCCTGCCGGTGCCCACGCTGCTGCTGGTCGGCGGGTTGCTGGCCGGTGCGTTGCTCGCCCTGCTGGTACGGCCGTTCGTCGCGCTCCGGGCCCGACGCCGGGCCCGACGGGCGCGGAAGCGGTTGGACACCGCGGTGGCCGCGGTCGCTCAGGCCGAGGTGCTCGACCCGCTGGCCGAGACGACCGCCGACCACGCGCGCTTCTGCGCCGCGGTCACCCGCGCCGGCAGCTGACCTGCCGGCGCGGGTGGTCGCTCAGTTGAGCGGCCGGACCCCGTCGGGCAGGTTGCCGCCGGCGATCGCGTCGGTGGCGAAGTCGGCGAACGCGGTGAGCGCCAGGCGCTGGGTCCACGGGCCGAAGGACACCCGGGCCACGCCGAGCTCGGCGAGCCGGGCCTGGGGCAGCGAGCCCGGGACGTTGATGACCGAGACCCGGCGCTCGCCGATGCCCTCCACCAGCTGCACCACGGTGGGCTCGTCGAGCAGGCCGGGCACGAACACGCAGGAGGCCCCGGCCTCCAGGAAGGCCTTCCCGCGCTCGATCGCGTCGGCGACGACGTCGGCCTTCGCACGGTCGCCGGCCTTGACGAAGGCGTCGGTGCGGGCGTTGAGCACGAAGGGCACGCCCTCGGCCTCACCGGCGGCGACCACGGCGCGGACGGCCGCCACGGCCTCCTCCAGCGGCTTCATCTGGTCCTCGAGGTTGGCGCCCACGATGCCGACGCCGATGGCCTTGCGGGTGGTCTCGCCGGCGTCGCCGTAGCCGACCTCGAGGTCGGCCGACACCGGCACGGACACGGCGGCGGCGATCCGGCCCACGGCCTCGATCATGGTGTCGACCGGGATGTTCTCCCCGTCGGCGTAGCCGTACGAGGCGGCGATCGAGTGGCTGGCGGTGGCCAGCGCCTTCGTGCCGGGCAGGTCGGCCACGACGGTCGCGGTGATCACGTCCCAGACGTTGACGACGGTCAGCAGCTCGGGGTCGGTGTGCAGGCGGAGGAGCTCCGCGGCCTTCTCGGCGTTCGTGGGCATGCGTCCAGTCAATCCGAGACCTGGGCGGACGGCCCGTCGGAGGGCGGCACCGCGGGCCCGGTGCGGTCCTCGGGGGGCACGGAGTGCGCGGGCATCCCGCTGACGTCGAGCTGCTGCAGGAGACCGGTGAGCTCCAGCGGCCCGGTGACGATCCGGCTGGTGGCGACGACCCGCACCCGCTTGCCCGCGGCCTCCGGGTGCTGGCTGAGCCAGACCAGCGCCGTCACCCCGGCGGAGCCGAAGAAGTGCACCGCGGAGAGGTCGACGGTGAGCACGTCGTCGGCCTCGCGCAGCGCGGTGAGCAGGTCGTGCTGCAGGGCCGGGTTGTAGGCGGAGTCCAGCACCCCGGTGACCGCGGCGACGAGGTCGCCCTCGGTGCCGGGGTGCGTGGACACCGTGTAGGGGACGTCGTGGGCGTGGTCGTGCACGGTCATCGGGAGCTCCTCTGCTGCCACCTCTGTCCTCACCGCTGGGGAGGGGTCCGAAACGCCCGGCCATGATGGGCGCCGTGGACTTCGACGAGGTCGCCGACGAGCTGTACGCCGCGCTGCCCGGGGAGTTCATCGCCGCCCGGGACGACGCCGTGGCGGCGGCCAAGCGCACCGACAAGGTGCTGGCCCGCCGGCTGGGTGCGCTGGGCAAGCCGACGCTGGCCGGCTGGACGGTGAACACGCTGGTCCGCTCGGCGGGGGACCAGGTGCAGGAGCTGGTGTCGCTGGGCGAGCTGCTCCGCTCGGCCCAGGACTCCCTGGACCCCGAGGCCATGCGCGAGCTGGGCAAGCAGCGGCAGCAGGTGGTGCGGGCGCTGGCCCGGGAGGCCGCCAGGCTCGCCCGGCGCGCCGGGCACCCGGTGAGCGAGCAGGTGGTCGGCCAGGTCGAGGAGACGCTGCGGGCCGCGGTGGCCGACCCGGCGGCGGGCGAGGCGGTGCTGGCCGGCCGGCTCACCGGGGCGCTGACCTACAACGGCCTGGGGACGCCGGAGCCCGCGGCCCGCCCCGCGGGTCCGGCGCGCCGTCCCCCCGCACGCGCGGCCGCCCCGGAGGAACCCGAGGAACCCGCCGCCCCGCCGGTCGACCTGGACGCCGCCCGGGCGGCCAAGGCCGACCGGGCCGCCCGGCGGGAGGCCGAGGAGCGGTTGCGCCGGGCCCGGGCCGAGCTGCGCACCGCCCGCACGGTGGCCGACGACGCCGCCGGCGAGGTCGAGCAGGCTGCGACGGCGGCGCACGAGGCCGAACAGGCCGCCGCCGAGGCGCGTCGCGGCCGCGACGACGCCGACCGCCGGGTCACCGAGCTGGAGTCGGCGCTGGAGGCCGCCCGGGAGCGGGCCACCGCGGCCGCCGACGACGTGACGCAGGCCGAGGACGCCGCCGCCCGCGCCGAGGATGACCGGCAGACCGCCCGGGCCGAGGCCGAGCGGGCCGCCGAGCAGCGGGACAGGGCCCAGCGGGTCGTCGACGAGCTGTCCTGAGCACCTGCCGGGTTGCCGCTGGAGCTGGCCGGGGCAGGATGTGACGCACAGCACTCACCCGCCTGGACGGGTGAGGCGGCCGATCGTGCGGAGACCCACAGATGACGACCAGCCAGCGGCGCACCCGACCGGAGACCACCGTGGCCGAGCCCGCGGAGCAGCAGTCGGACCTGGAGCTCGTCGAGGCCGCGATCGAGGCGCTCACCGGGGCGCTCCCGGTCGCACTGAGCCCCACCCAGGGGCTGGCCGCCGCCCGTCGGCTGGTGGGCACCGTCGTCCGGCAGCCCCGGGCGCTCACCAAGCGAGGGGTGGACCTCACCGCGCAGCTGGCCCGGATCGCCGCGGGCACCTCCGACATCGCCCCCGACCGCAAGGACGCCCGCTGGAAGGACCCGGCCTGGCAGACCAACCCGCTCTACAAGCGGGTCGGCCAGTCCTACCTGGCCTGGAACCGCGCCGTGCACGGCGTCGTGGAGGACCTCGACCTCGACGAGAAGAGCAAGCTGCGTGCGCTGTTCCTGCTCAAGCTGGTCACCGAGGCGGTGGCGCCCACCAACACGCTGGTCGGCAACCCGGCGGCGCTCAAGCGGGCCCGCGAGACCCGGGGCAGGAGCCTGGTCGACGGGGCCCGGCACGCCCTCTACGACGTGCGCAACAACGGGGCGATGCCCTCGATGGTCGACTCCCGGCCCTTCGTGATCGGCGAGACCATCGCCGCGACCCCGGGCGCGGTGGTGTGGAAGAACGAGATCGCCGAGCTCATCCAGTACTCCCCGAGCACCGGCAAGGTGCGCGAGCGGCCGATGCTGGTCATGCCGCCGCAGATCAACAAGTACTACGTGCTGGACCTGGCCCCGGGCCGCAGCATGGTCGAGCACCTGGTCTCCCACGGGCACCAGGTCTTCATGCTCAGCTGGGCCAACCCCGGCAAGGGCGACGCGGCCTGGGACTACGACTCCTACGCCCGCACCGCGCTGGAGGCCTCCGACGTCGTCCGGGAGATCACCGGGTCCTCGGACATGAACCTGCTCGGCGTCTGCGCCGGCGGGATCACCGCGGCCGGGCTGCTCGGGCACCTGGCCACCGCCGGTGACGACCGGTTCGCCAGCGTCACCTTCCTGGTCACCCTGATCGACTTCGAGGTGCCCTCCCAGGTGGGCACCTTCATCTCCAGGCCGGTCGTGGCGGCGGCGAGCCGGAAGAGCCGGAGCGAGGGCGTGCTGTCGGGCCGGGAGCTGGCCCGGGTGTTCGCCTGGCTGCGGCCCAACGACCTGGTCTGGAACTACTGGGTCAACAACTACCTGATGGGCAAGAACCCGCCGGCCTTCGACGTCCTGGCCTGGAACGCCGACGCCGTCGACCTCCCGGCGTCGCTGCACGGGGACTTCATGGACATGGCGCAGAGCAACTCCCTCACCCACCCCGGCGAGCTGCGGGTGCTGGGGACGGGGGTCGACCTGGGGAAGGTGACCGTCGACAGCTACGTGGTCGGCGCGGTCACCGACCACATCTGCCCCTGGCGGGCCTGCTACCCGGTGGTGGACCTGATGGGCGGCTCGGTGGAGTTCGTGCTCAGCAGCCAGGGCCACATCCAGGCGCTGATCAACCCCTCGGGCAACCCGAAGGGCTCCTACCGGACGACCGACGGCGACGACCCCGCCCGCGGTGCGGACGACAGCGCCGGCAAGCCCACCGCCGACGAGTGGCTCGAGCGGGCCACCGAGCACCCGGGCTCCTGGTGGGACCACTGGGTGGAGTGGCTCGAGCCCCGTTCGGGGGCGGAGAGGAACGCCCGGCGGAAGCTGGGCAGCAAGGCCCACCCGCCGATCGAGGACGCCCCGGGCAGCTACGTCCGGGCGACGGTCTGAGGGTGGCGCGCACCGCTGCTGCCCGCGGTCGCTCCGGCGCCCGCACCCTCGAGGTCGCCGGGTACTCCCTCCGCGTGCGGGTGGAGCACGCCGGGGCCGGCCGGCCCCTGCTGCTCGTCAACGGCATCGGCGCCACCGGCGACCTGTTCGACACGTTCCGCTCGCACCTGGGGGACCGGGAGACCGTCTCCTTCGACGCCCCCGGGGTGGGCGAGAGCTCCACCCCGACCTACCCGCCGACGATGCGGAGGCTGGCCGGCGTGGTCGCCGAGCTGGTCCGCGCGGTCGGCCACGAGCAGGTCGACGTCCTGGGGCTGTCCTGGGGCGGGGCACTGGTCCAGGAGCTGGCCCGTCGGCACCCCGACGTCGTCCGGCGGCTGGTGCTGGCCGGCACCACCCCGGGCTGGGTGTCGCTGCCCGGGCGGCCGGCGGCGATCAGCATCCTGGCCTCGCCGATGCGCTACTACTCCCCGGGCTACCTGACCCGGGTGGCCCCGACGCTCTACGGCGGCGGCATCCAGCACCACCCCGACCTGCTCGGCGAGCACGCCGCGCAGCGCTCGGCGCACCCGCCCACGCCCTACGGCTACCTCTGCCAGCTCGCGGCGCTGCGCCGCTGGTCGAGCCTGCCCTGGCTGCACCGGCTGGAGATGCCGACGCTGGTGCTCGCCGGGGACGACGACCCGATCATCCCGCTGGCCAACGCCCGGCTGATGGCCTCCCGGCTGCCGCACGGCGAGCTGCACGTCGTCCGCGGTGGGGGGCACCTGTTCCTGTTCACCCACGCCGACCGGATGGCCGGCGTGGTGCGCGAGTTCCTCGACTCCCCTCAGGCGCCGTAGGACTCCAGCCGGCCCACCAGGAACTCCACCGCGGCCTCGCTGTCGACGGTGTCGGCGACCTCGACGGCGGTGTCGGCGGCGCTCACCGCACGCAGGTCGGCGAGCGTCTGGCCGCGGGCGGCGCCCAGCGTGGTGCCGACGACGACGTCCCGGCGGGTGGTGCCCAGCGTGCCGGGCACGACCGCCTCGGTGAGCGCCAGGGCGTCGTGCACGCACACCCCGCTGATCCCGTAGCTGTTGCGGGCGGCGTCCACGTACTGCTGCAGCACCGCTGCGGCGGTGCTGCCCACGCGGCCGCCGTTCGCCCGGAACCGCTCGATGCCGGGCTCGGTGAGCACGGTGGGCAGCGTGACGTCCAGCCCCACCATGGTCACCGGCAGCGGGCTCGTGAGCACCGCGTGCGCGGCCTCCGGGTCGGCCCAGGCGTTGAACTCCGCCGCCGCGGTGACGTTGCCGCCGCGGGCCGCCGAGCCGCCCATCCAGACGACGCGGCCGATCCGGGCCGCGGCCTCGGGGAAGACGGCCAGCAGCAGCGCGATGTTCGTCAGCGGCCCGATCGGGGCGACGGTGACGGTGCCCGGGTCGTGGGCCATCAGCAGCTCGGCCAGCGCGACCACGGCCGGTCGCGGGTCGACCGCGGCCGGGGAGGGGTCCAGCTCGACCCCGCCCATGCCGGCAGCGCCGTGCACGTGCCCGGCCCGCTCGGGCAGCGGGTGCACCAGCGGGCCGGCGGCACCCACCGCGACCGGCACGTCGGAGCGGCCGGCCAGGTGCAGCACCCGCAGCGCGTTCTCCGTCGTCTGCGCGAGCTCGACGTTGCCGTGCACCGTCGTCACCAGCTGCAGGTCGACCTCCGGGCTGGCCAGGGCCAGCAGGATCGCCAGCGCGTCGTCGATGCCGGGGTCGGTGTCGATCACCAGGGGGATGCGGTCGGTCACGGCGGCCACCCTGCCGCACGCCCCGCCCCCGCCGAGAAGCGCCCTTCTCGTCGGCAGTCCCACGCGACACGCCAGCCCCACGTGTCACGTCCGGAGGTCACCGTCCCGGAAACCGCGGTTTCCGGGGCATCCGGGCCCTGGGGGTCGACAAGTGACCGGATCGCGAGGGGGGTCACCGGCCCGCGACACGGGTTGCGCATCGGTTCGGTCACGCGGGCTCCAGAGCGTGTCCGTGGTGGCCGATCACGGGAGTCCCACGCGTCACTCTCGTCCCTGACCGGAGCTCCTCCCCGGCTCCGGCCCACTCCCGCCCAGGAGACAGACGATGACGATGACCGCGGTCCCCGTCCCCACCACGCTCGTGCTCGACGCCCTGCCCGCCCTCTCCTTGACCTCCATCGACACCGACGTCGAGTTCCTGGAGCCCCGACCCCGCCGGTCCGAGGTGAGCGACCTCTGGGCCGCGCTGGAGGCCTCCACCGACCCGCAGGTGCCCGCACCGACCCGGTTCGCCGGCCTGCTGCAGACCCTGGTCGGCTGGCTGCGCCGCCAGTGGCTGCGGCTGGGCTCCTGGGGCGCCGGCCCCCGGGGCGAGCACCTGGCCTGGGGCGGACGCCGGTACGCCCCGCTCCAGCCGGCCGCCCCGGTCCTGCGCCACCGCGCCCCGGACGACGACGACCCGGTGCCGATGCGCGAGCTGCCCAGCACGCCGACCACCGCACCCCGGCCCCGGCACACCGGCGCACTGCGGACGACGTCCCTGCAGGCACCGCACGTGCTGCTCGGCCGCCGGGCGCTGGCCCCGCTGCCGCCCCGGCCCGCCCCTGCGCCGGTCGTCGTCCGCCCGCTGCCCCCGCTGGTGCACGCCCGGCGGACCACGTCGGTCGTGGTGCGACCCAGCGGCGCCGACCGCTCCGTGCCCCGCTCGGTGCGCCCGGGACTGCGCACGGTGAGCCGGACCACCCGACCGGTCCTTAGTCTGGCTACGTGTCCAGCCCCGCTTTCACCACCCGACCCGAGCTCGCCGGCACGTTCGGGATGGTCGCCTCGACGCACTGGCTCGCCAGCCAGGCGGGCATGGCGACGCTCGAGGCGGGCGGCAACGCCTTCGACGCCGCCGTCGCGACCGGTTTCGCCCTCCACGTCGTCGAGCCCCACCTCAACGGCCCGGGGGGCGAGGTCCCGATCCTCTTCGCCCGCGGCGGGAGCGGGGCAGGCGCGGGGCAGCCCGTCCTGCTGTCCGGTCAGGGGGTCGCCCCCGCGACCGCCACGATCGACGCCTTCGAACACCTGGGCCTCGAGCTCGTCCCCGGCACGGGACTGCTCGCCGCCACCGTCCCCGGTGCCGTCGGCGCCTGGCTGACCCTGCTGCGCGACCACGGCACGATGCCGCTGGACGCCGTCCTCCGCTTCGCCATCGAGTACGCCGAGACCGGCCACCCGCTCACCGCACGGGTGGCAGCGACCGCGGCCTCGGTCTCCGAGCACTTCCGCACCCACTGGCCGACCTCGGCCGCCACCTGGCTCACTTCCGACGGAGCACCCCCCACCGCCGGCCGCCTGTTCCGCAACGACGTCCTCGCCTCGACCTACCGCCGACTGCTCGACGCAGCGCGCGGACCCTCCCGGGAGGCGGGCATCGACGCGGCGCTGGCTGCCTGGTACCAGGGGTTCGTCGCCGAAGCGATCGACGTGTTCTCCCGGTCCCCCGTTCGTGACGACTCCGGTCGTGATCACGCGGGCTTCCTGACCGGACACGATCTGGCCGGCTGGCGACCGACGTACGAGCCGCCGGTCACGACCGACTGGCGTGGGTGGAGTGTCTCGAAGGCCGGGCCCTGGTCCCAGGGACCGGCGCTGCTCCAGGCGCTGGCGATGCTGGATGGCGTCCCGTCGGTGTCACCGGGTTCCGGCGCGGGTCGGCAGGCGCCGACGGCCGACGTCGTCCACGACACCGTGGAGGCGGTCAAGCTGGCCATGGCCGATCGCGAGGCCTGGTACGGCGACGAGGCCGACGTCCCCCTGCACGACCTGCTCTCCCCGGCCTACACCGACGGCCGCCGCGCCCTGATCGGCGCACGCGCCGACCTCGGGCTCCGCCCCGGCTCCCCTGGGGGCCGTGCGCCCCGGCTGCCCCGGCACGTCACCGACCCGAGCGGTTCGTTCGCGGTCGGGGCCGGGGTCGGCGAGCCCACCGTGGCCCGCACCGGTGAGCAGGTGGTCTCCCCCGACGGCACCACCCGCGGCGACACCTGCCATGTCGACGTCGTCGACCGCTGGGGCAACGTCGTCTCGGCCACCCCCTCGGGCGGCTGGCTGCAGAGCTCGCCCGTCGTCCCCGGCCTGGGCTTCCCGCTGGGCACCCGGGCGCAGATGTTCTGGCTGGACCGCGGGCTGCCGAACTCCCTGGCCCCGCGCAAGCGGCCCCGCACCACGCTCACGCCGTCCCTGGCGCACGACCGGGAGACCGGCCGCTGGCTGGCCTTCGGCACCCCGGGCGGTGACCAGCAGGAGCAGTGGCAGCTCTGCTTCTGGCTGGCGCACACCGTCCGCGGGCTGGACCTGCAGGCCGCGATCGACGCCCCGGCCTGGCACACCACGTCGTTCCCGTCGTCGTTCTACCCGCGGGAGACCAATGCCGGTGAGGTGGTGGTCGAGTCCCGGGTGGGGGACGACGTGATAGCCGACCTCCGCGGCCGCGGACACTCCGTCGTCGTGGCCGACGCCTGGTCGCTGGGCCGGCTGTCCGCGGTCAGCACCGACCCGTCGACCGGGATCGTCCGTGCCGCCGCCAACGCCCGCGGCATGCAGGGCTACGCGATCGGCCGCTGACCCGTCAGGGACGGGCGGGGGTCAGCGGGCGAGGGCGAGGAGGGCGGGGGTGTCCTGGCCGGCCCAGGTGCCGCGCAGGACGGGGCCGCCGACGGAGCCCTCCTCGGGGCCGCCGAGCACCCGGAGCAGCACGAGCTCGCCGCCGTCGGTGCGCAGCACGGTCGTCGTGCCCTCGGTGGTGACGGTGACCTCGGCGTCGGCCGGGGGTCCGCTGAGCGTGCCCAGCGCGCCGTCGACGTGCACCCGGGCGGTGGGCTCACGCACCTCGGGGCCGTCGGGGGTCTGGTACTCCAGCTCCGCCTGCGGGGTGCCGGTGAGCAGCGCGGAGGAGAGCGCGGCGGCGTAGACCGGGTCGGTGGGGCCGTCGTAGACGAAGCGGTGGCCCAGCACGGAGTGCTCCGTCGTCCCGACCAGGACGGCGTCCTCCAGCGGCTGGGCCCGGTAGGTCACCGGCACGTGCAGCACGGTGCCGTCCCCGGTGCGCAGCAGGAAGGTCTCGGTGCCGACCTCGCCGGCGGGGTCGTCGAAGCGGTAGGCGCCGGCGAGCTCGAGGGCGGTGGTGTCCAGCCCGGCGGCCCACGGCTGGGTGGGCACCCACGCCTGGAGCAGCTCGAGCTTGCCGGGGACGAGGGTGGCGAGGTGGATGACGGCCATGCCCGGACGCTAGCGCCGGACGTCGGCCGGCCCGCGCCCGACCGGGAACCCGGCGTCCCGCCACGCGGCGAACCCGCCGGCCAGGTCGGTCGCCCGGTGCAGCCCGACGGCACGCAGGCTCGCCGCGGCCAGCGAGGAGCTGTAGCCCTGGTGGCAGACCACGACCACCTCGACGTCCCAGCCGGTCGCCTCCGGGATGCGGTGGCTGCCGGTCGGGTCCAGCCGCCACTCCAGCACGGTCCGGTCGATCACCAGGGCGCCGGGCAGCTCGCCCTGCTCGGCGCGCTGGGTCTCGGTGCGGGTGTCCACCACGAGCGCCCCGCGGGCCAGCGCGGCCGCGGTCTCCGCCGGTCCGGGTCGGTGCACGCCGTCCCGGGCCCGGGCGAGCACGTCGTCCACGCCGGTCACCGGGGTGCCTGCTCGGCCGGCCCGGGGGCGACGACGGCGGTGAGGCAGCGCCGCAGGGTGGTCACCACGCTGCCGGCCACGAACAGGTCCTGGCCGCTCTCGACACGCTGGGCCCGGACCCGGTCGGCGAGCGCCTCCACCGCGACCCGGGCCCGGGCGACCACCGCGGGGTCGCCGACCACGTCGTCCCCGATGGCGTCGTCGGCGACCGAGCGCAGGACGTCGGCGATCGCGGTGAGGGCCCGTGCGGTGTCCGGACGGAGCCTCGGGCCCATCGCGATCTCGTCCCAGGGCAGCTCGGCGGTCTCGTGCTCGCGCACCAGCTCGGTGAGGTCGGCGACCAGGAACGCCAGGCTCTCCAGCGCCCGGGCGTGCTCGTACTGCTGCTGGGCGGTGTCGGCGTGCCGGCGGGCCCGCCGGTTGCCGCGGCGGGCCTCGTCGCTGAGCCGCACCGCCTCCCGCATCCGGGTGAGCACCGGGTCCACCGCCCGCATCCGGCCCCGCCACTGGGCTCCGTCGGGCAGCTCGTCCTGGGTGAGCCCGGCGGCCAGGTCGTCGAGCTGCTCGGCCAGCAGGTCGCGCAGCAGGGCCAGCTGGGTCTGCGCCGGGGCCAGCGGCAGCGGCGGGAACGCGGCAGTGACCGCGAGGCCGATGGCCGCGCCCAGCAGGGTCAGCCCTGCGTAGCCGGAGACGTACCCGACGGGGTCGGCGTCCCCGATGATCAGGGTGAACAGCGCGGCGGTGGCCACCCAGCTGCCCGCGGTCCCCAGTGCCCGCCACCCGGCCAGCAGCACCCCGAGGGCGATGACCAGCGCGACGGTGGCCACGTTGGGGTAGGCCAGCGCGTCGACGGCGAGGGCCACCACCGCACCCAGCGAGATCGCCCCGACGGTCTGCAGGGCCTCCCGGGCCGAGCCGGCCAGCGTGGTGGAGGTGGCGATCACCGCGCCCAGGGGTGCGTAGTACGGGTACTCCCCGGCGGCACCGGGGACGAGCTGGACCACCGCCCAGGCCAGCGACGCGGCCAACGCGGCCTTCACGGCCAGGCCGAGCCGGGGGTGGCGGGCCCAGGTGCGCAGCAGGGCACCGGTGGGTCCGGGCCGTCGGGCGGTGGGGGTCACCGCGTCATGGTGCTCCGTCGACGCCCGGAGGGGTGGTCCCGCGTCCGTCCGTGGGGCGCAGCGCCCCCGGTCCGGGCAGGATGGGGGGATGGACGACGGGGAGCAGGTGTCGGGCGGTGCCGCACCGCCGTCCGGGCCCGTGCCCACCGGTGACCGGGAGGGCGCCCCCGGCGACGTGCTGACCGCGGCGCTGGCCGAGGGCCTGCGGGGGGACCGGGACCGGGTGTCCGCCGTCCGGCGGGTCGAGGCCGCGGCCGTGGGGTCCCGCGCGCTGGAGCGGCTGGCCCACCTGGCAGCACGTCTGCTGGACGCCGGGTCGGCCCAGGTCTCGCTGCTCGGTGACCTGCAGACCGTGGCCGGCGGAGCCGGGTTGGCCCCGGACTCGGTCGGTGGGCAGGGCCCGCTGGCCGACTCGCTGTGCACCGTGACCGCCGGGGGCCAGGGCCCGTTGGTGGTCACCGACGCCCCGGCTGACCCCCGGGTGGCACACCTGCCCCCGGTGCGGGCCGGTGCCGTCGGCTCCTACCTGGGCATGCCGCTGACCGGCTCGGGCGGCTTCACCGTCGGGGCGTTGTGCGTGTTCGACCCCGCCCCGCGCACCTGGAGCGACTCCGACGTCTCGTTGCTGCGCCAGCTCGCCGACTCGGTGTCCACCGAGCTGGAGCTCTCGGCGCTGTCCACGGAGTTCGAGGCCAGCCGGCTGCGCTGGGGCCTGGCCATCGACGCCGCGGAGATCGGCAGCTTCGACTGGGACCTGCAGACCGGCCGGCTGGTCTGGGACGACCGGCTGGTCGAGCTCTTCGGCTACGACCGGGGGGTGTTCGGGGAGACCATCGAGGACTTCAACGCCCGGCTGCACCCCGACGACGTGCCCCGGGTGGCCGACGCCCTGCAGACGGCCATCGACACCGTCGGGCCCTTCGAGGCCGAGTACCGCGTGCAGCTGCCCTCGGGGGAGACCCGCTGGGTCGTCGGGCGCGGCCGGGCGCTGGCCGACGGCAGCGGCCGGTCGACCCGCATCCTCGGCGCTGCCTACGACACCACCCGGCAGAAGCACGGCGACGCCCGGGTCTCGCGGGTGCTGGAGTCGATGTCGGCGGCGTTCTACTCGATCAGCCGCGACTGGCGGTTCACCTACGTCAACGCCGAGGCCGAGCGGCTGCTGCAGAGCTCGCGCGAGGACCTGCTGGGCGGGGAGATCTGGGAGCTGTTCCCGGCGACGGTCGGCAGCGTGTTCGAGACCGCCTACCGCGGGGCGATGGCCAGTGGGGAGCAGGTGGTCTTCGAGGCCTACTACCCGCCGCCGCTGGACGGCTGGTTCGAGATCCGGGTCTGGCCGATCCCGGACGGTCTCAGCGTCTACTTCCTGGAGATCACCGAGCGCCGCGCCGCGGAGAACGCCGCCCGCACCAGCGCGGCCCGGCTGGAGATGATCGCCGAGGTGACCGCCGCGTTCGGCGCGCTGCTGGCCGGCGACCGGACCCACGAGGAGGCCCTGCACCAGCTCGCCCGCTCGGTGGTGCCGGTGCTCGGTGACGCCGCGATCGTCAGCGAAGCCGACGCCGACGGCCGGATGCGCGACATCGGCAGCTGGCACGTCGACCCCGACCGGGCAGCGGCGCTGGCCCGGTACACCGAGCTGCGGTTGCCGCACCTGTCGCCCGGCGCCCCCCTCCTGCGCAGCCTGGACACCGGTGAGGTGCTGGTCAGCGAGCAGGTGGCCGAGCTGGTCGAGGAGTTCGTGGCCGGCGACGACGCCGCCCGCGCCTACGCCGACCTGGACCTGAGGTCCCTGGTCGTCTACCCGCTGGTCGCCCGCGGCCGGACGGTGGGCGCGCTGTCGGTCTACCGCGGTGCCGAGCGGGCTGCGCAGGACGACGACGACCTGGCTGCCGGCCGGGAGGTCGCCGACCGCGCCGCGCTCGCCCTGGACACCGCCCGGCTCTACGAGCAGCAGCGCCGGATCGCCGAGGAGCTGCAGCGCAGCCTGCTCACCGCCCCGCCGTGCACCCCCGGCGCCCGGATCGCGGTGCGCTACCTCCCGGCGGCCGAGGCGGCCCAGGTGGGCGGGGACTGGTACGACGCCTTCCTGCAGCCCGGTGGGGAGCTGGTGCTGGTCATCGGCGACGTCGTCGGCCACGACACCGAGGCCGCGGCGTCGATGGGCCAGCTGCGCGGGCTGCTGCGCGGCATCGCCTACCGCGAGGGGGTCGGACCCGCCGACGTCCTCGCCGGTCTGGACCGTGCGATGGCCGGCCTGCAGGTCGACACGATGGGCACCGCCGCCGTCGCCCGGCTGGAGGGCGTCGGTACCGCCGGGCCCACCCGGGTCACCTGGTCCAACGCCGGGCACCCGCCGCTCATGGTCGTCGCGGCCGACGGCACGGTGACCGAGCTGACCGCCGGCCGCGCCGACCTCATGCTCGGCGTCGACGAGACGGCGTCCCGTCGCTCGCTCCCGCTGGAGCTGGGTGCCGGCGCGGTGCTGCTGCTCTACACCGACGGTCTCGTCGAGGCCCGGGACATGCCGCTGGACGAGGGCCTGGACCGGCTGCGCACGACGCTGGAGGACCTCGGACCGGTCGGACCGGGGGAGCGGGACCTCGAGGAGTTCTGCGACCGGGTCGTGGCCCGGCTGCGACCGGCGGGTTCCGAGGACGACGTGGCCCTGGTGGCCGTCCGGCTGGACTGAGCTCAGCCCCGCAGCAACGCCCAGACCACCTTGGTGTCGGTCTCGGCGTGCCAGCCGTGCTCGACCGACATCTCGGCGATGAGGTGGAGCCCCAGCCCGCCCTGGCTGGGGTCACGGTCGATGGCCGGGGTGGGTGGCCGGACCCTGGCTGCGTCCCGCACCTCGACCAGCCAGCAGTCCGCCGACCGGCTGACCGTCGCGGTCGCGCCGCTCCCGCCGTGGCGCAGGGCATTGGAGGCCATCTCGTCGAAGGCCAGCACGACCCGGTCCACGGCCTCGTCGGCCCCCACCAGCAGACGGCGCAACGCCGCGCGGACGCCCGGGAGCTCCGCGACGTGCGTGAGCGACCACGACCACCCGTCGACGACGGGCGGGGGAGGGGCTGCGGGCCACACGGGGCTCGCCCACTCGCGGGT
Source organism: Geodermatophilus sp. Leaf369 (assembly GCF_001424455.1). Classification (NCBI taxonomy): domain Bacteria; kingdom Bacillati; phylum Actinomycetota; class Actinomycetes; order Geodermatophilales; family Geodermatophilaceae; genus Geodermatophilus; species Geodermatophilus sp. Leaf369. Next base: position 17,830 of record NZ_LMQA01000002.1, on the reverse strand, counting down.
CACGTACGCGCTCCTCGTCCACTCGGCAGTCCGGCACCCGGGGTCGCGTGCTCGTGGCGGCTGCTGCGCCCCGGGGTGGATGCTCAGCCGCCCCGGTGCCCAAACACGCAGCTCACCCCGGGGTGAGGGCGGCGACCCGCTGCACGGTCGTCCAGTTGCGCGCGGTGCCCGCGACACCGAGCAACCGATCCCACCGCCAGCGGCCCACCGGGGTGTCCAGCACCCCGCCGGGCAGCCACAGGTGCAGCTCGCGGCCGCGCAGCCACCAGCCGCCCTCGTCCGGTCCGGCCGCGGGGACGGTGGCGGCCAGCGCGGGGTCGGGGGTGCCGGCCAGGAAGGTCACCAGGTAGCGGGCCGGGTCCACGACGGCGGGGTCCTCGAGCAGCGGGCCGGCGGCCACGACCACGGCCAGCTCGGCGGCGGTGCGGACGACGACGGCCACGTCGTGCCCGAACCCCTCGGCGACCGCCGCGTGCACGTCGGCGGCGACGGCCTCGGCGTCGAGGTCGCTGGACAGGACGACGTTGCCGCTCTGCAGCAGCGTGCGCACGTCCCGGTGCCCACGGGCGGTGAGCAGCTCGCGGAGCGGGCCCATCCCCACGCGCTTGGCCCGCCCCACGTTGATCCCGCGCAGCAGCACGACGTAGCGGGTCACGCCCGGCACCCTAGGGCCCCCCTTACGGTGCGGTCGGGTCTCGGCTCTGCCAGGGTGGTCCCGTGCGGTGGTGGGGGGCCGAGGGTGCCGGACCGCAGGTCGGACCGGCAGCTCCGGGGGTGCCCCGGGGACCGCAGCACGCCGCCACCACCACGCCTCCGGCCACGCCCTGCGCTCCGCGCAGCCGATGGTCGGGACGACGGGACAGGTCGGCCCCTCCCACCGCACGGTGTTCCACGTGAATCGCGAGGTGGCCCGGGCGCCGGCCGACGCGTTCCTCGGGGCGCCCGCCTGGCGGGTCTCGGTGCTGGTCGACCGGGGCCGCGCGGTGCTGTCGACCGAGCCCTCCTGGCTGGGTCGGGCCGCGGTCGCCGCCGTCACCAGCTGGCCGGAACCGCCGGTCGACGCCCCGGGCGAGCTGGCCCGGTTCCTGCTCGGGGTCGACGTGGGCCCCGAGGACGAGGAGGCACGCCCGGAACCGCCGCCCCGCGTGGTCCGCCGGGTGCCCACCCCGACCCGCATGGGCCGCACCTGCTGGCCGGTGCACCCGCTGCACGACCTCGCCGACGTGGCGGAGCTGCTGGGCACCGACCTCGAGCACCTGGACTGGTACGCCGACCGCCAGGGCCGCCAGCGTGCCGAGCCGGCCGGGCACCTGCAGCTCTACCGCCGGCGGTGGCTGCCCCGCCCGGGCCGGGTGCCCCGGCTGCTGGAGGTGCCCACCCCGCGGCTGCGTGCGGTGCAGCGGCTGCTGCTGGACCGGGTGCTCGGGCCGGTCCCGGCGCACCCGGCCGCGCACGGGTTCGTGCCCGGGCGCAGCGCGGTGACCGGGGCGGCGCAGCACACCGGTGCCGACGTCGTCCTCACCCTGGACCTGGCCGCGTTCTTCGCCACCGTGACGTCCGGGCGGGTCCACGCCACGCTGCGGACGGCGGGCTACCCGGAGCCGGTGGTCGCGCTGCTCACCGGGCTGGTCACCACCCGGGCCACCCGCGACGACCTGGCCACCATGCCCCCCGGCGGCACCGACGCCGCCCGGCACCAGCTGCGCGGCGCGTTGGCCGCGGCGCACCTGCCGCAGGGCGCCCCGACCTCGCCGCACCTGGCCAACCTCGGCGCCCAGCGGCTGGACCGCCGGCTGGCCGGGTACGCCGCTGTCGCCGGGGCCGGCTACACCCGGTACGCCGACGACCTGACCTTCTCCGGGGGTCCCGAGGTGGCCCGCCGGGTGCGGGCGCTGCAGCACGGCATCGAGCGGATCGTGGCCGACGAGGGCTTCGTGGTGCACCCGACCAAGACCCGGGTGCGTGGTCGGGGTGCCCGGCAGACCGTGACCGGCATCGTGGTCAACCGGGGGACGTCCCTGCCGCGGCCCGAGCTCGACGCGCTGCGTGCCCGGCTGACCAACGCCGCCCGCCGCGGCCCCTCGGCAGCCGACCTCGCGGCGTTCGACGACGACCGGGCCGCGCTGCGGGCGCACCTGACCGGCCGGGTCGCGTGGGTGGCCCAGGTGCACCCCGCGAAGGGGGCCCGGCTGGCCGCGCTGCTCGCCGCCGTCGACTGGGACGGTCCCGACACGTCGCTGTGACCCGGCTGTGACCCGGACCCGCCAGTCTCGCCCCACGGGCGGTGCAGCGGGTGCCGTCGCAGAGCCAGGGGGAGCACGACGTGGCGACGACGAAGACCGGCCTCCAGAGGGACCCCACCGACCCGAACGCGCTGCCGCCGTGGTCGGTGGCCGTGCCGCTGGGCCTGCAGCACGTGCTGGCCATGTTCACCTCGAACCTGACCCCGGCGATCCTGCTGGCCGGGGTCATCGGCGCCACCACCGGCGAGGCCACCCTGCTGGTGCAGGCGGCACTGCTGTGCGCCGGGCTGGCCACCCTGCTGCAGACCGTGGGCATCGGCCCGGTCGGCAGCCGGCTGCCGCTGATGATGGGTGCCGGGTTCGCCTTCATCGCCGTCGCGGTGCCCCTGGCGGCGGACTACGGGTTGTCCGCGGTGCTCGGCGGCGTGCTGGTCACCGCCGTGGTCCAGGTGCTCATCGGGCTGAACATCCACCGGGTCGCCCAGTTCTTCCCGCCGGTGGTGACCGGCACGATCATCCTGGTCATCGGGCTGGGTCTGCTGCCCAGCGGTGTGAACCTGGCCGCCGGCGGCATCGGCTCCCCGGACTTCGGTTCGCCGGCGAACCTGGCGGTCGCCGCCGTCGTGCTGGTGCTCACCGTGGTGCTCAACCAGTTCGGCCGCGGGCTGCTGTCCAGCGCCGCGGTGCTCATCGCCGTCCTCGTCGGGTACGTGGTCGCCATCCCGTTCGGGCTGCTCGACCTCTCCGGGGTGGGTGACGAGCCGCTGGTCGCCGTCCCCACGCCGTTCGAGTTCGGGGTGAGCTTCCCGCTGGTCGCGGTGCTGTCCATGGCAGTGGTCGGGGTGGTCAACATGGTCGACTCGGTGGGCACCGTGCACGCGGTCACCGAGGGCGGCGCGGGCCGGCCGGCGACGACGAGGGAGCTGCGCGGCGGGATCCTCGCCGAGGGCGGCAGCGCGGTGCTGGGCGGGGTGTTCGGTGCCCTGCCGACCACGATGTTCAGCCAGAACATCGGCCTGGTCGCGCTCACCAAGCAGATGAGCCGGCACGTGGTGACCATCGGCGCGGTCGTGCTGGTGCTGCTCTCGCTGCTGCCCCAGGTCGCCGCGGTGCTCGCCGCGATCCCGCCGGCGGTGCTCGGCGGGGGCGTCCTGGTGCTCTTCGGGATGGTCTGCGCGATCGGCGTGCAGCTGCTGAGCAAGGACGGGCTCACCACCCGCTCGCTGCTCATCGTGGCGATGTCGCTGGCCCTGGGGCGCGGCATCGCCTCGGCCCCGGACGCGCTGGACCGGGTCACCGGTGAGTGGGGTGCGCTCTTCGACTCCGGGATCGTGGTCGCGGCGGTGGTCGCCGTCGTCCTCAACCTGGTGCTGCCCGGCCGCACCCGCGCCCCGCTCGCGCCCGAGGTGCTCGTCGAGGGGGCCGCCGACGCCGAGGCCGACCGGCGCCGCGAGGACTGAGCCGCACAGCCGCGCGCTCTACGCTGCGCGGCGATGGCGAAGACCGGGCTCCTCGAGGTGCGTGACCTGTCGGTCGGCTACGGCGGGGAGCCGGTCTGCGCACCGGTCACCCTCAGCGTGCAGGCCGGGACGGCGGTCGGGGTGATCGGCCCCAACGGCGCGGGCAAGTCCACCGTGCTGCAGACCCTGGTCGGGCTGCTCCCGGCGATCGCCGGCACCGTCGAGCTCGAGGGCCGCCCGGTGGACGAACGGGAGGCGGTGTTCCGGCGCTCGGTGGCCACCGTGCTCGACGACGACGCCTTCTTCCCCTCGCTCACCGGCGCCGAGCACCTGCTGCTCACCGCCCGCGGGCACGGGGTCACCGACGCCGAGCAGGTGGTCACCGACGAGATCGCCGAGTTCGGCCTCGAGGAGCGCGCGCACGCGCTGCCCTCGGCGCTGTCCTCGGGTCAGCGGCGCCGGCTCGCGCTGGCGGCGGCCTTCGTCCGGCCGGCCCGGTTGCTGGTGCTCGACGAGCCCGAGCGCCGCCTCGACGCCCAGATGCGCCGCCGGCTGGCCGCCCGGCTGGCCGAGGACGTCGCCGACGGGCTGACCGTGGTGTTCGCCAGCCACGACCCGGAGTTCCTGTCCACCGTGGCCCGCCGGGTGCTCGTGGTGGACGACGAGGAGTGCACCGTGGTCTCCCCGAAGGCCGCCGTCGCGGCGCTGCGCGAGGGGTGAACGCCGACCCGACGCTCGAGCTCAGCGGGGCAGGCGTCCGCAGGTACACCCGGCAGGCCACCGCCACCCGGGCCGACACGAGCTGGCTGACCCTCGGCGGGGACGTGCTGTCCTGGCTGACCACCGCCGGGGTCGTCGTCGCCGTCCTGGGCGGGGCGTTCTCCGCGTTGCGCGAGCGGATCGCGGCCCGTCCGGAGACCGGGACGACGGTCCTGCCCGGCGAGCTGACCGCCGTCGTCGCCGCCGTGCTCGTCACCGCGGGGGTGGTCGCGCTGTTGTCCCGGCTCGGCCCGGTCAGTGCGACCCCGGCCACCGCGGCCTGGTGGCTCCCCCTCCCGGCCGGACGGCGCGGCCTGCTGCGCGGTGAGCTCCGCCGGGTCGGCCTGGTCGCCGTGGTGGCCGCGGTCGTGGTCGCCCTGCCGGTCGTGCTCGCCGCCCCGGCCGCGCCCACGGTCGCCGAGGTCGCGGCCACCGTCGCCGGTGCGGCCCTGCTGGCCCTGGCGGTGGTCGGCGCCCTGGTGGTGCTGCAGGCCGCCGGCCGCACCGGGTGGGTCGCCCCGGTCGCCGGGTCGCTGGCCACCGTGGTCGTCGTCGTCCCCGCGCTGCTGGGCACGGTCGCCGGGTCGTGGGCGTGGGAGCCCAGCGCCCCCCACCTGCCGGTGCCGGTGCTGCTCGGGGTGCCCGCGGTGCTGGCCGTGGCCGGGCTGGTCGCCGCCGACCGGGTCAGCGACCGGCTCGCCGCCGGCGCCCTGCGCGAGCGGGGGACGGCGGTGTTCGTGGCCTCGGCGTCCGCCCTGTCGCTGGACACCCGGGAGCTGGGCCGCGCGCTGGGCACCCCGGTGCACCCGCCGCGGCGCACCCGCTCGTGGAGCTGGGTGCGCGAGCCGTGGCAGGCCGTCGTCGCCGCCGACCTGGCCGTGTTCTCCCGCTCCCCGTGGCGCTGGGGGCAGCTGGCCATCGGGGCCGCGCTGCCGGTGCTGGCCGCCCGCACCCGCGGGCTGGGTGAGGTGCCCGCGCTGGTGGCGGTGGCCGTCGTCCTGGGCTGGTCGCTGGCCGCGGTCGCGCTGGGTGAGCCCAGCCGCCGGGCGCACGGCTCCCCGGCGGGGGACCGCTCGCTGCCGCTGGACGCCCGGGACGTCGTCCGCTCGCGCGCCGTCGTCCCGCTGGTCGGCCTGGTCGTGGTCTGCGGGGTGTCGCTGGGGCTGACCGGGCTCGGCTGGGAGTGGGTGCTGCTCGGCGTGGCGACCGCCCCGGCCTGGGCGGGCGCCGCGGTGCGCGGGGGCTACCGGCCGGAGCTGGACTGGTCGGGGCCCGTGCTGTCCTCGCCGATGGGCGCGGTGCCCACCGGTGTCGGGGCCACCCTGGTGCGCGGGTTGGACCTCGGGGTGCTCGGCACGGTGCCGCTGGTCGTGGCTCTCTTGCTGGGTGAGGTGCCACAGCTGCTGCTCGGGATCGCCGTCGCCTGGTCGGTGGGGCTCGGGCTGGTCTCCGTGGAGACGGCGCGCCGCTCGAAGGAGTGATCACGACGCGCTGACCTGCGGTTCCTGTGGGAGGGTGCGGATCCGTCCGACGAGGGGAACGCACGTGTCACTGGGGTCCTGGTACGTCAGCCGCGGTCGGATCGACCGGCGCACCTACTGGTTGCGGTACTTCCTGCCGGTGTTCGTGGTGCTCGTCGTCGTCGCGGCGGTCGTGTTCGCGCTCTTCGGGGAACAGACGGCGCCAGGGACCGTGTCGGTCACCGGCGGGCCGGCCTTCCTGCTCTTCGCCGTCTACCTGGCGGTGCTCACCCCGGCCCTGACCTCGGCTCGCAGCCGGCTGCACGACACCGGCCGCTCCGGGTGGTGGCTGCTGATCGGCTTCCTGCCGCTGGTCGGTGCGATCGTGCTGCTGGTCTTCTACTGCCTGCCCGGCGACCCGGGCCCCAACCGGTACGGCCCGCCCACGGGCGCCCTGCAGCAGCAGCCCGGGTGGGCGCCGCAGCAGCAGTACGGCCAGCCCCCGCAGGGCTACGGGCAGCAGCCCCCGCAGGGGTACGGCCAGCAGCCCTGACGGACGGCGGCGGTCAGCTCCCGGCGCGGGTGGTCGGGTCCGGGGTGTCCTGCGAGGCGGCGTCGGAGTCCGAGCCGCGGAGCACGCGGTAGACCAGCGCACCGAGCACGCCGCCGACCAGCGGGACGACGATGAACACCCACAGCTGCTCGAGGGCGGTGCCCCCGGTCAGCACGGCCGGGCCGAAGCTGCGGGCCGGGTTGACCGAGGTGCCGTCGACCGGGATCGCGACCAGGTGCGCGACGACGAGGGTGAAGCCGATCGGGAGCCCGGCGACGGCGGCGTTCGACTGCCGCGCGGTGGCCGACAGGACGACCAGGACCAGCAGCGCGGTCAGCACCAGCTCGACCACGATCGCCGAGGACAGTCCGTAGCCACCGGTCGAGGCCGCGCCCCAGCCGTTGGCGCCCAGGCCGTCGGCGGACAGGTCGAACGAGGGGTCACCGGAGCGGAACGCCAGCACCACGCCGGCGCCGGCCAGACCGCCGAGCAGCTGGGCCACGACGTAGACCCCGGCCGCGGCCGGCTCGATGCGCCGGGCGACGAGCAGGCCCAGGGTCACCGCCGGGTTGACGTGGCAGCCTGACACCGGTCCCAGCGTGTACGCGAGCACCAGCAGGGCGAGGCCGAAGGCCATCGCGATGCCGAGCGTGCCGGTGTCGGGGGCGGCGACGGCCGTGCCGACGCCGGCGATGACGAGCAGGGCGGTGCCGAGGAACTCGGCGAACCCGCGGATCGGCAGCGCCGGCTGGGGCGGGGCGGTGGTGGTGCTCATGGGGACCTTCCCGGAGTCGTGGGGACGACGCGCCTCAGGGCGCGTCCGGGGGGTCAGACGGGGCGCGGCGGCGATCCTCACGCGCTGTCCGGTGTGAACCGGCTCACCGACCACCGGCGACGTCGGCCACGTGCACGTCGACCTGCAGGGCAGTCAGCCCGGTGAACACCCGGACGTGCCGGGCGACCAGCCGGCGGACCCGGTCCACCAGGGGCGGGATGGGCACCCCGGCGTCGACGGTGACGGTGAGGACGACGACCACCGGCGGGTGGTCGCCGTCCTGGACCCCGTGGTCAGGCCCGTCGGACGGCACGGCACCGCCCGGCAGGACCCGGCCGGTCACGGTGTGCACCCCGGCGACGCCGGCGGCGGCCCGGCGGGCGACCACGGCCACCACCCAGGCCCCGATCCGGGTGCGCCCGGTCCGGTCGCCGACCACGGCGTGCCAGCCGTGGACGGCGTGCGTGGCCACCCGCTCCATGACGCTGACATCCAGCGTGCGGGGAGTCGGCGGCGTCTCGTCGAGGGCGTCCAGCGGGGCCCAGGCGGTGGTGAGCTCCGCCAGCGCCGGCCCGCAGAACGGGCAGGTGCGCTGGTGCTCGAGGGTCCCGGCGTCGGGGACGACGCCGTCGGCGACCTGCTCCAGGAGTTCCTCGACGTCGGCCCCGCAGGGCAGCCGCGGGGTCGGGGGTGCGCTCACCGGGTCACCGCCAGTCCGCCATCGCGGTCACCAGGGCTCGGCGGGCCCGGTGCAGCCGGCCGCGCACGGTGGGTTCGGTGAGCTCCAGGACGTCGGCGACCTCGGCGTAGGACAACCCCTCGAACTGGTGCAGCACCAGGGGGGCGCGCTGGTCGAAGGGCAGGGCGAGGACGGCGGCGCGCAGCGCGGCGGTGCGGGCCCGCCGCTCGACGACGCGGTCGGTCTGCTCGGAGACCGGCACCGGCTCCTCGCCGGTGAGCGGGACCGTCCGGCGCGGCCGGCTGAGCAGGGTCAGCGCCTGGTTGGTGACGATGCGGTGCAGCCAGGTGCTGAACGCCGACCGGCCGGCGAAGTCCGGCAACCCGCGCCAGGCCGAGACCAGCGCCTCCTGGGCGACGTCCTCGGCCAGTGCCCGGTCGCCGACCAGTCGGTAGGCCAGCCGGAAGGCCCGGTCGCGGTGCCGCTCGACGAGCAGGCCGAACGCCTCGACCGAGCCGCGGGCGGCCTGCTGGACCAAGTAGTCGTCGGGCAGCCCCGCCCCGTCGAGGAACCCCGCGTCCAACCGGGCGGGGACCGGCCGAGGGTCGTCGTGCTCGATCTGCGGGGCGGCCGAGGTCGTCGGGTCCGCGGCCGGCTGCGGCCGGGCCGGGCTGTCGGACAGCGGGAGGCCGACGGGGGGAGCGGGCAGGTCCAGCGGCGCGACGTCGTCCGCGGTCTCCGGGGTGGCCAACGGGCCGGTGAGGTGGTCGGCGAGGACCTCCCGGGCGGCTGCCGGGTCCGCCACCGCTCCCGACCGCTCCACCGGACCGCGCAGGGCGGTCTCGCGGGCGGGGTGGGTCACGGCGGTGGGTCCTCGTCGGTCGTGGGCGGGGCGCGCTCCAGCGCACTGCGGAACTCGTTCGTCCGTTAGGGCCTGTCCGGATTGCCCACGTCGGATGTCGTGTCGTGCCCTACCCGGTGGCGGGCGACCGAGCGTACGAGACCAGTGATGCAGCTCACTCGATCGGGACGTGAGGATGCGGCGGCGTCCCCGTCTGAAGGGGTGTCAGCACGTCACGCCCGGCAGCGTCCGGGCCCCACCCGAAGGAGATCCCCATGAGCGGCATCGACAAGATCAAGAACGCTGCGGAAGAGGCCCTGGGCAAGGCCAAGGAGGCCGTCGGCGGCGCGACCGACAACGAGAAGCTGCAGGCCGAGGGCNCGTCTGAAGGGGTGTCAGCACGTCACGCCCGGCAGCGTCCGGCCCCACCCGAAGGAGATCCCCATGAGCGGCATCGACAAGATCAAGAACGCTGCGGAAGAGGCCCTGGGCAAGGCCAAGGAGGCCGTCGGCGGCGCGACCGACAACGAGAAGCTGCAGGCCGAGGGCCAGAAGGACCAGGCCTCGGCGAACACCAAGCAGGCCGGCGAGAACATCAAGGACGTCTTCAAGTAGGTCGTCCGCGGGGTCTCCGACCCCTGCCCGGCCCGGGCGCCGGCACGCGCCCGGGCCGGGCCGCCCCACCCACCGATCGAGCGAGAGCGAGCACCGCACCCCGATGGCCGTCCACCGCACCGTCCGCGTGCAGCACAGCGCGACGCACCCCGACCGGGGGGCCATCACCCTCGACGGGGACACCCTGACCCTGGTCGGCGAGGTCGACCACGGGCTGGTCGCCCGGTGGACCGCCGAGGCGCCCGCCGACGTCACCGCGACGACGGTCGACGCCCGCGCCGTCACCTTCCTGGGCAGCGCCGGACTGGCCCTGCTCGCCGGGCTCGCCCGGGCGACGTCGTCCCGGGTGGTGCTCCTGACCGAGCAGCGGGTGGTCACCCGCCCCCTGACCGTGACCGGCCTCGACGCGCTGTTCGAGATCCGCCCCGACTGAGCCGCTCAGCCCCCGACGAACACCGGGTCCCACGCCCCGGCCAGCACGCTGGCGGTCACCGCGACCGCGCAGACGGCGACGGCGGCCAGCACGAACCAGCCGTCGCGGGCGTGCAGCACCGAGCCCCGCGCGTTGGTGCGCACCACGCCGGAGTCGAACCCCCGCGCGTCCATCGCCGTGGCCAGCCGCGACGCCCGCCGCACCGCCCCGACCAGCAGGGTGAACCCGATCCCGGCCAGCAGCCGCACCCGGGCGACCGGGTCGCGGCCGGCCTCCACGCCCCGCGTCCGCCGGGCCAGTCGCACCGACTCGAACTCGGCCACCAGCAGCGGCACCAGCCGCAGCGCGGCCAGCGCGCCGACAGCGAACCGGGCCGGGAAGCGCCAGTGCACGGTGAGCGCGTCGGCCAGCCGCACCGGGTCGGTCGAGGCCACCAGGAACACCCCGGGCAGCGCCAGCCCGACCACCCGCAGCGCCAGGCCGAGTGCCGACACCGCCCCGGACTCCCCGAGCCACAGGTTCACCAGTCCGACGCTCGTCGCCCCCACCAGCAGCGGCCAGGTGCGCAGCCACACCGTGCGCGGGTGGGTGAGCCCGGCGGCGGGGAAGAGGCACAGCTCCACCGCGACGACGACGGCCGGTGTCACCACGTCCAGGCTGGTCAGCAGCACCAGCGTGACGACGACGATGGCGGTCAGCTGGGCGACCGGGTTGATCCGGGACAGCGGCACGTCCGGCGTCGGCCCCAGGGCCAGGGACGCCGTCACAGCGGGTGCTCCCCGTCGGCCAGGACGTCGACCAGGTCCCGGTCGTGGGTGACCACGCAGACCGCGCACCCGGCGGCCCGCTGTTCGGCCAGCAGCGTCACCAGCTCACGCCAGGTCGCGGCGTCCTGGCCGAAGGTCGGCTCGTCGAGCACCAGCACCCGGGGCGCGGTGGCCAGCGCGGTGGCCACCGACAGCCGGCGCTGCTGCCCGCCGGACAGCGTGAACGGGTTGGCGTCGGCGAAGGGTGTCAGCCCGAGCCGCTCGAGCAGCTCCTCCGCCCGGGCCCGCGCCGCGGTCGACCCCGAGCCCGAGCGCAACGGCCCCAGCTCCAGCTCGTCGCGCAGCCGGCCGGTGAGGAACTGGTGCTCGGGCTGCTGGAACACCGTGCCGATCCGGGTGACCAGCTCCCCGGCCCGCCACCGGTGCGGTGTCCGCTCCCCGCGGACCGCCAGCTCCTCCGCCGCCCGCACCCGGCCCACCGTCGGCCCCCGCAGCCCCGCCAGCAACAGCGCCAGCGTCGACTTCCCCGTCCCGTTCGCCCCGGTCACCGCGGTCACCGCCGCCGCGGGCAGCGCCAGGTCGGTGGGCGTGAGCGCGGGCGTCGTCGTCCCCCGGTAGGAGAACCCCGCCCCCTCCGCGACCACCAGCGCCCCCCAGCGTGGATCAGGTGACCTGATCGACGTCTCTCCGCCCTCAGCAACGTTGGTGAGGGAGGCCAGCTTTGGATCAGGAGACCTGATCGAAGCTGGGGGCAGCGCCAGGCCGGCGGTGCGGGAGGTCGGGGTCCAGCCGGGGCCGTGGGCGACCAGGCCGCCGTCCACCACCTCGACCACCCGGTCGACCAGCGGGAGCCACGGCGCGGCGTCGTGGTCGACCACGAGCAGGGTGGTGGCGCGGTCGGCGACGGCGCGCGCCACCGAGGTGCGGACGACGTCCGAACCCGCCGGGTCCAGCTGGGCGGTCGGCTCGTCGAGCAGCAGCAGCCCGGGACGCCGGGCCAGCGCACCGGCCAGCACCAGCCGCTGCTTCTCCCCACCGGACAGCATCTGGGTGGGCCGGTCGCGTCCGTAGCGCCAGCCCACCGCGTCCAGCGCGGCGTCCACCCGGGGCCAGATCTCCTCGGCGGGCACGCCGGCGTTCTCCAGGCCGAAGGCCACGTCGTCCCCGGCGCGGGTCATCACCAGCTGGCTGTCGGGGTCCTGCAGCAGCAGACCGAGCCGGTCGCGCGCGTCAGCGGGCGCGAGCCCGTCGACGGTCAGCTCGCCGGTGACCTCGGCGGCCTCGGGGTCCAGCAGCCCGGCGAGGACGGCGAACAGCGTGGACTTCCCGGCCCCGGACGCGCCGGTGACCAGCACCCGCTCACCGGGGGCGACGTCGAGGTCGACCCCGGTGAGCGCCCAGGCCAGCCGCGAGGCGTGCCGGACGGCGAGTCCGCGCGCCCGGACCGTGGCGGGCGCCGGCACCTCAGACGCGACTGCGGCCGGAGGCGAACGAGCTCAGCGCCCCGGTGCGGGCCAGCGCCCGGACCAGCAGCAGCCCGACGACCCCGGCGAGCAGCACGCTGCTGAGCACGGTGAACGCGGTGTAGGGCACCTTGTAGGCCCAGAAGCCCAGGTCGGCGTAGTAGACGGTGGTGTCCAGGATGGAGGTGGACAGCCCTGCGGTGACGCCGGCCAGCACCGCCGTCCCCCAGCCGAAGCTGCGGTAGCGGGTGAGCAGGAAGCCGATCTCGCCGCCCAGGCCCTGGATCAGGCCGTAGACGATGATGATCCCGCCGTAGGGCGAGCCCAGCAGCAGGCTGACCGCGGCGGCCAGGCCGGAGGCGAACACGGCGGCGCCGGGCTTGCGCACCAGCAGGCCGGCGACCACGCCGGGCATGAGGTAGACCCCGTTGAGCAGCGCGGACAGCGGCGGGAAGAAGTCCAGCGGGGCGGCCAGGACGCCGAAGACCAGGTTCCAGGCCCAGAAGACGACGCCGAAAGCGACGCCCAGGACGGCGGTCGTGACGATGTCGACGGTGCGCCAGGTGCGGCGCGGTGCGGTGCTGCGTGCAGCGGTGGGACGGGTGACCTCAGCGGTCATGTCGATCTCTCCAGACTCCCTACGCCGGCATGACCCGGTTCAGGTTCGAGGGTCTGCGGTTGCCCGCACTCTCAGCGCCTGCTGGCGCTCCCCTGTCGGTGTGTTCTGTTGTGAGCGGGACTGTACGCAGGCCCGCATCGAGCCGCCGTCCGGGCCTGCTGGTAGACCGGTGCGCAGACGTACTGGCCAGTAGGACAGCGCGAACGGACTCGACGAGGAGCGCAGAACAGATGGCGGACACACAGCGGACGGCGATCGTCACCGGCTCGGCCCGGGGGATCGGTGCGGCGATCGCCCTGCGGCTCGCCGCCGACGGGATGTCGGTGGCGGTGCTCGACCTGGACGAGGGCTCCTGCGCCGGCACGGTCGAGCAGATCAAGGCCGCCGGCGGCGACGCGATCGCCGTGGGCGCGAACGTGGCCGACGAGGCCAGCGTGGCCACCGCCGTCGACCGGGTCGCCGAGGAGCTCGGCGGGCCGACCGTGCTGGTCAACAACGCCGGCATCACCCGGGACAACCTGCTCTTCAAGATGCCCGTCGACGACTGGGACGCCGTCATGAACGTGCACCTGCGCGGTGCCTTCCTGATGACCAAGGCCGCCCAGAAGCACATGGTGGAGGCCGAGTACGGCCGGATCGTGAACCTGTCCAGCGTCTCGGCGCTGGGCAACCGCGGCCAGGTGAACTACTCCGCGGCCAAGGCCGGCATGCAGGGCTTCACCAAGACCCTGGCCATCGAGCTGGGCCGCTACAACGTGACTGCGAACGCGATCGCCCCGGGCTTCATCGCCACCGACATGACCGCCGCCACCGCGGAGCGGGTCGGCGTCCCCTTCGAGGACTACAAGGCGATGGCCGCCAAGCAGATCCCGGTCGCCCGGGTGGGTCAGCCCGAGGACATCGCGCACACGGTGTCGTTCCTGACCAGCGAGGGCGCGGGCTTCGTGTCCGGTCAGGTCATCTACGTCGCCGGCGGCCCGCGCGACTGACCTGGTGGAGGGTGGGCGCGCAGGATCCCTGCGCGCTCACCCTCCGGCCGGGCGCACCAGGGTCCAGACGGGCAGCTCGTGGTCGACCGCGGTGCGCTCGCTGGCGCTGACCACGAAGCCCAGCGACTCCGCCCAGCGGACGACGCCGGAGGTGTAGGCGGCCAGCGCGGCCGGCACGCCGTCGGCGTCGCAGCGCTCGAGCACCGGGCGCAGCACCGCCGCGCCCAGGCCCTGCCGGCGCACCGAGGCCCGGACGCCGGCCGCCCGCAGCCACCAGTGCGGTCCGTCGGGGCGCCCGCCGGCGGCGATCCGGTCGGAGGCCTGCACGACCCGGTGCCGGCCGCCGAACACCTTGGGCAGGTCGCGGTCGAGCACGGCCTGCATGTCCGCAGCCGGGGCGGGGTCGCCGGGTGCCTCCCAGGTGGCGACGGCGGTGCAGCCCTCGCTCACCCACGTCGTCCCGGCGTCCACCCCGGCCAGGCCTGCGAGCACCTCGTGCCACCGGTGCAGCCGCTGGGCCCGGCCGTCGTCGGGGAAGGCCCAGGAGGTCCAGCGGTAGTCCGGGTAGGCCGCGGCGAGCGTGGCGGCCAACCGGGGGACGTCGGAGCGCTGGGCCAGGCGGACGGCGGGGGCCGGTGGGAGCTCGCTCACGAGGGCGATCCCACCACGCGGCCCCCGGGGCCGCGGGTTCAGGCGGCGACGCGGCGCGACGTGCTGAGCCGGCGGCCGTGCTCGGCCGCCTCGCGCTCGGCGTCGGCCTTGAGCTCCTCGGCCATCGCGGTGAACTCGTCGAGGGCCGGGTTGACCCCGACAAGGGTGAACTCGCGGGTGACGACGGTGAGGTCGAGCTGCCAGACGTCGGCGAGGATGCGGCGCAGCCAGCCGGTGGCGTGGTCCCAGTCCTCGCGCGGGGTGCCGGCGCTGTAGTTGCCGCCGTGCACGGTGACCAGGACGGCGGGCTTGCCGGCCAGCAGCGGCGGCTGACCGGGGGCCATCCGGGGGTCGGTGATGACCAGGTCGACCCAGTTCTTCACGTGCTGGGAGACCCCGAAGTTGTACAGCGGGACGGCGATGAGCAGTGCCTCGGCGTCGGCGAGCTCGTCGGTGAGGGTGGCGGCGAGCGCGACGGCCTCGGTCTGCGCGGGGGTGCGCTGGTCCTCGGGGGTGTACGCGGCGTTGACGGCGTCGCCCCACGCGGTGGCGGGCAGCGGCTCGGTGCCGACGTGCCGGCGGGTGACCGGGGCGTCGGGGGCGTCCTCGCGCCACTGGGCCTCGACGATGTCGGCGATGGCCCGGCTGGCCGAGCCCTCGGTGCGGATGCTGGCGTCCAGACGGAACAGGGACACGGTGACCACTTCTCTCAGGTGTGTAGCTAGGAAAAAACGAGCGACCAGAGAAAAGCTAGCACGGGTAGGGTGGGTCGTGTGGAGGACGTGGTGCACGAGCCCCGGGCGTGTGACGCCGCCTTGAGCCACGCCTTCTCGTTCCTGGGCAAGCGCTGGAACGGCATGGTCATCGCCGTCCTCACCGGGGGGCCGGCCACGTTCAGCGAGCTGCGGCGGGCCGTCGGCGGGATCAGCGACTCCGTGCTGTCCGACCGGCTCACCGAGCTGGCCGGCGCCGGGTTGGTGCAGCGGACCGTCGACGCCGGGCCCCCGGTGGGTGTCAGCTACCGCTTGACGCCCTCGGGTGACGCGCTGGCCCCGGTCCTGGACCAGCTGGGTCGCTGGGCGACGGAGAACCTCGCCCCGCGCTGCCCGAAGGCCGGCTGACCCCTCAGGGACGCATCACCAGGATCGAGCTGGTCGCCGTCGCGAGGAGCCGGTCCGCGCCGTCCACGAGCCGGGCCTCGGCGAGCGCCGTCCGGCCGCCCAGGTGGGTGACGGTGCCGATGCAGCGCACCGGTCCGGTGTCGGTGCGCATCGCGCGCAGGAACTTCACCGTCAGGTCCAGGCTGGTGTAGCCCACCCCGGCCGGGAGCATCGAGTGCACCGCGCAGCCGCAGGCCGAGTCGAGCAGGGTGGCGTAGACCCCGCCGTGCACCGAGCCGATCGGGTTGTAGTGGAACTCGGCCGGCTCCAGGGTGAAGACCACCCGGCCGGGCTCGACGGACTCCAGACCCATGCCCAGCGTGGAGGCGATCGGGGCGGCGGGGAGCCGGCCCTGGGCGATCCCGCGCAGCACCTCGATGCCCTCGCTGGTGCGCACCTCCGCGGCGGAGACGCCGGGGTCTCCCCAGGTGTGGGTGCGTTCGCGAGTCGGTTCGAGCGTCATACCGGCAACGTAGCCGCCGCTCGCCTCGGCTCTGCCCCTTGACATCCGGCCAACTGACATCTGAGATGTCAGTTGTGCGTGTGCTGCTGCGGGACCAGGCCCTGGTGCGGATCCGGGAGGCGATCGTCTCCGGTGAGCTGCCCCCGGGCGGGGTGGTCAAGGACGCCGAGCTCGCCACCCGGCTGGGCCTCTCGGTCGCCCCGGTGCGCACCGCGCTGGCCCGGCTGGCCGACGAGGGCCTGGTCGAGTCCAAGCCGCAGAGCCACACCCGGGTCACCGCCGTCGTCCCGGCCGCGGTGCGCGATGCTGCCGTCGTCGTCCGGGCGATGCACGAGCTCGCCGTCCGCACCGCCGTCCCCACCGTGACCGCGGACGACGTGGCGGCCATGCGCACGGCCAACGCCGCCTTCGCCGCGGCCGTCGGGGCCGGGGACGTCGACGCCGCCCTGGACGCCGACGACGCCCTGCACGCGGTGCTCGTGGCGCGCTGCGGCAACGGCGCCGTCACCGCGACCGTCGACCGCTTCACCCCGCTGGTCCGCCGGCTGGAGCGGCTGCGCTTCGCCGCCGCCCACGGCGCGGACTCCGTCGACCTGCACGACCGGCTCATCGCCGCGTGCGAGCACCGCGACGTCGAGGACGCCGTCTCGGTCACCACCGCCATCTGGACCGCCCTGCTGGCCGAACTCTCCGAGGAGACCCCGTGACGACGCTCGACGACTTCCCCCGCACCCCGCTGCTCTTCGGGCCCTCGCCGGTCCACCGCCTGGACCGGCTGACCGAGCACCTCGGCGGTGCCGCGGTGTGGGCCAAGCGGGAGGACTGCAACTCCGGCATCGCCTACGGCGGCAACAAGACCCGCAAGCTGGAGTACCTGGTCGCCGAGGCGCTGGCGCAGGGCTGCGACACCCTCGTGTCGATCGGCGGGGTGCAGAGCAACCACACCCGTCAGGTCGCCGCGGTCGCCGCGCACCTGGGGCTGTCCTGCGTGCTGATCCAGGAGAGCTGGGTCGACTGGCCCGACGCCGTCTACGACAAGGTCGGCAACATCCTGATCTCCCGCCTGGCCGGCGCCGACGTGCGGTTGGTCAAGGCCGGGTTCGGCATCGGGTTCAAGGAGAGCTGGGAGACCGCGCTGGCCGACATCGAGGCCCGCGGGGGCAAGCCCTACGCCATCCCGGCCGGTGCCTCGGACCACCCGCTCGGTGGCCACGGCTTCGCCCACTGGGCCCGCGAGGTCGCCCAGCAGGAGGCCGAGCTGGGGGTCTTCTTCGACACCGTCGTCGTCTGCTCGGTGACCGGCTCGACGCAGGCCGGCATGGTCGCCGGGTTCGCCAAGCTCGAGGAGGACGGCGCCCGCCCCCGGCGCGTGCTCGGCGTCGACGCCTCGGCCAAGCCCGCCGAGACCCGCGACCAGGTGCTGCGCATCGCCCAGCGCACCGCCGCCGCGATCGGGCTGCAGCGGCAGCTGACCCTGGACGACGTCGAGCTCGACGAGCGCTTCCACGCGGGGGTCTACGGCATCCCGGACGACGTCACGCTGCGCGCCATGGAGACCGCCGCCCGCACCGAGGGCATGGTCACCGACCCCGTCTACGAGGGGAAGTCGATGGCCGCGACCATCGAGCTGGTCCGCTCGAAGGAGATCTCGCCCGACTCCACCGTGCTCTACGCCCACCTCGGTGGACAGCCGGCCCTGAACGGGTACAGCGCCCTCTTCAGCTGACGCGCTGTGGAGTGGGAGGGCGCGCTCCCCGCGTCCCTGCCACTCCGTGAGCCGGGCACACCACCGGCCCGACCGCCCCTGGCTGGGGTGGTCGGGCCGGTGGTGCCCTGTGGGGGTCTCTACTGCTGGTGCTGGCGGCGCCGGGTGGCGGTCGTCAGGCCCAGGCCGAGGGCG